>OY970209.1:0-1521901 GCA_963713855.1 uncultured bacterium | reverse complement strand
AAAACCAAGAAAAACCGTGTCGTCTTTCAGTTCTCGAGACTCATCTTGATCTTTTTTGATCTGCTTAAGTAAGGCTTTTGCTTGACTTTTAGACAAAGCATTGATGCGAAGCACATCTTGTGCAAGAGCTCTTTCGGCGGAGCATCTATCCCAATCTCTTTTATAGAGAACTTTAGTTTTGGCAAAAGCATCTATAAGAGAAAGAGCACTCTCGCCTGGGTGTATTTTTTGCTTAAGTGCCTCAAATAATTCTTCGTAAAGCTCGTTTGAAATAGGCAGTATCTCATTCTGAAAATGATTAAACTGATCTTTTTGGATACAGTTAAACAAAAAAGCAAGAAAGATAGCTGGTGCTGAAATAATGCCAGCGTTCTTAAGGCTTTCGCTATCGATTGTAAAATCCTGACCTCTAAAGGACACGATGGCTGCAGTAATGCCCATCATCATCGGTACGATATACGTTGCTGTTGACCACCAAAGATGCGACTTGCGTATGTCGTATGCTTCGTGTTCATCCCCGTCTAGCATTGACAAAAGAGTACATGCGGATTCCTCCGACAGGTGTTGAATATGGTAAAGAGCATCTGTAAGCGCTTTTTTCATTTCATCTACTGTCCAGTCTTTGTGATAGAGCACCTTATGCTCATGAAGATATTCAATAAGTCTTTCATCGGCCGGTTTTTGTTGGACCAGCTGTGAAACTTCAGTGCTTTCCGGATAGCAAGAAAGCGTTATTAAAGAGCTTAAGAAAACAAGCACGAAATAGCTCTGTGAGATCATTTAAAACCTTTCTAATTTTTCTAATAATTGTGTACGAGCGATGCGGCTTCATCTAAAATTGAGCTTTTAAATCCTTCGGACCTAAGGATATCAATAGCCACATTTTATAAAGATGCTCCACGTTCGATAATAAATGGATAATAGATCGAGCCATCCTGATTAATGTGAGCAGAAACCTTGTAGTTGGCAAAAGAAGGGTTATCTTTAAAAAGCTCTGTAAGAAGTGGAAAATGTGTTGCAATTATGCAGATGTTGTTGAGATAGTTTCTAAGGTCTTTTGCCAAGCTATAAGAAAGAGCTTGGCCTTCTTTGCTTGCTGTTCCCGTAAATACTTCATCAAAAGCAATAAACCAAAACTCATTTGAGTTTAGTGAGCGCGCTCGGCTTAAGAGTTTTTCTACGCGCAGTACTTGTGCTTTAAAGAGCGAATTTCCTGAAGCAATATCATCAGCTATATTCAAATACGTTCCTATAAAGGACAGTGGTGTTAATGAAAAAAAGTCTGCGGGAGTAATACCAAACGATTGAGCAAGAATAAAAGCAAGAGCTATCGCCTTAATAAACGTTGACTTACCTCCAGCGTTTGGGCCGGTAACGACGGCGATACGTTCCATCACGTTGCCACCCAAGGCGAGAGCATTTTTTATAGAATCATCCGCGCCTACAAAAATATTCCATAAACCCTCAATATTGAGCTCAGGGTTTTGAGCTTCTTTCAGTTCAACGAAGGTAAAGCGTGCATTTTTCTGGCTGTGCTCTTTATAGAGCTTTGCCATAGAAAAATAAGCCTCAAGCTCTCCGAGAGCACATAATGGTGTTTCAAAGCGAGTTTTGAGTTCGTGCATGCATTTGTAAGCGGCCAAAATACGGCCCTGGTGGGAAAACAATGAGGCATCGCTGTCAAATGTCGATGTTTCAAGAAGAGAAAATAAGTTTTTTAAGTCGTGATCGGCATTCGCTTCATCGAAAAAGAGGTTAAGGTGGTTGATCAATGTAAGATTTTTATTGAGAACTTCATGTTCGGCCACTGTTGCACGTATGCTGCGCATTGCTTTAATGAATTCAGAGATTTTAATGAGCTTCGATTGAACGAGCCCCATTGAGGTAAAATTGTCTTGCATCCACGAAAAGTCATTGCCAGCGCTTAAGCTCGAATAGAATCCACCGATCATTCCCGCCCCTGCTTGTACGAATCTGTTATTGATCATTGATATAAAAGCGAGCGAAGGGTTGTTCGTTCCTATCAATCGCTTAGATAGATCAAAAAATAGTGGACTTTGAGTTTTACTTGTTAATTGAGCTAATCCATAAAGAGGAAGCATAAATGTTGCAAGGCCACTTGCAATGAACCACGCGATCCGCTTTTGATGCTCAAACATGACATTACATAAGAGCGCCAACTCGCTATGATTAACAATGTCACGAAGAGTGGATTGAGGAAGTATTATGTAATTGCGTTCAATAGCTTGCCTAAATGGGTCATTTGTCCAAAAGGATAGGAGATTGTTTTCTACGTCTTTGAGCGCCAAGAAATCATTCTCAAGTTTGTCGAAGAGTACCTTGTCATCGACAAGCTCTTTGATAATGGACTGGCGTTTTTTGATGATAGCGCCGTCAGTTGTGGGCTGCGTAAGAAGAAAATAAAGAACCGGTTTTCCCATTTGGCAAATGGTTCGATCTATTTTATCAATAAAGCATGCTGCGTCCTCTTGGGCGCTATTAAACAAGTTGAGGTCTTGCCAGGTTACTACATCGTCAAGTATCGATGTTGGGTGCTCTTGCAGAAGGTCAACATGATTTTTAAAGATAGTAAAAGCTAATCTTCTTTGTTTAACTGCACCCATATTCTCTTGATAGCGCTGTATTCGCTCAAGAAAATCGCTAAAAGGTTCATTTGGCCAATCTTCTTCATCTTCTGTTAATGTCGCTAAATTACGGCGCATAATTTTTTGCACAAGTTCCTGAACTTCGCTCTCCTCTTGCTCAAAAGTACAGTCTTCTGCAATGCCTTCAATCTCGGGACATGGCGTGGTAAAAGCAAAAAATAGGAAGAAAAAAAATATGAGTCCGGGTTTTGGACCTAGGTATATAAACATTGAACAATAGCCTTTATTATAGAATGAAGGTTTGATACCGTGCTAATAACCACCAACGAGTTCTAAACCAATGTTTATGATCCATTTGAAAAGGGTAAACTGTGCGATCTATAGCAAAGATAGATAGCTGGAATATTGAGCCTAGATAGGCCCTTGAGCTCTAAAAGCAGCTTGCTCTGTTGGTCATACAGAAAGATTGTTTTGATGCAGTGCATTCTATTGCAGGAATAGATATGGCTATTAACGAGGTCACCAATAAGGCCCGTGGCGCGGTGGTGTTAATGAGCTATCCAGAACTTTGCTTACTTGAGCAGCAGGTTCATGAAGAAACTATTCATATGCCCTATATACCAGGACTTCTCTCGTTCCGCGAAGCGCCAAGCATTGTGGGGCTTTTAACAAGCTTACAAAGCGTCCTGATCTTGTTATGGTGGACGGTTCGGGCCGCGCACACCCCCACGTTATCTGGGGATCGCTTCTCATCTAGGGTTATTATGGGACTACCATTGGCTGTGCGAAGTCGTGCCTTGTTGGCACGTATGATCAGTCATCTTTAGGTAACCAAGCAGGCTGGACAGTTCCTCTGGTGTATAAAAAGGAAATTGTTGGTGCCGTAGTTCGTACGCGCACCAAAGTTAAGCCACTCTTTGTTTTTGTAGGCCATCGTATTAGCCTTAAAACGGCGATAGAATTCGTATTGCGTGTAGTTCTTATCGGCTTCCGGAGCTTGTTCGCCAAGCTGATAAGCTTTCTAAAACACTCCTTTTTAACTGTTAAATCCGATCCTTGAGAATTGTTCGGGTGGTACAAATCTCGGCTGAGCTTGAACTTGACTAAAACTTGGTACCTGAGGAAGTCCAGCAGTGATGGCTAAGGGTGTAAAAGGTGGTACTACTCGAAGGATGTGTTCAAAAACAGCTGGTTGATGAGCATAAGAAAAGACGTTTCTACCTTCTGTGTCATGCAAGTTAAGTAAGGCACCTCTTTCAACGAGCCTGTCTATAGTGTCGATATCACCATTCAGTGCAGCCATCATGAGAGGAGTAATTCCTCTGTTATTTGCAACATTAACCTCTACGTTTGGATCGGCAAGAAGCGTATTGATTACCCTCGTGTTAGTGTGAGCAACGGCAAGATGTAGAGGAGTATTCCCTCGAGCATCCGGCGCGTTAGGATTTAGGCCCAGTTTTAGTAACATTAATATGAGCATAGGGTCATCAAATGCTTCTGCTATAGCGTGAAGCCACATTAAACCTTTATATCGCGCAATAAGTGCTGATCGAACGTTTTCCCGTTGCACATTCAGGCCGCTTAGGAGACTGAGTAGTAAATGAGCTACTATTGCGTTCATATTTTTTTTGTCTTCATCTCTAGCTTTTAGAGTCTCTTCCAGCGCAATCGATAAAGGCGTGTCGAGGGTGATTTTATCCCGCGCATCTATGTAAGCTCCGTTTTCCAACAGAATGTTTACCAGATCGGGTCTATGCAGCCTGATAGCAAGCGATAGTGGATTGCCTTGGTTGCCCCACATGATAGTGTTGATTTTTCCTTTAAGAGGTTGCACGAGAAGTGCAAGTAAACCAGCATTACCCACCCTAAGAGCTCTTTGAAAAGGATATAACCCTACCTGATCTCTTACAAAAGCAAGACAAGGCGCTTGACGCATAAGTTCCTCGACCAGCGGAATATTTTGTTCATCGATGGCTGTTTGGAATTGTGAAATGTGTAAAGATTGTAATGCTTCTTGCATCTCTACATCCGGACATTGTTCCATACCAGAGATGAAAAACACGCTTACACAGAGCTTTAGAAAGAGCAAGACCCTTATTTGTTTTTGCATCATAGAAATCCTTGCAATGAGAATAAATTTATAGTATTAATTACTATACTCAATATATTTCTTTTTTGTCAATACTGGAAGCGAGTTTATATAACAGTAACGTTTGCTTAAATCTTAAAAAAAGATACACTGATGAGGTGCCTTTAGCACATGTAGTGGTGAGTATAGCTCAGTTGGCAGAGCACCAGACTGTGGCTCTGGGGGTCGTGGGTTCAAATCCCACTACTCACCCCAAGGAATCTCAAGTTTGTTCTTGCACTCATTTTAAAAAAAACGTACAATTGATGCATAATATCGGGGCGTGGCGCAATTGGTAGCGCACTCGCTTTGGGAGCGAGGGGTTGTCAGTTCGAGTCTGGCCGCCCCGACCATTTTGTATGATTGATCTACGCTATATTCGCAGCAGCGATTGGACAACTTTTCTTCTCATTGTACTTCTTTCTCTCATTGGACTTTTGACGGTTTATAGCGCCACATATCGGCCAGATGAAGCCCTGTCTCTTTTTTTTAAAAAGCAGGTGTTTGGAGTTGTCACAGGCTTAATGCTGTATATAGTTTCGTGTTACCTGGACTACAAAACATTTGAAAGATGGGGATATTTTCTCTATTTTGGCGTAATAGCGCTTCTTTTCTGGACGATCTTAAAAGGAAGCATGTCTATGGGTGGTCAACGGTGGATTAATCTTGGTATTTTTAAGTTTCAGCCATCTGAGTGTTCAAAGCTCTTTTTTGCGCCCTTCCTTTCATACTATCTAGCTACCGAAAAAATTTCTGAGTATTCTATAAAAACCTTTTTACCGATCCTTGGTGCATTAGCATTAACCATGTTACTTATCTTAAAACAGCCTGATTTAGGCACCGCACTTGTCATCCTCTTTTCTGTTCTTACGCTCTTGTGGTTTGTTGGCATAAGTAAGCAGTTTTTCTTTGCCTGTGCTTTTATAAGCCTTATTATGGCTCCTCTTGGTTGGCATTTTCTAAAGCCCTATCAGCAACAGCGCGTTCTTGTTTTTTTGGGGCAAGGAGATAAAACGAAAGAACGCTACCAGCTCGAGCAGTCACAAATAGCTATTGGCTCAGGAGGTCTTACTGGTAAGGGCTTTATGAAGGGCACTCAAAATAAGCTACATTTTTTACCTGAGGGCCGTACCGATTTTATATTTTCCGTCTTTTGTGAAGAATGGGGATTTTTAGGAGCTCTCTGCCTCATTTTGCTTTACTTACTACTTTTTTTAAGGCTTTTTGCTTTGACTCCAACGATAAAAAATTTTTATACGCAAGTCCTTGCTGTTGGCCTGACGTTGCCATTAGCATTTTCCACGCTTATCAATTTAGGAATGGTTATAGGCCTTTTGCCAATTGTTGGCATACCGCTTCCCTTTATGACGTATGGTATTACGCATTCGTGGATTAGCTATATAAGCTTGGGTATTATACAAAGCATCATGATGCGTCGTTTTCTTATAACTCACTGATCACGAGTCTTTTTGTAGGAGTGTGCTATACTATCAGCTATACTTTTATTATAAACAAGAAAGCATGAAAGTAATTTCACCATTTTCTTTGCTAAACACTATAGAGCCAAAAGAAGAACGCTCACTTGATTTTCAGCCCAAAACTTTTGACGATTATTTAGGGCAGGCTGAATTGAAGCATAAGCTTGCTATCTACACGGCTGCCGCGTGTTTGCGTAACGAAGCTCTTGATCATCTTCTTCTTTTTGGGCCACCTGGACTTGGTAAAACAACCCTTGCTACTATTATGGCCCAAGTCATGGGCGTGGAGCTTAAAATCTGTAGCGGTCCTATGCTTGAGCGAACAGGTGACTTAGTTTCGCTTTTGACGTCACTTCCTGAACGCGGGATTCTTTTTATTGATGAAATCCATCGGCTTCCCATTGCTGTTGAAGAAGTGCTTTATAGCGCCATGGAGCAGTACAAGGTCGACGTAATTCTTGGCCAAGGTCCTGGTGCGCAATCAATTACATTGCCAATTAATCCCTTTACCCTCATAGGTGCCACTACAAGACCGGCTTTGCTTTCAGCCCCTTTACGCACGCGCTTTGGGATTACCGAACGCTTAGATTTTTATAAGGAATCTGAACTTTCGCAGATAGTTGAGCAGTCTGCAAGATTTCTTGGGTTTAAAATTGACTCAGAGGGTGCTTACATTATTGCTTCTTGTGCGCGTGGCACTCCCCGGACGGCTAAGAAGATTTTACGACGTGTGCGCGATGTTGCACAAGTCCAAAATGCATCCGTTATTACCGTAGGACTTGTGCAAGAGGCATTACATCTTCTTGGTATAGACGAGGATGGTTTGACCGTTCTTGATCACGCTATACTAAAAACGATCGTAGACCTTTTTGGAGGTGGTCCTGTAGGTGTAGAAACTTTGGCTTCAATTGTTGGAGAAGATAGCTCGACGCTTGAAGAGGTCTATGAGCCTTTCCTTTTACGAAAAGGATATCTCGAAAAAACGTCACGAGGGCGTCAAATTCCAGCAAAGTCTCTAGTGCAGCTTAAAAAAAGGTATCAGGGCCAACAGCATATATAAGGATTAGTTTCATGGCCGGACATTCAAAATGGAAATCAATAAAACATAAAAAAGCGATTGCGGATGCAAAGCGCTCAAAAAGCTTTACAAAGCTTATTAAGGAAATTACCGTTGCTGCGCGTACTGGAGGCGGCGATCCTGCGGGAAATCCAAGGCTAAGGTTTCTTTTAGAAAAAGCCCGAGATGTTAATATGCCAGCAGAAAATGCGAACCGCGCTATTAAAAAAGGGACCGGTGAGCTTCCCGGTGTACAGTACGAGGCTTACGCTTATGAAGGATACGGTCCAGGTGGAATAGCCGTCATTGTTGAAGTCCTGACTGATAACAAAAATAAAGCAATCGGAGAAATCCGTCATGTATTCTCCCGCAAAGGCGGAAGCCTTGGAGAATCGGGAACGGTGGGCTGGATGTTTGATCGATTGGGTGTCATACGCACCGCTGAGGATTCAAAAGTATCTGAAGAACAGCTTATGGAAGCATTACTTTCATATGATGTACGCGACATAGATTGTGAAGATGACGGATGCGTTATCACCTGTAATCCGCGTATCTTGCAAGACGTAAAACAAGCATTAGAAGCTTTTGGTCTAAAGGTTCTCGAAGCTGAGATCGAGCTTGTACCGCGAACAACCATGGCTTTAAAAGAAGATGAAGAAGCCCGCGCTATTGAATTTCTCGAAGCTGTTGAAGAGCTAGAAGATGTCCAAAATGTGTATTCAAACCTAGAATAACAGTTTCTTTCCCTGAGCATTTTTCATTTAAGTGTCAAAGTCCTAGCGCTTTTGGGACTGGAACGATTTCAATTCAATTGACAATTACAAAATAAATATGCTAGAAATAGTATTATAAAAGACATTTAAAAAAATAATAAGTTGCATCGAGGATTTGTAATATGAAGAATGTATTAGCGTTAGCGTTACTTTTAGGTTTTGCGCTAAACGTGTGTGGTGATGAAGTTGATGATACTCCTATTTTTAAAGCCGTTTCTTCGACGACGCTTGAAGAGAAAGAGCTTTTGCTGCTTCTTGAAGAGTTACGTCAAAAAATTGGGCCTGAAAATCTGGATCTTCTATCCTTCAGTTCGATAAGCGAAAACGTGAAAGCAGCTTTGGCCAACTACCTTCGTGGTTGGTCTTTACAGCATTGGAACAAGTACGGGGCGGCATTGAGGCTGGATCGTTCTTTAGATTCGCAATATAAAAAGGAAGCTTTTCAATTAGAAACTGCGTTAAAAGCCAATCCAAGTGGCGTTAATGCAAAAAATAGCGAGGGCTTAACTCCACTGCACCTGGCGATTCTTAATAATAAGCCAAATGAGATCATAGTGCCGTTACTTGCATCAGGCGCAGATATATATGCTGCTGATAAAAAAGGGCTTACACCAGAACATTACGCGGCTCAACAATGTGCATTAGATACAGAATTTAGAATTCAGCTTCCACCCGGTGAGAGCGAATATACGTGGGGGATTTTTGAAGACGCAAGAAGTTGCTGGACACAAAGAACTTTAGCTGCCGAGCGAAGACAAATGCAAGGTGGTATACGTAGCCTTTATGATTGGCTGGAACGTGGAAGACACTATTTACCTAATCCTGAAACTCTTAGTGATATTTTAGGACCGTACTAGTAGGGCCTCAACCCGTTTTTCTGCTATTTCTTTTTAATTGCCTTAGCAATTTTTGCGACGGTAACTGTGGTTGCTACTGGTGCGCTCACGCACTGGTTTGCATCTATAACTGTAAAACTATAAGGTGTCGTTTTAAATGGGCAAACGCTATGTTTTAGTTGTCTTCCAAATAGATGTGTAAACGCGTGATAAACAGGAGCGTCAGACCATTTAACCTTAAAAGGAGGAGTGCCTCCCTGTATTGCAAAATCTATAGGAGTACACTCGCCAGAGCAGACTTTTGATGGTTTTCGGGTAATGATTCCCTTGACTGCGGGATGCACAATTACGCGAAGTGATTGCTTTACCTTATGACCGTTTTGATTTTCTATCTCCACCCAATACGGTGTCGTTTTTAGTGGTTTCATTTTTCGTATTATGGGCGAAGTCGTAATGTGTTCTTGAGTATAGTTATCTGACCATCGTATCTTTACGGCAGTTGATGAATTAAAGGTTACTTTCAAGTCAACAAATTGACCTTGGCAAATCTGTGGCTTGTTTGCTGTAAGACTAGCTGTCAGAGGAAGCACAGAGACATTCACAGGACCTGCAACAGTTTTGCAGCCATTGACATCTACTATTTCAGCTAAATAATCCGTCGAGAATTCGGGAGCCACAAGACGCTCTATACGCTTACCATGCACAGTTTGGGAAAAGCCATCAGTCCACGTAATGGTAAATGGTGCTGTACCTTCGGTTATCTCGAGATTGAGTATAGTTCCTGCGAGTGTTGGGGATGGCAAAGCTTTTAACCATGCGAACTGTGGTGATCGTGCATCGATAGTGCACCATTCCGCATAAGCAGTTTGTTGAGCTTCTGGATCTGTCACTTTTACGTAATAAACACTTTCCCAATGATTAACAAGCCGCCTATGTGGGGTTGGAACAATTTCTGTAAGACCATCCGACCATTCAAACTTAAGCAAATTACTTACAGCACCTGAAACGTCAGCAATAAGTTGCGTTGATCCCGTTGGGCACAACGGTGTTTCAGCCACTTGGCTTATTGTAACAATTAATGATGTTGGCGCTTTGGCCTCTTTTTCTTGTGGTTGCTCGGTACCCGGCTTATCTGGTATGATCGTTGATGCTGAAGGAGTTAATTCTGCAAAAGTATCTGTATTTGTAAGATTTGAGTGATGCTCAACGACTTCATCCAAAAGAGTTTGACTATTGAGTTCAGAAGAAGAAACGCTGCCAAGTTCACTAGATTCAGTGACGTTTTTTGGGGTTTCGAATCGTTCGGTGCCTATAAAATTACCGTCAATAGTATTGTTTATAGCATTGGTTCCAATGAAAATACCATTATCATGGTTAATCATGTTGCTTTCTGAGGTAGTTCCGCCAATGATGGTATTTTTGACATATGATCCATCGTTTGAGCCGAGCGTTATTCCCGCGGTTTTGTTAGGGACTTCTAGTTGTCCGTTTGCAGCGATGCCAATATAGTTTCCCTTGATACTATTATTACTAATATCCCTTCCCGCGGTCTGTATATCTATTCCACTCTGTTTATTGCCCGCAATAATATTTCGTTCATTGGTTGTTTGCCCCCCTATAGTGTTGTTGGAAGAGCCAAGTATCCTGATACCATAACCGTTGCTTGCAGGTGCGGATCCTGACTCGTCGGTTCCCACGTAACATCCTGAGATAGTGGTATTTCCTTGTGGCCCTAGGATTAGAATTCCCGCGTTTTTAAAATGCTGAACTGTAAGTCCTTTTATGATGCAAGCATTGCCAACGACTATTAAGCCGATTTCGGCAGGGGAGTTATCACCATTGAGGATGAGCTGAGGACCTTTTGTAAAACCTTGCTGGGTTGTGCCATCAATAATTGTGCGCGCGCTTAAGATGATCGGTAACTGGCTTAACGGCTTAATGGTATGTGGACCTTTTCCCTCAATGTTGAAAGTGATGGAGGATCCTGGGTTTTGATTAGCTTTATGAATGGCTTGACGGAATGAGCCATCGCCATAATCGGCGGTGTTGGTTACCGTAAAAACTAAGCCTTCTACAAAAATGGGGGTCATGAAAAGTAACAGGCTACAGAGTAAGTGCTTCATGAGAAATTTCTCCATTGTTAAGATGGAATCCGGTCTTACCCAGTGCAGGGTTTTAATCTAAAACGCATTGCCCTTATATATGAAGATCTCACGTACTCTACCAATGGCATGTTAAAAATGCAAGCCAATAAGCTCACCTCCGTTTGCTCTTAACGAGTAATTCTCTTAAACTAGAAGAAAAAAGTATCTTTGCAAAAAAGAACATGTTTACGAGGATTACTATGAAATATAAGTACTTGCCATTGCTATTTGGTTTTTTGACCATGGTTAACGGAACCGCGCTTACGCAAGCCAACGAAAATAATTGCTCCAATGCGGCGCCTGTACAGACGAAAGTAGAAAAAGAAACGAGTATAGAAATTACCGTATCAAATCCTTCTCTTTTAGTGCCATTTACTGCTTTAAAAAAGCATCAAGGAAATGTCTCTAAGGCGGCTAAAGACCCAAAACTGCGAAAGAGTAGAAGCAAAGTACGTAAAGCTTTTAAGGAAGCGCATGAACAAATAAAGCAGTTTAAAAGCTTAGTACCAGAAATTAAAAGTGCCTTAAAGATTACAGATACTATTAAGGAGCTTGTAAACGAGCCCTGCTATGCCCCCCTTTTTCAAAAAATAGCTCCTGTCGCTCAAGATGTCATTGCCCTATCACAAGACCTTATAGTAAAAACTAATTCTTTGATTGAAGTTCTTGATAATGAGATTAAGCACAATGAAGCTTTAAAAGAGCTTTTGGGCGAGCCTTGCCAGAAAAAGCCTTTACCGCATGCAAAAAAAGATGTGATTAAATAATAGTAAGGATATATACATGTTATTAAGCATGACTGGCTTTAGTAATGCGACAGTTTCAATTACTTCGGGCGACTGTTTACCTCTTCACCTTACGTGCACGCTAAAATCGCTCAATGCTCGTTTTATTGAGGTAAATTGTAAATTGCCCTATGCGTTAACTCATCTTGAGACTGAAATAGTAAAGCGGCTTAAGGCCTCATTGTCACGTGGTACTTTGTATGTAACGGTGCATGTTAATAATCCACAGGCTCTTAAAGCTGATATTACGCCTTCTTATCAAGTTATTTCTGGCTATGTTGAAGCTTTAAAGGCAATTCAAGAACGTTATGAATTACCCGGTACTCTTTCATTAACCGAGCTTATTCATTTGCCGCATATTTTTGAGGTGCCTGACCTCTTGGCTTGCGAGGAGACAAGTGGGCAAGTGCTTGGTATAATTGATGAGCTCGCGCGACAGCTTACGGTCACACGCTTAAAAGAAGGTGCTCTTCTTGAAGAAGATATCAGAGCTCATCTTCAGGAAGTTAAATCGCATGTCAAAATAATAAAAGAAAAAGCGGCTATTGTTGCTCAAGAACGTAAACAGGAGGCAATGCGCCAGGTTGAAGAAGTACTTCAGGATGCTAGTAGCGATGTCAGAGATGCTCAGTTGCAGCTTTTGCAGCTTCAACTGAATCGTGGTGAAATGAGCGAAGAGCTTGTACGTTGTGAAGCTCATATAGAACATTTTTTTAAAGTGCTTGATGCAGAAGGCTATGAAAAAGGTAAGAAGCTCGAATTCACGCTTCAGGAAATATCGCGGGAAATTAATACTATCGCGTCAAAGGCGGCACGAGCCGACATTGCAAACTTTGCCATTGAGAGTAAAGTAGCGCTTGAAAAAATACGTGAACAACTTCAAAATGTTCTGTGACCTATCAGCACCGTTCTTGTGGCCAGAAATATCCTCGGTCTGGAAAGCCGAAGGAATCAGTTTCCATAGTTTCACAATATATGCTTGGAAAGCCCTTAATATCGTAGCTTGTGCGACACCAGCCTGTTCGTCCATCCCAGCGAGTACATAGTTGGCCTTCGTACTCGCATTTGCGTGGGGGATATATTACACGCTCCGCTTTTATCTCCAATGCATTAACCATCAATGCACATAATAAAACTATGAATAGCTTCTTCATGAATCCCCCCTTTTAGTTTTATGTAGATCCTGGTCCCGTTCCAGGTCGACATATAAAACACTTTAGTCCAACTCCACAATAGGTTTGATCGCAAATTCCCGCCTGTCCGTCCTCAGTGACACATCTTTCGTGCTCTTTACAATCCCTGCTTGTAGGCTCAGGAACAATAAAAGTACCAGTAGGACCACTACGTATATATTGTTGTTCCTCTACTTGAGATAGTGCGATTCGAGCGTTAAGAGCACAGAGTATTAAGAATAGGTACTGTGCGATTTTTTTATATACTTTTTTCATCGTTTTCGTCTCTCTTTTTAAGAGTTTTCTCTATCTTCTTTTAACCGGGCATAACTTAGAACTAACCCGTTCTTTATATAATAACTTTTACTTAATAAGAAATTCAATATTTTTTTATATGCAAAATTTGTACATTATTAAAAATTAAAAAAATTCGCGTACCCCAAGAGAGAAAAATTTTTAATACCTTAAAAATATATTATTGAAAATTAGAAATATAATATGGTATAGTTTAAGGTAGAGAATGGGATCGATAAAGGAAGAAGTCATGAAAAAATATATAGCCCTTACATTTTATATTCTAGGTTCTACGCTTTATGCGCGTGAGTTTTCCATAGTAAATAAAACGGGTGGCACAATCGACGGTACCGCAATCATAGCTCAAACCATTCATTTCAAGCCTTTGGCTCAAAAAGAATATACTGTGTCTCAAGGAGAAGCGTCTTGGAGGTCAGGAACTGTAAGCAGCGAGCAATTCAGCCCCAAGCAATTAACTTTGCCACCCAGCATTTTTACGCTTCAAAATGGAGACTCTTTAAAAGTATCTCTGCCTGACCTAGCGGTGCTCGAAAAAGATCGGTACGGGTATACGGTCTATGACTTTGAGCAGTCTCCATCCTACGACATCAAAACCAGTAAGGTTATTGGTCATAAAAATATTACCGTTCAGTCTGGTCCGATCTTTGCTGGAAAAGGACGTGCAGTGCGTCAAATCAACGTTCCCATTTATGCGAGCACTCGCATTGTGCCCCATAATGGTGTATCCTATACGCTCTCGATAGAGGGCAATAATGTCATAGTTTTAGAGGCTACGCTTTTATAAGAAACCTTTGTTGTCCAAATGTGCAAGCTATGAGAAATATGGTAAGCTAAACATACCTGAAGGTTTAAGACTTGAGGCTTAGTTCAAAACGTCTATCAATTCGATAGTTTTGAGAGAATTTCTGGTATCGCTATAACCATTTTACAAAAGCTTCTATGCAAAGCCACTTTACCCATTTACATGTTCACACTGACTATTCGCTTCTTGATGGAGCTATCAGCGTGGAGAAGCTTGTAGCTTTTGGATTGCAGCATAAATTCAAAGCGCTTGCTATGAGCGACCACGGTAATATTTTTGGAGCTGTTAAGTTTTTTCAACACTGCAAGAAAGCTGGAATAAAGCCTGTTTTGGGTATGGAGGCTTATCTTACTGAAGATGCTCGTATAAAAGATTCATCTAATAAGTATTATCACCTTATAGTTCTTGTAGAAAATGCTGAAGGTTATAAAAATCTGTGTAAGCTTATTGCCTTTGCGTATACAGATGGTTTTTATTTTAAGCCTCGTATCGATTATAAGATGCTTGAAGCTCATTCTAAAGGCCTTATCGTAACCTCTGCCTGTCTTGGGGGGCATATACCGACATTGCTCATGCAAGGATATCACGAAGAAGCCCATAAATGGACCGATTGGTATTTGCGTGTTTTTGGTCCTGAACGTTTTTATTTAGAGGTACAACCCGAAGACCAAAAAGAACAACAGATACTCAACGATAGTATCTGGCAATTAAGTAAAGACAAGGGTGTGGCTGTTGTAGCGACCGGTGACTGTCATTATGTTTCTGCTGAAGATAGGGAAGCTCATGAGGTGATGCTTGCAATTCAAACGCATCATAAAATCTCTGACCCCGATCGTTTTACGTTTGGAGAGTGTCGGGTACATCTGCGTTCTATGGAAGAGATGCTTGAGGCTTTTCCTGGCCATGAAGAGGCTTTATGGACGAGTGGTGCTATTGCGGACCGGTGTAATTTTGAATTTGAATCGGGTAAGCTTTTTTTCCCCCAATTTGAAATTCCAAAAGAGCATACAGAGGGCTCTTATTTTAAAGCTTTGTGTGTTCAAGGCCTCGAAAGTCTTATAGCTCATGAGCGTATTTCGCATGTAGAGGCTCAAGCCTACTGGGATCGTTTATATCTTGAGTGTGATCTCATAGCGACAATGGGGTATATAGGGTATTTTTTAGTAGTGAGCGATTTCATACAGTGGGCAAAAACTAACAATATACCAGTGGGCCCAGGTCGTGGCTCGGTAGCTGGTTCTTTGGTTGCCTGGGCATTACAAATAACTGATATTGATCCGCTTAAGTATAACCTGCTCTTTGAGCGCTTTCTTAATCCTGAACGCGTGAGTATGCCTGATATCGATATCGATTTTTGCATTGAAGGTAGAGACCGCGTTATACAGTATGTGCGTCAAAAATATGGGGCTGACAAAGTTTGTCAAATTATTACGTTCGGTACCATGATGGCAAAGGGCGTTATAAAGGACGTCGCTCGAGCACTCGGTATTCCTTTTGAAGACTCTAATGCTTTGACTGATTTAATACCGGATCAGCTCAAGGTAACACTTAAAGAAGCTCTTGAAAGTGAACCCCAACTTAAAAAGCTTGTCGAAAGCAACCCGCAAGTTGCAAAAATGTTTGATCTCGCTTTTAGGCTTGAAGGATTAACCCGCCATGCTTCTAAGCATGCAGCAGGCATCGTTATTTCACCTGACCCTATTTGTGACGTTTTGCCTGTCTACGTGCCTCCTCGTACAACTGATTTAGTGACGCAATACGCAATGACTGAGCTTGAGAGTCTTGGTTTTCTTAAGATGGATTTTCTCGGTCTTAAAAACTTAACGCTCATTCAGCGTGCAGTAGCGCTTATTGAAAAAAATTGGAACATTACCATTGATATGGCTCGTCTACCATTGGATGATGTTTTAACGTATCAACTTTTATGTAAAGGTGATACCTCGGGCGTGTTTCAGTTAGAATCTGAAGGTATTCGCGATGTGTTACGTAGGCTAAAACCACACACGTTTGAGGATATTATCGCTGTTAACGCTTTATATCGGCCCGGACCTCTTGGTTCAGGCATGGTTGATGATTTTATAGAGCGAAAGCATGGGCGCCAGCCTATTACATATATTTTTCCGGAGCTTGAGCCTCTTTTAAAAGACACCTATGGCGTCATTGTTTACCAAGAGCAGGTTATGAAAATTGCTTCGCTCATTGGAGGCTACAGTCTTGGAGAGGCAGATATTCTCCGGAGAGCCATGGGCAAGAAAAAAGCTGAGGAGATGGCAAAGCAAAAGGCGACATTTGTACATGGTGCACAAAAAGCTGGTTTTGATACAGAAAAAGCTGAGCAACTTTTTGAACTTATGGCGTATTTTGCGGGTTATGGTTTTAATAAATCACACTCAGCTGCATATGCTCTGATAGCCTATCAAACAGCATATCTAAAGGCCCGCTATACTGCAGAATTTATGGCATGCCTTATATCATTGGAGTCATCCGATGGGGATAAGATGGCGACGTATTTAGAAGAAGCAAAGACTGATAGCATTCGCATTTTACCTCCTGATATTAATGCATCTGGCACAGAGTTTGATGTTATCGATGGTGCTATTTTATTCGGTCTTCAGGGCATAAAAAATGTGGGCGGTGCAGCTTTAGATACTATTCTTCAAGAACGTGCTCGAGCAGGAAAATTTAAGCACATGCTCGATTTTTGTTCACGCATCGATATGCGTAGTTGCAATAAGCGGGTGATCGAAAGTCTTATTGCATCGGGCGCATGCGATACCTTGCCGGGACATCGTTCGCAAAAATATGATGAGCTGCCTAAAATAATTGATAGAGCAATTGAAAAAAAGAAGGCTTTAGCAACGGGCCAAATGGGGCTTTTTGATGTTTCTTTCTCGTCTAATGAGCAAGTTGTTGAAGACGTGTATGAATTTGCGTTACAGGATGAATGGCCAGAGCGTATCAAGCTCGAGCGTGAAAAAGAGGTACTTGGTGTCTTTTTAACGGCGCATCCTCTTGATAGTTACGCACGCTATTTGTCTTGGTTTTCCATGCAGCCTTTTAACGCCGGTCTTTCTCCCGAAAGCCGGATTCTTGCTTGCGGGCTTTTAAAGTCAAGCCGCCTTCTTACGACTAAAAAAGGTGAGCCGATGGCATTTGTGCAGTGTCAAGACAAATCAGCTACAGCTGAGATTGTTATATTCCCGCGCCTTTATGAGAAAGTCTCTGGTTGGCTTCGCGACTATAGCGTGTTTTTAATAGAGGGTGTTGTTGATACAAGTTCGTCTGATGTATGTAAAATTAAAGCTCAATCGCTCATTCCACTAGATCTTGTACTACGTGATGGGTATTGCATAGAATCTCTCACCCTAAAGCTTCCTGCGCTTATGGATATGCCGTTTCTTGAACAACTCAAAGCATTACTCACGCCCGGCAAAATTAAGCTGCATGTTGCTTTCAAAGAAAATGATAAGCACCTTAAAATTACGACGCAAGATACTATAGCGTTTTCAAATAGCATCGGCCTTGGGCTTGAAAAGCATGGGGTCGAAATTGCCTTAGGCGTTAAATTCTAGTGCTGCATTCTAGATAAAGTCCCTAAAAAGTAAGGCAAAGAGAAATAGGCGCCTACGCGGCGAGCGGCAGGACATTGTCCTGCACCTGTTGCTTGTTTTGCATGTTACATATTTATTGTGTATGAGATAGACCGGATTTTCCGGTCTATCTCATTAGCACATATACCAGAAAGGGAACCCCTTTCTGGTATATTAAATCTACGTAAAAAGTTTAATAAGGGTGTGGGTCAAGGTCATAAAGCCTGGGTCAAGGGCGTCTGCCCTTGCGCTCGCCGCGTAGGCGTATGCTTCCCAGAACTTAAGAAGTTTGTCAGTTTTTGCATTGCGCTTTGACAGTGTTGGTGTTAGTATGCACTAGTGCATCGATATTTTCTTACGCAAGGTGAAGTCTATGAAACGACAAATAATGGAGTTTTTAGGTACGTTCTTTTTTATTCTTACCATTGCTGCGACAGCAAATCCTTTTGCTATAGCGTCAATGCTTATGGCGTGGATATACATTGGTAGCAATGTTTCAGGTTCACATTATAACCCGATGCTTTCATTTGCAATTGCGCTAAGAGGCCGGTTACGTTGGGACTTAGTGCCAAGTTACATAATTGCTCAAGTACTTGGTGGCTTTCTTGCTTTTCTGACAACATCGTTTCTTAAGGGTCACGTAGTTATTCCTGCCCCTTCTGTTGGTGTAAGCTTCTGGCAAGCCTTTCTTGTGGAAGTTCTTCTGTCGTTTGTTTTTGCTCTCATCGTTCTTACCATGGCCACATCGGACAAGTATCGCGGCAACCAGATTTTTGGCTTTGCCATAGGATTTACCATTCCGGCTCTTTCAATGCTAGGAGGTCCTATCTCAGGCGGGCTCTTTAACCCGGCTGTAGCCCTTGGTGCAGCATTTTTCAGCTTACTAAAGGGGATTCCAGTTGTATGGAATGACGTAGGATTATACGTAGGTGGAGCGTTTCTTGGCGCCTTCTTGGCAGCTTACGCATTCAGGCACTTTATAGAAGAGCTGTAAGCATAAAAAGAGGACAGGTATGCCCTTTCCCTTCTAATGTGTCTCAAGAAATATTAATTTTGCGGCTTTCGATCTCCAGACGATTTTTTCCCCCACGGAACTTCAACAGCACCGTGTTTTTTTAATAAATCAATAATCGCCTCGTTGCCTCTAGATTTTGCGTGTGAAAGCGGCGCGCTGTAAACTGTTGCTAGATTAACGTTTGCATTATGCTTAATAAGAAGCTCAACCATTTCGGTTTGGTCATTAAAAATAGCCCAATAAAGGGATGTAAAGCCTGAAGCGTCTATGGTATCTACATTTGCTCCATGGTCAAGAAGTAGCGCTGCCATCTCAAGATTGCCGTGATGTACCGCGTCGCTAAAAGCGGTGTTAAGCCCACCGGGAGTTATGCTAGAATTAGCTTCATGGGAAAGAAGAATTTTTGCGATCGGTACTATATTTTGGTAGACTGCTATTTCAAGTGTATCATTGCTCCAAATGGCGCCTTTTTTGAGTGCCAACTCAACGATATCAGGTCTGTCGTTCCTAACGGCAAGGTCTAACAATGAATAGCCGTCTTTTATAACGTATGGACTAGCGCCGTTTTCTAGAAGCCATCGAACAGTATCCCATTCATGGTTTTCAGCGGCTAAGTAGACTGGGGATACTCGTTCCAAGCCTTCTCGTACGAGAGTGTCAATGTCTACACCGTTAGCAATGAGCCATTGCATAGCCTCAACAGCACCGTGCTGCGCTGCTTTATGGATTGGTTTTAGGTCGTCTTCATCTTTCAAGTCAATGTCAAATGCTGCGTCTTTGAGCACTTTAAGCACATCAACTCTATTGTTAATTGCTGCTAGATGAACTAGGTTTTCTTTTGATGGCTTAAAGCCATGCTCGAGAAGTGTTTTAATAAGAGCTGCATGGCCGCGCGCAACCAACCAAGATAAGAATTTTGGATCTTTTGTTGCGGTTTCGTAAACCATTTTTTCAAGCGAGTCATTGCTTGATCGTTCATAGACGCAAGTTTCACCTTTACATAAAGCTTTTGAACCGGGTTTAGCAGAGGTGGAGTCTTGGTTTGCAAATACGGAATCACATATTGCACCCGTAAGCACTAGTACACTAAGTGAACAAAGTAAGATTTTTTTCATCGATCACCTTTCAAAAATATTCATGTAAAATATTCAGATATAGAATAGTACTAGCAATTTGTCTATTGAGAAGCAATGGTTTATCGAATTTTTCGCGCATTTTTTGTAGCTAGCCTTAGATGTTTATCATGGCCACCGCTATAACAAGATGCCCTCTGATTCTAGGGACTTTTTATCTTTGTGGTAAGCGGCGTCAGCCATTTTTAAAGCCTCATCAAACGAGAGTTCTTTATTCTGTTTGCGAAACTCGTTGACGAGATTGATGTATATATCGATAAGTCCAAAAATTTCAGCAAAAGTTGCTTCCTCTTCGTCGTTCAAAGGATGCCTCATCAAATACACAATATACGCCATTGTTTTGTTTGCATCACTTGAAGCATTTATGTAATAACGTGCCATTTTAAAAAATTGAGCACAATTGAGCCCATTTACCTCAATGAGAGGATGAAAGAGCACGGAAGCATGTTTAATAATACGAGTTTGTCGATCAAGTGTTATCTTATCCACTTCAGCTCGCATTCGAAGCTGAGTTTTCAAAGATAGCAATGTTTCAGAATCGAGGGATTTATGGCGGCTTTTGGATTTTGGCGCAAGCACTAACTTCATGAACCTATATCCATAGCTTTTAGCGTGAAGGTAGTGAGTTTGTTCTAGGCCGTCATTAGATTCTTCTTCAACATCTACAAAGCCTTGTTTTGTGTGCCATGCGATAGCTGGTATATTTGTTTCTTGCACCCTCGCAAAAACGGTTTTGCAGCCTTGTTCTAAAAGATCAGCTTTAACCCCATCAAATAACGCTGAAGCATATCCCTGTCTTTGATATTTTGTATCAATTATTATGTAGCTCATTTCCATGAAGTTCATATTCTCAGCCGAAAGGCCTTTTGGAGTCACCTGATAAATACAAAGGCCTATTAATTCTCCTTGACTTTCTAGAACTAAAGCCTCGAGGCTGAATTCCGGAAGTGTGAATGGAAAAGTAATTGCATAAAGATATTTTTCAAACGTGTGCGAACAAAAACTGTCGTTCTCGCCAAGCAGTTGCCAATGTTGTTGGCAAAGAGCACTTGCTTGTGCATAATCTTTGACCCAATCATACGCTCTTAATAGGTAATCACTAGCAAAGTTAAGTTGTGTAGAACCAAAGCAAAATAATGAGACGAAATAGAATGCGAACTTGTTCATAGATGTGCCTCCGAATAATAAACAATTCTGTTAATTATTCTTTTTTTTTATGGCACATGTAAAAGAAAAAGTATAGTTTTATTCGTTCAGGTGAAGACGAGCACGAGAGTTCTGTCAAAAAGCTCTCGTGCTCACTATTTCATGCTATAAAAGTGTTGCTGCAAGTCTACTGAGTTCGCTTCGTTCCGTTGTTTCCAGAAACACTGTTCCAAATATGGATTGACCTTTAAAGCGCTCGGTTGTAATTACGAGTCCGTTGTTGCTAAAGTCTAAGTGTGGTGCGTCAATCTGATATGGGTCACCAGTTAATACGACTTTGCTTCCTTCACCAACGCGGCTAATGAGAGTTTTTACTTCGTGTGGCGTTAAATTTTGAGCTTCATCGATGATTATAAACTGATACGGTATGGATCTACCGCGCATATAGGTGATTGCTTCAAGGCTTATTTTGTGTCTTGCTATGAGTTCATCAAGCGTAGGTAAATTAGCTTCTCTTGATAGCTTTCTTTTTTTGTATTTGCTTCTATCGGCTTGTTCTTCTTTATAGAGCCCGAGGTGCTTTTGAGTGGTATGGGAGGCGTGTACTATGAAGTCCATGTTGTCGTATATGGGTTGCATCCAGGTAAAGAGTTTTTCGCGTACATCGCCTGGTAAGTACCCAATGTCAGGGCCTAACGGAATGACAGGTCTTGTAATCAGTACCTTTTCATAATTTTCATGCACTAACACCTCGTGTAACGCAGCTACGAGTGCTAAAAAGGTTTTACCTGTACCAGCCGAGCCTACGAGTGTTATGAGCTTAATAGTCTCATCAAAAAGGAGATCAAGAGCGATTCTTTGTTGAATATTTCGTGGCTGTAAAGACCATTTAAGATCAGGTACTTGCACTGCTTGAAACCGGTCTCCACCTTTGTATATGAATGCTCGAGCGTTGAACGCATTGTGCATACTTTGTACGAGGGCAAACTCATTAACGGTGAACGGATGCTCCTTATGCGTTTCTAGCAAAATCTCAGGGTTTTCTTTTTTTAGTTGGAAAGCTGAAGTTTCGAGTATTCGCCAACCGCGATAAATAGTTGCTTCATTTACGAGATTTGCTCTGTAGTCATGCGCTGGAATACCTAAAGCGTCCGCTTTCACGCGCAAGTTAATGTCTTTTGAAATAAGCTCTACCGTTGCGCCCTGTTCTTGCATGGACTTTGCTATGTTGAGTATCTCATTGTCCGCAGTCCTTTCCAGAATCTCTTTTTGGAAGAAGTGGTCCGAAGGCGGTAAAGTAACTTTTACCACGCTTCCATTACTTAAGCGCACCCCATCTTTTAAAGAACCCTCACTCCGAAGAGCGTCAAGCGCGCGTATAGCTTCTCGCGCATTCCTTCCTCTAAATGAAGACTCAGTTTTTAGGCGGTCAAGCTCTTCAAGGACAACGATCGGTATTACTATCTGATCGTTTTCAAATCCTAAGAGAGCTTCGGGGTTTTCTACAAAAACATTTGTATCCAGAATAATAAATTTGGGATTGTCTTTACGGACCATAAGCACCTTTTTAGTAAACTATAATCCTAACTAAAATCTATTCTTTATGTTTGTAATAATTTGCCTCGTGATTTTGTGTTATTTATCTATAGTAGTACTTTAGCAAATTTTGAGTACCCAGAGAAAGAATTTTCTTAAATCAAATTTTTTCTTGAAGCAGATCTTCATTGTCGAAAAGTATACTAAAAAAAGAAGCAAGGGAAACGAGCATGTTTGCAAGTGGAAAAATAAGTCAGTATGCTACTCATAGTAAGGCTCATTTAGTTAAGACTTTTAAAATGAAAATTCTGGCTACCCATTTTATCCGAGTGTTTCTTATAGCGGCTTCTCTTTATGCCTTTTCTTGGGGGGCGCAGGTTAAAATTGGTACTGTTGATTCTTTACTTTCGCGCATGGTATACCCTTTTATTGCTCTTCAGCACTACTGCGTTGATTGCGTCGATAAGGCATGTTTCTTTTTTAAGAGCCATAAAGATCTTACAAGCTTGTGTGAGCGGTACTCGAGAGAACGTGAGGAAATCATCAAGGAAAATATAGAGCTTACGAGCCTCTTGGATGCGTATCGAAATATTGACGAATTGGTTGAGTTTAAAAAGAGATATACGTATGATAATGGTGTTATTGCTCAAGTTATTTTAAAGCAATTTTCGCCACACTCCCACTTTTTTCTTATCGATGCGGGACACAATCGTGGCATCACAACAAACATGGTCGCAGTGTATAAAAATTGCCTTTTAGGTCGCGTAAGTGAAGTATACCCATCATATAGCCGTATTGTTCTTATTACTGACCCAAGCTGCAAGGTTGCAGCCTTATGTGAAGGCTCATATGATGAGGGTATGAATGAGGGCTGTGGTACACTTGATTATATGAAAACAAGACTACAGTTACCCCATCTTTCTGAACATGAAGGAGCCTTGCAAAAACGAGTTAAAAAGGGGAACCTTGTGCTTTCTAGTGGCCAGGGAAAAGTCTTTCCCAAGGGGTTTGGTCTGGGCAGCATTAAAGATTTTAGCGAAGAGCACTTTCAGCAGGTCTTAGTTCTGTCGCCGCTCGTTAATTTTAGAGAAATTCCTTATTGCCTGGTTCTAGCTCGGGGAGCTGAATACGGTGCTGGTGCTCAAAATAATGCCAAGAAGAAGTAGCTTTGGCGTTATAATTGCACTGGCTTTAGGGCAAAAAAAGTATTCATAAGTTTACTACCAATCGCGGCCATAAATGTCTCTCCGTTATTATTTTCTTCTGTGCCAAATAATTTTGAAAACATGCTTGGCTTTGGTATATGTACCCATTCAATATCGCCCTCTACTGCGATGCGATCACGTAGAGCTTTTTCAAGTAGGGCCTGGGCTCCAAGATCATCGACAAGTCCGATTTCTAAGCCCTGTTTTCCTGTGAATGTCTTCCCATCCGCCCATTCTTTAGGGTCTTTGGAGGCAACTTTAGGGCGTCGCTGCGACACGTCGTAGACAAACTGCTTATAAGTGTCATCGGTGATTGATTGGTACATGGCTTGTTGAGCCGGTGTAAGGTCTTTAAAGTAGAGGCCTCCCGTTTTATAGTCTCCGGTCTCGATGACAGTGTATTTTACCTGTAACTGTTTAAGAAGATCTTGAAAGTTAGGATAGGCAAGGTAGACCCCGATATTGCCGACAAGCGTTGACGGCTGGGTAATGATGTAGTCTGTGGCGCAAGCTATATAGTATGCTGCAGATGTACATATATTTTCGCAGAAGGCTATGATTGGTTTATTGTACTGCTTTTTAAGATCGCTAATTTCTTGAAAAACAGCTTGAGCAGAACCTGACGAACCCCCGGGTGAATCTATTTTAAGTACGAGTCCTTTAATTTCAGGGTCCTTAAAGAAATTTCTTAAATGTGGTACGTAGGCTGAGCCATTAGCAATAGTTCCGTCTATCTCCACAACCCCAATTTTGGTTTTATGCTCCACAAGGCTGCTATACTGTCCCCATATGCCTCTTATAAGAGGTCGTATAAATGATATCAGAAGAACGACTAGCAAGAGGTTTTTAAGATACGTCGCGAGGCGAGACATACAGTGTCCTTTCAGGTAAAATGAGATGCTGGATCTTCCTTAGTATACCCTTTTTTAAGCGATGTTTTTTTTGACTTTTTAGGGTTCTTTCATTAGACTGTTAGCAACAAATTAGATATACTTTATGGTTAGATACAAGAGTCTGGGCGGTTAGCTCAGCTGGTAGAGCATCAGTCTTACAAACTGGGGGTCGCAGGTTCGAGTCCTGCACCGCCCACCAGAAGAATTCTGTTTTCCTCGGTAGCTCAGTGGTAGAGCGCCCGACTGTTAATCGGAGGTCGCTGGTTCGAATCCAGCCCGGGGAGCCATACTACGCCGAGGCCTTGTATGGCAAGCCAAAAATTTCTTAAGGGGCTATAGCTCAGTTGGTTAGAGCGTCCGCCTGTCACGCGGAAGGTCGCGAGTTCGAGTCTCGTTAGCCCCGCCATAGTTGACGATCCGAACATTTTAGGATGAAATCAAATGGTGATTGAACGTCGTAGAGCACTTTTCCAGCTTCTATCCTGACGTTCGATAGTACAAGTTTCATAACCTGCCGTTTTTCTTCAACTTCAGAACTCGTAAAAATTCATAATGCTCGATTAGCCAAACCCAGAAGGCATTTTGCTGTAAGGTAGTAGTTATCTTCAGCCTCTTGAAGTTGCTCAAGTCTAATAGTAATATCAATGCTTTGATCTTTAAGAGACTGGTAAAATCTGTCATAGTCGCTCTCAGTAATTCTCCCCTTGAGTTTATCTATATAAAGATTATCAATCATCTTAGTAAGTGTTTTCTGTTCAGTAGTAAGCTTATCGAACTCTTTGTTATGAAAATCTATTTTATCCTTATGAAGAGTATCGAGCGTATGAGTAATTTCTGTTAGGATGTACTCTGGTATTTGAAGATTCCTAAAAACTTTACTAATTGGCGCGTGATTTCCTCTTCCCGAAGCCATTTTGCTCCGTGCTTACCTTTATACTGCGTGCAATGGTAATATACGAATCCTTTATGCTTTTCCGGTGTTATGGCTAATCCGCAGTGGCCACAACGTAAAAGACCTCGATAGACGTATGGCTTACCTGCGTACTTAAAAGGCTGTTTCTTAAATCCCTCTTTGATGCTCTGTACTTCCTCAAAAAGAGCTTGGGTAATAACAGTTGGGTATCGATGAGGATATTCCTTCCCTTTGATGACCATAACGCCGTAGTAAAAAGGATTATCAAGGAGTTTACCTAAATAGCCTTTTGGCCACTCAAGGCCATAATCATTCTTAAGCTTTTTACAGAGCAATTCCATTGAATAAGAGCCAGTCGCATACAATTCAAACGTCTTTTTAACGATTTGAGAAGCATAATCGTCAATGATAATGTCAGTATTGCCATTCGCATTCTTTACATTTCTATAACCATAAGGCGCTTTAGCAAGCCATTCACCTTTACGTAGCTTTTGTTCGTGGGCACGCTTTAACGTTATCGCTTATGGCATCAGAATAATACTTGGCAAGGCCTAAGCTAATACTAAACTGAAACTTCTCAACGGCTGATATACGGCTATTAATAACCTGACCATCCGATACAAAATGCAGTTCTATTTCATCGCTCAGTGCTTTTTCATATAAAACAGAGATGCGTTTATCAAAGACATTACGCGAAAGCCTATCAACTTTATCAGCGCAGACAGCAACCCTTTCTTTTTGCTTTAAGATAAAATCAATAATACGGTCAAACTCAGAACGGTCATTAGAGTAAGCACTTTCATCAAAGCTACAAGTACGTATAACCTCAAAATCTCTACTTTCACAATAGCTTTTAAGGCGTGAAATTTGAGCTGGTAAAGAATTACCTGCTTCTTTTTGTTCTTCTGTGCTCACGCGAGCGATAAGTATGGCTTTCATATTTAGTCTCTTTTATTTCTGTTTTGAGCTTGATATTTTCAAGTAAAGCGCTACATCTTAAATCTTAATGTCAATAAACGCCAAAGACCAAAAATCATGCTGTATTTTGATTTTGAAAAAGCTTATCTGATTTTTAGTATCTATCCACAAATTCTTATCGAAAATGTCTGTCCATGCTGCATTGACCAGGATACGCTAGATAATCTGAATGCTCTAGATCTAAAATCGCTTAATTATTGGGATGTTTCAGTTTTCCTGAAAGATGGGATGACCACATCTGGATCAAAATCTAATTTAGCTCGACTTTTGCCTCGTGTGCTTGAGTTAGCATCCCAGAATGGCTTCGCTTCAAGAATAACTCTTCTTTGTTGTCTTAAAGTTGCTCTTTATCAAGGCTGAATGGCTGGCATGGGATCCTCAAGAAATAACACTTATTAAAGAATACTTTGAAGCATATTGCTACCATGAACTTAATAATCCCATCCTTCTTTCAATTATAAACGACCTTGGGCTTTCTAAGCCATCTTGAACTTTTGTGTTAAAATTCATCAAGCAATAAAATGAACTTAAGACTGCCTACTATGAAAAGGTATAAAAGATGACTTGTAGAGATTTTTTCGAATTGCTATCTCATGAATTCCCTGAATTACAACATGAGCTCCAAGATAAAACAATTGCTGGATTATGCCATCTCGAAATGTCTCGCTTTGCTAACGCTACACAAAAAGCAATTGATTCGAGCAATTTTGAGTTATTAAAAAAATACTTCAAAATAGCTGATCGTTTCTTTAGAATTGCCGACCCAGAATTGAAAAATGCTTTCTATGTGTCCTACCTAGAACATTTACATTTTGAAGGAATAAGTAAAGCTGGCATGAGCCGAGAAGCTGCTAAAAAGCTTTTGCCTTCATCCTTAGTAAGTGGGTTGAAAGAGGTTAACAACTATCTTGATAACTTATTCTGTAAATAATTTAAAAACTAAAATCTGTTTTTTGACGCTTATGGTTTATCTTACAAAGGTTATTTCTTACGAGGTTGCACGGCAAGAGAGAATCCTACAGCATTAAGCAAAGATACGATACTCGTGAGCTTGGGATTGCCTTTTTCCGAAAGAATGCGATAAAGATTTTCGCGACTTAATTTTGTCTTTCGAGCAAGATCAGCCATTTCTCCACCTTGAGCCTCATAAACATTCTTTAATGCAAGTAAAAAGATGCGTGGATCTTCGTCCATAAGCGCTACGTTAAGATAGGCGCTAGCTAATTCTGAGTCTTTTAAGTCTTCGTAAAGTTTTTCTTGATAATCCCTAAATCTTCTTTTCATAATAACCCCTCGCAGTCAAGCCAATACCGCTTTGCTTTTTCAATATCGCGGCTTTGACTCCTTTTTTCACCACCCACTAATAAGATAATGATTTTTTTTCCCTTCTTTCCAAAATAAATCCTATAGCCTGGACCAAAATCGATGCGCAGTTCCCAAATTCCCTCTCCTTCCTTGATCATTTTAGCATCACCAAAATTACCAAGGCGAATCCGGTCTAATCTGTTTTTAACGATAGCTACTGCCATCTTATCAAGTCCATCTTCCCACTCGGAATAAGGCTCTTTGCCTGTGTTTGTAGAGTAAATAATAATTTTTATCAAGCTCATGCTATAAGTGTAATATAAAAGTTACATTAACGCAAGATTGGTAATCTTAAGGGCTTAGTTTTGATCAAATCCCTTAGAACTGTCAAAGAACGTTGTGCTATAGGGAGCTTTAGCTTCTGAACGTCAGCTATAAGGCGATTCCAGCTTCTTGAATGATGTTTAGCAAAGATAATTCTCAGCTCACGAGCTGTAACTGTTTCTAAAGCTTTTTTTAGGCCGAACATTTGAAGGACAGCTTTCGGATTCAGCTTGGAGTTATTAATAACTAAAGCAGCTAAGAGTGCTTGATCACTTGATGTTCTATAATCAAGCAAAGCCGGCCTTTTCCTTTCTAACTCATCAAGGTAATGTAATAAAACTTTTTTGGAGATAGCCGGCTTGAACAAACTCTTCAAAGTGAGGTTTGATATAATCTCAAGATCTTTAAAAAGCTGCTTCATTTTCTGGCGCTTATTAAGCCGAACTTCTATGCGTAAAACTTCAAACTTCTTTCTTTTACGCAAAGCTTCGAAAAGATTGAGCTGTACATCACTGTCCTTTTCTAATGCACGCTTACTACTCTTTTTAGCCATTTCAAGGTCTTTGATCTTGTCGTAAAAGACAACTTCATAGGAATTACAATGCCATTTATAGCTATGACCATCGCTATAATCTGTTTGATTAGTATCTAGTGACAACTTAAGATTGGCTTCTTTGGCTTTGTTAATGAAATGGTAAGGTAAAGAACCGTCAGTTAAGGGAATATTCTTAGAATAATGAATAGCGGAAACAGGCGCCTTCGTGAGCACTTCTTCGGTTACTATGACTCCCATTTCTTTGAGCACATAAACTAGCTTTTGTAGTATTGAGGTAAAGTCTTTACGCATGAGCTCATTGAAGTTATTGCCAAAAACTAGTTTGGGTAATGAAAGCTCAATTTTAAGTGTTATTTCTTGTTTGCTTTCCTTGTTATAGTGATATGAAAGAGAAGGCGTGGCTTATATATGCGACTTAACAGCTCTTTTTTAGTGGGGTTTTGCTTAGAGCAAATACCATGAAGAGCTGGCGATGGATTGCCAATCCATCGAGCAGATGGTACAAACTTATCAGGCTCACTGATATGATACATATCTTGGCTCAGTATTAAAACGACAGTATCTATCATAAATTACTTTATCGATTCCTCTCTTTGCGAATCATTCAGCTAAGGATAAATCTTAATCAATTGCGCAGCAACTGCTGCGTAATTAGGTTAGGTAATGCGATGCTTAGGCTACTTTCTAATTCTGCCATTACTGGTGGCAGTTTTCATCGATAGCATAGAAAGTGAAAGATGGTGTCCATTCGTCAGATGTTTCTTAGCTTCGTTTCAAATACAATGCACTCTTTAAAGCATTCTCTCACAAGTGCAGGGTTGGGGAGCTCTTTGACTACTTAAAGATAAATAAGCTAGTAAGAAAAACAAGGTTCGCCTAGTGGTGAAGCTTGTCTCGTCATTTAGTTTGATTTTTGATTTCTTTATTTCTTTTGATTTGCTTTTCTTTTGTAATTGCTTATCAATAGTCATAAGCAAGATAAAGAAATGTGCAAATTTATTACGCTGATCAATGGTCAAAATTGCCTTTGGCCTAGCCGGAGGATCTCTTTTAAACATAGTCTTCCTCACGACTCTTAACTACAAGAGATATGTGCTGATCATCTATTGACTTTATTTAAGTATTAAAAAAGTTTTATATAAGCTTTGGCGGTTAAAGAGAAAGCTAACATTCGGGTTGATGCGAATAAGCTTGTAGTTCGAACAAGCAAAGTCTATCTTGCGGGTTATATAAGCCAAGTGTGAATGTACTTTCTAAACGCTTATATGCGCTATATTTTAGTAGTACAGTCATTGGATTACCCTTCATTAAGAAGTGATTATTAGATAAAGATGAGTATATGGATGCTTGATGGTGATTGCAAGATTTATTAACGTTTTATTTCTATCTATCATCTTGTGTATGAAAAGTCCAACAGCTAGTTGGACAATTAAGAGCTTTTACATAGATTAAATATGCCATGTTTTAGTAAAGACTCTTAAATAGATTGATACTTAAGTAAGAAAGCTTCTAAATTCCATAATGCTTTTTTACGAAATTGAAAGTAATTTTTAGAGCGCACATAAAAATACAGGATGTCGAAAATGTTTACGCAAGCGAAAGTAAAAGAATTTGAAGCTTTTGAAATCATTAAAAACCACTTGCATCATAAAGAAGGGAGTCTTATAGAGGAGGAAAAGTATGAGCCTAATGGAATTAAAACATTTCCAGATTTCTCTGCGATGATTGATAATAAACAGGTTTATCTTGAGATTTCACACAATCAGTTGAGAGAAGACGACAATAATGATATAAAGCGAATTAAACAGCTGAATCAGTTGATTTCCGCTTGGGTTCCTAATGAATATACTCTGCTTATAAACGTTAGTAAGTTTATTATCGGAAGGAGAGGAGGCCACTTTCTTGCCCACAAATTATCGAATTACTTAAAGAAATGTTTTCAAGCCGGGAGATTATATCTTTCTAGGGAGGACTTTTCGAGTTTTATAAATGAAATAGCAATTGATTCAGCACGATTTTTAACGTATAACGAAACTTTTATTTTTAAGTTCCCGTATTATAGCTTATCTGGGATTAGCCAGCACAGAGTATTTTTTATTAATCGTATACAAGTTAAAAATGGACCAGAAGATCCAGAACATTTAAGGAGCTTGATTGAAAAGAAGGAATTAAAGCGCACAAAGGAACTGCGATCTATTGTAAACGATACCACAATAGCTATGTGGTTAATAATAACTAGTGGAACAGGCTTTGACAGGTCTAGTTATAGAGAGGCAATTAAAAGACTTAGAGCTATTGATAGTCATATAAAAAAAGGCTTTGAGCGTATTTTTATAATCTTTAAAGAGATCGACGTGCCCACTGTGTTGGAGTTATGATATTAAGTCTTAAATTTAAGTTGAGCATCAGCAATCTAATGTATGAGAAATGGTGCCTTTTGTAATTCTGGCTCAATCACTCTGTTCCTGAATGCGTCAACCAGATGCCGCTAGCGCTTAAAAGGCTGGCATTGCTAAATAAGAGGAGCAAGTTAATGAACGAACCTGTAGAAATAATCAAAAATCGTCATGGGATATACTTATATTATCGTGAAGCAAGCATAGAAAGCGAGCTTGGATGCCTAAGTAATATATTGTCAACAATTGCAGATAGCCTTGAATATTGCTTATATAAAAAGCAGAAATTAACTGAAACATTAATACATGATTACATAAATCTCAAAGCGCTAAAGAAAACTGAATAGCGTCGCCTTGTACTGCCAGTTCTTAAGATCAAGCTGTATTAGGATTTATCCTTAAATTACGAGTTCAAATTATTGTGTATGAAACTCCAGTGTATAGATTGACAAAAGCTTTGCTAATTCTTGATTCCAGGTTTTTATTTTTGATGGTATAATAAAGAATGTAATTCTTTATGGAGATAAAAAGTGAATTATAAGGAATTTATAGTTGGAATAGCGCTTTTGTTTTCCATTGGCTTATATACGTTACCCTCTTTCTTAAAAGCAGAAAACACAATACCATATACAGAGACATCAAAATTTTCTTACAGTGACTGGAAACAAGCTCTAGAGTATTTTTGGTCAAAGCAGCCACCTGAAGACCGTATTCTGGACTTGATTTACCGCTTTGATCACGATTTAAGCGCTCTACGGCAAAATCTTAATAATAGCTTTTATCAAGGAGCGGTGCTAGTAACATACAACTTCTTAAGAGAAAGTTTATCTTTTCCTTTAATACACACCTTAGATCAAATAGATGATACGTGGATTAATGACTGTGTATACCCTCTATGGAAAGAAGAGAAAAAACAGATATGGGAAAAACAAGGGATAGATACTAAAAAAGAGCAAAAAAACAAATTGGTAACGTCACTTAATCATTTTTTAAACTCTAATAATGAACCCATAGGTGCCCATAAACGACAAGCTCTTTTTAATTATAATCTTCTAAACGAACTAAGTGAATTTCCGCTTGGTCGAACTTTTTTAAGCACTATAGATAGCGATTGGCTTTACGATCATGTCTATGTAACATGGAATGACGAAATCAAGCAGGAGTGGAAAAAAAGAAAAATAGAGTCATTTGCTTGCAAGATAGTTGATATTTTAATAAAAATAGAAAATGCTTTAAAAGAATTTAGAGCGGATTCAAACAATCTTTTTTTTAAAAAGAGATTTCTTTATTGCTATAATTTGTTGCGAGAAATGTTACATTTGGACAATGCTAAAACCATTACCGAAATAGATTACCCTTGGATTGAAAGTATAAGAAAAGAAGCTTTACTTAACGAATTTCTTGAAAAATATCATTATGAATTAGCACCAGATATTTTAGAAAATATTTTGACAGAAGCACGAGAAGCATTTCATCTAGATGATAGTATTGTTTTAGCTGTACGTAAAGGGAAAGGCGGAACAAATGCCTATGGTAATGGAATAAACTTTTATATTGTTTTAGGATTGGCGAATGAGCATAATCACCAATATAAAGTATTTTACCATGAACTCGGACACATCATGCTTAAGCATGATAAAACTCCTGAAATGCGGAATAACACTATTTCTCTAGAAGAAATTGATTTACTGCTATCCAGCGATGATTTTATCCAAGGGAGAGAGAAGATTAGCAAATTTATCAATATAGGAAAAAAAGCTTTTACCAATAAAACACGCTTGGGAAAAACTATTAACAGTATAGTATCAAGTATGTTGCCATTATGGGTGCTTCCTCTGAATGATTACGAATACAAGAAAACAACTCTTGCGCGAGAGTATGAGCAGCAAGCAGACCTCTTTGCATGTGATAAGCTTCTGAAGCTTGGCAAGTTAGATCCTATTTTAGCAACTATTGAACTTTATGCTTTATCAAATTATATCACTGCGTATGGCAATGAAGATGAGCATCCTTCAAACTTTGAGAGAGCACTCTATATGATAGGTTTCTTGGTGGATAAGGGTCTAGATATTAATCAAGCATTTGATGAATGGTATTCAAAGAAAGACATTCAAGCACACAAACCAAGCATCGCTTTTGCTGCATCATCTAAAGATGCTGTCAATAATGAAGTTTTTTCAAAAGCGCAGCAAATATGGCAACAAGATGCAACAACAGAATCTTTCAAACAGTGGAAAATGCATGTTGAGGCCAGCTGGCAGAGAGAGGGATTAACAACTCTTTACGCGCAAGTAAATATGCTTTTTTCATCTATAAAGCACTTTTACTATATTGCTCAACGCGAAATGGAGCGTGTTATCTCTAAGCCTGCTGATTATGAATTACAAGCTCTTTATAATTACAATCTGCTTAGAGAGCTTTTGGGTCAATCTCCAGCAGTTTCCTTTGCCGAGATTAATTTTCTTTGGATGCAGGAAACTTATTATGCAGCCTGGTATGAATATTATAATGATACTCATATTACTATGCTTACAATAAGGGAATTAATTAAGCAGCTTAACTTTCACCTTGATGAATTTGAAGCACAAGAAGTTTCTAGCACGTTATCAAACTATCATGAGCAAGAAGCTCTTTGTTGCTATAATCTACTTCTAGATGAGACTGCAAAAAGCCCTCATATATGGTCATTAAAACAGCTTGATTTTAAGTGGATTCGTCAGCAAGAATCTCTTTACAGAGAAAGCATGTCATCTCTAAGTAAGGTATACAAAATCATTACAAAGCTAGGATATTGGTTGGGGCGTTAAGTTTGTTTAGAAACTATGCTAAATAAAATATTTTTGCCTATTGTGTTGTGTTTATGAAAAATAGGTAAGCGTACTTTTTCATTCCTGAATGCGTCAACTAGGTACCGCCACCACCTTAATGAACTGGCATCATTTAGCGAGCCTGATTATGCAATATTATCCTATTAAGGCATTGCGTCATTAAATGAAGTTTATGTATTTGCGCACATAAGCAACAGTTTTAGGAAGTAGCTAAGTATTCAGGATTTTTTGCTGTCTTCTTTAAACTGAGCCTTGTTTCTCGCATTGTTTGGATAACTGTATCTATATCTTTACTTAGCAAGGATGCAAGAAACACATCAGGATATATCGCTTGGACCCCATAATGAGCCGTAATATTAAGGGGAACAGTCTCGCAGATTAAAAGTGATAATTAAATGCGCTTTCGTATCGATGGCTGCGGCTAAAATGTGCCGATCGCATGGATCAGGTAATGTTAGCTTATCGATTAATTTCTCATAGCCTTCTAACTAGACAATCTCTAACGTACAGGTTCATGTTTTCTTTTGTCGTTCTTCCGTTAGATCAGGGCGCTTTTTTAAAAGGTTATAAATCCATTCTTCATGAATCTTGTGGGTCCACTTTGCCTGATAAAGGTCCGTAAGTGCAAGGCGCATAAGAAGATCCCTCAATGGTGCTGGATAAAGAACGCAAGAATCGTATATTACTATGAGCTTCATCACGGAGCTCGTATCCCGTGGGCAAAATAGGCTGTAATTTGCGATGAACCACGCTATCTCCATAAGTTACATAAGAATAACAAAATCCTTCTTATTTTTATGAAAAATAAGAAATCTCAATGTTTTTAAGCCACATTAAAAGCCCAGTTCTATTAACCATTTTGATAGTTTTTCTTCTCTCACTTTAACATCAATATTTTCTTTTATGTATTTGCCAAGCTTTTGTTCGGCAACAATGTTGCCGTCCAACACAAAAAGAACTCGCTCTGTTTTCGATGCGACTTTAAGATCATGTGTCACCAATAAAATTGTCGTCCCAGACGAGTTGATCTCGGTTAAAATTTCCATGATTCCATCTGCAGCCGTTGAATTCAACGCCCCCGTAGGTTCGTCTGCAAAAATAATCTCAGGATTATTGATAAGAGCCCGACAAATTCCTACTCGTTGTAGCTGACCACCTGAAGCCTGGGTAATGTCATTATCGGCAAGTTCTTCAATACCTGTTTTTTTCATCAATTCAAGAGCGCGGTTATTAATCTCTGTGCGATTTACTTTTCGCCTCAAGTAAGCTGTAAGGATAATATTATCAAAAATAGAAAGATTTTTTAAAAGATTAAACTGCTGAAATATAAATCCCATTTTATTAAGGCGTATCTTAGAAAGTTCTTTTTCTGCAAGCCGTGATAGATCTTGCCCATTAAAGATTACGCTGCCGGATGTCATTCTATCCATGCCACTGACTGTGTAAAGTAATGTAGATTTTCCAGAACCAGAGCGACCCATCACCGATATAAATTCACCTTTTTTAATGTACAAATTTATATCTTTGAGGACGTCATAGTGTTTGTTATTTATAATGTAAGATTTATTTAATGCTTTAGCTTCTAATATGTTTTCCATAAAAATTATCCTATTACTCCTGAATTACTTCAATTATTTAGCTTTATGTATGGACAACATGCTCATTAATGCAGTAATAGCTACAACAAACATTACTACGAGAGGGATAATAACATAAGTCTGTATAGGAAATACAACGAATTTAACCTTCGAAGCACCTAAAAATGACCACAATAAATTAATTATGCTTTGACCAACTGTGTTAGCAATAATTGTCCCGAAAATTATTCCAAGGACAAGCACTAGCAATACTCTCGTTACATATTGCAGTCGAATATCGTTTAATGTAAAACCAATAGCTCTCATAATAGCTATTTGAGAGGATTCATTTGCAAGTATCAATTTTAGAAATAAATAGGTAATTAATAGTGAAATAAACAGGGCGATGAGGATAGCAGAGATTGTGAAAAGCGTTAATTGGTTGATAGTATTCCCTAAGGTTTGAGATAGATATTTTGCCAAGTCACTAATCCTGGCTGGATTAGCAATTTTTGCATACTCATCAATTTTTTTTTGTACGTTAACGCCCTGTTTTACATTTACGTTAATTATATACCATAACGCTGTTTCATGATTAAATGGCAATACCGCTTTTGCTGTTAGCCCACCATTAGTTATATCCTGATAAATACCGGTAATCTTCATGTTTTTTTCTTGTTTATCGATTATTAATCGCAAGCTATCTCCAACGTGCTTTCTAAATTCTTTACTGTTAAGAACGGAAAGAGCAATTTCATTAATATGCTTTGGAGCTGAGCCTGCCAAATACTCTAGTGGAAATCCCGAAAAATTCCCTGTTTCAACATTAATATTTTGCTGGACACCATCATTTATCGTCTTAATCCGACTGGTAACTAACGGGGAAAACTGTGCAACATCCGGGTCATTTTTGAGATATGTAATCAGATTATTAAATCTTTCAGGAATGTTATCTGTCCGTTGCAAATCTATTCTGATATCACAACGGCCTATCCCCATGTATGTAATAAAATTAGGCGATTTAATAGTATTAAGAAAATTTATAGGAACAATGATCATAAATGAGCAAAAGAAAAAAATTAGGAGTAAAACCATATAGCTTCTTAATCGTTGATATACATCTTGTGCTCCCAGAAAAATATCAACAGGTAATAATCTATTCTTGTACAGAGACATATTACTTTTGAGTTTCTGTGCTTCCCCGATAATTCCACCACGCAAGGCTTCTATGGGTGATATTTTATTTATTTTTCGAAGTACCACCCCACAAGAGGATATTATTATCAAGAATATTATGATAACTGCAATCAAAGGACTTACGTGGTTTAAAATAGTTTTTGGCGCAATCCCTAAATAGATAATGATATTCTCCATAAACAGCTGATTAAAAAATAAAGAGGCCAAATATCCAAGCACTGTACCTATAGCAGCTATTAAGATATATTTGGCCAGATATATTCTTTGGATATCCTGTTGCAAAATGCCAATTGCTTTCATTACGCCAATTTCTTTATAATCCTCTTGGAGAGTCGTAAGAATAGTAAATCTAAAGCAAAGAACAGCAATAATAGTAAGCAATATACTTATCAGCAATATTATTGCAGCCACAAGACCATCTGATAAAGCATTTAAAAGTTTTATCAAGTTAAAATCAAGCATTGGTCCATTTTGGGGCAAATTGGATGCCTGATATGCATTTCTAAATTCATTTAGCTTACTTATATCAGCAAGGCGAAATTCGATAAAGTATTCAATTTCTCCAATATTCTTTTTAAGGATTTCAAAATCATCATCATTTACTACGAAGCGCTTTGAATGCACTAATGATGGGTTCATCAAAGCATCTCGAACGAAATCAACAACAGTAAAACTCATATCAAAATCTTTATTGGCAACTCTAACCCTGTCGCCAATTTTCATGTTTTTTAATTGCATATAATAGAGTGGAACTGCAACTTCCCCTTTTGATAACCGAATGACTTGCCCTTTTTTGTTAAGCAGTATATCCATAGAAGAATTCTGCTTAACAAAATCAATGTTCATTACGCTATCATACTCAGACCTGTTGCTATAGCCTAAATAAATGTTTGATCTATCGATACTAAGCATCTCAGTTGTCTGTTCGTTCTTTACTAGACTATTATTCAATGACCACTGCTCAATCTCTGCTTGATTGATTTTTCCAGAATGCTTTACAAGAAAATGAGGAACATTAGATTTAGCAAATAGGTAGTTTAAAGAATTATATAATTCAGAGATCATGCTTGTTCCACAAGCAATAAGTAATGCTGATACTGAGATGAAAATGACTAATGCTGAAGTGATGCCTTTGTTTTTGAGAAAATCTTTTTTTAGTATTGATATCCACATTTCATAGCCCTTTATCCGGTTCTCATTCACTCGAGCTAGAAAATAAATATGTGCTCAAGGTGAAAGTAATGATGATAATACCTATAAACCAGATCAAAGACATAAAAAGATGATTACCAATATCGGTTCCAGAAAGCAATGAACGTATTGCTTCAATTGCATGAGTAAATGGTTGATTTTGTGCAATTATACGTAAAAAAGATGGCATTGTCTGGGTTGGAACAAGAGCAGAGCTAATCATTGATAATGACAAAACGAGTAGACCGCCAAATTGTTGTGCTGATTCAACATTTTTAGATGATACACCAATCAATATCATAAGGCATGAGATTGCTAATGTCATAAGTACTAACATTTCCAAAGCACTTAACCATTTGATTGGAATCGTCGTTGGCTGAAATCCCATAATGAGTCCCAGAATAGTCATTATTGCAATAATAATCATTGACTGACCACTGGCAAGAAGATAACTCAAAATCACCGATGACGGGCTAATTGGTAGTGAGCGAAAGCGATCTACAACACCCTTTGTCAAATCATTTGCAACTCCTACACAGGTGATTATTGAGGCAAATAAAATATTTATAACAAACGCCCGAGCCATAATATAAGTAATATAATCTCCAGTCCCCACATCAGCGAATGTCATCTTATCTATAGCTCCGCCAAACAAATAACGAAATAATAGGGTGTACATAATTGGTAAAACGAGTAACCCAGAGATTTGATCAGGATCACATGATATATGTAATAAATTTCGCTTAGCAAGTACAAATGCATCACTTAAGAACCAGCTTAATTTTTTGATAGAGTTTCTATACACAGTCATAATTACCCTTCCATTTGCTTTTGTCAGGGTCTTAAATACATCATCTGATGTTGGTCTATGTGCATTATTATTAGCCTCTTCTATGCTTAAATGATGCAACCTATCGATCATTCGCAGATTTTCTAAACCAGTTAATTGGCCATCAACTGATGCACACTGACCAACTATTCCTATTACCTGTTTAACCTGATTTGGATGTTTAATTGTATCAATACCATTTATTAAGATAGAACCTGAATCAGGCTTTAAAAGTGTCATTAAAATACGCAGCATTGTTGTTTTTCCCGCCCCATTTGGGCCAAGTAACGCAAAGATTGTACCAGACTCTACGTGCATGTTAACGCCTTTTAATACATGAAAATCCCATATGATTTATATAATTCATGTATATCAACAGCAAAATTTGACACGATAGATTACCTTTCAACTAAAGTATGCTGTAAATCACTTTTAGCGGCGGGTTTAATATGCGTCGCCATAAAGTAAAATGAACCTGGCGGCGCTCTCAAATGCTGCTCTATTAATTTGGGGAAAGCGTGTGCTCTACGACTTAAATCTTTTTGTGTCCAGTGGTAAATCCCCACATCAGTTAGAAACTGAATAGCAGAAAGAATAAACTCAGCGCATTCAAGCGGGGTATCTGTCTGAAAAAGGCCTTCTTCGCAGCCCTGTTGAATCAGTTTTTCATATAAGGGAGCCAATTTTACCAAAGTTGCTGCAAGGAGACTTATATGTATGGCATGACTGCCTGGCCGATGAAGATGATCAAAAATGACGTTGTTATCTTTGGCCATATTGCTCGCTTCTACCAGAATCTTAATTTTTACTAAGGCATTTCCAGTTGCCTCATTGATCAGGGCCTGCATTTGTTCGATATGCGTATCAACGATGCTTGCTATGACAGCTTCCAAAAGTGCTTCCTTAGATTCAAAGTAGTGATAAATAGTTCCTTTAGCAATACCTAAATAGTCCATTACATCCTGCATGGTTGTTTTGTCATATGCCTTTGTCAGTAACAGGCAGCGAGCAGCATTCACAATATCTGATCTTCGTTCGGTGGGCTTTTTTACAATTCTAGCCATATTTAATTTCCACTGTTTTGATAATTGATAATAGACATCTTATAGCATGCGACCGACCGTCGGTCAATAGATGGGCTATTATTTTCTTATAGAATTGCTCTAATTTTAAGCCAAGACAAGTTCAGCATGATTGACCCAAATAAATTTAAGCCAACAGCATCTTTGTTTACGCTAGCCATGGTAGTGCTTCCTTTTGAGAAAACTAAAACTTTCTTTCTAAGATTATTTATTTTTACGAGGTTGCACGGCGAGTGAGAATCCTATAGCATTAAGCAAAGATACGATACTAAGCTTGGGATTGCCTTTTTCTGAAAGTATGCGATAAAGATTTTCGCGACTCAATTTTGTCTTTCGAGCAAGATCAGCCATTTCTCCGCCTTGAGCTTCATAAACATTCTTTAACGCAAATAAAAAGACGCGTGGATCTTCCTCCATAAGCGCTACGTTAAGATAGGCACTAGCTAATTCTGAGTCCTTTAAGTCTGCGTAAGGTTTTTCTTGATAATCCCTAAATCTTCTTTTCATAATAACCTTTCGCAATCAAGCCAATATCGCTTTGCTTTTTCAATATCGCGGCTTTCGAAGAGCCATTGAGTGTTAGTCTAGGTTGTAAATGTCGTATTAAAAAGTCTTCTTATGAGGCTGATCCTACTCTAGATTTGATGCATTTTACGACAATTGACCCTGAGGCTTGTAAACGGGCCGATATAGCCAATAATGATGGTAGGTTAGAGTGCTCATCTAATTTTTTTAAAGACATGCCGCCAAAAATGCAAGATTTATTCTTGTTATGTGCAACGGCTGTAGAGGGTATCATTCTTCATGCAATGGCGCTTCCTATTGGAGGCGCAAAGTATACTTTAGCTATATTTATTTTTATGGGGCTTCCTACCGCAATCCTTGATGCTGTTGCTAAAGTTGATGACATAGAACAGCTATTTAAGTTTTTTGAAGAAAGGCCAATAATAGCAGGTCTTTACTTGCTGTTCGATGCAGCTATAAGGAGTATGATTTTTAGTGCGATTCTGTATGTAATTGCCGCAGTTATTGTAATTTTTGTGGGACTTCCTCTTATAGTTTTTAGGAAAATTTACTATTATTTAAAGGTAATAGCTATTTTGACAGCGCTGCCCTATGCTGCTCCAGCTGCACCTGCGGCTTAGTGTATTATTATTGATGGTCAAACTAGTTTTCTGCTTTCTAAGAATAGATGTTCATAACGTCGCAGCTTGCAATAAAGCCCTTTTATATCGCTCAAACTTAACCTAAGTCTAATTTCTTTGCTCCTGAATGCGTCGCTTAAGTACCGCCAGCTTTCGTTAAAGCAGCTGGCATGGAAGCTTATGCCTTAAAAAAGCCTTTCTCAGAAAGGATTGGTTATCTGAAGCGACTCAATTGTATGTCCATCATGCATGTCTTCTGAATATAATTCGGAGGCATCGCACTCCAGCGCTGCAGCTATTATTAAAGAATCGTAATAAGAGTATTTATATCTATCTCCTATCGTGAGAGCCTTGTGGATAGTAACTTGCGTAACAGTAAGAAGGTTAAATTGGACGAGTATTTCTTTTTGTAAGGCAGCCATTACCTGCTCATATGATGCTTGATGTTTTTTGAGCATCACATTAATAAACTCATTAATAACTTGCGTGCTAATGAATAGAGATTTATATAAGCCTATAAGCTTTATAATAGCATCCTTTTTTTCAGGTTCACTTTGCGTGTAAAGATAAACGAGTATATTCGTGTCAAAGAAAACGATATTATCGTTCATTTGCTTCGTCTCGGTTAAATTTAACTTTTTTTGTATCGATACTGAGAGCTTTAAATTCAACCTTAGGCTTTTTATGTTTCTTTTCTTCCTCAATTACTATAATTACCTGTACGTAAGGAGTCATTGATTTAAGATACTGTTGAGGGATCTTTATGACTCCCTTTTCTGTTGTTGCTTCGAACGCTATAATTTCCACAGGATTATTCCTTTATATAACACTTATACTATTAATATATCCTATATATGATCTATCCTCAATGGATGAAGCAAAGAAGATCTTAAACGGCTTAGAACTTTTAGAAGGGTAAAAGTTAATTTTGAATATATTGTAGATGAAACTTAATTTCCCTATTCCTGAATGCGTCGCTTAGGTACCGCCAGCTTTCGAAAGGCTTTCAGCTGGCATCTTTCAGTCAAAAGTTAAATAATTTTTATTAAGACACTTTCCATCTCTGCTTTTGGATTAGCAATTTATAGAAACTTGCGTCCAAGTAAACTACGCGGTAAGGCTATTTTGCTATTTATTCAACCATATTATGAGGGGTAAGAAATACGCCAAGAAGTAAAAAATATCAAGATCTCTTAGTCGAATCTTTAAAGGATCCAGAAGAAGCTATTGCTTATCTAAACTCAGTTTTAGACGAATGCAAAAAAGGAGATGAAGAATCACAAAAACTACTTCTTATGGCTCTTGAAATTGTTGCGTTAGCTCAAGGTGGTTATGCGCAGCTATCGCGGAAAACTGGTTTAGGTAGAGAAAGTTTATATAAAACATTATCGCCTAGCGGCAACCCGCGTTTAAGTACTTTAACAGTAATCGTGCAAGCAATGGGATTTGATTTAAAATTTAGCTTGCCGGCAAAACGATGATTCTTTTTCTTAAACTTGTTCTACGGAGTTTTGGAGTGAAGTAGAGCCCGGATAAGATGAATACTATTTTGCTAAAATGTACAAATCGATGTCAAAATTTGCCCCGAGTTTAGCAATGGATGAGATAACGTTCTTATTAAAATAGAGAGCAGGAGGGGCCACAGCGTAGACAATGCAAGAAAGCTCAACAATATTGTGTACAGATAATCGACGAATTTTAGCAGAATAGGTAGTTAAACGGTTAAGGAAAGGCTCAAGTTGTTCTTCCAGGGGTGTTGATTGAGAAAACCCTGAACCAAGAACCCACCCATTGGTTGTTTCTTTAATAATACTCGATGCTCGATTATCACCAATCTTCCAAGATTGTTCACAAGCAACTCCTAATTCATAGGTGATTTGTTCGGGGCTAAGAGTCGTGCTCAAAATTTTAAGACGGACAAGGGTTTTGTATTCGTATTTCATAGCTTAAAAATTATTGATGTTAAAGCCTGTTGAGTCGCCAGGACCATTGCCTGCTTTGGGTTTTACGAAAATTTCACCGGCCTGATTCTTGAAAAGATCAAATTTTGAATTTGGCTTAAGCGTGTGCACATCAATTCCAGCAGCTTCCAATTTTTTAATTTCTCCTTCGGAAAGCTTTTTCATTTGCTTGCTTTTGTGTTGTTCTTCTTTATAAGGATCTTCATCATCAAAGTCATCAGAAGATCCTCCACTAGCTGCTGTTGTGTGATAGCTTTCTTCGTGATGCTTTTTGTTGTTAAATCTTTGTCCAAATTCGTCGGCATTAAAGTGAGTTTGCGGTCTCGCATGACGATTACTTGAAAGCAAGTATCCAATTCCCCATCCTAAGCCGGCAAGTCCGATAGAAGCTGTCCAGACAATAGGTCCTTCAAAGGCCCAAGAGATACCAATTGCTACTACAGGTGATATATTGTGCACATGAACATCTTGATTGGAAACACAAAAGTTATGAAACTCTTCTACCGTAATGTCGTAAACTTCTGCTTGTTTTGTCAGATATTGAGCAGCAGTAATTAGAACTAAATCGATACATCTACTCAAAAAAACATGCTTAGAGTTAGCGCATTTCGCTTCGATCCAGCGATTTTCAAGAGGTAGAAAAAATTTGTGATCAGAAGCAACTTCAATTAACTCATCGTTAATCCACAAGCGGATATAATCAGAGGTAGATTGCTTAAAAGTCTTTGTTATCCTTCTTGTGACACAGTTTCCCTGAAAGTCATAGCAAATTACTAAATCTTTCTCTTGCAGTTTTTCTATAGGAGTGTAGCCATTTGGAGTTTTAACTAAAGTTCCTGCTAAGAAGCCTTCTCCATGAGCGCAGGCTGCTGCTAAAAAATAAATAAAAGCTAGAAGATTTTTCATAAGTTTTGATACACTTTTAATACATAATCAACTTTGTGCTTATTCTAAAATAAGCTAAGTCAAAGTCAACCATTTGTTCTTTAACGTAAAAAAGAGGCTTTATTTGAGTTTATTGGGTCTTACAGAGATTATTCTTATTTCTCTTTTACTGAATGCGTCGCTTAGGTGCCGCCAATGCTTAATAAAGCTGGCAAACAATGCTTTTAATAGCTCTTTAAAGAATAAGTAAAGAAAGAGATTAGGATAAATCAACTGTTCTGTGGCAGTAATTCGTCATCTAACTAATTGATTTTCTATAAATTTGAGGATTATAAATTCCTTTTTCTACGATTTCAAGAAGGCGTAATGCTGATTGGCTCGGGACACGTTGTCCCGATTCCCATGATTGTACGGTTTTAACACTTACGTTAAGAACCTTTGCAAAAATAGCTTGGGAATATTTATTTTTTTCTCTTATTTTCTTTATTTCTTTAGCTTTATATTGAGCAGGTGGTTCTGGAATCTCTATGCATTCTGAGCGAAGCTGTAACTTTCCTTGATCGTGTGCAATAGCTTCTTCGAAGCCTGCTTTTAAAGCTTTGAATAATTTACTCACGCTCTGAACCCCTCTCAAAATAGCTTGCTAAGTCCCTAAGAATTTTCTTCTCTTCTTCTGTTATCTTTTCTTGCTCATTTTTTCCAAAGATATAAAACAGGTATATTCGTTCCTTTGCCTGAAAGTAAAAGTAGCAAACTCTAAACCCACCACGTTTCTTTTGGATGCTGATTTTAATCGTATCTTTCGAACACCACCTGTGCCAGAAATCACATCACCTGAATCTGGGTTTTTGGCTAATTCTTCAAGAAATACATCATAATCTTCTTAAAAGAGTTGTCTCTTTTTTAGAAGATTGTCTTTCATTTTGCTGAAATAGGTTGTTGGTAATATTTCTAAGCACGTGCTTATACCATACCACTGTGTAGTATAGCATGTCAATAATTTACTGTAGAAAGAGCATAATAGTATGCTTTAGCAAAGTTTCTCTTTAGTAAAACTAAAAGTCAGCTTAAATATACAAAAGCCTTACTTGCCTATTCCTGAAGGCGTCAATTAGGTACCGCCAGCTCTTTAAAAAGTAGTTGGATTGCAGCTCCTGCATTATTTCGATTTACGCTGGGCCAGCGAAATAATGCCTTAATAATCGCTAATCTTTGTTCTTCCGAAAAATCCCGCCTATAGTAAAGAGTTCTTTGCTAAATCGCAACAGAGGGATTTCGGGCGCCCCATAAAGATGAAGCAACTTAGGTAGCAACGAATAATCACCTCTATCTGAGCCTTTCAAACTTGGAATATATACCAACCGAGCTTCTCCATTATCTAGCATGGAGAAGAAGAGAAACGCCTATCACAGCTATTTTATGTTTATCGCATCAGTCTAGCTACCCTGATCAGATATAGAGTTGATTAGGTCATAAATCTAGAAAAATTTGGTAAAATATAATTCAATAATCCCGTTTATAAGCAATACTGTCAAGCAAAATGGTATTGACTTTCGAGAAAGTTTTTTACCTATAGCCTCAAGATCTTTTCATTGGCTATTTGACGAGATAAGTTTTGCTATAAAAATACACCATTGACTTTTTGGCATTAATAAAACTAATATTAAATATATAGGTAGTAAAAAAATTTAATGAATATCATGCCTCTTGAGAGCTCTTTGTGAAAAAAATCATGCAAGCGATTATTTTATCTTTTGCCTTCACTGTAGTCAGTTATGGCAAAACACCTCGTGGAATAACCCTTGTAATGGATTTTGACAAAGGAAGCTTTGTTTATAATGAAAAACCCACTGTGGAAGGAAAAGATTACAAGAGTTGGAAACAAGAGCTGTTAAAAGAGTTGGACAAATCTGACTTGACGTTTTTTGATTGGCTAGAAAATGTTGCTTATCGAGCTAATTATGGACTTGTTCAGCCTAACCTTAGTGTGAGGCCGAACATATTATTATATCCTTACAATTTTTTAAGAGAGCTTCTTGGACTAGTACCAGCTTCTTCAATATATGGGATAGATAGAACATGGCTAAAGGAAGTAATAACTGAAGTTGAGCTTGATTTGCTTATTAAAGAAAAAGGTGTTGAAATACCAACAGCGATGCAGAAAAAACTGGTTGACGAAGGCGTACGTTTGGCGGGTCTTCAAGAAGAAGTAAGGGCCCTTAGTACAACCAAATCCTTTGCTGGTGAAGCAGTCACTAAACCTTTGAAGAGCTATATAATCATGTGTAAAACACCTGATTTGGATTCTCGACTGTATACCCTCTATCATGAGATCGGACATATTGTTCACGGAGATACTCGAGATGTTGATATGCAGGGCTTCCTAAACGAGCCTTTAGTAAAATCCGACCAAAAAGATATTAAAGATTATCTAGAGCTTGGCATACATACACTCCCTTCTTTCGGTCATACAAAGATCGGAAAAATATTAGTGGAAGCATTAGCCGAGCCAGAAGCTCAAAGAGTGCTTAAGCGTTACGGTTTCCTTTGGATCCCGCCCGAAGGCGAAAAGAACAAGCTTCTGTCGTTATATGAGCGAACAACTGAGCAACGAGCTGACCTTTTCGCATTGAGACAACTTTTAAAGTTAGGAGAAATGAGTGCCATACTAAACTTTATAACCATACTTCTTTCTGAAGAAGAAGACGAAAAGCCAAGTATTATTACAATAGGTTTATCCGATCGACATCCGTCGCATGTTGAGAGAGCCCTTTATATAATAGGCTTTCTCATTGCACATGAATTTAACATTGCAACTCTTATCAACGCATGGGAACAAAAAGGCATTTGTCAGTCTGGTGAAGTGGTAAAAAACTATGCTTATCTTTTTATTCCACCATCACAAATTCGCCAACAAATTGAAAAAGCGTATGCTGTGTGGAACATGAAACGGCTTGCTTAATCGCTTTGCTTCAAAATATTAGTTATTTAACAAATCTATATAACGAGACGTGAATAGCATGATAGCGTAAATCTAGTCTAACTTCTTTATTCCTGAATGCATCGCTTAGGTAACGCCAGCTTTTTACAGCTGGTCTTTTGAGGGGGAGCAAACGATGCTTGATCATACAAGATTTCGTGCTAGTCTTGCTAATAAAGGATTCAGGGTTTAGAGAGATCGTAAGGGAGCATTTCATATTCGTGGTAATCAATATGCTACACTGAATGCGACCGGCAAGACGAATGATAAGGCTCTCGATAAGCTTCAACTTCTATTTGAGCTTAGATACCCAGTGCTAACTTTCTCTTAGCCTATAATTTCATTACCTCTATGCTCCCGATCCAAAGCACCTTAAGTACATTTGCCCCGCTATCTCGATATACTCAAAATTTGTGCACTTTCCATTCTTTATAAGACGATTAACAGAATTTCTTGCCAACAGCTTACTTTGTGCGAAACTCTAATGAATGAATTGAAACAAGCTTAGCCAATGTCTTGATGGTAGGATTTTTGCTTTTGATGCTATGATAAAGTGTTGAACGTGCAATATTTGCTTGTTGGGCAGATTTAACCTTATTAACTGTTTTTAAATATACCGAAAGCACTTCCATTACACCCTCAGGATCATTATTTTTTAAACACTCTAAAATTGCTTTACCAATAAAATTCTCATCTAAAAGATCTTCAGTTGGATTGTAAGGTTTTAATTGAGCACTTTTTTTAATCTTCTGTTTCAACATTTTTTCTGTAGATTCTTTTTGCTTGTGTAATGTCTTTGTTCTGCCCATTCTTATTTCCCCCAAGTAAAACTAAAATATCTAAAGAGCTAATATAGGCATAGTAAATTCTTCTGCCATTTTCCCACTTTAACTCCCAAATATTATTTTCAAGAAATTTATGATTACCGAAATGTCCCTCTAATTCTATTTTAGAGAGGCGATCAGCAATCTGTACTTGGGACTTAAAAGTCTGTTGTTCAAGCCAAGCACCATATTCAGGAGTTTTATAAAGCTTGTAAACTTTTTTAAGTACTACTCTCATAGAGCAATTGTCCAATAAATTGGAAAAAAAGTCAATAGATTAAGCTTTTAAAGGACATTTTGTCTGCAAAATGTATCAAGAGTTTTTAAAGAGGCTGGTAACTGCCTTAAGCTTGCTTCTCGATTCCTGAATGCGTTGCTTAGGTACCGCCATAGTTGACGATCCGAACATTTTAGGATCACATCGAATGGCGGTTGAACGTCATAGAGGACATACTCAGCTTCCACTCTCAAGTTTAATAATATGACGCTTCTCTTCTACGTCAGAACTCAAAAATAAATCAAAAACATAGTTTTCCTCATGGCCCTTGCCATATGAGTTATGCTGATCGTGTGTTGTGTAATTTGCTTAAAGTATTGAAAAAGCTTCGTGTAAGCTTTGACGCTTAAAATGGAAGCTGACATTCGGACCATTAGGCTAGGAATGAGCTTACTGCTTGAAGGAGCTCGACGCTGATGCTGAAGCATCTGCATCTTTGAAGTTATGCGAGCCAAATTTGAACGTACTTCCTCGACGCTCATACGCGCTATATGTTAGTAGTACGGTCGTTGGCTTATCCTTCATTAAGAAGTGATTATTAGATCAAAAGTGGGTATATCCAGGTTTGACGGTAATTGCAAGATCTATTACGATAAGACCATTCAAAAGCGGTTATCACCTTTCTAGGAAGTTTTTTGTTTATTATTAAAAGATAAAATTACCAGCAAAATCGCTTTTGCTAAAGAACTATGTAGAGAGAACTCAATGAAAAGCATAAAGAAAAAAAGCGAAACTACATCTAAGCCGACTCTCGCTCTAGCTAAAGATTATACTAAGATACTATTAGCGCTGAAGAGACAAATCTATGAGTCTCAGATTAAAGCAGCTGTTTGGGGAAACAAAGAGTTAATCAAACTCCATTACTCTTTAGGCAAAACAATAACAGAGAAACAAGAGATTAGCCATTGGGGGTCTCAGATCATTGAGCGTCTTGTCAAAGATTTACAAAATGCTTTTCCTGGAATAGAAGGGTTTTCAAGAAGTAATATATTTAGAATGAAGGCTTTTTTCTTAGCTTACGAAAAAGTAGCACAAGCTGTGCCACTTTTTGAAAATCTTCCTGTCTTTAGATTCGCTTGGGGTCATAACATATTGCTTTTGCGCAAACTTAAAAATACCGAAGAAATGCTTTGGTATGCCCAAGATCAGAAAATTATAGAAAAAGAACGTGGTAAGCTTAAGAGAAAGGTAAGAAATAGAAAGTTGTAACTATGAGTGCCTCTTTTATTATACCATCACGTTTACAACCTGGTGACAAAGTCGCTATTGTATCTCCATCAGCAGCATGTGCTTACTTATTTCCCCAAGTCTACGAACTTGGTATTCGGCGTTTGCAGACTATTTTCAATCTTATTCCCATAGAATTGCCTACTACTCGTAAAAGCCCAGAATATTTGTCGCGTAATCCAGAAGCACGTGCTGATGACATCAATACAGCTTTTGAAGATGCTTCAATTAAAGCAATAATTGCTACAACTGGTGGAAGTGATTGTATTCGAATTTTGCCTTATTTAGATCGCAAAATTATTTTAGCTCACCCTAAGATATTTCTAGGGTATAGTGATATAACCAATATACATGTTTTATTATGGAATCTTGGCTTAATTTCTTACTATGGCGGTGCACTTATGTCGCAATTTGGTATGCAAGGTGCTATGCATGATTACACTATTAATTCTATAAAAAAGGCTTTGTTTGATACTGAAGTTGGTTATATAAATAAGCCCGCGGAATATACTGATTATGATTTTGATTGGAGTGACACAAGTAAACTTTTCATTAAGCGTCCTATGGAAAGGACTCCGAATTGGGAATGGTATAATTGTGATGATAGCGTACTATCGGGTAGGTTATGGGGAGGCTGTTTAGAAGTTTTGGACTTACAGCTTGCTGTAAATAGTCCCTATTATCTTCCCCAATTTGAAAAGCATGATGATATTGTCTTATATATTGAGACATCAGAAGAGTTGCCAAGTTCTGGATTTATTTATCGCTTTGTTGCGGCACTTGCTGAGCGTAACATACTTAGGCGATTGAAAGCTATCTTAGTTGGGTTACCAAAGACGCAGTTTATGCATATGTTGCCGCCTGAAGGTAGAGGGCACTATGTAACAAATCAGAGAGAAGCAATTCAGCAAGCTTTGCAGGATTACAACGCTAATCTTCCTGTTGTTTTTAATCTGAATTTTGGTCATACAGACCCGCAAATAGTTGTTCCTAATGGTGGGCTGGTGCATATAAATTGTAAAGACAAAACTATTGCCATTACTTATTGAGTAAGAAATTAAAGAGATCTCCTATTTTAAAAAGTAAGTTTGGTTTAATCTCTCTATTTCCGAATGCGTCGCTTAGGTGCCGCCAGCACTTAAAGGCTGGTATTATCTATACTGTCTTGGTAGAGGTTTTTAAGCCGCTTTAAAAACCTCAATAATTTTAAGCTCATCATTTTCTAACCGCAGCCCTGATTTATGTTTTCTTTCTTGTTAACAGCAACTGTCTTGCAAGCAAACACACCGTTGACTTTATTAAAGTTCATTCTACACTGAAGCAGATTTGATTGTACGTTAGAAATATCTAAAGAGAAAAAGCATGAAAAGAATCTTAATACTTATATGTTTCTTGGCGATAAACGTTGCTCGAGGAGAAGGGTTTTTAAGTGGAACTTTAGTTAAAGTCTCAAATGGCTACATACCAATAGAAGAGCTTAAAGAAGGTGATAAAGTCATTTGTTTTGATTTTAAGGGCTCTTGTATTGAGAGAAGTGTTACGCATATAGAACATAAAGGAGCTTCACGTTTTTTTCGCGTTGTTGTTAATGGCGAGGAAATAGTTGTAGCAGATGATCACATATTTTATCTCCCTTTAGAAGGAAAGTGGGTAAAAGCAGAAGAGCTCAAAGTAGGCCATTCACTTTTAAAAAATTGCTTAGAGTTCGTTAAAGTTGGTCATATCTTAGAAATAGTTACTCATGATATTGCTTATGATCTTACCGTAGAGGAGTATCATAATTTCTGTGTATCAAGAGAAGATATATTAGTGCATAATATAATACCGCTTTTTGCATGGGGAGCAGGCCAAGGTTTAGCTTTTGTTGGCTGGAATGCCGTAGGAATGGGAGTTCTCGCTACTTTAGGTGGAATAGCTTCAAAATTCTTTGTAAATGGAGCTTTTAAAAAGTTGTTTGGTGCATCAGGAAGAACTGCAAATTAGGAAGAGTTCAACCGTCTTTATGACCTTTCCATTCCTGATAAGCCTGGTGAAAAAGATGGATATATTCCTCCCAAAAATTCTGATGGGAAAAAGCAGCCTCATCCCGAAACTGATCAGCATGGTTGGCCAGATAAAGATGGCAACTATTGGGTACCAAGCGGTCCTTATGGTCATGCCGGTCCACATTGGATATTGTAAATCCCGATGGAGATCGTGTAAATAATATCTATCCCGGCGGAAAAACTAGACCTCCTACTAAATAGAAAAATTATGAATGATCAAGTTACTCTTATATTAACTCCGCTCACCTTTTATTCTCCTCAATATGATGAAGATGCAATGTTTGAGTGGCTTAAAAAGATTAAATCTGTAATAGGATGTAAGGGAATTGGGAAAGAGGTATACGTGTATGTCGTATCAAAAAATATACCCAAGCTAGACTTGCTTGAGCTTCGAGGTCTTTTTGAGCGATATGGCTACAATATGAGTCAACTGAAAGTGTTTATGAATGACGAAAATAAGCATTTAAAAATGTTCAGAGAAATGAAGTAGCAGCATAAGCTTTGAAAGAGCAGGTATTTTTGGTTAGTGTTTCACGTAGCTATTCTTAAAGCACGTGAAAATGTGTCTAGTTTGTTTCTCTGTTCCTGAATAAGTCTCTTAGGTACGCCATAGTTGACGATCCGAACATTTTAGGATCATATCAAATGGCGGTTGAACGTCGTAGAGCGCTTTTCCGGCCATCTCGACGTTCGATAGTACAAGTTTCATAACCTGTCGCTTTTCTTCAATTTCAGAACTTGTAAAAAGTTCAAATGCTCGATTAGCTAAACCCAGAAGGCATTTTGCTGTAACGTAATAATTATCTTGGTCCTCTTGGAGTTGCTCGAGCTGGATATTAACGCCAATGGTCTGATCTCGAATAGTCTGGTAAAACCTATCTTAATGCGCCAACGAGTTGTAGCTTATACAAGCTTTTTGCAATGCATGAAAACAGCAATCCACTTATTCCTATCAATCTTGTATTAGCGTTGTCAGGATGCCTCTATTAGAAAAAGCTTGCTTAAATAGGCAGGTTTATACCGGAGGATTTGTTTTTTTTACTTGACAAGGAAAATCCTCGGTTCGCTTAGCACAACAAACGAATTTGTAATATTTCCCTCCCCCAACAGGAACGGCTTGGCTGCCTAAAGGACAACAAATCTTATCTGAATCAGGAAGAAATTTCGGACTCCAAGGCGATAGCATAAGACCACCACCTTTATTCGATGTCGGAGCATATCCACTTGGGCAACAACGCTTGCTTGCTGCGCTAAAAAGATTATTATCGCAGCATACATTGGCTACTGCATCATAGGACTGACCTTGTGAGCACTCTTGCTTAGTCGTGCTGGTGTTACTTATATGGGTATATGACACTAAAAGTATCAGTAGTAATGTTTTCTTCATGCTCTATCTCCTTTATTATTAAATTATCTACCGACATTAAAATAATAACTAAAATCTCAAAATAATGTCAATATTGCGGGAGCGAGCCAATTTATTGCGCTCTTCATCACCCATTTTTCTTTCATCTTCACAATGATCAAATATCGATTCGATGATATACAAAATTGATTGAAGTTGCATCGCACTGATACATTCCCAGAATTAAAAAGCACGCTTATCATCCCAATCATGCAAGATCGCTTTAGAAAAAAAACTTCCGCCGAGGGTGGCAGAATTAGAGTCTTTGCTATACATTACGCAATTTCCTGCGGTAATTTAATAATCTGATCAGCTGCTGGCAGTTCCTTGAGCTCTTTGGAGTAAAGATTATGCTTGTTTTCAAGTACAGCACTAGTATGCTCTTTGAAACTTTCTCTTGCGAGTCAGAGTTCGAAACTCTTTGACTATCTATGGATAAATAAGCTATTTTTTAACTATATTTTAGAATAATTGCTTATATTCTAGGCGCCTCATTTCAAAGTATTAGGCTACTTTAAGCATGACTTGTTCAAGGCTCTCTATGTCTTTTCTCATTCAATTGTTTTCGGCCTGCTCAAGCTTGACCTTTTTATTGCTAAAGTGCTATTTTTTTTCAATATTAGAATTTATGTTAACATACGTTTAGTATGATCTTAGGCCTAAAGCATGTTTGATGGAGCATTCATGATTAAAAATGAAAATGTTATAGCGCTATTTGCATACATGGCACTGTTCTTTGGCTGTTTTCACTTTAAGGCTTCTAGCCCTGCTATATCTCTTAAAGACATTGAAAGAGCTGTCGAGCAGCATGACCCAGAGTCTGTTAGTCATCTGCTGTATCAGCACGGATCACTTGCTAAGAAGGAACGGCGCATTCTTTCTGCTTTAGCTCTTGAAGAGATAGAAAGCTTGAAAATCGAGCTAGAAGATGAAGAGCAAGAGCAGGTTAATCTCTACAATGCATTTGGAGGCGCAGCCCTCATTCCATTAAGTATTTATTTGATATATAAGCAAATTCCGCGCTTGACAGGGCGTCCGGTTCAATGTGATTCGAGATATACCTACGCACTGACGGGTATCGGAGCTTTAGCGTTAATAGTAGGAATAGCAACTGGCTTATTAGAGTTAATAAAAGCGAACTCTGATAACCTCTTAGGTTTGAAATTAACAAAAGAAGAAACCATGAACGAACTTCAAAAAACGGTGCAGATATTAGAGCTCCTTCAAAAAGCTCAATGAGGGTAGGCCGATTATTCTAAAAATGGCTTTTTTGCTACTTAATGAGTGGCCGAGATACTGCTAGATGGCGCCGTCTATAATCTAGGTATGCCATTATTGAGCAAGCCAGTTATTTAGTCTATCCTTAACAAAAAATCGACCTAACATATTAAGTGGGCTTTAAGATGAAGACTTATGTAGAATTTTGTTCCGATCAATTTCCTGCCTACGAAGATGAAGCGGAAATGGTTAACCCTGGAATATTTGGCAAACGTCTTGCTGACTTTCTACACCTTGAACTTGAAAAAAGAGGAATACCTGTAGATGAGCCATTTGTTGAAGATTGGGGCTGGGTTGTACCCATTCGTAATGAAAATTTTAATACGTGGATAGGTTGTGCAAATTACGAAGAATATCCAAATGGTTTTTTGTGTTTTATCGAACCACATGTTCCATTCGTTAGGCGCTTCTTTTTTAAGAAGGTAGACACTACAAAATTTGTAGAAACTATTAAGAACGCGATTGACGATTCACTCAAGAGCCATTCAGGTGTTTTAAATATCGAATGGTGGACTCACGATGAATTCAACCAATTAAGAAAGAAGGCCTCTTAATTAAAATGACTTCTTTGGATTTTCAAGAAACTTTAGACGCCCAGACAGAGAACGGTATTCTCACAGCTCCGGGCGAGAATGGCATATACTTATTCAAATTCATGAAATAGGCTTTGTGTTTTGTGCATTTAAAAGATATTTTATCCGTTTTAGTGGGCGCATAACTCATGCTCCGCCATGTTTGAATGTAATTTGAGGATATTTCGGATTTAACTCATATTGACTTTTTATTTTCAGATCGTATTATATGAGAGCTGTATTACAAATTGATATTCGTTTTAAAGCTTGAGGTTTCGCATGAGTTGTGCTTTAAAGATTTTTTGTATGGGTATCTTATTAATCAATTGCGTTTATGCCACCGGTAGTAATGATATATTAGAATCAGAGAGCATCAAGGCGCGCGTTATGTCCGAAAGAAATCTTAGGCCGGCTTCAGTTTTGGTTGAGACTGAGGCGCGAAAAGTTTTAGATGAGTGCGGAATTACCGAGAACGTTATTATTTTAGAAAGCGGTGGTGAATGGGCTCATACGTTTAGGCAGGAGGGACAAAGATTTATCGTATTTCCATCTCAATCAACATCAGCATACTCTCAAGCTGAAAAACTCTTTGCAATTTATCATGAAGTGGGTCACCTTCATTATGATCACGCTACAGCTATACAAGAATCTATACTCATGAGGGCGGAGTCTTTAATAGCGGCCATTTTGGCGTGCTATTTTTTGTATAAGTCTTTTGCTCATTTTAAAGCAGGCAAATCGTTATTGGGGTTTTCATATTTGATAGGAATACCGCTATTTAGCACTTTGCAATCATCTATGCATGCTGCCCATAAAATTGACCACGAACGTGAGGCAGATTTATTTGCATGCCAAAAACTTGTTAAAAATGGTAGATCCGATGTAGTGCTTTCTATGATAAAAAACTATGAGGCTTCTGAAGCTATACGCATGCCTAATTTTCTGGTAAAGTCAATTCTCTTGCTTATGGGTATCTCGAATCTTACGCCAATTGAAGAAGTAGAACTTTTAAAAGGCTGCTTAAAAGATAGCTCAGAATAATAAATCTGTTAAGTGCGTTTTTAGACATCACGTATAGATGAGTCGTTAAAAGTGCTCTTGCTCAATTGCTATCCAAAAAAAGACTCTGTTAAAGAATCTAGAAACTGCCGTCCTTTTTTAGTGGAATGAAACACATCGTTTAATTTTCCGTGTATGTTCTCAAGCCAGGTTTTATCCATGTGAAATGGCGAGGGTGCTACAGCAAGATTGAGCATCTGACGTAGGAGATTATAAGCGTTAAATCTTATTCGCTCTTCACGTTCTTCGGAAAAACATAAGTCGTACGTAGAGTTCTCTAAAAGATGACTTAATGGATACACGTCACCAAGAGCAAGGGCTGTAAGAAAGTACTGCTGTTTTGGAGATGTATTTAAGCTCTGTACTAAATGTGTATTAACGATGTATTTAAACAGAGTAGTATCTTGGTGGTCTAACCATGCCTCATCTATATCGTTTGTTGATAGAGCGGTTGATTGATGAAGCATGCTACGTAGTTCATTATAAGCTATAAGCCGCATCTCATCTAAGATAGTGCTGCGTTCCGAAGTACTTTTAAATAAGTGGAGATAATCTTCGCCGAAACATTCCGGTTCAAATATGGAATTTAGCAGATAGACCTTCTTTTCAACTGAGGATTCATTTAATGCTAGGTTATTTTTCATAATTTGTATAAGGGATTGGCGATTCTCATTTGAGACCCATTCTGTATCGATCTCAATGGGAGCAACTGCAAGCTCAAGGTTAAATAGTTCTCTAAGAGCATTGTAGGCATCCAGTCTCTCTCTTTTATCACTTGCTGTTAAAAATTGATCTAATGCCCAACGTACCGTCATTACATCTTTTTCACCTTTGGCATAGGGTCTTCTGGACGGTATAGGTGTCTGAAATTTTTTACGGCGAGCTTTTTGAAGGGCAAAATATTTTTTCCAAAAATCCCGTGCTTGTTGTTGCTCATTTACCAATGGATGCTTGTTTTCTTGCTTAGGTGTTATAGTTATTCCAACTTTTGAAGCCGGTGTGTATTTTTTAAAAGCTTTCTGAACAATATGGTAACGTTCTTTAAGAAAAGTATCAGTTGGACTGGTAAGCCAGTCGAGCATCATACGGCTAATAATTCTCTTAAATTCTTTTTTGTATTGTTCGACGTGGTTAATGGTTATAAAATTGTAAGAATAGATTTTTATTCCTTCGCGAGAGTACGTTAGAAAATCATTATTAAGAAGAATCCTTCCTTGAATTACATCCATATCATCAGGATTAATAGCTTGAGGATTGCTGCGGTAGAAATCCAGATAGGTTCTGGTATCCATTGTCTTTAAGTTATACGTTCGTATTTTGCCTGCATCATCCTTTACCTTGATTGGGTGGGCTTGTGCATATCTTGGAAAATCCAATGGATGGAAGTATGAAGGTTTTACTCCTACAGGTAACCCACCAAAACCACCGCTTAAGTAGACCAAGTCGTTTACTTTGTCTCGTGGCATAAAAATTTGTAGAAGGTTACCTTTTTCAGCACCTTTTCTAAATTTTTCTGAAAGAGCTAATAACTCGTCAAGGTACGATTTCTTGAAATCAAAGTGGTCAAAAAGCTTCTCTAGCAGAGGACGAGTTGATGATGTGTAGGCATTATATCCTGCAACGAAATAAGCAAATGAAGATTCATTAGATGCATCAGAACTACCAAAAAGTGATAAATTAACAGAGAGGAGAAGATCTTGGTGTGTTTTGTCAAAACTTCCCTGAGAGAAAGCACTTTGATCTTCGCTAAAAGTTGCTTTAAGAAATTCTTTTAGGCTTTGATCGAGATGGAACATACCTGGAGTTCGAAGATACTCAAAGTGCTTCGTTTCTTGACGAACAGCTAGCCACTGTTGTATTTCCTTAATAACATCGTATAAAAATGCGAAATCACCATGTTGTCCATGGTAGAATACATCATAATCCTTGAGCGCAACTTCTTGTCGTATAATATCAGGTATTAATGAGAGATAAGGAGCAATAGCTTCAGTGCCATGTTCTTGTTCTAATGATCTTATAAGACTATATGCCCGGCTCCTCAATTCGGGAACCTGTAAATAAACTTGTGTTTGGGTAAGTATTTGACCAGGGCTTTGCTTTATGAAAGGAAGTTTAAAGCCTGGGTGATAAGTAAGTCCGAGTGCAGGTATAGATACCTCTGTTGCTTTTATAGGGCTTTCTTTTTTAGTTGGCGCAGTATCGGAAGGCTTAGTGAGTAGGTTTACGATTTCTTTACGCAATGATGGCTCGATAGGATATCGATGCCCATAAATATCAAGCAAAACTGATAGCTGGGTGTGTATTTGAGAAGCGTATCTTTTATTATTCTCGGTCAGAGGTTTTGCAAGGGTGGATTTAGCGACGCTTATTAAAGAGTTTAATTTTTCTTCGAACTCTTGTTGATTTTTTAAGGCGAGATCTTTACTTGCAATTTCAATTTCTAGAGGAGCGTTACTGTACAATGAAGCTGAGCCTATACAACACATTAAAAATAGGTATGAACATAAAATCCTCATGATTGCCTCTCATGAAAGCCCGAAAATATAATTCATGAAATATATAATCTAAATATAAGATTTTATAAGTATATTAGTCAATGATTTCTTTTGTATCAAGCGCAGATCAGTTTTCTTTTTCTAGGCTGATTCCAGATAGTTGGATTAAGCGTGGACAGCCAGCGATAGTACAATCCTCGCGACTTAGAATTTGGGCTATAGAGGTAGCTGAAATTCAAGATTCGAGATGTGGAAATTATTTATTCTGCACCAGCGCCCAAACATCTTTGATTCGCGCTATTTTTTCATCAGAGTTGCGGTGCTCACGACAATCGTGAAATTATTGATCGAACAGGGCTCCGAATAAAATAGCAAATATCTTGCAAGCAATTCTTAAAGACGTAAAACTAGATTTGATAGCTCGCAATCGAAGCCGAAAAAATCTGAAATGGGAAGATATGAAGGCGCATCTATGGTCAGCAGCCGAATTACTTGCATTAAATGAAGCTTTGCACTATATGAAAATGAATGAGCTTAAAGATGTGTGCTTATCGTATAGTTTGCCAACAAACGGCAATAAAATTGAGCTGATCCATCGTATTATGACATATATAGAGACTGGCAAAATAGTACCACCAAAGCAAATTCCGACCATATCGAAGGCAAAAAAAGGTGTGCGATATCGTCTAGAAACCAGTGCCTTGATGTTATATGGCGCGTACAAGAATGATGCCAAAACTCGGGCATTTTTTAAAGTACTTGTGGGCAATCATTTTCATTTTACTGCGTTCGGAATTGACTGGCTTAAAAACCGCTGGATGCTGGGTGATCCTCCTACATATGCAGAGTTTGCCGCATTCTGGCAGCAACAATATACCCGTAGACAACATGAGAAAGTGCCTCCTAAAAAAGAATGGGCTTATATTAATTTTACTCAACAGTTTTTGTTACAAAATCCCGATGCTTCAAAAGAACGAGTTATTAAGGCTTGGCAAGATACACGTGAGGCATATGTAAATAAGGTCAAAAAAATGCTAAAGCAATACAGAACAAGCAATAATCAGCAGGCATAGCCTTTAAGGCTTGTTAAAGCTCCTGATATAAAATGTAAGCGTACTTCTTATCGTCTGACGTAAATACTCCTTTAGCTTCCTGGCCTTTTAGCACAACACCTTGAGCCTCGCTTATTAACGCCTCCTGTTCTTTTGCTTGGCCAACAGAACACAAGAACTGCAATTAGGTATAGCGTTAATGATTTCACGATAGTGTTACCTAGCAATTATAATAATTTCTAATATTTATAAATTCGGGTTTTAAGATTTAGAAGTATAAAGATAATAAGTTTGGCTGACTGTATTCTAATAAGCTCTTGTATTTCACTTGAAAGCCCAGCTAGAAGCGAAATCGATGCTTCTTCGCTTTACAAAAATAACTGATGATCTAAAATACGAAATATAGTACTGAAATCTGGACTTATTGTAATAGGTAAAATATGTTAAAAAGCATCGTAAAGTATATTTTTATACTCATGCCAGTTTTCGTTCCCATAAACGCAATCTTGTTGCGGCACGCAAAAAGCTTTGATTTTGCTGGCGATTCCCTCAAGGTAAGTCCAAATGGTCGTCATTTGGCTATGATTGATAAAAGGTCAAGAATCGTTATCTTGAAAATAAAAGATAAGGGACTTTCATTGAGTGACAGGTCTACTGTATCTCTGGGGACTTCTAAAAGTTACTCGTTAGCATTTTCGCCGGATGGCCAGTTCTTAGCCTTTAGCTGTAATACTCTTGTAACTATGTTTCTGGTAAATGATGATGGTCTGCTGACTCAAACTGATTTTACTTTCACTCTGCCCTCTTTAGATCTCTCTTCAACGGTATTTTCTCCGGATGGTAAGCATTTGGCTATTACCTACAAAAATTCGAACGAAGTGACATTGTTACACGTAACTCGCAACGCAGAATTAAGCAAAGTTTCTAATTACACCTTTTCAGCTTTTCCTGATGGTAAACATGATGCAACCTTTTCACCGAATGGTGAGCTTCTTGCTATAGCTAATGAAAAATCAAACAATATAACAATTCTTGAGGTGAATCAAGATGGCACCTTGAGTGAAACTTATAAGTCGCCTTTTGCGTTGCCAGAGCCTTCGAACAATCCCGTATCTATAGCGTTTTCTCCCGATGGAAAACATATTGTTACTGCTAATAAGTCAGGCGATGTATCGTTTTTTAAGGTAACCGAAGATGGTCTATTGATTGATGCTATTCCATGTGCAGAACCTTTCCTTTCAAAGGGCCTTAGTGCTATCGTCTTTTCACCAGATAGTCAGCACATTGTTGCCGTAAATACAGAATCAGACGATGTCACGACATGGGGTTTACCTATATATGGTTATCACCCTTTAGATTGCGGTAACGGAGCGACAACCTATGGTCTGTCATCCAACTCTATAAAGCCTACATCAATCGTTTTTGCGCAAAATGGTGACGAGACATTATTAATTACTTCCAATCTCAATGATATGACAGTGTTTGTGGTCAGCGGTCTTTCTCAAGAGCTCTCTCGAAATGAATTCTTTTGGAATAAATGGCTGCGACCTCCGGGCGTAATTCTAGGAACGACGTTAGGGGTGCCAGCTACCCTTGTGCTTTTGATGGTAGGAACAGGTATAGCTAGTTTCCTGATACATCGGATCTTGCGAACAACGCCCGTTTAAAAAAGTGGTTGCAATACCTGGTGGTGCTAACTGCTACTGGGTTTTCAGCAACAATATGGTTTCTTTTCAAGCGAGAAGCTAAGAACAAGGTTAAATGATTTCTAAGAGCTATTTTTGGTAGGGCGATTGGTACTCCCCTCGTCGCCGTATTTCGTGCTTATACGAGAGCTTAAGAAGGCGGTAAATGGAAATCATGAAAAGCAGGAATTTCAGGATATTTTTTTGATTTGCAGTAACTTGGTCGCTTCCATTTACAGCCTATGTGTGGTATACATATCACTAGCCAAAATAAAAGGGCTTTGATACATACGCAAAATTAAGAGCTTCCAATGAATCTCATCTACTTTTCTTTTATTTGTTTTTTTACATTTTTCTGCTGCGATTGTAAGGTGCAAGAACAGGAAACCGTAACTATGGCCCTGTTACTAAGAAATAAGCCACATACATTGCCCTTACATCTTGCTTCTATAGAAAATCAAACCTGGCCCAAAAAGCAAACATATTTATATATACATGTAGACTGTAAAGACATTGACGTTGTAAAGACTGTTACGGACTGGACCGATGTAGTAAAGAGCGATTATCTTGGTATTCATTTTGACTATGCTGATGAGCAGGAAAAGGCAAACCTTTATGATCGTGACGAGTGGGACCCTATTCGGCTGAAGACTTCTGGTCAAATCTCGAAAAAATCGGTTGATTGGGCTAATGATAATAAGTCACATTACTTCGTTGTTGATTGCAACCATTTTATTGCTCCATCTACGCTTGAGACACTTGTTAAAACAAAATTGCCTATTGTTGCCCCTTTATTGAGAACGGGAAACAATTTATTTTCTAATTACCATGCGTGTATTGACCAAAATGGTTATTTTAAAGATTGCCCTCTTTATGCCAATCTATTAGCGCAAGAAGTGCGCGGCCTTATAACTGTTCCCGTCGTAAATGGTACGTATTTCATTCGCCACGCTGTGCTTGATAAAGTTTCTTACGATGACAACAGTGATCGTTATCCTTACGTTATTTTTAGTGACGTCGCTCGGAAAACGGGAATTCGTCAGTATATTGATACACGCTCGACGAAGGGACGTATAACATTCGCCGAAAATGCACAAGCACTGATTGGAGAACCTTGGATTAATGAATTTGCAAGCTGCGTTTCTCAGGTTGCTAGCATTAATGACCAATTAGGCTTTCTTAAAAACAGAGATTCGTCAGCCGTTTTTACTGAAATTTATGACCAAAAAATCTGGCGTATCGATAAGGACGGAGAAAGTACCTCTGGAAAAGGATCCACCGTAGAGGCAACAATAAGCTATCGCATCATGTTGCAAAACTTTTTAAAAGATCACGCCATAAAATCGGTCGTAGATCTTGGCTGTGGCTTATGGGAGTTTTCTCATCTTATCGACTGGCAAGGAATAGAGTATCGTGGTCTAGAAGTGGTACCGAGTGTTGTGGCACTCAATAAGTCCCGTTATGAAAATGATCACATTCATTTTGAAGAGTTTGATGCCCTTAAGTCTGAATTACCACAAGCCGATCTTCTCATTTGTAAGGACGTTCTGCAACATTTAACCAATCAGGACGTTGAAAAACTTATTGAGATGTTTAAAAAGTATAAGTATTGCCTTATAACCAACAGCCTCGATCCGGATGAGTGGCTTAATCAGGATATCAAGCGTGGAGAATACCGCTCTCTGGATCTTACAAAACCACCATTTAATTGTAAGGGCAACCCTATTCTTACCTATGTGGTACCAAAGACGGGCTACAGAAGCCGTGTTTTATTAATTCAGCACACGAAAGCTCCAAATTAGCACTTTTGAAGTAGTGAGGTACGCATGCGCTTATGGTTAGTTATAGTTAGTTTTCTGATTTGCTTTCGCGCTATCTGTAAAGAGGATGTTGTTACGATAGCTCTTCTACAAAACAGTAAGCCGCATCTATTGCCACTTTTTTTAGCGACGATAGAAAATCAGACCTGGCCTAAAAATAAAACCTATCTTTACATTTCTGTACCCTCTACCGATGTGCAATCTTGTCGCATATTTGAGCAGTGGATTGGTGAAGTAAAATATCAATACCGCGGCATCCACTATGTTCAAAGGGACAGTGACGAGGTGTATGTGGATGGCAATATTCACGAGAAAGCAGCTTATTGGGCTCATGCACGCTCATCACATTATTTTGAACTTGACGGTACTGCTTTTATTGCACCATCGACAATTGAGCTGCTTTTAAAGCCAAAATTACCCATAATAGCTCCGTTATTGCGTACTGGAAGCACCCTATTTTCGAATTATCACGCATGCATAGACGCGCAAGGCTATTATAGTGACTGTCTATTCTATCATCATCTTCTCGGGCAAGAATACAAAGGATTGATAGAGGTACCCGTAGTGCATGGCACCTATCTTGTTAGATGGGAATTTATACCAAAATTGTCTTTTGTGGATCAAACAACTAGACATCCCTACGTCATTTTCAGTCAATCAGCTCGCAACAATGCAATACCACAGTACCTTGATACACGCATTATATATGGGCATATAAGTTTTTCTAATGATGTCGAGTCATTTTCAAAAGAACCCTGGATCAGCGAATTTAGAGGATACAGGTCGCTATCTAAAATCATTGAGTCAGAAATGGCGAACATTTTAACTGTTTGAGCAACGTAAACAAAATGTGTTTTTAAAGGCACGCGAGGTGTTCATGAAGATTATCGTATTTCTTTTAGCGCTACTGATGTATACCAGAATATTTTCATCAATTGAAAATTCAGATCCTGATGGCGTTACCGTAACTATCGCAATCTTAGCTAAAGACAAGGCGCATTGTTTGCCTCTTTACCTGCAGTGTATAGAAAGACAAACATGGCCGGCAAGTCGCACACACCTATGGATTCGAACAAATAATAATACTGATAGAACCAAAGAACTTTTGAGAGAATGGATTGACCGCGTTAGCCATCGCTATAAAAGTATTTACTTTAACGACGTTGACGTTGCTGAAAACGTTCAGGATTATGGCCATCACGAGTGGAATGCTCTTCGTTTGTCCGTGCTTGGAAAAATGAGAAATGAGTCATTACGGTGGGCAATCGCGCACAAGTCTCATTATTTTACGGCTGATTGTGATAATTTTATACAACCTTCAACCTTGGAATCTCTTATTGATGCAGATGTTCCTATCATAGCGCCACTTCTTCGTAAATCAGATAACTCGTTGTGGGCAAATTTTTTTGCAGGAGTTAATTCTTGGGGCTACATGCAAGACGATTTTCGCTACGTTCCATTGCTCTCTACAGTTAAAGGGATCGTTGAAGTGCCTCTTGTCCACTGTACTTATCTAATACAGTACCCGTATCTAGACAGACTCACGTATACTGACGAGACCAAAAGATATGAGTTCATTATCTTTAGTGATAGTGCACGCAAAAACAACATACCTCAATACATCGATACACGACAGCTTTATGGCAGGAATAGTGAAGCAGTCACTGCTGAGCAGCTTTCAAAAGAGCCATGGTTGCACGAATTTTCAATGGAACCAGGCTAAAACGAATAAATATGATTGTTTTTATAGCACCGCAAAAAGGCTAATCTTGTTTACCTATTGATTTCGAAAGGCCAAAAGAGCCTCGTAAGCTTGATTAATTTTTTGCATCATCTGTTGTGCCATAGCTTTGTTTTCGTGTTTATCAGGATGCCATTCAAGTACAAGTTTTCGATAGGCTTTTTTGATTTCTTGTTCTGTACTGCCCTGTTTTAAGCCGAGAATTTCATACTGTTCTGCTAAATTCTCATCAAAGAATCTGATAGGTCGATGGTCAGGCGTTTCTTGTCCTTTTTCGTATGTTTCGAGATTAATGTACTCTTTAGCATAATGAGCATTTGTCTTTTGAAATAGGTCTGCTGTTTTTTCCCAGTATCTTCTTGTAAATATCTTTCCAGTATTATCTTTAGATATTTCAATAATAAGAGGACCGTACGTTGAAAATGTTGTTGGCAGTTCGACAAGATTTTCCTCATAAATAATCTCTTTGACATACCCATGAGCTAAAGACCAAAGCTTGGCAGCCATACTTACGCATTGCGATACACTTATATATTGCAGATATGGCTTATTAAGATCAGTTACGCCCAGTTTCGTTTTATAGGTTCCGGTTGGCACCGTCCATCTCAAACGCCTAAACGGAGAAGCTGAATCTGCTATAACAACTTCAAGCTCATCTTTCAAATTATTAATTATTTTTAACTCGAAGTTTTGTACATCGGAGCAACTGATGAAACACCAGAAGTTAGTCAATAGAAATATACCTACGAGCGTTTTTTTCATAAAAATATCCTTAAGGGTAGTCTGTTTTATACAGTTATAAATATATAAAATAGGAAAGTCAAAACAAATGCACTCAGCGTTGACGAGAACGATTTTATCTTGCATAGTGTGCTAACTCACTCGAGTCGTAAAATAATGATATTTATATTCAGTTTTAAAATATAATTATCAAATTATTGACAATAAAGTTACTATTGGTATAGTCAAATACAGAAAATCATTTTAAACCTTTATCCGAGTAGCGCATGGACAATACATCAAGAACAATGAAAAATATGTGTAAGCTTTTACTTTATACCTTTCCGATTTTAGTGGCGGGTTTTTTTATTTCGAGTAATAGGGCAAAGCCCTCTTTAAACCCCCGGGTTGTAAGAAATGTCCATGATCTGATGGAGGTATTTCCCACATCAGAAAAAGACATTATTAAACGAACCGATAGCGCGTTAGACCTGACTCGAAAGGCTCTTGACACTATTATTGCACTTCCAGATAGTAAGAGAACGTTTAAAAATACTTTTAAAGCATACGATGAAGCCTCAAACCACTTGGAAATTGAATCCTCTCTTATAGCGGCCCTTTTGCAACTAAGCGAAGATAAAGCGATACGGGATATTTGTAAGACGCAGCTCGATCGCTTTATTGAGTTTCAGATTGGAGCGATAACGCAAAATGAGTCGCTTTATAAAGCACTCGAGGGATATGAACTCGGCGCACGAAAATACGAGTTACTTGATGAAGAATCAAGCGATTATATCAAGGAAGTCCTCAAGGCGTACAAGCAAAGCGGCATGGGGCTTCCAGAGGGTATACGAAAGCAAGCTCAAGCGCTAAGAAAAAAAATCAGCAAACTTAAGGTAAGTTTTGGCCTTAATATTAATGAAGATGCAAAGAAGCATATCTGCGTTACAGAAAGCCAGCTAGCAGGCATGCCTGAAGATTTTATAAAGGGTCTGGAACGAACGCCTGAAGGCCTCTGTAAAGTGGGAATCGGCTCATCAACGTCCGTTCCCGTCTTTCAAAATTGCACGGTAGAAGCTACTCGTAAGGCCTTGTGGGCTGCATATGCTACTCACGCCTGGCCCGTTAACGATAAGGTGCTCGAGGATTTAAGAGAGGCTCAAGAAAAGCTTTCTCACCTATTTGGGTATAAAACCACCGCTCACTATGAGCTTGAGGATGAGATGGCACAGTCTCCAGAAGTGGTGGAAAAGTTTCTTGACCGCTTAGATATAAAAACCCGTGAGAAAATGGATGAGCTTCTTAAGATCTACAAGGCCAATCTTCCCAAGGGGATAGCATTAACAGAACAAGGCATTTTTAAACCCTGGGACTGGACTTTGATTAAAAATACCTATCGAAAAAAGCATTATAATATCGATCACCAAAAGATTGCAGAATATTTCCCGGCAGATTACACGCTCAAAGTTCTTCTTGAGCTCTATGAGTCGTTTTTCGGTATTCAACTAAAAAGACTTGATTACTCAATGCCTTGGAATAAAGATACAATTGTTCTAGAAGCAAGCGAAGGAGACGGCACTTTCCTTGGATATATCATACTTGATCTTTTTCCGCGTGAAGGGAAATATTCACACGCTGCCCATTTACCTGTCATTCATCCTTTAAAGCAAAATGATGGTAAGACATCACCTAGTGTAGGGATTGTGATGGCAAACTTTCCAAAACCGCAGGCTGACCGTCCTTCTCTCTTGACGCACGATAATGTTACAACCTTTTTCCATGAATTTGGACATGCTCTTCACACACTATTTAGTAATACGCGAATGGCAAAATTCGCTGGAACAAAAGACAAGATTGACTTTGTCGAGATGCCGTCCCAGATGCTTGAAGAGTGGATGTGGGAAAAAGATATGATAAAGCGCATCAGCAAACACTATAAGACAGGCGAAAGTCTTCCTGATGAAATCATCGATTCAATGATCGCTCTTAAAGAGATCGATGACATAGATTTTGTAAGACGACAGCTTGTTTTTGCCCAAACTTCACTTCAGTTATTTAAGCGTAGCGCAAGTCAGAGTGCCCATTCGATTATGCTTTCTATGCAACAAAAATACTGTCCACATAAGCAGACTTCGCAAGATGAACACCTTGAATCAGCCTTCTTGCATCTTGGTGTTTATGGCTCACGCTATTATGGATACGCTTGGGCGCAAGAATATGCCCGCGATCTATTTAAGTATATAAAAGAGCAAGGAATCGATAACGTAGAAACAGGAAAGCGTTATAGAAATACCATTCTAAGTAAAGGCGGCAGCAAGCATCCTACACTCCTTCTTAGAGATTTCTTGCAAAGAGAACCTCTAAGTAATGCATCTGCAGATTAGGAAATAGTTCAAATAAGCTCTATAAAGGGATCTGCTCTGGGGATGACGTCTAGCGTCATCCCCAGAGAGCAATCATTAACCGTTATATTCTTTCTTATATAACTTGAATTTTCAGCTTAACATTGGGGCTAATTCTCAGAATCGTAATGCCAGCAAATCAACTGCAAGCGCATAGTCATCCAAAGAGCGGGGATCGAGATAGCCCTAGGAAGTTAATGGAGATAGCCGACGACTCTACTTAAAACTGATTCAGGTAATGTTCTAATCAAACTGGTTTCTTGTTGTGCGAGTAGCTCAGCCTCCCTAAGTCCCACTGCACGCTGATGGCGTGTCAAGGTCGCCAGTAGTTCCTCAAGGTACTGTCTGTTTTCCATCGTAATATGGGGGTCATTAACCATATCCCTTATTTGGTCAACCGCATCAATAGGGATTCCTAAATTGTAAAGAAAATCGTTGGTAAGAAAAAAACTAAGAATCTCTGAGTTGGTTTGGCTTCTTAAGATTGCGGCACGCAAAGCTCTTGCTAAGTATGGTCTCCAATCTAAAGAATTGTGCTGAATCGAACCACTTTGACTTTCAAAGAGATCTTGGACCACATTTAGATGACCGTTTCTCGTGGCTAGATAGAGTGACCGGCCAATAGTTTCTCTGTTTAGATAATTACTAAAATGAGCTAAAAGTTCTACGACAATCTCTTCAAAACCTTGCGCTGATGCAAGATTTAAAGCGCGGCGGATGAGCAGTATCTCACTATTGCTCAACTTCTCCTTACTCTTTAGTTCTGCAAGTAAAACTAAAACTGTGTCTTTATACCCGAACGCAATCGCATCTAGAAGAGTGTTATTAAAGATACTTTTTATGTTTTTGTCTTTGAGAATTTTTCTTACTGAATTAGTAAGTGTCGCACCTTGTTCAACGAGAAGTTGAACAAGATTATTGAGGCCAGCCTCGATACCAAGGACTAAGGGACGAAACAAACGTAGCAAAGGAGCATTGATGTCATAACCATTTTCAAGAGCAAGTTCGACGCTTTCAATGATACTTTCTTCCGTTCTTCCCACGCGGAGGGATTCTTCAATGATTTGCGCGATTAGATCCCTAGGGCCCCCCGGTATGTAAGCACCTTGTGACCTCAGATAGCTAATTAGATGTGGATGACCATAGATAAGAGCCATATCAATGGGCCTATCACGATAAAAACCGCTCGGTGCGAGTACTTCGGCGCCTTCCCCTAGTACCCATTGTACCATGTCAAGATTGCCTGATTGAACCGCAAGATTTAAAAGGTTTCCTAGCCCAAGTTTTTCGAATTTGTGAGGATTAAAGGTCGCATGTCTAGCCAGAAAGCGAGCCATTGGTAAATTACCGGTCGCAATAGCGTACTCTAGAAGGTTAAATCCAAATTTAAGGTAAAAGCGTGGGAGTTCTCTCAATCCCTGCATGCCGGGCAGGAAAATTGGTAACTGGGCATTAGGGTCACCTCCCTGCTCAAACGCTGCTTTAGCTGCCTCAAGATCCCCACCTTCAACAGCAATAATTAATTCCTTAGTTGCCTTAGGTGAATATTTCTTCTTTTCCATACCATCAATATAACCGGATGCCACAAGACAAAGAGTAAAAATGATTAAGTGTTTCTTTCTCAGCCGGCTCATTAAGATTTCTCCTTTAGCAGAAAGAGCAATTTTTAGTTTGTTTCAATTACTCTCTACTTTAATACAAACATGTTAAAATAGTCAATATTTTACTTAAAACAAATCAAGATCATGACAAGTGAAACGAGCCTTTTTATAAACGCTCGTTTTTTATGTTTGAGATGATTATTTGCCCTCGGGTAAATTCTGAGTTTGAAGTTGGCTCTCTTACCTAAGAAGTTCAGGTAACTCTTTTAAAGCAGCTTCAAAAGGTCTTGCAATAATGGAGCTATGATATTCTTTTTGTGCGCTCATAAAAAGCAGATGCAACTTTGCACTTGGGTAATCTTCTCCAAAAGAGCGTAATCCTCTGAGTTCCTTGTTTGTTACACGTGGCGATCGCTTAATTTCGAATGCATGTAAGCCACGTGGACCGTAGAGAATAAAATCTACCTCGCTTCCAGATGAAGTTCTCCAAAAGTATATTCCATAACCTAGCTCCAGATAATCGTTGATAGCCCTGACAGATTGCAAAAAGAGTGTCTCTAACGCTGCTCCATCAGCTTCTTCATGAGTGTCTAGTGGCCTCATGGGACGTATGGTGCGATATACACCCGTATCGAAAAAGTAAAACTTTTCATGAGCTACCATTCTGCGCTTGGCGCGTTCCATAAAAGGCGGGATTCTGATACCTATCAGCAAATCCTCAAGAATTGCAAAGTAATTAGCGACGGTAAATCTGCTAAGGGCCAATTCGCGCCCGATTTCCGTCATTGTGAGTACATTTCCTTGAGAGAAACTTGCTATTTCCAAAAAACGATTGAACGCACCAATATTCCTCGTAATTCCTTCCTGAATAACTTCCTCACGAAGGTAGGTCTGCACATAATTTTCTAAATATTGTTTAGGATGTTCACCAGTCACAGCCATCGGCAAGAGGCCATACTGAAGCGAATGAGTGAGGTTAAAAACGTTACCAATTTCTTGAATAGTGAGAGGGTGCATATGATATTTAAAAGCTCTGCCAGCTAACAGATTTACGCCCTTGCGCCGCAAACTTCGAGCACTAGAACCTGTAAGTATAAAACGATACCTCTTGCTTTCAATGAGGCGGTGTACCTCATTGAGTAGCTCCGGTACACGCTGAACCTCATCTATAATGATCCAGTCATTATAGAGCGGAGGAATAAACTGCTCAAGTCTAGTAGGATTTGCGGAAAGAAAACTGTAGGTATTAAAATCAAGAAGGTCAAGATAGACAGCTTCTGGCAAATGGCTCTTGAGCCATGAAGTCTTACCTGTACCTCGAGGGCCAAATAGAAAAATGCTCGTCTTTGATTTAAGAGGCAAATTCAGCAATCTGTTAAACATGATCTCATTTTTCCTTGCAATATGAGATTTCTAACCTCATATTACCAGAATTAAATCATTTTGAGAATACTTTCTGGGTAAAATATGTCGCTATGGCTTTTGCTAAACCTAACCATAAACCATTGCGAGAGATTTTGTACAATAATGTAACTCTAGTTTATGATTTGTACAAAATTGAGGAATTACGGGCGTCAATATTTAAGCTTGTTGGCTTTTAGCTTATTAAATCTAGGATTAAACAAGTGCGCTCAAAAGGGTTATTAATGAAGCAATTCATATTATGTGCTATACTTTTAAGCACGCTGCCGCACGCAAATCTTTTGGCAGTATCGATGGTATATAACTTTCGCATCGCGCAAATTACAAAGCAGCCCATCTTTGAAAAGACGGAAGAAAAACCTCATATGGCTGTCATCTTGCCCTTTGACCAATTTCGAAAAAAGCACGATGGCACCCGTCAAAATTTTTTAGGAAGCTTGGGATCCTATATTTATGACTTTGGTCATAATTATTTTCGTATTGATTTTGCGTTCTCGCATATAAAAGAGCATGAGCCTAATGGAAGTACCTTTTCAGACACCGAAGCTGATGATATTCTTTTTACAGTAGGACACAATTTTATCCTCAATAAAAAAGCAGACGTGACGATATCAGGGTTAGTCGGAATTCCAACACATAGGCTGTTGAGACTACAGCACACCGATTTTGGCTACAGCCAAGTTGGCTTTGGTGTACAACTTGACGGTTTTTACGGATCACAACAGACGAGCGCCTTTTTATACGGTGCACGATACATTCGCTTTATTTCCAGACATGGCAGAGATACCACAGAAAAAGATCATCTTTTTACCCTTGGAAATGTCGGAGACTTGTTTTTTGCCTATAAACACAATTGGGAAAATCAAGGCATTGAGGCAGGGTATACAGCGCGCGCTCGTTTTGGAGCCCGCGTTCATCCACACCTTGATGACATTACAGAAAAAGCTAACTACCTGAGAAGTAACTTTTACGCCGTGTACAAATATAAATTCTTTATCAACGATCTGCCAAGCAGGTTATTATTCGATATTTCATACGGTTATGACCACAAGCCAAAGGTGTTTGGAAATAAATATATCGTTACACTTTGGGCGTCACTGAACATTAACTTTTAGGCTCGTCACTTTCGGGATACGTAATAGTGTGTCCATGAACTTGGGCCCATGGTGTGAGCTTGTGTGGTTTAACAGAGGTTTGCGAGAATATATCTTCAACATCAATGCCTCTAACAAGAAGGGCATCTGCTATAAGTGATCTGTGGCAGCGCCAAGGTACAGCTTCTGCACACATTATCACTATTTGATCATGTAAAGCGTACTTGATAAGTAGATCTATACCTTTAGCAAATGCGTCCGTTTGCATGTAGTCAGCATACCCGCGAAATGAAGCGTTATGCCAACCAGTATTTATCGAATCGGGAGATGCATGGCGAAGACCACCAAGCTCTTTCATGTGAGTGTAGCTGATCCCTTTAGATTTAAGAGATTTTGGAAGCGTTTCTTCATTAAATTGCGGGTTAAAGCGGGATCTAGCAATTGTTCGGATGTCTATAACGTGCTTAATGCCATAGTGCTTTATAAGCTCAATAAACTGCTCCAAAGAGCGCGTTGAATGGCCTATGGTAAAAACGGTAATTTTTTGCTTGCTTTGAGTCATGCTTACATCTCACACTCTGCATAAGGTACTTTATAGCATTACAGGTTTTTTAGGTACTAGGTAAAGAGTATGGCAAAAGAATTTAAGGTCGGCGACCACGTAGAGTGGAACTCGGAGGCTGGCCGAGTTTCCGGAGTCATTAAGAAAAAAATAACATCCCAAATACTGTTTAAAAATTACATTGTTCACGCTTCAAAGGAGGAGCCACAGTATTTAATTAAGAGTGATAAAACTGATCACTTAGCCATGCATAAAGGCTCCGCATTAACGAAAATTCGTTGAAATTCATTTTAAAAACCAAGGGATAAACGCGCTCGTTCTGCGCTTATATTCCTGATATTCCGGGTTTTTAGAAAATGGCCTTTCAGCCATAGGAACGCCCGTTACGAATAAGATTAGAAAGGTAATAGTAATCGGAGCTATGATGGCGATATAGCCATAGGGCACCGATAAAGCAATGAGGTACATACCCCACCACATAACAACTTCACCAAAATAATTAGGGTGACGAGAATATCTCCAAAGACCAGACTGCATAACGTGGGCCTTATTGGCAGGATTATGCATGAAGGTAAATAACTGGTAATCGCTCATAGCCTCATAAAGAAAGCCAACAAACCATAAAGCCGCTCCGAGAACGTCAAGAGGTCCTAAGTGATTTACTGAGCTTGTATTGACTATTAATGCAGGAATACTCATGAGAGCAATCATAACGCCTTGCCCAAGCACCCAAACGGTATTAATCAAAAGCGCCTTTAATCCTTGCCATTTCCAAGCCGTAAATCGGGGATCTTTACCAGTGTAGCGAACGTAGAGGTAAACAATTAAACGCAACGCCCAGAGTACTGTCATAGTAGTAATCAGTATCTGTCGCGGTCCCATCTGACTTAGCGTAAAAAAGGAATAAACCGCTACAAGCAGCACGCCTCCGCCCCAGGTAAAATTAGCAATACTTGTATCACCCTTATAGGTGACAAGAACTATCATACCGAATAAATAAAGTATGAGCAGCGCAATACCCGTTACTAAGACTGTCATAAGAGCTTCTTACTCCTTAGCCGCGCACAACTTTTTATAATTGTCAAAATCCCATGGAGTACAATAGCAGTAATTACGCGCAGAGTCTCTCAGTTCAAATATTGGAAAATCGGTAGCTTCGTTTGACCTGAGCTTGCACTCTTTTGCAGAATAGCATGGGCACGGATTATTTAAATCTGTGCAATCGTATGCCGTTAGACACGGTTTGGGGTCATCAGGTTGAACTTGAAAGCACCAGGTGATGATCCCCAGAAACAAAATATATTTTATCATAAAATACCATCCATAACATCACTCTAAATTAACGTTAGCAATTTTAATTACTAAAAATCAAGAATTTGTGACATTTTCATACAGAAAGATAGTTAGATAGCTCTTTTGGTAGGCCATTTCATCAAATTTAATGTGTTTTAGTAAGCAAGAGATACGGTCACGTAAGGTCCACTGAGAGCGAAATTGCTTGCTGTTCGATGAAAAGTATGGGCGAATACGCGAGCTGCGTCAGGCCCTTTAGGTAAAGTGATAACATCGTTGCTTATATTGATAGACTGTAGGGCATTAATAAAAAGGGTAATAAAATAACCTGCCTCAATACTCATACGTGCCTCACCTATGCCAAAGTACCATGCGAGAGCAATCTTATCCTCAAAAGTAGGCACGGTGCAACGCCTTTTTTGTACGGCCGTACTTTGCACAGGAGGTATTGTTGGTGAAATGGCAGTAAAATCTGTCTGATTGTGTATAGATCCCACAAGAAGTGCCGCTGATGCATTTCCCGTAAAGTAGAGATTACTTAAGAAATTATAAGCAAAACTAAACCCGATAAGAAGTCCAGTTCCCATAAATTGAGAAGGAGCTTCAAGTGTACGTACAATGGACTTGTCAGTATTTGCAAAACGTGAAAGCAAGCATTGCCTGATCCTTGCAAAACGAACACCGGCAAATAAATTTGTTTGCAAACAATCTCCAAAATGCACCAATTGGCCAGCAGTAACGGTAATTTCGTCAAACTTGAAATTCACATGGCCGCGAGCTTTTTTGTAGTCAGACTCGCCTATCGCAAATAGGGGTCCGATCACGTTTTCACGTAAGGCATTATGGGCTGCCGAATGTGCAGACCTTAAATGCTTCCAGTCAAAGGCTATACTTGTGTTAGTGCCTGAAACAACCGCATCAAAGCCTACATCAAAACCAAAATGAAAATCAGGATTTATATCGAATATTCTGGTGCGCTGTGATGAAGGACGTGGTGGGGCTTCAGCAGCATAGTCAAGAATACTCGTTGGCCGTAAAAAAAGAGCACTAAAATGTGCTTCTAAAGAGTAAGGCGATTCTGCAAGAAACACCTCTTTAGTGCCATCGGCTGCGCAAAATAAGAAAGTGCACAATAAGGCACTAAGTATGAGAGCTATGCTATGCTTTATCACGGTGCTCCTTTTTGAAAAAGTCGCATAAGTAGTGCTATCATAGCTCACTTTTTATATGACCGCAAACGCCAAAAAACAGGTAAGGTTGGCCAAAAAGATCAACCTCACCTGTCACAAAAACTTAAAAACCTATCTTACGAAATAGAGGTAATAGTTTGGCCCAGCTTGCTATGGCCATCAGTATCGTTTCAGTCACCTGCAAAGGAGGTGCTACTCTGAAACTGATTAAATGATTAGGAATGACAACCTTACCCTTCAACAATGTAACAAGCGCATCCACAATACCAAGACCGGCTAATCCTGCTGTTACTGTTGTTGCTACATCAACATATGCATTGCTCAAGATAGCTGACCCAACAGCGAGTTCAATAATCGGATACAGGTAGGCGTACAGACTGAAAAACGACGCTATTAAGTCATACTGCACGAAAGGAGCTATGAAGTGTTCAAAGTTTATTGCTTTCAGTGTGCCAAAAGTAGCTAAAAACATACCTATAAAATCAGACAAGGTTTTATGATTGAATACTACTGCGCCCTGCTGCCAAATCGCAAAAACGCCCATAAGAATAACTGCCATTGCTAAAGGTAAATGGCCATATTCTATACGCCTTCCCAATCTTCGAACTGGATCAACGCCACCTTGAAGCAACTTAGATACCGTTACAATACCTAACAGCCATACAGGCCACGTTATGTTATGAAAACCTAGTGCTTGTAATACAAAGAGCACGGTTAAAATAACTGTAAGCCCTTTAGCTTCCTCTTGGGTAAAACCGAGGCCACGAACGGTTCCAATTGCATCCCTATTAAGATTTGCGATTCCAAAATATATCGCCAGTCCTGTAGCGCCCACCCCCATCGCTGCACCTTCTTTGGTAACCTCTACGTTTCCCACTTTAAATGGACGCGTTTCATGAGTTGTAAGTAGGAACGAAAGACCAATAAGACACAATGCTGTAGCTTTCAAGTACATAGATACTCTCCTTTTTAAGTATGAAACCCGACGTATTTTTCAGCTAATTGCTGGTATAGGTATCTCAAGAATTGTATATTTCGTTGATGAACGAAGTCATCATAGTACCTTCGCTCGATTTTATCAAATTAAAAGAAGTTGAGGAAAAAGAAGCGCTTTGGAGCAAAAAAAAAGATCAAATGAAAGCCGCCTTGGCTTCCTGCGCACAAGAAAAACTGTGAACGAGAAGCTTTGGCGGTTTAAATAGAAGATTTGCAGACTGTAGTCAAAATGGTTAGTGTGGGATTGATGGATTTTGAATAGTCCACCGTACGGGACATACGCCTGGAACGGGCTCATTTGTTAAGGTAATGGTTGCATTATTACATATTCTTACCTGCTTTGCTCCGCTGGCATCGGCGTCGTTAACATTGTATTTCGTAATGTCACCATGGACATCAAGTCCTCCCTCTCCCTTGGAAAGCCTGATTGTTGTTACACAATTTTTGCCCGCATCAAGTCGTATCATCCTTCCTGCAGGAGCTGTGCCAGTAAGTATACCGGCACTTTTGATTTGGTTATCGCGGTCGACTAAAGAAAGATCGATCTGAACAGAATATATTCCTCTATTTTCAATGGTCAATACCGCTGCCTGTAGAGCTGTTACCGGCGTTAACATTATACTAATTGACCATAGTAATCTTCCTAAAAACTTCATTTTTCTCTCCTTATAATTCTTCATTTTGATACAGCCTCAGAAAACTGCCCTTGCCGATAGATTCATAATCACAAAAACGCTGCACTGGTACGTTTAAGGGTAAGAAGTTGGATTGTTTATAGTCCATACTACCATACCCACTGCACCCTGTGGTCCAGAAGCCGGTGCTGTGGTCAACGTAATGGTTCCGTCGTGACACATTTGAACAGGCTTCGTTCCGGTAGCATCCGTTCCGTTAACCTGTGTGGCTGCACCCCATGCATCAAATCTTCCTTCTCCTTTTGAAAGTCTAACACCCCAAGCGCAGTTACCCCCATGAGCATCAAGCTGTATAGGTGGCTTTCCTGGGACAGCAGTACCGGTGAGCGGCGTCAGGCTATTACCCGTAATTTCATTAACTACATCGAGAGTGACCTGAACGGAGTTTATTCCATTATTTTGAATCGTGAATAACGCGGCATGCCCAGCCACAGGCATTAGCGTCGCAACGAGTAACATTGCTAAACTCTTAAAATACTTCATTGCATTCTCCTTTTTTCTGAAAGCTCTTTTTTAAAGATGGAGAAAGTAAAACCCACACAAAATTTACCATCAGCTATTTTTCAAATAAAAATAACTTAATATTTGTACTAATAAATGTATCAAGATCATCTGCGCAAAGTCAATTCAACAAAGACATCACTTGATGTAGCTTTCTGGTACTTGATTCGATTTTCAAGAGCTTTAGGCAAAGCGATAGCTTAAAAGAGCTGACAAAAAAAGGTGCTGGCTTTGCCAGCACCTTTATCTATAGAGCCTAATTTCTTGATGCAAAACGGGGTATATGTAATTCAACAAATGGATAATTTTGTGATCCTTCAGGACCTTTAACAGTTACAAAGCCGTCTTTAAGGAGTGTAACTACATCCTCAAAATCTTGAGCACGCACAAGACCTGACCCAGCTGTAGCGCCTAGATAGCCTGTACCTGCAAGCATCCACACATCAGGAATTTCGGTATATCGTAAGAAGAATGTTTGGACTATGCCACGTTTAAGAATATCTTGTTTGTTTAGCATATAGACATCGTATACCACAGCAATAAATGGTCTTCGGTACTCATCACATCCCCACGCAATAGCGGTGCCAAGCTGTTCTAGCTCAGAAGCTACAATATAATCAATGTAACCAGTGCCACCTTTGAATCTGCCAGCCTCAGCTCTTTCTTGAGAGGTAGGAAGTGTTAAAGCAGGGATTTTTGAAAGCCATTGAGGGCCGAAAGCTTTTTTCATGGCGCCAACAAATATCCTACCAGCGCCGGTAGCCTCTAAAGTATCAAGTAAGCGCTTACGGCAAAGAGGGTCAACCTGCTCAACCGGTTTTGCCAGTTTTTGGGTAGCCCTTTCATACTCGTTTCTATGATGCTCATCCCATGAAACGTGTCGATCAAGATAAGGATCATAATATCCGTCCTGGCCTACAAGTTTTAAGCGTATCCCTTTACGGTCTTGAGCCGAAAGATGCGTTGAAGAGGCTACCGCCAGCACACACACGGCAATATTTAAAAATCGTACTAAAGTTGTCATTGATATCCCCAAGAGTTAAAAACCCATCTGATAGGTCTTTTTGCAATAATGATGCTACTATCAAGATAGCACATTTTCAGATATCAATAAATAAGAATATCACTCAAAAATACTTCTAGAAGCCAATAATAGTTAATCAAGCTCATGAACTTGGGGAGTTTCCGAAAGAAGGAGAATCTCCACCCTCGTGTGCTCAGTGGCATGTAAAAGAACGTGAAATGGGGTTGGCTTTCTTGTAAGAGCACCGTAATGTTGTCCGCTTGCCCACGCATTGCAGGTCTTTACAAGTATATCGATGAGAATTTTTTTATCTTCTTTTGAATCTTTCAGAACTTTATTAAAATCTTTGATAATGAGAATGTATGCCATTGCTGGAAGCCAACTTAAGTCATGTAAGCACTCGTCAAGTGCCTGCCAATTATGACCAAAATAGTCTGGAAACTCCAGAACATCTTCAAATTCTTCAAAAAGTTGTTCACGCGTTTTACAATTATTACCATCAATGATCTTTACGAGCGCCTTTTGACCTTCTGCTTTTTTAATAAGCTCATCCAGGCGATTAAGCTTTTCGTTGCTACCGGAAATAAGGTGTATATATGGTGGGCAAAGGCTTGTTATACGTTTTAAAAATTCCATAAGATATCCCTTATTATTTTATTCTTTTAAAAGTTCTATAATGATCCTGTGTATAAAAAGCGGTGCCGTCATTTCCTCTAACAAGCCGTTCAGCTCCTCGATTGACTCCTTGCCTTAAAGGATGCACATCATACTCATGATAATAAGCGTTTATTGGCAACCGACGATCATAATTACTAAAAACCCTGCCTCCAACATATCCCGGCGGCGCCTTTCCGTTGTGCTTTTCAATGTAATCTAAAACGTCAAAAACGTAACTAGAGGCTTGAGGGCTACGCCTAAAAAAAGGAAACCGATGTTTTTGGCGCCATAAAAATCTTTTAAAAGAACGACTTTTGCGATGAGATATATCTTTAGCGCCATATGAAAAAGAGGTATACGCGCTACTCTCAAATGACGTACTAAAAAAATTACCGCATAATAAGAGCATTAACAGTACACGTTTTTTCATGTGGTTTTCCTACTAATGATACAGTTTTTAAAATACTTATATTTTATATTTAACCATACTTACGTACAAAATATCAATAATTGCATTATTTTACCTGCAGCTCAAGCAAGGGCTTTAAAAAATTCGAGTTTTCTAAATGGGGTTTACATGGTTGAGTTTGAGAAATATAAGACGATAATCAATTAATGATTCTATAAATTATGGCTAAAGTAATTGGAGACAAAAATAAAAGTAAAAGATATCTTAAAATCGCTTGTGGATCATCAAGGAGATGACGGTAGTTTAGAAGCTTAAAGGCGAGTAGGAGATAATGATGAAGATGTATTTTGTAGCGAGTCTGTTTATTGTTGTGGCTAACTTGGAGTCTAAGAACTGCGATGTATCGTCCTTGGAGGCGCATTCGTTGCATACCAATGTTAAGTGGATTAATTTGGTATTATTTTCCCCCAATGGCGCATATCTTGCTAGCCCCGATCTTAATTCAAATGCAATAACTATGTTTGCATTCAATGATGGAGTAATTAATGAAGGTGCCACCTATCCGTTGCCAGGTCATTCTAATAATCCTTCTTCATTAGCATTTTCGCCGGATGGTTTATATCTTGCTACTTCTAATTATTATTCATACGATGTAACAGTTTTTAACGTAAGTCCAGGTGGTACTTTAGCTGTCAATGCTACGTATGCTTTGCCCTCAGGATCAACCTATCCTCAATCGATAGCATTTTCGCCGAATGGTTTATATCTTGCAACTGCTAACGTATTTTCAAATGACGTGACGATGTTTGGTGTAAAACCCGGTGGAATATTGAGCCCTGGCGTATCATACGCTTTACCAGTAGGCTCATCGGAAACGTATTGGGTAACTTTTTCACCTGATAATTCGCTGCTTGCCACTGCTAATTTAGTTAGCAATGATGTGACTGTCTTTCGAGTCATAGAAGGAAAACTCACGAATGGTACTTCGCACCCATTGCCCTCTACTTCTCGTAAGCCGGGCGCCGTTCTATTTTCGCCAGATGGCTCGTATCTTGCTTCCACAAATTACGATTCAAATGATGTAACTTTGTTTGAGGTAAATGATAAGGTGATTGGTCAGCCGACCTCGTATGTTTTACCATCAAATTCCAATAAGCCGAATGCATTGGCGTTTTCACCTAACGGTAATTGTCTGGCTGTTGTGAATTACCAATCAAATGATATGAACTTGTTTACGGCAGCCAATCCAAAGAATGGTGGTTTAACTAATCCATTTTCGTACAGCTTACCATCGGGAACCGGCAACCCTTTTGGAGTTTCGTTTTCGCCTAACGGTATGTTTATTGCTATTGCTAATACATATGGCCCTTCTGACGAAACTCCAAATAGCTCGATAATTATAGCAACACTTGCATCTCAAAATAGTGGTTCTCAAGATGATGATGGTTGTGGTGTTGGCTGTATTATCGGGGTTAGTGTTGGGGGCACCTTAGCTTTAGGTACTGCTATACTAATTAGTGCTTTCTTGTTGAAGAAATATTATTTTAATAAAAACTCTGCTGAGCGCCTACAGTTGCTTAGTTCGGTGCAGGTAAATTAATTGTTACCGAGTCTTAAACTTTCTGCGACTTCACAAGTTTGCATGGTATGGTAAAGATGGTTTGATTAATGGACAAAATAACCAAGGAGGAATTGTCTATGACGCTCATTCAAAGTATCACGATACGCCTCATAGCGCTCGTTGTTAGTGCAAATATATGTTGGTCATTATGTGCTGATGTTATGCCTGAATTTTCGGGTGATTGGTTTGATTCGGTTGTGTACGCCTCGACGAAATATGATAGTTGTTGTGATGCTCATTTTGAGTATGTTCACAAATCTAGTAAGGACAAACTAATAGACGCATTGATAAAAACTGAGCCAATTGAGGACTGCCATTGGGTTGGGCCAAAATTTGATAGTTACTCCGATCAATATCCCGAAGATTTTCCGGCATATAGAGCGGATGTTTACAATGAGATTATTAGTAGAGGGGGTGCAAGAAGTGAATTTTGGAAAGCTGAATGCATTCATAATCGAGACCCTAATTATGTGGTAGCTACCAGAGGTGCTGTCATAAAGCCGTCTTATCGCTGTCCCCATGGCTCGAGGTCAGATTGTTCGGACGGTTCTGCTCTTTGTTCGTACACTTCAAGTTGTACTGCTGACGTATTGGGGCGCGATTTAAACCAGCCCCCTTGGAGTTTTGCTGGGCATATAGGTTTTATGGAGTTTGGTTTGCCTTCAGTCATTGAAGCTTTGAATGAGCATCCTGTTTTACAAGTTAACAAGTTAAGCGGTTTTAAAAAATTGAGTCCTTACTGGGGAGAAGTCTACGGGCTTGATGGCTCAGGTTTTGTTGACTTTTATCAAGCACAAGCTGCAGTATTTGCTGGCAAAGCCCAAATGTCATTTAATCCCGAGTATACTTCTGATGAGGAATGGAGAGAAGGAAGCTATACTTCAAGATCTGTTTACGACCAAACGCAAAATCGATTTATCACCGAAAGAGGTATAATCAGGGGTAAATTTCGTTGTGATACTTTTGTAATTGACTGTTATCTGAAAGGATTTAACGTACGACTACCGACCGTACGTTACGTAAAACTAATTCCGCGGCATACGTATAACAGCTTTTTGTTTAAGCGCAGCGAAAATGCGCCGTTTGATATAAAAAATACAAGAGCAGTGTCTGCAGATTCATTCCAGGACAGAATACAAGCCTACGTCAACGATGAGAACATTTCCCATGGGACAAAAGTGAGTTACCTATGGAGCTTGGCGCAGCACCGTGATGTAGATGAGTTTTCATATCTGCTTGATAAATTAGGAGCTATGTCAGCTTACGAGCTTGTTCCAGAGTTCATTAATGCTTACCACAATGAGACCCAAACAGAAAAAAAGAAAAAACTTATAACCGCTATAGCTTATTCGGTATTGTCTTACGCGCAAAGGGCGCATGGCGAAGATACTTTGATTTCTGTGGACAACACTGTTATCGCTCAGCAATTCATGATTGATCTTTTACGTGCTCAAGATCCCGATCTATTAGAACATGGTCTTTGGCATGCTTTGGGTATTTTACCAATGAATCATGAGAATTATAGTGCTTTCTGTCGCGCTATCGATGCTTTGCAAGCAAAACAGAGAATAAATGATTCTCAAAAGTTCACTGTGGAAGTATCAATGGTTTTTGCCAATGGTGATATGCAGGAATCGTTGTTGGCCGAATTGTTGTCAAAGCAATCGAATGCTGGCTTGAAGCAGGTTTTCAATGAAAAACTGCTCTTTATAATAAGGCGGTTAGAACATGGGGATATTTCTCAAGCTATTAAGCCGCAATTGATGGATTATTTAAATGCTATCGAAGGTGCTCAATATGCTGATGTACTCTACGCTCTTGCTACGATTAATTCTCAAAATAGTGATCAACGGGATAAGGCTCTAGCTCGGTCAATTGTTAATGCAACGACGTCTCAAAAACAGGCAGAAATGGTCATGTCGTTTGATTTAGGAATCTTATCTAACTTGTCTTATGAAGAAAAAACTGCTTTGAGAGAAACTTTCGGTCATGAACTTGGACAGGATCGACTGTATGTAATGGCTTTGGCTAAACTAAACTGATAAAAACTGGCATGCAAGAGAGAGCGCTATTAGCCGCGCTCTCTCTTGGCTATAGTATTTATTAGGCTTGATCCAAAATTGATGCTTTTTGTGCTTTTGTTCTTAGTTTGAGAGATATATTCTAAGACCCTGATGGCGTCATATTCCAGATTACAAGTATAAAGATCAAGGTTGCCAGTAAGAGCTTGGTTTGACAGCTTTGACGGCTCTCTTGTGCTCGTTCTCGTGTCAATTGGTGGCGATCGGCTACTCGAGAAATCATTCCTTGGCCAGATTCTATATTTCGTGTCCAAGTTGCTTCTATCTCAGAAAGCAAGGCAGTTTCGTCCACGCCCCACTCCCTTGCCGCATTCACTGCCTGGATTTGCAACAGTTGAAGCGGGGTTTCAGGTAAATCATGAGTGACAGCATTCATATTCGCGCCTTCTGCAGCAAGCCCGTGTAGAGCATCCCAATTGCCCGCGATTGCAGCAAGTTGCGCAAGCGTAGCTAAAATTGGGCGGCCATCCTCTCGATCAATTAGAAATGGAGCAGGATTATCAATGCTTCCAAATTTTCTTCTATGTTTTGATAAAGCTCGCCGGAATTTCGACGCATCTTCAGCTCCTCCTAAGAAGGCTACGGTAGCAAAATCCTCATTTGGAGTATCAATGTGAGAACCCGATGTCGTCTGGTAAGCTCTACCATCAGGAAATGAGATTCCGTACTGTTTAACTTCTCCAGGAAACATATGCCGCAACATGGTTAAGGTTGTTTGTGCAGCACCCCAATGCGTTCGCCGCCTTTCCATTCCACTGCTAATGCAACAAGAGCTAATCGCAAGCATAAAGAAAATACTAGATCGATAAAATTTCATATAAACATTCTTTCAAGTTAGTCATAATCAAATTAACTAGCATCATTTTAGTAGACTTTTGTTAATTGTCAAAAGAGCACAATGATTTAAGAGCTTTCGCCTAATAATTCTATGCTGAGCAAACTATAAGCATCTTTTGAAATATTCTTAAGCTGTTCCCGAAATTTTTATAGATTTAGAGCGTGGCTGATGATTCATCACCGCTAAAATTAACGCTTCCAACGCCTTTGTGTCTTAGTGAGTACTTATACAAAGCAAAGCCCGCTAGGCCTGCTATAGTCAGTCCGCCAAGAACGAGAGGAATTCCGACCGTCGTTCCAACGATTATACCAATATAAGCATTGTTAAAACCTCCACCATCGCCTCCTTCACTTCCTGTTCCTGCTCCTAAAAGAGGAAAGACTGAAACATCGTTTGAACCGCTATTTGCTGTTGCAATAAGTATGTCCCCATTTGAAAAAACTGGTGAAAAGGTTAAAGCTACATCGCTGCTTGATGCAGGAGGTAGGGAATAAGAAGTAGCTAGTTCTAATGTGTCATTGGTAACTTTAAATAGCGTAATGCTATTGGAAGCGCTATCAGCAGTGGCTAAGTACGCACCATTGGACGATACTGCGACAAACAAAGGATTAATAGAGCCCACGGGCAGTTGATAGGATTTTCCTAAGCCCAATAAGCCTCCATTGATGGGAAATACCGTTACGTCATTTGAATCACTATTAGCTGTAGCAATAAAAAGTTCACCATTTAAAGTGGCCAAAAAGACGATCGAGCGTGGCCTATTAGAAGAAGCTGGTAAAGACTGGGACGATATACTATCCAATACGCCATTGGTTAGGTTAAAAAGCGTTACGTCATTCGAGATAACATTCGCGGTTGCAAGATAGGAGCCATCCGGCGCGAAAGCTAAAGAAACCGGAGAAATGGATCCAGAAGGTAACGTGTATGAAAGAGCACCAGTTAAAGCTCCGGAGATCATCTTAAACACTGTTATGTCGCTTGAATTGCTATTTGCCGTAAGAAGATAAGCATCGTTTGGCGAGAAATTGATTGATGTAGGCTCAGAAGAGCCTGCTGGAAGTTTGAATGAATTACCCGATATGAGTTTTCCAGCAGATACTTTAAATACGGTAACGTCGTTTGATTTGCTATTGGCAGTTGCTAGATATGAGGTATTTTGAGAAAACGCGAGACTTGATGGAGAAAATGAACCTGATGGTAAAGAAAAAGAAGTACCGGTATTCAATGTATTTTGGGGATTTACGGCAAAGAGGGTTACGTCGCTCGTATTATAATTCGCTGTTGCAAGAAGTGTTGCATCATTCGAAAAGATTATTGCGTCCGGTTCCTGAGAACCAAGAGGTAATGGATAAGAAACTCCTGTGCTCGTTTGGTTTACTTGGCAGCCTGCAGTACTAAATAGTGTTATATCGCCCCCATTGTTAGCAGTAGCTACATAGTTTACGGAAGGTGAAAACGCCAACCCCGAGGGTATAGTAGAACCGGAAGGCAACGGATACGAGGCAGAATTTGTGAGCGTGCTGTTAAGACTTATGGTAAACAAAGTTACTGCGTTTGAGGTAAAGTCGGTTGTTGACACATACTTGCTGTCAGAAGAAAAAGCTATTAGATGGGGACCCGTGGAACCGGAAGGTAAAGGATATGATGTGCCTGGACTTAAAATTCCTCCCGATCCTACAGTAAATAAACTAACATCATTGGAGGTATTGTTAGCGGTAACTAAATACGTTCCTGAAGGTGAGAATGCTACTCCCTGCGGACCTGCGGAAGTTCCGGGTAAAGGATAAGCGATGGGATTACTTAAGGTTCCGCCTATTCCGACCGTAAACATTGTCACGCTATTTGCGCTTGCATTAGTGACTGCTAAATATGCTCCGTCGGGTGAAAATGCTACGAGATAAGGTGAGCCTGCAGGTACGGTATACGATGTACCCGCGTTTAAAACTCCACCAACTCCTACGGTAAATATTGTTACGTCATTGGAACCCGGATTAGCAGTGGCTAAATATAAACCTGACGGTGAAAATGTGAGTGCCTGGGGACTCGTTGAGCCGACGGGGAGTGGGTATGAAGTTGCTCCCGTGAGTTGTCCTTCTACTCCGACAGAAAATATCGTGACATTATTTGAACTGACATTTGGTGTTGCAAGATAAGCACCATCCGGGGAAAAACCTATGTCACCTATAGCTGTAGAGCCTACAGGAAGAGCATACAGTTTGCCTCCCGTTAAAACGCCTTCAGTAAGGGTAAACATCGCCACATTGTTTGAGACTCTATTCCCAATAGCTAAATATGTGCCAGAGGGTGAGAATTTTGCTGACCCTGGTTGTATGGATCCAATAGGTGCCGGATATGATACGCCCGGTTGCAAAGAGCAAATAGCTATACATTCTAAATGCACCGTGAATAGCAATGCACACAATAAAAGGACAAGTTTCATTAGAACTTTCCCCCGTGTTTAGGGTTTTACTCATGTACAAAAAAAGACATTTTCAATTCAGATTGTAAGCCTATAGAAACGATGTGAAAATGCAAGACTGGCTATCTTGAAGCATTTAATCCTTTAAACGCAGTGCTTGCTATACGAGCCTCTCAGAATATAATTACTGTCGAAAGATTTAGCTATTGTGTTTGCATTAGTGCGAAAGTAATCGCTTTTATCGTCATACTAAAGTTTGCTTTCTATAAAAGCAGATCAATTGCTGAAGGCTACATAAGGGGCTGGTGACGCGGGGGGTACGTTTTTTTGGGAAGGCGGCACGCATAAGTTCGCGACGTAATTGCTTGGAACTGAGCCTAAGGGACAGCAGTTTCCTACGTCATGAAAATATTTTGACGAATTAGGACAGCAAGGTGGTACTCCCGGGGTATCGTCGTTGGTAGAGTGATTACCTGTGGGGCAACACTTTCCTGTCACGGTGTTGTACTGTTTTTGAGGACAGCAACTGTTGGCCGTTGCAGCAATCTGGCCCGGTGGGCAACATCCTCCAGGGGACTGAAGCGAGGCATACATTGAGTAACCAGGTTTACTAAAAGTTTGTCCTTGAGGGCAGCATTGTTTTGTATTTGGATTATACTGCGTCGATGGACAACAATTTCCATCCCCCCCATATATTTGACCATTGGGGCAACAAGCTCCCTTACCAGAAGCATTGCTAAAAGTTTGTCCTTGAGGGCAGCACTGGTTTGTGTTTGGATTATACTGCGCTGCTAAGCAGCAGCTGCCTGTTGCATCAAACACTTGTCCTGTGGGACAACAGTTTCCTTGTCCAGGAGTTTTTGTTGGATTACTAAAAACTTGTCCCTGAGGACAGCATTGGTTCGTATTTACGTTATATTGTTGTTGTGGGCAGCATGTGCCAGACGCATAGTAGACGTTATTTGCTTGGGGACAACAACCACCCTGATTACGGCGATTAGTTGGATTACTGAAGAAGGGGTTGTTTAATGGACAACATGTATTGGTATTTAGGTTGAATTTATCTTTTGTGCAGCACATGCCAGTAGATTGGTCGTATAACTGGCCTTTGGGGCAACACCCTCCATAGCCAGGCTTTCCCGAACCGGGATAATTTGGATAGCTCGGATTGCTATAAACCTGCCCAACGGGACAGCAGATAGAAGAATCTGGATTCCACTCATAGCCTTCGTTTTCGCAGCCAATTTTAGTAGCGGGAAACACAACGAAATTGGTTATAAGAAATACTATTGTTATAAGGTAGATTTTTAATCTCGATTTAAACATGTCCCATTCCTTAATGATCTAACAATAATCAATTTAAATTAATTAATTACTAAAAGTCAATGAAAAATTCAAATTGTATCAGATCATTTACAGCTTAAATAAAGACTTTGAAGCTTTTATTTCAAGATATCACGAGTATGCTGATTGTTGACTAACTAACGTAGTTAGGTTAGTCTATAGGTTATAAATGGTTGGGTAATTAGCATGGTTCAAAGATGAAAAACAAACCGCTTACTAAAACAGATTTAGTGATGGCGTCACTAAAAATTATTAACGCTGACGGGATAACTCAATTAAGTATGCGCCGGCTGGCAAGTGAATTGCATATTGAGGCTGCTTCACTTTATTATCATGTACCAAGTAGGCTTGATCTTGAGCAGCTTATTGTGGATCATATCATTAATAAGCTGATTCTTACGTCTTCAGTCGATTACACATCGTGGCAGGAGGCTCTTGGCGATTTTGCCAAAATGCTAAGAAAGGGTTTAAAGGATGATCCAGGGGCTGTCAGCCTTGTAGCCATTCATTCACCAACTAATAGTTTAGAGTTGGTAGCTCCCCTCATAGCGATTATGGAAAAATCGGGCATCACTACTCAACAAGCCCTGTACTCTTTGCAATCGGTAGCCGTATTTGTAACAGGTCACGCTCTTGCTGAATTTGGTGATCTTCCAAAGCCCCCTCCTGCTCCACAAAGTTACTATGATGCATGGTTTGAATTTGGCAAGGATGCACTAATACGCGGCATTGAACAACATCTAACTTGTAAAAAGAGAGCAGACTAATATGCAAAAAAAGTTAGCCATAGAAGTTAAAAATCTTAAAAAATCGTACGGTAAGATCCCTGTCCTAAAGGACATCAACTTGACGGTGGAACCGGGCACCATTTTTGCATTATTAGGGCCTAACGGTGCCGGCAAAACCACACTGATACGAATTCTTACAACACTCTTAAAGCCTGACGCAGGTAAAGCTTATGTGGAAGGCATAGATGTTGTAGAAAATCCTAAAGCAGTTCAGCAGGTAATCGGACTTACCGGTCAAGGACTTTCTCTTGATAATCGGCTTACCGGAATGGAAAATCTCTGCATAATGGGAAGGTTATACGGCGGCACGGTTCGCGATACTTTTACACGTGCAAAAGAACTTATTGATCAGTTCGATTTGGCCCCGGCAACAGATATGCTTGTTGGCACTTACTCTGGTGGGATGAGACGTAAGCTTGATTTAGCAATGAGCCTAATTGGTAATCCTTCTGTTCTCTTTCTTGATGAACCGACAACGGGCCTTGATCCTATGAGTCGTGAAACTCTCTGGGTAGCTTTAAGCGACCTTGCTAAAAGGGGGACCACTATTGTATTGACGACACAGTATCTTGAAGAAGCAGATAGATTAGCGGATACAATTTCTATTATAAAGCAAGGTACCATTATAGCTTCTGGTAACGCCGAGCAACTTAAATCACAATTAAGTAATAACTACCTAAAAATTGTTTTACATCCACAGGAAGATGTCCTCTTAGCTTCAAGTTATTTAAAAAACACATCCCCATTAATCAAAATTCAATCGCAAGCCATTATCGTTCCTTTGCCCAGTGGTATAGACGGAACCAAGTGCTTGCATGAAGTACTTGGCATCCTTATAGAAAAAAAAGTCCACATTCAAAGCCAGTACCTTCATAAACCAACGCTTGATGATGTATTTATAAATCTAAACTCTTTGCAAAAACCTTTGAGGAAACTCCAATGAGTACGTTAACGGGCGTTTGTTGCCCAAAAAAATTTACTTTTCTTTGGTATTTAAAAGATTTAGGACAATTTGTAAAACGGCACTTGCTGCATACTTTTCGCGATCCTGATCAGGTTTCAGCCATAATTATTCAACCTATTATGTATACGGTAATGTTTCGTTATCTATTTGGAGGGGCGATTGCTGTTGATGACGGCATTAGCTATATAAACTTTTTTATGGCGGGTTCGCTCATTATGAATACCATTTTTGGTACGACTGTTGTCTGCCTTGGTGTTGCTCAAGAGCTTAATGAGGGTATATTTGACCGATTTCGTTCATTGCCCGTGGCTAAATCGGCAATTCTTGGCAGTCACGTTGTTGCTAGCGTGATAAGATCGGCATTTGTCATGCTTGTTGTTATAGTCGTCAGTCTGGCTGTAGGATTTCACTCACAAGCATCGCCTATTGCATGGCTTTGCGTTTGCGGCATAGTATTTCTAACAAGTTTTGCTACTTCGTGGTTTATGGTAATGCTTGCTTTGTGGAGTAAAAGTGTTGAAGCTGCACAACAGTTTGCTTTTATCTTTATTTTTCCTCTGACAATGGTAAGTTCGGCAATCATACCAACATCAACTATGCCTTCTTTTTTACGTGTGATCGCTGAAAATCAGCCATATACCCATGCTATTGAGGCGATTCGTGCTCTTTTACTTGGCAAGATGGTTGGTAGTCATATATGGATAGCAGCGTTTTGGCTTACGCTGATTACTATACTCTCAGCAAGTCTTTCAATGTATGCTTTTCATAAATTGAATCGCTAAAAATTGAGGCTCGCACTTTTGAAGTCTTTAATACTATTTTAAGTTACTACGCTCTAGAGATTTCCTTGTTTTTTCCTTAAGATCGCATATGCTCAACTCAATTCTAAATGAGCTAAAAGTTGATGGGGAAGAAATAAAAAAAGGATGACCATCAACAAAAAAGGCTGTAGTAATGAGGGAGTAAGTTTTAATGAAGATGATGAAAACAATCATAACGGCGGCATTGTTTTTAATGGCGCATGTGCGTTTGTGCGCAATGTGCGGAACATCATATCCGTTGCCTACTGGTTCTAAAGCTCCTTTTTCAGTTGCGTTTTCACCATCAGGAAATTATGTGGTTACTGCTAATGATGCTTCAAATAACGTAACAGTATTTACGGTTGAAGCCGGCGGAGTATTAAGTGGAAGCATGTCCTATACATTGCCTAATTTTCCTTCCGAAGCTAGATCAATAGCGTTTTCCCCGTCGGGTGCGTACCTCGCTATCGCCAATTATTACCAGATCAATGTCACCATGTTTCAGGTAGGGGCAGGAGGAGCATTAAGCGGAGCTTCTTCGTATGCTTTACCGAATGGTTCTGGCAATCCTCTTTCAATAGCGTTTTCACCATCTGGTAATTACGTGGCTACTGCTAATACGTTCTCGAATAATGTAACAGTGTTTCAGGTTGGAGCAGGAGGGGTATTGAGTGTAGGAGCATCTTACGATTTACCTGCCGGTTCTACCAATCCCGTCTCAATAGCATTCGCGCCGTCGGGTAATTATGTGGCCACTGCTAACAGTACTTCAAATGACGTAACGGTATTTACGGTGGGAGCAGGAGGAGCGTTAAGCGGAGGAAAATCCTCTGCGTTGCCTTATCCTTCTAGCGGACCTCAGTCAGTAACTTTTTCGCCAAATGGTTCTTATATTGCTACTGCTAACGGTAGTTCAAATGGTAACGTGGGTGATGTTACCATATTTCAGGTGGGAACTGGAGGAGCCATAAATAGTGCCATGTCTTATACGGTACCATCTGTTTCTCTACAACCCTCGTCAGTAGCATTTTCGCCATCGGGCAATTATTTAGTGAGTTCAAACAATGGTTCGAATGATGTCACCCTGTTTACTGTCGGAGCGGGCGGAGTATTGAGTGGAGCCGCATCTTACCTATTACCAAATGGCTCTCAGAATCCTTTGTCGGTGGTGTTCTCACCTTCAGGCAATTACGTAGCTACCGCTAACGAAATATCAAATGATGTAACCTTGTTTGCCACCTCTGGCTGTCCAAGCACAGTTACGAGCACAGGTGTTACTACAGCGACGGGCACAGGCACTACTGCAAGCACGGGTGCAGGAACGAGCACAGGTGCTGCGAGCTCTTTCAAACAGAGCTTTCTTACGGAAACACTTTCGTATTTACATCATAATAACGACGTTGAATAACGTGTCTTTGTCTATTGTTTTTAAGAGTAAGAAGCTGCTTTGGCATTTGCTCTACCGAAGTTTATTTGAGTATCACAGTCTTTATTAGTAAAACTTAACTCCTTATTTTACTGGGCTGCTTAAAAAGTAAGCACGACCTTTTTTGTCACGAGCATTTATACTCTTGTTGCTATCTTCTTTCGCTTTTGCTTTGAGAAAAATATAGTTCTTATGAAGGTCTCAACCATAATAAGATTTCAATCTAAATAATATCTTGAAATTAATACCCATTATATGTCAAAACAAGAATAAAGTGGATTATGGTTATTGTCTTAATGAAATCGATTAAGGAGAAAAATGAAGAAGACGCCTTTAATTCTGGCTTTTTCTTTGGCACTGGTTATGTGTTCAAGTTATGGGCTTACTCAGAATCATGATCCTATGCAGTTGTCAAGTGTTCAAAAGTTGCGTGAAGCTATGCAAGGCTTATGGGCGGACCATGTTATCTGGACGCATGAGTATATTGTGTCAGCACTTTCCGATATTCCTAATACTAAAGAAGTTGCCGAACGATTATTAAAAAACCAAGAAGATATTGGTAAGGCTATTGTTCCCTACTATAGTACCTCTGCAGGGGCTGCGCTTACTAAGCTTTTAAAAGAACATATCCTCATAGCAGTTGATCTTGTATCGGCTGCAAAATCGGGAAACAAACAAAAACTTGAGGACGCGGATAAACGCTGGCATGAGAATGCCCAAGACATTGCGTCGTTTCTTTCAAAAGCTAACCCTAATTGGCCTCGAGAAGAAATGATGGCAATGCTTAACCAACACCTTAAGCTTACCGCAGATCAAGCTACTGCAACCCTTAAGCAAGAATGGGACAAAGCTATAAATCTTTATGATCAAATCCGTCAGCAAATTCAAGCGATGGCAAATGGGCTTTCGGATGGCATAGTAAAACAGTTTCCTGAAAAGTTCTGAGTCAAAGAGAGCTAAGATTTTTGTTACAGGAGCTCTGGGAACACTGCTTAATTTTCCAAGAGCTCCTATTTTATGCAGTTTTTGAATTTCTAATCATTTAGTTTTTTTTGAATATTGAATCCTGCCGCTAGTCTTTTCAAAGCTTCTCAGTCATTAGAAGATTGTAAAACGAATCGCATGCCAAGCAGCTTGGTCCTAGAGACGCATTGACAAGACGTCCTACAAAGTTGTGCCCAAAACTCTTTTCATCATTTTCTCAGATTGTTCAAACGCTGTTATCTTGAAGCTATTGGGCAAGGTACTATCGTTGACAATTATATTATGCTTCACTAGAGTCAGGGATGTTGATGCATGTAGGTCTTTAGAAAACCGTCATGGGGAGAAGCAAATGAATGTTACTATTTTACTTATCACGATTCTAGCCGTCGTAAGCTGTACACAAATCACTGCTAATTGTTCATTCGATAATGGTGGTATGTCCTATTCTTTGCCTGTCGGCTCTAAAAGTCCACGATCAGTAGTGTTTTCACCAAACGGAGCGTATCTTGCTACCGCTAACGGCAATAATAGTGATTTTCCTCCTGGTTCGAATGATGTAACAATGTTTAGTGTAAAAGAGGGGGGAGTGTTGAGTGATGCTATTTCTCTCCTTTTGCCTTTAGGCTCTAAAACTCCTAACGCATTAGCATTTTCGCCAGATAGCTGGTATTTGGCTACTGCTAACAAAGGTTCGAATGACGTGACATTATTTGATGTAGGAGCGGATAGCAATTTTAAGACATCTACTTCATATCCATTGCCTCCTGGTTCCACACAACCTGTTGCCTTAGCATTTTCGCCAAATGGATTATGTCTTGCTACCGCTAATAGTGAATCAACCAATGTGACCCTATTTCATGTAATGGGCGGCCAACTGAGCGAAGGTACATCATACGCATTACCTTCAGGAGCCGGAGCTCCCGTGTCTATAGCATTTTCACCAAATGGTTCGCTTTTGGCTGTTGCTAATCAAAATTCAAATGAGGTAACGATTTTTAGCGTCGACGCTGATTGTAAACTGAGCATCGGTAAGCCTTATGCGTTACCTTCGCACTCCAAGGCTCCAAGCTCTGCATCATTTTCCCCAGATGGTTTGTATCTTGCTACCGCTAACACTATTTCAAAAGATATAACCGTATTTAGCGTAGGACTAGACGGCTCTCTACACAAGGCTTTATCACACGCAATACCTTCAGGAGAACGTCCTCAGGCAGCAGCGTTTTCACCAAATGGTATGTATCTTGCTATCGCGTTTGATGGAAGTGGTGTAGGACTATTTAACGTAGATGCTGAAGGTACTCTAAGCAGATTCACTGAGTATTCTTTACCACCTTATTCAGTTGGTCCAGACTCAATCACGTTTTCACCAAATAGCTTATATCTTGCTACCGCAAACATAGTTTCAAACGATGTAACGGTGTTCGGTTGTCACGTAAGTGAGAGTCACGAGCAATGTGACGATATTTGCAGAACAGTTATCGGTGTGGCGACTGCCTCCGTCACCTTGATTGGTGCCCTGGGCTTTTGTTGCGCCCTTTATAGAAGGTATAATGATCCTTTAGTTAGAGCGTATACGCAATCAAATCCTTGAGAAGGCATCTTGATTTAAAAATTCCCCCTGCTAGAGGCGTTTTAGCTCGAATTGGTTTGACTTTTAGGTGGCTATTGCTACAATGTAAGTATATTTGAAAATAAAGAGTGTGGTTTGGTACATGAATTTAAGTGGAAGGTACATGATGAAACAATTTTTTTTGTTATTTAGTTTTCTTGGCTCGGCGTGGTTTTGTATGGATGCTTACTCTCAAGAGAGTACGTATGCAGAAATTAAGGCTGCGCTTGATAAAGGGGCGTGGACAACAGTTACGGCTCCTCTAGATTTTGCTAGTTCACCCGAGGATTTTTTTAAGGGGCTTGGCAAAAAAGTAGAGTCAATGTCGACAACTGAGGCGATAGCCTTTGACACAGGGTCCGCATTGACTACCTTGGGCGTGGCTGGTCTTATCGCGCTGCTGATTAGGGCTCAAAAACGCGGATTAGCTATACCACTTTCTGTTGCAACTTTGCCATTTGAGGCTCTCGTTACTCTGAGCTCTATCATGAAAACACTTATGATCAGCTGGAATGCCTCCGATCGTATGACGTTTCCTGAATGCCCTCAAGGAAAAATTTGCACAAGTGAAGATTTATCTGATGCAACCTTGTATCCTGTAAAAAATGGCAAGCTCGCTGAAAGTGTTTCATTCACGCGCCCTGAATGTCCTCCAGGAAAAGTTTGCATGACTACATGTCAATAACTTTACACGTTAAATTTGTGAAAATGACGACCTCTGGCGTCCGTACTAAGATTTAGGTAGAGCCCACGGTTAGCACGTGGGCTCTATTATTGCTATTAAAAGCCCAGAGCACCAACTAGCTGTTTTATATATGTATGAGTCATATCTTCAAAATATTACCAAAACAAATCGCTTCGTTTAGTATGGCGTTGCTGCTAGGCCGCGCAGTGTCCTTCAGCTGCAGGTCAATTATCTCACGTTAAGAAAGATCTTCATTAACTTAGCGTGAGGCTCAGCTTAAAGCTTACCTTAACTTTCAAGTCATGGAGTCATTTACTTTATGTTGATTTTATTAAAATAATTATATTAGAATTAAATAGTCGCTATGTTAGACAATTCAAACAAAGGAGTAGGAATATGAAACGTTTTATTCTGTTAACATTACTTACGTTAGCGCCAAGCTTATCTTTTGCGCTTATGCCTGCTATGAGAGATATGTCACCTGGCATGTCAATGGCTAAAATGAAAATAATGCGTGGGATCAAACAAACTCATCGCGGTATTGGCGATGCCTATCATGCATTAGATCAAATAACTCAAGGTCTTCGTAGGACCAAGAAAGGCTTAATGCTTGCCGGTGTCATAAAGGGTATGCAAGCAATGCAAGAGGACATGGACAAATCTGGAGACGATAGTGACATGTCCGATATGCAATAAGTAGCTCAAGGCTATCCATAGCTTTAGAGTAAGATAGGAAGATCTCCTATCTTACTCATTTTTTACTTACGCTTATCCTTTTCTTTTAACGACCAAGCACCAAATTATCTACCGTTCCATTCAATAAAGTACCTGGAACTAATATTATAAAAATCCTGGAATTAAAAGATTTACCTGGGGAGTGGCCAGTGAATTATCTAGCAAAGACGTCGTTTGATAGGTGTCTGTTAGCATAAAATCTATCGCTCGATAGCGAATTCTATAATCTGGCGAGATGGTATTTAACTCTAAGAGTTCATGTAGTCGATTTGCAATGAGTGCAAAATTGAGCCAGGAAAAGCGTTCTCTAAATAACCTGACTACCTCGACATGTCCTCGTATTGCCGCAAGATATAATCCCCTGTTAAGCGTTTCTATCCAAGTTTCCGTTTCAAGAATAGCGGAATCTAAAAGTAGATTTATAATCGATGTATGACCGCTCGCCGAGGCTCGCAAAAATGCTTCCTGATGAAGTTCAGGAGAAGTATTGTGCCTAAGGATATAATTGATAATTTCTGGCATGTTCTGACCAGCAGCTACAAGAAAAATCGTTCCCAATTGTTCCGGGTTGATTTCATTAACGCTGGATTCAAGAAATTTGAGAGCTTCACTTTCTTGCTGCAAGATTATCAATTTAATAATCTGACGTTGAGCGTGACAACTTGTTGCACTATCTGTGGGAAGAGCTGAAGGAAATCGGGGAAAGCGCCATGTGCTTAGTATATTATCTAGTGCGTATGCCTCTTCGTTTTCAAAAAGTGTATTGATGCGCTTTGCCAAGTTTTCATCTTGAAGATTTATGTGAGCCCCGTACTCAGCGAGTAAGATTATGCTTGTAACATCTCCATGGTAGGCCACTAATTCAAGTGGGCTTGCTTCTGTATTAAGTGCTAAGTAATGATTTGTTGAGTCAAATTCAGCTGGGTTGGGAAATGCTTTTTTTTCTTGAAAACTGTCGACACGGTCATTTGGATCTGCCCCCTGTTCTAGTAAAAAGCTGGTCATTTTTATTCGATTTAACAGTCTATCTAAAAAAACACCATTTTCTACTCTGCACACTGACGTAAGAGGGGTTTGAGAGGTAAGTATTTGCGCATTAGGAAAAGTGTTAACGTGGGCACCATCTTCAATCATTTTCTTTAGCGCTGCGATGTATGCCTCAAAGTCAGAAGTCTCACACCATTTGCCAGAATTTAAACTTTTTCTCAACGCTAACGATGCTTTGCGACAGCTTGATTGTTTTGTTTTTTCGTTGCTACCGCGTTCTTCCATGCCACAGCAAAAATTGAAAAGACTTGAAAGGTAGATGATAGCGATCGTGCTTATCAATTTCATGCGCTGATTTTCCTTTATAAAATAATCATAGGCAAATGTTCTTTCTTAGAAAAATAGTTTACCCATTTCTGACTTATTGCACTTTCAATAGTGCTTGTTACTTTTTTACCGCTTACGGCTCAACAATAAATATCTAGAAAGAATTAAGTCGAGCATCTTTGATGCCATGGCTGATTCCTTAGTTTTGCTTAGAGTACTTTCACAAGTATAAAGAGCAAGAATTAAGCTTGCAAGTAGTAGTCTTTAAAAATCGTATCGCTCTTTGCTGTTAACGCAACGATTTGGTTAATAGGCTGTGCAAAGTCAATTTCCACAGCCTATTATAAGCGTTACTGGAACAAGGAGCGCATCTTGTAAAGTAGGTGAAGTGAATTACTTATGGAGGAAGCATCAGATGAACCGGTTGTGCTAGTCGTAGTTTGAGTTGCTGTTGTCCCGGTTGCTGTAGTTGCGGTCGTAGTTTGACATGTGCCTTCAGAGAAAGTATTGAGAAATACCACTGGACCGTTACCTCCGCCTGTGGCAAGATAAGATCCGAAAAATACTGGGTATCCAGCAAGAACAGTAAAAGCCGTGGCGTTGGTGAGCGTGCCTCCAGATACGGTAAATGTGTTTAGGTTATTTGAACTAAAGTCACCTCCATTAGAAACAACAAGGCAAGCATTATCTGGCGAGAAAGCAAGATCAGTTGGGCCATGAGAACCCGAAGGTAGAGCATAATTTGTAACAGCGCTGAGTGCACCGCCTGATACACCAAACAGACTTATATTTCCAGAACCAAATGTACTATTATTGGCAACTGCAAGCAAGGTACCATCAGGTGAAAACGTTATCCCATTAGCACCATCGGATGATGTAGCGGTATTTGTTCCTCCACTTAGCACGCCATTACTCAACTTAAATAAAGTTACATTTCCTGAACCATTACATGTTGCAAGAAGCGAGCCGTTGGGTGAAATAGCCAGCGCTTGTGGAGAAGTGGCTCCAGTAGGTAGTGTGTAGGAAGTACTTCCCGTTATTACTCCAGTACCAGATATTGCGCACATAATAACACTATTTGAACCTGTTCCAAGAACTGCAATGTGCGAGCTGTCTGGCGTAAATACCAAGCTACTACAGCAATTAGTGCCCATTGGATAGGAAACCGCTCCGCTAAGCACACCTTGTGCACTAACTTGAAAAATTGTTATGTCATTTGAAGTATTGGCGGTGGCAAGAAAAGAACCATTTGGTGAAAATTGGATTGCAAGGGGGGTATTATCGCCCGCAGTTCCATGGGGTATTGGGTAAGAATTAGCAGAAAAAGTGCCAGTCAAGTTAAATATGGTGACTGTGCTTGATTGAGGAGGATTCCAATTTGAACTGGCTAAATAAGAGCCATTGGGCGAAACTGCAATCCTTGAAACGTTTCCCGAGCTTGCAGGTACATCGTAGGTGGTAAAGTATTGAAGACAACAACCAGCATACAATGATAAGTTCATTGCATATAGCAATGTGCATGTAATTATGTGGGATAATTTCATCGCATTTCTCCTTTTTTAAAAATTAACTCAACCTTCTCAACGGTATACCATTGTTAACAAAGACCGTCAACAGCTAAACGTTTACAAAACTTTATTTGCATAGTAGCCTACCAGATCAGAATCACTCCAGATTCTATCAAAGAGTTGTAAATGTTTTTAAAATGAATCCTCTATGAATCCAAACATTCAGGATTAAGTAACCGAGTATTTTGGGTTGTATGAATAAAAAAATAGTGTTCAGCACACTCATTTTTTGTACGATAAACCAACCGCTTTTAAGAGCGCAGTCGACCAACGAAGGCCAAAAGTTTCAAGCCCTTGTAAAACAAAATCAACACTCGTATGCAGTGAGCACCCAAGTAGATAGGTCGACAGATTACGGTCCTATTTATCTCACTCTTGAATCAGCCAGTTGCATATCCCTGGGCACTCTTCTTGGATATGACGGGATACGAAATGCATTGGATGTGGCAAATCCGCAGTCAGCTCAAATTCCAAGTCTGGTAGCTCTCGTCCTTGTAATTACGGGACTTGTTAAGGCAGGTCTTGCCTTTCAGGACTGGACTACGTTTTTTTATCCTTCACAGCTGCTCAAAGTTGAAGAATTCGATACGTCTTCTAATGACCAACCTGTTCTTTTTCTGGCTCGTGACAATAATAGCGCACCGTCTCTAGATCAGCCGCTTTACAATGAGCTCATTGATCGCAACCCGGTATCAGTTGCCGAAGCATTCTCTCACAAAACAAATAACCTCGATCGATTTGAGTCAATTATTATTTCCCCTTTTTCAAATGGAATCCTTTTAAAAGAGCAGGCATCAAACCCTACTTATTTTGACGATTCCGTCATTGCACCTCTATACGAATCTTCTAATATTTCTCGAATCGTACGTAATGTGCCTGATCAGTACAATTACACTGACGTCTCTTTTGATAAGGATTACACAGGTCAAAAAAGTGCTCTTGTGGTACATGAGCAGTACCAAAATAGGGATACTGTTAAGCAAGCTTCCACGCAAATCATTTTGATGGTCAATACACCAAAAAGTATTTTGATTAAGCTCGATCTTATACCGGAGCTGATAGAAGGTAATCCGCTATTTTTTGTACAAAAAATACTCAAAGAGCTGCTTGTACAAGAAGGTATCGTAAGCATTCAAACATTAATCAAGCAAGGATCTGATTTTGTGCAGAAGTCACCTGTTCTTATGCTATCCTCGTCAGCAACAGAGTCCTTAGCATTTGCAGAAAAGAAATCTATGGTTCTACCAGCAACTCTTGAGCCTCAAAACTCTGCGCCAATCATTCTTTTAGTTTTTCAGCAGTTTCCCAAAGCAGCTATTCAGGAAAATAATGAATTAGTTACTCCAGCACCCTGTCAGGCTTTTAACATGTCCTCGCGGATGCTTCCTGAAATGTTGCAAGTTGAGGCTGGCGTTAACATCATTGAAATTGAACCTGTTGAGCAGCAAATAAATAACGAGAGCTTTACTTCAAATGCAGACGTAGCGATGGGGCGATCTTCGTTCCAAGCTCAGAGAATTGACGATACAAAAGAAATTACTGTTTCGATGAGTGAGCAAAATCAGGATGGATTAAAAGATGAGCCATCGGAAAAACAGGTAAAAAATTCTCTAAAAAGTGTGCCTGATCAATCAAGCAACGATCCTGAAAAAACATCCAAGCGAGAGCGACAAATCAAAAGTTCCCTTATGAGAGCGATCAGAGATAAATATTGGAAACCTGCATAAGAAAGTCGATTGCATTACACTTCATCGCAAAATGCATCATAAAGCTCTTTTATTATCGGTGACTCTGGTTCTTCTTGGTGTAAGATCTTAATATACTGGCGCGTTTCTTCATCAACGAGGCCCTCCATTTCCTGAATAACCTTTATCATTTCCTGAATAAGAGGATTAAACCAATCAGACGCTGGAGTGTGTGGGAGCAATCTTGGCACGTAATAGCGCCCTGAGATTAAAGTGCCACCATATGAAAAAGCCGTTGCACCCACACTCAAGAAGAACTTGTTTTCAAAGATTATGAGAGTAATGAATAAGATAAAGAGCGCGGAAGCAATACTCAAGATTTGAGGAATGAGTTGAGGGTTAAGTTTACCTATTGCGATTGCTTCGTTCTGAGCAGAGCGTGCTTCAAGTAAGTGATAAAGCAGAGAATGACTCACTAAGGTGCCGGGGTCAAAAAGTTGAAAGTGACCTATCTCAAATTGCCGGTTTTGCATCGCCTTGATCAATTCGCGAAGCATTTTGAGGGCCTCTATTTGAGAGCTTCTCGATTGGAGTAAAATGAAAAAGCGGGATATAACATCCCTCATTTCTTCTACAAATAACATTTTGCTTTCTCTGTCTAGCAATGAAGTTTTTTTTGCGAAGATTTCTTCTTCTCTATCAGCACCATTATCAGGAGGAGTACCGTCATATTCGATGAGCCCAAACTCTGCAGGATTTGCAAGAACAAGCTGTAATTGAGGACTAATATAGTGGCTCTCTATCTGATGCATAAGCAAACTTCTTATTTGTTGTTGGTTTTTAAAGGCAAGGTTATCTTCTTTTTCATCTTCAAAATTTTCTAATTCGGCCATGTACTCTTCAAAGAATGCCAGTGGCGTTTGTCCCAGATCATTTTTTTGCCATATGATTGCGCCATATTTAAAACAAAGCCTTACTAAGTCAGGGTTGCCAGAAAAGCCCGCTATATGTAATGGCGTATTCCCATTTTTATCTTTGATTGCATTGATATTGAATGCATCACCATCGGTAGATCTATACATTGCAGACAAAATTTCTTTTGCCTCTTCGTACCTATTTGTTTTGAGGGCAGTAAAGAGCTTTGGTTTAAGTTCATCTTTGTCAGATGGGTGCTCCATGCAATTACTGCATGTTACATAGAGCATCATAAATGTGACTAAAAAAACTATTACTCGCATATATCCTTAACCTTTTTGAAAGAAAACCACTTCACTGGTAACGAGACTTAGTATTTTTTATTTGACACTAAATCACTAACTCCGGCTAGTAGAAATGTTAAGCAAGCAATCCACTATTGCTCCTACCGACTCGTCTTTGTGCAACTTCTTAATATATTTATACGTTTCTTTATCTACCCCTTCATTAGCTACAATCTTTGCTACATGCTGTATCATAGCGTCAAGAATGCTTAAGTTCGGGTCATTAGAGGCTAGCCAAGGTATAAGATTTTTTTCAGATAATAAAATGGCGCCATATACGAGAACAGCGGCTACAAAACCAAGAAGGCCATTACTTAAAAGAGCATTGTCGTTCGAGAAAGTAAAGACGACGCAAGGAATAGCTAATGGAATAACAACACGCGCATTTTTGAGAATGACGTAAGCAATCTCTTGAGCAAGCCCAGTATTTCGTTGTTCGAAGCGTGCTTGTAGAAGGTAGTATAAAAGAGAATGTCGCGCCAAAGTCGTTTCGTCTTCAAGCTCACAGCTTCCTACAGCTAGCTCGCTTCTTTCCATTTCCTGAATGAGTGTAAGAAGCAGGTTGTAAGCTTGTGGTAGTAAGCTTTCTACTCTAATGGAGGAAAGAAAAAGCTGTATAGTACGGCTCATTCTGTCTCTAAAACTTTGCTTTTTTTTATTAAGTGCTTCTTGGGCTCGTCTTCTGTAATATAGTTCTTGCGCGCTAGGCTTTTCCGGTGAAGGTTCATACTCTTCTTCGTTGCTTGCGGTAGCGTCTTCATCACTAATATATTCAGTTTCTTGATTCAGATTGTCGGCGGTATCAGGCAGATCTTCATCTTGATATATCTCAGACTGGTCTACAGCATCTTCGTTATCATTAAAATCTTGAGCATTTGGATAGAGCTCCCTTACTACTTTAGAAGAAGAATGGTGATGTTCCATGCATTTTATAGTGTTTTGTAGCATAACAATAAGCGCAAAGAAAAAGATGCTTACTCTCATAAATAATCCTTGGAAGCTCTTTTATGCAAAAGTTGCTAGTAAATAGCAGACATTGACGATCAAAATAGCAAAAAAAAAGGAATCTGCATAGAACAACTAGCCCAAGCTTATAGCATAACTGCAACGATTTAGTTGCGATAGCTTGCGATTTTGCTTGATTTGGAGCAACTATTCTATCTAGTATAAAATATATCTTATTTTATGAGTTTAGCATGATTGTAGCAACACAAGAGTTAGAAAAAAGTTTGCGCTCCAAAGAATCTGCTCTTTATAACCGTGTTTTAGATATCATAAAAAGTAAAAAAAAGGTCCGCGCTTATGGAAGGGCTTCTTCATAGCTCAGTCTTTGATTCTCCACATATGATTTATACCGGTGACTTCATTGAAGATCCTCTCATTCATTATACAGATTCTCACGAACTAGAAGCTATTCTTACAGTATCCCCGGGTATGGCCTTAAAAGATATTCGTACGTATCTTAAGCGCTATGATTTAAAATTGTATGGAACTCCAGAAAGCAAGTATATCACCATTGGTGGCGCAATCCTTTGTGGGGCCCATAACGGGAGTCATTATTGGGATTCTATGGCCAACCATGTTATAGGCATGCTTATTGTCGATGGGCAAGGAAACCTTAGCTTACTTACTGATCCGGATCTTTTTGTGAATTATGGGCTTCTTGGTGTAGTCCTTCGGCTTAGCATTAAAGTTTATAAAGCAACTAGCGTTAAGTATAAGCACGCGCTATTAAAAAGTCTGGATGGCCTGAGCGTTGCTCCTTCTACGCTTTGTCTCCTTTTTGGTCCTTACTCAGGAAGAATTTTAAAGACTGATATTTTTATGACCAAAGAAAAGGCTCATCGTAGCTTGAAGCGTCTTTTTTGGGATTTGTCTCTTATGCCACTTTCGAGCCGCATAGTTTCCAAGCTTGAAGTTTTGTTAACTACGTGGATTCCCGCGATCGGCATTTTTGCGTCAGAATTATTTACCTATGAACCTGATGCTATTAGAGGTAAGTTTGACTATTTTGAGCACGTTCCTCGCTCCCACGCTTTTTCATTGGAATACGCACTTGACCAAAAAAATCTGGTTCATGCATACGAACGTATTATGGAAATAATAAGCGCCTTTCGGAAGAAAGGAACATATGTCTTGCGGTTTTGGTGCCGTTTTCAAAAAGCAACTGAGATTATTAACGATTTAGCATATGGGCGAGATACCACTTTAGTTGAGGTGACTTTGAACGATCAACAAAAAAATGCTCGTTTAATGGTACGTGATTTAAGCAAAATTCTTGTAGAACTTGGAGACAAACCCCATCTTGGAAAAACCGTCTTAGAACCTGAAGTAGTAGAGAATTACGATTTTACAAAGCTAAAAAAAGCTATTAGGCACCATGATCCCTATGGATTATTTCAAAATGAGTTTACTAAATCAGCGCTTCGTATTTGATATGTCACGGGTGCTTTACGTAATTTAGTTTTTTTTACGTATGATACATCAGCTTTTATGGTATAGTTTCGTAAAACCTTTGGTGAATGTAAGGCTAATAATGATACAGTATCAAGTCGGTTATGGCTTAAAGATTTTATTCGTAGGTATTAATCCACACCCTGGTTCTTATAGCCGTGGCATACCTTATTCCAATAATAAATTGTTTTGGTATCTCCTTCATGAAGCGGGCCTTTTACCAGAAACGCGCTCGCAATTAAAAAATGATGTACTACTAAAGCGGCTTTTTTTGCGAGATTTTAAGAACAAATATAGGCTCGGCTTACTGAACGTGGTAGACAGGGCCACACGGACTGCTAGCGAGCTTAAAAGAGTAGAGGCTTTACCAAACAGCAAGCGAATACTTAGTGCTATCAAAAAGTATCGACCCTTGGTTGTTTGTTTTGTGGGGAAAATAACCTACAGCATGTTTAGCGGAGAAGCAAAAGTTTCATATGGCTGGCAGCCCGATATAGCTGACTCAAAAATCTATGTTATGCATTCACCCGGTCATGGACTTGCTAGTGTGCGAATCGAAGAGCTTAAAGAGATTAATAAGGTTAGTAACTCACTGGACCGTTGAAAGGTTACTTTTTAAGCAATGTAAAATCAACCTATAAAGAAGGGCAGGAGAAAACGAGCATGAAGATCCTTATGGTACTGACATCGCACGATCAACTAGGTAACACTGGTCGCAAGACCGGGTTTTGGCTTGAAGAATTTGCAGCTCCTTATTTTGTATTTAGGGATGCCGGAGCAGACGTAACGCTTGCCTCACCAAAAGGTGGTCAACCACCTGTAGACCCTAAAAGCGATCTACCAGAAAATCAAACTCCTGCGATGGCACGCTTCAAGCAAGATAAGGTTGCACAAAAAGCGCTTTCTCAAACAGCTAAGCTAGCTGACATGAAAGCCAAAGATTTTGATACTGTTTTTTTTGTGGGTGGACATGGCCCGATGTGGGACATTGTCGATAATCCTGATGCGATTGATCTCATTGAGTCTTTTTATAACTCAGGAAAACCTGTTGCAGCAGTCTGTCACGCTTCCGGTGTGCTCCATCGAGTAAGAATTAACGATGCCTTACTCATAAAAGGCAAGCGAGTGACGGGCTTTACCGATGGCGAAGAAGAAGCCATGCACTTGACCAAGGTTGTTCCCTTTCTGGTCGAAGATGAGCTTAAAAGAGTGGGCGCTATCTACCAAAAGGCACCAGATTGGCATAGCTTTGTACTTGTTGATGGACGCCTTGTGACTGGACAGAATCCCGCATCGTCAGGACCGGCTGCCAAAGCACTCCTGGATTTATTGGCTCAGCAAAAGTAAGGCTGTATGCAGATCTATGCACTCTTCGACCTCCTAATTCTTGCTCTTTTTAATCAAAATAGTTTATTATTAAATTAATTAAATGATAGAAGGAGAGTAAATGAAACTTTTTTCCTTGCTATTTTGCGTCGGGATGTTGTTTCTAGCTGCGTCGGCCAGAGGGTATAGTTACTATGTGGTTAACTGCCTCAAGAATGAAACAATCAAGGTGGAAATGATTGGCGGGAATTTACTCGGTGGTCTTGGCGGATGTAGTAATGCATCCACTACACTCAAGGCTGGCCAAACGAGTGGTCAATTATCAACGGTCTACACCTCAACACCTATCGGTTGTTGCGCAAACTATCTTAATGTTTCTTCAGGATCAAGTACGCCAAGTATGTTTCCTCTATTCTACGCTGCGAGTGTGTCACAACGGGTTTCTTTGGATCCGCGTGCATTTTGTAAGGCTACTTTCCATCCACTTACTATCTATATTAACAAGGATTCTAAAGGAAAATTTGTTGCGTCCTGGGTGCCATGCGCTTAAGATCAGCACGCTGAAATGTATTTAAGGAGTATTAAAATCGCGCTCAGCCACCATATTAAAGGAGAATAGAATGAAAAAATACGTATACCTAGCCTTATTAGCTATTTGCAGCTCTGCACAGGGACTAATACCCGGTGTTATAGAAAAGAGCGTTTGCATAAACGTTCTGAACGATACAGCTTACAGTACTAAGGCGGCTCTTTTTTCCACATTGAAGGGCATACCTAAGGGGATTCAGTCGGTGAGTATCAAGCCAGGAGAAAATCAATTATTTAACGCCGCCGTCACACTTAATGCTTATGATCCCTTGAGCGGGCTCTTGCTTGCTGTCACCCAAGTAAGTGAAGGTAAAAAATTGACAGCCTCATCGAAGGTCGCAGCTGATGATACTTGTAAGACATATAAAGTCTCTTCATTCTACGCATCAGCATAAATTCTTGGGCTTGTACGTCAATATCGAATCGCTCATTGTCTTGACAAAGCGATCAATGTAGGAATCGCATGGGTTTAAAGCTACAAAGCATCATCTTGATCCTGTGACTGTCTTTTTCGTATCGCTTTATTTTATAATATTTGCTATTATGAAATTGAATAAAAAGTTAAAGTAGTTGAAGGAGTTTAAAATGCTTTTTAAGGGCTTATACTCATTTTTTCTTATCCTTTTATTCATCTCTCTCTCAACAATCAAAACTCAGACAAAAACGATAGATTGTGCGCATCCTGAAGTCACCTCATCCAGTTCTATACATGAAATAAAAAAGGCTTACAAGGACTTTGTGCTCAAATGCCATCCTGATAAAAGAGGTGACTACAAAGAAGCCCACGATGAATTTGTAAAAGGGCAAGCCTTTTATAACTCATTGTTCGGGGTAAGTGAGCAACCAAAGATGCAAGAATCGCCATTTTACTCATTCAAAAAACAAGACGAAAAAAAGACTTTTAAGGGATTTGCATCCCCGCTTGATAAAGCGTTAGCAAAGGCTGCGCGTGGGCTAAATCGAGCTCAAAGCGCGAGCCTTCTTGCGCAAGGTGCACGTGTGACAGCGCAATCATTAGTCAACGTGATTGAATGGGTCGACTACCAATGGTGTATAACTCACGATTATGTCAGACCTATGCTGTTCTTCTTGATTGAGCACATCGACGATCCAAACATGATTGAAGATGTGGTTAAATGGCAAGAATGCTTTGAAAGTTATAATTGCCGCTTGCGCGAAACTACTTTCTCAGATTATTTGCTCTTCAAGATGCAAGAAAAAAAATGGGATGGGGATCCATGTGTGTGGGCACTTAGTATAGAGGAAGTACGAGCCATAGTTAAGGCAGTTGACGCTGCTAAAGATGGAGCTAAGACCTCGTATAAAAATAGTACTGAATCACACTTGCTTTTAAAGGTCTAACATGAGGGTTTCGATCTTCAAGCTTTTACTTTTTTTGATATCTTCCTGCTACGTGCAGGCAGATACATCCTCATTGCCGTTTCAAAAGTTGGAGCATGAGGTCAATGAGGCTTATAAGGATAAATCACCAACATTTATTAGTGGCATTGCAAAAGTGTTAGATTTCATAGAATCTGAACAAAGAGCTCAAAAAGATTCAAGTGATGAAACTGACATACTGCGTGCTTACAATTTTTTGCGAGAATTTTTAGGTTTTTCAAAAGCAGAATCAGTTAAAGACATTTCTAAACCATTTTTAGATGATCTCAGACAAGAAATTGAAACACTTACATTGATAGAAGAGCATGAAGGATGGGAATATCCCACTCTTGAACTTTTAGAGCTGTCCAAAAAAGCTCAGCAAAAAACGGAATTGACTGGCGACGTCATTACTTTAGCAACGTCTGCTAAATCCGGTTATCAGGCCTATTCAGGTCTAGGTATGAAAACTCCCTATGTTGCTTTGTGTAAAACCTCTCCCGATACGGATAGTTTATTGTTTGCTCTTTATCATGAATTGGGCCACATTCATAATAAGGATGGTTTTTCCAAGAGGCAACTGGAACGAGGCATCAAATCAATCGACGACCTTATTAGTAAAAAATCTTTTCTGAACGATCTTAAAAGAATCGAGCGCTATAGTTTAATAGGCAAAAAAATATTTGAGAGCTCTCACAATCTCGAGATCAGTAAGCTCCTAACTGGCCATCCAGACGAACCAATTTGGGATGAATTAACGCAAGACGAAGAAGCATTTTACAGGTTTTCAAAGGAAAGGCGCGCAGACTTGTTTATGCTTGATAAGCTTTTTGAGCAGCGCAAAATAAGCCCCATCTTACAGATGATGGATATTTGGGCTAAACAAACTGATTCTCCAATTCATTCAGAAAGATGCATTTTTATCTCTCCCCATCCTTCAAACGTTGAACGTGTTTTTTATATGGCTGGTTTTTTGAAAGACCATGGCATTGATGTTATTAAGGCGCTTAACGAGTGGAAAAATCGGGGCAAATGTGTGCCTTTGCAAACCGAGGAACTTTTTCCAAAACTTGCAAAAAAAACGATTATGGGATCCGTGTTGAAAAAGAAATATCAGGAAGTGCTCCAAAAAGAAAAGCGAGAGTATGAGCGTTGGAAAGAACTGCTTTTTGATAGTTGGAAAGCGGAAGTCATACAGGGCAAGGATCAAACATTGGACTTACTATCACGTGTTATCAGCCATTTATCTAATCATCAAAATGAAGATGATAAAAAACAAGCACTGTATAGCTATAATTTTCTTCGAGAACGATATAATAAACCAGTTATAAGAAAATTTGAAAGCATAGATCGCGACTGGTTGGAGTCGATCGAGACAAAATTATTTCTGGGTCAGGAGGGAGACACTATCCTAGACTCAGGAAGAGACACGAAATATATCTTACTGTCAAATACGAAGTACTCATAAAGGACTTTTGTTCTCGAATAAGTTTTATAGACCGATGATAAAGCGCATGCAGTAGGAAAGAGAATAAATGCGATAAAATACACTTGACTCAATCGCTCATCTTGAATAGTTCTAAATCTCGGTAAATTTCTTTTCAGGCTATGATATACAATGTAACTCCACAGACCGAGTGTTAAGATATTTGCGAATACAAAACTAGTAGAATAAGAAGTTTGTATGGTGGCTGGTTGGGATTGTAACGATTTTTTCCCTTTTTGATATAGCTTAGAAGCCCAGATTAGTCCTTGCTGTGGTGGAAAGGCGGTTTCTATAGCATCGAAAAATTTAGGTAAGGCTGCTATTAGAGGTACTAAAGCTTGTAAAAAAGGGCGCAGTGGTTCGGCTTGGCCCTGACCGAATCCTTTAAGGTATTCATACCAATGTGGTTGTTCATTATCGCCAAGGCTAACAAGAAAACTGCTTATCAGAGCTATAAGAGCTAAAAGTCTTGCGTATTTTGTAAGACCAGCCATTAGTAAAGTTGGTATCTCATCAGAAATACGTCTTACTAAAATCTCAAGAATGAAAAGAGTTGTTGCAAATCCGGAAAAAAAGCATGCTTGAGCGCGCGGCAGCAAGAGAGAAAAATGTATAATGTCCTTGTTTGCTACATCATAAAGCCATTGTGTAACATCATCTGATGACTTTTTTAAACAAGCAGCAATGATTTTAGGCTCTTCTGCTATGCCTTCAAGAAAGCCGCGCTGAGCTGCGGCCAATACCTGAGGTAAATCAGGAGCAGGTTCAACCTTCCCTGCCGAAGTCAAGGCTGCACTTCCAAGAATGAAAGCTACAATTATTTTTCTCATTTGATTTCTCTTAGTTTTTTGTGTGTAATTATACTATGAAAAATAATAGTAGTAAACTGCTAAAAGATGAGCTGTAAAATGGAAAAACTATTTTTATGGAACAGTTAGTTTTATAAGCCGAATTCATTTATTCGTAAATAACTTGCTACTAGCAACCTTAAAAAATGAATAGTAAAATTAATAGAGCAACTTCAAATATTCTGCTGTGATGGTGCTTTTATGTTCGAATACAAGATTGTGAGGTTTATACTTAAGGCGGCCCAAACCCGAGTGATTTGAGCTCTATGTCAATTTTTAAATTCTTTTTCTCAGATGCCGGTGCTTTTGAAGAAACTGAACTCACGCAAGTAGTGAATGATTTTGATTCCCAAGGTTGGGAGTTCGTACAAATTATGAAGTTTACAGGGGGACATTAGACTCGTTTTAAGACGTTCCAAAAAAGCAAAAAAATATACAGACCCTGTTATAGATTAAGTGAAGCCAACTACTCTTGACGCTCAAGAAAGATATTAGATAGGTTAACACCATTACCTTAAAGCATAAGGATTGTTGTGAATACTATACTATTTTTTTTGGCATTGATGATAGTTAGCAATATGACGTGTAAAGTGGCTCGTGAGTCGCATCTAAGTGAACAGGGTACGCTAATGCCCCACGTGACGAATCCGACGCTATTGCCCACGTTGGCCAATCAACAATCGGTCAGTCAAAATGTATCAAGCAGTGTTGCATCTGCCGCTGTCTCGGTAAAGATGCTTGATGATTCTTCTCCAACAGTTAAAGAGACTGTTGACGCCATCATGAAGCCGTACCTTCTTAAAGAAAATCTTGCTGGAGCTATTGTAGCTGTGTCATTACGTGGTGAGCGGTACTTTTTTAGCTATGGCTCAGCCACTGCCTCTCCCCATTTACGCCTGATACGCTTGTCGAAATCGGATCCAATACCAAAGTATTTACGACCACGTTATTTGCTCTTGCAATTAATCGTAATCAGATTTACCCAAATGTATCGGTACAAAATTATATGCCAAAGGGTTATACCTTAAAGCCAGCAGCGCAGGCCATGACTCCACTTGAGCTTGCAGATTTTACATCCGGCTTACCTGATGATCCAACAAATATACCTGCAAAACTTGAACAAAGAAGCATAAAAGAATACACAGCTAATGACTTTCTAACCTGGATTTCAAGTTGGACGCCCACAACACCAATTCCTGCTCCTTTCCTCTACTCCAATTCGGGCGTAGGGTTATTAGGCTACTTGCTTGAAACAGCGACAGGAAAGTCTTGGGAGAATCAAGTAACAGCAGAGATTATAAGACCGCTTGGCATGGTAGATACGACACTGTATCCAACAACGGAGCAGCAAGCACGCTTGGCGCAAGGGCATCTTAAAGATGGCGCAATAGCTCCTAGCTGGCCTGTCTTTGCCTGGTACGCGGCTGGTGGGTTTCGTTCGACACCTCGTGACATGCTTAGTTTTGCTGAAGCTAATATTGGTCATAGAACGGTAAATGGAAAGAGTATGCCTGCAGACCTCATAAGAGCTATGAAGGATGCTCAAAGACCTATCTATACTATGCCAAAGGCCTATAATAAGCAAGCTATGGCCTGGATCAATAATGTGGGCGATGCAAGTAGGTCTGACCTTAGACCTGTAATTTTTAAAGATGGCGAGACGGCTGGATTTAGCACGGCCCTTATCCTCAATCCAGATAAAGACCTTGCCATGTTCGTTGCCATTAACCAAGCTGGTGCAGCTCCTGTCGGCAAAGGAATCGAGATTGCAAGACAGATAAAATAGCCTTGAAAAAATGTAGGGTTAGTCGCATTAGCTATGATGGCCACTTTTTCTGGAAGCGATGCAAATTTATCTTCTGCTATAAGCTTCAATAAATCATGCTTTAGTTGCTCAATCCTAGGGATAACCAAGGACTAGACTTTATTCTTGTAAAGGCTACTCTGTTGGAGGTTTCTCGTGCATTGGAAAGGAAAGTATGAAAGCAATTCTTAAAGCGTTAGTATTCGCACTGATTTTTACACCTCAAGTCATGGCTCAAAATTTACAGCTTTTTCTTCCAGCCGGTCCTTACCAAAATTCCTGCCGTGAGTGTGTTAAAAAGGCCCATTTGTTATCGTGCCTATGTGAGAAAATTGATGGAAGCTTGCAAATAAGCGAGCTAGATTGCGAATCTTGTATCCATGAGATAATTAACGATAATGGTGTTTTAAAATCTTCGCCTAGAAGCGATGGGAAAACGACTCTCTATATTGCTCTTGGAAACCTAGGCGCGTTTGTTTGTGGTGGATTCATTTATCTTTTGCTAAAAGCGCGTGTCAAGGAACTTGAGGTTCGCCAATAAGCATGAAATCCAAAAATAGAGCATGAACTAATTTCGTAAGCCCCAGAACGTTATTGGTATAGAGTAGGAAGCTCATATACATTGCTAGACTTGATTGTAACTTTGAACTACGCTTATCGGAGTGAGTTTGAAAGGAAAAAGTATGAAAGCACTTTTTACAGCATTATTTCTCGCACTCTTTTTAGCGCCACAAGTCGTAGTGGCTCAAGAGGCAATACAATTTCTCATGCCACCTGGGCCGTACAGGGACTCCTGTACTGAATGCGTTAAAAAAGAGCATCTGCTATCCTGTTTATGTAAAGCTAACGATGGGCGCCAGAATGAAAGTCAATTTGACTTAGAAACTTGTCCGGGGGATATAATTAATGAGAATGGTGTACTACAATGTTCACCCAAATATGTGGAAGGGGTTTGCAGGGACAAAACCGGCTGGCGCATGAGCAAGCAGACATATGTAATTGCTGGATCTGTTGCTATCATGGGTGGGTTAGGGCTTCTTTTCTTTACGATTCGTCAAGGGATAATAGCATTCAAAAGTAAAAAAGCTGCTTAAACGGTCAATGGTTAATTATACGAATTGCAGATAGCTAGAAGTCGACCGTTTGATTTTATGTTTGCTTAAAGCGGGGACGGCTTATGTGGCGAGATGTATAAAGAGCTGCCAGCAGATGGGGAGGATACTATGAAATCAATTTTTAGAACGTTATTTCTCGCGCTTATTTTATCGACTCAAGTTGTAACTGCTCAAACTCGGCAAACACTTCCATCAGGGCCATACAAGGACTCCTGCAGTGAATGCGTTAAAAAAGATTTTTTGTTATCGTGTTTATGCAAAGCGAATGATGGAAGCCAACATGAAAGCGAACTTGATTTGGAAAGATGTCTTGGAGACATAGTTAACAATAACGGAGTTTTAACCTGCTTGAAAAACAACGATAAAGGAGTTTGTAGAGAGAAATGGGGCCTATTAAACAAGGATACGTGGCTTACAATTGCGTACACTGAAGTCGGTGCTGCTATTGTAGTTCTTTGCATCGGAATTGCAGTATACATCAAGAGGTGCAAAAATCTTGAAAAAGAGTATTAAGGTGCTCGATGCGTAAAAAGTTGCCAACAAATGTATAGACTCACGCAATATAATAGGACAACAATTAAAACTCCCTGAATGGTAAGCCTTTTTGAAAACCGCCCTGATGGGTGCAACCACCAATTAAACATTTTCATAAGCCATGGTACAGTCACCCACCCCAAAATTGCTGTTGATAGGGCGTTTCCAAAAAAAAGTGCAAGCCAGCTTGGAAGCCCTTTTGCGATGAGAGGTTTTGTGATATACGAAAGCAAAAACACTACAGGATAGAGGGTAAGCAACACAAGCATGTTCTCTTTCCAGACGGAGCGATATTCATTTTTGGAAAACCAAAAATCGAATCCGAAGTATGCTTTTCGCAAATGGCTTTCGCTACTAAAAGTTTGTAATTCATCGATGAGTTTTTTTCGTTCTGAAGATTTAAGCCATGCTTCAAGATGCTTATCTGAATCGAACGTTAAGATAGTAATCCAGGAATCATTAATGCCGGGACGGGGCTTTTCTAAACGAGCACCGATAAACCCAGAGAATGTTGATTGAATCGCAGCAACACGGGCATGCCACTCTAAAAATTTTTCAGTATCTTGAGGTTCTATTTTTGCAGTGATTGTAGCAACCACAGCATTTTGAGTTTCTTTTTTTTCGTCTAAAAGATAGACGTCGTCAAAACCCGCTATAAGGTCCTTTGCTTTTTTTAAAAGTTCTTGCCTCTCGGGCGATTGAAGCCACGTTTTAGCGTGTTCTGCAGAATCAAAATGCTGCATAATTACCCAGTCCAACTGTACGGGTGGATTTGCCGGTGTAATAGAAGATGAAGTGTATCCGGGAAACTTTGCAATGGCTTTGCTTAGAATGGTCTGCCACTGTGCAAATTCACCGTCTTTACCATCTTTCACACGCGTTTGTGTTACCAAAATTACACCGTTCGTGACCACTTTTTCAGACATTAAAATCCTCTATGTTAGCTATTAATAGCGTGGCCTATCGGGCATATCATGGAATTTCTTCCAGACAGACACCGCACTTTCCCGCATAACTTGAGTAGACTTAATGATACGGTCTTGTGGTTTTTTGCAAACTTCAGCAAGGAAATTGATGTCTTCAAAATCGCCATATTTTAATGCGTCTTCCATTTGAGAAGCATAATAGATGTGATCAAGATGTGCCCAATATGTCGCACAAAGGCACATTGGACAGCATTCTGCAGAAGTGTAAAGAACGCAACCTTTTAGATGGGGAGTTTTTAGTTTTTTTGAAGCTTCACGTATGGCCTGAATTTCAGCATGCCAGGTAGGATCGTTTTGGGCCCTTACCTGATTGTAGCCTTCGCCGACGATCTCATTATCTTTTACTATAACAGCGCCAAAAACACCACCTGCCTTTTTGACAATCGAGCCAATCTCGCTAAGCTCGATGGCTCTACGCATAAACTTTTCATCGTACTTATGTGGCATCTGGTATCTCCTCGTTCGGGTAAGTAAAACTTGCAAGTTCTGAAAAAAAGTCTATTAAATACCAAACTCAAATTGCTATAGAATGCCGTGTAATTGAAAATGCTGTATCTCCAAAAATGCAGGGCTATAAAACTTTAAGTGCTTGGCTTTACCAAAGACGAAATACCTTGCTCAAATTTGAACACATTGTGCCGATCATATTTCTCTTTAATGTGACGCAGGCGCTTAGCATTACTTCCAAAATACGTCGAAAGGTGGTCTACATGGCTCCTGTCGGGATTTCCTATATAGTTACCTTCAGTATAGGGTAGGAGACGTTGCCTTAAAGTGTATAACTCGTTGGTGTTTTTGGTAGCATCCTTTTCATTTAACCATTGTGAGGAGTAACACAGAAAATACATGGCATTGCGATGGAAGTACGCTGTTTCATTTGGCGTCTTCTCTTTAATAGCTCCGCCAAGCGAGAACATCAAAAAATTAAGAAGTGGCGATTGAGAATCACGTAACGTATCGACAATAATGTTGATTGCTTTATCTGGAAGAGGCTTCATTGCAAAGGCACCAGTAGACTTATATTCTGGTTTATCCGTTAAAAAAACTGTTGTGGAGTCTTCAAATTCCTCAATCGCCTTACGCCAGGCAACTGTTTTAATAATCTTGCTAGAAGGTTTTCCGATGGTTAATAATGGCTCGAGCAACGCTTCAGCCATTTCGGGTTTTCCGTAAAAAATACCAATTACTTTGATGGGCAATTTTTTAAGCTTGACCGTTGGAAATGGTTTTGCCCACACATCTAAATGTGAAAACCAGCGCTTATCATCGGTCATAAAAAATGTCTGCCACCCTTTAATTATCTCGTTTACAGGCTGTGACCAATCCCATCCAATGTTAAACCATGTCACTTCATTGCTGGGAAAAATATGTAGCGTCATCGAAATAACAATTCCAAAGTTGCCACCTCCACCGCCACATGCTGCCCAAAATAAATCTTTGTGCTCGTTATCTTTAGTAACATGTATAATGTTACCCTCGGCACCTACCATATCAAACGAAATCAAGCTGTCACACGTCAATCCATTAATACGCGAAAGAGGTCCCATGCCTCCTGTTAACACCAATCCCGAAAGACCTACATCAGCGCATGTTCCACCGCTTTGTGTAAAACCCTTCTTAGCTAATAGTGTATAAAGCTCTCCCCCGGTAATTCCTGGCTCTATCTGAGCTTGCATCCTGTCTTTATCAATAGTCACTCCTTTCATTTTGCTGACATCAATGACGAGTGCCCCATTTCCGGTCGAAAAACCTTCGTGATTGTGGCCGCCACTTCTGACTCGAACTGGAAGTTTTTGGCACTTTGCCCAAAGCACCGCATTTTGAACGTCTTTTGCACTGCCGCAATAGACAATTGCCACTGGATACTTATTCTTTGAAGCGTAATAGTTTGACACTAGTCTTGCATGGTCATATTCAGAATCACCCGGCCGAACAACTTTTCCCGTAAGCATTGGACATTGGTCTCCAGCGTATAAAATCACAGTTGTTAACATAGATAATAGCGTGCATAAAATAAAGGTATCTGTTTTCATAAAAAATCCCGCACCAAAATGCATACCGCCATCGTAGCACTCTCGAAGGTTCATACTGTAGATTTTCTGTGCCCTCACCCAATTTGATGGGATGACACTGGCGAAAGATTTGTTCAAAACCTCTATCAGTAGAACTATTGACCTTTTTATTTTATAAAATTTATAATTAGAAATATAAACTACAATGTAATTATAAGGAGACTGTCTATGAAACATACTTTACGCATTTTTAGGACATTGGCTCTGTCTTTAATGTTTATTGGGTGCTCACCCGTCAATGCCGCTTTTTATCAAGCAAAAATACTCAATACAACCTCGGTGAATTTGTTTGTGACGTTAACAGGTAGCGAAGAATCTGGTATCGTAATAATGCCCTATAGTAATGGCCAGCTTCAAGTAGAATCGACCACTATGCCTACCCTCTCTATTCATGAGACAGGAGTAAAATCGTCATCGGGTGTTCTGGAAACGAGATTGATAAATCCGGGCGCAGAACGTTATATAGTTGGCTTAGTAGATAAAGTCGCTCCAAGTAGAGTCTTTTCCCATGATATCTTTGCAGGCGGCGGTACAAGGCATCTCTATCTTCTTCCAGCTCTTGATATCGAAAGCAGACACCTATAAAAAGTCTTTTAGTGGGTTGTTAGCCCTTCCTAGTATTGCATAGAAAAAGGCTGTTATTTAAATAGTTCGAGTCCGGGGGCTTTGAGAGGAATGATCTTTTCCACATGTTCCACTCCAGAGACGATTTGATTTTTATTATAATTCATATTAGAATTTTAAGATAACGGTGCATCAAGCTTTAATGGCAAGGGGTTTTCTTATATGCGTTTTTCTCTACATTTCTTTCTCTTTTCTTTATTGATCCTTGTTAGCAATAATGGCTTTTCTGATATGGCAAAGGGCGCAATTCATCCAGATTTAGACCCTGACGTAATCGCACAAACCAACGTAGGTTTAAATTGCCAAAAAGAAGGCGACCTAGAAGGTGCCGAACAGCATCTTACCCTTGCTGCTGACAAGGGAAGTATGATTGGTCAGTTTAGTTTGGGAAAGCTTTATAAAGAACAAAAAAAGCTCGTAGAAGCTGAAAAATATTTAAAACTTGCAGCTGATCAAGGTGAAGTAGATGCGCAATATCTTCTTGCAGAGATTTTTGTTGATCAAGGCCGTACAAAGGATGCGCAGTTTTACTACAACGCTGCTTGTTTACAGGACCATAGCGAGTCTTGCTATGAGCTTGGTAACCTTTACTTAAGCCAAGCTTTTGCGGATAAAGCAGAAAATTACTATAAAAAAGCTGAAAATCAAAGACACATGACATCGAGCTATATGCTTGCAAGGTTGTATTTTAAGCAGGGGCATCTTTTTAAGGTCAAAGAATACTTAAAGATTTTCGCCGATCAAAAGCTATTACAAGAGTTTCTTAGCTTTACTTGTCAAAAGCTTGAGTCATATTTTAAGCATGAAAATGGGGCTTTCTATCAGTTTGTTCTTAAGCAAGGTTATGTAGAGGCTCATTTAGAACTGGGCAAATTGTATCAGCAACAGGGCGATCATAGCAAAGCTAAAGAACATTTTAAGCTTTTAGCAGATAAGGGCTTCGTTGGTGCCCAAGCAGCTTTAGTTTCTTTGATGCATTATAACCCTGTTGAATTTAGAGGTTGCGACGAAGAATTTGAGCACTATGCAAAATTAGCTGTTCAAAATGGAGATGTTGGTTCAATGCTATTCCTCGCAGCTTTCTACATCAGTGCGAAAAGATGTGAATCAATTGAACACACCTATCAGGCAGAAAGTGTTTGCCAACTCATTTGTCCGATTGATTTAGAAAAATGTCAAAGTTGCTTTAAAGAAGTGCTAAGAGAGGCTTATCATACTGCAACATATTTTTTACCACGAGAGAAAGAGCTTGCTCAGCAATTTTTTCAATTTACGGCAGACAGGGGCTATCGTGACTCTCAAATTCTTCTGGCACAGCTTTTGGAAGGCAAGGGAGATCTTGAACACGCTAATTACTATTATGAGCTAGCAGCCGCTAAAGGATTAAAAAAAACAAATTATATTGATTATCTGCTACACCTCACAAAAGATAACAATGACTTAAAACTTCGCCTTTTATTTGGTATGGCGGTGCTAGTTGCTGTAGCCGCACTAAAACAACTCGTAAATGGGGTGAGAGTGGATGTGGCGGTAGCGGTGTGATAACATCAAGGCCTAGCTTAAGCGCCAAGAGTACAAGAACTGCTCCGCTATTTTAGTTTACAGGCCTAAAAAAATATATAAGCTTATTATGATGACAAAGAGCATTACTTCTTTTTTTTCAAAATAGGTTGATTATGAAATTCTATTCAATACTATCTTTTGTAGTTCTTTTTACTTTTTTTCTAAACCTTGCTGCTCATTCGCATGAACGCGAGGGCTTATGCGAAGCGATTAGAAATGGAGATGAGTTACTTTTTGATCGATATATTAATATACAAGATATTAATGTGTGTAAGTATGAACAAAACCTACCAACATCAGCGCGAGTTACAGGAGGTGTTCTTGGCACTCTAATATTACCTATGGCGCCATTATTCTGGTACACCGCTTGCCATGAAGAGCCGGAAACTCCGCTTAGCATGGCTGTTTGGTATAAACGAATAGCAATGACATTAAACCTTATTAATCGAAAAGCTGATGTCAATAAGCAAGATCCTAACGGGTATACTGCACTCCACTGGGCATGTAGCGCTTGGCTGAGTCAAGACACATATAATGAGCTAGTGAAATGCTTACTTGATGCTGGCGCAAAGCCCTCATTGTACCTGAAAGATAGTAAGGGTTATACGCCTTTGCACTGGGCTACTGTAAGAGGTAATGCACGAATTGCTCAAACGCTTATAATGAAAGGTGCTCCTATTGATGCTCAAGATAATGACGGTGCAACTCCTCTCCACTGTGCTTATGAGCTCGATGATAAAAAAATGATAGCACTTTTACATGAACACGGTGCTCAGAGCTTGCCTGATAATAAAGGAAACTACCCGAAAGACATGCTAACTTTAAAAAAGCTAATACAGAAGGCTGCCGATCAACGTCATAGTAGTAATGGTTGATGTGGGCGTATTTTTGATAACTCATTTGGTTCGGCCAAAAAAGCCAGACGTGATCTAAAGTCATTGTAATCACGCTTTTAAGATTGCTAGATTGCAGCTTGCGGTTTATAGTGTTAAAAAAATGTAAGCTGCAGACATTGAGCATGAATTACCTTTTAATAAAACGTCATAACGCGTATACACTATTTTTCTTGCTATTCATCTTTAAAGTGGTAACTATTTTGCCGATGGAGGAAGAAAACTTTGCCAACCAAAGATTTACCATCGAGCAGTTGCAATCGGTTACGTACAATACAAATAGTTTGGACCGAGGTACATATGCCTCTGATACCGATACGTTAAGTGACGTCGACCATGCCTTTGAGAGTTTTTTTGAGTCCATTGAGCGGGCATTGAAAGATTCTAGCACTTGTAAAGTCAGAGCTGAAAAAGCACTTAATCAATTTTTGAGTGAAATGAGAAGGGGGAATATAAATATCGCATCTTATTTGTTTAAATCTCCAAAAACCTCAACTCATCGCACACTTTTGCACACTCTTATCGAACTGAGTGTAAGAAACGAGCCATCGATTCCAGAACTTCTTGGTTCAATTTTGATAGTGTTCGCGTCTCTCTTTTTTTTCAGGGATATTGGAGGTGAACATGCTATTCCGATTTGGTTATTGTCAAGCGGCCTTATCATTCTAGTGCTTGCCCTAAGTTATACCGTTCCTAATCAAAGTTTGATTGCAGCTAATATGATGGTTTCTCGCGTATATAGACTGATTAAAGATTCTAATCGTCAGATTGATCCTGATACAGAGGCATATATTAAAGAGTTATGTAACCAATATCCTCGTCTGACAGTAATAATAAAGCATTTTCAAGACTATTGTTAGGGTCTGACCGAAAGAGGTGTTTTTAGCCTTGTATTTCTTTTTGAGCTCTTTTTAGTTCTTGAAGCTCGATGTTCTCTTTGATTTTTTCTATATAATCTACAACTTTGTCTAAATCGTCTCGGCTAAGTTGTTTTGCTTTTTGCATCTGGCTTAGCGAGGTAATCGCTTTAGATAACCAGTCCTCATTCAGTAACTCATTTGTCCCAGGTTCGCCTGTAATCGGTCCAGCAGTGCTTTCTTTTTCAGATTGGGCTTCTTTTATAGTATATAAATCTGCCTCATATAAACTACATCCGCTTCCTGAAGTTAAGCTGCATGAACGGGCGCTTTTAATAATTTCATCGGTTATTTTTACCCCAAATTCGGTTAAGACTATAAGTATTGGTAGGAAGAAAGATGACGACGCCAGGGTGTTCAAAAAATGCTGATCTTCATTAACGTCTACTCCAAGATCTATGAGCTTTTTAATAACTTTAGCAAAATCGGCCCTCTTATGTCTTTCATCAAATTTGCTATACGCATATACGAGTTCTTTAAAAGCTGAGCCATAAAAATAAGGCGCTATCTCATAAGGAGTCGTTGCAAGTTTCGGACAGGGCTTTATTATTTGTTCAAACGCAACAAGAGCTGGGTGCTTAATGTCGGAATTTAAGATTTCGTTAAAGTGCTTTAGCTGATGATCCGCATCAAGAGCTCAATCAGCAGTCGCGCTATATTGATGGTAGCCACATATAGGGGTTAAAGTAAGAAAAACAATTAGGAAAAGCTTGTTCGTAGTGTCCTTTTATATATTAATCATATTTCTTCGACAATTTAAAGGCTGTTTTTATGAACGCTCAATCGTTCCACCTATTACCTCAGTAAAACTGCTTGTTGCATCCACGATGACTTTGCCTTTTCCAGACTCAAAGGTAATAGGTCCGTTAACCTTCGTATCATTTCGAAGTTCCACAACCTGTTCAGCTAGGACACATTCGTTAGAAAGATCTTCTTCCAAAACGTGACAATCTTGACCATCGCAATGGATCTTATTGCCGTCTGTGAAGTATACATTGTCGTATATGTATACATTGTTTATGCGTGCGTTTCTGACCTGGGATCCGCTGCATTTACTGATTTTACTAATCGTAATAGCTTGGGTAGTGGTGGAATCGAGAATGGCTTTTCTTGATGCTAAGAAGAGCTCATCCTGGAAGTTGCTACCTTCACTTTCAAAATGACCAGAAATGGTGGCGCTACCTTTTACGGTAACTTTACTCATTTCGGCGCTCCCACTAACTACTAACGCGTTACATTCTGTATCCGTTGCAACTAATGATCCACCTATAGAAGCGTCGCCTTCTATGTCAGAACTTTTTAAGGTAGCGCGACCACCCACATGTATAGATTGTCCTTTTAGGTTTCGTGCTCTTAAGCTTCCTGAAACGGACAACGTACTTTCGAATACAGAGTCATCTACGTCGGCAGATCCGGAGACATTGGTAGATTTTTTTAGTTGGGTATTAGTTGCGTCAAGCGATCCAGCAATAGCTACGTTACCATCTATGTGAGCATTTTTTAATGTAGCCGAGCCCAATGAGCTCAAAGATCCGAGTACATGTGTTCCAGTTAATTGGACCGACCCCATTGATGAAATTGAATTAATTTCTTCTTTTCCATACCGCTCGCGAGCTTGAGTACAGCCTACGCTTGATAAGAAAGTTATGCATAAAATGACAATATAAAACATCGATTTCCTCTCTGCATCTTGTTTGATGCTTGAATTTATTTATGTGCATATCATTCTTAAACACTATACGTTTTTGTGCTCAATTGTCAATAAAGTGACTATCTGGTAGACGTTTTCAATACGAGGAAAAATTCGATTGCTTGTTAATAAGAATGATTGACACACTAAGAATTCTAGTTTGTATACAAATTTGAATACGAACTATCTACTTGAGTAAAAATATGTCTGCAATACGAATACTTATCCTTGGTATTCTTATGGAAAAAAAAGAAATCCATGGGTATGAAATTAAGCGCGAATTAGAGTCATGGAACGCGGAAAAGTGGGCCAACACCGCCTATGGCTCGATTTACTTTGCCCTCAAAAAAATGGCTGAAGAAAAGCTTGTTGAAACTGTGCAAGGTGACGATGAAGTTCCGGCAAGAATTATGTATACCATTACCAAAAGTGGAAAAGAAGAATTCATGCGCTTATTGAGAGAACAGTGGTGGGAAATAAAGCCCATAATCGATCCGTTCCAAGTGGCACTTACTTTCATGCAACATATGCCTAAAGAAGAACTGCTTGTTGCACTCGAAACGCGGCTTAACCATGCCAAGATGACCATTAATTTTTGTAAAAATGCAATGCCAATTCGTGCAGCTGCTGAGGGTTATCCACGTCACATTAATGAAAACTTTAAGTTGGCAATGGCCCATTTAAAAGCAGAAGCTGAATGGATAGAAAGTACGATAGAAAAAGTAAAAACGGGCGAGCTGCCGTAATAGAGTTATCTGAAGGATTTTTAAGCATGGAAAAAGAACAAAAGCATAAGCCTATCGTATTTGAAGACGAGTCATTTGATTTTCAACTTGTGCGCCATCTAAGTTACAGTGTAGCTCAGATGGCCGACATTAATGAATGCTTAATGACTGCAAATCAGATCCAAAATGGTAATTTTGAAAGCTGGTACAATGCTTGGTATAAGACCGCACAACGCGTCCATGCTATTGGCGAAGAATCTCTAAAAAATGGGCACATGGTGAGTGCGCAATCAGCTTTTCTACGCGCGAGTAACTATTATCTAGCTTCCGATTCTTATCTTCATGGTAATCCGGCAGATCCACGCATTCGCGACGCTTCACATAAAAGTATAGCCTGCTTTATGAAGGCCATAGCATTGACGTCGACGAGTATTATACCGGTCAAGATCCCCTATGAAGGTACTACACTGCCAGGCTATTTTTACACAGTTGATGGTAAAAAGAGAGCGACTATATTGATGCAGGCCGGTTTTGACGGGACTCAGGAAGAATTGTTTGCGCGCGCAATGGAGGCAATAAAACGCGGCTATAATGTGCTTACTTTCGAAGGACCAGGGCAGGGAGCGGTACTTCGAGAACAAGGCCTTTTTTTTAGACCAGATTGGGAAATTGTAATACGGTCAGTTGTTGATTTTGCTATCACGCAAAAAGAGGTTGATGCCAGCATGCTTATCCTCTACGGAGAAAGTTTTGGTGGGTATTTTGCACCGCGTGGCGCAAGTGGAGATGATCGTATTAAAATCTTAATCACGAATGGTGGCTTTTATGATCTTGTGGCAGCCATGGCGGCTATCGAAGGAAATACAAAAGATACTTTGGTAAAAGAAGCCAAAACGAATGCCGATGCTTTTGATTTGGCTATACGTCAAATCATGAAAGTTAGAACTTCAATAAGATGGTTTTTTGAACGTGGTATGTTTAGCTTTGGCGCTAAAACACCTAGTGAGCTGATACTTAAATGCGCCGAATACACACTTATAAATCGAGCACAGCTTATTAAAAGTACCACACTAGTCGTTGATGCAGACAATGAAATGCCTCTTTTTCGGGGTCAAGGAAAGCGCATATACGATCATTTGACTTGTCCGAAAACCTATATGCTCTTTACCGCAAAAGAAGCTGCGGGGCTCCATTGCCAACTCGGCTCACTATTGCTTTCAACACAGCGCATTTATGATTGGGTCGATGAGACAGTGACAGATTTAAAAAAACACACTTTCTAAAAAATGAGCCCCGGCATCCGGGGCTCTTAAATATGTTTTAGAGTGCTGGTGGTGTAGGATAACCTAAAATTTCTGCAAGTACCAAGGCTGTGTAGTAGACGCCAAAGCACGGATTAGTATTGACGCTCTTAGGTTGAATACCAGCATCACCGATATAGACGTTTTCCAAGCCGTGGACCTTTAACTTGCCACTGACAACGCTATCATTTATCGATTTGCCCATACGCGTTGTTCCCACGATATGGGATTGGAGAACAAGGGCATCTAAGCTTGCAGCATCAGCTAAAAGCGCAGAGTCATCTGGGGCAGGGCCAAATGGTGCAGGAAAATCTTGTGGTGGTGGGAACAAAACTGTCGCGCCAGCTGCGTTTGCAGTCTGTTTCATGATCTTATAGAATGCAACTATAAGGGAAGCGTCAAATGGGTTTGAATATACAGGTAAATTTATTTGTAGATCTATCAATGGATCATTAGAAACAATGGTTAAAGAACCCAAGCTTTGTGGATCAAGAATCCATGGCAGTGCTTGAAAGGTATCAGCTCCTGTAATAGCGTAGTTGACTTGTATGCGGCGAATGCTCGGATCTCCCGGAAAATATGGAGACCCACTCAAGAATGACTGTGCCATATTAGTTATATGACCCTCTATGAAAGCAGACGAGCCGTATTGGCACTGTAGATTTTTACCCACCTGAGGACTATCTAGAACAACTGGTATGCCAACTGCGCTCAGCTCATCTGCAGGACCAACACCGGAGTTAAACAAGAGCTTAGGAGTTCTAATGGCGCCTGCCGTGAGAATTAATTTTCCACCTTTATTGAGCGACGCTCTCAATACTTTATCTTCTTTACCAGTAAAGACATACGTGATACCAGTGGCGTACTTATCTTCATTGATATCGAATTTTAAAACACGTGCATTCGAGATAATTTTTAACCTTCTACCATGCAACCCGATTCCGCTATTACTGACAACTGCTCCTTTCCCTTTTCCAGCGGGAAGAAACTCAAGATTTGAATAGCTGCGATGACTATTAGGCCCAGGCGTAATAAATTGCTGAATTGCCGAGATGCCGATTTGTCCATATTTAGGATCATTGTAATCAGGAATAAAAGGGGTTCCTGTAATAGTTGACAAATTATTTAAGAAAACATCACCCATTCCTATTGGAGGATTTTGAGTGACGCTAATAGGTCCGTGAGAACCACGCTGTGCTGCATCGAATGGTGTTCCATCCGAGAAATAACTTTCAACAGCTTTCATCTTTGGCAAAAGGTTGTTATAAAGCCACATCTTGTTGGCAGAAACTGTTGACCAAAAATCGTAAATGTCCGGTGTACCTCTACCAGCAAGTAAGAAATTATGGGAAGCTGAACCTCCCCAGTTGAGACCTTCAGCATAAAGCGTTGACTGCAAGAAACCGATAGGAACGGGATAGTTAAGAGCATATTTAGGACTATAAATAAGCGTATTAGCGTTATCAACCCACATCGGGTTTAATATAACAGGATCTTTTTGAACATTAACTCCTGTTTCAAGCGCCAATACTCTTTTTCTTCTTCCATGTGCGTCTGGTTCTGATAGTTTTCGGGCAAGAATCGAACCAGCAGAACCTAGACCAACAATGATGAAGTCATATCCTTTTGAGAATTTCTTAGCAGGGGGGCACTTCAATTCTTTTTCCACGCACGGATTAGAGTTGCTGCACGGGCTTGGTGAAATCACCTTAGAAGTTTTTACTTTGGATGTAAGGCTGGATACTGGTAACAATACCGTCAAACAAAGCAAAATAAAACTACGCTGCTGCAGTCTCTGCTTCATTAAATACTCCTTTTTTTGAAAAACACTCCTTTGGAAGAACATAAAATTTCTAAAATCCTCTGTCAACGGAAGAAAATATTTTCTAAAAATCTGTTACATCAGAAAAACTCCTGCCTCTCAAAGGGGCGATTTGGAGTATAATAAGAAAGATGCGATGGCTGGGCATTGTGGCCCAGCCATCATATGTCCTAGTCATGTTTTTTTGTAATATGTGCATGTAGTTCTAAGTGCGGCCGATGTATTTTCTGCAAGTTAAATGATTTTTTATCGACATATTTAATGGTAAAATATTATAATTAATTAAAATTGAAATATTATTTTTAAACAATGAAGGATCACGATGAAGTTTATTAATTACGCTTTTGTAGCCTCCTTATTTTTGTGTGGAATGAGTAAAGCCGCTAACGAAATTTGTGCTCGTGTTGTTAACGATACTAGCAATCATGTATTGGCATAGATCTGCGATAATTTTTGTGAGGAAGTGCTTGCAAATCGAGGTCTTGAGCCTGGTGAGGAAGTAGTGCTTCAAACTAACAGAACTAGCGATAAAATAGATCTATGCATTTTCCACGATTCGACTCAAAGACAGTAGAGCTTCTTGAGATTTTTAGGATACCTATTTCTAAAAATAAAGATTACCAATGCACATCTTATCAAGTGAGCAAGGCAGGAGAACAGGAAAGACTGGAGCTCGATCGAGAAGAAAAGAAAGCCGAAAAAAGCAATGCCGGGTTAAGCGAATGGTTCAAAGCGCAGTGAACAAAGCTTATAACCTATAAGCTTGCAAAGACAAGCTCTGTATAGAACTCGGCAGAGAACTTGTGAAAATCGATCCTAGGCGATCGCTTACTGCGATCGCTATTTTTCGTGATAATGCTGTAAAGCAGTTTACAGTGTGCCTTCTAGTCAGATATTCCTACCGTTATATAACTAGCTTATATTACAGTTCGTCCCTTAGGTTGCTGATTGGCAGTTTAACGACAGCATTCTTTTCAGCTGCTTGATTTATGGCTACAATGCATTGGGTAAAAGCTTTGCTAGACTTTAAAGACAATATTGGTTGAGCACCTTCAAGAACACTTTTTTCCATTGCTTCAATTTCGTACAGGTAAGGATTTACCGCCGAAAATGTATAGGTGTTTTGACTTTGCCCTTCGGGAATAAACTCATTCGGTTTAAATCCAAATTCTTTTTCGTCTCTGCTATCAGTCAAAATTATCGAAGATGGTTTTCCGTGTCGTCCTGGCCTCCAGGGATCTTGTATGAAGATAGAGCCGCGAGTTCCTATAATAAGCACACCTTCTTGATAAGGTGTCGTAAATCCACAGGACATTTGCGCTAAAATTCCATCTTTAAAGCTAAACTGCGCCGTTGCTAAAGTTTCAACACCATTTTTTTCGGCCACTTTTATCGCTTGAACTTCAGTCGGTAAGGCATCTTCTAGAAGACTTATAATCATACTGACAGTGTAAATACCAAGATCCCAAATACAACCTCCACCTAAACTTGTACTTAACCGTATATCATCTTGATTTTCAGAAGCCATCTTGTACGCAAAAAGCCATGCGTTAATATATTGGATGTTTCCTATAGCACCTGCTGCAATAAGCTCTTTTACCTTTAACGTTTGTGGATGGTGCAGGTACGCAAGACCTTCAAAGGTTATCACATTGTTTTCAGTTGCTGCTTTTTGGATTGCTTCTATCTCATCCGGGCTCATGGCCATTGGCTTTTCACACAAAACATGTTTTTTCGCTTGAGCGGCTTTAATTGTCCATTCAGCGTGCATACTGTTGGGTAGAGGAATAAAAATGACATCGATATCTGGGTCTTTTAGTAAATCTTCATAGCTTCCGTACGCTTTAGGTATGCCATGTTTATGAGCGTGAGCTTGAGCTTTGTCTTTTCTTCTACTTGCTATAGCCGTCACTGTGCTATGTTGTGCATTTTTTTAAGGCATTTAAAAAAACGTGTCCAAAAGCGGCAGTTGATAAAATTCCCCATCTTAATTTAATCGAGTCTTGACTTGATTCTTCTTGCCCTTCAAGGCCAGAAAACAATGTCAAAATAATTAAAGCGTGAGCGATAGATAGCTTAGACATATAACTCCATACAAAAAACACATTCACTTACTCTACCAAAACGGGAACTGCTCTACTAACTCCTAAGAGGCTTTAGTCTACGCGTACGTTTTTAAGATTGCAGTTTGAATATAATTTATGATAAAATGATTATAACAATACTAGTTTAATCATTCAGAAGGCATATCATGAAATATGTTAAGTACTTAATTTTAGTGTCTGTTGTGACGTTCTTTCAGCTACAGGCACAGATGGTTCGCGAAACTTCACTCTTTCCGCCTGAAATGAGTTCTTTGGGTACGTCGACAATTCCACTTGGTGGCAGTACCGGAGCGTATCGTGTCGAATATAATGGAATTCCCTTTGTTGAAAAAGCGGGCAAAACTATCGGCCATATTCTTAACGAGTACTATACGAATAAAGCTTATGAGGTTTTAGGCGTACCCGTGCCGGAAGTTAGGTTATATTGGCATGATGACAGGCTTTATATGCTCAGCACGTTTATTTCGGGTATCACGCTCGATCGATTTCTAGAAAGTGCGACACCAAAGAAAAAGAGCGAGATGTTTAAAAAGCTGCAAGAACACTTTGTTGCAGATGCTCTCTTAGCAAATTGGGACGTTATCGGGCTTAATTTTGACAATATCGTTATTGATAAGCAAAATCGACCATGGCGCGTTGATAATGGTTCGGGGCTTATGTACAGAGCTCAGGGAGCTCTTAAAGGAAGAGCCTGGTCGCCACAGGTTACAGAAATCGATACGATGCGTGACGAAGATAGGAATTATTCAGCTGGTACAGTCTTTGGCTCAATAAAGCGGGCAGAGATTGAGCGGCAAGTTACTGAGATTCTAAAAAAGAGACAAGCACTGCTAAATGTCTTTCCAGAAGACTACCGAAGTATTATGCAAGGCCGTCTTGAGTATTTAGAAAGGCATTACGCGTCCAATTGACGCTTTCTCGAGGAAATTATTTTATTCTTCTGAAGAGTAAAAAATAAAAGTGCTCATGCTCATTCTGCAAGCGCATTTTCATGCAAAGAAACCTCAAAAACAAGAGTTAAAATAAAATAAGCAGGCGTAGGCGGGCTTGTCCGTATGACAAGCCCGGCCGAGCTTTTAGAGTAGTTTTACCTCGTTACCAATTTCTGCGTTCAAATAGCTTTTTGCCGATCCTCGATTAACCGCTATTTCAAGCGTTCCATTGCTTCCTTTGTAGCATAGGAGTTTATCGGGCTCAACGTTACCAAAGGTTTTTACAAAAGGTACTGCGTATTCTTTATTTTGAATCAAAAGAGTAACGGTATCGGGAAGTTTTGTATCAACTTTTATGGTCGTTTTAATATTGCCAAAGCTATCGATGTATGCAATATAATCTGAATATGAATGCGCGATATGAGAAAGCTCATTAGCACTTATCTCCTGTAAGAAATTTTTCCTTCCTTGCACGTAAGCAATTGCAGCGGGAACAAAGAGGTCTCTTCCATGAAAAGTTGTTGAAGTAGGTTTTATTACGTGCTCATCAATACGATAGATTTTACAGCCTGGATGTGCTTTTGAAAGCGCGTTAAAAAGCCCATTATTGGGGCCAAAAAAGACATATGAATCGATTTCAAGGCAAAGGGCGTCCCTTTGCGTGCCAACTCCCGGATCAACGACACAAAGAAAAATAGTGCCGCATGGGAAAATAGTGATAGGTTTTTTCAAGAATAAAAGATGCGCTTAAGACACTAAATTTGTTTAAGGAGTGATCAAAATCTATAATAGACGCTTCTGGCAATGAGCTCAGTAAAAGCCCTTTCATAGATGCTACTGCAAAATCTAAACCAAAGTCTGTTAAGATAGCAAAGACTGGCTTTTTGCTCGATTGTACATATACTTGTGCCGTTATAAGCGGAACAAGCAGCACCGCTAAACTGAGTAGTAATAATTTTGGTTTTACGATAGTCATCGATTTAATCTCCTTTAACTTTTGTATCTGCTTGATCTAAAAAAAGAATGACTGCCCTTTTTTGAGCGCGTGGCCTGTGCTCAATACCTGCAGGAATAACGGTGCCTTGACCTTCGCCAAGTTCAATAGGTCCCTGCTTTGTGTCGATTGTTACAAATCCTTTATAAATAAAAAATAATTCATCGGTCTTATGTGAGTGCCAATGAAATTCTCCTTTGATTGCGGCGGCTCTCAATATCCAATTGCCAACGACTGCAACATCAATCGGGCTCCAATACTTTTCGCCTAACTGCTTATCGATCTCTTTCATGTCATATTTTGCAATAATAGAGGAAATGTTCATATGCAATAACCTCAGAGGAGTTTATAGTTAAAACAATATGCGCTTAGTGCGCAAAATCGGAATCGGTTTTAGAAAAATAAAAAAGGGGATGTGGGCTGCTAGCCCATGATCATTTTGAAAAGGCTGAATAAAAGAAATTCGATATAAGAAGTAATAAGAAGAGTATTTTTAGATGAAATAGACACTGCTTTGCTCTCAATAATCAATCAAATCGCAATAAACAGATTACCCGGTTATTTGATTGATGTCAAATAGCGTGACCATTGCGATGATCTCTTTTACTCATTGTCCAGGGGAAAACACGTACCCTCAGTTTCCCATTCTTCTAATGCTTTATTCACGTCGATACCGTGACTTTTTAAAAAGCCGGTTAAGTAGAGAGCTCTTTCAGCCGAAGAAGGGTGATTTTTTAGAAACGTCCATACATCGCCTTTGCTAGCCGCCTCGTGCGCGAGGTGGCTTATCCATGCTCAAATAGGAGTTATCTTTTTTGTTCAAATAGCTTTTCCGCTGCAAAAAGGTTAATCGAAGTTGACCAGAAACTAAAAGGGATCGAACGTTCAAGAATGCGTAAATTAACAGATAAATAGTTCTTCGTAAAAATCGATCTTTCAATAAGCTATTTAAGAGAGTAAAATATGCTTGCTTGAATAAGCTTAGCAAAACGTGTGAAATGTTAGGTTACCATGATTTAATGAAGCTAAACAGTTTTAACAATGCTGTATAGGTCCTTACATAATAAGTCAAAGCACTCAACACCTTCTACATTACTCAGTACAATGATGGTGATTTTATCATCGATGAACTTTATATGCTTAGCCAAAAAACCTCTTAAGCTGCCGCTATACTCTACTATTTTGCTGCCTTTGTAATCATCTATGAACCAGCCGTAAGCGTGACCACGTGTAGAATAATCTTTCATTAAGACGTGGGGTTTTATCATGTAAAGCATTGATGCATGCGTAATAAGCTTTTGTTCGTCAAGCGCTCTGTCCCACAAGAACATATCCTCAAGGCAAGAATGCAAATCTCCATTGCCTAAAAGTGTAAGAGGAGCAAAAGGATGAGGACATTTTTTAAGCTCGAGGGCCTCTTTTACATAGCCAGAAGCACGGGTTTCTATTTCAGCAGGCTCACTACCTGTTTTATACATACCCATGGGCTTAAAGATGTTTTCTGACAAAAAAGCTCCGTAAGTCATGCCTGAGACCTTTTCTATAATATAGGCAAGCAGTAAGTAGCCGGTGTTAGAATAACAAAACTGACTTCCTGGCTCGAATGAAAGTGGCCAGTTTTTAACTTTTTCAATCATATCTTTAAGATTAGAGCAATCGGCTATATCCGAAAAATGAGCATAATAATTTGGTATTCCTGAAGTGTGGGTTAAGAGATGATGAATCGTCATTGTCTTGCCGGCGGGGTAGTTGGCTATAAAGATAGACACGGAATCGTTGACGTTTAGTAATTTTCTTTCTTGAAGTTGCATAATGGGAAGAGCTGTAAATGATTTTGTCAAAGAAGCTATTGGGAATGCAGTCTTATTAGTATTTGGTATTTTGTGCTCATAATCAGCAAAACCATAACCCTTACTTAAAACAATTTCCCCTTTTTTTGCGACAAGTACAGCTCCGCTAAAATCGCTATATTTGCGTATAGCCTCGTTAATCTTTTGAGCAAGCTCGACTTCATGCGGTTCATTTGAGCACGTCCAAAAAGCTATACCTATGATAAACGTTGGTAAAAAGGTTTTGATTAATTTCATGTTTACCTTGGATTGCTTAATTAGACTACAATATCAGAGTTTGTTGTTCTTTGTTTATCAAAAGGCCAGATTTTAAGAATCCTTGATATTATTCGCGCGGTTGATTCACCTGATTGGCAAGCTGCTTCCATCGTTCCGGGCACATCCATTAACGTTGATGTATGGTCCCCTGCTAAAAAGAGCCTTTTATCGACAGGAGTAAAAAGAGTTTTTATCGATTCTCCCTCGTATTGGGAAAGTTCTGTTAATAACGTTTCTTGTCCCGGCGCTATATAAAGATAAGAGCCGCGTGCATAAGGATCGTTTGGCCAACTATGACCAACAGGTCCATTATAAGAGGCGAAAGATTCGTCACGGGCAGTTACCGGCAACTTCTTTGGCAGGCACTTCGGAGTTAAACCAGCTTCGAGCAGATCTTTTGCTTTAAGATAGGTGTCTGTGATATGTGGCAAAAAATAGGCATCTTCACTTCTATAGTAAAGGGTGATAAGAGAACCATCAGCAGTAGGAAATGCTCCCATACACTCGTTTAAAAAGGGGCCTTTATTTTTTAAAGTACACGTTACTGGCACTAAAATTTTGGCGTTAGCTCCGTATTCAATCTTTTGTATAGCCTCAAGCTGATTTTGAGGGATTACCCCATGCTCGAACGTAATATCTTTAAAAACAGATGCCGGTATAGCTAAGACGAGTATGTTGGCAGTAACCTCATGTCCATCATTAAAGATAAGGATAAATGAGCCATCACCATTTTTAGAAATTTTTTTAAGCGGCATACGTAAGTGCACATGCTTACCTAGCTCTTTTGCTAGTCTTTCAGGCAAAAGTCCATTTCCTCCTTTGATAACAAGCTCTTTATAGGCGATACTGCTGTTTGGGTGAGCAGCGCTCGAGCCGCCCAAAAGCATGTGGTAAAGCGTATCTATGTAGATTACTGATAATTTTTCAGCCACGTTACCCTCATAGCCAGCAAGTCGGGTATTTAAGATTTTATAAATCTCATCACCTTCATTACATACTCCCAATAAAACGTCCTTCATATTTTTTGACTTCAAAGCGAGTGTTTTAAGGTGATCACCGAGCGTTTTGGCATCAAATGTACACTCTTTAAAGTATGTATGTTCTGAGGTAAAGGTACCATCCTTAAAATATTGTCTAGTGAAGGGAAATGAAGATTCGATAAACTCTAGCTTAAGTTCATTGACTAAGCTTAAAAGGCAGGTAGCATCGCCGCCATCTCTTATATTCTGTCCACCAAGCTCTGCTATTTTGCCATTGATAGTTGCTGTAAAAACGCGCCCACCAACTCGATTTCGAGCTTCATAGACGTCAACATGAAAACCATGTTGATTGAGACGGTAAGCGGTAGTTAATCCTGCAAGTCCAGCACCGATGATAGCGATGCGAGGCTCATGATTGTTTGCTACTATAGAAGAATTCATGAACATAACTAAGTAAAAGAAAGTTATAAAGCGCATGGAGGTATCGTATAAGTGTTTTATTTCATAATACATGGTATGCCTAATTTCTACAAATAAGGGATGGCTTTCTTAGTTTTAATAAAGAATTATACTTATCCAAGGCGCTTCTAATTTGATCGACTGGATAGCCATGAAAACAACACTTTCTAAAAGTAACGGCACAATAGTAAATAAAGAGCCATTTATCCCCGAACCATTTGACTCGCTTAATGACGCGCATATATCCCAAGATAAGCGGTCTTTCTATGAAACTGCTCTTACAAGGTATAGTCAAAGTACTGATGTGCGCTGTTTTAAAATAACGTATATGAGTGACGGTCTTAAAGTTACGGGTTTTATCGTAGAGCCCGCGCAGATTCCTGAACACAAGCAGATTTCGGCAGTAATTTACTGTAGAGGCGGCAGTCATAATGACGGTAGAATTACTGTTATGAGCATTATGAATAACATGTACTTCTTGGCTACTCAGGGGTACATTGTTCTTGCATCGCAGTATCGTGGTAATGATGGAGGCCAAGGAAAAGACGAACTTGGTGGATCTGATGTTCATGATGTTTTAAACCTAATGAATGTTGCTCAGTCGATTGAGTATATAGATCTAGAGAATGTTTTTTTGTTTGGTATTTCTCGCGGCGGCATGATGGCATGTATGGCACTTTACCAAAAAATACCTGTGCGTGCAGCGGCGGTCAGTGGCTGTGTTACCGATTATTTTTCCCTTGAGCAGTTGCGGCCTGACCTTATACCTCTTTTTGAGAGCATGATGCCAAACATGCCACAAGATAAAGATCATCAGTATAAAAAGCGATCAGCTGTTTGTTGGGCGGACGCGATTAATGTGCCATTGCTTTTGATGCATGGAGCGAAAGATGCGGTTATTGATGTAAGTCAGTCTCAAGAGCTTGCAAGAAAACTTGAGAAAGCCCACAAAACGTTTAAGCTTATTATCTTTCCAGAAGGTGATCATAGCTTATTCCAGTACCGTGATGAGGTGCACCAAAATGTGCTTTCTTGGTTTTCACGCTATAAAACCTAATAGCCATCATTTTGAGAGATTTTTATATTCTTTATTTTTTTGCTTGAGTGATACAGGAGAAAATGCTACGCTTTCGCGAAAACGAGATGCTCTCTATCGTATTTTGCTTTGAAGCGTTTAATAAAAGGAAGTATAATGATAGCAATTGTACAGGTATTGATGGCCATGTGCGCTGTAACGTCTTATCAGTTGCCTTCTGGCTCTGAGTTTCCTCGATCTGTTATGTTCTCACCGTCTGGTAATTACTTGGCTACAGCAAATGAATCATCAAATGATGTGACTATGTTTGGCGTGGGAACTAATGGAGAATTACGTGGAGTTTCCTATCCGTTACCCGGAAGCGAATTTTCAGGTCCTTTTCAAGTAAAATTTTCACCGAATGGTAATTATCTTGTAACTGCTAATCTAGCGAGTAATGTAACGGTATTTAGCGTCAATGAAAATGGGGCATTAAGTAACGGAAAATCTTATAGCATGCCCGACGGATATCAAGTGCGATCCATAGCCATTTCTCCTTCGGGTAATTATTTGGCTGTCGTTACCAAGCTTAATAACATTGACATCAATAATGTAACCATGTACGAGATGGGATCGGATGGCATATTGAGCAAGGAAGGATCGTATCCTTTACCCGCTGGCTCCTCATTACCTCAATCAATAGCATTTTCTCCTTCTGGTAATTCTCTTGCTATATCAAATTACAACTCAACTATCGCACTATTTACAGTATCGGGCGGAATCTTAAGTCAAGGAAGGTCGTATGCTTTACCTCCAGGATCGAGTAATCCGATTTCACTTCAATTTTCTCCCTCAGGGGATTCTTTAGCTACTGTTAATTACTCGTCAAATGATGTAACAATATTTAACGTAGGACCAGACGGCCAGTTAAGCGGCACAACATCATATGCTTTGCCATCCGGCTCTTCTTTTCCCTCTTCCTTAGCATTTGCGCCCTCAGGAAAGTATTTAGCTATAGCTAATATGAACTCACATAATATTACTATATTTAAGGTCGGACCCAGTGGACAATTGAGTGAGGGCGAGAACTTTGAAGGTACGAGCAGTCCGGATGGAATTGCTTATTCTCCGTCAGGAGAATATATAGCTACGGTCAATTACGGAGGCCATAGCGTTACCATGTTTAGGACAGTGTGTCCAGTACCTTCTAGTGCAGCCAGCTCTTTGGCCAGTTTTCTTATGGACTTTCTTTCTTGTAAGCTATTTATGAGTCAACAACGAGCTGCCTAAAGGCCGCCGCTTGCAGCTAAACCTATGTTTGCTACTATAGGCTCATTGACTGAAGCCCGCCCAGGAACGCCTATAGCCTTTCTGGCCTGATATCTTGCTCTTATATTCTTTGCTGCATTCAAATCTGCATTCATTTCGAAAAAGCATTTCTTACAGCTAAACCATGATTGCGTCTTACGATTCTTTCTATCTTTATACCCACATTGAGAACACTCTTGGCTTGTGTGCCTTGGGTCGATATAAGTCACAAGGGCTCCCTTCATTTGGGCTTTATAGCTGATAAAAGAAGCCAATCTAGAGAAGCTCCAAGAATGCATTCGCCGGTTGAACTCCCTTTTCCCCTTTGTGCGGGAACGTATATGAGTCAGATCTTCAAGTACAATAACAGTACCTTGATCAGCAATAGAAACAATATCTCGAGCAAGAATATGATCGCAGTTGGTGCGGAAACGGTTCTCTTTTCCACTAAGCTTCTTTAAGTGCCGCTTAGCCGACTTAGTGCCTTTCGCTTGCAATTTCTTTCTAAATTCAAAATTTCTCTTATTTACTTCCTTCCACGTGCAACTACCCAAAAACTGATTGTTGCTCGTAACGGCGGGCCTTGCTATGCCAAGATCCACGCCTATTGCTTTCCCATTTTCTTTAAATATTGCCGCTTCTTTCTCAACGACAACATGCAAGAATAATCGCTTGTTTTTATCTTGGCAAAGATCAGCAGAGCAGACCTTCCAGCTTATCTTGTCTTTATGATATTCTGGTACCCTTATCGCAATTTCTTGCCTCTTTTCTATAGTTGCAAGAGTCACTCTATCTTGTGTAAGATCAATAGTGCTGCTGCCAGCATCATAACGGATGGAACACGAGTTAGATTGTGGAAGAGATGCTTTCTTCTTCTTATTAATAAGAGCACGAGCTGACTGTAGCGCTTTCTGTTCCTTTTACTCGGGCTGAGCATATTAGCTGCGAAGGTAAATTCGTTCCCTTCCTTTCTATCCTATAGCTCTTCTTATGTAGTTCTACTCCATTAATCCTTGCTTCTTGCCAACCTATCTTACATACCCGATTAAAAGAGCCCGTATACTCTCGCATCGTTTCTTTTAAAACCTGCTCTACCTTATAGCTAGCGTACACCGGAAGTTTAAGAGTCAGTTGTATCATCTCCATTCTCATTGAGAACGTATAGTAGTGCAACTTTAAACTTTTGACAAACGCTTCTTTGAGGTTTCCTCATCGGGCTAAAGCCCGATGTTTCCACCTCTTTTAAATGAAAAAGGTCAGAAACTTAAAAATGCCGCATAAGATTTGACTTAAAGGTGATAGGAAAAGCCGCAAAGAAATCTAACTAATAGTTTAGAGTTCTTTGTTGACCTTCAAAAGATATTGATTAATCTCGTCGCGTAACGTTTCAAGAAATGAATAATCGCCGTCTTGATCTTTATTATTCTTTAGCTGGTCTTCGATCTCTTGCTTTAATGAGGATAGAAATAACCTGTTATTTTTATTTTTTGTACAAACAGCTTTACATAATAAGGCCATGGCCTTATTAGAAGAATTGTCTAAGCAACTTTTACACGCCGCAGAAACGTGACCAAACTCTTGCTGAGTATTTTCCCTAGCACATTTTCTGAACGCTAGAACTTGATCATGTCTTCGGTCACATATTTCAAAGACCGCTAGTGCGCAATACGTTAGTTGACCACAAATTAAAAAAACTAAAAAAAGAGACGCATTTAGGAATTTTTTTGTCGTCGCTATTAGAAACATAGGTATCTTCCTTCTGGTCATTGCCTTGAAAAATCGCACTCTTTCATAGTATAATAAATTTTAATTTAAAATCGCAATAATTTTAAAGAATTTTTGCCTCTGCTTTACCAGCGCTCCTAAAATGCATAGCAGTTTTTAATGGCTTTATCTTTCTTCTATAAAAATGGAGCGTCTTAGTCATTAAAGCTGCACATTCATCATGGCAAGAACTTTTTCGATTTCTCGTTCTATCGTTAATGTGCCTGAATCAAGAACAAGCTTATAATGCTTCGCGTCGCGATAATCGTAGTTGGTATCTATGCCATATATCTGCGCAAGCTGTTTGACAACCTTTGCTTCATCAGAACTTCTTTTTTTGAGAATGTGAACTATATCTCGCACTTTTTTTCCATAATAGTCGCTTCTATTTTTATCTTTTGAAAGTCGCTCAGCTTTTATGGTAATATCAGTATCTACAAATATATAGAGGCACTTTGACATATCTAAATGCCTCAAAAGTCGTGATTCACCAATTACGTTTCCTGACTCGAACGTACTTTTGATTTCATCATTGAGTTTTTTGACGTCTTTGCCGGTTAATGTGCCATACCAATCTTCAAACGAGATCGCTGCTGACGGATAAAGCAGCTTATGTTGCTCTCTAAGCATCGTGCCGGCAGACGCGATCGGCAAGTTAAAAAGTGCTGCTATTCGGCTTGCTAGTAAGCTTTTTCCGCCGCCAGGTCCGCCAGAAAAGACGGGAACGAGATATCCGGATTCAAGCAAATTGAAATGTGCATTTTTTCGCGATCTAATAATAGCTTTTTCGGTCATGATCGATCTAACTTCAGTCTTCTATTCCGGGATATTTGTCTGGTTGAGCTTTGCAATAGAGGAGTGTTTTGCCAGGTTTGATGGGGCGCTTGAGGCGTATTTCTAGATCCTCGATAATTCGGGCAGGCTCTAAATTTCTTTCCCTTTAAATTGTACAAAAATCAAACCTGTTATTACATATTTTTGCACAAAAATCAAAGCAATTTTTTCAATGCATCGAGTAGCATTCTAAAGGTGATTTTGGACAACTATAGAAAATGTTATATATTTCTAACATATTAACCTGCAGAGGCTTGTGGAAAATTCCATCAAAGACTTATGAGAAAAATAACCCTAGCTATATGTTTTTTTGTCCTATCCCCTTACGCATTAGCGCTCGGTATGTCTATTAAAAGTGATGTGAAAATTGGTGTTGGTCCCGCGGTCAGCCAAATTGTTGCGGTCAATCATTTTATAAATAATGTGACTGGTAATAAAGCAAAAACTATCATCGAAGCAATCGATAATCCTTGTGCGTTTACGTATAGCACGCTAACGATCGAGAGCGATGATTTTTTCTTTTTAAAGATTCTTATTGGAAACATTCTTGGTCAAAGGGGGGTTATTACACTAAAAACATCCGATCAAGAACCTCCTTTTGCAGTACAAACGAACATCGATGGCTCTATGAGCGTGAATGCTATCCCTTTCATGCTTTTGGCAGGGATTGAATGGCAGGCTAGAGATGATTTAACGCTTCTTTTTGCTCCGGGTTTTTTTCATGTCAGAACTAAACGCTCTATTAATTTTGTTGAAAGCAGTGATATGAATGCAAGGACAGAAAGTCACTACAATGCGAGTGGTTTTCAAGTTGGCGGCATAGTAAAGACTGGCGAGCGTAGCTCCTGCAAAGTGGCGTATTCTTTTTTTCTAGGCCCGATCTCGGCCCATCTTCTTCGAGTGAATGACGGCACTATTACCCATTTTTTTACTCCACTTTTAATGTTTAATAGCCTCGATTTGCACTTTAATTACCAAGTCACTGAAGATTTTTCTCTGTTTGCTTTAGCTAGTTTGTCTGTTGCGCAAAATATCAAGAAAGTGAGTGTTAAAGCTCCCGAAAGCAGTAGCGCATTTGTAAGTAAGCAAGTAATAACTTTATTCAGGAGCCAGTTAGCAAGCCTTATTATTGGAGCAGAATGGAAATTTTGATTACCTCTCTGTTTTTGCCCGCACGTGTTGAAGTGAACGTTCCTCTAAAACTGCTTCAACGTCGTCAAGTCGCTCACCTACTTTATTAAGAAAAGAAACAGCCTCTTCATCCCCTTTTTGTGTAAGGTCTGGGTGCTCGAGAGCACGTTCTGATGCCGCTCCATAGCCATAGAGCGCTCCGGCAATGAGGCCGCTTATAGCCCCGATAGGAACAGTAAACAAAGCCGCAAGAGCAGCTTGTTCATTTTGTCGAGCGACTTGAAAGCCTTGGTGTGTTCCAGCAATTAATCCAGCAAGAGCGCCGCCACTAGCCGCAAGTTTTGGGCTTAAAGGCTCTTTGCGAACCATATCAATAGCATTTTGTATACCTTGGCGTGCTTTAAATGAAAGTTTGCTTATGATTTCCGGATGCACTTCGATATCTTCTTCAAGGCGTACCGCTGCCTCTTTTACAAGCTTTTCATAGAGAGTGATTTTGTATTCAAGAGCGTCCTTGTTTATTTGTGTAGTTAGAGGCTTTTTCAAATGTGCTTGCCTCAATAAGGTAGACGAAGCATCTTGTAACTCCCTTCTTGTTTTTATAATGGCTGTAACAAGATCATTTGTGCTTAAGCTTTTAAGAACATCTGCCTGAGTAAAAGCTGCAGCTCCAAGACTTAATGCGAAAAAGTATATAGTTCGTGCTGATAGGTTCATACTGACTCCATTTTTGAATGTCGAATTCTTGCTACATTTTAAATTAATACTAGCGAATAAAGCATTAAAAAAGCAATATTTTACATCAGAAGAAAAAGTTGTTGTGGAGCAATTTTTTTGCACCTGTTTACAGTATCATGATTGCTAACGGTAATGCTTTGTGCGCCAGGCGGTAGAACGTTACTTGTAACGCATCCCAGGACATTATTTTTGATTTGTTTTTCATTTTCCCTTATGATCTGAGGGAATCATGGCTGTACGAAAAACATTGTTTTTTCTGTTAGGATTCTATGAAAAGTATATTTGTGCTTACTATGTTGTTTATATCGACCTCTTTTTTTTGTGCCGAAAATGAATCTTTTATGATTGAAAGCCGTCAGAAAGAAAAATCTGACGATGGTTCTGAACTTCTTGAGTATTTGGACACGCACAAAATTCTCTACAATAAAGACTGGGATGAGGCTACTTTTAATGAGGCTTTTGCTAAAACAGTTTCCTATATACAAAGCATGACTCAGGAAGACGCACAAACGTTAGCTTACAAGATACATAAAAACCTTTTAAAGGCGAGAGAAATACATGATCCCTATGTGAGTGGGACTCGTTTTTGGGGGTCTTTGACTTTGTTTGCTTTGATCGTTGAAATTGTTTCTTGGATCTGGTGGGCTAATACAAAGCTTGATGAAGAATATGCGCGCTTTTACCGTCGTACCTCATACTTAATCGGACTTGCACTTGGTGCACTTTCGAGTACATTAATTTTTACCTTCTTAGATGAACAAGAACGGAGATTGAAAGATCTTTACCCTGGAAAATCTTTCTTTAATTTCCCAGAACAGTATTACGTACCGCTTTTAGAAAAGCTTTGCGAGAGAGCACCACTCTCACGTGCTACAGTGTATGAAAGCAATTTCGATAATCAAATGTTCGATTGGTAGAGAAACTTGTTGCTGATTATATTTTTCTCCAGGAGTTAAAAGTTGTAGCGAACACCAAGGACGATGCTAAAATATTGCGTCCGAAATGTAGGTACAAACTGATTGCTCATGACTGCGTTTACTGACGGAGGTGCTTTAGCGGTAATGGTCTTAAGGTTCTGGCCAACAAACCATGCGGTCGAGATATAGGTAGATGTTGAATCGTCAAAGTGGTACATAAATTCAACAGTCAAACTATTATTCGTAAATAGAGGAGCATTAAATCTCGTTAGCGTCTCAATAGGAAAGGTTACTAATCTAGCTGTAAGTCTTCCGATAAAAAAATCGTAAAACACTTGTACGGAGGTTTTTTCGCTTGGATGTACCTTTGCCGCAATTTGAAATCCTCCCCCATTAAAAAAATCAGCAATCTTGAATCCGGCGTTACTTTGAGAAAAATCAAACGTGCGATTGCCTTGCACGTAATTGTAGCCTATGGAAGTGCTTAATGTCACTTCGTCTTTAATATTCCAATCAGCCCCGGCCAACAGTATAACGCCAACGACATTAGTATTTAATAGTCCGTCATCGTTATTTAAATTAGCAAAAGGTGCTACTTGTTGGGCACCAACGTTACTAAAATATCCCCGGTTTCCTGCAACCTCTTCAATAATTATCTTACCAAACCAGAAGTCATGCAAATTTGATTTGAATGTGGCCTGAATGAAAGCACAAGGGTTATCGAGCCCGAGTAGTGTAATTTTGGACGCAAGGTTACCTGGTTGACTTTCAAAGTGGTTAACCGCAATTATTTGGTTCCATGTAGGACCTACAGCAACTTTTACGTAGTTTTTAATAGGACTTTCAGCTAAACAATTCTGAGCTAATAGTGCTACCAACAACGTTTTACAAATTTTTAAACTCTTCATCCAGTGCTCATTCTTTAAAGTTAAGTATCAGTTAGCCAAGTATAGTATTACGAGAATTTCATGTCGATAGTATTAGCCTTACAAGGCAAGGACATTCCAATGGAAAGCATTTTAGATTGTGCCATCCTTCTTTCAAATCGCCATTTAGCTCGCGACTTGATAGGTTAAGATGGTCACGCTTCTGGAGTGAGTGGCTTACACTTAACTACGTCACTCTATGTGCTTAGTAATTTCGAATATGGTACCAAGAAAGTATGAGCGGTCTCGAATTGCACCGTGGACATCCAGCGGGGCCACGTAAGCCCATTATGCCGTTTTTATTCTTGAAAACATATAATAATTTCTGCTAGTCTATTTTAAGTACTGTTTTGATGATTCGCTACCTGATACTCAGTGTTTATGAGTGGTAGCAGGGTTTGGAGCATGAATTTGCTCATGCCACCCTTTTAAAAAGGAATATTTATGAAGAATAATAAAAGTATAGTTACTCTAGCGCTCATTGGGGCTTTAACGCTTTTTTTACCGGCAGTTGCTTACGAATCTACATTGAAAAACGCAACTCGCGATGACGTTACGTTTCAAGTTGATTATACGGCTTTAAGTCTTGCTTGTTTGCCGTTCTTAACTTCCAAAAAGATAGTAGTAAAGCCAGGTGAAACTGGTACAGTCGATAGTGGATCCTGCTGTGCCTCGACGATGAATGTTTGGGTTGGCGATGAGAAAATAAGTAAGCCTCTTGCGGGTGTGGAGTGTGCGGGACACGAGCTTATCGTATTCGCTGGACCTGATCGTAAGCCCACCATAGACTATGTTGCTCGCGCGAATAGGTATTCGCGACAAGGAATTGTATGAAAAATAATAAATGCATAATTATTCCAGCGCTTCTAGGATCTTTAACGTTCTTTTTACCGGCAGTTGCTTACTACTACACGTTGAACAATAAAACTAACAATGATGTTACTTTTCAACTTTCAAGTCCATGTTCGCCGATTTTAAGTTCCAAAAAGACAGTGGTAAAGGCACACCGAACAGGTACAGTATATAGTGACAGTGACAGCTGCTGTGCTTCGACCATGAATGTCAGGGTTGGCGATCAGATGCTTAGTGAGCACCTTTCAGAAGCGGCGCACTGCTCGTACCATAATCTCGTGCTATTCTTAGGCACTGATCTTAAGATCCATCTGGGCGACGCTATGGATTATATTGCTCTAGGGTATGTGTAGGAGTTAATGGTATGATGAAATATAAGACAAAGAAGGTTTCGGGAATAGATGTATTTTATCGCGAAACCGGTAAAACAGATGCTCCAAAACTCTTGCTTCTGGGGGGTTTTCCGAGCTCGTCACACCAGTGGCGAAATCTGATGCCACTCCTATCAGACTCTTTTCATATGATTTCACCCGATTATCCGGGATTTGGCAACACCGAACTTCCTGACCCAAAAAAGTTTGCTTATACCTTTGACCATCTATCAGAGATTGTAGAAGAGTTTCTTACTTTAGTCGGTTTTACAGGGCCAATAGGGTGGTATATGCAAGACTACGGCGGACCCATTGGTAATCGTATTATTGGACGAAACCCTTCCTGGTTAGAATGGCAAGTAATACAAAATTCCAATGCCTATGAAGTTGGCTTTACAGCCGCTTGGGAGAGCCTGCGTAATGCATTCTGGAAAGAGCGTAATGAAAAGACCGAGAGTGCTATCAAAAAGTTTTTAACCCCCGAGGTTGTAAAAACGATCTACTTGACAGGTGCCAAAAATGCTGAGCTTATAAGCCCTGACAATTGGAATATGGATCTCTTTTTTCTTGCGCGACCGGGAGCGTCGCAAGCGCAACTTGACCTTTTATATGATTACAGAAAAAATGTCGAATTGTATCCTTTATGGCAGGAATTTATGCGCAAACATCAGCCAAAAACACTAATTGTTTGGGGAAAAAATGATATTTTCTTTACCCCAGAAGGCGCAAAAGCATATTTGAAAGATTTGCCTAAAGCCGAATTGCATATGCTCGACGCAGGACATTTTGCAGTTGAAGATCATCTTGATACTATTGTTGATCTTATAAAAAGGTTTTATAAAGATAACGTGGCTTAGATTTATATCCGCTTACTTTAAGTTGACAATCCTATCTAATACGCAAAACATGTGCTTATTAATGGATGTATAGTCGTTTAAAAGAAGTTCCTCTGCGTTTTGTGTGAAGCTGCTTGGAGCTAAGTCTTCTAGGCATGCTTTGATAAGTGTCTCAATGCCTTCTTTAGTGATTCAAGATGGCATTGAAATCCATACACCTTTTTTTCGTATCTTATTATCTGTCGTGGGTAGCCAGCGCTGAAAGCTAAAAGAACAGACTCTTTTGTAAGGCCAGGCATATCATTATGCCAATGTATTGCTTTAAAGGTTTGAGGAAAGCCTAAGAGCAATGGATCATGAATTCCTTCTCGATTTAACTCAATAGGATAGACACCTATTTCTTTTTGAGGACTCTTTTCAGTTTTTGCGCCCAACGCAGCTCCAATCAATTGTGCGCCCAAACAAAATCCTAAAACGATTTTTTGGTTGTCAATTGCTTTGCGTATGTGGGCTATTTCATCCTTTAAGTAAGGAGATTTCGCGATATTCAATGGGCTTTGTGGGCCTCCCATTATGATGAGAAAATCGAACATGTCGTCACATTTTTGTCCCAGGTACGGTTTTCGTATCGTAAAGCGGTGATTGTGCTTTGTAGCCCAGTTCCCAATAACCCCCGGTGTTTTAAAATCTGCGTGTGTTATGCACTGTATGTTCATAGTATACTTTCAGATTTATACTGGGGTTTAAGATAAAGCTTATTTATCGGCAAATCAACTGTGGTATTTATCTGCTAGATCGAAAAAAGTGCCGTATTAGTGGTGTTTTGAAAAGGTGGCTATTTGACAGGAATCAGTTTTAGTTTTATAGTAAAATACTTGAAAAAAGTTGTGAAAAAAAGGCAATTTTATGAAACTAGCTGTTCAAAAACAAACATGGCCCTCCAAAATTTTTGTTGTCATCTTTTCTATCATAGCCCTGTCTGGCTGTGGTGGTCAAAGGCAAGTAACGGTTGTTACTACGAAAAATGTAACACCTGCTTCCAGTAAGCCCATAAAACAGACGAGAACAGAAAAAGCACAATTAAAAACTAAAGCCGATTTGCAAACCGATATGCAGTCTTTTAGTAAAGAGAGAGAACTTCTTTACGAGCTAGAAGGCCAGACAAAGTCACAGGACCAGGAAGCCAAATTTGAAAAGCTACTTAAAAAAGAGATCATGAAAAAATACGAGACTGCTAAAGCCAATTGTGCCTGGTGGCATGATTACAATCCTATTCAGTCCCATTCCGAGATTCTCTTAAAACGTCAATTTCACTTTCCGTATAGCTGGTATCAGTCCATTCTTGATGGGATGATATATAAGTTTGAAAGATCACTTCGATCCGCACAGGATGATGATTTGCGATCTAAAGTTGATCAGTTTCTTACGCAATTAAATACGTTAAAGCGAACGGTTAAAGAAAGCTTTAGTGATCAACTGATGAACGAGCAGCGTGACTTGACGAATTATTACGCTACCATTCGCTACTAGGAAAAGTGGCCTTGTTTATAAAGTATTATAGATGCGAGGCTGTTAGTAACAAGGCGAAAATTGGTACGCGAGCCACCTCAGGCCTAGAAGCTCCTAGCTTGGTGCTTTCTTTTCCGATCCAGTCGAAATCTATCATGTCGTAACTTTGAAAAATGAATTCTTTGGCCTCTAAGACACCGTCTTTAAAGCTCTCAAGTTCGGGTATTTCTCGCTTTTTGTGCGCCTTGCATAAAAAATTGTAGATGTGGATGAGTAGCCACTTATAGTATATGTCCGCTATAAGTCGATAGTCATCACTTAAAAGTGCTTGATCGAGCGGTAAGTCGAGACTTCTTTTCTGAGGCAGTAGATTCAGCTCTACTCTAATTTCGTACATTATCCATACATGATTTAAGATATGAGCCTTTAGGTACCTTCAAATCGGATAACGAGGATCGTTCCACGAGTTTGGACACCAAACCCACTCTTGGTGATTTGCTTTAAGCTTAAGTTTAGGTTTGCGCTCAAAGCGATAGTGGAGAATAGAATAACTTAATAATTCATGGAAAACGCCTTGATAAAATTAATTTATTCACATTATATAACTCGGTCTACACATATACAAAGATACTAAATTAAAAGCTCTTAATGAGCATTCCGTCAGTTGCTAGTTCAAGATCTACCCCATATTCTTCTTTTAAGAGCTCAATCTTGCTCTCAATGAGTCGAGGATCACCCGTTACTATTTCGGTACCACAATGAGTGATAAGTGCTTGTGTGATTCCTGCATCTTTGCACCAAGAAAGCTGTTCCGCGATGGGCGCGTGTCCGGTGCGTTCCTTTGTATGTTGCCGTATGAGTAACTTTCTTGTAATAATCGCCCCATCTCCAATGTAGAGGCTTACACCAGGTAATGCCTTATTTTTATCGATGATTGACACAAGATCTGGAGCGTAAAAAAATACGCTACCATTTTGAGTTATGCGGTAGCCAACAGCAGGTGCATTAAGGGAATGCTCTAAGGAAAAAGCCGTTAGAGTTAATGAGCCCACCGTAAAGGGTATGTTTGGAAAAACGATTATTTTCTTGTCTATAGGGTACCGTTTTATACGAGTAAACGTATCAGCGGTTGCGTAAACGGGGCACGGGGCGCCCGATTTAAGACCTCCGACGTGATCGGGGTGTGCATGCGTTATAACAATGGCCGTCGGTTTTATACTGCTCAAGTGGGAAAGCCAATCTGCTCCGCAATCTATCATTACGCGGTGTCGACTTTGCTTTACAAGAAGTGATGCGTGTCTACAATGTGCTTTACTGCGGGCTTTGATGCCACCTCTTGTGCCAAGAAATAAGAGATCCATGTAGTAGAGTCCTTGAAGGAAACTTTCAGGATAGCTTAGCTTTAAAATCGCGCTTTGTCTTTCATGTGCTAAAAGGGAGTGAGTTGATCTGATGGGTATTATTGGATATAGTTGATTATTAATAACATTGTAACGATCAAGGAGATAACGTATAAGTGAAAAAGGTTTTGAGGCATTTTTGTACTCATTATAGTGTTTATTACTCTTGAATAGCGTTTGTGTATGATGGTATCTTCCATTCGAGCTGTAGCTTATTTTAGAAAACAAATAAAAGGAGTGTGTGTGAAGAGCTTGAGAAAAATGATGACCGCCGTGCTCATGCAACTTTGTTGCGTAAGTTCGGTAATGGCTATAAGCCATAGTTTTTTCGTTCCTCGGCAGGTGACTACTGATTCGATGTACGAATTGGCGCTGATCAATTACCATCGTTACCATAGCCCCCAAGACGATAAAGGAGTGTATCTATCTGTAAAGCCCTTTTTTATTAAGTCTGTTGATGGAGAGAAGCTAGCACGCTTCTTCTTACCTCATGAAAGAGAGTGCATGACGCTGCGCGAAAACGATGAGGGAACAATCAATCCTCTGTGGTTTAATCTCATAGCAGAAAAAGGGTCGCGCTACGATTCGAAAGTCTGTATTAGCCCAAAACGAACTGTGACCGGTGGCATCTTCACTTGGTATTATGACCTGCCATGTAATTGGTGGCTCGGGTTTAATATGGCGGTCATGCAGGTAAAGCATGACTTGCACCTTAAGGAACATCGCAAAGAGGTTCATGGAACACTCCCGGGTTTTAAAAATGCTTGTGATGCTTTTAATAATCCTGAATGGAAAGCCGGTAAGCTCGCCTGCCGAGAGCATAAAAAGACAGGTGTTGATGACGTCCAACTGAAGCTCGGGTACGATTTTTATAAAACTCCTGACGAGCATGCTACTCTTTATTTGGTAGGTACTGCACCAACGGGTACGGAAAGGACGGCCCGTTTTCTTTTTGAACCGGTTATTGGTTCAAGAAACGGCAGTGTCGGTGTAGGTTTTAACGGTGATTATGCCTTTTGTGCGAATGATGGGTACGCTTTTAATGTTATGACCGACGTTAAGTACCGTTATGTTTTTTCTGCAACAGAGCGCCGCTCGTTTGACCTTAAGAAAAATGGTGACTGGTCTAGATACCTATTAATAACCGATCGAGATGAAACGCTTGATCCAAGGCCTGGAATTAACTTTTTTACGTTGCCGGTGCATGTGACTCCGCGTAGTACCGTAGATGTTTGGTTGGCTGCTCACTATCAGTGCTGCTGTTTTAATCTCGAAGTTGGCTATGATTTTTGGTGGAGGCAAAGTGAGCACATCGACAGAATACCATTTAAAAATAATAAGTTCGGTCTACAATCACTTAACAGCTGCACTCTTCCGGTAACGACTTCAAGTACTGCAAAAATTGATCAAGGTGTCGATGGTGAAAACGCAACAAAAAATGATGAAGAATTTGTAAAGATCCAAAGAAATGATCTTAACAGACGCACTGCTGAGCATCCTAATTCGTTAAGCCATAAAGTATACGGTGCACTTGGCTATACCATTGACTGTGAATGCTATTCAGTCTTATTAGGTTTTGGTTCTTCGTATGAATTCGCTGCGAGACATGCTTTTAATCAATGGTCGGTTTGGGGAACCTATGCACTAGCCTTCTAAAACTGTTTTTTACTTTGTACGTTAAAAAGAGAAGGGCGGTTATTTAACCGCCCTTCTCTTTTTTTTATATAGAGGGGAAAGCATGCGCTCCCCCCGTAGTTTAATAATTAGATTGTTTCCTTACAGTGACCACAGTATTTTTTGCGTATTGCTCTCATAAGCGGGCTTTGTTTGCCGCAGGCTTTTTCGGTTGCAAATATACTGACAGATGCTTCATTAGATTTGCATCCATCTGCGTCTACAACAGTTGCTGAAAACGTGTGTGATTTACAGAGAACTACGTTGTGGACAGCGGTGAACGAGTTAACTTCTTGAGAAAAGCCATCGGACCATGTTACGCGAAAAGGCGGTTTTCCAGTCAAGGATGCCGTTAAGCGTACCTTAGTTTGGGTACCAAAACATATCGGATTTGGCTTAGCTCTAATTGAGATCGTTGGATCTTCGTTAACAGTAAGAGTAACCGAAGGAGAAATTAACGTTTGACCAGTGTGTAGTCTGATGATCGCTGAATAAACGGTTGTTTTATCTGGGCTTACTATTCTTTTATCAGGTGAAAATACGTTTGGCTGAGTCACACCATCGGACCAGTCTACACTAAAAGACTCGGTTGGAGGCACAGGTACAGTAAGTGTTAAAGTAGCTTCTTGCCCATTACAGATAGGGTCGGGCGAAACGGTAAGCGTGACCTCACCAACTTCTACAGTAATCGGCAGGGAAGCTAATAAAACGTTACCGTCTTTATAGTTAGCTATGGCAACGACATTATAGGTACCATTCGCAAGACCCGTAGGAGTGATTGTCCACGACCCTGAGGCTCCCACGGTCGTTGCAAATTCTGTCACAGCGTGAGTTACTGTATTAGTAAAGAATAGTGTGACAATAGCAGGATTCTGACAAGTACCGCTAAATGGTGTTCCATTTGAAACGACAGAACCTGTTGTTGGGGACGTAATGACTGTTTCTGCCAATGGTGTATTAGCAACAAGATAACGACCAACTGACCAGAAAACTAAATTAGGAGGGTTTTGAACCGTAATACCGCTTGCTATAATTTTACCATCACTTTGTAAAGCAGCGGAGTTAGCAGAAACGGTTCCTTCGGGGTCCGGGTCATTTTGTTCAACAATACCATTTGTACCAAACGTTGTATCAAGCGTTCCATCACTGTTATATCGGGTAAGCGCAAAGAAAAATGTTTGTTTTGTTTGATCAAATAACTCTAGTGTGACAACAATCTTTCCATCACTTTGAAGTGCACCGCCTATGCCAAAGCCTTGACCTAGAGGTGTAGCACTTCCACCAGTGCCAAATGAGCTATCTAAAGCGCCAGATGATGTCAGTCGGAATAGTTGATAGGTTTCATTTGCCGAATACCCTATTGCAAGGATTTTGCCGTCTGGTTGTATAAGAAGCCAAAATCCGGTAGGAAGCAGCCCTGCTGGAGAGCCCCCTGCTCCAAGAAGTGTTATACCAGCTGTTCCAAACGAAGAATCAAGTGAACCATCCGTGTTGTATCGCGCTACAGCAAAGAAAAAATTCCCAGAAGCAGTATCAAAAAGAGTTCCAGTAACTACAATTTTACCATCAGGCTGTATTTGTACCGATTGCGCTGTAGGAGCTCCTTGACCAGGGCCTGGAATAAGGCCTGGACCTGTAGTAACAATACCAGTGCCACCAAAAGAGGTATCGAGCACGCCTTCGGGCGTTAACCTAACGACCCCCCAAAAACTTGTTCCTGTGGAAGTGTTTATGATACCTGCGGAGACAATCTTGTTATCTTTCTGTAAGGCGACGCCCTGCGCAAAGCCCAATGATGGCTTTACTATACCCGTTCCAGCAAAAGTGGTATCTAATGATCCGTTCGAATTATACCGCACTACTTCAAATTTGGGTGGCTGTGGCGCTGAAGCCTTCTTTACTTGAAGATTTTTTCTTTTAGCAGCTCGCTTTGGTCCAGATGCAGCAAAAAATGGTCCTGCCTGGTCTTGTCCGACTGCGACAATTTTGCCATCAGGTTGCAAGGCAAGCGCCGTTGCAAATCCCGTTCCTATCGAGACTATACCACCCGTGCCAAATGAACTATCAAGCGAACCATCGGCGTTATACCGCACTGTCTGAAAATTGGCATTAGCGTCTTGGCCTGTTGCAACAACTTTACCATCGGTCTGTATAGCTACACCATAAGCAGTTGGAACGAAGGGCGCGAATATTCCAGCTCCAGCACCGGTCGTTACAAGCCCTCCTCCAAACGTAATATCTAATGCGCCATCATTTGCGATTACTTGTAAACTAACAAGCAAACTAAATGCGAGTAAAAGTGATTTTATATTCTTCTTCACACTCATCCTTTTTTGGTAAATAATTCTAAAAAAAGAGATTATATGTTTTTCCCGCAAATGGATATAGTTGCTCATTTACCGAGCCTAAATTGTTCTTAAATGCTTCTTTTACGGTAGATATTATCGTCTATGTTGCCCAGCGATTTTCGTTTTTGGCGAAAAGGTGATTATTGATGATTAATGGACTCTTTTACCAGTTGTATCTGCTTATTATATTTTTTTATCAGCAGCGTAGCTCTCTTATAGGGAGATGTAGTATTAACGCTCACCCATTTGCTTAAAGGCCATTTTTTACCTGATGGTAAAGTACACCACTGCCAAACTCCTAGTTTTTCTAGGTTTTCCAAAGCGTATTCTTTGTCAACGATTTGAGCGATCGCGTTAACGACTTTTTCAAGCTCTTTGATTTGGAGCTTGTTTCCGTCGTAATGATATTTTGAGTAAAAGTGATTTGCAAGACCGACATAATCCCATTTTGTAAATCCTTCTCCCGGCATTACGACGCGTGTCGAGTTAAGACCTGATTCATACCACTCAATGAGAAGTTTTGCCCAGCCTATTTGATAGGCCATAAGATCAGCAACACTTACTTTGCCACCAGTTCCATCTATAAGCTTAGAATTTCTATAAGTAACGGGTATCTGATAATAGGCCTCGATGAGTGTTTTATATGCCATTAGAATGGCTTCGCTTAATGGTGCCATACCTTAGTTTTTCCAAGAAAAGATGATGATATTCGATACCTTCGTTATTGTCACAGCAATAACAATAGCGCGGTAGTAATTGGCTCGGGCAAGTGCTTATTAAAGTACGCGACGACTTAAAGCGAGAGTCAAACCAGTTACGTTACTAAGGCCTTTTATCCTGGGATGCTTTCTAGTTTCGACTTCATAAAATCGATCTCAGATTGTTGACTCTCAATGATAGCTTTGCAAAGATTTTTAATTTCTTGGTCTTTTAAAGGTGCTTTTTTGCACATTAAAAGAGCTGCCGCATGGTGAGGTATCATCGATTTTAAAAACTCTCTGTCTCCAATGGCCGTTTGGTTTCTTACAAAAACGATGAGCAAAATAATAAGGATTATACAGAGTGCTATTATGAGCGCATTGAGCTTTTTGTATGCATACATTTCTCTCATAATTAATAGCTCAATTATAAGCATAGGAATGGTCATAATGGCCGCCATATAGAACTGATTTAAGTTTGGGTAGACGTTTGAGTAACTATCAACCATAATGTACATAAGTATATACATTGCTATAAACGAGAATAGCGTCATAAAAAAGAGATTTGTATACTTCATCTATCTCAATCCTTAGTAATTGGAATTTTATATCCCCATGATATCAAGTAAAATATCTAAATTGCAATATTTATTGAATCGGATAGATATAGTTTGAGTGTCTTTCGATGTTTTAAGCAATTTATGCATTATGTCGGAAAAATCATTTTAGAAAAGAATCAAGCCTAAAAATTATCATTTTATGTCACATATATTGTTATTGAACATGGCAAGAATTCTTTTGTACACTGGGGTGAGAAAAAATAGGGGGGAATCGGATGAGGCTTTGTGCTTTGGCGATAGTGATGTGTTTCTGTTCACTCGAAGGCTGTCCTGGGTGTGTTCTTAAAGAAGGTACATTGCCAAATCGTGTTACGATTGTGTACAACCCACCAATTATGTGCTTGCCAGATGGTGCACTTGTCTGTCCAACAAAGGAGGGTTTATGAAGCTCAATGCTATTACGTTTTCGCTTTTTATGCTTACTATTTCTGCGTTGGATTGTAGCCCTGGTTGTATGTCTCGTGTACGAAGGCAATTTGGGTTTAACCGTGGTCAGGATCGACGACCAGACTATCGAACGTTGCATAGTGTTGAGTGCTTTTGTCCTTGTGATAGTTATGAGCAAGTTGTACAGTATGGGCGCTGTTCAAGGTGCCTTCATTTTAGGCGTCCGATGGAATTTATATAAAGGAAAGACCCATGAAAAAGCTAAAGCTGCTCTTTTTTTGCTCAACTTTACTGTCATGCGCATTTGTATGGGCTGTATGGGATGCGCCTAACCGATCTCGGACATTAAGTCACTACTTTCAGAAGATGGCTTCTCGGATCCAAGACCGCCTTGCTCGTCAAGAAAGGGGAATACCGTGTCCGGGTTAAGTGAGAGGGACGTAATGCCAAGTTTTATTAAAGAGCGTGCAATCTCCGGAAAGTCCGAGGGTGCTTGACCGCAAATACCAATCGGTTTTCCTGCTTTTTGAGCGCCTTCAATTGCTAGCAAGAGCATTTTTTGTACGGCCTCATCTCGCTCATCAAACTGTGATGCTAAAATTCCCGAGTCTCTGTCAATACCGAGCGTCAATTGAGTAAGATCGTTCGACCCGATGGAAAATCCATCAAAAAGCTCAGAAAGTGTGTCAATGAGAAGAACATTAGATGGAACTTCGACCATCATATAGATCTCAAGTCCGGATTCTCCTCGCTTTAAGCCATTTTTTTCAAGCTCCGCTAGCACGAGTACCGCTTCTCGCACCGTTCTTACAAAAGGAATCATGATAATGATGTTATTAAACCCCTTTTCCTCGCGGACTTTTTTTAAAGCTTTGCACTCAAGCGCAAAGGCCTCGCGGTAGCTTGGACTTATATAGCGTGATGCTCCCCTAAAGCCAAGCATCGGATTTTCTTCAAAGGGCTCAAAGTATGTACCACCCAAAAGGTCCTTGTATTCATTCGTTTTAAAATCGGTGAGCCGTACTATAACTGGTCGAGGGTAAAAGGCGGCGGCAAGCATACCGACGCTTTCTGAAAGCGTATTGATAAAAAATTCTTCTACGCTCGCATACGCGCGCGCTTTTTTGGTGATACGGTTTTTTATTTCACTCGAAAGAGTCTTATGTTTCAGAATAGCAAGAGGATGTATGCCAATAAGCGATGCAATAATAAATTCAAGACGCGCAAGACCAACACCGTCAACGGGAAGAAGTGAAAGTTGGAGTGCCTGGGAAGGATCGGCGCAATTTATCATAAGTTTGACGGGAAGCTGGCATCTTAAAGAACTGTTTTCAAGTACGGTAGTTTCGTAAGGGATCTTTCCAGCGTAGACATAGCCTTCTGACCCCTTGCTACAATCAAGTGTAACGATATCATCCGTTTTTAAGCACGTTGTCGCATTTTGCGTTCCGACGATTGCTGGAATACCAAGCTCTCTGCTTACAATAGCCGCATGACAGGTGCGTCCACCTCGGTCGGTGATTAAGCCACCGGCCTTTCTTAAAAGGGGCATCCAATCAGGGTCAGTCATGCTTGTTACCAAGATAGATCCCTTTTTAAAATCGCAAGCTTCAGCTCTATCATTAAGCACCTGTACACTATTACTTGTAATAAGGCTTCCTATGCCCTGTCCTTTTAAAAGGGGTACTTTGATAGTCTCGAGCGCTTTATAGACGGTGCGCTGGTGGCTCTTTTTGCGGTGGGCCGTTTCAGGCCGCGCTTGAAGTATATAAAGGTGGGCATCGTCATACGTCCATTCAATATCGACAGCGCCTGAGCATTTTTGGTGCTGCCATTCTTCGATTGCAATGACGGCGCGAGCAATTTCAAGTATTTGATTGTCAGATAGTGAGAATTGTGCCTGTCTTTCGGTACCTACGAGTGTACGCACTAGTTCACCATTTGCTCTTACGAGTTCTTCTTCTTTTGAGCCGAGTGTTTTGGATGCAAGACCGGTAAAACCAGCTTTAAGGCGATCCTTATGCACATAAAATTCGTCCGGCGTTACTAAGCCTTGAACGACAAGCTCGCCAAAGCCAAATGAAGATGCAATTGTTATCATGCTCTCAAGGCCTGTTTTCGTATCATGCGAAAAAGCGATTCCCGCAACCGTACTGTTGACCATTTTTTGAACAACAACTGCTATCGCGGTATTTGCTATGGGAATTTTGTTATGATGCCTATAGGCGAGTGCTCGAGCAGTAAAGAGAGACGCAACCACCTCTTTGTACGCATTAATAAGTTGTTCGATGCCTTTTATAGCAAGGCATGTTTTTTGTTGCCCGGCAAATGAAAACTCAGCAGAGTCTTCACCAATTGCCGAGGACCGCACTGCAACATCGGCATCATCTACATTTAGTTTTTCATATGCTTTTAATAGAGCCTCGTAAAAGGTAGTGGGCAGTTTTGATGCGCTCATAATATGGGCATGCATCTCACGTTCACACTTTTCTAAGTCTTTAAGTGAGTCAAGCGAGATTTTTTCCAAGATTTCTTTGAGTGTCGTATCAAGATCATTTTCTTGCATGAACTCCAGAAAGACGTCCGTAGTTATAGCAAAACCATTGGGCACTCGTATGTCAAGGTCACGCATGCGTTGAAATAAAGTAGCGAGCGAGGCATTTTTACCGCCGACTTTTTGATAATCTTGGGGTTGAAGATTGTCAAACCAGATAATGTAGCCCATATGCTACGATGGCGCAGCAAAGCGACCAGTCACTTCGGCACTAGCGAGTGTATGACCATTCATAGCGCCTTCAAGCTCCGAAGCGGTTGTAGATTGTGGGGGGCTTTCTAAGCGTTTATCTAAAGCATAGAGAGTAAAAACATAGCGATGAACACGAGTACCAACGGGAGGATTTGGTCCACCATAACCTATTTGTCTGTAGCTATTTCTGCCCTGTTGGGCTCCGTCCAGAGAAGGGACATCCGGTGTTGGTGCTATGCCTTCAGGAATCTTAGACAGTTTTGCCGGTATGTTATAGATTACCCAGTGAATAAAGGTTCCACCGACAGCATCAAGATCTTTGCAAATGAGAGCGAATGTCTTGGTGCCTTCCGGAGCGTGGCTCCATGAAAAAGCGGGAGATTTATTAAGAGATCCAGGACCAAAATGAGTATGTGCATGAACCTGTGGTATATAACCATTTGACTCGAACGAGGGACTCGTTAAAATGAGTTTTTGCATTGTTAACCCTTCATTAATTGAGGTTGCAGGGTTAAGTATACTTGATTGTACGTAACAACCAAAGCAGGAAAAATAAATACTAGCTTTAGCCAAATTCTTCAGATTCTTCAACATGCTTTTCTTCCTCCCTCTCTTCGCGTACATCTTGGTCGTACATATGGGGTTCATCCGTCAAAGCGACATCTGAATATTCTTCTACGCTATCCAAAATATCTCTAAAATAACCTACTAAATAATCTGGACTATAAGAAACAAATTTATTGATTATTTCATCTAATTCATCGTCTGGCGAGGCTGTTACCACAACCAGTACATCCCCATCTTTAAAATAGGGAATGAAAGCATGGCGAACAAGAACATCTTGAGGAAACATACTTACCAAGTGGTGGTCAAAGAAAATACCACGAACATCCATCGAAGGCATTGAGTAATATTTACTTAGAGCGTCCAATAACTGGGCACGACTTATTACATTTTCATGTATGAGAAACTCCTCAAACCGTAAATCCGATCTTCGATTGAAGTCTTCGATTAACGAAGGTACCTCTTTTCGTTTAAGGGCACTATCATTTGCTAAAATTTCCGAAAATTCTTCTACAAAATGTTCACGTGCCATTCGATTTATTCCTTGCTTTTCGAAGGGGCAGGTGGTACCTTGCCGCCGGCTTGACGAGCCTCGGAAAGTCCTATTGCTATAGCTTGAGCACGGCTTTCAACCTTCTTACCACTCTTTCCGCTAACCAATTTTCCTTCTTTATACTCTTTCATAGCTCTTTTTACTTTTTCTTTTGCTTCTTTACCATAACGTGCCATAATTTCTCCCTTTATATTAGATCTTTGCATACAAGCTCAGCATCATGACGACCTTTTTGAAGACAGACGCCTTCATGCGTATCACCCGTCTTTAGACCAGGGTGGTAGGAGTTTTTTGAACAATCAGCTGTCAATGTACACTTTCCATAAAGCTCTGTGCACGGACTAGCTTTGTAGGTACATGGGACGGGTGCTTCTTGCAGATCAGGTTGAGGTGCTGCTGCTAAAGAAAACATCATGGTAAGTGCCATCATATTGCAAAGTTTTAGAATCATTTTACTATCTCCCAATATTACTATTAGTATCATATATTAAAAAAGCTTATTATTTCAATACTTACAATTTTTCAAAAGATTATTGATAAGAATAGGGATAGGATAAACTTTTGCTACTTATAAAAATAATCCAGCGATGCAGGCTGATAGGAGGTTTGACAGAGATCCACCTAATACGGCGCGAAAACCGAGTGAACTTAATATTTTTTGTTTGTTAGGAGCTAGACAACCGATACCTGCCACCTGAATGCCTATAGAAGAAAGGTTTGCAAAGCCCGCAAGCGCAAAGGTTAACAAAGCCGTTGCTCGTGCGGAAAGTGGGTGTGAAACCATTGCAGCGTAAGCTACAAGCTCATTAACCGTAAGCTTGAGACCTAGAAGCTCTCCAGCCCGGGTTATTTCGCTTCCAGATAGCCCTAGAATCCAACCAAGGGGCGCAAAAAGATACCCAAAGATGGTTTGTAATGTTAGCTGAGGAAGGTGTATTGAAGCTCCAAAAAGTGAAGCGAGCCAGGTGAGTGCATTTGATAAGCCACCCAAAAGGCCGTTTACTCCTGCAATAAGAGCAATAAAAGCTATAAGCATGGCCGCTACTGCCAAGGCCAATTTTAATCCATCAGAGGTACCTGTAGCAAGGGCGTCAAAAAGACTACCTTCATCTTGGCTTTTTTGTGTTGATAGGCCATTAAGGGTTTTTGGTTCTTCGGTTTCAGGCATGAGTATTTTTGAGATGAGTATGGTTGACGGTATAGCCATAATGCTTGCGCTTAAAAGATAGGTGACCGATACGCCCATTGCAGCGTACACAGCGAATAACGGTCCGCTAAGGCTACCCATACCGCTTACCATGACCGTAAGAATTTCAGACTTTGTCATGCTTGAAAGATACCTTGTTATTAGTAACGGAGCTTCTGTCTGCCCCAAAAAACTGTTAGCGACAGCGCAAAGTGTTTCAGCTGCGGATGTTCCCAAGAGATAATAAAGTCCCTTGGTAAGAGGAGCAGTAACTCTTTGGATTATATTATAGTGGAATAATAACGCAATCAAAGCGCTAAAGAAAATAATGATGGGTAAAACCCTGAACGCAAAAATAAATCCCCAAGGTTGCTGGACGCTTGAAAGTGAGCCAAAAACAAAACGTGCACCCTCTTCAGCATATTCATAAAGATTTGTAATACCAGACGCTAAGCCTCTTATAATAGCTTGACCCCAAAAAACCTTGAGTGTTAAAAAACCGAGAACAGCTTGCAGAAAAAGTGCATTAAAAACCAGCTTTTTATTAATAGCTTGTCGGCGCGCTGATACAAGATATGCGAGGGCTAATATGAGAACAATGCCAATAAGGTTCAGGTACCGGTTGTGCTCTAAAAAATACTGAATCATTGCTATTCCTTTTTTGACTGGAAGGTACTTAATGTGGCTTGTGCGGCACTTTCTCGACGCTCACGGTGTTCTTTTTGACGTAACGGTTCGATGATATCGTCTATGTCCCCTTCCATGACCATATCGAGCTTATTAAGAGTTACTTCAACTTGGTGGTCGGTAACGCGGTTTTGAGGGAAGTTGTATGTGCGTGCTTTTTCTGCGCGGCCACCTCCACCTACCTGTTCACGGCGCTTTTGGCTGATTTCGGCTTCATGTTTTTCAAGTTGTGCTGCAGCAAGCCGCGCTTGGAGCATTTTCATGGCCTTGGCTTTATTTTTGTGCTGTGAGCGATCTTCCTGACAGGACACCACAACGCCGCTTGGAATATGTGTAATACGCACGGCAGAGTCGGTCTTATTGACGTGCTGGCCCCCAGCCCCCCCTGCGCGGTAAGTGTCGATGCGTAAATCGGCGGGGTTGATTTCGATGCTTGCCATTTCTTCCATCTCGGGAAGCACGGCTACCGTTGCAGTTGAGGTATGTATTCTACCTGAGGTCTCTGTTGATGGCACTCGCTGAACGCGATGAACACCAGACTCAAATTTTAAGTGCCCAAAAACGCCTTTGCCCTCGATGTGGAGCACCACCTCGCGATAGCCCCCAAGGTCAGTTGAGCTTTCGCTAGCTAATGCTGCTTTCCAGCCCTTACGCACCGCGTACATGGTATACATGCGCATAAGATCTGCAGCAAAAAGAGCTGCTTCTTGGCCACCAGCACCGGCGCGGATTTCCAAAAATACTGACAAATTGTCGCGCTCATCAGGGGGGAAGAGAATGTCTTCCAATGAAAGAGTGACCGATTTAATGCGTTCTTTTAGTGTCGCACGCTCTTCCTCTAAAAGAAGTCGGAACTCAGCATCTTTATTTTCGCAAAGCTGTGTCTCAATAGAAGCGGTCTCACGCTCGAGTTCAAGAAGCTCATTATGCTTTTCGAGTAAGTGTGTAAGGTGAGCAAATTCTTTTTGCCACGCGGCTCTTTTTGAGCTTTCTATGACTGGAGCGCTTAAAAGCTGCCCAAGCTCGTGATGCCGATTTTTAAGAGCGGGCCAATCAATACCCGTTAGACTCATTGGTTTTTATATTTCTTCTTAAATTTCTCAATACGGCCTTCCGTATCGACGAATTTCTGAGCACCGGTAAAGTAAGGGTGGCACTTTGAGCAGAGCGTGACACGCAGCTCGCGCTTTGTGGAACGTGTTGAAAATTCATTGCCACAAGCACAATGCGCAAGCACCTCAAAGCTTTCAGGGTGTATATCTGGTTTCATAGTAATACCTCTTTGTTCATAAATAGGAGCTTGAAGCAATAAGTGTTAGTGTATCATAAAACCGATCTAAGCCAAAGTCCTTCTTAGAGCTGTGGTTGCGTTTTTTCTTGTTTTCCAGTTACCTGACTTTCTAATAAGAGGGTAACCCCATTAAAGCTTAAAAAAGCGTCTTTTGGAGAAAAATGATAAGAAAAAGAGGCGACACTACAATTAGGCACGGCAACTTCTTCGTGGCCAAGAGTACCTATAAGCGTATGTATAACGCCTGAATGAGTTACGACCGCAACGCGAGCATGCGGGTGCTTGTGAGCGATGTCAATAAGGCTTTTATGGGCTCGATAAAAGACCTGGTTCTTGGATTCTCCTTGCGGCCACTCGGGGTGGTGCGCCCTTTCTTTAAAAGGAAGCTTTGTAAGCCATTGTCTCCACTCACGATAGAGCGCATCCCGTTGAGACTCAGTAAGCCCTTGGGCCTGCCCCGCATGCATCTCTTTGAGTCCTGCTATCGATATAATTGGCTTTTGGATGATTGTTCCAATAGCCTTGGCTGTGCTTAAGGCTCTTTTAAGGTCTGAAGCGTAAACGTGCTCAATGTCACGGGTTGCTAATGCTTGGGCAACAAGTTGTGCCTGTCGATGACCGTGATCGTTAAGAGGGATATCAATCTGCCCTTGTATTTTGTCTTCAAGGTTCCAATCGGTTTGACCATGGCGTATCAAAAGAAGTTCTGTTGTAAAAGTATCAATGTGTTGTTTCATCAGTAAAAAGCTAGTTAAGGCGAAGGCTGAGTAAGACGTGATTTGTAGCAAGGTCATGGTCTTCTTCAGTAGAGAGCGATGCTACTATATAACCAATAATTTTTCTAAAAAGGCTTTTTGGAATCTCACTTTGGCAGTGAGGGCACCTTGGTTTTATAGAAAGCCATTTTTCAATACATTTAGTATGAAAAATTAATTCACAGCATTTTGTTCTGTAAAAATCTGAATCATTACGTTCTGGAGCAAGATCGAGGCATATGAGGCATATCTCTTCAGCCTCCGATTCTTGGTTCGATTCCATGCCCAAACCTAAAAGAGGCGCTAAAAGCGTTATAAATAATAATATATACGATTGTTTTAACATGATAGTCATTTTTTAATATGTTGCTTTTTTAGAATACCATAAAGATATAAAAATGTGCATTCATCTTTACTATTTCTAGGAACCAATTATTTTTTTGATTTTTGTAAGTTGTCTGTTACCGTTTGCCAGCGCTCTTGAGCGACCTTCAAGTCTTTTTCAAATGTCTCAGCTGTGGTAGCTTTTTGGATGAATTCAGGAGTTCCATACGTCAGTTTAAAGAGAGATGCATGAAGCTGAGGGATTTTTACCTCTAAGTCATTTATTTTTCGCTCAAGTTGCATTTGCTCTTTAAGAAGAACTTTTCGATCATCTTCGCGCGGATTTTGCTTACTACGCTGCTCAGCAGTAGCTTTTGGCTGAGCTTCAAGTGGATCTTCCTTTTTCCGCTCAAGGTAGGCTTCATAGGTGCCTGGGTAGCTAAAAAGGGCATCGGGCGTAATTTCCACGATGCGGCCAACAAGGCGTTGCAAAAAATCGTGATCGTGCGAGACGATAAAAATGGTGCCTGTATATTGCTGCAGGGCTTGCAAGAGCACTTCTTTTGCATACATATCAAGATGGTTAGTTGGCTCATCAAGAAGAAGCATATTACTAGCTTGAAGCAGTACTTTGACAAGAGCTACTCGGCAACGTTCACCCCCACTAAGCATGTGTATCTTTTTGTGTATAGTCTCACCGCTAAAAAGAAAAGCACCTAAAAAAGAACGAATGATAGCCTCGGTAACGTCCGGAGTTGCTTCAACCACCGTCTCGTAAATTGTTTTATTTTCATCAAGGGCGGCTAGTTGATCTTGCTCGAATAAGGCATAAGTTACATTATGGCCAAATTCTACATTACCTTTGGGAGAAGCATATTTACCGACTAACAAATTAAATAAGGTTGTTTTACCTGTACCGTTTGCTCCTACAAGAGCCACTTTTTCTCCCCGCTCTATCTGTCCGGAAATGCGTTTAAAAAGAGTAATGCCATTAAAGTTTTGCATAAGATCTTTGAAAGCAAGTACCACTGTTCCAGGACGTGTGACAGGCCTAAAACTAAAGCTCATATTAGGTGGTACTGGGTCTAGTTCGATGAGCTCAATACGCTCCAGCTGTTTTATCATGCTTTGAGCCATCTTTGCCTTATTCGCACTTGCTCTAAACCTGTTAATTGTTGCTTCTTTTTGCGAAATTTCTTTTTTCTGGCGGTTGTAAGCGGCTAGTTTTAATGCCGCCTCTTGTTGTTTTTGGTCAAGAAAGGCACTAAAATTTCCCGTAAAAAGACGACCATTTGCCCGCTCAATTTCAAAAATGTGATCACACACTTTTTCTAGGTAATAGCGTTCATGGGTCACAAATAAGAACCCGAAATGGGACTTTTTGATATAGTCTAAAAACCATTCCTTGCTGACCATGTCTAAATGGTTTGTGGGCTCATCAAAGAGATAGAAATGGGCGTCAGCCAGTAAAAGCTTAGCCATAACGACACGCATTCTCCAGCCAACGCTCAGTTGCGAAATCTGTTTTTCCCAAATAGTGGGCGTAAAGCCAAGGCCCTTAAGTACCTTTTCTGCACGTGCTTGTGCGCGGGCTATATCACTCATCGTATCCGCGGACGCATCGGAAAGAAGAGTATGATAAGTTTCTTCAAAAGCAGTCTTTGGAGAAAGAAGCACTATTTCCTGGGGCATATACGCTACACGCATGTTTGAACTTTTGCTTATCGTGCCGCTGTCAAGCGGGATAAGTCCTGCTAGAGTTTTAAGAAATGTTGATTTTCCGGCGCCATTTCTTCCTATAACTCCAACGCGATGTTCTGGCCTAAAAGTGCACGAAAGAGCATCAAATAGTGTGGTCTGTCCGAACGCCAGGCACGCATCTTTTACTTGAATCATGCTCCCCCCTTTTCACTTTTAAGGTCTTGCGTATTGATAGCTTCTACGAACGGGACGCCTGCCGTAGGCACTGTTTCGGTTGTAGCGTGAAGGGGTATGCGCCTGTGAAGATGGCTGAAATTTTGGCTCAAGTCCAGGAACAGTTGCAGGAACAAACCGATAGCCCGTGTAGCGCTCTATTTTTTCAACCATACCAATATCCTTTGACGAAGCGAAAGATAGCGCTATACCAGAGGCACCTGCGCGGCCAGTTCTTCCTATGCGGTGAACATAGTCCTCGCTTGATTGTGGTAGGTCAAAATTGATGACATGGCTAATGCCAGGTATATCTATACCACGAGCTGCAACATCAGTTGCCACAAGCACACGAACATCGCCGCGTGAAAACTGGGCCATAGTGCGTGTGCGCTCACGCTGGCTCATATCACCATGAAGGGCGGCTGCTTGGTGTCCACGCCCACATAAACTTATAACAAGTTTATCTGCATGCCGCTTTGTTGCGGTAAATACTATTGTTTGATTGATCGTGGTATCTTCAAGAACATGAAAAAGGAGCTTGTTTTTATGTTGAAGGTCATCAACATAATGAAGGCGTTGCTCAATATTTTCGCACCGATTTTTTGCCGCTGTAATATGTACCTCAAGTGGATCTTGGAGCATAGTGCGTGCGAGGGAGGTAACATTTCCTTTAAGTGTTGCAGAAAACATTAAGGTCTGGCGCTCAGTCGGTAGAGCTTTGACTATGTGTTCAACGGCATCGATAAAGCCCATATCAAGCATACGATCAGCTTCATCGAGAATGAGCGTTTCAAGCCTATCAAATCGTATTGTTCCTCGCTCGAGATAATCGATGAGCCTTCCAGGTGTTGCAACAAGAATATCAAACGGTCTTGCAAGCTGATGAGCTTGGGCGCCGTATGAAACACCGCCCAAAATATAAACTGTTTTAATATGTGGAGCATGCTTTCCATAGATCCTTGTAGCTTGCGCTATTTGTGTTGCAAGCTCTCGTGTAGGGGTAAGGACGAGCACTAACGGCCCACGGCCCTTGCGATTTTGACCAGTCAGCACTTTATGAAGAGCTGGCAACATGAAAGCAGCGGTTTTTCCGGTACCTGTTTGAGCAGAGGCCATAAGGTCTTTTCCAGCAAGTACATGGGGTATTGCCCGCTCTTGGATAGGTGTCGGTTTTTCAAATCCCGCTTCCTCAACAGCCTTGAGTAATGATGGATGTAGGTTTAGTTCTTTAAATGACATAGTATTTCCTTATAAAAGATAAAAGTTGTAAGGCGTATCCAAAGTGGCACCAATCACGCTGCACACTGTTGGCAAAAGCCTTAAAACCTCTCCTTCCAGAAACACTCATTATAAGCGAAATTCTTAAAAGTGGACGAGATACCGTGCAGCAAACAAAAGAGAGCATCAGCTCCTTCAAGTCTCAAACTTGAAGGTACTTGTTCAACAACCTTAGGATGTCTTAATAGAAATTATATTCTTTTCTGCAAAAAAAGCAAAAAGCAAAGCTGACTTCAAAAATACCTAGCCTTAAAAAGCCCACGTTTTCTTGAGGCCAGCCTTGCTTTAAAGGGCTAGAATTGTACCGAAGCGCTTATCCAGCCAGTAATATCGTGACCCTTGTGGTGGTCTTTTTCATCCGAGCTATGAAAACCGTAAGAAACACCTACTCCTAGGGCGATTGGGCAGTCATCTATAAGAGGAAGAAGAACTCGATATTGGCCGTACACCTTATGCCTGCAAGCAGTTTCGGGACTTTCGTGTTTTTTCCACTCGCAAATACTTTCTTTAAAGTTTTTAATGCGAATACGTTGGCCGAATGGAACTGAAGGCGCATATCCCAGTTCAAAACGGTGATCTAGAAGAGAGTATTCAACCCCAACGAGCGCGTCAAAGCGATTACCCATGTCAAACTTAACAACACCCTGTCTATTGAAGTCCTCAGCAGGCACGAGTGAGGTTTTTCCATTCTTTTCTTTAAAAGTGACATGCAAGCGCCGTTTGAAGCTGTGGAATAAGCGGCCACTAGCAATAAGGCTTATAGCGTAATCTTGCTCTTCGTAAAAGCGATATTCCCCATCAAAGCCCGCACCAAGCGTATAAAAACCTGTTCCTACTAAAGGTGCTTTAAAAGCGTCAGGACTTTGTGTTGGAACCCCAACCAAACCGTAAAAGCTTATCGATTGGCCGTCTTCAAAATCATAATCACGGCCTAATGAAAACAGGATATCGTCTAGACGAAACTGTGTATCAGTGTGGCAATTATCTGAGCAGCAGCAGTCTCTTTCTTGAGCTTTATCATCTTTGCTGTGTGTGAAATCTTTCACTGTTTCAACAGCAACAGCTGTCATGGCTTCTGCCCACCAGGTATGACAGGTGTACCGCGCATCTACAAGGGCACCAAGAAAGTGGCCTTTCCGGTACTCATCTTTTGTTTCATCTTTATGATGCATGAAAAACCCGCTTACTGGTGCTCTTAGTCCTTCGGTTCTTCTTCCCATTACCGAAAGAAGCGAACGGCGAAGTACCATGTCATACACGGCTGATCGCCCGTGCATGAAAGAGGTCATGCTTGTTATAAGAAGTAGGCTTAAAGAAAGCCCTCTTTTCAACGATAATTTCATAATATCACCTTGTCACTTTAAAAGAATCTTAGTGGATTAACAGGTTGAACCAAGAAGCTTTCTCTCTTTTCGCCTTCAGGCTTTCTTGGCTGTTGCTGTTCTTGTTTATTACTTCCTGCCGCATCATTACGCTCTGCTTCGGTTACTGGCTCTTCTGCAAAATCATTCTCACTCTGTCCATCATGATTGTCTGTGTTAGCAGGTTCTTCTTGAGATGCTACGGTCTCGGCTTTTTGAGTCTCTTTGTCAGCATCGTTTTCTAGAAGCGTCGCCTCGTTATTTTCTGGTTTTGTTTCGTTTGTAGTTTTATCAGCAGTTTCTGATTCGGTAGACTGCGCATCTTCAGCCATAATCACAAACGGTTTTTCGAATACCGTTTCTTGTTCGTTGGCTGCCAAAACTTCTTCTTTGGTGTTTTCTGTTTCTTGCGGCGTCGCTGTCTCTTGAGGAGCAGCACTTTCTTTAGTATCTTCTTGTGGTGCCTTGCTCGCGTTTTCTTCTTCACTTGGCTCAGAGTCTTGAGGCTTTGTCTCAGCTTTGGTTGCCTCTTCTTGCGGATTAGCAGCTGGTATGTCTTTAGCTTCCTCACCGGGCACAGGTTGCTCTGAAGCACTTTCTGTAGGCTTTTCTGTATCTTTGGTATCTTCAGTTTGCGCGGGTACTGGCTCATTTTCAGGTTTAAAAGCAGGAGCCATTGGCTCTACCCTCTCTTTTTCCGGAATGGTAAAGCCTTCAGGCAATATAATTCCTTTATACGAAGCTGCTGAGCTTATATCAACGCCTGGTCCGAAAATTGCTTCTGAAAAGTCAGCACCGTCCAACGTTGCACCATAAAAATTGACCTTTTCTAACGTGCATGATTTGAAATTGGCATTAGTAAGGTCTGCTGCTTTAAATGAAACGTTAACCAGTCTTGCGCGTGCAAAGATAGCTTGAGAGAAGGAGGCCTCGTCAAACTCACTATTCGTTATGAGTGTTCCGAAGAAGAATGCCGGATTTTTTGCTTTTTTAAAGGAACATTCGTTGATATAAGTGCCAATAAAATCGGTCTGTAACAAAGTTGCTTGAAAAAAGTTTGTTTTGTGGAGCGTTGCAACTTTTTTTTGATGATTGGTGCCTTTTCCAAACCTGGCAAAAGAAAGATCGGCTTTGCTGAAGCTTGCTGATGTCAGATCTGCCCCTTCAAAGTCTGCATACGTTAACCCCGCCCCGATAAAACGAGCTTTGGTAAGAATGGCGTGTTTAAAAGATGCACCGAGCAATGCCGCATACTTTACATTGGCGTCTTCCATGTGGGCGTAATCAAATGTTGTGCAGCCCTTAAGGTTCTGCGCATTGGGATCTATGCAAACACCAAACGCATTTTCTAGCACAGCATTTTCAAGATATGCGCCTATAAAGGATGCGTTTTCAATATGAGCGCTGTTAAAATCTGCATTCTTTAGCTTAGCGTTTTTAAAATCGGAAGCACGCAAGTAAGATTTACTAAAGTTAAAGCCTTCAAAATCACGATAAGAAAAATTTTTTTGGTCTAAATTGCAGCTTTTGCATTCTCTATTTTTAATAATTTCAACCCCAGTTGGTGGGGCAGCTTGCTTTTTAAGCGCGTCGCATGCTTCATTTACTTTATTGTAATTAGCTGATGCATCTTCCGTTTGATTAGCATCGGGGTGGTTGGCTAAGCGTGCCAACTTGCAGGCCTTGTTGATTTCTTTTAGCGTCGCACTCTTATTCAATTTCAAGACCGAGTACGCGTCCTCAGCGCGCAACAGCACGCTGCCCGAAAGCAAGAGGCAAGCAGCAATACCTAGCACTATATTTTTTCTCATTTTGTTTTCCCTATTTTTTCTGAATTAAACCCGATTTAAAAATATAAATGGATTTGAAGTTAAACCTTAAGATTAAAATTTTAACCTGAAAATAGGATAAGTAAAGGATATTTTGATGATTTTTAATTGAAAAGAATGGTATCATATTTTAGATGAATATTTTTTTGAAATAAAGTATAAATGTGAATCAGTGTAAAATTGACGACTATAATTAAAAATATGACTTTGTTTAAAGTAAACACATTACTTAACATGTAATAAGATAATTTTTGGTCTTAGCAATGGTGTCATAGATATTTAATGTAAGTGGGAATAATCCATGTATTCAATAGCTCTGATTGTAGCGCAATTAGGTCACGGTGCCTTTTTCTTAACTTTTGCTAATTTCATTAAGAAGAATAGTACCTTATAGGCAAATCTTTGATTTTTTTGTTTTCTTGCACTGGTGCATCTTATAAGCGTACACTGCTTTTTAAGAATCTTGAACGAAAAAATCGCGAATGGCTCAAAACAAAGTAAATCAGCAAACTGCCACTTTTGCAGGCGGTTGTTTTTGGTGTATGGTGCAGCCTTTTGAAAATACATCAGGTGTTTTAGAGGTTGTTGTGGGATATGCGGGTGGTAAAGGTGAAAATCCGACATATGAGGATTTTGCTCAAAAAGGCTATGTTGAGGCCGTTCACATTACGTACGATCCAAAAATAGTTTCATTTAAAGATCTTTTAGATATTTTTTGGAAGAATATAGACCCAACCGATGCTGGTGGACAATTTTTTGATCGGGGTGCTCATTATAAAACGGCGATTTTTTATCAGAATCCTTTACAGCTTGAAACTGCCCAAGAATCTAAACAAAGGCTTGAATCCGCCCATATTTTTTCTAAAAACATTGTGACTGAACTTAGGCCTTTTTCAAACTTTTACCCCGCTGAACAGTACCATCAACGGTACTATGAGAAGAATCCTGAGCGTTACAAAGCGTATAAAGCTGCTTCAGGAAGAGAAGCATTCTTAAAGGATGCATGGAAGAAGCAAACTGACTGTAAGCTCTCACCGATGCAGTACAACGTGATTTGCTGCGATGGAACTGAGCCCCCATTTAATAATGAGTACTGGAACAATAAAGCCGCAGGAATCTACGTTGATCGCATTTCTGGAGATCCTCTTTTTTCTTCACTTGATAAATATGACTCTGGAACGGGCTGGCCAAGCTTTACAAAGCTTCTTGAGCCAGAAAACATTACTCAAAAGGAAGATAGAAAATTGGCAGCACCACGTATTGAAGTGCGTGGTAAAAAGGCCGATACGCATCTAGGGCATCTTTTTAGCGATGGTCCTTTGCCGACTAGAAAACGCTACTGTATAAATTCGGCGTCTTTGCGTTTTATTCCTCTTTCAGATCTTGAAAAAGAAGGATATGGTCAGTACAAAAAGCTCTTTAAAATGTAACCTACCAACAGCCACGAGTTTCACAAACACTAATGTTTGCTATACATTTCGTGCGGATATATTCCTTTATCTATGATTTCAAGAAGGCGCAATGCTGATTGACTCGGAGCTCTATGACCTGATTCCCAAGCCTGTATAGTTCTGGGGCTTACATTTAATATTCTTGCAAATATAGCTTCAGAATAGCGGCCTTTTTCTCTTATTTTTTTTATGTCCTTAAACTTATACTTTGTAGGAGGCGCAGGTACTTCTATGATCATAGATCTAAGAGTGATCTTTCCTTCCGCATGTGCTAAAGCTTCTTCTAGTCCCATCTTAAGCCCTTCAAAAAATTTAGCCATTTAATTTTTAAGCGCATTAATTATCTGTTTTATTTGACTTGTATCATCACTCGTTAAATTTTCTTTAACATTTTTGGGAAATATAACTAGTAAGTAAATGGTACTGCTATTTTGATGATAAAAATAACATACCCTAAAGCCACCACTTTTACCTTTAGATGCTGAAGCGAGGGCACATTCTACCCAAGGTAGCTATTAATAGTGTCAAAGCTTTTATCAAGTCCCGCACCCAAAAGGCGAAATACTACATAAAAACCAGCGCCTTCAGCCGTTGTTTTTGCAACGATGCTTGCCAGCTTTGTATACGTTTTTGTCATGGAATCACTTGATAAAGAATTAAAAGAGTTTTCATAATGCATGTGAAATGCTAATGCTAAAGAAATATCGGTCGCTAAATGCACCAGAGCATCGACATAATCTCGCTTTATTACCAGAGCTTGATCCATCGCTTTATTAAAGTAGTCTTCGATTTTTAGAGCACCGTTTAATATGGTAAACATTAAAAAACCGCCCTCAGCTAGCGTAGTGCCAAAGGCCTTTGCGACTTTAACGATGCTCGGTTTTTTATCCAGGCCCGCTGCATCATAATTTTTGTGTGCTAATGCGTGGCAGACAATAAGATCTAAGAGAAAAGTTTTTTGTCCGGGAACGAGTTTCATTACCTTATCGATTGCATCCGACGTTGTTGAATGTAAAGTATCAAGACCTTTATCAATGGCCGCTGCGCCGAAAGAAAAAGCTGCATGAAACCCAAGCGTTTCTAGGCCACTTAACGCGGTAATTTGTGCAAGAGGAATGTATTTGCCTTTAAAAGACTTAACTCCAGCGATTTGGGCATCGTAATGCATATGAAAAGTGAGTGCTGTTGATACTGCCGAAGCAATAGATGCGAGGGAACTTAAGTATTCACGCTTTACTTGAGTATTTTCTTTAATCATCTTCATAAATGCGACTTCCCATTCCTGCAAAACATTTATGACAGGAATAACATAAGCTCCCTGAAGGAGCGTGTTACCGGTAGCAGACAGTAATTTTGTATGGGAAACCTCTTCATCTAATGAAAGTGCTTGAAAATTTTGAAGCCCTAAAACGTGTACAATAACAAGATCAAAAAATCCACTTTCAGCAGTCGGAAACAACAGTGCTACATATGGACGTATCTTGTCAGATGTGTTTTCATCTGCGGTGTTACTAAAAGCAGCTCCGGACCCTATCAAATGAAGGCCAAGCAGCACTAAAAGTGTCTTTCTTATAATCGTCATAGGCCCCTGCATTTTTATTCCGAGAGAAACTAATGTGACATATAAAACGTAACAATCATAGATGAAAATGTCAATTTGAAATATTTACTTGTGACTTAGTTTTTTCAAAATGAGAGATTCTCCCGTGAACGTTTTTTAACGCCTAAGGTTTGTGCCAGGAACAAAGCCAGAGGAAGCGCGAGGACACTGAGCATTGCCCCCATTTTGGCAGCCCCTTGGATTTCGGGATCTGAAAAAGCCTCTCCAGCGATAAATATCGCTACCGTAAACCCTATTCCTGCAAGCACAGCGCTAACAAGAAGATGTTTTTTGTTCATTCCTTTGGGAAGGGAAAAGCCGATCGCATCGCTAAGGAAGCTGAAGATGAAAATGCCCACTGTTTTTCCTATAATGAGAGAGCCGAGTACGAGCCATGTTGCTGTGCCAAAAGCCGATAATTGGATTCCGGCGTTTGCAAGACCGAACATAAAAAGTCCTGCATCCACGATTACTTTCCAATCATCAATGAAACTAGCAAGCGCTGAAGGACGCTTGCCTTCTTCAAACAAGTGAGTGGTCGTTTTACTAGTATGGGGTAGAAAAGGGACAATAAGAACGAGAGCGAGAGCCGGATGCAGATGTGCTTTAAAAAGCCCAAGCCAGCTCGCAGTACCTCCAAACAAAATATATGGCCAATATGTTTGTACGTTTTTAAGCCGTAGAGCGTAAGCTATGAGTATGCCAACGCCTGTAAGCAGAAGCCACAGTGGCGCAACAGGAAGGTAAGGGTTAGGGTAAAAGAAAGCTATAATGCCAAGGCCAATCGCATCATCAGCAATAGCCAGTAAAAGCAAGAAGGAGATAGCTGGGTGATTTTTTCCAAAAATGAGGCGTGCTGCTAGCCAAGAGAATGCGATATCGGTCGCTGTTGGAATTCCCCAGCCGTTAGCCAATGACGCAGATCCTAGCGCGATGTTGGAAAGTGTGTACACAGTCACAGGTCCTAAGACCCCACCGATTGTTGCAAGAAGGGGATTAATCGCTTTACTTATTGGGTTTAAGTCGCCGCCTGGAAGACAGCTCAAGGTTATTTCAACTGCCGCGATGGCAAAGAAGAAAACCATAAAAATATCATTTGTGATAAAGTGAAAGCTTATTGGACCGAAACATTGTGCATGATTGAACCAATAGTAACTTTGAGGGTCAATATTAGCCCATAAAAGCGCGCTTATAACCCCAGCAATAAGAGGTATAGAAAATTCGCACAGGAGGTGTAGTTTTTTCCTCATAAACAGTTTTTCGATTAAAAAGTTTGATGATACTAGCTTAGCTTGATTTTGCCAAGTAGTCTAAAAATACTGCGTATTAGTTATTCGCCAAGTCATGTGACACGCAATGCTACGCTTTTTTGAGGGCCATTGGTATCAAGATCGCTCATCACTGTGTTAGTATCGGTACTAGTTTTTCGTATTTGCTGTGCAACCATTCGCGCTATTATCGTTTTCGTTGATCACGGTGTAATAGCGCATCAGCAGGCCTTACTGTACCGCCAGTTGTTCAGGAAGAACAGAAAGCCGAGCTTACGGTCACGAATCTGGAGCACGTAGTTCGAGATAAAACTGTGAAAGTGAGCGAGTAATGGAGACTTATTCGCGACTTTATCGAATTATTCGCAAAATGAATAAACCAATCGCGCCCTATGAAACTCTGCTAAGAACCCAGATGCACGTGTACTCGATATGAAGCAGTTGATTTGAAATCGTTGGGCGCTGCCTTGATTTTCAAACAAAAAGGAAACTTTATAGCCTTGAATTTTGAACAAAAATGACCTATGATAGGGTTGAATTTTGAACAAATGTTGAGGGAAAAAGGTGAAACGATCCATTGATAAGTATCTTCTTGAGTGGAAAGACAGCAAGCTCCGTATGCCTTTACTGATTCGAGGCGCTCGGCAGGTAGGCAAAACGTATGCGGCCGTAGAGCTGGGCAAATCATTTGATAATTTTGTTGAGATTAATTTTGAGAGCGATCCGCGCTTTTTGGCCGTATTTGAGCACGATCTTCGGCCTGATAGAATAATTAGGGATCTTGGTATATTGCTGGGGCAGCCTATTATTCCCGGTAATACTTTGTTATTTTTTGATGAGATTCAAGAATCAGAAAAAGCTTTTAAGTCACTCCGTTATTTTTACGAACTCATGCCAGAGCTTCACGTTATTGCCGCAGGCTCTCTCATGGATTTTCAGATTAGTAAAATTGGCGTGCCAGTTGGTCGTGTTGAATGGCTTTATATGTATCCGCTTTCTTTTATTGAATTTTTGTACGCTCTCAAAAATGAATTGCTTGCAAAAGCTATTCTACAGCACGATTTTACAAAGCCTATGAGCGAGTCAACTCACCAAATGGGTTTATCACTCCTTGGGGAATACCTTGCGATTGGAGGCATGCCAGCAGTCGTAAAATATTGGCGTGATGCAAAAGATATAGGCGGATGTGCACGTTTACTAACAAGCATAAGTAACACCTATAGAAAAGATTTTGATAAGTATGCTAAAAAATCACAGATTAAGTATTTAGAGATCTTATTCGATTATATACCTAAACGGTTAGGCAGGAAATTTAAATATTCGGAAGTAGGTGAAGATTATAAAAAGAGAGAGCTCGAACCGGCGTTTTCTTTGCTTAACAAAGCAGGTATAGTAACGAGGGTTATTGAAAGTAATGGCCAGGGCGTCCCTTTAGGTGCTCAAGCAAGTGATAAGAATTTTAAAGCACTGTTCTTAGATATCGCTCTCAGTCAAATAGTACTGAAAGTTGATCTCGGACAATGGCTTGTTAATCCACTAACTCAATTCGTTAATAAAGGTGAACTTATAGAAGCTTTTGTGGGACAGGAGCTTCTTGCTTATACAAACCCTTTTAGAGAGCGAGATCTGTATTACTGGCAGAGAGAAGCAAGAGGAAGTAGTGCCGAAGTTGATTATTTGGTGCAAAGAGATCAAAATGTTATACCAGTTGAGGTAAAAAGCGGCACAGGAAGTGCTTTGCAAAGTATGAAACTCTTTTTAGAATCCCATCCGCATTCGCCTTACGGCATCAAGCTTGCTCCACAAAATTATGCTCAAGCGGGTAAATTGTTCACCTACCCCTTATATGCGGTAGCCAAAGTGCTCGAACATAATCACATGAGCAAATATTGCCTGCTATAACTAGGCGAGCATTAGAGCTGGCGGAGGTTGGGTTTAATCCCATAATCTTGAAAACAAATATTTCCTTGTAAAATCGAACTTAAGCTTTTTCCCATATTGCGCGTCCTTGCGGATAAGTTTAAGAAAAAGCGTCTTTTTCTGATTCTTGGCAGCGCCTCGAGAGAACTGATTGGTCAATCATCTGAATCACTTACCGGCCGCGTAGGCTATATGGAATTGCCTCCTTTTTCATTATGGGAAACTAAAGAAAGCACTAAATTATGGCTCAGGGGCGGATTTCCCAAAGCATATGGGCTTGATACAATGGTGGCACATTACTCAAGATAGCGTGCTTATTCATATAGAAAAGCAAACTAGCACCGCTACAACAAAATGCATTGCAAACAAAAGTGATTGATTGAGAGTTCAAAGGTAATTATGTCGGTTTTATGCTTAAGCTCCAGGTCTCGTGCCAAGCTAGCTCTCCTTTTCACCATCATCAGTATTTGGCTTATGTTTCATCAAAGATTGCAACCAAGCTATTAACTTATGATAAGCAATACGCGTTGAAGTGTATGGGTGTCTGCCCCTGCCATTTTGATTGCCGTTATGCTCAAGTGATTGTGTATAAAGTTCAACTCCACCTTGTCCTCCATTAGGAAGCACAAAAGCCGCTATACAATCACATACCATTTCCTCTAAAAACTGCACCGAATCAAATCGATATCCTGAGGGCGACCTGTACATACTGGTGCTTAAAAAATAAAGAAAATAGTAGGACGTGGCCGCGATGCCGGCGCTTAATAATCCCAAGCGATGCATTCTTTTATGTTGGGGTGTGCGTGCTAATTGCTTATTTTGAAATGGAGGAGCTTCTGCTCGATGTAATTTTTGCCGTAACCACTCAAGCACAGTTAAAGGAGCGTTCACCCTACCTATTGCAAGGTTTGAAAAAACTGAACCCGATACTAGAGATGCAAAAGAAGCATACCAGGCCCATACATGTGGGTTAAGCCAATTATTATTTGGATTGTTTAAAATAATGTGCGCTATTTCATGGCCTAAGAGTGAATCCCGAGCCAATAAAGAAAGTTCTTCATAATGGCGGTCAACCCAGATCTTATTTCCAAAATTGAAAGCATTGTTCCAAGAATGAGTTCCACGTTCAGTCTGCCTTTCAAGTAATTCGCGAGATACATAGAGAGCCCGAACAATTATTTGAGGGTTCAAAAGACCAAGTCTTTTGTAAAGCTCAATAATAGCTCCCACTCTTTCTTGAACGACTTCATCAGCCTCTTCTGTACCAACCCAATCCAAATCTCTTGACTTTTCCATACAAAAGCCTATTCCCGTTGATAAGCATCCAGCAAGTATCACGATAGAAAAAATGTTCATCACTCTCCTTTCACTAAATTAAGCCAAACCTCTTTCTAGACCAAAGATTAAATTATACTGAAAATTAATGTAATGGGCTTTGCAAAAAGCTTAAAAGTCAGAGAAATTGACTTATTGAGAAAATGAAAGAGCTATCTTTGCTACTATCGCCAATTTTTTGTTAACTGATATCGCGGCTAAAAACTCCAGAAGCTGAGCAAGCAGGGAGATTTTTCGCTTACTTCTAAAAGACTCTTACATAAGCAATTTCAAGGTATCTTGCAAAAATTCTATTATCTCAGTTATTGTTTTGTAGCTAACTGTTAGGAGCATTATGAAGTTACAGAACATAATCTCTGTAAATCCTGCTAGAAATTACGAAGTTATCGGCCAAATACCTATTACTCCACATACTCAGATAGACGCTATTGTTTCTAAGGCGCACAAGGCGTTTAAAATATGGTCAAAAGTAACTCTTAAAGAAAGGCTCGCTCTTTTAGAAGAAGTGTATAAGGCGTTTTTTAAAAGAAAAAACGATATACGGCTTCTGGCATCTAAGGAAATGGGCATGCCTATTACGGTGAGCGACGAAGTTGATATTGGCTTTGGGTTACATTACTTGAGAGGTTATTTAGACAACGCTGAAAAGTGGCTTTCTCCAGAGATTGCTTTTGAAAATGAGAAAGAAATTCATTACCTTTTTTTTGAACCGAAAGGTGTTGCAGGGATAAGTATTCCGTGGAATTTCCCCTTTTGCAACTTCATTTGGCAAGTAATGCAGCATCTAATTGTGGGTAATACTGTGGTCTTTAAGCACTCTGAGGAGTGTCCGCTTACCGGAAAGCTTCTTGAGGAAATAGTACTATCTGTAAACCTACCTGAAGGCGTTTTTAACGAAGTCTACGGTGACGGATCTGATGTTGGTGAATATCTTATGAACAGTCACATAGATCTTATGCATTTTACCGGAAGTACCGGCGTCGGAAAGCACCTTTATCAGATTGCTGCAAAAAAATTTATACCGGCCATCCTCGAGCTTGGTGGCTCTGCGCCTGGCATTGTATTTGATGATGCTGATTTAGATACCGCGATTGAGTCAATTTACTTTAACCGTTATGCCAATTGTGGCCAAACATGCGACGGGCTTAAGCGTCTTATCGTGCACCGTAAGCTTTTTGATGAGGTTATTGAAAGGCTTAAAAAATACATTGCAACTAAAAAAATGGGTGATCCTCAAGACCCAAAGACAGATTTGGGGCCGCTGGTTGCTGAACGTCAGTTAGCTACTATTGAACAACAAGTTGCTGATGCCGTTGAACATGGTGCAAAAATAGTGTTAGGTGGAAAACGGCCTTCAGGGCTATTGGGTGCTTACTATGAGCCGACTATCCTTACACATATTACGTTTGACATGCGCGTATGGAAGGAAGAGGTGTTTGGGCCTGTATTGCCTGTTGTGCCTTTCGATACTGATGATGAGGCTGTTGCATTAGCAAATGATACGCAGTACGGCTTAGGAGGCTATATATACACGCAAAGCAGAGAACGCGCTTTTAGTATAAGTAGTAGGCTCGAGACAGGAAACATCGGCGTCAATAATGCTTATTATATGGAAGCTCAAGACCCATTTGGTGGTTATAAAAATTCTGGTCTAGGGCGTGAGCATGGAAGGCAGGGTTTTCGAGAACTTTGCTCAAGCAAACTCATAGCATTTAAAAAATAAAGCCGACTATTTGCAGCTTATTTGAGCTTCTATAGGGACTTTTTTGTCGTACTTCGGTACACTCAAATACATTGGCTACATCTGACCTGCTTTTAGTTAAAGTCGGCTTTGGATATGTTTTGATACAAATAACTCATTCATAAAGGCTTCAGCTCTTGATGACTTACATAAGCTATTTTAAACGTTTTTTATCATTTGCAGGGCCTGGCTATCTTGTTGCAGTCGGTTATATGGATCCAGGAAATTGGGTAACGGGACTTGCTGGTGGTTCACGTTATGGCTACGTGCTACTTTCGGTCATTTTGATCTCAAATTTTATTGCGCTGCTTTTGCAGTATTGTTCATTAAAATTGGGCATCGTAACAAACAAAGACTTGGCCCGTGCTTGCAGAGACTACTATCGGCCCGCTGTTGCAAGAGTTTTGTGGCTTCTTGCTGAAATTGCAGTCATTGCAACAGATTTAGCCGAAGTTATCGGTTCAGCAATAGGATTGAAGCTTCTTTTTGGAATCCCGCTACCATGGGGTATAGCCCTTACGGTCTTTGACGTCCTTTTACTTCTCTTTTTTGCCCAACGTTATGCTCGTCACGTTCAGGCTCTTGTTACTGCTCTGATTGCCGTAGTCATTGGATGCTTTGGCATAATCATATATCTGGTACAGCCCTCTTTGTCAGCGGTCGTGGCTGGATTTGTACCAAAGTTTGAGATTCTTAAAGATCCTCAACTGTTGTATGTGGCGATTGGCATTTTAGGAGCAACGGTTATGCCGCATAACCTTTACCTACACTCAGCGCTTGTAGGCTCTGTCGATGAAAAGAAAAAAAATGAAGCTATTTTCTACTCAGCCCTTGATCTTGCTGTTGCTCTTACGTTTGCATTTTTTGTTAATGCGGCCATTTTAATTGTTGCTGCAGCTCTTTTTTTTAAGAACGGACTTTATCAAGTTACTGAAATTCAAGATGCTTATTACCTTTTTACGCCGCTATTACATACTCAGCTTGCAAGTTTTGTCTTTGCTCTAGCCCTTCTTATATCTGGTCAGAACTCAACCTTAACGGGCACGTTGGCCGGTCAGATCATCCTTGAAGGATTTACTCGTTTTACGTTGCCGGCTTGGCTTCGAAGACTTATAGGACGTGTCATTACCATTGTACCGGCACTTTTAGGCATACTTATCTTTGGAGAATGCTGCATATCGCCGCTTATGCTTTTTAGCCAGGTTGTTTTAAGCTTGCAGCTTCCTTTTGCAATCTTTCCCCTTATACGTTTTACCAGTAGTCCTCTCATTATGGGTCGCTTTGTAAACAGTAGCGTTGTCACCATAAGCGCGTATTTTTCTGCAATAACGATTGTTGCTGCTAACCTTTTACTCGTTTATTTTTTTATGCGCTAAAGCTAATAAAGTGGCACGTAGCCAACACCACCCCATGTGTAAGGCGTGGCTCTTTGACCTTTTTGATAGCCAACTCCGACACCAATGGCTCCGTAGGGAGCTACCGGCGACCACCAGCCCCATCCCCACGCATCGCCGCCCAAGTCTAATCCTCCAAAGTTATAGTAATCACACCTTTCTCGAAAACCGTGATTGGCTCGCGAAAATGAGCGTCCAGAACGGAAATGTCTTCTGGAATGGTTTTTAGGAAAACTATCTAAAAAATCTCGTGAATAAAAATGCCTATCATAGCCTGAATACGAACTGCCGTATGGGGATCTGGTTTTCGTTTGCCATCGATTGTGTCTTTGATTATGTGTAAAGTGACTTTTTTTGCCCCGCATGCGCTGGCTGTTGGCGCAAAACACGAGAACAATAAGCCCGATACAAAAAATTAAGCTACATAGTTTCTTCATTTTTTATCTATCTTATTTATTTTTTAAATCTCTAGTTATATAAATTAACAACTGAAATAACAATAAAGCAATGGTTTACGATAAAAAAGATGATTAAATCGACTGGTAAGGCTATTTTGCATGAATATTTAAAAAATGGCTTACGACGGCTTATAATACTCGTCTGACAATGGTTAAGGCTATGCCAGTGCTCATTAAGGGCTTACAATTGAGCAGTTGTCGCCTATGCACAACGTAGTCGTGCAGATACCGTTATTGCAGTTGCTGTTGGTGGATATTTTTTGAGAGTCCGTATGTTCGATTGATCTACATTTGCCGTCAACGCAAATTTCTGTCATACAGGCACCTTCATCACATCTAGATGAGGTTTTGGTACAAATTCCATTGCTGCAAGAAATTGTTGAGCTTGTGTGTTTACTTCGCCTGCCCGTTGCTTCATAGGTGTTTACGAGGATGAGACAGCTTATTGAAAACAAAATTGCTCCGCATTTTTTCATAGGTAAATCTCCAATTAATTACTAATATTAATATTAATAAATTCGTGAAAAAATTGTCAAGAGTGTTTTTGAAAATGCACAAGGCTTTCTCTTTTAAAAAAAGCCTTGTGCACTCTAGCGATTGTACTTTGTGTGCTATCTTTTTATAGATAAGCTTGGTGAAGGTAGTAAAAGGAAACGGACTAGCATGCCCGCAAGAATTGCTGCCAAATCATGAATAGTTTGTGAGTTTAAGTCGTTATGATTGTAAGCTGGTGCTATGGTAAGCGCCCATGCAGTAGATAGTTCTGACTGTTCATTGTTACCTATGTAACCGATGAGCCGATTAAGTAACCCTTCCCATGAATGAATACTTCCCACTCTGTAGGTCGTCATTGGCAATTGAGCAACAAAATCGCGGCCCAAAAGGGATATGAGTAATTGAAGATTTTGGTCATTAGAAGTTTGATCGAGAGCAAATGCTTGGAAGATACGATCGAAATTATTTCGTGTCATAACTCTGACCGGATTTTCATTACCATCATCAGCGAGTTCTTGAGTTACGGCTCCAAAAGCATTTTCAGTGAGGATGTTTAACCTATCTCTAAATATCTCACGTAATAAAGCACGGCGTATTATTGAATTGCACATGCTGAACGCTAATGCGTCATCACTAGACATTTGTGACTGAAGTGCTAAAAGTACTTCTTCTGGAAGCTGAGAAATAAGATCATTTTCCTCGTTTTGGTTAGCCGATTACTCCATTGGTTTTGTGTTCGTAAAGATGACTAGAAGAAGAAAAAAGGATACCGCTACTTTCATTGATTCTCCTTAACTAAGAGATAGAAACTGCTCACTAGTATAAAAAATGTATTGATTTCTGTCTATATTTTACCAGATGTAAATTTCGCTTTAGTGAAATTTTTTATGCACAGGCCTTTGTAGAGGTAAGTACTTTTTTTGTGTGCTGAAATACCAGACTTTTACCATTTCAGTAACGATGAAATAGGCTATGCAGACGAGCGTTACGGCCAATAACATTTGTTGAGTTGGTTTTTGAAAGAAAAAGAATGTTTGCCCGAAGTGTGTAAAGGTTAGTGCGATACTTACGACTCCTGTTACGAGTGAAAGAAGTATAAGAAATTTTGATGGGCGAACGCCTTTATAAAATGGCAAAGTGGTACGAATGAGAAAAATAAAAGAGAGCTGGCAGAGAATGTTTTCTAAAAACCAGGCTGTCTGAAGCTCTGCATGCGGAGAACGTTTAAAAAGCCCGAAAATAATAAAATCAAAAAGAGAGCTAATAATTCCAAAAAGCGCAGCTTGGAATGCTATATCTTTAAGAGTGTAATTAACAGGTCGCTTAAGGGATGAAGGGTCTACCGTATCTGTAGCTATTGCGATCATTGGAGCATCAGAAAGAAGGTTTAAAAGCAGTATTTGAATTGGCAGCATGGGTAAGAAATCCATAACAATTGATGCAATAGCGATTGAGTAAAAATTTCCAAGATTTGAAGAGAGCGTTGTTTTGATGTACTTAACAGTGTTTGCAAAAATAGTTCTACCTATTTCAATTCCATCTATGATGATCGATAAGCTTTTTTTGACCAGTATAATGTCAGCGGCGCTACGAGCTATGTCACTAGCCTGACTGACCACTATACCGACGTCGGCAGCTTTAAGCGCCGGGGCATCATTAATACCATCGCCGAGAAAGCCAACAATTTCCGACTGCTTAAAATGCTCTACTAATTCATGTTTTTGTTCAGGAGTCACTCGTGCAAAAACAGTGTATTCCCTCATAGCTTGATGCTTTTTTTCGGAAACTAGTGCAGCAAGTGTCGTACCATCCATGACATGCTCTGGATTTGTAATAAGGCCAAGCTTATAAGCGACAGCGCCGGCAACCTGGGCCGAATCTCCCGTAAGTATCTTAATGTTAATACCAAGCTGCGATGCTCTTGAAAGTGCGTAAGGCACGGTTTTTTTAAGCGGATCTTCAAAAGCGATAAGTCCCACGAGATTTAGGCCACCCTCATCTTTTGCGCTCTCAACACCTGAGAGTTTTTTTATAGCCACAGCAAGTACACGCTCTCCTTTTAAAGCATGCGCGGCGTCCCAATCTTTAAGCTTTTTAAGCTCATCTTCATCACCATTTATGCAACGAGCAAGTACTTCTTCCAGTGAGCCTTTTACGATGAGAAACCTTCCCATGCTCGATTGGACCATTTTACTCGTCAACCGGTGAACAGCATCAAAGGGTATTGTCTCAATGACTGAAAAAGTGGCGTATTCTTTTTTCTTTTCTTCAGATAAAGCTTGATATGCTGCAATTTCAAAACTATTCGTTGTTTTAGAAATATCGGTAGAGATAGAAGCTAAAAGAAGCGGGTCTTGGTTTTTAAAGGGCAGAATTTCTATGACCTTCAATTGGTTTTCGGTTAAAGTGCCTGTTTTATCGGTGCACAAAAGCGTAATGCTTCCTAAATCTTCAATAGATGAAAGCCGTTTTACAATAACTTTATGTCGAGCAAGCTCTAGAGCACCCTGCGTCAAGGCGAATGTTGTGACGATGGGCAATGCTTCAGGCGTAACGCTAATAGCCAACGCTACACAAAAGAGAAGAAGCTGCATAATGTTAATAGCGTCACCTTTTAAGATGAGGTTAATGAGAAAGACTATGCAAAGCATTACAATGATAAGCTTTATTAGAAATGTGCTTAAGCCCGTCAAATACTGCTGAAAGCTGCTTTCATGGGGTGTAACGAGCGTCAATGCACTAATTTCTCCAAAGACGGTGTCAGAGCCCGTGGCTATAATTATACCTTTACCCGTGCCGCTTATGACCGACGTACCTAAAAAAGCCATCACGTCTCCCGTTAAGCTTTTAGCGACCGGTTGAGATTCCCCGGTTAAGGCGGACTCGTCTATGCTCAAATTTGAAGCTTCTGCAAGGCGTATATCAGCTGCAATTCGATCACCTGGCTCTAAAAGAATTATGTCTCCGGGAACGACGTTTTTGCTTGGTATGACCAAAATTTTTGAGTCCCGTATAACGCGTGCAGTCGAAATTATATAGGACGCAAGAAGACGCGCTGCTTTTTCGGCACGGTATTCCTGGATAAAGCCTAATACGCCATGAATAAGAATAATGATACCTATAATGATGCTATTGGTAAGATCGCCTAATAATAATGATATAACGGCTGCAACGGCTAAAAGATACATGAATGGCGAAGCAATGCGTCTTACTAAAAGTGGAAACCAAAACGATGATTTTGTTTCTAGCGTATGCGTGGCGTATCGTTTTTGTCTTTCGAGCGCTTCTTGTGTGCTCAGCCCTTTTGTAGTTGAAGTTTTTAAGCTTTCCTCAATGTCAGGCACCGAGCTTTTTGCAAATTGAGAGTATTTCATATTCCATGGAAAGTTGGCGTTTTTATGGCTTTACCTTAGCACTCTCAACAAGCCTTTCACAAGGGTGTCTCTAATTTACGTTGATCTAGTGTTTTACCCTCGGTGCATCAGGACGGAAATACTTTATTAGGCGATTAAAATAGCTATTTTCTCCATTGTAGCGCGAGATTAAATAATCCCATGCTTTTTCAATTTCTTCTAAAGTTGATTCATGTTCATCGGCTCGGATAGCCTTTGGAAGAAGTTGACCATCAAATTGCGTAATCTTATATATCGGATTATTCCATAGTTCATAGCCGCAGAAAGATAACGCAAGTTTATGAAGGAGAGGTTTTACTGCAATTGAAAATGGTATGTCTTTTGCACTATCAGATATTTGCAAAAACTCTTTCCATTCAGGTTCATTGCTATCCAAGTTTAGCATGCCCCAGGGGGTTTGTAGTGAGCGGGGAAGCCCATCGTAAAATCTGAGAAAGATGCCCTGTGCTGTTTGACCTGACCAAAAAACAGGGACGGGGATAGGTTTTCCTTTATTGCTTATAATGCTGTAGTAAATATCAAGAACCGTTTTAAAAAGTTCGTAGTCATAAGGATTATTTGCCTTTAGAGCCAGCTTTACGGCTTCGGCCGAAGGATTTTGTATATCGTATAATTTTTGTCTCAAAGATGGTTTGATTTTCCCTTCTTGGTCGACGAGTCCAAAATTACTGAGTATTTTTTGTGATACGCCGCTTATTTGATAGCTTGGGCTTTTTAATTGCCATATAAAATCTTCTAGCGCACAACGCATTATCAAAAATTGGCCCAGATTAACGTTATTCCCCAACCGCTTTCTGTTTATGCCACGGTTAACAAAGCGTTGAAGGAAAATCAATGAATGATAGGGGGATCGAAAACGTGCATTTGCTGGGATTGCATCTACAAACCCGCTCGAGCACGTCAAAAGTATGATAATCCATGATGGTATAGCCAGAGTTTTCACAGAGGGACCCCCAATTTGTTTTTTAATCATATTTTCTGATCGAATCTGGGTATTTTTTATTTCAGTTTAGGTTAAATATGTTAAAACTGCAAATTTAGGCGAAGATCAGAAATCCCAAAACAAGGGTCACTGACAGTGCACTTTTGCTATATCCGGCGTTGATTTTAAGCTAGTGCGAGCATCCGCATCCTCTATCCGGTCTTTTGCATGGATTCACAAACTTTGCATGTATTTTCTCGTCCTGCTTTTTGTAGAGTTTGACGATAGATGAAGGGAGTGGCCCTAAAAATGATTTAATCACTATTTTTGTGCCTTGAGAGCTTAAAATGAAGTCAAGAAATTCTCGCAACGTTCTTGCAATAGCTTGTGAAGGCTGCTTTTTAAATACTACGATATTGGTTGGGCTTGCTATAGGATACGCTGAAGAATTTGGCGAGTTAATTGTATCTAATCTTAAATCAGAAGGGATGTTACTAATGTTGGCTGCAGCCGTTATTGAGCCAATACTTGGCGCTATTGCTTTTTTAGAAGCATTGATTACGAGTCCCGATTTAAGGCCGTTTTGGCTGGCAATGTCAAACCCAACATATCCGATAGATCCTACTTTGCTCTTTACTGCATTAGCAACACCGGTGCTTCCGCTCACACTGACTTGCTGAGGATTTCCAAAAATGAATGGCCCATTGCCCGTTAATGAAGTTGGCCAGTTTGAGCTTGCTCTGGAGAGAAAGGTGGTAAAATCGTTTGTAGAACCGCTTCCATCCGAGCGTGCCACTGGGGTAATAAGCAAGTTAGGAAGCGCGGGGCTAACCTGTTTCCAATTTGTTATTTTGCCTCTAAAAATATTCGCAAGTACTTGAGCTGAGAATGTTACGTTAGGATTTCCCGGAAGATTATAGGCGATAGAAACTCCAGCAACAGCGGTTGGAAAGGTCAACAGCGTACCAGTGGCGCTTTTTTCTTGAGCATTGGTCGGTGGAACATCGCTTCCTGCAAAGACCACTTTATGCTGTAAAAGCTGTGTAAGACCTTTCGAGGAGCCGGTTTGATTCGGGTTTGTGTTGTACGTTACCTGAAGTGCACGGGGAAATTTTTTAGCAAATGCTGGGATTATGGCATCATACAAAGGCTGGGCAAGTGTAGAGCCTTGACCGTTAACGATTTGCTTTTTCCGTTTTTTATGATGATGGCAGCCATCTGCATTCATTTGTAAGCAAAATGACAATAAAAGGATACCACTTACTATTTTAACTTTCACATTCATATACATACCTTTCTTATTTACGTGTACGGGCTTATCATCCATCATCCAGGGGGAACGTGTCAATGGGCTGCAGAGCGAGGGTTTTAAAAATGAACGTTCCAGGTTGCCCACAGTGTAACGATGCGTTTTTCCCCATTTTTTTTGGGTTTGTGGTCAAAGCCATAAGACACACCAAGCAGAAAGGTATTGGTAAAGTCGAGTAATGAAAATTTATATTTGTAAGTACCGTAAAAGCTACTTCGAATAAACTCAGTCTTGTCTACTATATCAGCAACGTGCGGGTGCACCTTTGTGTCGAAAAGCATTGTTAGGTTATATCCACATTCAAATCTTTGTTGATCCATGGTTGTATGATGAGCGATAAAGAGGTCTACAAGGTTTCCTGTTTTAAAACGCACATTTTCCTGACTTTCATTGACCGTGCAAGGTGTCTTTCGCTCAAAAAAATGAATAAGGCGAAGGGCCGTTTGAACGCTGTGTTTTTCATTTTGCGAGTATTTAAAGTCACCATCTAACTGTGCACCAAGTCCTATATGTGCAAGTCCGAATTGAACATTAAGTAAACTAGTGTCTTTGTGAGTAGGTACGCCAAAAAGGCCAGAGAGCGTTATGATAGCGCGTTCACCCAACCGTTTTGTGTACCCACCTGAAAAAAGAATATCGTCGCTTTGCGTTTTTTGAAAATGAACATCGTTTTTTTGCTCGCTTACATATGCACCTGCGCCATCGATTCGCACATAGAACTTTTTAGTATAGTAAAGCGCTGTTGCAAGAGCCCCTATCGCGGACTCGCGAGTGCCATCGTATTTTCTGCGAAACTGATCAAATGGGGTGATACCTACTAAAGACGAATGCATAGCGTCATGTTCAAGCTCGTGATGTTTTGTTGTTTCAGCTATTCGCAAGTTATAGACGATAGATATGCCCTGCGTAATATTTGGCGTCGTAAGAAAATGCCAGAGGATAAACGCCGAAAAACGTAGATCTTTTACTCTGATACTCATCAACATTACTCGTGTGTTAGTGGCAAGATGCAGCGATCTGTTGCTTGGTTTTCGTATACCATGCTATAGGTTTAGTATAGCGTCAGGTTAATTCTCAAGAAATAGGTAAATTATGGGGATAGTAATGGCTAATGCGGATATATTTGCAGGATTGCCGAAAGATGTCTTACTAAAGCGCAAAAAAATAGCCCAGCCGGCATTTATAAGTCCGATGCTCGCTACGTTAACAGAGGATTATTTTTCCAGTAAGGACTGGGTGTATGAGCACAAGTTTGATGGTGAGCGTTGCCTTGCTTTTAAAAAGAACGGTAAGGTTAGCCTTAAAACACGAGCTGATAAAAATATAAATGATAAGTATCCAGAGCTCGTAAAAGCGTTGACTCAGGAAAAAGCTGACGATTTTATTATTGATGGTGAAATCGTTGCGCTTGATAAAAGTGGTCTATCCGATTTTCAATTGCTCCAAGGTAGAATAAACCTTTCAAAAAGCGCGGCAATAGCGCGCGAAGAAAAAAACGTTCCTATCTATTACCAGATCTTTGATTGCATGTACGTTGATGGTTATGATATTCGCGACTTTGCTCTTCTTGAGCGCAAGGAAGTTTTAAAAAAGCTTTTTACTTTTAAAGGTGTACTTAAGTATAGCGAACATGCTTTTACCAATGGACTTCATTTTTTCAAAACTGCCTGTCGGTTGCACTGGGAAGGGCTTATAGCAAAACGAGCTGAAAGCACGTATCAAGGATTCAGGTCCCCGGATTGGTTGAAATTTAAATGTGTGATGGATCAAGAATTTGTCATCGTAGGTTACACCGATCCACAAGGCTCTAGAATTAACTTCGGAGCGTTACTTGTAGGCTACTATCAGGGTGAGAAACTGCTTTACGCTGGCAAAGTGGGAAGCGGCTATACCGTAGATACCCTTAAAACCCTTTATGCCAAATTACGTCCATTAACAATTACCAAAATGCCAGTAAGTAACTATGAAGGTACACAGAAAGGCGTTCATTGGGTTAAACCGAAGCTTGTTGCAGAAATTCACTTTGCTCAATGGACTAAAGATAGCCGATTAAGAGTTCCACGCTATAAGGGTCTGCGCGATGATAAAACAGCAAAAGAGGTCATCAAAGAAGCTCCTCGTACAAAAATTGTCAAAAAACGATAAGCTCAAGCGTAAGCGATGCCCACTTTGAGTGGTATATTTTAAATACAAATATTTTACATTATGAAATTAATAATGATATAGTAATACTAGAAGGACAGAAGTTATGATACTTCAGATTTTTATACTTCAGGAGCAGCTATGGTAAAAATAAGTCGCCTATTAGTTCTTTTTATGGCTTTGTCCGCATTTTCCAGCCGGGGCATTGTTAGAAGTGATGAGCTTGCCAGTTTAGTTCTTATGGATGATCCCGTCGCATTTGGCGTAAAAATGAAGACGCTAGTCAGCGCTTTAAAAGGTCAAGATTATGACGAAGTTGAGCAATTGCTGAGAGCTTTTACAAAGGCGGAACGCACAGTTCTTTTTACCTTGTTAGAAAGGCTTGAAAACATGTCTTCGTCTGAAGCACAAAATCCCTAGAACACCTTCTTAAAATAGCCGTCACGTAACAACACTCAAGCTTCTTGGGGTCCGATATAAGATCTATTACTTACGCTGCAAAAAGAGCCTTATGCATTTGTGCTCTTAAGCAGCGTTCTTGTTTTTATTATGCGGTTTGGCACATATAGATAACATTGCCATAAAGATCTTTAAAAGACGTACCTATTCCCCACGGATGTTTTTCAGGTTTTTCAAGAAAAGTTACCCCTTTTTTGACGAGTGCATCATAATCTTTTTGGCAGTTATCTGTATCTATATTAAAGAAAGGCTTAGATGCAGCTTGTTTTCCTACGAGTGCCTTTTCTTCAGGTGTCTCTGCAAGCATGAGAACGAGCTCAAGGTCCTTTTGACCAGGTAAATTTAAAGTAAGCCAACGCATGTTGCCAAATTTCTCATCAGTGTGGAGTTTAAAGCCTAAGGTGTCTTTATAGAATGCGAGGGCTTTATTTTGATCAGTAACAAAGAGCGTAAAATGGGTTATGGATTTAAACATGCTGTGCATCCTTATGTAAAATGGGTCATGTTCTTAGGCTATCATCATAATAAAAGCATGCAAGTTGTTTAGGAGGCATGTTATCTGGCTGGCTTAAAGCGGTTGCTAGCATCTTTGAAATTAACTGAAGTATAAGCTCAATGACATCTTGTCATCGTCTTTTCTTCGTATATGCTTGATGCCAAGAACTTGATGCGTAGCACAAAAACCTTGAAGACATAAGGGGACAATGTGATGAAGAAGACACTTATCTTTCTTAGCATGCTTATATCTCTTATCTTCAGCCCTAGGGCTTGCGCTGTATGTTCCTTAAAAGAGGCATATTCCATTTCCGCTGGTCAACTACAACCCTACTCGGCAGCATTTTCTCCAACGGGAGCGTATTTAGGAATCGCTAACTACGGTTCGAACAACGTATCATTATTTACGGTTGGAGCTGAAGGAAGTTTACCGATATCAAGCTTGTATGATTTACCCGCCGGGTCGACGTCACCAATTTCAGGAGCTTTTTCGCCCTCCGGTTCATTTTTTACCACCGCCAATTACGGTTCAAATGATGTTACTGTCTTTGCGGTGCAATCAGGGCACCTTCTCAATCCTACATCTTATTCCTTGCCCACAGGTTCGACCTTGCCTTATTATTTAGCTTATTCTCCCTCAGGAGCTTATGTTGCAACGGCCAATGGTGGCTCTGCCGATGTTACTCTCTTTACGGTCGGGGCTGGCGGCGCTTTAAGTGCAGCTACGTCATATGCTCTGCCCGCTGGCTCAACTACCCCAACAGCACTTGCGTTTTCGCCCTCAGAAACGTATGTGGCGACCGCTAATGCGTCTTCAAACAATGTCACGGTTTTTACTCTCAAGGCCGGTGCTTTAGTCAACGCAACATCATATTCGTTGCCTACTGGTTCGACTTACCCTTACTCAATAGCATTCTCCCCAACAGGATCGTATCTAGCTACCGCTAATAGTCAATCCAGCGACATTACCATATTTTCCGTCGGGCCAACGGGTAACCTTACTAACGGTACATCATACCCTTTACCAGTAGGTTCTACATTCGCAACATCCATAGCTTTTTCGCCAACCGGCGACCTTTTAGTAAGTGCTAACAACGTATCAAACGATGTCACGCTCTTCCAAGTGCAGGCTGGAGGTAAATTGGCTGGAGGGGTGTCTTATCCGTTACCACCTGGCCCTACCGGACCTAGATCAATAGCATTTTCGCCAGCTGGCAACATAGTGGCCACAGCGGATAAAGATGCAAGTGGTGTGACTACGTTTATCACCCAGAATTGTGGTGTTAAAACAGGAGCCTCATACCCATTACCGCTAGGATCAAGCGAGCCTGAAGCAATCACCTTTTCTCCTGACGGACGGATTCTGGCAACTGCAAATTATAACTCAAATGATGTCACGCTCTTTAGCATTGCTGCCGGAGGAACACAGGCCACGCTCAATCAAGGCATTTCTTACGCCTTACCAACAGGATCATTGCAGCCTACTGGTATAACCTTTTCTTCTAATTCTTCATTCCTTGTAACAGCTAATAGCAATTCCCATGACGTTACATTATTTACCATTGCAACAGGACAGTTAATGACAGGGACATCATATGCTTTACCAACCGGTTCTAGGAAACCAGTGGCATTAGCATTTTCCCCCGACGATTTGCATTTAGCGGTCGTCAATAGCAATTCAAGTGACATCACACTTTTTAATGTGGTAGCTGGAACTTTAAAAAGTCCTATTTCTTACCCATTGCCAACTGGATCTTTAGAACCTGTTGACCTCGCTTTCGAGCCTGGCGGGAGTTATTTAGCAATCGCAAATGCAAACTCTAGCGGTGTAACAATCTTTACATTCTCGGCGGGAGCGCTCAGTAATGGCATCTCTCAGCCCTTGCCTTCGGGTTCAACTAAGCCCTTATCAATCGCTTTCATACCAGATAATTCCGGCGCATCGCTTCTAGTAACTGCAAACCATGGTTCAGGTGACGTGAGCGTTTTTGTCGTACAGGGCGGGGTTCTTAGTAGTGGCCAATCATACCAAGGAACAGCGTACGAAGTTTCTATCGACATCTCACCAAATTCTGAGTTCATTGCTACGGCCAATAGCATTTTAAACAGCGTGACTCTTTTTAATGTTACGGGGAACACCTTGAGCCAAAATGCTTTTTATCTTTTACCTGCTAACTCAAGTAATTGCCAAGCACTTGCTTTTTCACCGAACGGAACCTATATAGCTACTGCAAATAGTGTTTCTAATGATGTCTCGGTTGTGCCTCTTTTTAGTGGTGGTAGCAGCAGTGGTGACGGGTCGGGCAGTGGATCAGATGATAATTTAGCCATTATTTTGGGAACTACGCTGGGAACCGGAGCTGCATTTATAGCGACAATAGCTGCATTAGCTGGTTTTTCGTTATTCACTTATTGCCGGTATAGGCAAAAAATGGCACGTCTCAGACCATCCCTCGAAGCTCAAGAGCTTACAATGCCTGCTTAAAAGCTTGATTAACATTACTTTTTTACAAGAATACCATGATGACTGAAATTTTCTACGCAACCAGCAACCAAATGAAGTTTGATGAAGCGAGCCAGTTTTTTGAAAAACGGTTACCTGTTATCGAGCTTAAAAAGTTGGACCTTGATTTTGATGAGATTCAAACATTAGACCAAAAAGCCATCGCGCTTTATAAGGCAAAACAAGCATGGAACTATTTAAAAAAACCTGTTTTGGCTGAGGATGCGGGGATTTATTTTGATGCCTATAATGAGTTTCCTGGAACACTCACAAAGTTCGTATTTAATGGCCTAGGCTATCAAGGCATTTTTAGGCTTATTGATCATAACGAAAGTGCGACGTTTAAACTGACTCTCGTATTTATTTACGGAGATAATCAACATCAAATATTTCAGAGTAGTTGTCCTGGAAGCATTATTCATACGAAAAACACTCAAAGGCTTTACAAAATAGCTCCCTTTGATCCGATATTTGTGCCTCTTGGGCAGACAAAATCGTACAGTCAGCTACGCGATGAAGGCAACTTTGAAAAGTATAATTATAGAATGCATGCCTTAAAACAGTTTAAGGATTGGTTTTTGGAATATAAGCAGAAGCTCGGAAATAACAGTTGTTCTCAACTTTGTGTAAAAGTTTAGCCTCAAAACTGCTTTAAAAAATCAAGCTTTGGAGTTTTAAAGAGCCGTATATCTGGTATGCGATAGATGAGCATTGCAAAGCGCTCTATGCCCATGCCCCACGCAAATCCGCTCCACTGTTCTGGGTCTATATTGCAAGCTTGTAGAACGGCAGGGTGTACCATACCAGCACCACCTAGTTCAATCCAGCATGTTTTTTTACACACTGAGCAGCCACTAGTACAGAATGGGCAGCTGACATCGACCTCCAATCCAGGCTCTACAAATGGAAAGTAGCTTGGGCGAACACGTATATCTACCTTTTGGCTATTAAAAAGAGCTTGTAAGAATACTTTGAGCGTTCCTAAAAGGTTTGCAACAGAAAGGTTCTTATCTACAACGAGCCCTTCAAGTTGTGTGAAGGCAAAATCATGAGTTGCATCGGTAGCCTCGTGCCGATAGGCCCGTCCCGGTGCACAAAGGGCAAAGGGCGGCTTTCGTTCTTGCATTGTATGAATCTGAACTGAGGAAGTATGTGTACGCATAAGGTATCCAGGGATCTTCAGCCAGAATGTATCATGTTCTTCGCGAGCTGGATGATCGGCTGGAATATTAAGTGCTTCGAAGTTGTAAAAAGGTGTTTCAACTTCAGGCCCTTCAACAATGGAAAACCCCATCGAAATAAAAATGTCTTCTATAAGTCGCGTAATGTGCGTATAAGGATGTAGTGAACCGATAGGTCGCTGAATATACGCAGTCACGTCAAAGTGTGCTTTTTGAGCCTCGGCGCGTTTTCGCTCAGTCTCAATAAAAGATTCCTTTTTAGCTTCAAAAGCAGCATGTAATTCTGTCTTAAGCGCATTAAGCTCTGGCCCAATGACACGTTTTTCCTCGGCGGATAACTCTTTTAAAGTACTTATAAGTTCAGCGAGTTCGCCTTGTCTTCCAAGATACTTAACACGCACATTTTCAAGCTCAATCCCATTTTGAGCATCTTGAAGTGTTTTGGTAAAAGCACTTTTAAGACGTATAAGTTCTTGTCGAAGATCTGCCATGCACATACTCTGATAGTGATTAATAAGACTTTACTATCGTAGCAAATATGCTTTTTTTGGCAAATACTCTCGGCGTTTTTTTAAACACTTGTTTAAAAAATAAGCGTCTTAAAGATATTTTTATGCTTGTCAAAGGCTTTTGTTAGCCTGCTTTCGTCGATAGTGCCTGGTTCTTTTTTGAGATCTTCGTACACTTTTAAAAACTCATCAACGTCTGTGACTTTTTTAGTTTTGTAGAGGTTTTCGTAGCTTTCAATAAGCACATTCATATCTTTAAATGCACTTTTAGTTCCGCGCACTTTTTCGTACGCCTGCAGTGCTCCGTTAACATCGATGCCCTGGTCGATTAAGTAACCAATCAAGTACAAAGCACGCTCAGCATATGATGGATGAACATACTCCGTTCCTGTTGCTACAAAAGCACGCTCACCTTTCTGAGTCGCCCACAAGTGAATTATGTAAAACATGACATCAAACTGCTTTTCTTCAAAAAGCTTTGAAAAAGCTGCTAGGTCGGCTTTTTGTTCTTGTATCCTGCCTTTAAGTACTCGTGCATACTCTTGCTTGCTAGCGGGTTCTTGCCACAACTTTTTATGACGTAAAAGGGTTTCATGGAGCGTTTTTCCGACCGTGGTTTTTTGATCCAAGTGCTTTTGGGCTTTATCGAGATATAAGGCAACTTTTTCAGTTATAGCCTTATTTTCGAAAAGCTCTACAAATACTTCCGGTGGCTTATATGCCCCTACTTGATACGGTTCATCGCCATTGGCTATGTGGCCACACTCATGGTAGGCCGTAAAGATAGTAAATTTTTTATTTTCGCTCTCATCAAGCGCGATATAGGCATCACCAAGAGCTGTAGCACTCACATTGGCCGCAAATGGTTGCCCCGTTGATCCCAGGCTGACTTTAACGTCAGTGACCTCGAGAGCTTCTTGAGCACGCGAGAGCCATGCCTTTTGGTTTTGAGAAGGGTTCTTGTGGTTACAATACTCGCGCATACGCTCTTCTTCCATGTCCCTAAGCCACTCTTTGCTCATGTCTAAGACGGTTTTTACAGGAGTTACTTTCCAAAGCTGCCTCAAGAGGTTATATGAGTGCAGATCCTTTGGGGTTGGCTTTGCTCCGCGGTACCATTTTTTAAGGGATGTAACGTGCGGCTTTGCTCGGTCGCAACGCTCAACTTGTCCTACGTGTTCTTTTTTCGATTGTTGGTAGGGTTTCGAATGCGCACTATGAAGAACGCAAATAAGTAAAGTGATAGAATACACTGATTTTTTGAAATAATATGTCATAGATCGCCTCGAGAAAGGATTTATTTTCTGTTTTTTTAATTATATAGAATTAAAAATAAATTGCAATTAAGCAATAATCATGCATGTTAGAAAAGCAAAAGAAGGTGAAAGTACACCTGACGGGCTTTTAGAAGAGATAGATCTGGATCTTAGGGCTTTCCATGTGCTTTTTTTCTTGTCTTTTGTTGACAGAAGTAGCGTATATGATACTCTAATAATGCTTTTTCTTATCTAGTAATGCCGGGGTAGCTCAGTGGTAGAGCAGGAGCCTGAAGAGCTCTGTGTCGGTGGTTCAATTCCGCCTCCCGGCACCATTTCTAAAATTATATCAGTTCGGCTCTTGCCACGTTTATCCATTTAGGAAGATTTTCTATGAACTGTAATGCTTGACTTTACATGAGAACACCTCATTTAATTGGCCCCAATCGTGTTTTAATGCGTACTTAACTAAAATTGACAAATTGATGATATATTGATGTAATAAACGAAATCGATGTTTCAACAGGCTATATACATGAAAATACTAACTAAATTTTTACTATGTATTCCTTTACTTATATGCACAAGTGCCAGTTTTTGCATGGAGGAAAAAAGGAAGGAATCGGATGACAAAAGCGAGCGGTCATCAAAGCCCAAAAAAAGACGAAAAACTGAGGCACAAGCAACTGAAGAATTGGTTGAAGCAACCGGCGAGTCGATCCAAGATTTGGCAAAGTTGCCCACTATTAATGATAATGCGAACGTCAATGCTCGAGATGGGCGAGGTCTTAGCTCATTACATTTGGCGATAGTCGCGCTCAATTTAAACAAAATTACCTTACTTGCTAATGATGGTGCTGATATAAATATCAGAGACTTGAAAGCTCAAGAAGAGGTCGAGTTGGGCGATTTTAAAAATCCTCCCTGGTATCAAGGAATAAATAAATCATTCTTGACGCCGCTCGAATTCCTCTTGGTGACATTTATAACCATTCATCCCTTGGAAAGTAGGACGCGTACTACCGCAGAAAAACTTATAGAGTTGGGCGCGAACCTTAATCCTGCGGGGGCATATTTTACACCTCTTCATGCACTTGCTACATTACCTGGACCAGCTTCTTATGTCGATCTTTTAATTCAGCGCGGAGCCAATCCAAATCTTGTAAACTCACGAGGATTCCCACCGCTTTTTTTTAATGCGCGCTACCCAAATAGCGATGGAGCAGCCACATTATTGCGACATGGCGCCAACGCTAAATTCAAAGTGCGGTTGAAATCAAAGGATGGAAAGGAGACACATCTTGAGATGAACGGTGAACACTCCCTGCTTGACGTTCTTCTAAATGTATGCACCAGGGGGAGAGTGAAACATATACCGCTTGACGACCTTCTAAATGTATGCACCGGGGGGAGAGTGAGACATTCATCTTCTAATGTTGTTACATACGATACTATTTTTGAGTTATCTTCTGATGTTGTTCAGTTTATATACCTGCTTCTTATGTATGGTAGCGAGTTACAGGATTATAATAGACCAAGTCTACGTTTAGTGATGAATTACCCAATTATGAAGCGGCTTATTGATCCTATAATACAAGCCTTGACTGAAAACAATAACGATACAGTGTTTGAAGAGCTTAATAAGCTTGTGAATAAACCTTTAGATGCGCGGCAAGTGCAAGAATATTTTCTTTTTTCGGTTGGGCGCGGCAATGCTGAGGTTGTTAAATTTGTGCTTGATAATTTTGGAAGCAAATTTGACAAGCAGACGCGAGACACGGCCGTTATACGAGCAGCACAAATTGGGCATCTAGATATACTCGAGTTTCTCGTGGCAAGCTTAAACCCGGATCAAATTGCACGTAATGTAGCTTTTCGTTTAGCTGGTCGCACAGAAGAAATAGGCACGATGGCTTTTCTTTACGAGACGGGGATCACACCCGAAATTCTCGACGACGCGCTCAACGAAGCGGTTATTTGGGGACAACTTCCAGTAGTTGCGTTCTTCAATGAGGACGAGTACATTACTGTTGAAAGGCGACAAGAATTACTTGTGCGTGCCGCAAGATATGGTCAAGCTGCGATAGTGGAATTCTTGTATAGAGAAAGTATGCCACCTGAAATAATATATGATGCTGTCTTTCAAGCGTCGCTGCAGGGACACGTAAATGTGTTAAGAACGCTACTCCCCCATGTTCCGTTTTTTAATGCACGTAACGCAGGTCTTCACATAAGATATGCATTAGAAAATGAACCATTTTCTAATGAACAAAGAGCTTCTTATGAGGAAGTGTTTCGAGAACTTGTCCGGCATCAAAGAACGCGTGCCGCAGCTCTTGGTCTTGAGCGTATTTTTCAAGGAGAGCGCGAAGAAGGTCAACTGCCACTACCAAATCTGCCTCAGGAAATCTTTGCACATATTACTCAGCTTGCTCGCAATTAGTATTTGCTAGACATTTCCTTATTGACGACATTGGTGTAATAAATGATATTCATATTTTATCAGGATATTTATTCGCATGAAAACAGTAACTAAATACGTGTTCATATGTATTCCTTTCCTTTTGGGTTCGAGTTTTGCCTTCTGCATGGAAGAAAAAAGGAAAGAGCCCGAAGGTGGGCGAGAAACTCCTCCGGCGACTAAAAAAAGAAAGCGATTTGATGCAAGAGCTACCGAGAAATTGTTGAAAGCTTTATCCGAAGGAGATATGGAGTCTGCTCAAAGTATTATAGAAAACGAAAATCCTGACGTTAATGCGCGCAACAGTGATGGATTAACACCGTTACATTTAGCAATACTAGGTTATCATTTGGGTATGATCAACATACTCGTTTCTCATGAAGCCGATATTAATATCAGGGATTTACGCGCGCAAAATGAGCTTGCTAGTATTGGTACGTTCCTGAAAGATCCGTGGTATAAAAAATTGAATCTTGCGGCGTTGTCTCCGCTCGAATTTGCTATTTCTAAATCTGGGACAATGGCTACTCGACTCTGGTATAAAACCGTAAAAAGGCTCATTAAGCTCGGAGCAAATCTTAATCCACGAGGGTCGCGTTTTACGCCGCTTCACGTAGCTGCGACGTTACCTTCGCGTCGTCAGACTCGTGAGCTTGAGATCATTGATTACATGGTTAAGCGAGGAGCTAATCCAAATATTAAAAATTGTGAAGGTCATTTGCCAATCGCTTACAGCGCCCTGTTTCCAGATAGCGATTCAGCTTACGAACTTTTAAACGCTGGTTCAAATGTCAAAGTTGAAATGCGAACACAACCGACACCACAGTCGCTCATCGCGACACTTTTAAGCGCGATAGGGTCCCAGGAGCTTAACGGTGAAAGCGGTTATAGTGTCGCTCGCAACCTCTATTGTCTTCTTTTGGACGCTCATGGGTTGGATACCGATGTTAGTATTGTACTTACTGATATGATGAGCAGTCTGAAAGAAAATTATCGCTTTTTCGAGGACCCTCTTATTCAAGCCATTATCGAGAATGATAGCAATAAAATATGTGAAGAATTAACAAAATATTGCCAATCAGCACAAGAAGATCGACTCAATTTGTTCGAATATTGTTCTGTTATTTCGCGCGGCGATCTGGAAGTTGTAAAGCATCTTTTGGATACTTTTAAAGACATTTTTGAAACACCCGGATCAATGATGGAACTAGTGGTTGAAGAGGCAGCACGAACTGGTCGCCGTGATATTCTTGAGTATCTTATTGATCGCCTAAATCCTGGTGAGCGTATGCGAGATTCCGCTTTTCAATTGTCTGCACGTACTGAGGAAGTTGATACTATGGCGCTTCTTTACGACAAAGGTATTTCGTCAGAAATGATTGAGACCGTAATAGGTGAAGCAGTAGCGTGGGGGCAACTAGAAATAGTGAAGTTTTTCGAAAAACGTGGGTATTTTGCTGAAGCTGACGCCAATAGCAATCATCAAAGAATAAGCGATGAAAGACGGCAAAGATCACTTGTGCGTGCCTCAAGATATGGGCAAGCAGACGTAGTAGACTACTTATATACACCAAGGCTTCCAGAACAGGTAACCTATGATGCGATTTTAGAAGCTTCGCTACACGGACATGCAGAGGTGTTAAGAACGCTTCTTCCTCGTATTCCATTTCGTAGCGTACGCACTGCAGGTCGTCATATAAGATACGCACTCGAAAATGAGCCATTTTCCGACGAACATAGAGCTATGTATGAAGAAGTATTGCAAGAGTTGGTCCGTCACCAAAGAAGGTGGGCACTTACAATACGCCTTAACCGCTATCTTGTTGACCCTGTACCAATTGGTGCAGGATTAACGTTACCAGGCTTACCAGCGGAAATTGGTGCTCATATAGCACATTTTGGTGCTTAATCTATCTAAACATTGGCTAAAGTAATGAGATTGTCAAAAATGGCAAGTAGAGAGAACTCGCTCATTTTTGTTAGCTTGGGTCAACCATGATCATTTACTTGCATCAGGTCATTCCCTTATGATACGGTAAATCGAAACTTTAAACGTTTTGACGAGTATAAGAAGGAGAGCGAGCGTGAAATTAAACGGCGTAACCAATCTCCAGTCGGAAAAGTTTAATATTGCTTGGTTTAAGCTTGCTGAATCAGTAGCCAGAAAAGAAAAAGAACGCGCTTTTAGTCTTTACCGTTTATTAGCACATTCCATAGGTAATGCTGCTCTTGAAGCTCAGCTGGAAGGCGATTTACTGCTGGCCTTTAATGATGCGCGAGCCTATAACTCTTATCTAAAAGCAGCCCAGCTTTACCAACGAGAAGGAAAGCTTACGTCCGCAATTGCCGTGACTGAGCACGCCTCTTCATTAGTTGCTGAAAACTCAGATTGTATGCTGCAGCTATCATACCTTTACGATAAAATGGGTGAACAAAAAAAGGCGGAACATTACGCCGATCGGGCAATTCAGCTTTTGATGGAAAAAGAGAATATCGATTCCATACTTACTCGCTGTCAAAATGCAGCTTTATCTGAGAGTCATTTGCTATTACTTCTTGAACAACTCACTTTGCAGTTAGTAAGCAGAGTCAACTACCCAGAACGGGTAGCTCACCAAGTGCTTGATTTTTTAATGCCTGAGTTGGTCAATCAGGAAGATTCAAACCATCTGGCAAAGTGGTTAAGTGTCCTATCAGATCGAAATTCGAGTGCATACGAATATGCTCAGCTTCATCTACAAAATTGATTTTATAGTATTTCAAAATAGCTTTAGACTGCTAATACAATTACAGCATGTCTACGGCCCCACTGCCAGTTATAAGCGGATCTTCTAACACTTCATTGCCATTAAAATAAACCTGGCCTATACCCTTGTATCTATAGCGATATTTATAAAGCAACCAAGCGGCGATGCCACCGGTGGCTGCAAGCAGACTTAGACCTAGGGGTACTCCTATGGTTGTGCCAAGAATCACACCTAGTGGCAAACTGCTACCATCTCCTGCTCCAGAAGCTCCAAGAACAATGACTGACACGTCATTTGAATTGCTGTTTGCAGTTGTTACTGCGCTGGTGGTTGTTTTTGAAGGATAAAAAGCCACCGCCGCGCATGCGCTTGAATTAGTAGGCAGTGGGTAGTTTGTCCCCTCTGTAAGTGTGCCTTCATTAATCGAGAAAACAGTGACGGTATTCGAATCTATATTGGCAGTGGCAAGCGATGTTCCATTTAGTGAGGCAGCAATTGACTGAGGGCTCATAGCTCCTGCGGGTAATGGATAGGATTTTGGATTACTCAGTATACCCGCATGAAAAAGATAGGTTGTTACGTCATTGGATCCGCTATTGGCGATTGCGAGCAGTAAGCTAGTATTGGCTAAAGTCACAAAGACAAGAGATTGTGGTGTCTTTGATCCTGTAGGCAACGAGCTTGTTATCGGATCGCTTAAGCTTCCTCCTGTTACAGTAAAAATAGTTACATCATGCGAGCCTGCATTTGCCGTTGCTATATAAGCGCCATCAGGCGTAACCGCAAGACCTTGAGGATTTAATGATCCGGCTGGTAATGAATAGGTTCCTACTACCTGTAAGAGTCCATTTTGAGTGCCGTTGTATACGGCTATATTATTCGATCCACTGTTTGCTATAAAGATGTAGGGGTCGTTAGGTGAAAGCTTTAGAGAACTTGGATTGAATGTATTATTGGGCAAGGCATAAGAGACGCTATTTATGAGTTGTCCGGATACTAATTCGAGTACCGTTATGTCGTTTGTTAGCGCATTAGCGGTAAAAACCAACTGACCATTTGGTGAAAATGCTACAGATGTAGGCAATGAGGGAGCTATTCCATTGTACGGTAATGGATAAGATGTTTTATTTGCCAAAGAATAACCGTCACTTGACTCAACATTAAAGACCGTGACATCGCTTGAACCATAATTTGCTGTTATTGCATAGTTGTAATCGGGCGAGAAGGCAATCGCATCCGGTGCTCGTGAGCCAGTTGGCAGCTGTGGTAAGGGATAAGAATTACAGTCAGCAAGCACACTTTGAAGAACCGTAAATATGCTCACTGTTGACGAACCGGTGTTTGCTTTAGCAAGGTATGAACCATTTGGGGAAAATGCTAAGGTGGCTACGAGAGGATTCATGATACTGCAGTTAGGATAAGAAGTTCCGCTAGACAATGCTCCTCCAGCCAGTACGGAAAAAACAGTTATATCGTTAGAAACATAGTTAGCGGTAACGAGATACTGACCATCAGGAGAGAAAGCTATTGATTCAGGACCAAATGAACCAGGAGGCAAGGGATATGAAATTCCTCCTTGTAAAGCTCCACCCGCTTGCACGCTAAAAATTGTTACGTTACTTGACTGAGCGTTTGCTGTAGCAAGATAAGAGCCAGAAGGCGAGAATGCTAAAGAAATAGCCGATCCAGAACCACTAGGTAAGGCATAAGTGGTACCTCCGCTGAGGTCTCCATTTGACGCCACATTGAATACCGTCAGATTATTTGAAAAATAATTAGCAATAGCGAGATATAAGCCGTCAGGCGAAAATTCTAGCCATACAGGGCCGAAAGAATTAGCTGGCAGATGATATGAGCGAGCACCGCTTAAGCTTCCCTGAGACCCGACATTAAATACAGTTACATCCTCGGAACCGTTCGCGCTAGCAAGATATAAACCATTTGGTGAAAATGCTACATCAATCGGGCTTATAGATTGAGCAGGCAATGAATACGATACACCGTTAATCAGTTTTCCCGCATCCTGTACGCCAAAAATCGTAATACTGTTCGAGTTTGTATTAGCAGTAGCAAGATATGAGCTATTTGGAGAGAAGGTAGCTACCCAAGGTTGGGTAGAATCGGAGGAAATGCTATATGAATCCATGCTTGTCAGCGACTCTCCCGTTCCGACGGCAAGCACACTTATACCACCTAAGCCCGCGTTAGCGGTTGCAAGATATAAGCCATCAAACGAAAAACTCAGCGACAAAGGAAAGGTCGAGTTAGGTGGAAGTGTGTACGATCTTCCTCCAACCAAAGTTCCGCCTTGGACCGTAAATACACTTATGTTGTTTGAGTAGAAGTTAGCAGTAGCTAAATAGGCTCCCGACGATGAAAATTCTAGCCAACCACAATTTGAAGAGCCTGCAGGCAGCGGGTAAGATGTGCCATTGCTTAATGTGCCATCTGCATTTACGGTAAATATAGTTATATTACTGGAAGTGTAATTGGCTGTAGCAAGATATGAGCCGTCAGGTGAGAATGCTATTGAGGAGGGCGCGACGCTACCTGCAGGTAAAGCGTATGATGCTGCTCGGCTTAAAGTTCCTCCTGCTTGCACGCTAAATACTGTCACATCATTCGATACATCATTGGCGGTAGCTAGATATGCGCCTGAGGGTGAAAATGCTAGCGCATAAGGGGCAGCTGAGTTTCCAGGTAAAGGATATGATATACCAGGACCTAAAGCTTGTCCTGCGTTTATGGCAAACATGGTGACGTCGTTTGAGTTAACGTTCGCACAAGCAATATATCTTTCATCTGGTGAGAATTGTGCAAAGAATGGTTCGGATGAACTCCCAGGAATACTGTATGATGTTCCGGTACTAAGGCTACCTTCTAGCATAGTGAACAGCGTGATATCATTGGAAGCTTTATTAGCAGTGACGATGTATTTGCCCGTAGCTGAAAAGTTAACTGAGTTAGGAAATGATGAACCTGCAGGCAAAGGGTAAGTCGTATTCTTTGATAAAACCCCTCCTTTTTCTACCGCAAAGAGTACCACAGCATTCATGCCTGCATAACAGGATGCAAGCAAGGGGCTATTTGGTGAAAAGTCTAATCCCAAAGGGATTGTAGGACCAGCGGGTAAGCTATATGACGTTCCGCTATTGAGCACTCCTTGTGGATCTACACCGTATACGGTTACATCATTTGAACCGTAATTAGCCGTAGCAAGATATGCCCCAGAAGGCGAAAAATCTACAGTAAGGGGCCACTTGGAAGCTCCGGGCAACCGGTAACTTTTGCTCAGTTGCTGCGCCGTTACCACAAAAGCGGATAGTAAAAGAGCGCAAAGAAATAACGTATGCCTCATACTAATTTTTACCTTTTTACAGCTATTTTTTTATGCCCAGTTTTTATTGAACAAGTTTATCAGCATCCTCAAAAGAATCTATTGTTTTTGTCAGAGGGCGAATGTTTGTAGGCACCAAAGTATTTTAAAGCTGGTTTCATAATCGGCAGCGTCATGACATCTATCGCCCGCCGATTTTTTTCTAATGATTATGACCAATGATACGTCTCTATTCCTAATTTTATATTCTTTGCTAGAGTTGTACTGGATTGATTGTACAAATACCATAAAGGAGGTATTGAATGAAATGTTACCTGAACTTGTCAGTGTTCGCCATTCTTTTTTCACATGCTATAACATTTAGTGATGAACACACTTCTCACATAAAAGAGGTAAATAGATATCAAATTAAAGTTGTAAATAAGTCATCGCAGCTAGTAAATGTTGAAGTGGGAGTTCATTCTCCGGCAATTCCTTATACAGCTTATGCGAAAATAAAAACGGGAACTGTTCCCGCGCACGAGACACTAAGTTTATCTATGCCCTATTTTGGCAAGCAACTGTCTCCTCTGATATATATCGGAACGAGCACTTTTTTTAAGGACACTGGTGAGCAAGGTATGTACGATGGTGAACTCTATTTAGATGTAGCTAATGAATATGAGGTCATACATAGTGATGATAAAATTGAGGTAACACGCACGACGCCTGAAGGGCACTTCACAATAAAAAATTAATAGAGCTTTTTTCTTGAGCTATTGCATCGGCCATAAAAGACTTTGTCGGTTTTTGTCGCCTATGTTTATTTTCTAGGTATATTTTTGGAGATATAGAGTATGAGTTTTTGAAGTTCTTGAAAGCTCATTTCTAGCCCTTCTTTTTTCCCAAAAATGACCCAGTCATAGCATGCGTCATAAAGCTTTTCCTCATAGAAGATAGCCTTGATACGCCTTTTAAAGGTGTTGCGTTTTGGAGCATTGCCGGTTGCACGGGGAATAATGAAGAGTAGTCTGCCTGAGCCTTTTTCTCGTGTTGGTGCAATACCGACATCAAGCTCAGGGCTTTTGTATACGCGCCGAGACCGCTTTAAGAAAGAATCTATCTCAGATCTTCTCCAATGAGTAATACGGCGCGCTTGACTGGTCATTTTAGACGGTAACACTAAGACGTTTTCTCTTGCTCGCTCGTCTTCTTCTTACGATTGTTTTGCCACTTCGTGTTGACATCCGGTGAAGAAAGCCATGTTTACGGCTTCTTTTTCTGCGGCTTTTTTTAGCAATCTTAACCATACACTGTAAACCTTTACTAAACGTGTAACTATTAATAATAGCAGTATCTATTTTCTTACATGGAAATAGAGGATATCTTCTTATTCTAAAGGAAAGCGTAAAATTTTCAATGAATTGTCTTTAAGTACCGTTCAGCATCGAGAGCGGCCATGCAGCCAGTGCCAGCTGATGTTATAGCTTGCCTATAGACATAATCAGCAACGTCACCAGCTGCAAAAACACCAGGTACAGAGGTATGCGTATGCTTATGCACCTTGATATATCCGTTCGGCTCAAGCTCAAGACACCCTTCAAAGGGCTTTGTATTTGGATTGAGTCCTATTGCAATAAAAGCAGCATCGCAGCGAATGTTCGTCACCTTTTTTGTCTTTTGATCCGTAACAAGGGCATGGGTCAGATGAATACCGTTTCCTTCAAAAGCCGTTACAGTACTATTGTAAATGATTTTAATATCCGGATTATTGACAACTCGCTGCTGCATAGTTACAGCTGCCGTAAGCTTATCTAGAATATGAATAACGGTTATATCATTGGTAAAGTGCGTCATGAAGGAAGCATCTTCCATGGCGGTATCACCACCACCTACGATAATAACGGGTTTATCCTTGTAAAATGCACCATCGCACACAGCGCACGTGGTAACGCCCTTGGACCAATAAGTATCCTCGCCTTTGCAGCCGAGCTTTTTAGACTCAGAGCCGGTAGCAATAATAACCGAATGCGCTTGTAGATGATCTCCTTTATCAGTTGCAAGCTTTAACGGTTGACCCGAAAAATCGGCTCCTTTTACTTCACATGCCACAAAGCGAGCACCAAGCTCTTCGGCGTGCGCGCGCATGTTAATCATAAGCTGGGGACCTAAAACACGCCTAATACCCGGCCAGTTTTCTACAAAAGATGTTGTCATCAGTTGGCCGCCGGGGTTTTTTCCCTCGAGTACCAATGGAATAATCCCGGAGCGGCATGCATAGATCGCTGCTGTCAATGACGCAGGCCCCGAACCTATGATGATAAGTTGTTCAGTAATCATCTTTGTTATGCCCGTTTTGTAAGATAACCTATAACGTAATTGAGCATCTTTTCATGGAGGCACCGATGACGTATGAGCTCTCCCGGCACAGGAGCCTCGTACCCCTTTGCCTTAAAGGTCGGAATATCAAAATAGATGAACTCTTTTGTTCGCGCTCTCTTAGTGAGGTTTAAATAGGTAAGAACGTCCTCATCGGTTGCCTGCATATGCTCATCATAGGCCAGATGGTTAATAAGAATGTGCTCTTTGACCTGTTTTTCGGCCAAGAGCTTTATTTTATAGTGAAAGTCAGACTGGGCCTTATAGACATGATAATCAGGGTTCATCTGTATTGCTTTTAAAACGAGATTCTCCTGACGCTCAGATAAAACCACTGGAGCTGCAAAAGGATAGCGGCTTAAAAGCGTTTTTAAAAGCGCTTCGACCGTCTCCCTTCGTTGTGATATATCATTTCTATACGAAAAAACCTCAATAAGCTTGGTGTGCGTTTCACGGCTCGTTTTAAGCCTAAACTGCTTTTTAAATTGCTCAAGTGAGAAAAAGGTGAACGGTACCTTGTCTTTGATTTCTATCAGGAAAGTATAATGGATGGTAAAATTGTTGTTGACGTACTCTTGAAAGAGCTCGTTCGAGCTATAAAAGCTATCGCCAACCCGCTTTCCAAAGAACACCTCGTAAGCCTCTTTATCTATAATTTCGTCACCAAGCTTGATCCAAGCATGATCGATGTGTCCCGGCAGTATACTGTTCCGTTCATCGTCAACAAGAGTCATTCTAAAAAAGATCCAATCTCCGGCGACAATCTCTTCCTTTGTATCTTTCGTCGCTCGTTCCTGCTCCTCTTCAAGAAAATGCTCTACTTGCCTATCTAAATCCTTGTAATTTTTTCTTGTTGGTGCTTTAAAAGCAAGTCTCTTCCAATCATGCTTAATGGGAGGTATTACCTGCACAAATTCAAAGGTGTACCTGCCCCCCGTTGTTGGATCAAGTTCAACCTGAGTAAGTAAAGGCTCACCAGCAGCTTCAATTTTGTGCTCACTCATTTTGCTGTAGAGGAAATTGATAACGCAGTGCGTAAAAAAGAATTCTTGAAGGTGCTCAAGGATGGTATTTTTGAAAGCGTATTCTACATAGGTGAGCGGAGTTGCTCCTTTAATAAAGCCCTGAGTAGTGATGACGCTCTGTTGAGCCTTAAGAAGGTGGGAATACACTGATTGAACGTAGGAGGGACCCACGGTGACGGTTGCTTGGGAGCGCTCGTTGCCTATGCGGGATGATGAAAAACCAAGGTACGTTTCAGACCTCATCGCTCTACCCCTCTTTTTTACAAAACCACTGCAAGAGGAGGGACTCGAACCCCCACCCCGTTAGGGACTGGATCCTAAGTCCAGCGCGTCTGCCAATTCCGCCACTCTTGCGAATCTAGCTTCTGGTGGGCTGCCTCGGACTCGAACCGAGAACCCACAGATTAAGAGTCTGTTGCTCTGCCAATTGAGCTAGCAGCCCTTTTCTTCTCAGATATGGCTTAATTTACCATAAGTACGCTTAAAAAGGAAGGACATTAAACCGTTTTTATCTCGTCTTCTTTTTTGCGTGAGAGCCCTTCGGCGATTTCGATCATTTTGTCGGTCGTCTTTTGCAGAGAATCTTGAATCCGCTTGCTGTAGTCCTCTGAGATTTTCTTGCTTTTTTCAGCATCCCTAATGAGTGTGTGAAAGTCTTTCCTTGTAGTTCGTAAGGCAACTTTGCTTTCTTCAAGCTTTTTATGAAGCCCTTTAACAAGCTCTTCTCTTCGTTGGGTGCTCATGCGGGGAAGTTGGATTCGTATGACGTTACCATCATTAAGTGGGGTGACGCCAAGGTCGGACGTTGAAAGCGCTTTTTCAACATCTGACATAATACTTTTGTCCCAGGGCTGCACAACAAGTAAGCTTGGTTCCGGGGCAGACACTGCAGCCAGTTGTTTTAGCGGGGTCATATTCCCATACGCTAAGACTTTGATGTCTTCTAAAAGAGAAGGGTGCGCTCGCCCGGTTCTGATTTTGAGAAGCTCTTTTTCAAAAAATTTAACGGTTTTGTCCATTTCAGTTGCTACGGCTTCTTCAAATTGTTTTGTAGGTGCGTTTTCATTGAACTTAAACGTAATCATAATCGTCTTCCTTGTCTAAACTTAAGGTACAATTTTACTACCAAAAGAAGATTCGTGGGCTGCTTTTAAAAGTGCTTGTGGTGCAAAAAGAGAAAAAACTCTAATAATAACTCCGTGCTCTCGAGCTAAAGCGATTGCCGTCTCGTCCATGATTTCAAGATGCTGTTCAAGAACTTCATTGTAAGTTACCTGCAAAAAGCGTTGGGCATTGGGATGAAGTCGAGGATCAGCGGTGTATATTCCGTCCACTTTGGTTACTTTCCATACTTCACGAGCTTGCATTTGTAACGCGCGTACAATTGCTGTCGTATCAGTCGTAAAAAATGGTGTGCCAATTCCACCTGCAAATATAACACAATCTTTTGTTCTCATTGCGCTTTCAATATTTTGCGCGGAGATGGGACGAGCAATGGCGTTACAGTCCAATGCTGAAAATAGCTCCGATTCAACACCTTCTTGGGCAAGTAAGTCATGAAGAATGGTGCCATTCATAAGTGTTGCGAGCATTCCGACATAGTCGCTTGCATAAGCTCGCATACCAAGAACGTGTCCCTCCTGCTTTCCCCTAAAAAAATTTCCACCACCCACAACAATACCAAAGTAATGCGTAGCTTGCAGTGCTTTAATCTGACGGGCAAGCTCTCGAACATATATACTGTCGACAGGACCTTGGTGTCCATTTTGTAAAAACTCACCCGTTAGTTTTAAAAGTATTACATTCTGCTTGCACATGCTTAACTGCCAATTTCAAAGCGCGCGAAACGCTTAATTTTGATATTTTCACCCAATTTACCAATAAGCTCCTTTAAAACATCTTCTACGGTCAGTTTATCATTCTTAACGTAAGGTTGCTTTATAAGACAGAGTGATACGTAGAGCTTTTTAAGCTTTCCTTCAATTATTTGCTCAACAACGGCGGGTGGTTTACCACTGTTTTTAAGTTCTTCCCTATAGATCTTTTTTTCTTGCTCTACGAATGCTGGATCAAGGTCTTCAGGCGCGATGGCACGGGGACTTGTTGCTGCAATTTGCATTCCAACGTCCTGGGCGAAATTCTTAAACTCGTCAGTTCTTGCAACAAAATCAGTTTCGCAGTCTATCTCCACTAAAACACCTAGACGCGCACCAGGGTGTATATAAGCATGTATGATACCCTCGGCTGTTGCGTATCCAGCCCGCTTTTCTGCTATCGCAGCCCCTTTTCTTCGTAGAACATCAATAGCTTTTTCAATGTCCCCTTCGCATTGCTCGAGGGCTTTTTTGCAGTCCATCATCCCGGCGCCCGTGCGTTCGCGAAGCTGTTGGACCGTTGCTAGGTCTATTTTAGCCACAATATCTCCTTGTCTTTATGGCTTATTTGTAAAGTTCTTTCTTTTGTAGTTTGCCAAAAAGAACCTCTTTGGGCAACTGCAAGGTGAGGTTTTAAAGGCTTTAGGAAGAGTTGAAAGTTAAGATGCATCTTGTCAGTAGGTCAATTGGGCTTTTTTGATGGCACGTCTTTTGCTTTAAAGAGACAATAAGTCTAGTACATTATTATATAAAGCACATACCTATGTTAAAATATTGCAAAAGCAGTCTCTCATTGACTAGCCTAGTTATGAAAAAAATGTGAGGGTTTCTGATGTTGAATTCAAAATATATACTTTTGGGTTTTGTGGTGTGCTCAAGTACTCTTTTTGGAGGGGTGAAGCTTTTAAAAAATAACGATTGGTCCGTTACGAGGAAAATTCCTAAGCCTTCAAGTACGGTTTCTTTTCTTTTAAACAAAGGTAATCGTCAACAGTTGCTTTTAAAGCAGCTTGCTGGAGGCGCTAAGCGTTATGTAAATAACTTAGCGATGGATGCTTTAGGGGCTATCGTGGCGGAATCTGTTGGAATTTTGTGTAATAGCATTGATATCATGCCATGCCACTATTCTTCAATGTATAAGTCATATCAAAAACAGCCGGCCACACTTCATAGCGTTATAGCTGGATCAACGCTTAAAGGTGTTAGCTGGTTTGACGATTTGACTATTCGCCAAAGAAAGACCGACAAGCCTTACAGTGGATTGGGGCTTCATTTACTCGCGATTAGAAGCATGGTAAAGCATGCTGACTTGCCGCCCATAGCAGCTTTAGATACTTTCTTGGGCAACGACGATAGGCACCGCAACAATATGATCTACAATCGGCAGTCTGACAGGTTACACGCTATAGATTTTACGTTAGCGTTCAGCAAAAATCTTGCAAGCATTACACTTAAGAACTTAAAGATGCTACAACGACACAAAACAACCTTTACGCCGGCTCAAAAGGCAGCTTTAACAGTCTATAATGAAACGCTTAAAAAACTTCTTGCAAAGCACAGCCCGGCTTCTCTCTGCAAAATGATTGATACGCTTGTAAAGCAGACCGGCTTTCCCGGGCATTGTCATCTGACGAATAAGGAACATAAAAAGATAACCGAAAACATAGCGTTTCGTAAAAAGATGGTGCATCAAAATTATGAATCGACAAAGGCATTAGTTAATTATTTAAATGCAAATCTCGTTAGGGACATCTCGGCAAAAGGTAAGGAACAGTAATGAAGCATGTGATTGTCATCAGTTGTGGTATATTCCTGACTAGTACACTTATCAAAGCAGCACCGTATGTTGATTTTGACGCTTCAATGCGCAAAGGCTCTGTTGAGTATGCAAAAAAGGTTAGAAAGTCACAATATAATCAGAGGGCGATCGCTTATCTCAAAACACTCTATCAAAAAAATGATCCCAGAAAAATGCCTCCCTCAAAGGATCCTAAAATACCTAAGATTAGACATGCTATTTGGGTTGGCGGCAAACCATTGCCAAAAATTTACAAGGAGCTCAATAAGGGCTGGAAGAAACTCAATCCAGACTGGCAGCATATGATATGGACTGATAAGCAAGTAAAAAAATTAAAATTACGCAATCAGGCTGCTTACGATAAAACAAAAGACCCAGTTGAAAAGGCAAACATACTTCGTTATGAACTGCTTTATAAGTATGGCGGTTTATACGTGGACATGGATTCGCAATGTTTAAAATCATTTACCGATTTACACCACCTTTATACGTTTTATACGGGCATTTGTCCTTTAGATTGCGATGCTATACTTAATAACGCGGTTATTGCGTGTACGCCCGGGCATCCTATTATGGATGCTTGCATAAAAGGAATTCCTGCTAGAATGCGCCTTGGTGACCGTCTACATAGAACTGGCGTTTTTCACTTTTCACACGTTTTTCTCAAATGGGCGCCGATTACTGGAGGACAAATCATCGCTCTTCCACCCTCGTATTTTTATCCTCTAAATAGAGACTTTCACCGTGCTTCACGTAAGCATCTAAAGCCCGAATCTTACGCCGTGCATTACTGGAACCAAATGCATGATAATAAGATAACTAAGATAGATGTTTGAGGTTTCCGTTTTCTTATTGCTATTCTAGAAAGCAGTAGATATTCTTAAGTACGCACGTAAAAAGTTGCCTGTATAAGAGGTGCGGGAGAGGAACATGATTTGGCTTTTTGTCTTATATGCAATTTCGGGATTTACGATAACTTTAAGCAAAATACTCTTAACCTATGCATCTCCGTTCTTTCTTATAGGGAGTCGCATGGTTATTGCTGGCCTTGGTCTTGGCGCCTATGCTCGGTTACAGGGTATTTCTATAACTGCTCTTTCTTTAGAAGATTGGTGGCTTATAGCTCAATTTGCTTTTTTTGGTGTCATTGTGCCGGCTATAACACGAGTGTGGGCTTTACAATATTTACCTGCTGTTAAAATAGCGCTTCTTTTTAACATCACACCATTCTTTTCTGCGTTGATTGCTTACTATTTACTTAAAGAGCGTTTATCATTCTTACAACTTTTAGGGCTTTGTGCCGGCTTTAGCGGATTAATACCCCTCATGCTTGTTCGACAAGCACAGGGTATTGACCAATTGCTAATGCCTATAACGCTGCCAGACTTTATTTTACTCGCGTCGGTTGTCTCTTTTAGCTATAGCCTTTTTATCATGCAAAAGCTTGTAAGGCATAGAGCTGTTTCACCGCTCTTAGCTAATGGGTTTAGTATGCTGCTTGCTGGGGTCTTTTCTTATAATCTGTCTTTTGCGGTTGAGCCGATTTGGCTTAAGGGGGACTGCATGCTTTTTCTGAGCCTTCTTGCATTAAACATCGTTTTGAGTAACGTTATTTGCGCTCATTTACAAGCGACAATCTTAAAAACGTACAGCTCAACAACAATGACATTTACGAGTTTTCTAACGCCAGTCTTTGCAGCTTTTTATGGTTGGTGCTTTTTTGGAGAGCAGGTTTCCATGAACATGTTGATAGCTGCAGGGCTTATTCTCTCAGGGCTGATGCTCTATTTCTTTGAGCATCTTCAAGCTATTGTTGCAAACGTATACGTGAAAGCTCAAAAAGAGCCGACCGTTCTTAGTTGAGCTGGCGAGGTCGTCTTCTTTGCAATCCTACGTCCGGTAGTTTATCTTCGTTTTTATCATGCAATAGGTCTAGGTACTCGATTTTGCTCTCATCAAGTTGAGGATTGGACTGTTGTTCAATGAATCTATAGAGCTTATGAGAAAGCCCGGCCCCAATTGCTACGCCAATCGCGTCAATGAACAATCTTAACGATAGAGGAGTATGCTTTTTGGAGAGCATCATACAAAGTTCTGGCAAGAAAAGGCCTAAGAGCGCCCCTGCATATTTAGCGGTTGAGGTTTTTGCTTTGTCTATGTCTTCTTGAAGGTCACCATAGTCAGATTGGATCATATTGTTGGCATAAATACCAAAAGGGCCGACGTTAAAATAGGAAGGACCACTTGCAGATAGTCCGTAAAAATTATCTTGGTTCTTCCAATTTCTTTTTTCAATGACCTTCACCTGTGTGTCACAGCCAATAAGCTTATCTCCAGCATTTATCGAATCGGCTCTTTGCCATCCGGTGTGATCTGCACGCTCCACGAGAAGTAAATGATCGCTAGCAGCTTCAAATGAGGCGCCTCCCTCAAGCTTAAATTCTGTAGATCTTTGCGGTGGCACTTTAAACGCATTCATTACCCGCGCGTTATCTACAACACTATCTGGTTCACAATACTCTGCTCGATCGTCGAGGGTAATCATTTCTATAGGCTTGAGGGCTTTGGTAGTCCTTATAAGGGTGCCGGCTGGAAAACCGTAACCAAGAGCTAGGCTTATATGGGTCAAGGCAAGGATCGTAAAGAATGCTTTCATGATGACTTTCCTAAAGTTACGTATGATACAATTGAGAATAATTGTATTTGAGTTTTTTGTCCAGTGTCGCGGAGCTTTAATTTGTCAGAAGTAGGAGTTTATGATATCTTGAAAGGAACCTTGGCATAAAGCTCTTTATCTGCCTATAGATTTTTCCTGGGCAAAGCGTATGCTTTGTGGAGGGGCTTTTTTGCAAAATAAGTTTCATTTGATACGTCTTTCGAAGGAATATATTCCATGGCACAAAGTACAACGGCCGACTCTTACGCTATTTTTAAGACTGGTGGAAAGCAATATCAAGCAATCCTCGGCAAAACGATCGAGGTTGAAAAACTAAATGCACAACCTGGACAAGAGATTGTGTTTGAAGAAGTGTTGCTTCGTAAATCGCTCGATCCAGCTGGAAAAGCAGTTATTGAGGTTGGTCAACCATTCCTTAAAACACCGGTAAAAGCGTCTATCGTCAAACATGAGCGTGGACCTAAAATAATCGTTTTTAAATTTAAGCGTCGTAAGAAATATAAGCGTAAAGCCGGTCACCGTCAGCCAGTTTCTGTGATTCGTTTTATAGCTGTTTAAAATAGGGCGCAAGGATCCTCAAATAGCGCCCTTGCGCTGCTTTAGTTTTAAATAGCTAGCAGCGTAGCTCTTCTTATATCTTCTATTAATTATTTGAATAGATCTGAGTGAGTTCCGGTATCGATCAAAATCAGTTCCATATAACTCTTTTTATAAATGAGTAACCAAATCTTAAAAAGATTTTAGCCTCGCTTTAAGGCTTTTTTTATAACCTCCTTTTAAAGTTTCTCTCAAAATAGCATGTAGCACTATGCTTTCAGCTTTTTAAGGAGATCCTTGACGTCTTTTGTTCTAACAAGATTTTTACCGCTTTCAACATTTTCGATAGCTTTGCTTAATCTCTCATTGGGAATGTGAGCTCTAGAGCATTTCTCTTGTGGGGAATTAACACTGGTATATTCTTTTATCAAGCTTGCAACAATGGCTCTCATACTTTTTCTTTGGCCGCAGCCTTGGATTTAAACTTCTTATGAATATCGGCTGGAACGTGTAATACGAGACTGCTCATTTTTAGTGCTCATTAGAACGTTATAGTTGAGCCATTCGTGCGAGATCTTTGTGCGCACCTGAAAGCAGCAAGAGATCGCCTTCTTGAAAGATATAATCTGGCTCTACGGGCGCGATTGTGTCTTCAACTTTAAGGCCAAGGCATTGCACGTTAAAGTTTTCTTGAAGACGTATAGATTGGAAAGATTTTTTTATAAACCTTTCTGGCACCGTTTGTTGACTGATAGCATATCCTGGAGCTAATGAAGCTACAACGTTGAAAGGAAGGCTTAGGTTGGCAGCAAGGCGCTCGCCCATCTCCTGCTCGGGCAGAACAACGCGATCAGCGCCAACAAGTGTTAGCACATCTCTGTGAAGCTCGTTAACCGCTCTTGCAATAACGCGAGGGACGTGTAACTTTTGTTTTAACAGTGCTGTAACCAGGATTGACTGAGCAAAATTCTCGCCCATGGCAACAACGACCGTATCCATTTCTTCAATGCCAATAGTGCGAAGGGCAGCCTCATCTGCAACACGCATGCAGATGGCTTGAGTTACGCGGTCGCGCAGTGAAGCAATCATACTTTCATTACTATCTACAGCTAGGACTTCCATCCCGTTATCTGCAAGCGTAACAGCAACCTGAAAACCAAAGCGGCCGACGCCAATGACACAAAACTTCATACTATTGTTATTCCTATTGATTTACTTAGCTGAGTGCGATTCGTTCTTCAGGGTAGCGTATATCAGCTGGGCTTTCCTTGCGTCTTTTAAGTGCAAGAATAAGTGTTAATGAACCAATTCTTCCGATAATCATAAGTAATATAATAACGAATTTACCAACTTTTGATAAGTAGGGTGTTAAGCCCGTCGATAGACCCATATTGGCGAATGCAGAAAAAGCTTCAAACATGATGTCTGAAAAACCCCACTTTTCTTCAGAAATGAGTAGCACAAAAAAGCCAAGAGCAATCCACGTTAAGCTGAGAGCAAGTATTGAAAGAGCCTTAAAAACGTGCTCATTAGGTATCGTACGCTTTTTTAATTCGACCGTTCTTCTTCCCGTAATAACAGTTCTAATAGTTGCTAAAAGAAGGGCAAAAGTAGTCGTTTTAATACCGCTACCCGTGGATCCTGGAGAAGAACCTATAAAGCAGAGTACGATGATAACAAAGAGTGTCGATGAACGAATAAGTGGCATATCAAATGTAGTAAATCCTGCGCTTCTGCCACACGTTACATTAAACAGCATATTTACTGCAGCTGTTAAGGTTGGAGCACCTGAAAATGAATGCGTACGTTCTAAAACCCATAATAATACGAAGCCTACAGCGATGATGCATAAAGTTGTTGTTAAAATCACTTTAGTGTTCAATGATAGATGTAAGCGCCTATCGTGATGTAAGGGATCATAGCGTGTTATCAATTCTCTCAAACTAATAAATCCTAAACCGCCTATAGTAACGAGAAGCGAAGTTACAAAAAGGAGCGCGAGATTGTTTCGAAAAATGTCGAGCTCAAAAGGAAAGGTGCTAATACCTGCATTACAAAATGAGGATATAGCGTGAAACCAAGCATAAAAGAGCGGATGTCCCTGAGTGTGTCCGGCCGGCACAGATAGCCAAATGCAGAACGCTCCAAGAGCTTCGATGCTGAGTGTGCAAAGAACAATAAATTTAATAAGGCGGCGGACAGGGCGTGTTCCCTCGATCTCGAACATCCTTCCTGCCAAAAACTGAGTTCCTAACCCGATATCGATAAAAAAAGAAACCAAAAAAAGGCTTAAAGTGATTATACCAAGCCCCCCGATCTGTATAAGAGCTAAAATAATAAATTGTCCAAAGAGAGAGAATGATTGAAGAGGTACGGTCAAAAGTCCTGTGCCGCATGTTGAGGATACAGCGGTAAAGAGCACATCTAAAAAAGCAACACTCGTCTTATGAGCGAATGGTAGCGACAAGAGAGCTACTCCGATGGATATAGTACCTAAAAGAGAAAGTACTATCGTGCGTCCGGGAGTAAGTTCGATAGATGGAAGGTGAAACACGCATTCTCCAAGCACATTAGAGTGAGAATTTGAGCATCAGTATTATGGTTACAATGACCAAGAATACACAGAGAGCAAAATGACGATCAATAATTTGTTGCAATTGCTTGCCCCACAGCGAAAGGGCTAAACCTATTCCAAAAAACCGTATAGCTCGTGCAGCAGCGATGCTTAGCACAAAAGGGATAAATGGAACATGGAAAAAACCTGCTGAAATGGTAATAATCTTATAGGGTAGAGGTAATAAACCATACATAAAAGCGATATAAGCCCCTTTTTGACAATATTGAGCGCCAAAGGAGGCAAGGCTTTCGGGCGAAAAAAGATAACAGAGCAGTTTTTCAGCGCCGCAGTAAGGCAACAACGAGCCTATGCCATAAGCAGTTATTCCCCCTAAAATAGAGGCGATCCATGCAAGTCGAGCATAAGTCCATACACGCTCAGGCCACTCTACGCCGTAAATGAAAAGAAGCGTGTTGACAGGCATGAACAGAAATCCTTCAACAAATACAAGAAGCGTAAAAATGGGAAGTGCATAAGGGCTATGTACTTTTTGGCGAGCCCATAGATACAGTTTTTTCATACGTCAGGGCTTTTTAGGTAACATTTTTAAGAAATTCTTCAATGCGATCAATACTGATACGTTCTTGTTTCATAGAATCTCTATAACGAACGGTCAAAGTCTTATCGGCATCGCTGTCAAAATCGTACGTAAAGCAATACGGTGTACCAATCTCATCCTGGCGCCGATAACGGCGGCCAATAGACCCAGATACATCATAGGTGACGCTGTACCCCTTGCGTTTAAATTCTTTGTAAAGCTCTTCTGCAGCTCCCGCTTGAGTTTTGCTTAGTGGAAAGAAGGCAGCTTTAATAGGAGCTATTGTAGGATGAAGGCGCAGCACAACGCGCTGTTCCCCGTCGACAACATCTTCGTAGTACGCGTCACTCAATAGTGCGAGCATGAGCCTATCTACTCCCACGGAACACTCAACGACCTGAGGAATATACGATTGGCCAGTCTCTTCTTCGTGCACGCTTAAATCTTTCCCTGAGTGCTTACTGTGCTGACTAAGGTCAAAATTTCCTCGGTACGCAACACCTTCGAGTTCTTTCCATCCAAAAGGAAACATAAACTCAATATCGCTGGTAGCTTGCGAGTAATGTGCAAGCTCTTCTTTTTCATGGGCACGCTTCCTAAGGTGTTCGGGCTTTAAGCCAATTGCCTGAAAGAAGGTGAAGCGCTGATTTAGCCAGAAATCAAAGAAGGAAAGAGCATCCTTTTGAGTACAAAACCATTCAATCTCCATTTGCTCGAATTCACGCATGCGAAAAAGAAACTGCTTAGGTGTGATCTCGTTTCTAAATGCCTTTCCTATTTGAGCAATACCAAAAGGCATTTTAGCTCTCATGGTTGTCATGACATTTTTAAAATTTGCAAAAACAGTCTGCGCGGTCTCAGGCCTTAAATAAGCGATCGATGCTTCTTGAGTTGAAGCTCCGAGTTGTGTTTTAAACATCATGTTAAATTGACGAACATCTGTCCAGGTATGAGCACCGCAATGCGGGCACCCTTTTGTAAGATCAATGTCATCTGCGCGATAGCGGTGTTTACAAGTAAGGCAATCGACCAGGGGATCCTGAAAACTTGCAACGTGTCCTGAAGCTTCCCAAAGTGCAGATGGTCCAAGCAGTGCCCCATCCATAAAAAAAATTTCAAGATCAAGATCTTTAAGGCTTTGGCTCCAGGCTTTTTTTATGTTATTTCTTAGAAGGGCTCCCAAAGGCCCCATATCATACACCCCATTCAATCCCCCATAGATTTCGCTTGAAGGAAAAACAAATCCCCTGCGTTTACAAAGTGAAACAAGCGTTTCTAATGAGACTGAAGGGGTTGACATAATGGGCATCCTAACATGAAAGTTTTCTCTTTACATTCAGTATAGCCGCCTTCTTTTTTTTCGCAAATACTGCCTCTTTTTAAAGCAATTTCTTTCAAGTATACTCGAACTCATGGCAAGAATATTTTTTGATGCGTTGCGCATTTTTGTATGCACGTTTATCGTATATACCGCTTTACCAGCATCTTGTAAAAAGCTTTTAGGCAATATGCTTATTGCTTACGAATACGGTTGTTTTGAAAACATTGATAATAAACTTGCCCTTGATACCTGCAACTTTGGCGCCACGCTGAGCTTATTGGTAACTGCTTTTTATCAAGAAGCAGCACCCATTCTGGTTCCCGCTCCCTTGTGGCACACGCTGCTTTACCACAAAAAGCTTTTTGAAGATTTTGATTCAGCCTCATTGGACGTACTTTTAAAAGAATATAAGGCGTATAAACGCTTTGCTGCTTCCGGGTCCGTTAGAGATTTTAAAGAAGCAGTTTCGTATGTGCGTAGCCTTTATAACCATTTTTCCAAGCACATCTATGAATCGTATCCCTACTCATTATCTAAGCTAGAACGCCTGTTGCGCGAAGATCCGCTCTTTGATCAAAGTGCTGCTCCACCGTCCCTGCAAAACCTTGATGCTCCTTTATGGAAAGAGGTACTTTCATATCTTATGTGCGCATACGTGCCTATGGATCGGTATCTTGTAAAAAGGCTTATACACCCCGAACATCCTCAAGCTGTTTTTTATCTTTTTGTACCGCACAGCTATTTAGCGCTTAGAAAAGTATTGACTGCAAATGTGGAAAACGGGGGTTTGACTGATCGTGAATGGCTTTGCGGTTTGAAAATTGACCATTACCCTGATGTTTTTCCAAGTCAAATGGATGTACAAGAAGCTCATTGTTCAAATTATTACGATGCCTTTGTTCCGATGATGCAAGAACTTTTTGTAAAGAATAAAGAGCTTGAAGGCCGACCACCTGTAAATTGGGTTATCTATATGCTTGGTCATGGCAATTTTTCTCATAATGCCTATGAACAGTTACATGAACAAGAAAAACTGCTTTGTCATGAAGAGCGTCTACTGAAAAAGCTTCAAGAAGAATGTAAGCGTTCCTTCAAATTGGATATTGAGTGTAAGACTCTCAAAGAGCAGGAAGAGAATGTTTTTAAAGGTCGCAAGCGTAAGGCCGCGTTGCGCGCACTTAATACTATAGTAGGGCTTCCTGTAGATCAGTTTCAGGCTTTTTTACTCTTCCTCAATGACAGCATCAAAACGCGATTTTTCTTCTATTCGACCTGTTCTGCAGGGGGTGAGCCCTTTATAACTACCTATACGAATCCCTTGACTGGTCTTTCTTATGAGTTAAACTACGCCGTGCTTTCAGATGCTTTAGCCGAAGCGCCTTCAACGAGTAAATCTCCCTCATTACACCTTTCTTATTATCATAACCAATTTGAATCCGTCTTTTGGCCTATACCATTTGAGCGGCTTGTGGATTGGAAAAACGCTGCGCTTACCATTGATAGCCCGTATCAGTTTTCGAGTTTTTTTGCTCACGCTCACGCTTGCCCACTTTCTGCCCCGGCGCTGCATTCTATGCTAAGTTCAGTAAGCCCTGTACACAAAGTTCAAGATTTTAATGCACCTTCCTGGCGGACGTTTATTTTGGGCATTTGGCAGAAAATATCCGCACTTTGTAAGCAGTTGATACGGTTCGTGGTGGGTGATGTTCTAAGAGTCGATGCACTATCCCTAGAGCGTAACGAGATTAAAAATATTCCTTCGATGAGGTTGCCGCATGAGGCTCATTTTAGAGTTATTGATCTTTCAAATAAGTTTTTTGTGCTTCAAGGCAGCACTACAAAAAACCCAAAAGCGGAGGTGATCATACCTGCAGCAGATGTGCTTTTTTTATACTGCTCCGACTATCCAGTGCTTGATATTGATGTTGTTAATATCCCATTATTTCCTGCTTTTGTTTCCATGATTCCCGGCTCTGCTTCCCATAGATTCGCAGCCATCCGAGCAGCTGGTTACCCTTTTAGTGAGATAGCAGCTAGCTTTTTTTGTTGTCCCGCCATAAACGTAACAAAAATATTTTTTATAAAAGAGCTTACCTGTGTGCAAGATATTTTTCTGAAGGAAGTGCCCTATGCTTCTTTACAGACTTTTAGAGATGTTGTTTTTGTTAATAAAAAACCTTCAGGATTGAAAGAGATTCTTGATGTTCAGGAAGAGCAAAGTATCAATGAGGTAAGCTTTAGTTTGGGTTCTTACCGCTATAAAGCATCGTGGAATTTAATTGAACCATTTCCTCAAGCTTTCTGTAAGCTTTTCGATATCGTTTTAGATGAGCGTAAGTGTCAGGCTTATATTCAAGATCTCGCAAGTAAGCACTTTTTTTGTACGATTGATGCGCCGCTTCTTACGCTTGAAAGCGCGAGCGTATGTTTAAATAATTGCCTTTAAACGAAAGCTTGATATGATAAAATGCTTGATTATTGCTCGAAAAATTGGTTAGTCTAGTATCGTATGAACATTGAGTTCATAAAGGAGCATTAGCCTTTAATTAAAGGAGATATCATGACAAATAATAGAGATATGAGAGATGATGTACGCGATAAGCGCGATTACGATACGAAGCATAAAGACGATATGTCTTGGCTCTTTCCAGCTTTGATAGGTCTTCTTGTACTTGGCGCAATTGCATACTACTTCATGCGCAATCGTATGCCAACGGTTGAAAAAGCGTTACCTGTAGCAGCAGCAACAGTAGCTGACGCAGCGCATAGGATGGCTGTTGAACCTGCAGCGCCTAAAGCGCCAGCTACCCCACGTCCTGTAACCACACCTGCGGGAATGGTAAAATAACCGCCCCACAACAGGTTTAAAGCGTATAAAAAAGGCCCTCTCAAGGGCCTTTTTTGTTTGGAAGTACCTATTCCCCCCTCCTCCCGTCACTAAATTCCCGCACTTGAGAAATTTCTTATTATCTGTTACAAGTTTAATGTCGGCTAGACAAAATTTTATTTCAATTTAAAATAATAAATGTATGATTATGATTTTGAATCTGTACTGAGTAAGGAAGCGAATGTATAAGACCATGAAAATTTCTTTATATCCAATTATAGCTTGCACTGTTATAGGAGCGAGTTTTTTTATGTTTAAACAACCCCTGACAAAAGAGGCTACGATGCCTCGTTTAATTCCGCGCTCGGTGCTTTTTGGAAATCCAGAAAGGATAGCGCCGCGTATTTCGCCCAATGGGACAAAAATTGCTTACAGCGCCCCTTTTAACGGAGTTATGAATCTCTGGGTCAAGTCGATTGACGGGGATCAAGGAGAGGTCATTACAAAAAGCACTGATCAGCCAATAATGTCTTACTTCTGGTCACCAGACGGAAACCAGCTTTTATACTTACAAGACGGCAATGGTGATGAAAATAGTCACGTCTACGGTGTTGATCTTGAAACGAAGAAAGTTCGCGATTATACGCCTTTTGAAAATACTCGTGCATCAGTTGTTGAGATGTCTAGAAATATAAAAGATACCGTACTCATAGCTATGAATAAGGAAAATAAGGCCCTATTTGACTACTACAAGCTCAATCTTGTAGATGGTACGACTGAGCTTATACTTAAAAATCCTGGTACTTACTCAGGTGTCGTTTTTGATAAGCGCTTTCAGCCTCGAGCAATTAATTCAAAAAATGAGGACGGAAGTCTTGATGTCCTTTATTGGCAAGATGGAGCATGGGTTAAAGTTTTTACTTGGGACCCTGAAAATGCTGTTCAAAGCGGACTTGCAAGCTTGGCCGAGGACGATGTTTCTCTTTATCTTGAAAGCACAACCGATAGCAACACCAGTACATTGGTTCTTTTTAATCCTTTAACAAAGACGTCTAAAATTATAGCTCAAGATCCTGAATATGATTTTGGAGGCATGTGGCAAGATGCTAATACTAATAAGTTACTTGCGGTAAGCTTCTACAAAGAAAGAAAGATATATCAAGCACTTGATGCTGAGTTTGAAAAACATCTAACTGCAATGCTTGCACTTAATCCTGGTAATATGAACATCGTCTCAACGAACGATGATGAAACGGTCTACATTATCGCTTTTTCAAGCGACACGCATAGCACGCTCTATTATTCTTATGATGCTCGTACTAAAAAGGGAACCTTCCTTTTTAAAGCTCACCCGGATCGTGATGCATATACATTTGCGCCAATGCAGCCGATATCTTTCAAAAGCCGAGACGGACTAAAAATTCATGGCTATTTAACGCTTCCCGTCGGAATTGAAGGTAAAAGTCTTCCACTCGTGCTTTTTGTTCATGGTGGTCCGCATCTTCGGGATAATTGGGGTTTTTCTGATCGGGTACAATGGCTTTCTAATCGTGGATACGCAGTTCTTCAAGTAAACTACCGCGGCTCAAGAGGTTACGGTAAAATGTTTGAAAGAGCCGGTGATCGCGAGTGGGGCCGCAATATGCAGAATGACCTTGTCGATGCCGTTGAGTGGGCGGTAAAAGAGGGTATTGCAGATCCTAAGAAAGTTTCGATATTTGGCGGCTCATATGGTGGCTACGCGGCACTTGCAGGCGTTACCTTTACTCCTGACTTATTTGCTTGCGGTGTCAGCTTATGTGGACCAAGTAACTTGCAAACATTCTTGGAGACGATACCTCCTTATTGGAATATCTATAAATCGGACCTGTATAGAAGGATCGGGGATATTTCGGAGACAGAATTTTTAAAGTCGCGCTCTCCTCTTTTTGCGGCTGATAAGCTTAAAGTACCTCTCTTTATTGCACAGGGCGGTCGTGATCCCCGTATTAAACAAGCAGAGTCAGAGCAATTTGTCGCCGCGCTTAAAGAGAAAAATATACCTTGCGAATATCTTCTTGTCGAAGATGAGGGACATGGCTTTGTGAAGCCGCATAATAAAATGTGCTTTTATGCCCAGGCTGAAGCCTTCTTAGCAAAGCATCTTGGTGGAAGGCATGAAAACTGAATTCCTGGTTCTTGTTAAAGTAGACACGACAGGATTTCTTATAAGATAGGGATTTTTAAGGATGCAAAGAGTAACACTTTATGTATTTTCTATCCTTGCATGCGTTTTCGCTCTGGCAAGCTTATTGGTGCCCAGAAAGCTGTTTGTGAATGCTGGTGGTGCGCCGGCGCTTATTCCACGAAAGATTCTTTTTGGAAATGCTGCCCGATTCGCGCCCCTCATTTCTCCGGATGGCACCAAGCTTTCTTATAGTGCTCCGTTCAATGGAGTAATGAATCTATGGGTAAAACCTATTGATGGTAGTAACAGCGATCGTGTTGTAACTCGAAGTACCAAGCAGCCTATAGATACTCACTACTGGGCACCAGATAGCAAGCAACTTTTGTATTTGCAAGATAACCAAGGTGACGAAAATTATCATTTGTATGGTGTTGACTTAGAAACGATGAAAGTGCGTGATTATACCCCTTTTGAAGGAATTAGCGTACCGGGCATTGAAACGTCCTTAAAATGTAAAGACAGCATCGTCCTTGCTATGAATAAAGATAATAAGGAGTTGTTTGACTATTATAAGCTTAATCTCAATGATGGCAATCTGGTGCTCATCCTCAAAAATCCTGGTAACTATGCGGGAGTAGTTTTTGATAAGCAGTTACAGCCACGTGCTATAAAAACAAAAAACAAAGACGGCAGTTCAGATGTTCTTTACTGGTCGAATAACGCATGGCTTCCCGTTTTTTCTTGGAACCCAGAAAATGCTTTTGAAAGTTATATATTTGGACTTGCTGATGATAATGTTTCTCTTTACCTAAAAGATACAACTCACAGCAATACCAGTTCATTAATACTCTTCAATCCATCGACGAAAGCGTCAGAGGTTATTGCAAATGACCCTGAGTATGATCTTGGAGGAATTCTTCAAGACCTTTATACCAATAAGCTCCTTGCAGTGACCTTCTATAGAGAGAAGAAGGTATTTAAGATCATCGATGAACAATTTGGCACGCATCTTAGGTCGATGCTTACTTTAAGCGACGGTGATCTGGCTCTCATTTCAAATAATGACGATCAAACGAAGTACACGCTTGCCTTTGATAGCGATTGCAAGGGGAAAGTATATTACATGTACGATGTGTGTACAAAAAAAGGAACCCTTCTTTTTAAAGCAAGGCCCGATCTTGAAACATATGCGTTAGCACCGATGAAATCGATAACTTTTAAAAGCCGTGATGGATTAACGATTCATGGTTACCTGACGCTGCCAGTTGGCGTTGAAAACAAAAATCTTCCTCTTGTTATTTACGTGCATGGTGGGCCTCAAGTGCGTGATGAATGGGGATACGAACCTACTGTGCAATGGCTTTCAAATCGAGGATATGCTGTTCTTCAAGTAAATTTCCGCGGGTCTACTGGTTATGGTAAAGCTTTTGAAAGAGCTGGAGATCGCGAATGGGGCCGTAATATGCAAAACGACCTTGTCGATGCTGTCGAATGGGCAATTCAAAATGGGATTGCAGATCCTAAAAGAGTTGCTATATTTGGAGGATCATATGGCGGGTATGCAGCGCTTGCCGGAGTTACTTTTACTCCAGACTTATTTGCGTGTGCAATTAGCCTTTGTGGCCCAAGCAATTTGATAACGCTTTTAGAAAGTATGCCTCCATACTGGTCAATATTTAAGGCAGACTTATACAGAAGGGTAGGGGATATATCAGAGACAGAATTTTTAAAATCTCGCTCGCCGCTTTTTGCAGCGGATAAGCTTAAAGTACCGCTTTTTATTGCACAAGGAGCTCGCGATCCACGTGTAAAGCAAGCAGAATCGGAGCAGTTTGTGGCGGCGCTTAAGGCTAAAAATATACCCTATGAATATCTTCTTATTGAAGATGAAGGTCATGGATTTGCAAAACCTGAAAATGACATACAATTTCATGCTGCAGCTGAGGCTTTCTTAGCAAAGCACTTAGGGGGCAGGTTCGAAGCATGAGTACACAATAACGTAGTTAATACATAAGGATTTTAGTTATGAATCGTAGTATGTCATTACTCATCTGTCTTCTTCTTTCGGGGGGGATCGGCTTAGGTGTTTATCAATGGTACTCCCATCAGAGTGACAGACGCCTTGATTATATCGAAAGCATGCTGGAGTCATTTCAAAAAAAGCAAACCGAAAAAGTAAGGCCTGACGAGATTCTGTTTGCAGACCGTCCTTCTGGCACTGGTATGCATTGGGGAGAGCTCCAATCTCAATTGAGGGATACCGTTGCACAAGTTTTTTCTGAAGTCGCAGAGTTTAACTGGCTTGAGCCTTATAAATCGCCGAGTCAGTACCAAACATCTGGCAGCGGATTTTTCATTGATAATAAGGGACACTTAATTACGAATGCTCACGTTATCAATCAAGCGCGAGCTATCTACATACAGCTTCCCTCTTTTGGTAAGAGGCGCTTTAACATGACCTTGCTTGGCATCAATCCTGAAAGGGACCTTGCATTGCTTTGTCTAAAGCCCAAAGATGCTGAAGAAATTAAACTTGTTCTTGGTCAAATACCTTTCCTAAAAATGGGTGACTCTGACCAAATTCGCAGAGCTGATGAAGTCATGGCTCTCGGATATCCGCTTGGCTATCAGCAATCTATCAAAAGCACCAATGGTATGGTCAGTGGACGTGAACATATTTCTGGACAACACTTTATTCAAATAAGCGCACCTATAAACCCAGGAAGCTCTGGTGGTCCCTTGGTAAATGCAAAGGGAGAGTGCATTGGTGTTAACTCGGCCGGTGTGCCATCTGCTCAAAATGTAGGATTTATCATACCAAGCAATGATGTAAATCTTTTTTTAAAGCACCTTGATCAGATGCCCGTTACAGATGATATTAAGCTTGTTAGAAAGCCATTTATCGGTATTCAAGCAAATGTGGGCTCCGAATCAATGACCGATTTTCTTGGTAATCCGCAACCGGGGGGTCTTTATGTAGCTCGCGTTACAGCTCAAAGTCCTCTTGAAAAATCTGGTATACAAGCTGGTGATATGCTTTACGAGATTGATGGCTACCGCCTAGACTGTTTTGGTGAAATGAGTGTGCCGTGGAGTGAGGACAAAGTCTCTTTCCTCGATTATCTGTCTCGCTTAACCTTAGGCGACACCGTCCGCTTACGTGCTTACCGACAAGGTAAAGAGTTTAAGACCGCGTTGAAATTTGAAGGAACCTCCTTAGCACCAGTTCGTAGAAAATCTCCACTTTATGAAAAGATTGACTACGAAGTAATAGGTGGCATGGTGCTTATGGAGCTTGCTATTGATCATTTACCGCTTCTTGTTCAAATGTCTCCTGAGCTTACTCGCTATGCTGAGCTTCAAAATCAGTTAGAAGGGTCGATGGTCCTAACGCACATTCTTCCAGCATCCACAGCAGCACGTGCAAGAACTCTTGCTCCTGGTAGCATTATTACTGAGGTCAATGGTGAAGAGGTGAAAAATCTTGAAGATGTTAGAAAAGCGCTCAAAAAGAGCTTAAAGAATGATTTCTTAACACTTAAAACGCATCAGAACATGTTTATCGTGTTACCGTTTAACGAAATTGTTGCTGAAGAGGAGCAATTGGCAAGGATGTTCTATTACGATGTAACGCCTTCCATGCGGGAGCTTCTTAAAGCAAAAATAGGCCATGAAAAACAAAAAGCGGCTTGATGCTCGTTTACAAGAATTGTATCCAACCTACAGCCGTCAACAATTACAAAGCTATATTATGCAAAATCAAGTAACGGTTGACGGCAAGGTTGTTAATAAGCCCGGAACTCCTGTGAGCGCAGAGGCTGCAATTGCGCTTACAATTCCCACTACGCGCTTTGTCTCTCGTGCAGGCATAAAACTCGAACATGCTTTAAACACTTTTGGTATTGATGTAACGGGTCTTATCGTTCTTGATGCTGGTCTTTCAACGGGAGGCTTTGCCGACTGTCTGTTGCAGCGCGGTGCCGTTAAGATCTATGGCGTTGACGTTGGGTATGGCCAAGTACATGAAAAAATACGAAATGACCCTCGGGTTGTTATTTTGGAACGCACCAACTTACGCTATTTAGAGCGTCTGGACGAGTTAGTAGATATGGCTACGCTTGACCTTTCGTTTATCTCAGTTTTAAAAGTTCTTCCTTCGGTAACTGCCCTTTTAAAACCTAAGGGTCAGCTTATTGTGCTCATAAAACCTCAATTTGAAGCCCTCCGGGAAGATATTGGCCGTGGCGGCGTTATAAAAGATCCTTCGATCCATAAACGCGTTGTTGACACGGTGGTGCAAGGTATAGAAAAAGAGGGTTTTATCTGCTTGGGTGTTATCGAGTCTCCTATTGAAGGCTCAAGTGGAAATAAAGAATTTTTAGGATATTTTAAGCGGGCTTGATGAATTTCCGTTTAGGCTTTGCCAACTCGCTTTTTTCTGCTTTTTTGATACAATTTAAAGGTAGCTTTTCTATCTGCGCCCGTAGCTCAATTGGATAGAGTACCGGACTTCGAATCCGTTGGTTGCAGGTTCAAGTCCTGCCGGGCGCACCAGATTCAAGATGTTCTTTTTTGATTTTGTAGGTTCTTTATGAGCACAATGGCGTTTTAAAAGTTGTGGCATGTATTGCCTTATCATCATGCATAATGGCAATCTTCATTTTTCTGGGAAACACTTTATTCAAATAAGCGCACCCATAAATCCGGGAAGCTCTGCTGGTGCTTTGGTAAATGCAAGGGGAGAGCTAGTGTTCCCCCCTATTTTTATATCTTCAGTCGATCAATGGTGCCTAATCAGCATCAGACCTAATATGTCTTATGTCAACAGTCCCGTCACCAAAGATATATACAATATCTTCGGTTAGGGGTAAGGATGATAAGGATTTTGCAAGGATAGTTGCCCCCCGCATGTCTTCTCGTTTAAGGTTAATCTTGTCGATAGGGCACCAACCCTTTAAAGATAGATAGGGACGTTCGAGCTTCTGCCAACTACCTGGCTTCACGGTAAAGGTATCATCATGGCAACCTGGCAGTTTATAGCTAACTTCTACCGTAAGGGGAAAATGCTCATTTTCATTCCAAAAATGAATGTCTCCCGTCGATAGTGTGTTCTGAGAAATACTAAGCAACGTTCCCCCAATAATCATGGCAATAAGTTTCATTGTGTTCATGGAAAGTTCCTTTTGGTTAAGAATATTATAATTGTGATACTTCATTTTCAAAATAACATATTATATTTTCAGACTGCAATGATCTCCTTGGGTTTTATGGCCAATTAGATCAAAACTTGTCACGATGTACCAAGGTGCGTTATAAAAAATAAAAAACTTAACACGTGTGGCGGCGTATGGCTCAAAAGAAAAAATTTCGGATTTATCATATTGAGCGATGACGTAAATCTTTTTTTAAAGCACCTTGATCAGATGCCATTGACGGATGATATTAAGCTAGTTAAGCCATTCTCCCAGGGTGAAGTTTAAAAAAGCTTGGACATGCTAGTCTTTCGCTTTACGCGCTTAAAATCATTCGATGTAGAAATAGAGGGAGACTATTACGCATAGCCATTTAGTATCAGTTTTGCGTGACTCAGATTAGTATCCAGCGGCACCATAATCTTTACGACTGATGCCGCTGGCACTTGATTAAGCTTTTAATAACGCCCATTTTGAGAATTTATGCTTTTGTGGATCACGTTAAATAATTGACGAGCCGGGTCCACCAAGTACATCCAGCATTGCTTTCCACTTCGCTCAACCAGGCTCTGTCTATTTTGTCAAAAGATTCTGTTTTTTCAGGTAGAGTCGATGCCGCCCCCAAGAGTATCCGAAGTATATTGTAGGTGTGAACAACCTTAATTCTATCTGCTGAGTTCCCGGACGACGCACTTTGTATAAACATATCGGTAAGCTTATCATAAAGTTTGCAAATCATTTCTTTTTCTTCTTCAATGGAACTGCTTTGTTGCCTAGCTCCCGCACTAAAGCTATAAGCACCGCTAAGACTTAAAGCTACAACAAAAAGAGATATAGATATTGTTTTCATAAACTTGCCTTTTATATAGATATTAAGTTACAAATCACGACTTAATTTATATTTATAAATAACACATTAGTTTGTCAAATGTCAACAATATTTTCTCGAGAGCATCGCCTATTGTGACAAATAGACATTTTCAAAGTAGTCTGCTCTCACTGGGTTTGTCGATTGGGTACTGCACCTACTTTTTTTGAGGTGCGTGAGTTAGATTTAAGCGGACAAGCTACGCTTGTTTTGTCTTAAAAGCCAATAGATGGGGACTAAAGAAAATACAATGACGCATTCACCAAAAAGAGCTCGTTAAGGTGAACTTCCGGGGATAATTTGGACTTGCACAGTCAGATAATCGAATTAATAAATGCTTTGAACAGTTCTTGGCAGGTTCTTGACGGGAAGTAGCCAATTAATTCTTCACGCATTTTGAGTGCTTTTTTGCGCATCTTGCAAAGCCGAGGATTGACAGTGCTAACTATCAATGCTTGTAAGTTAAATTTGCCTGAAACGTAATGTTTCTTTCTTGCCATTTTTTTGTTCTGTTTTAATCTTTTCAATTCGGTTTTAAAAATGCTTTTTTTGCGTAAAAAAGTGTGAGTTTTGGGCTCGTTATTTTAGTAGCTTTCGTTATACTAAATAAGTCGAGCGCCCGTAGCTCAGTCGGATAGAGCGGCAGATTCCTAATCTGCAGGTCACAGGTTCAATTCCTGTCGGGCGCACCATTTTTTTATTTTCTGTTGTAGACTATGTCTATACAAAAAATGGCGACGAACGGAAAAAATACAGACATGATTGCCTGATGTTGGCTTTGAGGGTGTGAAGCTGTGGTATTAGATACACTGTGGCAAGAATTTCTTAAAATCGTCTGTGTTGAAGTTGGAAGCCGTGTTGTTGAGACATGGTTTAAGGCTGTCACTCTTGTACGCTGGGATGCTCATGATAAGGTTGTCTACCTTAAAGCTCCTAACGTATTTATTAAAGAGTGGGTTGAAACACATTATCGCGCGCTGTTTTGTCAGCATCTCGGAAGACTTCTTAATGAGACGGCTCTTAGAATAACATTTGTCAGCGAAGATACGGCGCCAATTAACCAACCAAAAGTTCCACCGCAGCCTGAAAAAACTACAGATAGGCCAAGGCCGCCAGTGCTCAGTCGCGGGCCGCTTATGCCCCAGCACAAGTTTGATTCGTTTGTTGTAGGTCCACATAATTCTTTAGCTTATGCTGCAGCCCGTGCTGTTATCGAAAAGCCTGGTCTTCTCTACAATCCGCTTCTTATTTGGGGTGCGTCAGGTTATGGCAAGACGCATCTTCTTCAAGCTATTGGCAATCAATATAAAATGCTTGATAAGCGGGCAACCGTTATCTATCAAACAGCTGATCGTTTTGTAAACGAATTTGTTTCAGCTATACGTACTGATCGAATTTCTCAGTTTGAAGCGCGTTATAAAGGCGCTGACGTCCTTCTCATGGATGATATACAGTACATTTCACGAAAAGAGCAGACGCAAGAAATGTTCTTTCACATTTTTAATACTCTTCACGCAGCCCGAAAACAAATAGTCTTTACGTGCGACGTGCTACCGAGCGATGTTACCGGTTTTTCCGAACGGATTCGGTCTCGCTTAGAAGGGGGACTTGTGACTGACTTGCAGCCGGCGCCCTTAGATATTCGCGCTGCAATCGTTCATAAAAAAGCTGCTTTGCACGAAATGGTACTCAATGACGACATTGCCGTAAGCATTGCTTCCAAAATGGCTGCCAACATTAGAGACTTAGAAAGTAGTTTGATTCGTGTTCTAGCATTTGCATCCTTTACAGGTCAAAGTATTACCTTAGAACTTGTCGATAAAGTGCTAGGTTTTAAACGCGAAGTTAAGCAAGCGTCTATAGACTTAGCAACCATTATAAAGCATGTTGCTCGCTGCTTTAATTACACCGTAACAGACCTAAAATCAGCCAAAAGAAGTAAAGATCTTTCTTCAGCGCGCCACGTGAGCATGTATCTTATGAAAAAGATGACTGATAGGTCCTTGCGGGAGATAGCAGTTTTTCTTGATCGTAAAGATCATTCTACGGTGATCCACGGGGTGGCTAAAGTTGATGATCTCATGCATCGCGACAAGAGCTTTGCTTCGTTGCTTGTAACGATTGAAGAGCAACTTAAAGGAGCCTAGCGATCATTGCATTTCATAATGCGCTGGCCGTTGCCATTCCTCATCGAAAGCCGTTCATTCTTCGTGCGGAAAAAATTGTCTCTAAAATATTTTTTAATTAATTCAAACATCCACTGCCTGTGGTTGTCATAATCTAAGCGGGCGGTCAATCCAACATTGCTAGGAAAGTGCTCAGTATCAGAGCAAACTACAATGCCGGTATTTTTTTCTATCATATAATTGGGTATATTTGGGTCCATGTGCTCCCCCAAATAGCGTACTAATGAGATGACAAGTGCCGCTTCGTCCGGGTCATCCTTTGACAGCGCTCTATCTGACTCAATAGCATCGCAGATGACTGCATAGACAGAAGGCAACTTAATGGACTGTTCGGCTTTGCCTCCCACATTATATCCCGTAACTGTAAACCATCGGCAGCTTGGAGGTACCCAAAACCATTTTCGTGGAAAATCCACAAGCGTAGACCAGTAGGGGCTTGCAGCAACCTTTGAGCGCGCGTACTGGAGGTTCTTTATGCGTGTAAAGCCCACCAAATAGCGACTTATCCCGCCACCCATGGCAAAAAGGCAATTTTGCTCAAGATCCTTTTTGTAAGGACGCACAAGATCGCATGGTGTTTCGATAAAAAGCTTTACCACAAAGTTGTCAAATGGGGGTTTTGTAAGCCTAAAGATGGCTAGACCATTTGCTTTTTTGAAGTTGAAATTGTTTTTTTTGAGGAATTTCATGTTTTTGAGCTTTCTAATTGACCGTCTTGGCTTTGAAAGCTGCTTATAACATTCTTCAACGTGCTTACTTAAAAGTGTGCCATCGATAGTTTCTTGCGGTTTATAGCGAAGCGTTATGGGGCCAGAAGGAAGCATGTTTTCTTGAAAATGCTTAAGGTCAAAAAGTTCGAAGAGGGTGCTATGTTGGAAGTCATAGCTTTTGAGCGAGTATTCTTTAGTGTCATCTACGTAGCATGTCTTTACTTCGGGTGCGTTAGGATCTTCCGCTCTATGTTGCCAGGTTCTTGGGGTAAGTGATAAAGTACAAAAGGCCATTGAAATTAAAAAGACAACTCCCTTAAGCTGCCATACAAACGTCATAGAGTGTCCTATAGTAAAAAAAAGCGCATAAACGTAATGTTACCATGCGTTGACATATGTTTGCAATAGTTGATTTTTAATGAATCTATCTGTTAATCTGATTCCAGGGGTTATACATTTTTTTGTAAGTACGCTACTTTTAAAGACGCTTTTAAACCACAAGGGAGACCTTCATGAAGCCGCACGCAACCTCATCTACTCCTCACCATGTCTTGTCTCGTCTTACCTTGCTACCACGCAAAATTATAGCTTTATATGATGCAGAGCATACGAGCGAGCTTCTTCTACATGAATTATCGCATAATTCATGCTTCAACCTCGAGAAAGCAGCTTATTTTGTCGATAATCCTGATTTCAATTGCTTTCAGGGGGTGGCCGGCTATGATCAATCCGAGCACACCGCTTCAGAAGACATTGCCCTTCCACAAACATTTTATCGCCATTTAAATAGTTGTCACTTTAATAAGCATGTACGGGGTATGGGCGGTTCAAGTTACAAAAAAGCTTGTGCTCAAGAGAGAGATATGGTACGTGAACTCATCTCGGATCTGGATTTTACTAATCCCCACTGTTATGTTTGGCCCCTAAAGCACGATAATTTTGGTATTCTTATTTATCAAGTAAGCGATGAAGACGCAACGCACTTAAAAGAACACATTGAAAATGGTCTCCATCTTTTGGGATTTTGCTCATTCAACTAAAATTGGAAAAAACGGTGGCCTAGAACCCATCTTTTTCAATACCATTTTCAGGTTAGTGCATGCGTACTTTGTTACTTGAACTGTGTTTGCTTGGCGTGTTTTCCTTGACAGCTTGCATGCAAGCCCCTTTGGATGACGATATTTTGGCAATGCTCATTTTAAATGGCGATCCTTATATCCTTTCGCAGCTAGGACAGTTGCCCCTCTCGTTTGAGGAGTATCTTTTACCAGATCATCGGCGCATGACGCTTTTTGAGTGTGCATTAGTTGGAGGTAATATTAAAGCACTCGAGATCCTCTGTAAGCGAGGTGCTCGATTGCGAGAAAAATCTTTCAGAATTCTCATGAAAAACCCCAACTGGTCTTCTTTTTACCTAGCTTTACGCTGGCTTGTCTTTAATAAAGTGTTAGATCTTAAGCGATTTGGTGCGGAACTTGTAGAAATGGCGCACAGATTCAAGAATCATTCAGCGCTTTTCTGTTTATATAGATTGGGTGTCGATATAGAACACATAAAGCCCGATTGGCACTATTATGCACAAATGCTAAGCATGGATGAAAATAGTCCTGAGTTTTTCCAGTTCTTGGAAACTTTCGTTGAAATAGAAAATGAATCCAAGAAAACACCCGTCGAATTTTTCTTTCTCTTGGCAACTGCGCACGGGGCTTTTCAAGCAGTCGCCCTTATTTTACTGCATCATGGGCAACGGCTTTCTGAAAGTGTTTTGAGGGATGGGCTCAACCTGTCGGCTCTTAACGATCACCTCACTGTTTTTAGGGCTATTATGCATCACTTCGAGCTTAGAAACGCGGCGATGGCAGAGTCTTTGCACGAACTGGTGCGGGATTCCCTTGGCATTGCCGCACGGCATAGATCACTAAGCATATTGGGTCTGTCACTAACAGGCTACGATACCTTAAGGCCATCAATAGGTTCTATAACGAGACTAATGTTGCGCGATGCATCCCATGCACATCCCATAGCATCGCGTGCACTATTCGTGCTATTTTTTTGCCTCCTTCTCTATGGTGGATTCATGGCTTCTACAAGCTTCGCACCATAAAAAGGTCGTGGCAAACAAATTCAGAAAGAAATCCCCAAGATATTTTTATTAAAATTCTTGAAATTTCAAACATAAATAATATAGACTTATTTTAATGAGTAAGTTAAGGGGGGAAAACATGAAAAATATCAAAGCCAAAATACGAGCAAAAAAATCTCAAAAGGCTTTCTGTCAATTTTGCGCTGATCGCAAGTCTCAGGAAAATGGAAATCTCAAAAAGAGATCTTCGAAGCGTCCACATGGCGGTTTTTCTGGGGCTAAGTGGTTTCCTTATCACCATGATCGCTCATAATGTATAATGCTGCTTCCATGCTTTCCCCTGCTTATCTGGCGCATGGGAGCAGCGACCTCTTAATAGGTTTGTTTTAAAAGATTCGCCACATCAATACCCTGTAAAGTACGGGCGGGTATATAAGCAGCGATACAACTTGCAACAGTGACCAGTATAATGACGCATATGCCGATTAAAAAGGTCATATGCGCTGGAACGTGTGTGATATAATAGACGCTTGGTAGTTTAATGAGTTGATACTCATTAAGAAGAAAGCTTATCAAGGATGCTATCATAACGCCTAATATAGATCCCGCAAAACCGATACCCCCGCCCATTCCTACAAAAAGTCCCATGAGTTCGTTCTCACGAACGCCAAACGTGCGTAAAAGAGCGATTTCCGTTTTTTTGTTGGTAATGTACATAAAAAGAAGAGCCATAATATTAACGCAAGCTACAAGTCCTATTAATGCAAGAACAAGCATGCTTGCGTATTTTTCAAGAGTAAGTGCTGAAAGGAGCGCTGGGTATAGGTCTTGCCATGAAAGAACGCTTAGTCCTAAAAACTTTTTAAGCTCGGTTTTGAGAGTATCTTCCTTTGAAAGCGAGTTTAGTTTTAGGTTGATTGCAGTTATACTGCTTTCAGGAAATAGATTTTTAAAAAGGTCTAGTGAGCCAAAAAGAACGTGGGCATCAATGTCTTCAATACCCGTTTTAAAGACTCCACCTACTTTCACTTTTTTTTGTTCAAGAAAAATTTGCGTTTTACTGTTTACCTCGCTTTCGGGCACAAAAAGCACTGTAATCTCAGAGCTTATTGATGCACCAAGTGAGTCAGCCAAAGCTTTTCCTATGACAACCTGCTCACCTTGAAAAAGGTCTTTAAAAGAAAGGGTTTTTGTGCTCTTTTCAACAAGTAAAGGCAGCCTACTGACCGTTGCTTCTGCCTCAGGATCTATGCCTAGCATAACGCCTAAAACTCCAACTCCCTCTTGATCTGATGCTTTTACTAGAACGTGGTTTTGGCTCATAGGGCTTATGCCCGCGATCTCTGCAGGATAAGCATTAAGAACAGCTTCTTTAATGGCATCTAACCGTAGCGGCAACCCACCCCCTTGAATGGTTAAATCGGGATGTATGCCTTGAACGATAGCGCGTGTTTCTTGCTCAAATCCTGACATAATAGCAGCTACTAACGAAAGAGCACTTGAAGCTAAAACGATACTAACAAATGCAATCATAGTCATCATAGCAATACTTTTTTGATGAGTATTGCGAATAAAGCGATAAGCTAAGAGCATTAGAGCTTGTTTCATGATATTTTTTGCTTACTTTTCTCGACCATGCCGTAACTGTGACCACTTATAAGCCAAAAGCCGGTTTTAAATGTGTATTCTAAACCTGTTAAAGACCATTGCAGCTTGTCACCAACATCATATGATTTTTCCCACAAGGCGGTTGATTCGCTTTGATGGACTTTTATAAGAGAAAGAAATTCCTTAAAATAATATAGCACAAGCGGCTTTAAAAGCATAGCTACCGGAATACCAAAAGTACTTTCATACACCTTCTTGATTGGTTCTTTGCCGACAAATATTTCTGCGCCATTTGGAGTTCGTCTATGATCTACAACTGATCCTTGTGGAAAAAGGGCGGCCGTTGCTTTTCTAGAAGCTTCGCCTATTTTTTTGGCAAGTCCAGCTACAAGTAAGCCTGCCATAAAGTATGCGATCGCTATCACGAATTGTTGCGACCGAAAAAGTGCTGAAGTACCTAATAACCTTAATTGACTCAGAAAATGTGTTTCATATTCATCCGTATTAAAATTAGTTTGTTTCCATTCCTCATACCAAAGAGCGCATAAACATGCTAGTTCCCATAAAATTAGAGCCTGACGACCAGCTTCGTAGGAGGTACTTGCAAGATTTTCATTTGGATCTCCAGGAAAAATCATTGTGTAAGGGAGCACATTTGGCATTAGTATGTTGTAAAGATGTCGAACAACAACATTGTTAATCGATTTGCCACTACGTTGTATTACCGTGTAGAGAATATCACTCGGTAAATGAAAAGAGCGTGTTATGCCATGCGCTAGCCAGTTACTTGCATAATTAGCTCCGTGTCCGACCGCAGCGTATGTTGCTGCTTCTACCACGGGATTTGCCTTGCAATAAAAAGTATTACAAGAACCAATTACTAGGAAGAGAGTAAGGTACAATGTGCTCATGGATTCCCCTTGGTTCTTGTGTGGTCAAAAAATCCCTTGTTCAGCATGATTCTATCCAACTGAAAAGTGTTAAAGTCAAGAGCTTTTTGAAGGTAACTATCGTAAAAACGGCGGAGCTTATGCTAGATTTTTAAAACGAAAATCAAGGAGAACAAGTAATGATTATTGCTATAGGCGCTGATCATCGCGGCTTTGGAATGAAAGAATTTATAAAGCAGCATACCTCGCAGGACGGTATTCTTTTTGAGTGGCTGGATAAAGGTGCTTTAACCTCAGAGCGATCAGACTACCCAGTCTTTGCTGCAGCCGTTGCGCGAGCTGTGCAACAGGGTGCAGCTGATGCCGGTGTTCTTATGTGCGGTACGGGTACAGGCATGGCGATCGCTGCTAATCGATATAAAGGAATATATGCAGGGCTCGCTTGGAGCCCTGCAATTGCTTGTGCTTCGCGTGAAGATGACAACGTCAACGTACTCGTTTTTCCATCAGATTATCTAACGTACCAGGAAGCCTATGGTATTTTTGTATCTTGGCTTCACTGCGGTTTTAAGAAAAACCATTATGAGAAGCGGCTTTCTATGATTGATGCCGAGCTATGAAATTTGTTAGAGCTCATCTTTTTGTTCGTCTTCTTTAGCTCCTACAAGGCTCATAACCGAATCAATTCCATCGGCAGCGACATCCAAGGCAGCGCCACCATATACCGTGACACATTCCTTTGGATTTGTAGCGAGATACTTGATGCCTCTTAAGGTGGAAAATACACTATCCCAAAGAATTTCATTAAACTCTATGTTGACGTAAAGAAGGGTGAAAATTGCTAGCGTAATACCTCCCGTGATCGCCTCTTTGACGTCGGTATGCTTCTCAAAATCCAGTAAATGAGCTTGAACCAATAAGCCTTTACTTAGGACTTTTGCAAAAGTATAGCAAGCTTGCCAAGCAGCTACTGCAAATGGAGCTTTAACTCCGACAACGTATGCTGCATCGTACGCTTTTACATATTTTGGGTCATAAAGATCAAGCTCATCAAAGCCATCTCTGAGTATGTTTTTTGCGTAGTCCTCTATGCCATATGAAATGAACATAGAAAAAGCGATGCTTAACAGCTTTCCATAAGTGCTTGTTTTTGGCTCTAAAAGAGCGACATTAGTTTGCCTAACGCCAGTATTTCCAAGAATCTGAGTGAATAAAACAATCCCGTGGGACAGCAAGCAGTGTGCAACTGCAACGCTAGCAGTCAGTGGATCTTCTTGAGCTATCTCAGCTAATCTGATAAGTCGCTCTCTTGCAGTGAAACGGTAATCATTTCTATCTGGAGACGCAAATGTGCTATTGAGCGCTGCAAATTTTACGGTGTCATAGTCAAATATAAAGTCATCTATTCGAATAACGTGTTCTACGATGCTATTTAATTTAAGACCAGCGTTAAATGCTGCCAGTCGTATGGCTGCTCTGTTTCCCGCAATAGAGGCAGCTTTTTCAAGTTGCTTTATAGTTTCTTGATATTTGGGGACCTTTTGAAACTTGTCTGTCAAACTTAGAAGGGCATTATCTAGCACTTTTTCAAACTCTTCCGCCGTTGCTGGTAATTTGGCAATTTCTTTTAGCTCTGCGAGGAGTTCTGGCGATGTACCTCCTTTTTCTATAAATTTAAGAGCATTTTCTAATGTTTTTGAGACGTAAATCTGCGGGCTTGCAGAAGGAAATAATAGCTGCGGAATTGATGCAATGGTAAATGAAGAAAGAATTGATACGAGTCCGTCTGCTGAAGGGTCTGCAAGTGTTTCTTTTACTATGCCGTTGATCCACGTTTTTGTACCGAGTGATATAATTTGTTTTAAAACCGGGGATGTTAAGTTAAATTCTTTGGGCGATATTAAATGCTTTCCGGCTTTTTTGGCAATTACGTTTACACGGTCGCCAAGCCAAACATAACCAAGCGATGCAATAGCGTCATCAAATTGCGCAGCGGAATTTAAAGACAAACTTAAAATAATAGCAAATAATAACCTACAATAGTTGGACGAACGCATATAGTTCCTTTCGTTAATAGAAGAGGGGGACACGCTTAGTATAAATTAAATAGTATTTTTTTAAAGTGTCATGATCAGCGAAAGATACTTTTTTTGGGTGTTTGAATAAGATTTTTATACGAAAAATGCTTTGGAGTCTTTCGTATAATGTATGTAAAAGTATGCTCAATATAATCAAAAACCAAAATTAATGTCCGGGCATCTCACGAATAAAATCTTAACATTTGTGTGCGTAATCAATAAACTAGAAGGTGTGCTTCTTGAATATTTACTTTTTTTTCATTTTGTTTAAACTAAATACTATAATTAATTTTTATTTGTAATACTTATGCTCGATGGGCATATCATAAAGGAAACATATAAAATGCATGGTAAACAGTTTCTCCCGGTCCTTGTCCTGATCTGTGCTCTTGGTCTTGCTGGTATGGGTTTTTGGTATCGTTGTGGCCTTCCTCGAGGTGAATCGGGCTCAAGCATCGTCATAAATCGCGACGTATTTAAAGATGTCCAGAATCTTGCTCCTGTCGTTATTATAGGCTCGGGTCCTGCAGGACTTGCGGCTGCTCTTTATACTTCGCGCATGAATTGGCCTACGTATGTTTTTGAAGGTCCACAGCCTGGTGGCCAGCTGACAGAGACTTCAGTTATCGAAAACTGGCCTGGTGTAGGATCCGAACGTGGACCTGTGCTCATGAGCAATGCAAAGGATCAGGTACGTGCATTTGGTGCAACCTTCTCACCTGAAACTATTACACGAGTAGATTTGAAAACGAGGTACCCTTATACGCTTTGGACCGATGAGGGCAGAGAAATACGTGCTGCAGCAATTATCGTTGCTACAGGTGCTCAGGCTTTGCGACTTGGTATAGAAGGTGAAGATACCTACTGGTCAAGAGGGGTTAGTACTTGCGCAGTATGCGACGCGTTCTTTTACAAGGGTAAAATAGTAGCTGTTGCGGGAGGCGGGGATTCTGCAGCGGAGGAAGCGCTCGAGCTTGCTACATTTGCCGAAAAAGTAATTATGCTTGTCCGTGGGGAACGGCTTCGCGCCTCGCCAATTATGCAAAAGCGATTACGATCAAATCCTCGCATTGAAATTCGTTTTAAAACAAAGCCCAACAAGGTAATCGGCGATGGCAATCATGTAACATCTCTCGATATCACTAACGCTCAAGGAAAGCACGAAGTCTTGGCGGTAAATGCACTATTCTTAGGAATCGGCCATACTCCAAACACTGATGTCTTTAAAGACCAGCTTCTGCGGAGCGAGCGGGGACATATTATGCTTGTAGGCCCAGGACAGGCAACTTCTAAGCCATGTGTCTTTGTAGCGGGAGACGCAACTGATGCTGTCTATCGTCAAGCTGGCGTTGCCGCTGGTGATGGTATTAAAGCCGCATTGGATCTTGATCGGTGCCTTGAAGAACACGGTATTGAAAGTGACTATATGGTATCCCTTGAAAAGCAGTTCTATAAGGCATTCAAAGATGATATACGCGTAACACTTCCGCTTATAACCTCATCCAAAGAGCTCGATACGCATTTAGTGGGTGCAAAAGGTCCAATCATACTTGATTTTTATGCTGATTACTGCCCATCTTGTATGCAGATGTTGCCGGTATTTGAGGGGGCGGCTGCTCATTTTGGAAATAAGGCTACATTTTTAAAGACTGATACTGCTAAATCGGACGAGCTTTCCAAGAGATTCGATGTGACGATGATTCCGACGTTTCTTATATTTAAAAACGGCAGCCTGGTTGCTCGTTCAGCAGAGGCTATGAATAAACAGGCGTTAATAGAGCTTATTGCTCAGCACGTATAGCGTTGCTTACTAAGTAAAAGGACAATATGATATCTTTATGGTATCGTTAAAAGGTGTGCGCAGATAAGGAAAACCTCTATGAGTATGAAGAGACGTTATCAAGGGTTGTTGATCGCTATCTTTGCTTTGGCAATCGGCATATCTGTTATATTTGCACTTTTTAGAAAATTGTCTGATGTGCCACACTTTCATGCCGATCAGAAAAGCTTTCGATCTGCCCAAGATCGTTTGGCTGAAAGAAAGAAGCGTTATTTGGGTGGCCAAGAAGAGGTTATTACCTTTTTTTCTCGTGAAAATGGCGAATCCACCCGCGCATTGGCTCGCAAAGCTGTGCTTATAAGGCGACCTGGTGCGCAGTCTACAGTATTGATTTTTCATGGTTTTATGTGTAACAAGTATGATATACGCTTTTTAAGCAACTCACTTTTTAATACGGCTTTTGACGGAAAACCATTTAACACGATAACAATTGATTTTCGTGCCCATGGAGACATACCCGAAGGCCAGTGTTGCTCATTTGGAAAAGATGAGATGTACGACGTTATGGGCATAGTTGATTTCGTTAAGGCGGATCCGGAGCTTAAAGACACTAAGCGAATCGCTTACGGCTTTTCAATGGGGGCGGTAGCTTCTATTCTTGCACAGTCTAACGACCCAACGCTTTTTGACTTTGCAGTATGGGACTGTCCTTTTGAGTCGACAGAAAATCTGTTGGGACGAGCGGTGGAAAGGCTTCGCTTTACGGTATTTGGGTATGACGTAGGGCTACCAGGGCGCTCATTGTTGCATAAGTATGCATATAATCCTTATGTTCAATCGTGGCTTAAATTTGGACTCAAAACAATAGCTAAGATGGATGCAAGTCAAGTTGATACCTGTATAGTTCCAATAGACGTTGTTGAAGCTATGAGTAAAATAACTATTCCGGTCATGCTCATAAGTTGCGTCAATGATGATAAAGCACCACCCGCAGCAGTGGAAGCGGTGTACAATGCGGCACAAGGATATAAACGCTTGTGGGTTACCAATGGCCGCGGGCATTTTGATTCATATTTTTATAATCCTGAAAAATACATCTACAAAGTGCAACGCTTTATCCAAAAAGCACTTGATGGCACCATCAAAGAAAGACCACTCGCTCACGTTTCTAAAGACGCTGAAGAAGATGCTGTCATGGCAACTAAGGAAGCAGAGCCCGCACTTACCGTTAAGCCAATTATTAAGCCCTAACACGTGAAGATATAGCGCGCGTTCCCTTGTCATCCGACAAAAAAGGTTTAAAATCGGTTTTAGCCAATTTTATATAAACAATCTGGAAATTTAAACAAACTCTTGAGATTTAAAATTTAGTTATTGTATAAATATAGCAGAAGCTTAAAAAGATTTAAGGAAGGGTAGTAATGGAGCGCCTTAAATACAAGGTATTCTTTTTGAGTATGTATAGCTTTTTAGCTATCTGTCCCAGTTATACGTTTGGCATGGCGGGCTTGGTTGAGGGGGCTGAGACATCTGTTGTTGATTCTCTTAGTTCGTCACTTGGCGAAGGCTTGAGTAGAAACGTAGCTGATATTGCGGGTTCAACGGTTAAAGATGTCTTTGAAAACGTACCTGAGCGGGAGTTAACCCAAAATATTACTCCCGAAGTTAGTGAAGCGGCTTTCTCGAAATTAGGTAGCGAGCTTGAACAAATTTTTCCTAAAGGTGAGGCTAATATTGTCGGGATATCAGCTGATCAAGTAGATCGCATCGGTACAGCTTTGACTGGTACCGTTGAAGATCTTCAAAAAGCTTTGCCTGAAGGTGTGCGTATTAGTGATCAAGCTGTCAAGGATAGTATTACTGCGTTAAAGAGTGAGCTAACTTCAACAGCTGACGCCTTTGTAAAAGACTCGACTGACTTAGTGGAGGTGGCTGGAGAAGCTGGTGGGGCTGCTGAAGCTGGTGCCGCCTCACGTGCTGCTGTTGATGTTCAGGGTGAAACATTAGTTAAAGCTGAAACTGGTATTGAAGGTTCGATTAAGGAACTTAACGAATCGATTAAAGACCTTGGTGAGCGTATAGAAAAAATGAGTCCAGAGGAAGCGCAGGCAACTTGGAAAGGCAAAATTTGGGGCTTTGTAAAGCAGCATATGTTAATAGCGCTTTTTGGTGCATTTATATTTATGGTACCTAACTGGGTAATGGGAGCTATACAAGCCGCTCTTACAAGACAAGCAAAACTTGCAACCATGCGAGCGCCACAAAACGTAGGTGGCGTATGGGTTCAAATACCTGAGCCACTTATAGACACGCAAAATGTTGATCTTACGCTTCCACTTTATTCTCGTGTCATAGACAAAAATGTTGAAAAAATGTTTGATACCATCTCAAATGGAGCTGGGGAGTGGGCAGGATCGGATGCACCACAAGCTAACATAGATAACGCAAACTTCTTTGTTTCAAGCGGCAATTACGATAACTGTGCCGTTAACTACTCGTGGGGAGCTGCAGCAATCGTAAGTCCTAATTTTGCAGGGCAAATGATTCACCTTAATAGCGGTCTTGAATTTTTAGGCGACGGCATGCCTGCAAACGATAGCTACCCCTACCGTATGTTATACCCTCTTAATGCTAAAGACATTACGCATAACTGTGTCACCAACATGTTAACGTACATTTATTACCTTGCGGGAAGGCTCAATCTGGGGCAACCATTTACGGAGACGTATGACATGTATAGTGGTACGGGTATATTTACCACTCAAGGCTCAGTCGCTCGCGCTCAAGGTGGAGGAAGCGCTCGTAGAGACCTTAACTACACACAAGGCTTAAGTAAAATCTTTTACAGTGATTCAGCTAAAAATATCTTTACTACACCGACAGCTTCTATAGGCCAGCAGGCTGGAAAGCTTGCTAGCGCAAGCTCCAAAGCGCTTGACTACTTAAAGAAAATATTGCCTTCGACCTCGACCTATGATCAGATGTCTGGCCCATTTAACGTAGGACCGGTAACTGTTCGCGTTAATGATGAACGTGTATCAGGTGGCTTTACCTTGCAGGCTATGCAAAAGCCGGATGCATCGGTGCTTGAGCTTGTGGGAGTTGATGCTTCTAACCTTAACATGGATCAATTTAATGCTCCACTTCCAGCTCAAAGTTACTTTGTTTATCAGACGGCTGACACGCCGTGGGCCGTGCAAGCGCGTCGTTTACTAAAAGGAAGGCCTGTTAACGTTGCTCCGCATCTTTACGACTACGTCATTTCACTCGATGAAAGTAATACGCCTGTACCCGCGCTTGTACCGGTAATACAGCCTGAAAAACCTAATACCGTAGCCGCCATTGTGTGGTCAACGAATCCTAACGTAAGGTTTTTGTATAGCATCGTAAATCAGACTGCTTTTGATATATCAACTGGTAAAGTGAGCGTCAATCCATATATTGATTTAACTAAAGTCGCAGCAGCTTCAGTACCTGCAACGCTCATGCCTCTTTTTAACGGACTGTCGACGGGCGCTTTTGCAAATGAGTTAAAGCAAGGCCCATTCCAGTATGGTACCTTTACCCTTGCAGTACCTGACATCCTTAAAAAGACCGGTGCTTATCAAACTGTTTTTGTCTACGAATGTGCACCCGAAGCCAATAAAAACGGTACAACGCTTGAAGGAAGCTTTACCGACTACCTTGTACCGGTTGATTCATTTTTTGCACCTGTGCAACTACCAAGTCCAAAGCACGTTTATTTTGTAAGCCTTGTAACCTCGCGTATTTACTCGCCGGATCTTACATTGGTAAAAAAACCTGTCGACTTTAGTATTCTGCTTGATCCAAAAACTCAACAGGTATACATAGCGACTTCTAACGTTCTTACGGCTTTTTTAAGCCAGGGTGCTCAGATCGCTTGTACGCAATCTGTACAAAAAACGTACACAACTAAAGGCTGTGAAGATTTAACCGCCCCGCTCGGAACACTTTATCAAGAATATGACCTCAACCCATACAACCAACCTGTATTGAGTGTGCTTCCTAACATAGTGTTTTCGATTGCTCAAAACATTAAAGCCTCAACCGATGCCGTATATAGCAGTGCTAAAGCTTCTAATGCGATTGATCGTATTGCGACCTATGCCGCCTCGCGAGTTGTTTCGTCACTTCAAGCACTTGGATTAACTCCCGCTGTAATACAAGGGCTTCTCGGTTTCTGGGCTTCAAATAAGGAAGCTGCATTAAAGAGTGTTGGAGCTGTTATCGCTGGTGCAATAACAAGCACATTGAGCAAAGGTATAGCGCAAAATCTTATTACAACCGATCTTGCTCATGCTTCACCAAATGACCTTAATAAACTGCTTTCAGCGACAAGCAACCCTGCTATAGCAAGCGCTTTTGAGCATATAGGTACGACAAGCCTTAAAACTGCTTTGACTCCTGCAGCTCAAACACTGTTTGACGGGCTTTCAACGTCTCTGGGTATTGATCCAGGTCAGAATTACCAAGTTACGCTTGCTGAGGCTGGGCTTATTGGTGTAGGACCATTCTATCTCTATCAAAGGGGTATGAATCTAGGACCCCAGGTGCAGGGACAGGATCAAAAGAGCCGAGCACTTTTAGCAGACTATTTAACATCGCAATCATCAGGGCTTATGCCTTTACATATAAGTATCCTCAGATCGCATACTCTGTGGAGACTGGGTTTGATGGGAAAACAGCCACAGCAGTGGCTATTATATGAGCAATTTGGTCCCTTCTCATTCACCACAAACCAGATTCCAAACGTCCTGATACAAGCAGTGAGTCTTGAAGCCTTGCAACAGGGTGACTTTGTTTATCAATCTTCTACAGCACCAGGTGATTTTTTTATAGTTGCTTCCGTACTTCAAGCTGACAATAGTGTACCATCGGTCGAACCTTTCAATGCCGTAAACCCGCAGCCATATTTAATTAGTTTAGTGAATGGTACTGTGTATCAGCGTAATGATCAGGGTGCTCTTGTAAATGCTTTTGATAAGAATGGCATGCCGCTCAAAATTTCAAACCTCGCAGCATTGCAAAGCGGTCTTAAGAATACTCAACTCAGAAAAATGCTTGATGTTCAAACGTCTACAAAACCGCCATCTTTATGGAAGCGCTACAGTTTTGCTAATTTCTTACTCACGATTGATCCGCAGGACGTGGCAAATGGCACCTATATTTATCAAGATATCACCTCCGTTGCAGCATTTCCGCCGAGCATATCCCAAATAACGGATTTTTTTGTTGGTGTTAGCGTAGTCAATGGTGCAATTCAGCAACCTATCGGTATTCCTTTGGAAGCAAATCCGACGCATATTGTAAGCCTTATTTCAGGCATTTTTTATAATGCTCAAGGGGCGACGGACATGTCCCTACCTTCTTCGTTAAAGCCACAAGACCTTGTAGGAATGGTTTCCAAGGGTAAAACTTTAAGGACTGCCCTGAGAAACGCAATTGATCTTCTTATCGGTCAGCAGCAAGCTTCGTTACCCCCTGTAAAAACACCGACCGGACCTACGATGAGCTTGGATTCTGGCATAGCTTCAGCGTTATTAAGTTCTTCTGTGCCTTACCTCAGCGCACCGTATCAATGGCTTAAGTTTTATAACGGTAAATATTATGCTGTTACAGGGGCTCCTGGTGACCCTAAAGGTTCAACGCTGCAAACCATCTTCGATTACGCTGGACCAATGGTAAGAGGCGCACAAGTCGGTGCACTTTATAATAGCCAGGGGTATGCGACCGCCTTTTACGAGGGCGCGCTTCTTGATGTGATGCGTTCTAAGGCAGGGGTTGCGATGGCCGGTAGCTCTCAAGTATTAAGTGTTCCAGCCACTGTTGGGGTTTTAGATCTTAGCAAAAATAGCACACTTTCGGCATTTACGCCGCCTTTAACAGCTTCAATGCCTGACGGCACTTACACACTTTTAGAGTATACCAACAAGCTCATGCCTGGCTTACGTGTACTTGCAGATTTTAAACCAGTCGGCCAAGAAGCTCCTTATTACGTAGATTTTTATACTGGAACGCAGTTTACGCATGACGGAAATCCCCGCATAGCTCAATATCCTGTAAGAACATCAAAAGGAAGACTTGTTTTTGCACGGGGCGTTGATGCTGCTAAAAATCCTCGCTTTTTTGGGCAAGGACCTGACGGATACTATTTTGATCTTGCATTTTATAGAGATTTTACGTCTACCAAAAACCCTGAAGAGGTCTTTAAAGGTTTTCAAGCTGTTGGCAATGCAAATACCTACATCGCTGTAAAACCTGCCAACCTTGGTCGGACAGTTTCTTGGGTGGTTAAGACGGGACAAATGAAAACGTTACCATCTGGTGGACCTGTTATTGCTTTTGATCCTGAAGGTGTAACCTTTGGACCTGAAACAAATCAAAAATTTGCTCGCTCATATAGTTACATAGGTACTGGCCCGAGCACCGTATTTGAAGGACCAAAAATACAATGGGATCCAAATTATGCCAATGCGCCCCTTATTGCCCTCGGCGCAGAAAGCCTATTTGTTTCTTCGCTTACAAAAGATAATCGCCTTGCCACGCTACCAGCGGGCGCCTACATCGAATGCAAAGCTGCAGGAGCGCAAGGTCAGGGTAAAGTGTTCCAAGGTGTTCTTCCCGGTGGTCAAAAGAGTGATTATAGTGTCACATTCTACGATAATCTGACTGATCCTCGAACTGGAGCTTCTTATGTTTGTTTAGTTGATGCTAATGGTAAACATTTTTACGTACCTGATTATCAATCGACCGACGCGCAGACACTTCTTGATGTTCAAAAGCAACTTAATGGCTACATAAGTCTTACCGCATACGGGGACATTGGTATTTTTAAACCATTGCCAAACGTCGTAAACCTAAAAGCTATAGCTGCTGTACTTAACGTGCCTGAAGATCAAGTTGCAAACGTACAAGCTTCGATACTCCAGTCGAATCAATTTTTGTACGATGCTGAAAACAAGCGCTACCTCTATCAATTTACTGACGCAGATCAACAAGCACCATATGCTCCTCCTGCACAAGCTTCGTACGTGGACTTGCGGTCAGGGGTGCTTTACGACGCTACAGGTATTCCAACCGGTGGTGCTCTGACTTACCCACAGCTCGTGCTGCTTTTTACGCTCCAGGGAATCGCACTTCCGTTACCAACCGATGATCCTTCAAAAATGTCACCTAGATCAAACAGTGTAACAGTGCCAGCGTCAGCTACTTTAACAAAAGATACTCCAGCGCTCTTATACGCACCTAAACCATAAGCAGGGCGCTTGCCCTGCACCCATTGCTAGCTTTGGTGAAAATGCGAGGTCGAGCAGTTCACCAATCTGAGCGTTAAAGCGAATTTCAGTGTCAATTTACAAACTCTTGAATTTTAATGCTAATTTTAATTATAATAATTAGAAATATTTTATAAACCCTAAAACTGATCGCGATATTCATGAAAAAAACGATACTTATTTTATCTTCAATAACGCTTATCAATTGCTTTTCCTTGATAAGCCAGCCTAAAAAACCTATCGAATCAAAACTTATCACTACTATTGAGCGCTTGAAGCACGAAATTTTAAAAGCTGAAGACAGAGCGTCTGAGCGCTATACAAGTCTTAAAGAAAAAGAGGACAACTTTTTCCCGTTTTTAGAAGAACTTCAGCCGCAATTATTATATCAGAGTGAAGAATTTTTAAAGAGGAGTAAACAATTGGAAGGACTCCCTGGCTTCAAGATGGGCCCTGCTTCTTCAGAGCTTAAGTCTCGTGCTTTAGAATACGACTCTTACGCTTCACAAGTCAAAAGATATTTGGTTTCTCTTAAGACCTCAAAGGATCTTTACACTGATCTCTTTAAAAGTAGAGACTTTTTAGAAAAGATGGCCTATGAAGGTTTTGGGCCTCCAAAGAAAAGTCAACTCAATAAAAGCTTCAAAGAACTTAAGAATGCTTATGATAATTTTAGCAGCGCTTTTACCCACCTCAAACAACTTGAAGAAGCCTTGAGAAAAGAAACAGGAAGTGCTGGCGAACCTGTATGTTTTGGAGATATATGCTTTGCTGCAACAACTTCCAAATAGATTTAGGCAAGTTATCTGCGCGTCTCGTTGCATATATTCTTTTATCCACTTACTAAAGAACAGCAAAGAAGACAAGCGTAATCCGTGTTTTAAAGTCTGGTCAAAAATGTGGCTCAGTAGGTCAACCTACTGAGCCATCGCTTTACTCTACAAAAAAGGTTACCTACTCAATTCAGCGAATTGTTTTTGTAACTCATTTTGAGTTTGAGTTACCATTTTAGCCGATTCAGGCGCTTCTGCTTTTATCTTTTCAAGAGTTTGTATTCCTCTTTCACCTTCTCGGATAACGTGATCCAATAATACTGGGTGAATTACTGAGAGAACTTTGTTAGCTTTTGCTCCTACACGAGCTTGTTTATTAAGCTGATCGAGCTCTTTTCCAGCTTTAAGCGAGACGGTAAGCCACATTTCTTTTTCGCTCTCAGGAAGCTGCAAGTTATGTAACTTGACTGACATAGCGTCTGCTTTCAAGAATAAATCTCGCTCAGATGGATCCAGAAGGTGAGCCGCAAATGCTGCATGTTCACTATTAATACGGTTCCAGAACATTATTTCGTCATCCGCTGTGTAAGGTATATCATTGAGCTTATCTACCAGGTAATCTAACTCAAGAGTAATGTGGTTTACAAAAAGAGGGAAAATCCAGCCGATCCATTTTCCAGAGTAGAGAACTTTAAGAATATCTATCTGGAATGCCCTTGTCTTTTGTAATAGGGGCAGCCATTGATTAAGCGTATCTAAGCTTGGGCGGGTTTGTAGCATGTTGCGGTACGTTTCCCACTCCTTGTGCAAATCAAGCGCTTTTTGTTTGAACTCCGCGTCTTCTATACCTAAGTGCAAGAAGAGCTGGTGTTCAGATATCTGACGACCCCAGAACGTTCCATGATCAACTGCGTCTTTAAGGGGAGCTGACACACTTTTAAATCTTGAAGGGTCACTAAATTTAGAAACTAAACTGTAGGGTTCTTGGTTTTCTCGAGGTTCTTGTGCTTGCATGTCTGCTAAGTTTTGCATGCTTTCAACGCCAATCATGCCTTTTGTTGAATCACCTTGGCATTCAGATACTTGAGCATAAGCGATACCAGCAAGCATCGCAATTATAAATTTCATCTTCATTTTCGTTACTCCTCCTATGCGTTTCTAGAATGGGTGATATTTTGTCAGTGTAATATTTGCATCATCATATCAATTATTAATTTCTACCCGCAATAAAATTGATGAATTTATAGTCCATCGTGTACCAGATGAAAATTAGCTTTTTTTCATACGTACTTTAAACTAGCTATCGAGATTTATAATGAGGAGCCATGAAAGGAATATATGAAAAAGAGCTTGCATGCTTTACTGCTGCTATTTTTTGCTGTTTCACTTCGTGCAATGGAAGAAAGAAAGGAAGTGGAGTGCCCGTACGAACACAGAGATGAGGTTGGTACGAAAGCTCAAAGAACTTATCCGCAGCAATCTGAAACTCTGCATATTGGTGCATATATCGTAATAGGAGGTCATACATATTCGTTAAGAACACTTGACCCGAATAACCCTTTGCAGGCAAGAAGATTTGGCGTGGATCTTAATAGTGTGGGTGGAAGACGAAAGCTAGAGGAGTATTTTAAAACTCACGACATTGATGGCCAAGATACCTATGTTTATCGGCGGGAAGTACAGATTGACGGGTTAGTGGCTTCTATGAGAAACCAAGTAATTCATTATGAAGGCGACAAGACCATTTGGAAGAGTAAATTTTTCCTTTCGATGACGTATCTTCAAATTGCAGCAGCGGAAGGTGATTGGGATGCGATTGAATATTTACTAGCTCACGACGCCAACCCCGAAGGGACAACCGAGGAAGTGGCTTTCACTCCTCTTGAGCTTCTTATTAACTTGGTAAGATGGGAACAAGAGATGTTAGGTACAGACGATCTTGATGAACGAAAAGAAGCTGCTGAGCAATTTGTTCGCGCTGAATGGTCTAGAATTTTACAGGCACCACGTGCTTCAAATAACGCAATGACAAGATTTCGTGATGGTGCGATTAACGAGCTTGTCACTCATCCTATAAGAGATTTAACTTTGCTCATGTGTATCTTGGTTGCACTCTATCTTACACAAAATGGCTTTCAAGCATAATCATAAAGCTTCTAGCGATTGAATAAAGATTCAGATGAAAAGCTGCGTCTGAAGTGAAATGGTTGAGAAATGCCCTTTATTTGTTTATAATAATTATACATCTGAAATTATTATGACCTTCCAGGTTAAGGATTACAATGAAGAGATTTTTATTTTTTGCACTTCTAGGCGTTACCTCATTGCACGCTATGCACCACCCAGAACGTCCGTATGAAAACAGAAATGAAGTTGGCAGGAAGGCCTCTAAGAATCTTCCTCCTACAGAGCATTTTTCAGGATCCATGGAATTTCGGGTAGTGGGTACTGAGAATATTCATGGCAGAAGGAGTTATAGAATAGCTAATGTGCCTAGTTTTCTCTCGGAAGACACAGCAGCAGTAGGGATGGTTCGTGCTTTAGACGATGGCAGGTCGTACGGTAGAATGGACGTTCATGGCACGGAAGATCCTGAGCAAAGAAGAAAGTATCTTGATACTTATTTTCAAACCCACGGTATTAATGAACCAGTCCTCTGGCTCTTTAGGCCTGGATTGGTAATAATTGGTCTAACAGCTATTCTTGGTGATAAGAGGGGCCTTTTTAACGGTCCTGCCCCGATATGGAATAGTGACTTTTTTCTTGCTTTAACCCCTTTTCAGATAGCGGCTATTGAAGGTGACTGGTTTTTAATGGAATATTTAGTTGCTCACGGTGCTGACCCAGAAGCAACAACTGCTGATGTGACCCAAACTCCTCTTCAACTTCTTATAGATTTGGTGCACTGGGAACAAGAGCAACTGGGAGATGAAAATCTTGCGGAAAGGCTTGGAGCTGCTGAGCAATTTGTTCATGCTGAATGGGCTAGGGTTTTGGAAACACCTCGCTTTATACCTCCCACCCGATTCGCTCAATTTCGTGATGCTGCATTAAGAGAAATCACCGATTATCCTATCAGAAACGCTCTATCCATGCTTATGATATTGTTTTCAATCTATCTGACCATGAGTCGGGGCTCACAAACATAGTGAAGCTTTCATATTTTATTTTTTGATGCTTTTTTAAGGCTCTTTTTAGCAAATTCTGCTTCAAGTTGCTCTTTGGTCGGTAGGCTAACTTTGAGACTTTTTGGAAGAGACTCTAAAGTCTTTACTACATATTCAGCAACACCCATGGGCTTGCTTGTATCTCGAAGAGTATATTCCACCTTAAGATCATTTTTTGTTTTACAAAGGATTATTCCCATGCTTGGATTATCCGTTTCATTCTTGAGCTGATCATCAACAGCAGATAAATATAAACTCATTTAGCTGCTCTTAATTGAGATTGCTCAATACGCCGCTTTAGCTCTTCTAAAAGCACTATGTAACTCTTTAAATCAATGCTTTCAAGCTCTTTTTTTCTTTTTACAATCATCGATTCCGCAGCTCAAATACGATTTTTTGGATCCAATCTGTTTGATTAGCGTAGTAGATCTCGCGGGTACCGTCAAATGCATTGCGATGGACTCGTACTACCTCAAATGGATGTATTAGCCGTTCGACTTTCTGCAAATGTATGGCACACTAATGAGTATTACGGTAAAAAATCATCAGAATATTTTTGGAAACTCAGTATGCGCAAATATATTTTTATTACTGGTGGTGTGCTTTCATCTTTAGGTAAAGGCATTGCAGCTTCGGCTATAGGCACTTTGCTTGAGGGGATTGGGTACACAGTTTCATTTCTCAAACTCGATCCCTATTTAAATGTTGACCCGGGAACCATGAGCCCATACGAGCATGGCGAGGTTTTTGTAACTGATGACGGTGCGGAGACCGACCTAGATCTTGGCCACTACGAGCGTTTTACTAACGTAACGCTTTCTAAACGTAATAACGCAACAGCGGGCCAGCTTTATGCGCGCTTACTTGAAAAAGAAAGGCTCGGCACTTTTTTAGGACAAACGGTCCAAACTATTCCCCATTTTACTAATGAAATCAAAGATGCAATACGCAATGCATCAGATGATGCCAATATTCTCATTGTCGAGGTTGGTGGAACCGTCGGTGATATTGAGGGTCTGCCTTTCATTGAAGCCATACGGCAGCTAAGATTAGAAGTTGGTCCTACATCTTCTATGCATATACACGTTACTTATATTCCCTATATCGCAGTTGCAAAAGAACTTAAAACGAAGCCTACTCAACATTCTGTTAAAGAGCTACGTTCGCTTGGCATACAGCCGGATAGTATCATAGGTCGGGCTTGTGAAGCCCTTTCGCCAGATATTAAGAAAAAAATTGCTCTCTTTACTAACGTTGCTGAGTCCTCTGTGTTTTCTGCGCCAGACCTTAAAAGCATTTATGAAGCACCATTATATTTTGACGGTGAAGGGCTTGGAAAGGCATTAGCTCAGCATTTGAATATACCCTATCACTCACCGAATCTCAAATCCTGGCGAGCATTTTTGGATGCTCTAGCACATCTTGAGGGAGCCATTACGGTAGCGATTGTGGGAAAGTATGTTGATTTTCCCGACGCGTACAAAAGCATACATGAGGCGCTCATAGCGGCACAAGCTCCCACTAAAGCCAAGATTACAATAGATTGGGTTGATGCTGAGACCTTGACTCCCTCTACTGTGCATGAGCGGCTAAAGCATGCACAATGCATTCTTGTTCCGGGCGGTTTTGGAGAGCGGGGAGTTGAAGGCAAAATTTTGGCAGCGCGCTATGCACGTGAGCGTAAAGTGCCCTACCTGGGTATTTGTTTAGGTATGCAAGTTGCCGTTATAGAGTTTGCTCGAAACGTTCTAGGATACGCTGATGCTCACTCAACGGAGTTTGATAAGAATACAACTCATCCGGTTGTTGCACTTATGAAGGAGCAAGCAGCGGTTTTACGTAAAGGTGGAACCATGCGTGTAGGATCATATCCATGCACTATTGTAAAAGGCAGTAAAGCTTACGCACTGTATAAAAGCTTACTTATTCATGAACGCCACCGCCATCGCTACGAATTTAATCCAAGATACGTAAAAGATTTTGAAAAAGAAGGACTCATAGCGTCAGGCATGTATGAGCGTGAAGGACTACCCGAAATAATCGAACTACGCGAACATCCCTTTTTTGTAGCGTGCCAATTTCATCCTGAATTTAAGAGCAAGCCTCTCATACCCCATCCTTTATTTGTTGGGCTCATAAAAGCAGCTTGCGTACACAAGAAATATTTCAACAAATTGTAGACATCTGAAAAATTTTTAAAATTACTTTTAATGAGCGAAGTTGCTTTAATTACCTGATTGTGCTAAGTATAGTGTAATTATATCGGTTACTTTTAAGAAGTAGTAATCATAATGTTGCTCAAATATTTATTGTTATTATTGCCAATCCTCTTAAATATTTTGCTTTACATAGTCTTTGTTCGTGCTGAAATTGCTCGGGAACAAAAGCAAGTGAAAGCAATTCATATGGAACTATCAGCTTTGCAAAAGCCTGAATATATAAGCATCTTTAAAACAAATGTTTCTAGCATCGCTTATAACCCCTCTTTAGCTACCGGCTAGCTACGAGACTTCTTTTTCTATTAGTTCTGTTGTTTTTTTGAGCTATACTTAATGGTATAGGTATAAACCCTAAAAAAGCAGGAACAAATATGCTCACGTTTACACTTAGCAATAAAGCTATTAGCGAACAAAAAGCGCAAGGCCTTGCAGTCTTTTGCCCAGAAAATGAAGTGCTTAAAAACCCTCTCGTTGACGAACTTCAACCTTTTTATCAGCCGCTTAAAAAAGCTATCGAAGAGCGTTCTTTTAAAGGACACTCTAATCAGAGTCTTGTTCTTGCCGGTCAACGTGACGGACAAGCTGTATACTTGATGCTTTTTGGGCTAGGAAATCTTCCTAAGCTCTCAGTTGAGGACCAAGTAGAACAGTATCGTCGTGCACTTGGGCTCATGGTACGATCTGTAGAACATTTACGCCTTAAGACGGTTGCACTCTCGCTACCTGATCCTCGTTTATTCGGCATTACTCCTCACCGCTTGGCGCAAGAAACTGCTGCTACAATTGATATGAGCTGTTTTCACTTTGATCAATTTATTACCGACCCCGCTCGTAAAAAGCATCCAGATTTTGAAGTTACGCTCTGTGTCCCAGATTACATGCTTGCCGAATGTAAAGTTGGCATGCACGAGGGTGAGCGTATCGGGTACGCAGTCAATCAAGCCCGTCAATGGTGCGATTTGCCCGGCAATTTTATTAACCCCGTCACATTTGCTGAACGTATGGAGCGCATAGCTGCAACTCATGGCCTGAATATTAACGTATTTAGAAAAGCGGACATAGAAAAAATGGGAATGGGAGGCATAATTGGTGTTTCAAAGGGTTCTGTTGAAGAACCTCGCCTCGTCATTATGGAATACCGTACCCAACATCCTAATGCGCCTACCATAGCCTTGGTCGGTAAAGGTGTAACCTTTGATTCGGGAGGCTTAAGCATTAAACCTGCCGTTGCTATGGAGACCATGAAAGACGATATGGCTGGAGCTGCGGTCGTCATATCTGCCATTGAAGCAATAGCCCATTTAAAGCCACGAATAAACGTTATCGCGATAGCACCGCTTGTTGAAAACATGCCAAGCGGCAGTGCGATGCGTCCCGGTGATATTATTACGTTTTATAACGGTAAAACTGCAGAGGTAAAAAATACTGATGCTGAAGGGCGGCTTATTCTTGCAGACGCTTTATCGTACGCCGTTAAGCACTATAAGCTTGATGCAATTATTGATGCGGCTACGTTGACTGGAGCTTGTGCTGCCGCGTTAGGGCCTTTTTACAGTGGTCTTGTAAGCAAATATGATTCACTTGTTGAAAAAATTGAAGCTGCGTCTCATCGGACCGGTGATCGTGTTTGGAGGTTACCATTCCATGACGATTACAAAGTGTCAATTCGCTCTGAGATAGCAGACATTTGTAACATCGGTCAAGATAAGTACCGTGCAGGGGCCATCACGGCAGGATTTTTCTTAAATAATTTTGTTGAAGAAGTTCCTTGGGCACATTTGGATATTGCTGGTACAGCATTTAACGTGCCCGATATTAGCTACTACCGATGGGGCGCTACAGGATTCGGCGTAAGGCTCTTTATTGATTTAATTATGCACTGGCCAGTTTCTTAGAAAGTAATTTAATCGCTTTAGAGAGAAAGGGGTTAATGCCCCTTTCTATTTTTAAAAGGGATTTTTTGTCTTAATAAATGTGCAAGGAATTCGATACGTCTCTTCAAGATGATCAGCGAGTGCTTTCACGCCAATAACCTCAGTTGCGTAGTGCCCTAATCCGAGGAATGAGATACCCTCTTCGTGAGCATTGTCCCATACGGGCTCATCGACTCTCCCAGTAATTAAGCAATCTGCGCCTTCTTTTTGAGCTTCCGCGATACACTTTTCTCCAGCACCAGAAACTATTGCTATACGTGTGACAGGATCTTTAACGCAAACAGCTTGCGCAGGGCGATTGTAATACGACTCAACTTTCTCTTTAAAAGTCTTAAACGGTGTGGGCTTTAGTGAACCGATAACACCAATGGGCGCCTTGCAATATTCAGCAAATGGTTGTAAGTCGGTTAGCCCTAGGTCATACGCGGCTTTCCAGTTATTTCCAAGGGTACGATGAGCGTCTAAGGGTAAATGATATGTCAAAAGCGCGATACCATTTTCCATAAGCGTTTTTATCTTCCGAAAGTTAGTTCCGGTAATAGGATAGGGATCATTTTTTTTGAATATGCCGTGATGTACTATCAATGCTTGAGCGTTAAGCGTTGCTGCTTTTTCTATAGCTTCAAGGCTAGCGCTTACGGCTGTTGCAATATGCTCAATAGGTTGATCATTTGCAATTTGTACACCATTTGGGCAGCCATCTTCCATCTTATTTGGGTCTAAAAGTGAGTTTAAATACGTTTCAAGCTCGTAAAGAGTAATAGTGCTTTTCATGTTTTCTCGAGTTTGTCGTTTTTCTCATATTACTTAGAAAACATTGACTTTACCATAGTTTGTTCTAAAATAAAGCGAATTTTGATTGTACGTTAGCAATATCTGAGGTTAAAAAATATTATGAAAAGAATGTTAATACTTTTATGCCTTTTAACAATAAGCCTTGCTCATGGTGAAGGATTTATAGCCGGAACATTAGTCAAAACGCCAGAAGGTTATACACCCATCGAGAAACTTAAAGTAGATGATGTCGTTATCAGCTTCGATTTGCAAGGCGCATGTGTTGAAAGAAGAGTTACCCACACTCAACAAAAGCACGCAGGTGGGTTTTTTATCGTTACGGTTAATGGTCAAGCAATAACTGTGGCAGATGATCATAAGTTTTATTTGGCGCCAGAAAAAGATTGGATTCTAGCTGATGAACTAAAAGCTGGGCATGTTCTTTTGAAGAACTGTTTTGAACCGGTTGTTGTTGAGCATGTAAAAGCAGTAGCATTGAAAGATGTTGCATACAATATCGCTGTAGAGGAGTTTCAAAATTTCTGTATATCTCATGAAGACATTCTTGTACATAATGTTATACCGCTGATCGTCTGGGGCGCAGGTGGTATTGCATTTGCTGGATGGGATGCTATCGGAGCTGCGACAGTATATACGGTAGGTGCTTTGGCGGCAACTTGGGCTGTTAATAGAGCGATGAGAAAGATGGGTGCAAAAGGTGGAGTAGATTATGATTATGATGATATTATTCAGAACATGACCAGAAAAGACGCCCGTAAAATAGCAGGTGAGAAAGGATGGAAAGAAGTAAATGATGCTCCGATAGATTCTCACGGACAACCTGTGTTTAAAGATGGTACGAGATATGTTTCCCCTGATGTCGATGGTCATAAGGGAGGTCGTTGGAAAGTTTTTGATAAGCATGGAAACCGTGAGGGAACCTACTCAGATGATGATTTAAAAGACAGGGTAGGAGACTAATGAAAGGCCTATTAATACAAGTAGTTAGCGATAAGCCGAAGAAAATAAATGGTTTACTTAGCTATTGGGGCAGAATACAAATTAACGACTTTGAAGAAAAGTTTGTCATGTCTGTTGCTCAATGGAGCTTGGGAGATTATAAGAGACAGTGGCATGAAGGGCTTGAGAGGATAAAAAAGTTACCAACATCGTGCCTAGTGACTACAGTGCAAAATCCTAATATGGTGCCGGGGATAGAAAGACCTTTTATTAACTGGTGGACCCTGTATAGGGAAAACGATAAAATCATCCTCCATAATCAAATCTTAGTTTCAGAACTTCTTAGAGAAACAATAGCTCCAGGTGCTTTTACCGTCGACGATTGCTATAGCTTTATTGGGCCAAAATACCATCTCGGGCAAGAGGGAAAAATTTCTGAATGGGTTGTAAAATTAGAAGACTTGAACAGTGGACTACTATGTGCAGAATAAAATCGTTTTTATCGATATAATGAAGATTTATTGAGAATCGATGGAAGATTTAGTTGGCATTAAGATAGTGGACAAGACCTTTGGCATAGTAGGGTTCATAACGTGGGGTCGAATTTTTAATCGTGTAGATCCGCAGCCACTTCTCGATATAGTTACAAAACATTTGTCAAAATTTGGAATAGTTGCTGTTGAAAGCATCGAAGTATGTGATACTTTACAAGAAATTTCGTCGCTTCCCTATTTTTATGAAGCTTTATTTGAATTTTCTCAAAGAATCATTCCTGAAGGCAAAATCTATAAGGACTGGCAAAAAAATATGAGCAAAGCTTTGGAAAGAGGGGAAGGAATATATTTCCTGGGTCTATCGCCTGAGCAAAAGGCAAAAGCCAAGGGCATGGGTGGCACTATTAGTCATGGCTTTTGGTATGGCGACTAAAAAGCTTCAAATCGATGAAAGCAAAAGTGAAATCAAAAAATAAGCACATGACTTATCAAGAACGTATAGCATATTATAAATCCTATCCACTTTGGCCTATTGTTGAAAAAGAAATAGAAGAGCTTATTGCTAATAAAGATATAGAGCTTACCACGGCTCAAGACATAGTTGTAGCAAGTATCATTAAAGCTATCGAAGGTAAAAAGTGAATGAAACTATGGAGCAGGAGCTATCATTCATATGAACAAGAATAAAAATTACTATACTCCTCATTGGGATGTTGTTCATCCTTCAGGCCGTCACCACAACGTCTATCCTCAGAATGAAGCTGAGGAGAATGCAACAAAGACCGATAAGAATACTCTTATTTGTAAGAGGGTGATATTCTATTCACCAGTTGACGAAATCGCTTTTTTCGAGTGGTTAAGACACGGCGCTTATATTGCCAATGTTAAAGGCGTTAAGGACGCAATACATCTCATTGTAACGAGAGATGAACTTCTTGATGCTGATCTGAGGGATCTACTTGCTTTATTCTACCGTTACAAAATAGACATGAAGCAACTTAAAAGATTTATGACCAAAAATAACAAAAAATGGTTTTACGAAGGTAAAAAAGCATATTGGCATAAGCAAGTATTTGGTGACTGAGCTAAACTCCTTTGCCAATTGCGTTTTGAAACAATTGAACGAGTATGAGCTCTCCTGCTAACGGTATTCCTGGTTCTTGTTGAGCTAAAAATGATTGCAGTAATTCCGCGCTTGCTTGGATACTTCTTTCATGGACATGATGTTCAAGGACCGTTATCAGCTGCCCATACTGTGTATTTATGTCCTCAGAAAAACCGCTGTTTAAAAGCGTGCCTATGTGATTTGTGACAGGCTCAATAACAAGGTTGCCTATGTTAGCTCTTTCAAAATGTAGTACAGAGTTAAAGATGGGCGTATGTAATAGAGCGCCAGATAGCATGAGGCTGTCGACTAAAGCTGATCTCAGATTTTCTCCTGTAAGAAGTCCGCTTTCAATTATAGCTGCAAAAATCTCTGGTTCGTTTTTAAGAGTCGCAGCTTGCAGCGCCTCCAAAAGTATTTCTTGTGTGAGAATTCCTGGAAACTCCAATAAAAGAGTGAGAGCCATGCTAATTTTGCCGTGAGAAACTGCGTAAATAAATGATTCTTGAATTTCTCTCTTTTCAAGTTCTGATAATAAACCATTTGCAAAGCTTTCTTTTAAATGCATAAGCCTTTCTTCGCGCACGGACGCATCGCCAAAAATAAGCGTTTTTAGCAGAATGCCAAGTCTTTCATCGAAGCATGTTTTTTCACCGGTGGGCGCGACAAACATACGACGTAGACTGCAAACGAGCCTGTGTTTACTTTTTTTGGATACATCACATCTTAAAAGAAACCACAGAAAAATGCATGGGTCATAGTGAATATCTTCGTTGCCTGAGCCAAAGTTTTCGATGGGAGACATGCTTTGCAGTAATAGCTCCCTATTTAAATCGCTAAAAGGTCCGCCCTGGAGAATAAGCTGCATAAAAAATGCTGTTGGTGCATTCGCATGAGCTGCTGCGAGCATCTGATTGGTAAGAAGTTCTTCTGGAGTAAGCGCGCGCCCATCTTGCGAGAATGCTATCGGCGATGGAAGAGAGTTAGTTCCGGGCGTGTTTCGTTCTTCCATACCATATACAAAAAAAGGCATTAAGAAAAAAAGTAAAAGAATATGCTTTGTCATAGTAATCGAACTTAGCTGTAAAATTGAGTATTTAAAAAACCTGCAATAACATTATTAAAATGCTTAAATTTTGTCAACTAGTAACGTAAAAATTATAGAGCCTTATTTGAGCAGTAAATTTCGAACGCATTCGTTTAAAATCTCCGCTTTCATTATTACTATTGTGAACTTTAAAATGCTATTTTATTTTTCTTGCATCATTTCGGGTCTTTTGTTAATGCTTTGAAGGGGGGTTTAGGGATATGTTGGATCTGACGCGTGAAATCCGTAAAAGATCGGCTTCTTTGTTATATTTCCATTTTTGGAGTATAAGTAATCGCGTTACTGAATAAAGAAGTTGTAACTACTGCTATCTAATACCGATAGATTTTTTTACGCAATAAGCCTCACGGTTTTGCGCTTGTTTTTACCCGGCAATACGGTAAGATTATCAAAATCATATTGCCTAAAGGAGTTAGTTACATGTTACGTTACAAGATCTTTTTTTATATCAGCATCATTTTAGCAAGTTGCTCATTTTTAACTTTACAAGCAAACACCTCCACAGACGGTGAAGTAGAAGGAACTTACCGCATTTCTAATCATCAGAATACAGATAGCTGGACTTTGGATGTGCTTGTTTTACATCTTCGGCATGTACTTGAAAATAAGCGACTTTTTAAAGAATGTTATTCAGAGTTAGAAAGTTAAGATCTAAAACGCGTCTTGAACTCTGATCATCTAGGTCTTGGAATCGCATTAGCGTTAAAAGAGGCTGAAAAAGAAGAAAAAGAAAAAATATGGGGCTTTTTTACTTCTGGAAGCATTATTCTTGGAGTATATATAGTGGGTGCTGCGTGCTTTATTTTAGGATCCAAGACAGCAGGTTTAGCAAGTACTAGCTTAGGAGCAGCCGGTGTAATACCCATGGCGATCGCTCTAGTCCAAAGTTTTAATTTGTACGAACAAGTGGACTATCAGCTTTCACTCGATAAGCCTTTTTCTAGCTCGGATGAAGTAATAGAATGTCTCCGGAAACTTCTAAAAGAAGCTCAAAATTTAGCCGAGACAGTGCAATCAGAAGGTGAATTTTTAAATTAGGGTATTTTCTTTGGTGATAAGAAGATTTGCCTTTTTATACATTTTGTTGACGGCTTTCTTTGCCGGTACGTGCTCTAAGGCAAAAAATAATAGAGGTAGCTTTGATCCATGGCCCTATCTGGGCTTGCAGCGTGATTATAGTGATTGCGAAGGTTATTTAGAAAGGGCCATCGAAGACTTAATCCGGGTGAAAAGAAATGGCGCACCACTGGCTGAAGCCATACTACCTGAAGATTTAAAAGATTTAGTAGATTTTGAAAATCTTGAGGCAGTAGTGCAAAGAGCGCTACGGGAAGAGTCAAAAGAGCACTTTAAGCAACTGCTCTTCGTGTTCGGCGATGCGGTTGCGCAAACAGGGATGATGCTTTTTTCAGCTAATGTTCTCATCGTTGCGGCTAAAGTAACAGGATTTCAACGGTATTCGTTATTCGTTATAAGCGTGCTTACTATGTTAACGTCTTATGGGGAAGCTTATGAATTTAGTAAAAAACTTCTTACTATATTAAGTGGAGATTCTTTTGAAAATCAGAACGAGATCATTGAGCTTGTACATATTCTTTATAAAGAACACTCTAAGCAAGTGCGAAAATAGGCTTTTATATAATCAAAAAATAACTTGTTTTTAGGCTATATTTATATAAATTGAGTCTTTAGTTATTTTTGCTTTATAGGAGTTATCGTGTTGAAAAAAAGTACATTTTTTTTTGCTATTTTGCTCAGTTTTGTGTGCGTAAATATTCTCGCTAAAGAAACTGAAGAGCCAATCAAAAAGCCTTTTAGGTTAAGCGAGTTTATGTGGTCATTTTTAAACTTGCAAAAGAATGATAGCGATGCGGATACCTTAGATTGGGAACTTGAAGATTGGATAAGAAGAATCCAAAGGTTTGAATCTTGCTATGTAAGTCAGTTCGAAAAAGATGACGTAAAAAAGCTACTAAAGTCGAATAACTTGAAGGATCGAGTTGAAAGAGCCCTTTTAGAAGAAGCAAAAAGAAAGGGAAGAGCTAAAGTATTCACAATGGGAATCGGCTCAACGGCGCTGGCATCGGCGCTTTTAAGTGGGCTATTTTTCTATTTGGCGGCCAAACGCTCGGGTGTCGCATCTGCAGCCTGTGGATCATTTTCTGGAGCAGCAGGTATAGCCGCTCTTGCGTTTTATATGAGCTTTTTATTTAAGCCAACAATTGATGAAAATACGCGATTCAGTGAGACTGGAGAGATTATTGAGTGCTTTCAAGAGCTTTTAAAAGAAAGTGAAGATGCTGAAGCAATAGATAATGCATGATTTGTCCAATGAACTATGAAAAAAGCAAATTACTGAGTTAGATGTCGCTTTTTACGGTTTTTTTAGAAAAGTGGGCAGCGTGTCAAATATGATAAAGATTACCTATAATTAATTGTTCACCGCCTCGAAGGAGTCAGGGTATGTACAAAATTTCTTTCATCATGAGCATCATTTTAGCAAGTTGCTCATTTGTAAGTTCACACGCGCAAATTGACGATCATAGCGTAAAAGAAGCGAGCACATTTTACCAATTTGCAGACCACATGAATGCCGATGAGCTAGCTGCCCATCTCATGGATCTGTTTTTCGAAAAACAAATTTTTCATGATTGTAGGTCCAATTTATCCGTTGATATTTTAAAAAGCCTGTTGGATTCTCCTCACCTTGATGAAGCAATTGCGTCTGCTATGAGCAAAAGCAAAAAAGCTGAGAATGAGGAAATAAACAGCTTTTTTTACATGGGTACAGCTCCCGTTGTGGCATATGTTTTGTTCGCAACACTCTTTTATCTGGGATCTAGAAGATCAGGTGTTATAAGTACTATCCTAGGCGCTATAAGCACTATACCACTTACGGGGGCTCTCGTGATGTCGGCTGACTTATACAATCACGTGACCTTCTTCCTTTCACATGATGAGCCTTTTAAAAGTGAGACCGAAGTGATACAGTGCTTGGAAAAACTTTTAAAAGGAGCTGAGGAGTTGGAAATTATAGCGACTTCTCACGCGGCTTAAGTAGAACTTTAGCACCCCTTTTTAAGGAGTTACCTCGTGTGGAACAAAAGCATTCTTTTGCTTGTTCTGTTTTACGGTTCTTCGTATTTAAATCTTTGTGCTCAAGACTCTGACGATAGCTGTTTTGAGCAATCACTATGGTCAAATTTAGGCTTAAAAGGCGAAAAGATCGGTGCGGACGATTTAGATTCGTTTCTTGCAAAATTGATTATTAGGCTTAGACGTGAAAACCGCTGCTATTCAAATCAGTTTTCACTACCTGAATTAGAAGAGCTTTTAGTATCGGATCCTCTATTGCGGTATCGAGTTGAAAGATTTCTTCACTTAGAGCTACAAAGAATGGAGAGAGAAAAAAGAGGTGCCTCAGAATTTGCTATCAGTTCTGTCACGATTTCTCTTATAGGAACTCTGCTATTGTGCGGTTGGAATAGGTCATCGGGCTTCAAAGCCATGGGCGCTGCGTTTGGAGCTGGAATTATGTTCTTGCTCGCTTATTATTTTTATGGGCTTTATGTATCTTTGATAGCAAAGGTTGATGACAAGACCTCGTTTACCAAAGCTGAAGAGATTATTGAATGTGTACATATCCTATTGGAGCGGGGAATATTGATATCAGAGACATTGTAATAATTTATTGCACCGGCTTAACGGTTTTACTGTACAACATCCAAAATTTTTCCTTAAGCTAAAGATAATGAGGTCAGCCTCTGTTTTTTTGGAGCTTTGGTATGTTGTGTAAAAAGTTCTTTCTCTTGTCCCTTATTTTCATTAAAGTGTATGGTATACAATCTCTTATCAATCTTAAAGAGGTAAAAAGCATACCCCATCGTATCGGTTTTTCTATTAAAGAGAACGACTCTAAAGCAGAAATGTTAGCGCTTGAGCTAGCTCAATGTATTAGCAAAAAAGGAGGTATTCCTTTTTTTACGAAAGAAAGCAACTTAACTCAACAATATAAGCATGCACGCACCGTTTCTAAAGATTTTTTATCAAGCTCTGTAGACCTTATTATCTCAATAGGGGGTGATGGAACTCTTTTAGATGTTGCTCACCGCATGAAAAAGCACAGCGTACCTATTTTGGGCATTAATATGGGCCATCTCGGTTTTTTGACAGAGATTGAACCCTACCATGCAGTTGAAATGCTAAAAAACATTCTTGAAGGAAATTCGTTCTACGTTTCTGAGCGTCCTTTTCTTCATGTTCTAATGACTCGTGGTAAAAGAAAGATTTTTGCAGGGTTGGCTGTCAACGATGTCGTTATATCTCGTGGTGAGGCGTTGCGTATGGTTGGAGTTGATGTCTCTCTGAATGGTCAAAGTGCTTATACGACCTTAGGTGACGGCATTATTGTAAGCACGCCCACAGGATCAACCGCTTACTCTCTTTCAGCAGGAGGGCCTCTTATAGCACCCGCTGTCAAAGCGGTTGTTTTAACACCTTTAGCTCCACATACGCTTACACAGCGACCTTTAGTGGTTACATTAGATAGCAACATCGAGCTCAAATTAAGACGTATCCCAAAGAGCGCATTTTTGTCGTTAGACGGGCAAGAAAGCATCGCATTAGAACAAGATGACGTGGTGAGTATTCGCCACTTTACCAAATTTTCCTTAAAAATCGTCAACCTTGATGGTGCTCGCTATCTTGGACATTTACGAAAAAAGCTTGGTTTAGGTACTTAGGCCGGAAGATGTTTTCACTTCACTCATGTCTCCAAGAAACTTCAAAGCCTTTGCCGTTTGCTGACAATTTCGAAACGGTCGCTTTATCAATACCCGTATTTGTTACCATGGTAAGTGTGGTATCTTTCCATTTTTTGTTCACTATCGGACCAAGCGTGCCATCTATGTTTGCAAGGCAGTTTGAAAACGTAACATTGCCAAAGTGTGACAACGGTAAGATGCCATCAAGATAGGGTGCTTCTACTATCCATTCAGCGCTATTTCTCTGAGCATACGAAGCTTTCGTGCGAGTGGTTGGTACCGTTGTTTGCACTTTTCTTGTGTGATTAAAGAGGGATAGTTGAAAGGTATTATTTCCCAAATACACTACTGATGCGCCAATTAAATCACCTTTTTTGAGAGGAAAGCCCGTAATCTCGTACGAAAAGTTTGGGTACATCTCAAACCATGCTGAATCGACTTGACGCCCTTGTACCCATTCATGCGAAGTGCCAATTTGCTCGACAGATCCGTTTGTATAGCCATCTATACCAATCCAGATAGCGCAATAAGTGTTATGAGCTGATGCGCTTACTGAAGGCACCGTCCAAGAACCGAAAACACTTTTTACTGATTTCAACGTTGGGTTTGTCAGATTGGTTGCAGCTATATAGCCTGACCAGTTAGTGCTCGTTCCCTCTTTGTAAGGAAGATGGGGATGGGTATGCTTAGGATGCCCAGTATTTTTTCTATCTCTCGTCTTTCGCACAGTTGCCTTCAGTTTGCACTCAACAACTTTGTAGTTTTTTACGTCGGCGGCAGTGGTGTAGATGAATAAAAACGGTAAAAAGCTTAAAAATACCTTTTTCATCGAAAGCTCTCCTTTTTGAGCGTAGACATACCATGCTACTTAACCCAGAAATATATGAAAGTCAACTTGCTGCGTCTAGAAAGGGCTTTTGGTAGAGAATCTCATTGCTATTTTGTGCATTGCTGTTTATGCTAACTCTATGAAGAAAGTGTCAAACAGATATATTTTTCGGGACGGTCCGCTACTAGATAAATTGTGCGTCCAATTTTTACCCACCGTTAATCTTGAGAGCTATCCCTTTTGCTTGAATACAGTTAAAAGTCTTAAAAGCATTGAATTTCCTACTCAGGTGACCTTTTTTGTTGGTGAAAATGGAACAGGAAAATCAACCATCCTAGAAGCGATTGCGCACAAAGTTGGTTTTGGTCCAGAGGGTGGAAGCAAGAACATTAACTTTAAAACCTCCCACGGAAATACCGAAAACGCATCCTCAAAGCTTGCTGATTGCTTGACACTTTCCTGGCGGCAAAAGCCAACGAATGGCTATTTTTTTAGAGCAGAAAGCTTTTTTAACGTTGCTAATTACGTCGACTATTTGGAGCTCGAATGCGGAGGTTTTGCTTATGGCCCCTATGGCGGCGAATCGCTCCATGAACAATCCCACGGCGAAAGTTTTTTGTCGTTTTTTAAAAGCAGAGTTGGTGCTCAAGGTTTTTTTATATTTGACGAACCTGAAGCGGCGCTTTCGCCTCAACGCCAATTAGTACTGCTTTCAATCATTCATGAGCTTTGTACAGACTTTCACTCACAATTTATCATAGCTACACACTCTCCGCTCTTACTCGCCTATCCCGGCGCCACAATTTACTCCTGCGATTCTAGTATTTTGACCCCTATTTCTTATACCGAAACAGAACACTATAAAATTACGAAGAAATTTTTAGATAACCCGAGCCTCTATTTCCATTATTTGTTTAAGAAAGATGAGCTATAGCTGCTTTAAAAGCTCTACGCTCCATAAAAAGTTCCCAATCCTAATGAGGGATATTCTAGTTTTATTTTTCCTGACTTTTTCTCAAAAGTTCGCCTGATGTAAGCCGCTTTATGAACGATGTTCTTCTTGGTCGGTGCTCGGGTAATGTTGTGTTTTCACGTATCGTTGTTTCACCTTGCTCGTGCTGCTCACCACTGTATGATCTACTTAAAGTGGGAGAGTTTAAAAGTAAGAGGTTCATTATGGTCAAATTGGTAGCGTAATCGATCGGCGTTTTGTGGTCACGATTTCTAGCTTTGGTTGAAGCCTCTTTTGCTAAAAGTGCTCTAATAATAGTTTCTGGGCCAATGGTAGCTTCATCCGAAATGCTTCCTGAAGACTGTATAGCTATGTGCAAAGCAGTATTTCCGTCGGAATCTTCTTCTTCAATATTAAGATCATCTTTTGCCAGGAGCTCCTGAATCTTTGGCCAATTTTTTTCTCGCACGGCTTTATGTAGTGCCGGCTCTTCACGATGCATGGAGAATAGTGATGTCATCAGTAGTATATTTACGATAATTGCGCTAAGTACCTTGTTCATGGTGCTCCTGCTTATGTTCTTTTCTATGTATGCTGTTGCAATCTACTGTCATGCTCAACGGCGTTCGCAATAATGCCAAGCGTCCAAAGATCACAGATAAGAGATGATCTTCCAAAGCTAATAAACGGCAGCCCCAGACCTTTAGTGGGTAAAAGGCTTATGGCTACACTGATATTCATGAGTGCTTGAATAGTAATGAGCAATACAAAGCCAATAACAATGTAAGTACAAAAGGGATCTTTCAATAGGGATGCAACCTTAAAGCCGTAATAAAGAAAGAATACATAGAGTACAATTACGAGGCAACTTCCTATAAAGCCGGTTTCTTGCGCTATGACTGAAAAAATAAAATCGGTGTGCTGCATTGGCATTTGGTGCTCATGGGTGTTTGAATGGGTAAGTCCGATGCCTTTAAGGCCTCCAGCCGCTACAGCGCTGAGTGACTGTATTATTTGGTATCCACTTCCCTGAGGGTCTTTCCAGGGATCAAGAAAGACGAGAATCCGTTTAAAGCGATACGGTTTAAAGTAAATGAGCAGTGCTGCTAGAGGAATGAGTGAACCTGCGGTGATTGCAATGTAATGAGTATTAACCTGAGCGATAAACCAAAGACAAAGAGCCATAACACAAAGGGTAACTGCTTGCCCAAAATCGGGCTGCTTTAAAAGAATAAGAGCGCTAATACCAGTTATGCACAAAAAAGGTAGGTATCCATAAATGAATGAATTGATCCAATACTGTTTTTTGCTAATTAAATAAGCTAGGTAAAGAATAAGGGACATTTTAAGAAGCTCGCTTGGCTGGAACATGAATCCCTTAACCGTAAGCCAGCGTGATGATCCGTGAATAGTAATGCCGACGGGTGTGAGTGTAAGTGCCGTGAGCACTAAGCAGGCGCCAAACATAAGGGGTGTGATGGCGCGTAAGAGCTTAAATGGTACTATGCGAAAAAATGCAAAGCCTAGAAGGCCTATTAGGAGTCCTATTGCGTGTTTATACACGTAATAATGCGCTTTGCCAAATTTATCAAGCGCAAAGGAAGCACTTGCTGAATAAATAAAAATAAAGCCTATGATGATAAGCAAAAAAGTGCTTAATAAGAGCATTGAAAATGCGTGTCTGAGAGTTGTTGGACTCTGTTTCATAAGTGCTCACTAAGCTGCCTTTTTAGATTTGATTTCTGTTGGAGTATACTTTAACTAGTTTTTCAAAAGCAATTCCCCGTTCCTCGTAGTTTTTAAAAAGATCTAAGCTTGAGCCTGAAGGTGAAAGGAGTATTTGATCATGGGCTTTAGCGTTTTCAACGCTCGCTTTAAAGGCGTCATCAAGTGAGCTGTGTTTGGTTGCAGTAAGTTTATATTTCTGTGCGTAGGAAAAAAGCGATTCAGCTTCAACACCAAAGCAGTGTAAGCTTTTAACTCTACCTGCAAGCTTTTTTATGAAAGGATCTCTATCGATACCTTTACCAATACCCCCAACCAAAAGAATGATGGGCTTGTTTTCAAGCTCTTTAATTGCTGCAAGCGTTGCTTCAGGTATTGTTGATTTTGAATCGTTGTAGAATGCTATATTATCAACTGTTCCAACATGCTGTAATCGATGAGCAGGTATTTCTAAAGCAATGGCGTTAAAGTCGGGGATCTCGTAACCAAGCATGTCTAGTGCAGCACCAATAATTAGCCAATTTGTTTTAAACGAAAGTAGTGGTATTTTTGACGACTCGATCAGCGTATAGATTTTTCCATTTTCTTCTTTGCAAAGTCTTCCTGAGGCATCAAAATAGTAAAGTACGTGCCTACCGCTTGAGATACCGCGCGGTTTTTGAGTGTTAAAAAAAGCTATTCTTTTTTCGGTCATAGCAGGCTCGAGCATTAAGCGATCATAAAGCGAAGCTGAAACGAGTGCTGAATGGTGCTTATTTTGGTAATAGAGCAGATTGTATTTAGCCCTATAATAAGCGTCAACTGTTTGATGCCTGTCTAAGTGGTTAGGAAAGAGGTTTGTAATAATCGCAAGTTGAGCGTCAAAGTGGCGAATTTGCTCAAGCTGAAAACTTGATAGCTCAATAACTGCTTTGTCAGCATTTTTTTCGATCAGGTCAAGCACGCCAGTTCCTATATTGCCTCCCACAGCTATACGAAGACCTTTGTGCATGAGTAAGCTTGATAAAAGATGTGTGACGGAGGTTTTTCCAATCGTACCAGTAATACCAATAATAGGCTTTTTGAATGCCTCGTAGAATAAGTCTAATTCACTTAAGAAAGTGTTTGAAAGTGATTCATATGGCCGTATATCAATGCCTGGGCTTCGAATAATGGTGTGGTATGTTTTAAAAAAATCTTTTTCTTGAAAGCTATCAAAGTATTTCGCTCCATGCTCTTTTAAAAATATATGCTCTTGATTGGTAAGTATTTTCTTATCAAGCACACCGATCTCATGCCCATGCTTATATAAATAACGAATAGCTGATTGACCAACGATGCCGAGTCCCCAAACCCCTCTTTTATTATCAAGCATGTCGAACCTTTTTTAAACCCCACAAAAGCCAAGAATACACTATTTAAGAATCATTGTGAGTATTTTGAAAAAAGCTAATGAAAATAACGGAACGCCTAAATCTATTCTACTTATCCATGCTATTTCAAAGTCAAACTTTGGATTAACATACATTTTGCCTTATTATCTTCTGTTAATCCTAAGTTTAAGAAGTACGCCACATAAAAGAGGCTTTTAAAGGATATATTAGAAGTCTGTTAACAGTCCCATCATGAACGTTTAGTATCTATTCTTCATTGTATGACAGTAGATCTCCCGGTTGGCAGCCTAATTTCTGGCATAATGAAAGTAATGTTGAAAATCTGATAGCTTTAGCTTTGCCAGTTTTTAGTATCGATAAATTTGCTTCCGTGATCTGTATAGCGCTTGCAAGTTCATGAAGACGGATTTTTTTGCGTGCCATTATCTCATCAAGCTTTACAATAATTTTCATCGCGGCCCTATATTGTAAGATCTTGTTCTACTTGGAGCTTTGCGCCTTCTTGCAGGAGAGCTGCAATAAATCTTACTACTAATCCCAAAAATAATAGGTTGAAATTTAGAGCAAGATTGAATGAAGAATAACCAGAGTTTATATAAGTAGTTATGCATACAAGGATGCTCATTATCAAATTATAGAGACCTGCTGCTAGTAATAAGGTGCTTATTTTTTTCAGAAATTTTATTACGAGTCTGGAAAACGCATTTCCTTTTTGAAGTTCTTTGGTCAAGTAATACGCGTAAACTAATCCCATCACCAAAAATCCAAAATGTACCAGTGCGTTAACGCCTTCGATTGGACGCGGTAAGCTCACCGTCGTCGCCGACGAATAACCATCGCCTGATGCTAAAAACGTATACGAATGACCGCTGATTCCCATAAAAAGGCTGATAGTAAAGAGTATAGCAATGAGAGTTCCACACGTTACTAAAAACCATTTAAAAACGGTCGCATATTTCTGAATTGAAGTCATACACATCCTAAAAGTAAGAGAAAAAAATAAATTACATGAATAAGTCTAGCACAAAATTATCGAAATTCAATAAATTTATATCGAATATCGATAAATTACGTTTACTGGAGGAAGAATGAGTGCCGTGCTATACTACGTTTTATTCGGTAACTGTATATGAATTTTATGGCTTTAAATCCTCTTTTTCTTGATCTTCCAATTCCCATAAAAACGCCTCGTCTTATTTTAAGACCACCGCATGTTAAAGATGCCCCTGTTGTTAATGAGGCGATCTTAGAGTCGTTTGATCGGCTGTCAAAATGGCTTGATTGGGCTGATCATAGGCCCACATTGGAAGAAACAGAAGAGAATTTGCAAATCATGTACTCACGTTGGCTTTCACGTGAGGATTTGCCTTTTTGTATTTTTGATAGAATAACTGGTAATTACATCGGGGAAACTGGCCTTCACAAGATTGATTGGTCTTTGCCACGATGTGAGATAGGATATTGGGTACGTACTTCTTATAGTGGTAAAGGCATTGCTATAGAATCTACTCATGCTTTACTGCTCTATGCATTAAAAGAGCTTAATGCCGTACGCGTTGAAATCAAGTGCGATGAGGATAATATAAAAAGTCGGCGAATTCCTGAGGCGCTTTCATTCGTAGAGGAAGGCATTTTGAGGCGGCATAGGCGCAAGCTGCAATCTGCGGCTTTAGCAAACACTGTCATATATGCTCGTTATGACGCCGACAAACTACCTCCCCTCGATGTGATTTGGTAGCTAACATTAATTTACCCGCGGTACCCTCTATGATAAGCGTGTGTTCTTCTATTGAAAGAACTTCCATAAGGCGTATCTCGTCTCATCCACTGGCCACGTGTTCTATTCATTTGTGTTGGGCGACTTTGCGTACCCCTTCTTTGGCCTTGGCCCATGCGTCGAGGACCGTGCCCTCTATCCGAGCGTCTTTCTTGCATACCATATCTAGCGGCTCTTGCACCTCTTGCAGTTCTTGCATAGCCTGGGTAAACGCCTACGGCGCCCGGATAAGCGACTCCCTCTACAGCAATTGCTTCCTGGGGCTGGTTGGCATCCATATACGCGCCTTGCTCGGGGTCATAGTCTCCGTCAGGTCCCTGGCCCATATACGGAGCAGTTTGCGCAAAAAGAGCGCTGGAAAAACAGCATATAGTAAGCAAGAATGCTGCTGTCATGTTCTTATACATATAGTTCTCCTTTTTTTACCCTCATGTTATTAAATTTATTTATAGCAGAAATTATTCATAAAAAGCAAGACTTGAAGAGTGGCAGAAGGTCTTTGCCAAAAACTGAATTTTTGACGACCTTTGCGGTCAGTGGCTTATTTGCGCTTTTTGAGGCCTTACGGTACTCTAAAAGAAATAGAAATCTAAGACTTGAAGAAAGGATCATCATGTCGAAAGAGGTTAGCTTTAAGGACACTCTTAATCTTCCACGGACGGAATTTCCCATGAGGCCTAATGCTGCTATTGATGATCCTGCGCTTATTGCCCGTTGGCAAGAAGAAGATCTCTATGAAAAAAGTTATAGGTTGCATCAGGGTTTGGCGTCTTATGTACTGCATGATGGTCCACCTTATGCAAATGGACATCTCCATTTAGGACATGCTTATAATGGCATCTTGAAAGACATTATGACCAAGGGCCGTCGTATGTCCGGTTTTCACACACCTTTAAAGCCTGGCTGGGACTGTCATGGATTGCCTATTGAAATCAAGGTGCTTCAGGAAAAAAAGTGTGCAAGCGATTTAGAGCTTAAAAGAGCATGCCGTGCTTATGCGAGTCACTGGATCAACGTGCAAAGGGAGGAATTTAAGCGTTTAGGTATTTTGATGGACTGGGCGCATCCCTATTTGACGATGGATCCATCCTACGAATCTAAGACTATGCGGGCTTTTGGGGTTTTACTAGAGCGCAATTTTATTGAGCGAAAAAACAAAACGGTGCCATGGTGCTTAGAATGCAAAACTGTTTTAGCTGCAGCTGAAATCGAGTATAAGGACCGTAAGGACCCATCGGCATATGTTCTTTTTCCCTTTGATGCAAAGAGCAAGCAAAAGCTCTTTCCAAAGACCGATGAAACTGTTTCATTTCTTGTTTGGACGACCACTCCCTGGACCTTACCTCTCAATCGTGCAGTATGCCTAAGGCCAGATGCGTCTTATGTTCTTGCTCGCTTAAAAGGAAACCTCGTCGTTGTAGGTGCTCAAACTTTACCGCGCTTATCAAAGATGGTTCAAGAAGAAGCTACTATTTTAGATAACTTGCCCGCTCAAGCTTTTGCGACAGTGCATGTGCAGCCACCCTTTGGCAAAGATACTGTGCCCGTCATTTTTGATGAATCTGTTGGGCTTTCTGAAGGTACGGCGTGTGTTCATATTGCTCCGGGTTGCGGCCCTATCGATTATGAGCTTGGTGTGAAAAATGGACTTGAAATTTATTCACCGATAACCCCCGATGGAGCATATGATGAAGGTATTTATCCTGCATCTCTTAAGGGCATGAAGGTTAGTCAAGGGCAAGACTGGGTCTTGGAAGCTCTTTTTAATGAAGGAAAGCTTTTTTATAAGACCACGCTTGTACATAGCTATCCCTTTTGTTGGCGTTCCCATACACCGCTTATTTTTAGAGCTACTAAGCAGTGGTTTTTTAATCTGCAACATAATGGTGTTAAAGAGCGAGCTGTGGAAGCTGTGGATGGCATTACTTTTATGCCACCGGCAGGTAGAAATTTTTTAAGAGCCACTGTTGAAAGCCGCTGGGAATGGTGCCTATCACGCCAGCGTGTGTGGGGTGTTCCGATTCCCGCACTATTATGTCTTGAGTGTGATACAGTCTATTGCACACCTGCACTTGTCAATTACGCTGCCGATCACGTTGCAGCTGAGGGTGTAGAGTTTTGGGATCGTGTATCAGTTGAGGAGATTCTTTTAGAAAACCCGACCACGTGCTCACACTGTGGTAGTAATCGCTTTAAAAAAGAGCAAGACATATTGGATGTTTGGTTTGATGCCGGTATCAGTCACTATGCAGTGCTCTATAATAACCCGGAACTTTCTTTTCCAGCAGACCTCTACTTAGAGGGTGTTGATCAGCACCGTGGTTGGTTTCAGAGCTCATTGTTAACAGCTTTGGCACTTGAAGGCACCGCGCCTATGAAGGCTATTATGACGCACGGTTTTACCGTCGATGGAAAAGGCCAAAAGATGTCTAAGTCCTTGGGCAATGTTATTGCTCCTGAAGAAATTATCAAGCAAATCGGAACTGACGGTTTGCGGCTTTGGGTAGCAAGCGTGGGGCATGAGGGAGATGCTGTTATTTCTCAAAATCTTTTACAGAACGTGGCAGAAGTGTACCGCAAAATTCGAAACACTTCTCGATTTTTGCTTTCAAACCTTTACGACTTTGACGTTAAAAAAGATGCTTTGCCATTCGATTCGCTAATGCTTGTCGATCGAGGTATTTTGAATTATGCCGTTCTTTTTAATCGGCTTATGCAAAGCCATTATGCCTCTGGCCATTTTACAGGAGTTTTTCACTCGCTTGCTGATTTTACTACGGTGTACCTAAGCTCGTGGTACTTGGACCTCGTTAAAGACAGGCTCTATGTTGAAAGTGCTGCTGGGCACAAGCGCCGCTCAGCTCAAACTGTGTGTTGGTACCTTCTTGACATGCTTACAAAGATTATGGCTCCTATTTTGTCCTTTACCGCTGAATATTTGAGTGATGCTTATCAAAAAGATAAAGATTGCTCAATTCATTTGCAGAGCTTTTTTAACCCCCCTGCACCATGGCTTTCAGAAGAACCTCTAAACACTGAGCCAATCGCAGAGTCATTCGAATTTTTAGCACGAGGCAACACCACTATCGAGATGTGGGAGCTTTTACGTAAAGTTCGCTCTGCTGTACTGAAGGCGATTGAAGTGCAACGTGAAAAAGGCCTTATTAAGCACTCATTAGAAGCCCATGTAACGCTTTATTTTGGTCAGGAACTTATGAGCAATGCCCTCTTTGAGCAATTTGTGCATAGCTTAGCAGCAACGGGCCAAACATTGGAAGATTTCTTTAGAGAATTTTTTATCGTTTCTTTTGTAACAGTTACTCATGATAAAGGATCTCTATCAGAATCGGACTATGCAGGACTTTTTGCGCAAATAGATCACGCTGAAGGAGTTAAGTGTCCTCGTTGTTGGAATTGGGATACCGGAAAAAGGCCGTTTGAGCTTTGCCATCGCTGCTATCCCATCGTTAAAGCACTGGGCGATAGCCCTTTAAAAAATGATTAGATTCTGCTCCTAAATAGTAATCCAAAGAGGAATAGGCGCCTACGCGGCGCGCGGCAGGACATTGTCCTGCACCTGTTGCTTGTTATGCATGTTACATACTTATTGTGTATGAGATAGACCGGAAAATCCGGTCTATCTCATTGCACATATACCAGAAAGGAAATCCTTTCTGGTATATTAAACAAACATAAAAAGTTTAAGCAGGGTGCGGGTCAAGGGTCATAAAGCCTGTGTACAGGCTTATGAGCCCTTTCATAAGAGTCAATACTATGACTCTTATGATGCCGCGTAGGCGCATGCTTCTCTCATTTTTACTTGGGGGCTGAAACTAGCTTACTGTATCTAAAAGAGACACAAGCTCCTGTGAACTTACAAAGCTTTCTCTCGTTATTTGCTTATATTGATTGATCTTTTGGGTCACGGCTTTTTTAGTGGAACTTGAGTAGTGTTTATTGCTTAAAAAGCCAGTTTCCTGGAGTGACTCATGTATGCGAGTTTCTAAAGAATGTGGCGTATGTATCGTAAGGAGATATTTTAGTGTGCTCTTATAGGTTTTTAAAGCTTTGAGCTCTGATTGATTAAAATGCACCTTTTTTCGTAAAAGTGACCTTAAATGTTTTATGGTATGACGTGCCAGATTGGTGCTAAATGCCAAGGTAAAATCGATTGCATATAAGCGATTTGTACTCTTATTATGTATGATGTTTTTAGGTAGCCTATCAGTATTACCCATGAAGGTATCTATAGCCGCAATATTTGGAAGATCCGGATGCGCGGTCATGGCATTAATGCCATGACGGGTTAGTCCATGAATTCGTTGGTTTCCAATGAATGTGAGTTGCACAATACTCTTACGTATTTTTCCTGGATTTTGTTCCAGTGTATGCCCGCCTATAAACGAGTGAAGAGAAGCGGGCTGATGTGCCATAGTTTTATACATACAGGCATGGTGATCTGGCACGATGGAGACCCGATTACTAAGTATATGAGCTGATTGCGCGATAAAAGCACCAACGTCATCGGCTACTAAGTTGCTGATAAACCGTACCGGGTGACCCTTTAACTGCTTTAGTATTGCTTGTTCTTCATTATTTCTTTTAAGAAAAGCTAAAGAGCTCCATTCTTTTTCCAATCTGCGTTCTAATTTCCAATCTTTACATGAAAGCTCGACAAAACCTCCTGAGAATGATGGACAGAACGTGCTTATGATAGCTAAAACGATTTTGCCAAAGCGCACCAAGTATCCTTTCTATCAGCCATTGTCGGTGGTTAGTGTACCGTTTTTGAGCTCTATAGAGCAACAATCAATGCATGGACAAGTTGAATTTGGCAATCTTATGAGGTTTTTTGCATACCTCTCATTTGATCAAGAAAGCTAGGCTTTTTTTCCTCTTTGCCCTCTTTTTTTTGCTCATCTTGTTTTTGGGCCTTGGCTTTGGCTTCGTTAATAAAAGTATCGACCTTTGTTAGATTATCGATTGTTTTGCCAAAGAGCTTGATAGCTGTAACAGCATCTTTTACTGGTCCCGTTTTAGGCATCAGTTCCTCAGGCATTACGTATGTCCTGCCTGTCTGATCGGCAAGAGCTAGATTTGCCTTGAACGCTTTTACGGTCTTTTCTATTTCTTTCCAAAGAGTTTTGTATTGCTTAAGTTTTCGTTCTTCTGCTTTTTCCAAGCTTTTAAGGAGAGATTCTAGCTTTTTATTTATTTCTTCAAGATTGGATGCCTTACTAAAAGTTTGTAAGTCAGGAGCAAGCTTTTCTATTGGAGTTTGTTTAATTTGAGCCTGTAGAAAGAAATCTCTGTCAAATTTTTGATTAAAGCGCGATAATGATTCGTCAAGTTCAAGAATCTGTAGAGCAAGTACGTCAAAAAGTTCTTCTTTTTTCTTATCTTTATCTTTATCCTTGTCCTTTTTTTCGTCTTTTTTCTTGCCCTTCTCGTCTTTATCCTCTTTTTTTTCTTTGTCTTTATCTTTGTCTTCGCCCTTGTCCTTGTCCTTTTTTTCCTCTTTCTTTCCACCTTTACCTCCCCCTCCTTTAGGAGTAGGTTTTTTAGCCTCTGAAGCTGCACCTTTTTCTGGTGTTGGTGTTATTTCTTTTGGTTGTGCTGGTGCTTTTGGGCTTGATGGTGGAGGGGTGGGATTAAGAAAATCAAGGCCTTCCCACGGTAAGCGAGTCGGGCGAGTCTTTACGATTTGAGTTTTTCCCGTGTCGTAGCCCTTGTGGATTGCAATCTCTTTTGCCTCAGCAGCTCTTTGTGCTTCGGCTTTTTCCATCTGTTGCCTTTGTTGAAGTTCTGCGGGTTCATATTCTTTTAAGAACTGCTCGAGCTTGTTGATCACCTGATCTTTAAATACGGCGTCTCCTATGCTTGCGGCTAGCGCTTCCCGTGCATTTTCTAGTGAGCGAGAAGTTGTGCGTTCTGCAGCATAATATGCTTGTAATTCTCTATCTATGAGTCTCCTGCTTTTTGGATCTTTAAGCTTTTCATACGCATCGGTTATGAAATCGAAGCTGATGCTTGCTTCTTGGACTGCTTTTTCTATTTCTGCTTGGCTACGACCTTGGAGCGTAAGGCGTTCTTGTATAAGCTTAGGACTTTGAAAATTGCTCAGTTCCTGATAGGTGTTTTCAATTTCTTCGTTGGTGGCAGATGGCGATACACTCAGTATTTCGTAAGGATCTTCGTAGCTATCTGGCCTTGTTATTGGTGCAGATAACGTAGGGCTATAGGTGCGTATAGCCTTGTTTAATTTTTCTAAGCCTTGAAAGAGTGACTCAAATTTTGGATCAGATAAGCGTTTATAGTGCACTTCCTTATTAACAACGCGTAGGTAGTATGCAATTCTATTAAGGTCCGGTAACCATCTATTAAGCGTAGCATCGTAGCTTAAAGTCGTTGCAGCTTTAGTACGAAGCTCTTCTATTGCATCTATAAGGTTTTTAATGATCTCTTTGGCTCTATTTATAAGCATTGGAGAAACTGCCGCCATCTCTGATTTTGTGGCGGGGCTTTCCGGCTTTTTTTCTTCTACGGGCAACTCGATTGGTTTTTCTGGTACTTGCGGCAATGGTGCCAATGTCTCGTAGTCGATGCCCATGTCAGCGAGCGTTTTTTTTGTTAATTGCTCGAGTTCTTCAAGCTTTTTATCATCGAGACTTTCAAGATAGCTGACTAAGCTGTTTAATTCGGAGTCACTGATCTTAAAATCAGGCATCGATGAGAACGATGGCGTAGGTGCTTGGCCATAACTGCCAGGAACAATGCAAGCAAATACATACATGGTGAGCACTAGTACAAGAGCTTTTCCAGATGTAGTATACTTCATGTAGCACTCCTTCAAGCATTTTGAAAGGTTTTCTTATTGTCTATTTTTAATTTTAGAATGCTCTCAAGCCAAAGTCAACAGCCGAGGTGTGGCTTTATGATGGTGGAGGTAGTCTTTGCGCTCATGCTTTTGAGTGTAGCTTTTTGTTCGTGGGGAGTTTTTTTTGTGGCGATGACTGAGAGGATGGGTAAAGCTCAGGAGCGAGCTTTGGGGTATCTTTCTGCGCGCTCATGTATGGGACGTTTTATGGTTGAAGGCATTACTACTTTAACTGAGAATGGTTTTGAGATTACTGTTCGACCTTACAAACAATTAGGAAGGTTTTCTAGAGTGGCGTTAGAGGTCAAAGGTAAGAGTGAATCTTTTACCATCTATACGGGGATTTGCCGGTGAAGAAGGGTTTTGTGTTATTCGAGTTTTTGTGTGCGCTTTTTGTGGGCGCGCTAATGCTTTATTATATGAGTTCTTTTTGGGTTTACGCAAACTCGTCTTTTTATGCGATGACTAACTCTTCGTTTAGCTTTCTTTCTGTCATGCACAGCCTATCATTTATTGGAAACGTGCTTAAAAAGGCGCACTCTGATAGGCATTTTTGGGCACTTTCTCAAGATGGTCTTATGATACAGTGGCGTGAGGGGCATGTTTTAAAGAAGTTGGTGTTTAAAGATGATAGGCTTATTTTTCGAGTGCGTGACGGCAAAAAGTTGACCTCCAAGGTTCTTATTAAAAAAGTCTTTGGCACTTTTGAGCTTTTTGGTGACGGTTTTTTTGTTCACGGAATGCGTATGCGTTTTAACGCTTATGGAAGGGATATGACCGTCTTTTTTCCCTGCTTACGAGCATAAGCATGTATCTGTTGAGTATGCTTCTAGGAATGTTTCTTTTGATGGGTACATTGGCGGTTGATTTGAGCCAGCAAGTATCATTTTTTGTGGAAGGGTTACATCTTTACTGCAGGGATCAGCGGTACGCATTTTTTGAGGATGAGCTTATTGCATATAGTCTGGCTTTTTGCGGCACTATGGCGACAGGTAAGCACGAACATGAGTCCCTCGATGGTTTTAAGGGTATTATTCATGTTGAAAAGAAGGAGAATGATCGTACTTTTTTAACCATTTCTTTGCTTGACGGTGGTGAAGTAGTGCGCGAGCTTTCTCTGGTTATTTTTTTACGTTCTGACGGGGCTCTTTCTTACGCTTTTCGAGCGTAAGGATTTTCTTGGTTAAATTTTAAAACCTAGTATTCTTAAAAGAAAGTTTTGTTGTTTTTGGTCTTACGAGTGCATTGCTGTCATGTGCTTGTGATGAGGGAATCGCCATGAAAATATTTTTGTTGAAAGACGTGGAAAAGGTGGGGATATCTGGAGAAATTATTGATGTATCTGAGGGTTTTGGCCGTAATTTTCTCATTCCTCGCCAGCTTGGGGTGGAGGTAACGGCGGCCAATGAGGCGGGTTTTGCTCGTCGTACTCGCGTGATAGAAAAGCGTGAAGAAGTTATTGAATCTAAGACTTCTATTTTAGCAGAGCGTCTTAAATCTATTACGCTTACTATAAAGAAGAAGGTGCACGACGACGATAAGCTCTATGCTGCTATTTCGGCGACCGACATTGTTGACCTTCTTGCTGCTCAAGGTATATCCGTTTCAAAGAATCAAGTTTTATTAGATAAATCTATTAAGAGAGTGGGTGTGTATCCTATTACCATCAAGCTTTCTTCGCGTTTGTGCCCTATTGTTAAAATTAAAGTTGTAGCGCAGCAAGCTTAACTTTTTAAGGGTTTATGTACAACAAGTCTATTGAAGAAGCGCCGCTTCTTTCTCAAAAAGTTTTGGGCCGGCAGTTGCCTTTTAATCAGGAGGCTGAACGCGCGGTTCTTGGTGCTCTTTTACTTAATGATGAGCGGTTACATGAGGTAATCGGCATTTTGCATTGTGATGATTTTTATGTGCCTGCCCATAGGCTTATTTACCAAGCTATGGGTGAATTGGCGCATGAGCGCAAACGTATGGACCTTATTACGTTGCAGGACAGGCTTGATAAACAAGGAGTCTTACCGGCTACCGGTGGCATGTCTTATCTCATTGCTTTGCAGGAAGATATTCCTGCGATGGGGCTTTTGGAGCACCATGCAAAGCTTATCAAAGAAAAGTCTATTTTGAGAGAGCTTATTCATGGGGCCACCGCAATTATTACTAACTGCTATGCCCAAAATGATAAAGGGATTGAGGCTGTGCTTGACGAGGCGGAGCGGTCAATTTTTAATCTTTCTGCTCGCAGGTCGGGTGCAAGTTTTGTGCAGCTTAACATTTGGATTAAGCGTACTTTTAAGACTTTGACTGACATTAAATCGTCGGCGAAGGATATTACTGGCATTTCGTCTGGGTATCGTAAGCTTGATGAGATGGTTGCTGGGTTTCAGAATGGGGATTTGATTGTTCTTGCTGCGCGACCTTCTATGGGTAAGACTGCTTTGGCGCTTTCTTTGGCTAATCATGCAGCACGTGCTGGGCATAGTGTTGGCTTTTTTTCGCTGGAGATGTCTGCTGAGCAATTGACTGTTCGTCTTTTGGCGGGTGAAGCTCGTGTTTCGCAGTATGCGATACGTAATGCTATGATTAATTCTGATCAATGGATAGCTATAACTCATGTTGCTGCTCATTTGGCTGAGCGTAAGATTTTTATCGATGATACGGCTTCGCAATCTATCATGGACATACGAGCTAAAGCGCGCCGTCTTCGTCAGGAGCATGGTCTTCAGTTTCTTGTCATAGATTATTTACAGCTTATTCATTCTTATAGAAAGCATGAGAATCGACACCAGGAAGTGTCTGAGATTTCGCGTTCACTTAAGGCACTTTCTAAAGAGCTTCATATTCCGATTATTGCTTTATCTCAATTGTCACGTGCTGTTGATTCTCGGGTTGACAAGCGGCCTTTATTGTCTGATTTACGTGAGTCTGGTGCGATTGAGCAGGACGCGGATCTTATTATGTTTCTTTATAGAGATTGTGTTTACAATCCCCACAGTGAAAATCCTGCGCTTGCGGAGCTTATACTCGGCAAACACAGGAATGGTCCAACTGGTACTATTTATATGAACTATCAGCGTGAATTTACGCTGTTTGAAGATTGCGAGCAGCCAGATTAGCTCTTTTTATGAGATTTCTGGATCCTCTACGTAGCAGGTTTTAGCACAGTATGTATCGAACGTATCAGTATCATCATCATTGTATTCTGGTATGACGCAGCATATTTCGCCTTGTTTGCACTCTTGTTGGCATTTTGCGTTTATAACTTGTTGTTTTGTTAGCTTTACTTCTTTAGCGCCCGCACCACTGTAGCTTACTAACAGGAGTGTGGACATGCACAAGATAGAATAACGGTTCATAGTAGCTTTCCTTCTTTTTATGCAATACCTTCATCTTACTTTATCAAAAGTAATTGTCATTTTGCAATATTTTACCCAGTTTGCTTCTGATGTTAGATGGTTCTCAATTTGTTTTCTTCTTGTCCTTGAGGCTTTTTTTTATTAAACTGTGGCCGTTATGGTGAGGGTTTTTTTATGGTGTGTTTAGGGATCGATCCGGGGTTAGTGACGTGTGGGTTTGGTATTGTTGAGAATAAGCTGGGTAAGGTAGTTCTTTTGGATTACGGTGCTGTGCGTATGAGTTCTAAGCAGACTGTACCTGAAAGAATTTCTTTTTTGTTTTCAATTTTTGAGACAAAAATTCAGCAATTTTCTGTGACAGATCTTTCTTTGGAGACTCCTTTTTTGGGTAAAAATGCTCAAGCGTTTGTTAAATTGGGCTACGTTCGAGGTATTCTTTATCTGTTGTCTCATCGTTATAATTTACGTCTTCATGAATTGTCTCCGCGCGAGGTTAAATTGGCCCTTACGGGATATGGTGCTGCGGATAAGCAGCAGCTTTCTTGGGTTGTTTCTAGACTTTTGCCTGGTTTTAATGCGACTGGTCCTATGGATGTAAGTGATGCTCTTTCGCTTGCGTTGTGCGGTTTATGGCAAACTAGAATATCCTAAATTTATTATTCTTGCTTTTTAAGTTCTTTTTGGCTTATGGTGCTGTTTGTATGCTTTGTGGGGAGCTTATAATGCGCCATGTAGCTAGAAATTCTTCGTTTTTGTCGGATTGTGATATTCTTGCTCTTCAGAATATTTTTTTGACTTCTGGGTATCATACGATGTATACGTCTGATATTTGCCGTTCTCGGGAGCTTATTGGATCGTTAATTTCTGTATTTCCGATGTTTTCATCTGTTGCGTTTTTAGCTCTCGATAGTTCTGCTTTACCTACTTTAGCTACGCCTCTTTATTTTGAGCTTTTTTCTTGTACTGACTTTTCTTCTTCGTCTATTGATGACTATTTACTGAATGCTTTTTATTATGATTTTCTTTGGATTGAATGTAGTTCTGATTTGTTGGAGGCTTCTTGGTTTAATCATTTTCGCCAGAGGCTTTATGATTTTAATATTCTGAAATCTTTATCGGTTCTTGCTTTGGATATTTCTTGATTGCGGTTCGCGCTGTCGCGGTCTTTGATCTTCCCCGATGGGGTGCGATTCTTCGACCTTGTTGGCGAACCGAGGGTGTTTTGTGGAGGGTCCTGGTGATGGTGTGGTTTTTGTGGTGCGCTGCGCGCATAATGAGGATGGATGAGTAACGAATGCGTCTTACGTTAGCCAGATTGCCTATGTTTTAGTGTCTGATCCGTTGCTGTTGGCTGGCTAGAGAACAGCGTAATGGCAGCAAAACATTTTTGCGCGAGCCACATAATAAAAAGGCCTAGGGCAAATATGTTAGTTTGGCCCAAGGGAAAGTTGCTGAGCCAGCGATATTTTTCGGATATCGAGCAAGTATGTCTACGATCTCTTTTGATTTTTTATTTTTGCCATCAAGTGCCATCTCATGTGCCCTCTTTATATCTTCATGGGTAATTGTTGCTCCATGAGACAAAAAAAGTTCAGTCATCTCGGGTTGAATAAAGATTATTGACGCCCAAAGTGGTGTTATACCTGTTGCGCTCTTTCGATTGACATCGGCGTTATGGTCAAGTAATAGTTTTGCACGTTTGAAATTTCCCTGAAATGTCGCTTCAACCATTGCTGTGCCGGTAATTTCAGCATTACGGGATAAAAGGACTCAAGCGGTTGAGAAGGTTCTTGTTTTCTCGCAGACTACTTTTGAAAAAGAGTTTGAAAGAGTAGTTTTTTAAGCTATGATACGTTGGAAATCAACAGGGCCGAAATATTGGTATGTTGAAACAATAAAATACCAGGGATCGTTTTTTAATTTAGAGATGAATACTTATGATTCTTATTCGTAACTCTACGGCATCTATTTTTTTAATTTTAGCGCTTGTTTCTATAAGTTCAGTGATCCGTGCTGTTTGTCCATCATTATCAGGTATTACTTACGGATTGCCTTCTGGTTCTATAAATCCCTTTTCAATAACATTTTCACCGAACGGTGCATACCTTGCTTGTCCTAATGAAAATTCAAATAATGTGACAGTATTTAACGTTGGGGTAGGAGGCGTACTCAGCGGAGGCGTATCCTATGCATTGCCGTCAGGTTCTACAGTTCCCTATTCAGTAGCATTTTCACCAAACGGCGCATACCTTGCTTCTGCTAATACTACCTCAAATAATGTGACAGTATTTAGTGTTGGGGATGGAGGCGCACTCAGTGGAGGTATATCTTATGCGTTACCGTCAGGTTCTACAGCTCCCTATTCAGTAGAATTTTCACCAAATGGCGCATACCTTGCTACTGCTAATGCGAGTTCAGCTAATGTAACAGTATTTAGTGTTGGGGCAGGAGGGGTACTGAGTGGAGGCATATCCTATGCATTACCGTTAGGTTCTAAACCCGTTTCAGTTGCGTTTTCACCAAATGGTGCATACCTTGCTACTGCTAATACTACCTCAAACAATGTGACAGTATTTAGTGTTGGAGCAGGAGGCGTACTCAGTGGAGGCATATCCTATGCATTACCCTCTGGCTCTATAAATCCCGTTTCAAAAGTAGCATTTTCACCGAACGGTGCATACCTTGCTACTGCTAATAACACTTCAAACAATGTGACAGTATTTAACATTGGAGCAGGAGGTGTACTCAGTGGAGGTATATCGTATGCATTACCGTCAGGTTCTACAACTCCCGCTTCAGTAGAATTTTCACCAAATGGCGAATACCTTGTTACTACTAATGTGGGTTCAGCTAATGTGACAGTATTTAGTGTTGGGGCAGGAGGGGTACTGAGTGGAGGTATATCCTATGCATTACCGTCAGGTTCCACACAACCCGTTGACGTTGCATTTTCACCAAATGGTTCATATTGTGCTATTGCTAATTATAGTTCAGCTAATGTGACGCTTTTTACGCTTAGCTGCTCCACTCAATCTTCCAATACAGGGACTTCATATATATTACCATCTGGCTCTGCTGAACCAGATTCAGTAGCTTTTTCAGCGAATGGACTGTATCTTGCTACAGCAAACTATAAATCCAGCGATGTTACTCTTTTTACCGTGGATAACAGTAATACTTTGATTAAGCTTAGTTTGGGGACATCATACCCATTACCATCAAACTCGTCACACCCATCTTCAGTAGCCTTCTCATTTGATACAGCGTATCTAGCAACAGCCAATAGTAATGTAAATGATATTACGCTCTTTAAAGTAACGGCAGGACAATTAACAGGACCTCAGTCATATGCATTACCAGCAAACTCGACGAATCCAGCCTCGGTAGAGTTCTCGCCAAATGGTGCTTATCTTGCAGTAGCAAATAGAGGCTCAAACGATGTAACACTATTCAACGTTGTTGGAGGCTCATTGGTCGGGGCTCTTTCTTATGCATTACCTGGCGCATCTTCAAATCCCACAGCAGTAGCTTTTACGTCAGATGGCACTTATCTTGCGACAGCCAATGCTGGCTCAAATGACATAACGCTTTTTCAAATAGTAAGTGGGGTATTAAATAATGGCATATCTGAACCATTGCCGGCTGGATCGAAACAACCCCAGTCAATCGTCTTTTTACCCAATTTGAATAGTGATTTATTTCTTGCTACGAGTAATAGCGGTTCAAACGATATAACGATCTTTACTATAAGCTCAGGGGTATTCAGTGGATCAATCTCGTACTCATTACCGCAGGGGGATCTCAATCCTCAGGGATTGGCAATCTCACCGAATGGGGCCTATCTTGCTACTGCTAATAGTGGATCAAATAGTATTACCATCTTTACTCTTGCCAGTAATACGTTAGGTCACGGTAATTCTTCTTATTCTTTGCCTGACAATTCTACAGATTGTATAGCACTTGCTTTTTGGCCAGCAAATAACGGAAGTGCTTTCGTTGCTACAGCAAATCTTATATCAAATGACGTTTCAGTATTTCCGATACTCGGTAGTACAGGCACAGGAGATGGTGGTAGCAATCTACCTTTAGGCGTTATTATAGGAACCACTATAGGTGTTCCTGTCGGTCTTGCTGTTTTAGCGGCGGGAACAAGCGTAGTTGGTTTTTTGGTGTATAAGTACTTGCGTGGAGATCGCTCTACAGGCAGTGTTAATTTTAGCGGAGAAGAGTCATCGAGCACTCTGTAAAGTCAATTCCATAATGACACAAAGCAGTCTTGTATACCATGCAGTGGCCCCTTATTAAAGTTGTGGGTGCGTTTGTCGGGCAAACCACGTACCTCCGGCCTCATGACAAAAACTACTCTTCTTCTTACTTAGCTCGTTACATAGGCACGAAGACAGAAATAGAATAATTTTTATCTAGGGAGCGTTCCTAAATTTCTAACCAAAGCATAATTGAAAAACCACACGCTCCGATTTCGATCAAGTTTCTGTTTTGCAATACTTGACAGTCTCTACTCGGTAACGAATGATATTATCCGGGTTGGTATCTCGGTTGATGAAGATGCTCTCTTATCCCTTAATAAAAATTTTATAGGTGAAAGAATACTTATTTTTCTCATCTGCTCTATAGAACGATGATTCTACTTCTTTCCAAGAACCATCGATGTGAGGAAAGAAGGTATCTGCCTGTACAATTGAGTGAACAACAGTTAGATAGATCTTATGTGCTATTGGCAGTGCTTGAGCGTATATCTGAGCTCCGCCCGCTATGAACACTTCGCTTTGGCCCGCACAGCGGGCCATTTCAAGAGCTTCTTCTAGAGAATGGGTGATTAGGCAACCTGGCAAAGTATATTCTTTTTGATGTGTGACTATGATGGATGTTCTTCCTGGCAGAGGTTTTCCGATGGACTCGAATGTTTTTCTGCCTAAGATTATGTGGTGCCCTAGAGTGAGCTCTTTAAATCTTTTAAGATCTCCGGGTAGGTGCCAAGGCAGCTTATTTTGGATTCCTATGCCTCGGTTTTCGTCCATAGCTGCGATGATTGAGATTATCATACGGATACCGGTGCTTTAATGGCCGGATGGAACTGATAATCGCAGAGCGTAAAGTCGTCATACGTAAAATCAAAAATAGATGTTTTTGCAGCATTGATTTTCATGATAGGTGGAGGTAGTGGTGAACGCGTAAGTTGTAGGCGAGCTTGGTCTAAGTGATTGAGGTAAAGGTGTGCGTCGCCTATCGTGTGAACAAGCTCTCCGGGTTTTAGGTTGCATACTTGCGCAACCATAAGTGTAAGAAGGGCGTATGATGCGATATTAAAGGGAACGCCGAGGAAAATATCTGCAGAGCGTTGATAGAGTTGACAGGAAAGCATCCCATTTGCAACATAAAATTGAAAAAATGCATGACAAGGTACGAGAGCCATCTGATCAAGCTGTGCTACGTTCCAGGCGCTCACGATAAGTCTTCTTGAAGATGGGTTCTTTTTTATTTCATTGATAACCCAGCTTATTTGATCAATTGTCTTTTGGCCAGATGTTTGCCAACATCTCCATTGAGCACCGTAGACAGGCCCGAGCTCTCCATTTGGGCCTGCCCATTCATTCCAGATAGTGACGCCGTTTTCTTGTAAATAGCGTACATTTGTATCGCCTTTTAAAAACCAGAGAAGTTCGTGAATGATGGATTTAAGGTGTACTTTTTTTGTGGTGACGAGCGGAAAATGTGTTTTTAGATCAAAGCGCATTTGATAACCAAAGACAGAACGGATGCCCGTACCTGTGCGGTCGTCTTTCTCAATGCCATGATCTAATACGTACTGCATGAGGCCTAAGTACTGTACCATGTATAATTCCCATGTATCCAAGATAATTATATTAGTATACTTATACTTTGATAATAGTAGAAGAAGTAAATCCTTTTTTAGCATGGTTGGCTTGCAGCTTTTGAAGCATAGGTTGCGGTTAAAAGTGGAGCAGAAGAATAATAAAGTCGCTATTTTCATGAATCGACTTTAAGAATCTGTAACATTTGTTTGACTGGTTATAAAAATGGTATATCTTTGGGTGGACGATTTTTTGCATTAAAGGGGATGTGATGAATTCTATTCGGCATACTGCTGTGCAATATAGAATCCCCATTCAGTAGCATTTTATCCAATGGTCAGCATTTTGTTACTGTCAACTCTCGCTGGCAATCGTCGCACATAACTACGTCTATAATACTTTTTTACCTCTTTAAGTCTTACCAAGGGGCAAAATTTGATTAAGGTATTTGAGGAAGACTCGTTCCAAACACCAATAGATCTAGCAACATGATTCCTTGAAGAATAAAGGCGAATTATGATTTTTGCTCTTCCTGAGTATCATTAGCAAAGATCGACTTATGGTGAAGAAAAGAGAAAGAATCCACACATAAAAGATACTTAGTAACTTGACCACTACCAAAGGAGAAAGGAGAGAGGAAAGGCGGTCCAATAAATCCATAAATGCGATGTACTAAAATTTTGTGCTTGTAACTTATAAAAATGAGAGTCTTTATGAAAAATATAACAATTTTACTCTGCACGGTAGCATCTCTTTTAGTAAATCTACAATCTAGTGCTACATGTGCTACCTCATATGCTTTACCTGCAGGTTCTACGAATCCCTACCAAGCAGTTTTCAACCCTTCCGGCGCATACCTAGTTACTGTTAATTATGGCTCAAACGATGTTACCGTCTTTGCAGTAGGAACAGGGACAGTTTTAAGTGGTGGTACCTCGTATGCTTTACCTGGTGGATCTACGGGGCCAAGTGCAATAGCATTCGCGCCTTCAGGTAGCTATGTGGCTACTGCTAATGACAACTCCAATGACGTGACTGTATTTAAAATATCAGGCGGGGGAGTCTTAAGTGGTGGCACTTCATACGCTTTACCCGCCGGTTCTACTAGTCCCCAGTCAGTAGCGTTCTCACCAAGTGGCACGTATCTGGCTTGTGCTAATTTAAGCACCAACAACGTAACAATCTTTACGGTGGGAGCGGGAGAAACTTTAAGCAATGGTACTTCGTATGCTTTACCCGTTGGCTCTAGAGAACCTTACTCAGTAGTGTTCTCACCAGATGGCACATACCTTGCCACCGCTAATCTTATTTCCAATGACGTAACCGTATTTACGGTGGGGTCAGGAGGAGCCTTAAGCAACGGTGCTTCGTATACCTTACCTACTGGTTCTAGCCACCCTCAATCAGTAGTATTCTCACCGTCTGGTGCATACTTAGCTACTGCTAATAGCAATTCAGCTGACGTCACCGTGTTTACAGTAGGAGGAAGCTTAGGCAGTGGTACCTCATATGCTTTACCTGGTGGTTCTCTCAGTCCTTTTTCAGTAGCGTTCTCACCAGATGGTTCGTACTTAGCTACTGCTAATGATGGATCAACTGATGTCACCGTATTTACGGTAGGATCAGGAGGAATCTTAAGTGGTGGTACCTCGTATGCTTTACCAGCTGGATCTACAAATCCTTTCTCAGCAGCGTTCTTACCTTATAACTTATTCCTGGCTACAGCTAATTATGGCTCAGCCAACGTAACAATATTCGACATACTCGGATGTGTCACTACTACAACAACCACGACCACGACAACAACCACACCGCCCACAACAACAACCACCAGTACAACCACGCTCGCAACAACAACCACCTTTCCAATAACAACCACGCCACGCCCTACAACTATAAGCGGTACTTCGGCTCTTACTAGCAGTCTATTGTCTAGTATTTTCTCTTATATGCGCTTCTTAAACGAAGAAAGGGCGACAGAGTAAGAGTGTTAACTCATCTATAACCTCTCTGTGGCTTCAGCGCTAGCGTGAGACCTTCAAGGATTGAAAGAGTCCTTGAAGGTCTTTTTTGGAGCAATTAAAAATATCTTTTGTCCAACGTGGCCTGAGACTCATGAGGCACACTAGGATCATTTTTATTGGCCTGAAGGTAAAATCATTAGTGTGCTACCGCTAAGATTCTTCTTACCGTAAACACGATGATATCTTGGAGTTTAGGAGAGCAAGATATATTTATTATTATCCGCCCCTCCCAAATAAGCCTGAACAGTTTCTAAATCGTAGACGGGTTAACTCTTACTCTGTCTTACTCATTAAAAAGCCGTATATAAGAGAAATAACACGAGACGATACGCTGTTAAGCCGAGCCGAAGTACTGCTTATAGTTGTAGGGCGCGGCGTAGTTGTTATTGGAAAGGTGGTTGTTGTTGTGGGCGTGGTTGTTGTAGTAGTAACACATCCGAGTATGTCGAATATTGTTACGTCATTAGAGCCGTAATTAGCTGTAGTCACGTACGCGCCAGAAGGCGAGAATGCTACTGATTCGGGGTTTACAGAACCAGCTGGTAATGCGTATGAAGTACCATTGCTCAAGGCTCCTCCAGCTCCTACCGTAAATACGGTTACACTACTTCCTGGAGTAAAGTTGTTAGCAGTCACGAGATATGAGCCGTCTGGTGAGAACGCTACTGAATTGGGATCTCTAGAGCCAGCGGGTAAAGCATACGAGGTACCATTACTTAAAACTCCTCCTGCTCCCACCGTAAATACGGTTACGTCCCCACTAGTAGACCCAGCGGCACCATTAGCAGTGGCTAAATACGCTCCAGAAGGCGAAAAAGCCACTGAAACGGGATCTATAGAACCAGCGGGTAAAGCATACGAGGTACTATTGCTTAATACTCCTCCTACTCCTACCGTAAATACTGTTACGCTTCCGTTAGTAGAGCCACTGAAAGAATTAGCAGTAGCGAGGTACGTGCCATCAGGTGAGAACGCTATTGAGATGGGTGGCGTCGAACCAGCAGGTAAGGTATACGAGGTACCATTGCTTAAAGCTCCACCTGACCCCACCGTAAACACTATTACGTTATTTGAGCCATTAGCAGTGGCCACGTATGTGCCATCTGGTGAGAACGCTACTGAGTAGGGGCTGTTAGAACCAGCAAGTAAAGCATATGAAGTACCACCACTTAAGGTTTCTCCCGCTCCTACCGTAAACACGGTGACATCGCTTGAGAAATAATTAGCAGTAGCTACGTATGTGCCATTTGGCGAGAATGCTACTGAGAAGGGATGAGTAGAGCCGGCGGGCAAAGCATACGAAGTGCCTCCATTTAAGGTTCCTCCGCCTGATATCTGAAATACGGTCACATCATTGGAGTTGTCATTAGCAATAGCCACATAGCTGCCTGAAGGCGAAAATGCTATTGCACTAGGCCCCGTAGATCCAGCAGGTAAAGCATACGAAGTGCCTGACTGCAGAGAACATGTAGCATTAGATCGTAGATTTACTAAAAGAGATGCCACTGTGCAGAGTAAAATTGTAATTTTCACAAGCCACCATTTTATTTATACAGTCGAACATGTAATTTATAATGGGTATGTTTTCCTTTTCTCTCCATCTTTATTACAAAAATTTTTAACTTGAAGTTTATCCAGGCGTCACTCTAGTCAAGCGATAAGAAAATGTCAATTAAAGATCTTGTCGTTTACAACCGATAATTTTTTATCCCACTCAAACGGATAGCAAGATACTTGCGCACGAGCTAATGGCAAGATGTAAGGCTAAGGAGAAACACCGCAATGTTACCAAGGTGTATGACATACAGTTCACGGACTGGGTAAAAGAAGAAAAACTTAAGACCTCTGATATTGCCGCTTTCTAACGAGAGTTTTTATATGAAAAGAAGTCGGCAGGACGGCAGTAGCGCATAGTCCTTTAGCGGCAGATTGTCGAGCATGGGATAGAAAATCGGTAAATGGGCACGGTTTTGTCGCAGAAAGATACTTTTTAATCTCTTCTACGCTTTCAGTAAAAGGCAGCTTGCATCTTTTTTTCATTTTAGAAGCGCAAAGCCCTATAAAAAGCGCAGTTCTACAGTCAAGAATGCCGTTTATCGAGGCCGATAGCCACTCTTTTGTAGGTGCTGGTAGCACGCAGGAAGCTGTAAGAACTTGGATGCTTTCTTCTTTGGTGAGTACTTCCTTATATTCACCCAGAAAAAGTGCAAGCATCAGTGCAACCATCGAAGCTGCCGTTGATGTGCCGCTCATAGTAAGATACCAATCTGAAGGGTCGGCTTTTGAAAGTACGTGTACCCCGGGGGCTAAGAAAGTAGGCCCCTTTTGAGGTTCACGCTGCGAAAAAGAGGGCACATACGGTGTTGGAAAGTATGATTCGCTTTCTTCTTTGATGCCAAATGCCCCGACAGAAAACGTTACTCCTTCAAATCGTGCTGGGTAGGCAATTTGGGAGTTGCCGTCGTTTCCCGCTGCTGCGACAACGTATGAAAATGATTTTAAGCGCGCGTTGAGAAGCTGTGACAGAGGCGTATCTGGATTTATGTTGTCGTCAAGCTTAAGATTGAGCAGAAGTATATCAGGCTTTAAAGCCGCAGCACTATCTAGAGCTTTAAGGAGAGAAGCTTTATCGTTTTTCTCTAAGTATAAGCACACGATATCGCTCTTACATTCTCGCTTTATGAGCGAATAAGCGTGCGCTGCATGTCCCGAAAGGGGATTTTTTGTTACATCAGCGTTGGGTTGCTTTTTTACGTCGATCATAACGATTCGAATACCAAGCCCTTTTTTAGGGGCAAGTATTTCCAGTGAATACTGATGGGGTATAAAGGTATAACGTGGCGGAAAATAGCGAGGATGAGTATATATGCCTGCGACGGGAAAGCAGTAGTGCCACCATATCTTGTCTTTGTGCTCCTCTGAGGCTTTTAAAACTTCCGTAGTAGAAGAAAGGGCTTTTAGTGCGAGGCCTGCAGTATAACTCGTATTGAGCAGGAACAGGAGAGCGATGAGCAGCATAAAAAACCTTTATTAGCTTTGTCTTTTTGTAGTCTACTCATTTTGGACACAAAAAAACCACCATACTGACTGGCGTCAGTATGGTGGAAAAAGGAGAGTAGTAATGAAGCCTAATTAAAGTTGAAAAGAGAGTTTTTTCAATCTTTTCATGTCTTAGATTACTTGTTTTATTTTATTTGTCAACATAACGAAATTTATAAAATGCTTCCAGATCAGTCCAGATGAGAATCGTTCTTAAAATTGTACTATTCTTGAGAGAGCGTCTTTAATGTCTGGCTATATTGGACAGATGCTATTTGATTGGTATCTAGGGCTTTCATTAATGCTGTTTTTTCATACGCAGCAGTTTATATCTACCCCCGTTCAAGAAAACGTGTATCTTAAGGATTTGCTAAGAAAACTACTTGAATACCGGTACTTTTGTGGAGATCTTTAAAATGGTACCAAACGGTCATGCCTAAACAGCATTAGGTCAATTCAAAATCTTGTATTAAGGCGTCTTCCGGCATTTCATCAAGGTGCATTTGATCATATCCTAAGCTCTTCCACAAAGCAGGAAAAAAATGGACGCCATCTGCACCTATGTAGATCACACGATTAACGGTTGTAGCTAAGCGTTTGTAGCCGGTTATGGCGAGAGCAAGAAGAGTCACTGCGTCTTGGCTCGAATAATTTGATGTCAAAATGGAGAGATCAGCGGGCAGACCATAACGCGGGATATTTTTATGCATCCTTGGACACTGTTTATTGGGGTCTTGAAGTACAGGACATTTTTTTTCGATCAGCAAAGGAGGAATGGTAGAAATAAGCCAAGACCGTATCGTTTTATGGTCTCGCGCACAGTAATCTATGTTTTTTAAGAACAGTTTCTCAAAAGCATAAAGTATGGGCTTGATGCTGCGCCACGCGTCCTTATGAAGGACCCATCCCCATAAATCTGCTCCACTTCCTGCAATAGGTCCAGGTAACTCCTTAATATGCTTTGCTAGAGGTATTTTTTCTTCATACGTTAACAAGCATTTATTCCAGCCTTGAACAACGCCAATGTTTTGAAAGCGCCGCGACCAGTTATAGATATTTTTGAGTACTGAGAAGTATGAAGAGCTTACGATTAAATCGTCTTCAAAGAAAAAAACTATTTCAAAGCCACACCAATCGAACATGAATCTGCGCGCATCGATAATATTTCTTCCGCAGCCATAATTACGATCTCGGTATATAATTTCTTTACTTTTTATTTTAGAATTAACGATCAATTCTTTATTCTCAAATTGCGTTGCCTTTGGTCCCCCATCGAGTATAAAGAAAAAAGGCAAAGACTCTGATTCTGGATTTAACTCGAATGCAGCTAATGTTTGTCTAAAATAGGTTGGACGATTGTATGCCGTTACACACACGCCGATTTTCCAGTTCATAATTTTCGCTATGTCTTTATAGGCTTGAGGATAAGCTAAATCACTCTGGCAGTTGCTTAAAATGCTAAAGCTAAAAAGAACTATACCAATACTATGTTTTGTGTAGTTGTAAAACAAGGTTATTCCTTTTCTCTGAGAGCCATAGCTTAAAGGCTTTTTAATTGGCTTATATTTGACTTAGGTGCTAGGCATTTTTATTGACAAAGCATTTTAGCAGATAATGAAACGGGCGCTCAAGAGATACTCAAAGCGTTTGATACGAGAGGCAAAGGAATGGATGGGCTAATAGAAAGTCTTTGTTTTGAGAATACTGCACACAGAAGGGTAAGTTTTACATAATGCCCTTAGTATCTTCATTGGTTAATTTTTAAATAATAATATACATTTTGCAAAATAATGCAATTGTGACAGTTACCTATCATTATGGTACTTTTATGAATATATCGATTTAAGGAATTTTGATGTTTTGGGCGCTTGGTATTTTTTTGCTTGGTGTGTTTAGCGCGCAGTGCGACGTAAGTGGGTACTTTTTGAGGACGGATACTCAAAAACAGAGCATAGTGGTTTCTCAATACACGCAAAGCCTTCTACAAGGCATTCTGGAGCCGCAGTTGCTTACTTTAAAAACTGAAAGTGGCCTATCTTTCGAGGCGTATTTTTTTGATCGAAAAAGCCCAAGAGTGCTTATTTTAGGACAGGGGTTTCCTGGTGATAAGCTTTCCATGGTTCATTTAGCAAGATTTTTTTCTGACTATGATATCATTACGTTTGATTATCGCTGGAACACGTTGCTACCTCTTTTATTAAATGGATCTACTTGGCTTTGCCCGCTTGATACCTTTATCTATCAAGAAGAGGAAGAGATCTGCGCTGTTGCCCGTTTTTTGGAGCAGCGTAAGAATTATGAGCAGAAGGTTTGCCTTGGACATTGCTACAGTAATTTTCATTTTGTTCAAGCTCAAGTAAATGCTCAAAAGGTAGGAAAGCGCTTATTTGATAAGCTTATTTTGGACAGTTGCTGGCTTTCACTCTATGCTCTGGCAGAAAGTATCAGCTTAGATCCATGGCTGCCATTTAATCCTCAGGATGGAGGTGCTCCAGCCCTTATTAAATCGATTTTGGCCTTTGCATTAGTCCGGCAACCGCTTCTTATGCTTTTAAAACTTCTCGTGCCGCGTGTATCGATTGAGGAGTATTTGCCGTATCTGACAGATACTCCGATTTTATTTATTTACGGGCAGGATGACCGCATGGTTTTGCCTAGCCATTTTGAAAAACTTTGGAAAGCCACTAAAACTTCCAAAGCTGCCTTTATCACGCCACACAAGCATTCGGACACTGCATATAGCTGCCCATTTTATTACTACATATGTGATCAGTTCATACAAGCACCAACAATGGAAACATTTGTTCAAAAAGTTACAGGCCTAGGGTAATTATTTGCGGCGTGTAGCGCTTCCATAATGGATTATCTAGTGCACTTACAAGAGGCGAAGTAATGATGATTTGCGTATTGTGGGATGCGATAAGGTCAACAAACTGTTCGAATTTGGTGGAATCAAGATCGCATGCAACATCATCCAGAAGAAAAAGGCATGATTGAGGAAGCGTAACTGCTGGCTGTGCAACTTTAAGAAGAAGTGCAAGTAGTTTTTGTTGGCCGCGTGAAGCATAAGCGCGTGATGAGCGGGCTGAATTGCCCGCTTGTATCACAATTTGAAAATCGTCAAGGTGGGCACCTATAAGGGTGCGTTTAGCAGCGCGTTCCTGCTTTGAGATGTCATATGAGGACTCTTTTGGCTCATATAAAAACTTAACACTTTGAAGTGACCCATTAAAAAATAATGAAATCAGCTTATTGACCTCTATCTCAAGTAGTGCCAAAAGCCTTCTTCTCTTATTGCGTATATGATCCGCGGTGTCGTGTAGTTGAGCTGTCCATATCTCATATGACTCTTTATCTAATACAGGGCTTGCAAGAAGAGCTGTACGTTGCTGGACGATATGCAGATATTTTCTTAGCGTGCTTGCGTATGTTGCATCAATCAAGCTTGCAGCCTGATCAACAAAGGAACGGCGTACCTCCGGATATCCCTTTATAAGCGTAAGATCTTCGTCCGTAATAGCAATAACCCGGTAAAGCCCCAAAAGATCTTTATGCGCTTTTAGTGGTGTATCATTAAGCTTTACGATACGTCGAGCAGGGCTATACCCAAGAGCTACGGCAGTACTCGTCTCTTTTAGTACCGGTGCTACATCGAGCTTAATAGAAAAAGCATCAGCACTATCACCTACAAGCTCACGCGTTGTTTTTGTTTTGAATGATTTTAAATAGCACGAATAGTAGAGCGATTCAAGAAGCGAAGTTTTGCCTGAGCCGTTAGGACCACAAATAAGAACGACCGGCTCTGTAAAATGCGCTTCATACGAGCTAAAACAGCGAAAGTTTTTAAGCTTGAGCGACGTAATAAACATAATTACGATGCTGCCATCGGTGCAACTGGCATAACGAGGTATGTTAGGTGCATATCAGCGTCCTCTGCTTCAAAAATAATCGGCTTTGAGCCGTTTTGTAGATAGAAGGTAAGCTGTTCTGACGCAAAGGCTTGTAGGCCGCTTAAAAGATAGGGCGCGTAAAAGCGTATATCAAGCTCATCCTGTAAAGCTCCTTGGATAGGCAATGCTTCATCAAGTGTTCCCACTTCTTTGTTTTTAAGAGATACGCGTAATGCATCTTTTGTAAATGCGAACCTGGTCGCCAGAAACTGTCCTGATAAAAGGCAGGCTGAGCGGCGAAGTGTTTTTATAAGGCGAGAGCGGTCGATTGTTGCGGGAACAAAGGCTGTTTTATCCATAACGCTCTGATACTGAGGGAATGGATCTGCCAGAAGCTTTGTAAAGAAATTAAAAACCTCGCCCGAAAAAACAAGCTGTTGTGAACAAAGACCCAGAAAAATAGCTTGATCCTGATATGTTTCAAGGATCTTTTTAAGCTCAAAAATGGCCCGTCGAGGTAAAAGCCATGTACGTCGCGTAGGCAGTGTATAACGTGGTGAACGTACTTGGGCTAAGCAGTGGCCGTCTGTCGTTGTCATGGTGAGCTTATCTGGGGCAATTTCTAGAAGAAGTCCATTGAGTGCAGCGTTTGTGTTGTTTTGTGGGATAAGGAACGCGACACTGTCAAGCACCTTAAGAAAGACTGCAGCATCCAAGTGCATGAGATTTTCAATGCGTTCAGGAAATGGTGGAAACTCATGCGCCTCGCGCACATTTAAGCTAAGCGTGACAGAGCTTGCTTCAAGCACAAGCTGATTATTTATAAGCGAGCATTCAATCGGGCCTTCAAGCTCTTTTACTACTTCAAATATACGCTTTCCCTGCACAAGAAAGAGTTCCGGTTCAGTAAGAGAGCTTTCTTTCAGTAAGCAGCTTGCTTGTAGGCTGATTTCAAGATCGGTGCTTTTTAAAACAAGCTCTTTATAGCCCGCTTGAAAAAGGATCATGCTTGTTGTGTCTACCGTGCTTCGCTTTGTGCAGATAGGTTGCATTGAAGCGAGCAAGTTGAGTAACTGTTTTTGGTCAATAACAAAGCGTTTTTCCATAAAAAGACTCACATATTTAAGGTATACAACATTAATAAGCTCGTGCAACAAGCACATCGCCGGTCGTAGGTGCTCTACAAGCAAAGCAAACAGGAGCGGTACTACCCGAAAGCCTACAGCGAATAGTTGCTTTATGCTCTTTAAGCTTAAGCTCACAATCGTACTTGCCACACCATGCAACTTGCTGAAAGCCACCCTTTTCCAGCGCGGGCACCATGTTTTCTAAAGTGTCCCCTTTATGCCACAGCTTGTCTCTTTTGTTGGTAGCTCTTTCAAGAAGCTCTTTTTGGATGTCTGCAAGTTTTTGTAAAACAATTTCCGTCAACGAAGATAAAGGATACGTTTTTTTAACGTTCGTGTCGATACGACTTATGAGTGTTGCTTTACCCTCTGCAAGGTCTCGTGGACCAAGCTCTATACGCAAAGGTACACCTTTAAGCTCCCATTTATAAAACTTAGCACCGGGTGTTTCTTCAGCGTCAGTGTCTACAAACACACGGCATGTTTTGCTTAATTCGTCAGAAATTTTTTGCGCTGCTTCTAGCACGGCGTGTCGCGATTCTTGCTTAAAAATTGGCACAATCACAACCTGAATTGGTGCTATAGCGGGAGGAATAATAAGCCCTTTTTGGTCTCCATGTGTCATGATGAGAGCACCTATCACACGTGTAGTAAGGCCCCAGCTTGTAAGGTATGGGTACGATACGCCGCCCTGCCTGTGTTGGTAGGCCATGCCAAAAGCACGAGCAAAGTTTTGTGAAATCATATGGGATGTGCACATTTGAAGAGCCTTGCCATCGGGCATCATGCCTTCAAGGGTAAAAGTTTTATCAGCGCCGGCAAAGCGTTCAGATTCTGATTTAAGGCCCGCTACAACAGGTATTGCAAGATAATTTTGTATAAGATCTCTGTACTGCTCAAGCATCAATCGGGCTTCTTCTTCGGCTTCTTTTGCAGTCTCGTGCGCTGTGTGCCCTTCCTGCCACCAGAACTCAGTTGTGCGGAAGAAGGGACGTGTACGCATCTCCCAACGAACAACGCTGCACCACTGGTTGACTTTCATGGGTAGATCGCGCCATGACTTAATCCAGCGCGCAAACATGTAATGTATAATAGTTTCGGAGGTAGGCCGAACAACGAGTGGCTCTTCAAGCTCCTTACCTCCCGCATACGTCACAACTGCAAGCTCGGGCGCAAAGCCCTCAACATGCTGCGCTTCTTTTTTTAAAAAAGATTCAGGGATGAGTAAGGGAAAGAGTGCGTTATGATGGCCTGTGGCTTTAATTTTTGCATCTAGCACACAGGTTATACGCTCCCACAAAGCGCACCCATAAGGCATAACAACAATACAACCGCGTACTGGTGCGTGATCGGCAAGGCCAGCTTTATACACAACGTCAAGGTACCACTCAGAAAACTGCGTCGTAATGTCCGGTAATTGGCTCATAGAGTCCCTTTGAGTCTTTTTCTAGTAAGTGTACCGTAAAAAGACCCGTTCGGGTAGTCCAGGCCCGACCTTCTCTTTTTAAGGCAGGTAAGCTACACGTATTGATATCTAGATGCTTTAGCTGTTAGCTTATCTCTAGTAATGGAACCGAAGGGCTATTAATGGGATACTTCAAGTCGATTAAGAATAGTACCATCTCGCTTTTTGGACTTTATTTCCTCTTTCTGTTACCGTCTATCGTTCTAGGGCAAAATCGCATACTGGATAGTGATATCGTACTGTATACTTCTCTATTACCTAAGGACCCTGAGTATAAAGCTATTGAAGCACTCAAAAGAGATATAAAGAAGGTGCTAGGCAAAAAATCTTTAGTAAAACCATTAAGTACAATAACTTCTCCTGGCATTATTATCCTTAATTCAAAAAAAGATACTTTGTTAGAACCGATGAGAGGTTGGGAGGCTCATCGAGTCTACAGTCATTCGCTCAATGGCGTAGAGCACATCGTCTTACACGGATCGGATACTCGCGGTACTATTTACGCTATTTATACCTTTAGCGAAAAAGTACTGGGTGTTCCACCTTTATGGTTTTTTGCAGGGTGGGCACCTGAAAAAAAAATCACCATTCCACTTAATCTCAATCTTACCTATCCATCCCCAGAAGTTAAATATCGTGGCTGGTTTCTTAACGATATGGACTTAATAGCCCCTTGGCGAAAATTATCGAAGGAAAATAATGAGATATGGCTTGAGACTGCACTGAGGCTGAAGTTAAACGTTATAGAATGGCTCGATACAGATAAGTATGATTTCTTTGGAGAGTTTGGCGTCTCTCCCACGGTAAAACTCATACATTCATACGGGCTAGTTAATACTTCTCACCATCACAGTCCCTTAGGCAGTTCTTTCGAACAATGGGATGCTTACTGGAGAACAGTAAGAAAGATGAATCCTCCAGAACTATTGTTAAAAAATCAGGCACAAATAGAAGAGTTCTGGCGTTACAAAATAGAACAGATCAAGAAAGCAGGAATTCCTATGGTCTGGGTACTCGGATTTCGTGGTGCTGGAGACAATCCTTTTTGGCAGACCTTTAAGGATGCTCCGCGCTCGGCAAAAGAACGGGGTCAAATTATTACTAAGATGTTAGCTAGACAAAAAGCGCTTGTAGCAGAAATCATGGGTGTTCCCCAAGAATATCGAACCATACTTTATAATGAAGTAGCGGACCTCTATCATCAAAATATGATACAGCCTCCAGTAGGTCCGAATGTTACATTGATCTTCGTTGCGGCTCGGCGCGATCATTACCCCGGTAAAGAGCTTCAAAAATTTGAAGATAATAGCTTGGATATGAATGTTGGATATTACATGAATCTGCAGTTTACATCTACCGGCTCGCATCTTGCACAGGCAGAAGGACCATGGAAAATGGAAGATAATTTTAGGTATCTCCGGAAAAAGCTTGCTCGTCCCGTTTACTTTTCTATCGTTAATGTTGGCAACATAAGAGAGCATCTTCTGAGTTTGTCAGCCCATGCAGCAATGATGTGGAATTTCGAAAAATACAACACCGATATTTTTGTACTCGATTTTTGTAGACGTTATTTTGGTGATGATAGCGCCCAAACAATCGCACGCCTATATAAAGAATATTTTGATGCCTTCTGGAGCCAAAAAAAATCTGATTTACCCGGATTTAAAAGGCAATATGTGTTTCAAGACTTACGTTATCAAAAAGCAATTAGCCAGCTTGTAAAATCCTTTAAAAAAGCATTTAATCCAAATCCGCTAACTGACCTTGGAACAGAATCTGTGCAAGGACGCACCTTTAACATTGTTCCAAAAGATAACCTGTCCAAAAATCAAATCGATGCATTAATTGAAGGCACGCTCGCGTCGAAGTTAAAATTCCAAGAAGTAGCAAACCAATGTGATGTCCTGGTTAACCAGCTGAACGAGAATCAGAGAACTCTTTTTAATGACACACTCCGTATCCGAGCTCATTTCATGCTCAGCTTAAATGAGGCTCTTAACGCTATAGCACAAGCTTATAGATTAGGGCTCAAAAATCCAAAAACTCCGCCCTTAATCCAAAGTACTATCGAAGCTCTCAAAAGAGGTAAGGCATTCTTATATTCTATAGATCGTGGACCTTTTACTGGGTGGTATCAACAAGATAGGGTATTCGATATTACTGATTTAATAAACTCGGTAATGAAATTATTTGAGCGAATACCCCCAAAACCTGGCAAAGTTTTGACAAGTAAAGAGATACCTCTTTAATGGATGATTTTTTTAATCATGGCAGGAAGCTCAATCGATATACGGCTTAGGAAGCTATTTCTGAAACGTAGTTTCTTTTAAAGCTTCTGTAAGCAGCGGTAAAACTAGGGCTATGTTGCTAAGAGCTCCCGAAACAGAAGTTGTTTCGTGCCTTTCTCTTAAAAGCGTACGTATATTTTCAAGACCATCTCGTTCACTAGGTGTTAAACCCCAATTTTCAAGAATACTAGTAACTATTTGCAGAGCATTCTCGAGCCTCAAAGATATTCCTTTACTCGCAGCGATCGATAAGATTTTTGCGACTGTTTCTGCATGCTTTTGCAAAATAGCTACCAATAGGCTTTCATTGAGCAAGCTTGTAAAGTCTTGTGGCCTACTCGCCCAAGGGATTAAAAAGTAGTTGCTTATTTGGCTCAGAGCGTAATCGTTGCCAACAAGAGCCGCTAAAACAAGAGCTGGGCCTAGATCTAAAACTAAACCTTCGGCTTCATAGGAAGCAATGGTTCCAAACATATTAAGGATGTTATTAAAAACAACAGGGTTGTCTTGAGCTATGGACAGCAAAAGGGCTTCGTTGATATCAACCAGATTACGTTCTGTCAACTCATCATGAAGGGCTGTGTGGTGAAGCTCTGTTAGAACTGCCTGAGCAAGCTCTTGTTCTTGCAAAATTGTGTGTTCTAATAAGGGCCTATCGTGATATATCAAATGCACCATATTTCGCGTAACTGCATCTCGTAAATCATTACCGCTCAGTCTTAAACCATGACTAAATAGATAGCGATATCGTTCCCGCCATCTATCTTGCGTAATTGATGTTAGTCGATCAGCGCCATTATGGATATTGGGGTTTGCTCCACGAGCAATGTACCACTCTAGTGCGTCTGTTGCTGATCCACTTTCTGGGACTCGATTTCTCAAACTCGCATAAAGTGGGGTTATGACTTGGCGCTCATTTATTATGGAGGTATTAATGCTTGCACCATGTTGCAATAAAAGCTCAACTATAGGTAAAGAACCTCTTTGGGCTGCTAAAATAATAAGAGGCTGCTCATTTGATGAAAGAGCGTTAGCGTTAGCACCCTCATCTAGTACCCCTCGCACTATTTCAGTATCTTGCGTCTGTATGGCGTTTTCTAGCTTAAGATTTAGGGCTTTTTGTTCCTCTTCGCTTACGGCTTTTATTGACAGAAAACTAAAAAGCACAAGTAGACAACTAATATATTTTAGTCCAATATTCATAAAATCACCTAATTTTGAATTTATCTTACTTAATAAACTACCTATATCATGGCTCATTTGTCAATAATATCCAGAAAGAAAATAATATGGAGGCTTCCGACGTTTTCTGAAGGGCACAGAGCGGAAAAAACGACAAAGGTCATCGAAGAGCGTTGTAATAGGAGCTTCTGAATATGATCAATAAGGCCTTGCTCCAGTTCTTTTTCTCGATAAGCAGTTTCTAGAGTAAGAAATCCAAAGTTATAAGGATCCTTGAGGATTTGCTCTGCAAGGTCTGATTGTGCCTTGGGCAAAGTCTCTTTAAAATTATTAGGGCTTTGCCTGCCGCTCATGTAAGTTTGATTCAATCCATAATGCCAGCAAATTGCGGCTCCAGCCATTCTCGATAGCTTTTTTCGCGTACCATCGTCGAATTTCACTGCTGGGAATCTTTTGCATGATAATGATATTATGTCCCCGGGGAATTTGTCAAACAGCTGTTTTATTAATTCCTTCTGGATAACTTTCCGCGAAAGTTCCTGATGGTTTTTAGAACTGGTGATGCGTTGCAAGACTTAAAAATCAAATGCATAAGGCTGTCGTAATTGTGTGGCCGATGACGAAGGACATAGTCCTTGTGCTTTATTTCTTCAAGATACTGCGTGTTCTTCCATTAGCGATCTTAGGGGAGCTACAGTATTTTACAAAAAAAGAGCGAGGCAGAACTGCCCCGCTCATAAAAGTCTTACTTTTTTCTTCTTAAGAGTGGTAAACCTGTTAGCGGGCTTTCAATAACTTCGTAACCTGCAGGGACAGCATTCAAAGCTTCTTTGCCAATGCTACCAGAAAAGTAGAAGATCTTTTGCTTGCGTCCATTACGCAAAACAACATCCTTGGAGTGCAAGTAATACGTTTTGCCACTCTTTTTTGATTTAACGCTATATGCCATTTTCGGTTTCTCCTTCTTTATATTTTTATTATAATACTCTTTTTTGCCCTGGAGAATCAAGAGACGCCTCAAGAAGTTTCAAAAAAGTATATAATTAAACCCCTTTTCCTCGAGAAGGACCGGGCAGAATTTTTAGGCAAAAGACCAGAAAAATGTTCTAAAATTTGATTATTTGTGCTATCAGCCTATAATTTTTATTACATAAAATGACGTGAGCAATCCTCTTTTGCTTTTTAATTGCACAAATTTGTGGCGCGTTATAGCATGTTACTACTCGAAGGGCTGTGTCTTCAGAAACCTTTTTTGACGCTAATGAAGCTAATAGGGGAGTAGTAGATGAAATTTAGTATGTCGTATAGGCTAGTTGCATTTTGCTTTTTGCTTCAGAATTCTTGCATTTTTACAGTACCAGACCTTATTAAAGAACTCATCATTACTCAAAACAAACTGCAAGTGGTAGCAGAAGAAGCTTTTCATAATGACTTTTTAAATTCCCATTTTTTTGCTGAATATGAAGATATAGATCTTACAAAGCTCAATTACTCAATAGTGACGATACCTTTTGTTTTAAATGTTATTTCTATCATCTGGATCTCTGGTCGGCTCTATAGTATTGAGGAAATGGATGAGGATTTGTATTATGCTCTCGCACGAGTTAAAGAGATATTTACGATTATGTATCCAAAGACCTGCTGGTCTGGAAAACTTATTCCCAAAAAGTTGGTGAAACACGCGATTAAGCCTGGCCCTTGGTCTTCTGGCACAGCGCTCTTTTTTACTGGTGGCCTCGATTCGGTATCTACGTGCTTTAGATATTATCCGCAAAAACAGCTTCTTATATCCGTTGCTGGTGCCTCAGATTTATCAAGTCTTTCATCGATCGAAGAAAAAGAGCGCTTTCGATCTTTTTCTCGCACTTACGGCCATGAAAATGCTTTTATAAGCTCAAATCCGTGGTTTTTTATTAATACGGCAAAGGTTGAAACTATTTCTCCGGAGATACGATCGTGGCGCTATAACGCCGTTGAAAATATGAGCTGGATAGGATTAGCAGCTCCTGTTCTGGTTACGAATGGCTGTCCACTTGTACGCATAGCATCAACGATTACGGCGGACATGCCGTATCCTTTTGCGGGAATACCGTTAGTCGATGACGTGCTTTCTTACGCAGGGGTTCATGTGCAACATGACGCCTTTGAGCTTAATCGTTCACAAAAGGCGGCTATTATTGAGAACGTCTGCACTAAGCATGGCTTAGAAAGGCCTCGAGTCAAAGTATGCCAGCACCTGATCGATGCTAACTGCTGCCGCTGCGGTAAATGCCTACACACTATTAATGCTTTTATGATCGCTGGTATTCCTCATCAGGCTTATGGATTTGATATTAGCGCAGAAGATGCACGAAATCGCACAAAAGCTTTACTAGATACGTTACAATGGTCCAGCGGATTTTTTGATCCTTTTCCTCTTTTATATTTCTTGCCGCTACAAAAAACATTGACGCGCCGATTGGAAGCTGGAGAAAACCTCGATGAGTATTTTAGGTGGCTTTCAAAAAAACAACTTCATTACCCAATACTTTGCGATTGGAGAGCAATTTTTGATGCAGTTAAGATGCTTGATAGCCTTATACCTGATCATATCGCACTGCAGTACCAAGCTATGCTAAGTCTGACTTAACCGGCATACGATACATCTGTCCGCTTTTGCAAAAGATAACCACGACGTTGCTAAGAGTGTTCAATAGTAGGTTGAATCGATTTAAGAATCCGACTTAGAAAATCAATGCTTGAAGGCGGATTTGGCTTGTGTCTATTGAGTTGCGTTACAAAATTAGCATATTGTATACGCATATTTCGTGGCAAGTTGGTATCTTGCGAAAGTTCGTGCATGATCGTGGCGATAGATCGCGTATCTATGATGAAACCTTCTTCTCTATCAAACTTGAGCAAAAAACTAAAGACATGTTTATTGAGTCGTATGGAAGCAAGCTTCAGACAGCTTTCTATAACTCTTTTCCAGAAGCAAGTGTCAAAAGTTCTTCTGTAGCCTACGATCGCCTGTATAACAGTTAGATTGTTCTGCCGAGAAGCTATTAAGAGTGCTTCTTCGACAGCGTTATCTGTTATGAGTGCTGCACGGTTCATTAGAAAATAAATAAGCGTATCGACATGTGCCCGACCTGCAGCTAACAAAAATGGCTCGTCAAAACTAAGGGGTGTATTAGTAAGTCTTTGCATGAGCAATGTGGTAACGTCTAAATGTCCAGCAGCCGCGCTTCTTGTCATAGCTCTGGTAAGCACTCGAGGGTTAAGCCAATATAGTTCGTGCCCCTGCGCCAGGGTATTTACTATATAGTCTGCAATCCGTATATGGCCGCGCCCGGCAGCCATTTCAAGAACTCCGCTTAAAAAGGGTACCATCGAAGGTGCTAAAAGTTGAGATAAAAAGCTTATTGGAGTTAATCTTCCAAACAAAGTTTCATTGTGCGTGATGATTTCATGCACTGGCAGTGCTATAGATATTACTCGTTCTCTTTCAGAGTAGGAAGCTTCTATCTGATCTAATAGCATGGCAAGGACGCCAGTCTGCGGCTCACGGAAAAATAAGTCACTTAGAAATTGGATTGCCTGAAGACTAGCAATAAACTCTTCTTCCCCATTAGTAATAAGCTGCAACAACGAATGAACGCGTAAGCACGGTGTAAGTACCGTTTGCGACATCGGTGGCACAGGAAAATTATTAGTTATAAGCCACAAGATTACTTTTCTTAAAGCTGGCGATTTAGTCAAAGCTCGTGATGATACAATTTCTTGTAAGAGTCCTTCGTAATTAATAAATGTAGCACCTTGGCCTAAAAAGAGATTATCGAGAATACTTTCTACGTCAAAATCGAGATCCTGATTTTCTTCTTTTAGCAACCAGCAAAGAAAATGATGTAGTATATTTTTACCTTCCTCGTCTAGGTCATTGATGTTTGCTCCTTTTTTTAGAAGCTTTAACATTTCTTCAGACCAGCATGAAATAGCTCTTTGCGGAGAGTTTCCAAGAGCTAACTCGTCAAAAATGATGCTTAGTGAATTGCATAGTGTTGGGATTTCGGAGCGCTGTACGCGTGATGCATAGGTACACTCCATGGCGTCAACGGTGCAGAAAATAAGAGTTGCAGGCAAGATAAAGTAAGATAGATGTACCATTTTATTCCTCTAAGAAAGAGTAACATGGTACTTTAGTATACACCTTTTTGGTTATAAAATTGACTTTTAAGGCCTTAATCTTTCATCTATTTATAAATAGTAAGAAAAAATATTTTTATTTTAGTTGCGCTACTTAGCCTGAACGACTGGTTTTTTTGTTCATCATCGACCATAGTTTTCTGCTAAAAAAAGCCGCAAAGCAGCCAGCTGCTAAAAACACGACTATCCGTCTTTTTCTGCCAGTGACTGGTATTGGGCCCGACCGGTCTTTCTTCACGTGCCTTTTTTTTGGAGTTAAAACCTCTTTTTCGTACCTTTTTCTTTCTTCACGTTTTGGTGCCGAAATAATTGGAGTAGTCTTTTGGGGTTCTGGAGCTGGATCTTTTTTTGCTACCTTTTTTTGCTCTGGGAGAGTGATTTGGGGAAGGAAGGACACCTTCACGTTTTCTTCTTTGGGCGTGCTAAATGTATTCATTGATGGCGGGAAATATTCGGTATTTGAAATGATGGGCTTTGCGTCGAACGATGGAGCTTGGTTTTGACTTTGTGGGACGGTAACTTGCTGTATAAATGGCTGCCCAACACTTGGAAAAAAAACTTGGTGTTGTGGAACCATCCCAGAAACTCCCCCTCCTGAAGAGCCAGTAGCGTTTTGAGCGGGTGCCTGCATCTTAGGTGGCAGGAATACTCCTCCAAAACCTTGTTGAGGGGCGGACTTGTGTTCTGAGGTTTGAGATGTGTTATTTGTAGAGGGAATTTTTTCCGTATCCTTACTTTCCGTAAGCGGTTTTTCGTCCTGTGGAATTTTCTTAAGTACAGGATTTTTCTTAGATTTCGTAAGGCCTTCTTTGGGGCTTGTTTTATTGTCGGCGGAAAGAGGATCAGCATCAATTAAAGCTATAAGTGCCGTCAGTTCTTCCGGTATCTCCGGCAAAGAAAGTGTTTTATAGGGAATAAGAGGCGCGCGCGCAACTGGTTCCACTTTTGTTGGTGCATCAAGAGTGTTCTGGCAGGTTTCACTCGGTTGATCAGAAACGTGCTCTATAAAGATCCTGTTATTGAAAATCAAAGCCACATCAGAGGACAGTGACGCATTTTCTGTTTTTGTTCCAGCTTCAAGCAAAAGTGTAGGTACACGTTCTTCGTACTTACTGACTGTTTCCGCCGTTTTTACGTGCTTTAAGATTCTAAGCGTGAAAGAACGCTCTGGCAGTATAGTTTTATTATGCGCCTGAGAGTAGTCATGCTCTATAATGATGCATGAGGGCAGCTGATTGCCACTTTTTTCTTCATAGAGTACAAGTGCTGTAGACGTATTTGATAAAGCCGGTGTATTTTGTAAAACAGGCGTTACTGTGCCCTTTCTCGTGATTTCTGACTTTGGTAGAACTTGGCAAAGCATATGAAGTTGAGAGTCCTTGTCATTTAAAAGAGGTTCAACTGATTTTAAAAAGGGGTGTGCTTTTGGTTCATTTAAAAGGGAGCTATCATGTGTGCGTACTAATACGAGGGCCGTGGACGGTTGAGGCGGATTTTTTATTTGTTGTTGGGGTATGAGGTTGGGAATAAGCGTGTAAGATGGAGAAAGTATTGGGCGATTAATGAAAGAAGTCTGGTTTTTATGGGTCTTTTGCATTGTCAAAGCTGGTTCTCTTACGGGCTTTATGAGTGGTTCGCGAAGGATTCCGTCTCTTCCTATTGGCAAAGGTATTTCTAGAGGCGTTATTGGAGGTTTTGATGTATTTATGCAAACTAAGGGCACTTCCAATTGACATATATTGCTTGTGCGTTGAGATTCGATGTCAGTACCGGCGTCACTGTTGTCAACCAACGTATCGGGAGGCGCAGTTTCTTTTTGGGCCTGCAAAGCGTTCTTAGCGATATTTTCTTGCTCAATAAGTGGACCTATATCTATGGCTCTGCGTGCATTTAAAATGAGCTCTTGTACAACATCGTAAGCGGCCCATGCGCCTGTAGCGTAAGCCAGGCTCTCGAAAATGTACGAAGTGGCGGGGAAGATCAATGGTGGAACTTCTGTAACTTCAAGCTGATGTGCAAAAAGAAGCTTGTCTCCCATTTCGACATCTACTGCACGCCAAATGGTACGATGCTGCCTTGCCATGCGTGAAAGGTAGGCACAGACGATGCAAGTGAGTATGGTTGTATATGACTGGAAGTTGAGCGTGTCGATATCTACGTTAAATGAAAAGAGAGAAATGGTTTTATGATACTGGTGATAGAAGTAGCTATCATGTTGCGCTTCGAGCTTTTTAATTTCTTCTTTTAACTCACGTGCCCTTGCTAAAAGCCTTTCATTACGATCAGCCTCTTTCTCTGCTTTGGTTACAGACACGCTTATCGTTGCGCAAGATATAAGTGAAAAAACCCCGACATATAAAATTAATTTTTTCATAATGCATTAAAAACGCTTTGAGTACGCAAAAAATCGACGTAGCAAGTGTAACAAGGAACATTCTCATGAGTCAATTGAAAGTGAGAGTGAGGTGCATAAAAAACTGTCAGCTTATATTTTGCACCGTTTTACCTTAATTTTATTAGAGGTTGCCGAGTGGTGCGCGCTATCAGTGACTGTAACAGCAAGAGAAGCTGATTTGGTCTTGCAGAATTGGCGCTTTATGGTTCTTGAATGTATTTTGAAAGTCTTATTGTCTGACCAGCTCAGGGTGAATGGCGGCTTTCCACGCTTAATGCTACCACTGATTATTGCGCATTCGCCTGGGCAAAAGCATTTTTTAATAGGATCGAGGTTAACAACAATAGCTGGTTTTACTTTAATGGTGACTGGGTTAGATGTAGATTGACACCCGTCAGCATTTTGGGCAGTAACGGTATACGTTGTTGTTTTTTGGGGTTTTACGGTGCGCTCAAAAGGAGATGTGGCATTTTTGTCTATAGTGCCATCAGACCAAAAGAGAGTTTGTGTATCGCTAAAAAGGACCGTCAATACTGCTGCTTGGCCTGCTATAATGGTAGTTTTATTGGTAACAAGCGTTACGGGTGAAATGTGCGACACCGTTACCTTAACAGAATTGGATGTGCCTATACAGCCGGAAGAATCAGTAATTGTTGCAAAGTAGGTTGTCGTCGTTAAAGGAGTTACGACGCGCTGCATCTTGGAGCTTGTACTCGTTTGCTTAAATCCGTCCGACCACTCAACATCAAATTGCGAGGTCCCACCAAGAATAGTAAGGCTTAAGTGAACCTGTTCGTTCCTACAAACAAGGTTGGGGCTTGCTGTAAGCGTTGCTGAGGGGTTATCCACATTGACCGTTATGGGAGCAGATTGAGCAATACATGATGTCGTAAGATCGCTAGCGGTAACAAAAAATTGAGTGTTGGTTTGTGGGCTTACCGCGTGGGTAGCGGGTGATGGAACGTTATTTTGGGTAAATCCATCAGACCATACAAACTTAAAATTTGTACCGATAGCCCCTGAAACAGTTGCCACAAGGTCTTTAGAAGAACCAGCACAAATAGTGCCTGGTGGCATTTGGGTGATCGTGACGCTCATTGTTTCGCTTTCAATAGGTACCGGAGCCCCAAATGGTGAGGTGTTTCCTGGATTGACGCCGCCAGCGTTTAGGTTTGTTGCAGTACCGGATACAAATCCAGTAAAGGAACCAGGCACAGTTACGGACTGTGTAGATCCAGAAGAAACAGGCGTGTCAGCTTTTAAGAATGTTAGCCCCTCAGGTACGTTGACCGGAGTATTAAAAAGCTCAACTCTAAAGTTGGGATTTGTGGCTACGTGGCATGGTGATGGAGCGGGGGGTACTGTAAAACTTACTATAAGGCTATTTGCGGACGTGCACTCAAGAGCGCTGTTAAATGTTGGAGCTTGTTGTTCGCAATTTGCTCCATTTAAAAGCACAATTGCCCCGCCAACGTTACCAAAAATTGAGTTTTCTAACACTGTATTGAGGAACGTGTTTCCATTCATCAATACGCCAGCATTACCGTTAAAAAGAATAGCATTTGCCTGTCCTGGTGCGGTTCCGCCAATGAGTGTTCCTTCAGTAGCTGGTAGGACATCCTGGCTGAGATTGATACCGCTCGCACCGTTTGCCAGATTAAGCGTGTTGGTCTTATCGGTACCTATATGATTTCCTTGTATAACGGCCGCCGCAGCCAAAACGTCTACATGAACGCCGATACCGGTATTACCTGAAATAACGTTTCCAAGACCCGGACCACCTACAAGAACATTCCTCACTTCTGCCCCCGATTGACCGAGCATGTGGATACCGGTGGCGTTTGGCACAGGGCTATTTCCTGCCACATTTACTCCGATAAGATTTTGTTGGATAGTGATTTGTGTAACGAAAAAACCTCTTCTGTCAGCGTGGATAAAAATGCCCGCGCTAACATTTCCAGAAATGACGTTGTTGGTAACTGTGTTGTGAGATGCGTCGATGAAAATACCATTGGCGCCATTAGGTGCAGCGACTGAACCGGTAGGATCAGTACCAATAAAACAGCCCGAAATAACGTTATTAGAACTAGTGACATTTATGCCGTTGCCTGTCCAGTTATTAACAACGAGGCTCTTTATTGTATCGTTGCCACCCGTCAGATTAAAAGCATTGCCTGACGTGCTCGCGCCATCCACAACAACGATTGGCGTGCCCATAAAATTGGGCTGAGTTGTACCATCGATCGTTATATTCGGATGGATGTTTGGAAGAGGCGTTAAGGGAAAAATAGTAAAGGGCGATGGAAGATTGAATTTAATCGTTGAAGCTGTGGGAGAAATGGCATTTGCACTTGTAATTGCTGCTCTGAGCGTATTTGGGCCCGAGTCGCCAGCGGACGTTACCGTAAAAATCGCGCCATGCACTTGATGCCAGCAAAAAAAGCCTAAAAGCGCCAAAAAATGTGCCCGTATTCTCATCCCTTTTACCTTATAGCAAAGCATTCTCGACAAAGTGACTTTGTCACTTTAACATGTCCGTTCCGAAAATGAAAGTATCGAGAAGGGGGGAAGGCTTTTTCCCTCTTTTAAGCTCTTATTGCTTTACTGCTTCAAGAACAGCTCGCATCTTACGTGCAAAGCGAATAACGTAATCTCTAGGAGCCTGTACGTATATGTAACGTATGTGGGGACGTACGTGCCTAAAGTGTCTTGTAGTTGAAACGCGTATCTTTGGGTCTTTTTTTAGAATCGCGAGAGCCTTTGAAAGATCTCTTCTTCGGACAGCTATTTGGCCGGTTACGAGGCCAGATGCGTTTGAACGCGTATTTTCGAAGGTAAATGTTGACAATTTTGCTGACAGATTTTTCGCTCCCTTCATTTTTACTTTGCCAAGAGGACTTTGAACATTGGCTATGCATAGACCGCTTTTCTCATCAAAATTCGTTGTCAGTGCTTTGAGTGTTTGACCAAACTTTTGACAGAGCCTACTTTCAGTGCATTTGGCGCCACTATTTTGCGCACAAGGTTCTTCATTTGCAAAAAGCGGTATTGAAACGCCCATAAGTAAAAGGAGAGACGTTATATACATTTTCAAGGCTTTTCCTTTCAAATTTACCGTTATCTAGGCATGCATGCTAATATTTTCTAAAGTATTTGGCAAGCTATTTGAGAAATTTGTAAAGCTTTGAAGAACTAATTTAGATTTTTAGGTACTTTTTACCCTTAAGCTTTTCAGGCAACAGACTTTCTTTTGAGTACATCGTATACCCTTTTGCATAATCGAGATCCTTCATAAGCTTTGTTGGTGCGTTTCTTATAACAAGTGGGATGGGTAGATTGCCATGAGCAGTAACATCGTTAACGGCTTGAAAGTATGCATTATAGGATGCTCTGTTTTTTGGCGCGCGAGCAAGATAGCAAACACCATGCGAAAGAGATATAGCACATTCGGGGTACCCTAGCACTTCGACTGCCCTAAAAACGCTTGTAGCGATCGTTAAGGCTTGCGGATCGGCTAATCCAATATCCTCTGAAGCGAATATGACCATGCGCCGAGCTATAAATTTCGGCTCTTCGCCAGCCTCAACCATACGGGCAAGGTAATAGAGAGCTGCGTCAGCATCTGAAGCTCTCATCGATTTAATAAAAGCGGAAATGGTATTGTAATGCTCCTCACCTTTTTTGTCGTACTTAAGAAAGCTTTTTTGTAAGGTGCACTTAATCGTCTCTAGCGTAACTGTCTTATAAAGCTCGGCAGCATTTGCAGCAATGGATAGCGCTTGACGAGCATCTCCGTTAGCTATCTGGGCTAGCCATTTTTTGGCGTCAGGTTCAATAGTAATACCGCTACGATCAAGGATCTTGATAAGCTCTTCTTCGCTAAGCTCACGTAGAACAAAAACCTGGCAGCGCGAAAGTAAGGCTGGTATAACCTCAAAGCTCGGGTTTTCGGTGGTAGCACCAATAAGAACGAGCATGCCAGACTCGACGTACGGCAAGAGAAAATCTTGCTGCGCTTTGTTAAAGCGATGCAGCTCATCTAAAAAGAGAACTTTTGGTTTTTGTTGATCATCAGCTTCGATGGCTTTTTTTATGGCGTCTTTACCAGCCGAAACCGCCGAGAGTTCGTAATATGCTGCATCGAGAGCTTTTGCATATAAGCGAGCTAAGGTAGTTTTTCCAACACCTGGTGGTCCCCATAAAATGAAGCTAAAAAGATGCTCTTTTTCTATGGCGCTTTGTAAAGGCTTTCCCTTACCCACAAGATGCTCTTGGCCAATAAATTCTGAAAGACTCGTAGGCCTTATACGTGATGCTAATGGTTCCATTATCTTTCCACCTGTTTATCGATAATTCTATTATATCATAAATTATAATTCTGGGCTTAATGCCACGGGTAAGCTTCAAGAATCTCCTTTCCTGATCGGCTTTATGGAAAGAATTGGCTGCAGAAGTCATTGAAGACAAAATATTTTTTTACTGATAAAATATGACTAGTTTAGTTTTAACCTGGTAAATCAGAATCTATCAATAAAGCGAGGATTTCGTGAATAGAAAACATATGCTTTTGGGTGCGATCTTGATTGGATGCTCCCTTCAACCTCTCAAGGCCATGGAAGGTGGGGAAGATGACCCCAAAGAAACTCCCAAAAAGCCGGAAACCCCTAAACGGGGTGGCTTTATTTCAGGATTGCGTGGAAAGTTAGCGGACGCAGTCAAAAGATCTCCAACTACAGAAAGAGCAAGAAAAGAGAAAAAAGAGAAGAGAGGTGAGGCGAAACCTTTAAGTTTAGCCTCTCACGAAGGAGTAAATGATCTCCTTTTTCGAGCTGCAGCAAGAGACTCTGAGGCTACCGTGACAGATGTCTTAGCCGCTCTTAACGCTGGCGCAAATTTTGCAGCTGTTAACGATCAAGGAGACTCAGCGTTTCACGTCACGGTCATAAATAATAACGTAAGGGGGTTAACAGTATTATTGCATGAGCGACCTGAAGGCGCGACTCTGAGGAATCGGAATCAAGAAACTTTCTTTCTTCTTGCCTCACGTACAGGCAGGGAGGGGATAGTTAGGCATTTTGTGCGTAATATGCCTGAGATACTGAGCCATGTAGATGCTCGTGATAATTCTGCTCTTCACCTGGCCATCCATGCAGGATTGCCTAACATAGCAAATATATTGCTAGATGCGGGAGTTCCAGTTGATAGAAAAAATAAAGCCGGAAAGACCCCGCTCCATATGCTCTTACGAAAAATTCATTTTAAAGAGGGCTCTTCAAAATCGCGAATCAAGAAATATATTAAATCATTGACCAAGCTTATAAAACGCATGATTGAAACCTGTCCCACGGTACTCATGAGAGCCGACCGTAATGGAGATATGCCTTTACATCTTGCTATCATGAGCGATCAGATTTTGTTTTTGTATGCTGTTCTAGCAGACGTTGACCCTACTGTTCTACTAGGTATTGTTGACTTACCAAATAGGGAGGGTCAAACACCTCGCATGCTCGCTGCGAGTCGACCTCTCATGCTTTCTCGCATAGAAACTGCTCTTAATGTTCCTTTTGATGACAGAACTTCTCAAATAAGGCGTCGCCCTGCACCTGTGCAAAGCGAATCTCGTGAACGAGAAAAAGAAAAAGAAGTTTCAAAAGATATCCCGGAGGAAGATTTTAACCTTGAAGAGGCTTCAGTTTTAGAGGCAAGTCTAGAAATAAGGCCGGAAACTGATCAAGAGCCTGTGACAGTTGTTGAAGGTGATGATGACGCGACTGATGTTGGCCTATTGACTGATGTTGACTCAATGATAGAGGACCCGGTACCAGGTGACAGAGTTCGGGGGACAAGTGATACAATAGGTGTTGCTGTGATTGTTCCTGAAGTGGAAAGTGGAAGCAATAATATAGTACCGGGTAAGCTTGATCCTACATTGCCTGAGAAATTTGCTCCGCCTGCGAACGGTGAGCCCACAGAGATCGAGAAGAAGCTAAATAAGAAAGACGATCAACCAACCAATGACAAACCTTCAAAGCTTAAGAAAGCGTTTGAAAAAGCTACGAATAAGGTTAAGGATGGTACAAAGAAGCTTAAAGATAAGCTGAATAAATCTAATAAAGGCGTCGGTGACTCTATTGAAAGTCAACCTCCGGCAGCTCCGGTAAGTACGGGTTGGTCAAGAAGCCGTCTTGCTGTTGGCGTTGGCGCTATCGTCGCTTTTGCAGGAGTCCTTTCTGAAAGAATTTACGGCTATCTTACACACGAAGAAGTAATTGAGAAAGTTGATGAAACTCCCGAAGTTAAAGCTGAAACTCCTGAAGTTAAAAGTGAGGAAGCTCCAAAAGTGAGCTAAGACATTTTTGCTCTCTATTTTCGGCCCGGATGTAATTTCCTTTACATCCGGGCTTTTTTCTCGTTATTTCAGTTTAGCCATAAATATTGAAATAAAAATCCGAGCGAGGTATAATAATTTCAAATACCAAGCATTGCCGTGAAATAAGGAACTTTATGAGAAAAACAGGCTATTACGAAACGTTAGCCGACAAGCAGTTTTTTATACCCGATCCTCTTCCGCCTAAAGATCCGCCTTTTGAGCTAGGTGGCCAGCTTGCGGTTCTTTACGGCGAAGCTATGCTTCGGTTGGGGCAACTGAATGAGATGGCCCGCTATTTACCTAACATTAAAAGATTTATAAAAGCGTACGTTATTAAAGAGGCTCTTTTATCTTCGGCTATTGAGGGCATCCATACGACGCTTGGCGACGTATTTACGCAGCCTTTTCTTGAAACAAAATCGTCTAAAGATGCAAACCTTATTCTTAATTACTCAAAAGCGCTTGAGACTGGGTTGCAACTTATACAGGAGGAAGGCCTTCCGCTGTCTTCAAGAGTTATTTTAGCGGCGCATTCAGAGCTTTTAGAAGGCCACGCACATCCGGGAAGCTATCGTCAACAGATGGTACGCGTAGGCAACTTGCTGCCAAGCCCGCCTAATCAAATCGTTCGCCTTATGACAGAACTTGAAGCGTATATGCATAGAGAGGATGGGCTTCCCCTTCTTATAAAAACGGGCCTTGTACACGTGCAATTTGAAACGATTCACCCGTTTCTTGATGGAAATGGCCGTATAGGGCGGCTTTTAATTGTTCTCATGCTTATAGAAGGTGGACTGCTTTCAGCTCCCATCCTCTATCCTTCATATTACATAAAAAAGAACCACCTCGAGTACTACCAGCGGCTTGATGCGGTAAGAACGAATGGAGACTTTGAGGGGTGGCTTGTGTACTACTTAAAAACTATTCGAGATAGTAGTATGGACGCGTACCGGAGAGCAAAAGATATAGAGGCTCTTGAAAAACACCTGAGAGCAACCATCGAGAGCGATAGAGCTTTTAGTAGAGGCAGGCCAACAGCACTAAAGGCACTTTCTTTATTCTTTCAGTTGCCCGTTATTAGTATCACAGAGGTAAGCGCGCGCCTTAATAAGGCCTATAACACTGCTCACAGCGTTGTTCGGCTTTTTGTGGATTTAGGGTACTTGAGGGAAAGCACCGAACAAAAGCGCAATAAGCTTTATACGTTTGCACCTTATCTGGAACTTCTAGAAAAAGAGTATGAAAACACTTAAAAGCACTACTTGCGCTTTGAACGTTTGTTTTTTAAGTGCTTTACTACTGCCACCGTTGTACTTCTAGAGCGTATGCTCTTCTTTTTCTTGGCAGTTTTTAAGCTGGTAACAACAAAACTGGCCGTTTTAAAGCTGCTTCTTTTTCCATCTAGTGCTTCATTAAGTGCTGTAGCAGGTGCTGCGTGTGTGACAATGAGCACGGTTTCATTTGGATTCAGGATTTTACGAAACGAGCGCACTCTTTCCTCTATTTTCTTACGTGTCTCAATTCCTCGAGCGTGGGGTAACCGGTAAGAAATATGCCTACCTTCAAGATCACCAGCTTGTTTTTCAGTAAGCCTTATATCAATATAGAGCTTACCATCAGGAATACCTAGCTCTTTCATGACGATACGCGCAGTTTCTTTCGTACGCGGAAGAGGTGAGGCATAAACGCGAGTAATGCCCGGATAGCGAGCTTTAAGATCTCGTGCAGATCGCAAAACCTCGCGTTTACCTTGAGCTGTTAAATGTGACACACGGTAGTTTGGATGACTTTCATTAGAACTTCGAAAATGTTCGACGTTATGGTCAGATTGACCGTGCCGTATGATAATAACCTGGGAAGCCTCGCTCAACGATGATATTAAAAGCCCCAGCAATAAAAATTTCTTCAAGGGTATTCCTTTCAAGACTACGCATAAAAGCGCTTTTTCAAAATGCATTAGGCTTCACTTTTACTATATCTGGGCTGTTATATTTGTCAATTTGCAAATATATGTTTGTTAAAGAGTAAGTGCATTAACATATATAGCAGATTTATTTTATTTTGAAACATCGACGAAATATCTTAAAAAATTCTTATAGTATTGTATTTTTTGCCATTTTTATTTTAAACTATTAAAAACATTATTTTTGAGACACTATGTATATAAGAACAATTCAGAAATTAGGTGTATGCTTAGTCTTATACACGAACGTAGCTCTCGGTTTAGATGCGTGGGTTTTTCCTTACTCAAAGCTTCGCTATGATGAGGTATCTTTTTTAACTGCCCATAATGCATTTGCCAATTTTAACGAGGGTTGGATGCGGTATATGATGCAAACATGGAGTATCGAAGAGCAGCTTGACCATGGTGTGCGTGGCATAATGCTTGATGCCCACGAATTTCCGGACGGGTCAATACGCCTGTGCCACGGTGGGTGCAGTGCTCTACACACCTTACAAAAGGGGATTGGTAAGGCAGCCGGTGCTTTGTGGAACAAGCACGAGTATGAAACGCTTAAAAGCACGCTTACTACTATAAAAGAGTGGCTCGATAAGCACCCTTCTGAGATAGTAACTATTTTTTTAGAAAATCGCGTAGATAATGAAAAAGTGGCTGGGGAAATTGCCTCATTAGAAAGCTTTTTGCCTATGGTGTTAGAGCTAAAAGATTGGGATCCTTCTAAGCACGATGGCAAATGGCCAACACTTTCATGGATGAGGGCTCGCAACAAAAGAATTGTTATTTTTAATGAAGATAAGACAGGTTCAGATTTTTCACGTAAAGATAACCCAGATAGGTATACATTTCCGTTTTGGTATAGTTGGCATTATATGATTGAATCTCAATACGGTACGGTAGATAAGTTAAAAGCCTCTGCTGAGCGACATGATTCGGCAGCATTTAAAGACTTGAAGCGCTATCTTCTTTTAATTAACTTTTTTAGGCAATTTACAGGTCCTTTAGCGGCAAGTGCTAAAGATAACAGCTATAATGCACTTAAAGATCTTGTTAATTTCTGCAAGAAAAAGGGGCTAGGGTATGGTAAAAATCCTAATTTCTTAGCGCTTGACTTTGTTGAAGAGGGAAATGCGATGAAGCTGATCAATAAGCTCAATACACGCGCAAAAAAGGCGCTCCTTTACAAAGAACAGTGTGAGACGGACAAAACATGCTCAGCGTTTTCTTTAAAGAGCATATTAGGAGGCATCTGATGAAAAGTTTCGTTTACGTTTTTGCGGCCACCATTATCCCATGCGCGCTAAGCTTTGCCCAAAGAGGGGAAGAAAAATGCAAGGCTCTCCATTGTGCTGTTGCCTTAGGTGATGTGAATGAAATTTTGCCATTTATGGGGCAAGCTAAAAATATCAATGCGAAAGATGCTGTAGGTAATACGCCTTTGCACCTTGCAAGTGCTTATGGTTATAAAGATATAGTCAAAACTCTTTTGAGCAAAGGTGCTCTTGTAAATGCTGTTAATTCTTTTAATCAAACACCATTACATTTAGCCTCTTTTCAAGACAATCCTTCGATTGTAGAGCTTTTGATCGAAAATGGCGCTGATGTTAACGCATTGGACGCTTTACAAAAAACCCCATTGCATGAGGCTACCTATTATAGGCGCTTTAAGTCTGCAGAAGTGCTTATACGCAAAAACGCTGCAATCGAAGCAAAAGACCGCGATCAGGAAACGCCGCTACACAAAAGTGCTCGCAGCGGCGATGAAAAAAGTATGGCGCTTCTTATTGCTTACAAGGCAAACCTAAATGCGCAAGATGTGAATGGCCAAACGCCACTTGTTCACGCTATTCAGCTTGGTGCAAAAAAAGCTGCCGATATACTTCTTAACGCAGGATCGTCAGCGACAATAAGCGATAACGACAAAAGAATACCTTTGCATTGGGCTGCACGTAGAAATATGCACTTTTTGGCAAAAAAGCTCATGCAAAAAGGTGCTTCCGGCAATGCACAAGATTCGGACGGTCTTACCCCATTACATTGGGCTGCTGCATTTGCCGAGGCTGATTTTATTCAACTTCTGATAGGCGCAGGCTCCTCATTAAAAATAGGCGATTGTATCGGAAATACGCCTTTAGATATCGCAAAACTTTATAAAAGAAGCCCCAAAATACTCGCGCTCTTAAGCCCACGGTGACGCTATTTAAATTGATTTTTGCTCACCGTCATATGGCGTAGAAGCTATTCTCATCATTTTCAATAAGAAACATATTTTCAAAATTGGCTTTGCTAAAACATTTTTCAAATTCGGTCAAATTTTCAAAAACTTGAAAAAAGAAAAAATATATATACAATCAAAAATTGAAAGTGCACATTTGCAAATAAATTAATTGAATGTGCTTAAAAACTTTCAATTACATCTTAACAGTGAGGATAACCATGAATATCTTTAACAAAAGTATAGCGTTATGTGTCACGGCGCTCTCGTTTGCTAACATTAGTGCTATAGATAAAGACTTGGATTCGGATGTACACGAAGCAACAATTGAAGAAGTTGTATTTGCTCCGCGTTCTAAAAGAAGAGCACTTATAACGGACTCTAATCGTGCAATTAATGAAATTTCTAAATCTCAAAAAACTGTGCGAAAGGCACTTTCAACTTATTTTAAAGCAGCAGCTTCATCGGTTCAAGGATCTTCTTTAAGAAGACGTCAAAAAGCCTTTGAGCAATCTGCTCAAAATTATTGCGAGCTTTTGGCAGATGTCGCCGATCAGCTTAAATCGGGCACTCTTATACTGCCATCATTTACCACGCTTAATGGCTTAGAGTTAGTTATGGTTAAAGGTTCTAAGCCAAGCATCTTCGCTCCTGCAGTTTCGGGAGGCGTCGTTGGATTTGGTGCCGGAGCTTTAATAGGCGGATCTCTTTCCTATCTTTACCAATCCTTAGCGTATTCTTTTGGTCTTACCTTCATGCCTGCTTACGCTGCTACAGCTTTGGTGGTAGGCTCTGTTGGGGGAATCCTCGGCTCTACCTGCGGTCTTCTTGGTTCATTCTTTGGTCAACCAGCAGTTGATGAAGAAGGACTTGAAGAAGCAGAGGAATTTGCTGAGCTCATCAGTGAAAAAGTTCAGCGTGCCGAAGAGGCTTTAATCGCTCAACTTCGATAAATATATATTTGGCACCTAGAGCACAACTCGTGCTCTAGGTGCTTTAATTATAAGCTCACTTGATATTTCACCTTCATTTTCCGGTAAATCAAGGCTTTTATCTAAAAAACCTTTAATATCAATTGACACTTACTCACGGCGTACATGCGTGCTCTTGTAACTCTATGTAATCCTTTCATATCCTGCTTGTAGTAAAAGGTATGGCAAGGAGTGACCATGAAGCAACTGGGATATAGCGTAGTGTTATTTTTTTCTATGGCGTCATTGCATGGCAAAACTTTTAGGGTAACGACAACTGAAGATTGCGGTGCTGGATCGCTTCGAGAGGCTATTGAACAAGTAAATGCGGGCGTGGGAAGCGATACAATCGTTTTTGATATTGGCATTGGTGCTCAGACAATATTCTTGCTTTCGGCTTTACCAACAATCAAAACGTCCCACCTAGCGATTGATGGAAGCACCCAAACAGGCTTTTCTAACTCACCGCTTATTGTTCTTGATGGTTCAAAAGCTGGGTATACAAGCGGTCTTATGCTCCATGGCGCAAGCAAGTGCACCATTAAATCACTTGTTATTAACAATTTTTCACGTTCGGGAATCGAGTTAAAAGGTGGCTCAGACAACAATAGTATCGTTGGCTGCTTTATTGGCACAAATGCTTTGGGTATGCATGCGGCACCTAATGCTCATCACGGTATTACGATCATCGGATCGTCTAAAAACGTCATAGGTGGGGACTCTCAAAACGAGCGAAATGTGATTTCGGGAAACGGTAGAGCGGGCATTAATATCGCCAATGATCTTTTAACTGCCTCAAATGGCACGATAATTAAAGGTAACTATGTGGGCGTAAATGTTACGGGTAATAAAATGCTGCCGAATGGGCATGCCGGAGTACAAATTAACAAATTTTCTATATCTCACCATGAGACTGCTGGTACACACGTGAGCAGCAATATCATTTCAGGAAATGCCGCAGACGGCATTTTTCTGGGCCGACAGGTCTCGAGCACCGTTATTCAACATAATTATATAGGCACTGATAGCACGAACACGCTCAATCTTGCAAATAAAGGCTATGCTATACGCGCGTCAAGCTGTGAAGCCTTAGAAGATACTAGCACGAACATAGTGCAAGATAACGAAGAACCTCAAAAATTGCCTTCTGTAAAGCTTGAAACTGCTAAAACCCTGCTTTGCGCTGGTGAAAAAACAACATTACTCCTTACACTCTCAGGACAACCACCATTTACTATTCGATGGTTGGATAGTAATGCTTTTCAGAAAATTACGGAATCAGTTGTGTACCGAACTATACAACCAGGGCGTACAACGACCTATACCGCACGTATAAGTGATGTTTCAGGTAAAACTGTCGAGTCTCTTCCCGTCACGGTACGTGTTCAAAATCGCCAAATGCGTCTAATTGCTAATAAAAATCGAGTCTGTGCTGGAGAGCCTGTAACATTGACAGCCACATTTACCGAAAATCCTACTGCTATCCATTTTTCAAACGGGCATGTAGGCCATAAGGCTACTTCACCCTACAAGTATACCTTTCGCCCCCAATCGACTGCGTCGTATAAAGCAACTGGGCATTTTCAGAACAAGTGCAGTGCAACCTCTGCGCCAATTTCGGTCAAGGTACATCCTTCGCCCAAAGTACAGTTGAGTCAGAAAGAGTGTGCGCATTCGAAAGAATGTACAACGCTGTACGCAACAATAAAGGGCGGAACGCCGCCTTTTAAGCTTTCTTGGTCTGATGCACCAAAACCGATGACGATATCCACAAGAAGCGTTGAGCGGCGGGTCTGTTCGTCAAAAGGGAAAAAGTATGCTCTTAAGGTTGTAGACGCTCACCAGTGCACTTTTGTAGCCGAGTTAAAGACAAAGCCTTGTAACAGTCGTCGCTCAAAACATTAAGTGTTTGTTCCATTAGTCTGGAGCCTTAGTAGCATGAAAGCTGTAGCTTCGTTGAGCGTGGCATCTCCCGCAACGACGATTTTCTGACCTTCCTGCAGAGTAAGAGCCGCTGCTTCTGTGGAGGAAAAAGGCGTTTTAGAATGCTGCGAATTTTCAAGCAAAAAGATACCGGGAAATTGACTACCAGCGTTAAAAGAGGTATCAAGCTCTCCGGTGCTTTCATAGCGCGCGATGGCGCTTACAATCTCGTGAGTTTGAAGGACGACGCCCGCTGCAACGATTTTGCCGTCAATTTCCAACGTTAGCGCTTTTACTTGCCCTGCCGCGTGGTTAATGGGGGTGACGGTAATACCGGGGTTTGGGCCGTGGCAGTTAAAAGAGGTATCGAGAGAACCATTATTAAGAAAGCGCGCTACGGCTAAAGACGCGCTCTGACTTTGTGCATTCGTGCTTCCACCAACGATGTATTTTAGGTCCTGCTGCATAATGAGTGCGCCCATCGAATCGCTTGAGCCCCCAAAAGAGCTTATTAAAATACCAGGGACATTAGACTTATTAAAAGAAGTATCAATCGCCCCTTCTTGAGTATATCGAATGATAAAGAATTTTTCGGGATTGGTGAACGTGCCTCCCACAACGATTTTACCATCTGCTTGGACAATTATGCCGCTTACTGAATGGACTTCGTAAGAAAAATGCTGGAGAATGGTACCCTGACCGCAAAATGAGGTATCTAATGCACCGTCTAACGTGTAACAGGCAATAGCTAGCGAACCGTCACTTATTCCCGCTACATAGATTCGATTATTCGCGGATGCAACTTTATGCGCAACTTCCTGAGCGCCATTAAAATGAGTAATGACGCTTCCGCTTTTGTTAAAGGTGGCATCAAGAGTACCGTTGTTCAAAACACGCACGACTGCAAAAGAGCTAGCGCCATCGTGCGTTTGGGCAGAACCAACACCTATTATTTTTTGCTCATTATCAAGAGTCATGCCGTATCCGTCGCATGCAGCAGCGCTACAGGTGGTCATGAGAAAGCCTTGCGAGTTAAAGGTCGTATCGGGCATTCCGTTTTGTTGATAGCATGCGATGGTCATGACGGGAACAGAGTCCTGCACAGTACCTCCAAGAGCACACAAAGTTCCTGTTGCAGCGCTGACGATTCCACGCACTTTATTATTAAAATCGTTAAACGTTTCGGTTACTATACCCTGATCGCCAAAACTTGGGTCAAGCTCGCCGTCAACAGCGTAAGCAGCGATAGCACTGACTAAAAAAGTTACATAGATGACTTTTTGCATACAAGGCTCCTTGAGAAACTTTTGTATACAGTAGCAGATCTTGTGGCCAAGCGCAAAAAAATAGAACATCGGGTAGCGTGAGTGGTTTTTTTCACTATGATTGACCATTTTGAATTAGCATTGATCAGAAAAATACTCTACAATATAAGCATTATCATTCATTTTTTTCACATTAATAAATATTTAACGAGCTGGTATAATTCTACTTCAAGGCAAGACAACTATGAAACCACCTATTATACTTATTGGGCTTCTTACTTTTTCAGTAGCACGTGCTATGCAATATCCTGGAATTGATATTAAGTCAATTTACGTTCATACAGAATCTATTTTTAATGACTCATTTAACGCCAAAAGGCTTGAAGCGCTTTTGCAAGATGGCTATGAAGTAGACAGTGGTTATTTTATAGAACGTGTTACAACCTCTTTTTCTCGAGAAGAAAACCACCGTTTTGCTCCACTATTCAGTGAATATGGGATAAGATTTTTAAGGAAAGCTAAAAAAACATACATCATGCCAAATAGACTATTACGTCTTATTGCGATGCATAAAGAAGAAAAGGCTATACTTTCTTTGCTTGACTGTCACAAAGATCTACCAAATGAGGAATTAGAACGGGTCTTTCGTATGTCGGCGGGCCAGGGTTTAACTAGCCTTCTTCAAAACGCTGGGCAATTGATCTTTTTGCGTAACTATGATAACGAAGAGCATCTACTTCACGTTTTAGGTGAAGGGCTTGTAAGAGCAGCTGCAGCAGGCCATCTTTCAGCAATCAAAAGTATTGTAGCTCTTTGTATGCGGTACCTAAATAATCATCAAACGCCGTCAGCTAGCATGGGTAAAGCCATCGCTTTACATAAACTCGTCATCTCCCTTTTTGAATATATAAAAAGAGCTTGTACACTGTCTGCTTTTCAAGGCAGATTTGACGTTTTTAGTTATTTGTTAAGGCTTATAGCATTTAGTAGACAATCTTATGACGAGGAGCTAAGTGCCTTGAGTGAACGACTGTCAGAACTGATGTTTAATGAATTCTATCGCATACTCAGCGGCCGCGAAGGTAATTACCCCCTGTTGAGCGTACAGATTCAATTGAATTACTACGTTATCAAAGAACTCATCGAGAAGCATTTGTTGCACCAGGATCAACCAATTGATGTGTCTAGTGAGGATATAGATAAGCTTTTTGAAGAAATGATCTCGGAGCTTATTCTTCCAAACTTTGATGAAGGATCCATCACGCAAAGCCTCGTTCGATTGAACACGCACAAGGAAGTTTACATGTTATAAGCCAGCATGCTAGTTTTTTTAAATTGGTTTTATTCGGCAAAGGAACAGTAATGAAGCGCAATAGATCACTTGTGTTCGTAAAGCCAGGTCACGTCGAGGTACGCGATAAGGAATATCCTGGGCTTATACGCGATGGTAAGAAGATGGAGCATGCTGTTGTTTTAAAAGTCATTCTAAGCGGCATCTGCGGCAGCGATCTTCATATGTATCGCGGAAGGCTCAGTCTTCCTGAAGGTATGACTTTGGGGCATGAAATCACCGGCCAAGTTATTGAATGTGGGCGCGATGTCGAGTTTATAAAAGAGGATGATATTGTATCAGTGCCTTTTAATGTTGCTTGCGGCCGCTGTAAAAACTGTAAAGAGCAAAAAACGAATATCTGCTTACATGTTAATCCCGCAGGACCCGGTGCCGCCTATGGGTACACACGTATGGGAAATTGGCAAGGTGGACAGGCTGAATACGTCGTTATTCCTTACGCCGATTTTAACCTGTTAAAATTACCCCCGCTTAAAGAATCAAAGTCTAAATTGAAAGATTTAGCGCTTATTACCGACGTTTTTCCAACGGGCTATCATGCTGCTTTTAGGGCGAATGTTGAAATTGGTTCGAAAGTGTATATAGCCGGTGCAGGACCGGTGGGGCTTTCTTGCGCACTTTCATGCACGCTGCTTGGAGCGGCAGTTGTCATAGTGGGAGATGTAAACAGAGAGCGCCTCAAAAACGCGCGAGAACATGGGCATGAAACTATAGATTTGTCAAAAGTAAAGGACCTTACGGATTTTGCTGACCACGTTAAGAAGATCATAGGCAGTCCCGAAGTTGATTGTTTTATTGATTGTGTGGGTTTTGAGGCAGTCGGGTACGGCGCAGCATTGCATGAGAATGAGCCTTCAGTCATAGTAAATGCGGCTATGCAGGTTACAAAATCTGGAGGGTCTTTAGGTATTCCCGGTCTTTATACGGCTCACGATATGGGCGGCAAAACAGAAAAAGAAAAACAAGGCATTTTGGATCTGCACTTTGGTTCATGCTGGCACAAAGGAATTACGCTTACTATGGGACAGACTCCTGTCATGAGGTATAACAGGAAGCTTATGGAAGATATCATGCACAATAAATGTGCTATTGCAAAAGAGCTTAATGTACAAGTTATCTCTTTAGATGAGGCCCCCGAAGCTTACGAAAAATTTAATGCGGGGGCGCCTTATAAATTCCTTATAGATCCGCATGGTATGACTTAAGAAAAAAATGACGTAATGCCTTAATGAATTTGTTTGCAAAGAGGTAGTAATTCAGATTAGGTTCTGCCCAAATAAGCGTGAGATAGAGATACGCCTACGCGGCGCGCGGCAGGACCCTCCACTAATCGCCCTCTGCCAGGGCTGTTACGGACCAATCATGCCTTACTTGGCATGGTATGGTTCCTGCACCTGTTGCTTGTTTTGCATGTTACATATTTATTGTGTATGAGATAGACCGGATTTTCCGGTCTATCTCATTAGCACATATACCAGAAAGGGAACCCCTTTCTGGTATATTAAATCTACGTAAAAAGTTTAATAAGGGTGTGGGTCAAGGGCGTCTGCCCTTGCGCTCGCCGCGTGGCGCCGATTGCTCTTTGGATCTACCTAGTTTCGAACAATTGCCAAAGTGCTTGCGCATTTTATGGAATGCTTACGAGTTTTTTGGGAGGATATTTCACGAATGTTTCTTTGTGCTTATCCATAGCTGAGAAGAAAATATCTGAATAAACGAGCTTTCGTATAAGATAGCTATGCTCTTCTTTTGGATCTAAGTAGAGGTTAAAAAACTTTCCATAATTATATTTTGTATGCGCTCCTGAAAGACCTCCAACATTGTGAGTATCGCGATAATCTGGTGTGGTTGCGGAGCGATAGTATTTAAATTCACCACAGCGCACCGCGGAAAAGTCGTCCTGTAGCCAATAGTAAACAAACTTTCTGTTTGAGAATCCGTTATCTGCAAGAAGGAAAGAGGTCTGATCTATGCTATCAATATAGCGATCACGTGGTATTAGGTCCTTTGCGTTGCACAGTGTAAGGATTGTGGCAAAAAGATCGGCTTGATCAAAAACACCATCCGATTCTCGGCCTTCAGTAATCATGTCTTTCCAATAAGCAATGCCCGGCACGCGCTGCCCCCCTTCCCACGTAGCACCTTTTGCGCTTCTAAAAGGCGTATATCCGCTATCCGGCCAAAGCTCCATCTCTGGACCGTTGTCAGATGTGACGAATATAAAGGTGTTTTCAAGCTGTCCTGTTTCTTTTAACGTCTGAATAATTCGTCTTAAAATATCATCTACCTCAACGAAGCAATCTTTGTAGGGGTGCTTTGCCGGAGAACGACCTTTCCATCGAGCATTTGGGTAATTGTCAAAGTGGCCAGCTCGTGTACAGTGGTATAAGAAAAACGGTTTTTCACTTTTAGCCATTTCTTTAATAAAACGTACAGAATAGTCCGCCCACATTTCATCAAGCTCAGATAAGATGGGTATGGTAATCTCTTTGATATTTTCGAGCTTACTGTTCTTTCGCCCATGAACAAGATATTTATTAAAGTCGGCCTTTTCTACCATGGCTGTACGTTCTTTACTGTTTACAATTTCAGGGTAAAAGTACGGGTCTCTCCATTCTGTATACATGTCAGATACGCCAAGAAAACCAAAAAAGTCGTCAAATCCAACATTTTGAGGCTGCGATGCTTCATTTTCCCCCATGTGCCACTTTCCGACAGCTTGGGTAACATACCCAGCTTTTTGTAAAAGCTGAGCGGTTGTAATTTCACCTTCAAGCCCCCCTTTTTCGCTGTACATGGGAGGGCGTAAAAGCCCTGTCCGCATTGGAAGTCTTCCAGTCATAATTGTTGCACGAGAAGGAGTACATGTGGGCTGTGAGTAGGTTGATGTAAGCTTTAATCCCTCACGCGCAAGACGGTCCATGGTAGGTGTCGGTGAACCGACGGCAATGCCTCCACCAAAAGCACCAAGATCTCCCCAGCCAACATCGTCCATAAGAAAAATAAGGATATTAGGCTTTTTACCAGTTTTTTTTCGTAAAGAATCAAGCTTTGCTTGAGCTTTTGCGTTTTGGGCATCGTGAACGATGGCTGGTTCTCGGTTTTCAGAAAATTGGACCGTCTTTGCAACAATGGGGTCTTCGTTAATTGGTTGCGTTTGTAAGTCACTTTCAAATGTCGACTTATGCTGAGGCTTTAAGGTGCTTTCTGCAATACAAATAAGAAATATAAGGGCTAACTGGCACTTCATCAACGCGGCTCCTTTACTAAAGACATGTTTAGTATAATAAGTCGCGCGGTGAAAATTTAAGAAAAAGATTTAGCACACCGAAACCCGCAATGAACGGTACTCGTATTGGGGTCTGCCTTGCCACGAGCACCAACAAGATAGCGTATGCAATACACCTCGTTGCATAAAAACGAACCACCCCTCTGCACTTTTTTAGGGCAGTTAGGCTCTTCTGGATCAAAGCTTTGTTCGGGACCTTTAGGATTACGCTTTTCGCTATGCATTTTATAATACCGAGCGTGGTACCAATCTTGACACCATTCCCACACATTTCCCGTCATATCGTAAAGGCCGAAGCCATTGGCTGGAAAAGAGCCAACAGGAGCTGTAGCGTAAAAGCCGTCTTCAAGAGTATTTGTGCAGGGAAAGATCCCCTGCCAAATATTAAAAAGCCATTTACCGTTCGTAGCAACAGGGCCATTTCCACAACTATAGCGTTTTTTGTTAAGCCCCCCCCGGGCCGCGTATTCAAATTCTGCTTCAGTAGGTAAACGCTTACCGGCCCAAGAAGCATACGCAGCAGCGTCATTCCATGTAACGTGTACTACGGGGTGCTTTTCACGCCCCTTAATACTGCTACTTGGTCCTTCTGGGTGTCGCCATGAAGCGCCCGGTACATACTTCCACCAGGCGCAGCAATTGTTAAAGGAGACGGGATGAGCGGTCGGCACAAAAACCAAAGAGCCAGGTACTGGCGCCGAGCGCTCCGCTTCAGTTATATAATGAGTTGCACGTACAAAGCGCTCAAACTGCTCGTTAGTTACCTCTGTAGCATCTATCCAAAAGCTATCGACCGTTACTTCATGAAAAGGTTGAGCATCAATCATTGATTGCTCACCGCATCCCATGAGGAAAGTGCCACCAGGGATAAAAAGCATACCTTTTGTTGCATTCACCTTTTTTATAAAATAGGCCAAAACTACTATTAAGATAAGAAGCATTGCACTATGATGGGTCCTTTTAAAAACCATGGCTAAAAGGGCCTTATTCTTTTTTTTCACCCTTGTCTTCGGCATTGTTGCTAATACTGCTGAGCAAATTAGAAATTACCATTTCTGGGTTAAGTACTTTCAGTGCGTAGCGATTTGGTTCCATTTGGTTAATTTTCATATACTGCACTATATCAACCATTAAAGATCTAAGTAATGTAAGGTTTCCTTTGGTTAAATGATTAGGCGATAATGCTGCATGTTTAACCCATATACTAATTATAAACAATACAACCAAAAAACCGATGGACGTTTCACTCAAACTAACCGATGCAGCAAGAGCAATGAATAACTCCCGCCAGTGTATGCTACCGATATCATCATCGTAACGTTCTACAACTTGAGCTAAATAGGGGAGTATTGTATTAAGTAATTCTTCGGAAGGGTTATTTTGCAATAGTTCAAGAACGATGTCTTGAGCTCTTTGTACATTTGGCCTAAAAAAGACATGATCTCGCGAAGCCGAACTGTATCCTAGAGCAGTCTGTAGACGACCCAAAGCTGTGCTTGCTAGCATTTCAGATACCAATTTACTTGTTTCAGTCAGCCTTTCCGAAGATTCTTCGCCCTCTTCCATAGAAAAGCATGAAGATGCCCCTAGAAGCATCGCAAAAGATAGCACACGTATTGTGGTTGATGCATTAATGAACATTAAACGCCTCCATGCGTTAAAATTAAGTTGCTTAATAATCGTGCTTTAAAAAATGTATACTAAACCCTTGCAACCATCGTATCACATAAACAATAAGGGTTCTATTATGAACATATTTAAAATGCATTTTGTTATAATCACTTTTCTTCTTGCTTTTTCTCACAATCGACCGATGGAGTGGGCTTTTCTGCATGACCCTCTACCTGATAGCCCTCCAGTTAGCCATCGGGCTAATTACGACAGGCTCTTAGCGGCTATAGCAGGGGAAGATGTTGTAGAGGCGGGCTTTCTTATAGATGAACGTGCCCATTTGCAAGGTGTGTCTCGTGGTCTTCCGCCTTTAGATTTTGCTGTATACAGAGGCCTTCCTAGCACTGTTGATTATTTTTTAAGAAGTGGGGTGCCCATAATTCAAGATGCCAATATAAGAAGAACACCACTCCATCTATCGGCTATTCTTGGTGCAAGTAACGGTGAGATACGCGATGCGCTCATTCATATTGCTCAAGGTTTTGAGTTTCGGCTAAGCGAAATGGTCATGCGCGCATCAATGATAGCCGATAACCCAGCAGTTAACGCACAAGTCAGACACCTCATACTTGATATATGCAGCAGAATGCTTCAGGGACAAATTACGCCTCAAACGATAGAACACGAGTTGGCTCAGGCTACTGTCTCGATTCTCGAAATTGCGCCACATAATCGCGAGAGCATAGAAAGACTTCTGGAACTTCTTAGGCAAATAAATACACTAACATTTGACGATATTGGGCATACACTTAGAGGAATTGCATATGCTGTCGGCTTTGGTGAAATTAAGTTGATTCTAGAATCTGCTCTAAAATACGCCAACATCGAAGAAATAAAAGTGCGATTATTACATGTGATAGCACTTTTAGAAACGACGATAAAAAACGAAAAAATCATCGTAATGTTTTGCCAAAAAGTCATTAATAGCTCGGAAACATCATTTGTTAATGCACAAGATCATAATGGGGTAACGGCCTTATATGAAGCTCTTGAAGGAGGAAGATTTTCTGAAGCATACCTTATTCTTGACGCGTCAACGCAATTCATTCGCGTGAATTATAGAGAAGCTGGCAGACTTATCGATCTAGGTTTAGAAAAATATAAAATAACGGGGGATAAAAATTATTCTTTGTTCGTGCATAAGCTTGTGCAAATAACAACAGAGTAAAGGCTTTTAAGAACAGAGGGACTGAAAACGGTCCCTCTGTTCTTGTATGTCTCTAGTTTACTATTTTTGTGCCTTCAGTTTTGAGAGTTTGTTTTGGGCTCTCTCCCGCAGTCAATTGCGGTGCTGTTTGTTTTCTGTATGCGTGAAACTCCGCAGTACGATTTTCTTGCTCTTTCTGACGCTCGGAAGCACGTTGCTCCGGGTTATATTCCGCAGTACGAGCATTTGATCCAAGAACGCGGCCCATTTTAAATGCATTTTTTAATGGATCAGCCTCAACCTTTTTCTGAGAAAAGCTATGCATATCATTCATGTAATAATTGAAGAGTGTTGCCATAGCCAACTTAATCTTTTCAGATAGTCGTATGGTAGTTTTTTCTGTAGAATTTAGCTCAACGTATTTTGCAAGAATAAGCTCATAAGCTTCAAGCATCTCATCAATGGAGTTAATTAAATCTCCCTCATTTTTTTGTAAGAGCTTGATGATTTGAGGGTTTTCTAAAACAAATAGGGCTAACGCTTTGGTCTTTTGCTCCGACATCTGTTTTGAGCCATAAGCGCGATTTACTTCTTCAAAAGCAACCTGACCTAGCTTACTAGCACCATCGTCATTCAAACGTTGATTTATGAGGTTATCAATGTCCACGTTTTGGTTAACTTTTGACTTAGCACAGGTATCAACAATAGACTGAAGAGCCTTAAACCTCTTATCCATTTCCGGTATATAAGCTTTGTGGCCTATCTCTTTACGTGCTTCAATCATTTCAAGTATTTCTTCGATATTCTTGAGGAAGGTTGAATTTTCACATGAAGGCGAATCGACTGCCACTTTTCCTACATTTTTCATTGCCCAATGTAACACCGCAAGAGGCCCCGGGTAGTAGCAAACATCTTTGATGTAGCAGGACTGATCGCTTTTTTTGTAATACTTCGTATCTTTTATTTCTTTGTCCTTGTCGCTTAGTATCTGCCAACGAATACCCATTCCCTTGGTTTCATCTGCATTCAGATCTCCGGTGATCTGGCCAGTGCTTTTTACGCACTCGACGTAATGTGAACTCCACTTATCACCAGTGTTTGGCTCAAGCGCGTATTTAAAGCCACACTCAACTGCAGCCTGTTTTCGCTCAATTTCTCGCAGTATCGATTTTTTATCTTTGCTCAAGTGCTGTATCCCCTCAATAAAGATACGGCGTATTGCATCAAGAGCAACGGCTGTTGCATATTCCTTGGTGTACTCAGTTTCTTCAGCCCCAACAAGATACCTCGATTCAACGGAGGGTTGACTCACAATTATCTCAGATGCAGCAAAGCTTGAAACGGAGGCACCTAATCCAAAGCACAATAGTAGATATTTTAAAGTTTTCATAGTATTTCCATGCTCGTTTTTGTACCGTTTAAAACCTGAAACTATTTTCCAGCGGTTTTGCTTCTTTAAATTCGGCTTTTTTGACGGTTTTTATAGACTTACTTTCTTGAATTTTTCTTATAGATAGTAACATCTCTTCCACGGCCGCAGATTTGGCATCGTAATCGTCCTCAAGCTGGCCGGGCTTTTTGAATTTTGCTATCTCTTTAATTACTTCGTCACCAAGCTTTACAAGATCATTTTTGGTTAATACCCAATTTCCAGTTTTTTCCTCTCTCTCTTTAAGCATTCCTGTATAGGTAGGGTATAAGACTTTTGCAGTGGCGGCACCCATCTTTACCTTTTCATTGAAAGGAAGAACCAATTTACCACCAGCGCTTGCAAGAATAGCGGTAAATTTTTGACCTAGGTCAAGTAACAGCTCATCAGATAGCTCACTGTTAATTTGTTCGCCTGGTGATTGAGTTGGCTCTTTAACCTCATAAACCGCGTCGTTTTTGCAAAGCGCAGCTAAGGCATCAAGTTTTTTATGTAGCTTGCCTTCAAACGCTAGATCACCATCATTATTGCGATTTAAAATGAGACGAAGCGCTTCTTTAACAAAAATGACAAAGCGCGCTCTAGGAGAGCCTGCTTTATCATCAGCTCTGTCTTGAAAAGCAAATTTTCCTATATCATCTGCGGCTTTACTTAAAAGCGCCATGGGATGAGGAAGCGTTATCTTGTTTTTGCTAAAAAAAGAGGTATAACGGGCATTCCAGTCCTCTTCATCATCAAACTGGATCGCAAATGGCTCAAATCCGCTAAATTGTATATTTTTTTCAGAGTATTCACCTTCATTGACCAATTTTAAGCACGTATGATACTCCTTCATCGCCTCCAAAGTTCTATTTTTTATAAAGGTCAACCTATCAAGAAATTGTTCGGCACATGAATATGCTTGTAACTTATCTTGAAAGCGCTCAGTATCCTCAACATACTGTTTACCCGTCTCAATAGTGTCACGAAGCCCATGAAGTAAGACATCGATCATGCTAAGCTGTGTCTTGATAATCTCAGGGGCAGCCATAGCTGTTTCTGCCGCAGCAAAACTACTGCAAACAAAAAATATAAGCCCCAGTTTTAACTCATTGCGCATAATTACTCCTAAAGTAAATAGTAATATTAACTTTCATAATAGAAACAACATCTTGAAAAACATGATCACACAAGTATCTTATAATGTAGAAAAATTGTCAAAAGGGAGTGCTTGTTGAATAGAATTTTAGAAATTGATCTATATAGAACATACCCATTTATGATTGTTTTAACCAAACATAGCTAAGCGTACGATCGAAGATACGATAAGCTTAGTATATTTTTATTGATGAGTCGAACAAAACCTTTAAGAATTCAGTTCCTAGCCTTTGCTTAAAATCTGCTTCTTTTTTGACAATTAATCTATATTTTGTATCATTATCTTTAATATCAATACTAAATTCACAAATCAAATATTTCTATTTAGCAGGTTAAAAATTAAACCATGAGATACTTTATTACTATCCTTTTCGTTTTTATAATCTCTTTTGCCGTTACGCATTGTGGGGTGGTAAACATCTCACTTCTTGAGCGAAAATTACCTTCGGAGGAAATTCAGCGCGTCTATATGTTTGGCTATAGGCATTTGCGTCCTTGGACATTCAGCCTAGATTTTGACGCCGCCCCTTTAAGAGAAATTAGCAAGAAGCACAGTAAAGTACTCGAGGAATTTTTTCAAAAAGAGGTAAAGCCGGCAGGTGGCACCTGGATCATCCAAGGGGCCGTTTCTGAAGCTCTTATTCCCATTTTACGCCCAGCGTATGAATGTAAATGTCTAGTTGAGCAAAATCACCAAGATTTTTGTAATAAACGCTACATGGAGGTTCTTCAAAATAACTACAGTGAAGAAGCAATAGAGAATTGTTTTCTTGTTTTAGCCGACAAATTAAAAGACGAGAATAACGTACAGATCGAGTCTCAAGGTAAAACACTTGAAAATATATTGGTGGCACTAGTTATGTTGAAGTCTGTATTCGAGAGTATGCCATCGTTAATAAGTCGTTGTTCTCAATTAAAGCAAGAGGACTCGCTTGTAAATGATCGCATATTGGAGGCAATTAATGAGTGCATGGACATATTACGTAATCTTCAAGTTCTTGATAAGCTTATAGTTGGTGCTAAAACTAAGTCTGAAATAGAATCTTTAAGAGAGCAATTATTAAAGCATAAAAATCTTTGGAAAGAGCTCCAAAAACTGGTTAAGGTGCACAGCAATCGCCCATTTACTCAGACTCTTTTGCAACGTATTTCATCAAAGGAAATGGTTCGAAAGAGCGTTTATGCGCTCATTGCCAGTTTGCACAGCTCATTAAAGCTCATTCCAATATTTATGACGCTTAAAAAAGTGCTTACTGAGGATACATCCACACCGGTCATTGTTAATGCAGAAGCTGAGAATCATATGCGACTCATGCACTATCTGAAGGAAGAAGGTTTTACGGTTTCGTATAACTCAGGACTTCTTTGCGGCGAGGCTGAAGCTACTTTCTTAGGCGAGCAACAAAAGCTTTTTACTAAAGAAAATTACAATGACTGCCTTCGTGAAAGCGCTCTTAAGTTTAGCGATCTTGACGCTTATCTTAATGAGGTCTGGAAAACAAGCACCTACAAACAAAAGAAGACTGCTAAATCAAAAGATGAGCTCTGAGTCAGGTACACACAGATTATAGACGTAGCAGCCATTAGTTTGTGGCTCAATGAAGCATTAAAAAGTGTTTCTATGAGCTACAATTAAGCACTTAGTTAAAGCTCAACAGTCTTCTTATTAAGAGCGTAATCTATATTTTCATGCCTTTTTGGTAGAAGGGCGGGACCTCTTCTAACTCTCCTGGTTTGGACTGGTGCGGTCAGAACAGGTGTTTTACATGTTTTCGAGTCTCTTTCATATAATTCGTTAGGACAACATTTTTTAGACTCTGAAGCGTAAACTTGTCCCTGTGGGCAACATAGTTTCGTGTGACTGTTGTAGTAAAGGTTATTACGATAACAATATTCCCTTGAAGCCCCCTCACTCATTAGCCCACTAATAAGTAAGGCAACTACTGCTATTCTAGACAGATTGATGATCATAACTGCTCCTTTTTATTGTCATTTTATTTTCAATCATAAATAATTTGCAACCGTAAAAGCAATACTTTATTGCGTCCTTCGCGATCTATCCAACCTCCAGCCTTTAAGATACCAGCATCCTGACGTAGTTCGCTGAATCTTTGTGGTTCTATCTAAACTAAGTGTCAAATGACGTTCAGATTGGAAACCTTCGGTTGTCGTGATCGTTTTTTCTTTGCTTCGTTTATGCGTATGTCGCGCCAAGCGCCAATAGCCTGCGGGCAAAAAGTTCGTATAGAACAGTGCGTCAACTTCACTAATAAAGGGGCCAAATTTTTCTTCTTGCGCATCGTCGAGTAGCCAAGAAAGTACCGGATTGCCGCATAACCGCGCAAGCGCGAGTGGAGTTTGTCCATTATTATTAACATCTGAAGGAAGGGGACGAGTCTTAAATAAAAACTCTGCTATCATGGTATCCGGAAAATGAGCATTAACGTGAAGAGGAGTGTTTCCAAAACGATCTCGACTAACGATAGAATCCGGAAATGCATGCACGAAAAGAACAACGAATTCCTTAAGGTGGCAAAGTATCGCGACATGAATTGGAAAAAGCCCTGTTGAGCTATTTGGTATATGTGCCGCACCCAGATTTACAAGCTCTTGCGTAATACCAATATCACCTGTCAGAAGAGCAACTTCCAAAGGGGATTGTCCATCATCGTAATTAAAATTAAAAAAAGACGATTCATGGCCCGGTATTGCGTGTTCACGCCTTAAGCGCCATAGTGTTTCTATGTCAAGATGCATGATAGCTGCGCGAACCTCATCTCTGTAATCACGATTTAAGGTTGGGAGTTGAAGATTGCTAGCACTCGTTGGAAAGTGCTCTATAGGCTTTCTTTCCTCCATACAGCAGAGAGTAAAAGGTAGTGTAAGCAAAGCAAATAAAAATATCATTGATGTATTCCTGAAGCGGATTTGCCTTAAATAATTAAACAGATGTGAATTTTGTTAGCTGATGGCTTATGATAATGCTATGAAATTGTACAAGAACTTTTTGCTTTTTCTACCATCGAGTAGAGCATAAAGGTAGCAAACTTCATCACTTGAACCATGTCTTCTGTCCTAGTTTGAAGCATACTTCCTGCTCTGCTAAGGCTCAGTAAAATCTTGTGACCGATGATTTGAGGGTCAAAATTTCCCGTTTCGGCTTTGATCGCCACGATAGCACTTTTAAGAATATTGATGAGATTCAAACAAAGACTTTTAACCGTTTCTTTCATCATGTCCCCTATCTCACCTGCAACGGCAACGCCACCTTGAGCGCGAAGAATACCCAGAAGCTTCACAGCATGTACTATGAAGTTTAACTGCCAAGCTGAGAGTGCTGCTATTGCGTTGGCATCGCCTAGTTGAAGCTCCGGCATATTTTGAAAGCCTACATCCAAATGATTGCTTTCGCCAAGATGGCTTTGTATAAAATCCTCAGCAAGGGCAAAAGCACTTCCTTCAACAGTCGCGGGCTCTTGCGGTGGCTCTGATAGGGTGTCAAGATGCTCTAATAATTCCTCTAAACTAAAATTATCGATATGATCATCCGTACGCTCCATGCCCATCGAATATTCGTGAACGCTGAGTGCTAAAAAAATGATGCTTACTAGAATCTTTATTTTTTGCATAAAACGCCCTAACTCAAGTTTGCTTGGCTGGCGGCGGAGGAGACATGCGCCCCTCCGCCAAAATGTGTAATATTACGGACTCTCTGTGCTCGGCGCGGTGGATTCATAATAAAATTTTATGACCATTATCACCGTCAAGATGGTGGCCGCCCCCATGCCAAGCGATGCGATCAATGGATTTGCAACCCCGCATAATAGGGTAAAAGTAGCCTTTAGAGCGCCAGGACCAAGCAGTAATGCAAGCCCAGCTGCTATTATCGACAAATCAAAATGACCCGCGTATAATCTCGTAATCTGTGTATTGATCCAATCTAATACGTTCTCGTGACGGCTGATATTCTGCTTATTGTCTCTTATATCTCTGTCGTGGCCATCAAGCCTTCCTTTATGATCATTAAGCCTATTTGCATGACCAGCAATCGAACTCCCGTGATCATTAAGCGTGTCAGAGTGTTTCTTAAGTAGTACTATTATCTCTGCGATAGTAGACCTCAGCTCATTTATCGCTTGGTCACCAGACTCACTAAGATCTGCAAGACGATCTTCCATTAATTTTGCGAGCTGAGCAATCGCGTTAGTGTTTGAGCAACTTGGATCATCACCATGGAGTTTTAGGGCCATTTTTGAAACAACTATTGGGTGGCCTTTAATGCACAGCACAAGAGCTATACGAAGATCTGTTTGTGTAATAACCTTAAGCAAAGCATCGACTTTTTTTTCATCTTCAGGCTCCAACACAGGTTTTTTACTTAATTGCCGCAAATAACGAGCTGCTATTAAACTTTTATCTCCTCTTCTCATAATACGTTCTCTTTCTTTCGAGCTTAACGTATGTCTTTGGCCATGACTCTCATAAGCCAATTTTATGCCAGCTTCGACTATTTTAACGGCAGCAGGATTAATATGAGGAAGAGCCTCGACTAAATCGTCTACAGGAAGAGTTGCGATTAAGGCCTCAACCTCTTTGGCGGTTTTCGGATAGTCATCGGCTAAATTGATGAGACGCGCCGTTAGCATCATACGGTCAAAGCGGTCATCTATTGAAAGAGGTAGTCGAACTTCGCGTTCTTTACTATTCATTTTTGCGCTTAGATATTGTGAAAGAAGGAAATTGCCTGAAGCCTCTGCCAAGCCTCGCGCCTCTTCAATCTGAGCATCACTAAAGGTTTCGGCTGCAAAAATAGCCTCAATCTTTGCAAAATCAGGATGACCTGTATCATTCATTGCTATTACGGCTCGAAGCAATCCATTAACACCAGCCGGTTCTGATCCCCTCGGTTCTTCTTCACCTTCTTTTTCTTTACCTTTTTCCTTTTCCCTACCCTCTTTTTTTGAGCGCAGATATTGAGCTAGTGCTACGTTATTATTTGCAAGAGCAAGGTTTGCCGCCTGTTCAATAGCTGCTTCACTGTATGGACCTTCTTCAAGAACGCGATTAATGAGGGTCACGTCCATTGAACTACCCATTCCTCGAACGGCGCGCATTAGAGGATTTTCTTGCTCGCCTTCAAAAGTCATAGGCTCTCCGTCTCTACGCTCTTCAGCTTGATCGAGACTTCCTTGTTCCGGCACGGGAATTGCAGGGTCTACTTGCATGGGTTCGGACGGCGGGACAGTTCCTTGCTCCTTAGCAAGGGCTTTTGCCCTGAGATGCGCAGCAAGATCGTTGTTGTTATGCGATAAAGCCAATTCAGCGGCTTGCTTGATTTGAAGAGCGGTATAATTTCCAGCCTCGAGAATGCGATCAATTTCTTGAAAGTCATTAGTTACATTTGCAGAAGACATGCGCTGCACTGCATTTATCAATGTAGCAAACGATGGCTGTGTAGAGCTAAATAGCGATGCGGGGCTAAGTGAGCTTCCATCCATTGCTTTAAGGTTTGCGCTTAAACTCAAGAAAAGCACGCATAGACCTATGTTTTGTAGTTTCATAGATATGTTCTCCGTAATAAAAACTTTTATAAAAATGTTATTTGATATAAGAATATATGTTTAGCATAATAACATTTGTAAAAATAAAATAAAGAAAAAAAATCATCTTTGGCATGTCGCCATGTATTGATGTCAATCGGAATAAATCAATGTGCCTCTATCAATCATTTCGCGTGAACGAAAGCTTGTAGAGCCCGCCATCTAGGCCGAGAGGCTTCACATTTTTTAAAAAATCTATAAAATATTCTATTATAGTAATATAGTCTTTTAAGAGCTTGGTTAAATAATGAAAACAACTAATAAGTATTTCCTTTTTACTATCTTTGCCTTGAGCTTTGTGGGGCTTTTTGGTATGGAGGAAAAAGGACAAGAATCACCGGAATACCAGGGAATACTGGAAAGATCCCAGGCAACAGAAAGGCTTTTTAAAGCCGTCCTTCTAGGGAATGCAGAAGCCATAACACAGCTTGTGTTGCATGAGCGCGCTGATATAAATAGTCGCAACAATCAAGGATTTACGCCATTGCATATTGCTATCGAACGCAACGATGGCCCTGTGCTAATAACGCTTCTGGGTCTTGGTGCAGATGTGAATGTCAGGGACCTACAGGCACAACAAGTGCTTACCCATTTGGGATACTGTGGAAATCCTTGGTGGGCAAGGCTACACCTAGGAACACTTACGCCGTTAGAATATGCCATACTTCTTTTTGATAGGACAGTAAAAGCTGATGAGCGCTCAAAACGTCTTGAGATCGTCAAGTTCCTCATTAGTAGTGGAATAGAGCTTAATCCACAAGGAGTTCCGTTAACTCCTCTTCATGTTGCCTCGACCCTTTATTCTGGAAAATGCTTGATAGACCTCCTAATAGAGCACGGTGCTTACGTTAACCTCAAAAACAGTATGGGTATAATGCCATGCCAGTTAGCCATTACTTACGCTAACTTTGACAATGTATCATCACTTTTGGCTTACGGAACCAATGTTAATGAGCCGAATATTAACGGACACACAATGCTTGCAACAGCGCTTTTTATGCTTAAAAGTCGCTTGGGCTTCCCCGAAATTAATAAAATCTTATTTGACTTGCTTTCTTTTGGAGCTCATCTAGACGATGCGCAAATTAATGAGCTTCTTTCTTTACCAAACGTGGAATTGTTGAATGACCCTTTTATTAATGCTGTTATTCGTGGTAATCAGAGAGAAGCTTGTGAAAAGCTCATTTGCAACGCGGGCTTGACTGAGGAAACATTGCAAAAGTACTTTCTTTTGGCAACAGGGCAGGGGAATATCCCATTGATAAAGTTTATGTTGAGGGTGTTTGGTAGAAAAATTAGCCAAGGTATAAGAAATATGGCGTTTCTTCGAGTTGCTCAAATAGGAAACGAAGAAGCGCTCGCTTATTTTCATAGCAGTTTTACTATAGCTGATGACATTATGGAGTTGGCATTTGTATTATCGGCTCGCGCTTGTCAGTTAGACACACTTGAATATCTTTATAATACGGGACGCATTTCAGCTCAAACTATCCAAGTGGTTGCAGAGCAGGCTTTTGAGTGGGGGAACATAAACATTTGGCTCTATTTATACAGCCTCGTTTCTGATCAACAAGCCCATCAAACGCAGTCGGCAGCGCTTGAACCTACACCCGATCGTAGCAGATATTTAATTTAATAAGTTTCTTATCGGTGAACGTTAATCATTATATCTTGACTATTTGTAATAATTTAATTTAGTATTGAATTAAATAGCATTCTAAGGTTGTAATTATGAAAATGACTATTTTCGTGGCGTTTCTATCTTTGTTGGTTTTGACCTATGAAGTTGAGGGTAATGATAACAAAAAAAGAAAAGCTCCTGAGCCTTCAATTCCGATCTCGTCAGTAAAAAGAGAAAAAAGATATAGTGGCCAATCTACTGGTCAGCTTTTTAAAGCAATTGTTGATGGAAATATAGATCTTGCTTTCGAGCTCATCAAGCATCATGATGCAAACGTTAACGCGCGTGATGAACATGGCTTAACCCCCCTACATAGAGCCGTTTATGGAAATAATCCTGACATGGTGATTCTTCTTCTTAACTTTGGAGCTGACCCTAACTTAAGAGATAACGATGCTCAAAATTCATTGGACAACGGTGGTTATTTTTTAAATCCCTGGTGGCAGCATCTTAAAATGTCGGCGCTTACTCCATTAGAAGTTGGAATTCTGCTTTTTCATGGCCGCGCCGAGAATGATCGTGACAATGCACTCAAAATTTTAAAATCACTTATCGATCAGGGAACTGACCTTAATCCGCAAAACGTGCGATTTACTCCTCTACATGTGGCTGTAACGGTGCCGAATAATTCGCAGATGATTGATCTTCTCACTGATAGCGGTGCCTATGTCAATCTCCAAAGTAACAGAAAAATCACTGCGCTCAATTATGCTATTGCTTATCTCGATCAGCCAAACCTATCCACCTTGCTTTCACAAGGCGCCGATGTTAATGCGCAAGCTCCCGAGCCTCCTAAAACGGCACTCGCAAGGCTACTCGCTATGCTGCAAGCAAACGAAATCGATAGAGCCACAGCTTCGCCCGCGTTATATCGCTTACTTGTATTTGGTGCAGACTTGAATACGCTCAGCGAAGAAAACAGAGAGTACATCGTAGGAATCATTAATACAAGTACGCTGTTTGAAAACCCTATCATAAAAGCTCTCGTGGTGAGGGATAATGATACCGTATTTAAAGAATTAAGCAAACTTGGTCAGCCAATAGATCAATTACAAATGCAAGAATACTTACTTTTTGCACTTGGCCGTGGAAATATGCACATTGTAGCATTTATAGTTGATAACTTTGGAAGCATTATTAGCCAGCAAACTAGAGACGTTGCAGTTATCCGAGCTTCGCAATTAGGGCATGATGAAATTCTTTCGTATTTTTACAGTAGCTGGAATCCTGAAAATAACATTCTTGGCGTGGCGATGCATCTTGCAGCGCGCACTAACTCGCTCGATACCTTACGATTTCTCTATAAAACAGGTAAAATTTCACCACTGGCCCTCCAATCACTCATACGCAACGCGGTTATTTGGGGAAGCTTACCTATTTTTACAACCCTCCTAGAACTTGGGGCCCTATCATCGGACATGATAGGTGATTTATTTGTTGAGTCCGCAGAGCAAGGTCAGCTAGAACTGCTTGATTTTTTCTATACACATGCAACGATCTCGGAGGAAAACTTAAAGAATGCTCTTCTCAAAGCTGCGCTGGGCGGTCATTTAGATATTATTATTCGCATCCTCATTCTTCGACCATACCTCAATGTAGTTGAGGCAGGCAACGCCCTTAAAAATAAGCTTGAAAATACGCCTTTAAGTCCACCACAAGAAGCCCGCTATAATGAGGTCTTTACATTTCTTCAAAGGCACCAACAGGCACGGCTTGCAAGAATCCAGCTTGAAAGTACGTCCAGAGTTCGTGAAGAAGCGGGTGCACGGGGCATACCTTCAGAAATCATTGAGCACATTACCGGCTTCATTAGGTAAGACCAAGATCTTGTTGCCAATGGGTTCCATCACTGAGAGTTTTTGCTTAGCACATACTCATGATTTTGTTTTAAAAAGGTGAAATATTTTTTTAGTAAGCTTACAGTTCCTTGTCACGCTTAGTTTTTTTAAGATATACAATCCCGACTTTAAAAATGTTTCTTCGCTTTGGAACATTAAATACCAGCGAGCTAATCGGACAAGAACAACAAACGGAAGCCGCGAAATGAATCTTGAGCTAACCGTGCGCAAGCTCCATCTTCAAAGATCGGGTAAATGATTCCTCGTGCGAGCGCGGAAAACCTGTACTTAGTCTTTATTAAAGCGAGGCGAAAATCTTGCGCTCTGGGTATTATAATCAAAACTGCTATATTTTATTACAAATATTGAATTATTTAACAATTTTATGATAAAATCAGGGAATATATCTCTATTAAATTAATGCATAAGGTGAACGCATGAGGCCAACTGCTATTACAATTTCTTTTGCACTTTTAACGATGGTTATGACGACTCTACCTGTATTTGTTACCATTCAAAATAACCTTACTCAAGGGTACCGGCACCTAGTGTCGCTTACTTTGGCTTGCCCAAAGGGTGCAAAATGTTCTGAAGCATGTACTTTCAAAGCATTTAATTTGTATCCAAAAGGTGAACTATATCCTTCAATCGCTACTGCAGATATAGGTCAATGTTGCATCAGTGATGCAACATTGTACGTGATGGGGTGGTGGCCGACGGTATCATCAATAAATAAGCTCGACCCGGCCAATTTTCCGATCTGTGATACCACACAGCTGAGTCTTGACTCAACAGGGCCAAATCAGTACGGTTTTACCCAGCTCAAAAAAGCTAACAAGGAGAATGTATGAGACTTAGCGCTATACAAATTTCTTCTGCTTTTTTAATGACTGCTTTGACGACTCATCCGGGGCAGGTTACCATTCAAAGCAATTATCAAAGCAACCTTCAATCGTCTCCGATGGTCTCGCTTACTTTGGCTTGTCCAAAAGATGCAAAATGCTCTGAAACCTGTATCTCCAAAGCTACTAACCTAATTTCAGAAGGAAGCCGTGTTGTGGATATAGGCGAATGTTGCGTTACCGATGCAACGTTATACGTGATTAAAGACATTGACCAGACGGCTGTAGCAGTACAAAAGCTCGATCCATCTCTCGCGTTACCGGCATGTGGCGACATCTACTTAAGCATTTTTGGTGCTTGGGATACTGGATGGTTCTTTGGCGGACGAAAGTGGCCTCCAACTAAATTAGCTATTAAAAGTAACCTCACTGAAGGAGCCACAGTTACGGTTGATTTGACCTGCCCTCTTGGCAGTTGCGCAGGTGGCTGTGACCAAAAGTGGTATACACTTTCTCCCGGAAGTGAAGTGCACGATGATTTGGGTCGGTGCTGTATGACTGGAGCAAATCTTCACATTGGGGATCAAACAATCAAATTGAATTCTCCCGCCAAATTTCCATACTGTGGTGCCATGCAGATGAGTCTTGATTCAACAGGGCCAAACAAGTGGACATTCATCGGAAGCCAAGCTGAATAAATCTTATTTCATGAATTTTAAATAAAGAAAGGAGGTGTTAATCCTCCTTTCTTTCACTTTCATACATTAAAGGCATAATTCTTTTAAAGCTTTTACAATTATGGCTGCCTCACTTTTAGTATTCGATGCGGAACTTGATGACGATGAAGCGGTCGTTGATGTTGGTGTTGTGGTTGTCTGAGTTGTAGTTGTAGGATTGCTACACGTTACTGGAAATACCGCCACATTATTTGTATTAAAGTTAGCTGTAGCTAAATATGCACCAGTATTTGAAAACGTTACACATAAAGGAAGCGGCGATGGCCCTGAAGGTAACGGATACGAGGTACCACCAGTTAAAGAACTTCCTGAAACATCGAAGAGAACAACATTAGCTGTATTGTTGCAGACCGCTAATGTAGAGTTATCTGGCGAAAATGCTACCGAGCGAGGCATAGTTGTTCCCGAAGGGAGTGCAAATGACTGCGCATTACTTAACGTTTGATTTGAGAAAGTAAAGAGTGTTACATCATTAGAAGCAAAATTTGCTGTAGCCACAAGCGAGCTGTCGGGTGAAAAAATCACTGATGTAGCGTTAATGGATCCACTTGGAACGGGATAAAAAGTGCCCGCATCCAATGCTCCAGCCGTTACTTTAAAAAGAATTACGCCATTAGATAACCCATCTGTAACAAGAAGCGTAGAACCATCTGGCGAAAAAGCTATCGATAATGGAAAGCCCGATCCAGCAGGCAAAGGATAAGAGGTACCGGTCAACGCGCCGCCCGCTCCTACCGAAAACATGGTAACGTCTTTAGATTCATTAGCAGTTGCTACATAGGACCCGTTCGGCGAGAATACTATTGCGTTTGGAGCTGTTGAACCGGCAGGCAGGGCATATGAGATAGGAGTTCCGAGCGTTGAACCTGTTACTGGAAAGATCGATACGTTATTTGAACCATTATTTGCAGTAGCAAGAAGTGTTTGGCTTGCATTAAATGCTAAGCCTTCCGGAGACGTGGAACCCGTGGGAAGCTTATAAGAAGTACCACCCAACGATCCATTTAGAAAGACCGTAAAGAACGTTACATCATTTGAAGTAGAGTTGGCCGTAGCTGCATAAGCACTATCGGGGGTATACGCTATATATTGCGTTCCAGTCGAGCCAGTCGGTAAGGAATAATAAGCACCAGTTTTTAGCGTACAGCTTGGATGTAATTGAACTGTCGTTAAGAGTATCATGCTCAAGAGCGCATTGAATTTCATACACTTTCTCCTTTTGATATAGAACAAGTTACGTTTTTTGACGATTAATTAAGGTACGTCGTCATGAAATTAGTTAAGAACCAAGGTATTATTCTAGCGCTACTACTGCTTGAGTTGTTGCCGCTATTTGTCGTAGGCACGCAGGGGTAAGTAAATAAGGATATATTGCTTGAACCATTATTAGCTGTTGCAAGATACGCGCCTGAAGGGGAAAATGCGGCCTCAAAAGGCGCTAAAGAGCCCGTTGGTAAGTTATAAAGCGTACCATTAGTAAGGGTTCCACTGCTTATGGTAAATACTGTTAGAGCGCTATTGGCCGACACAACGACACACGAGTTATCGTTTGAGAAAGTAACTCCTGTGGGTCCAGAAACGGTTGAGGATAGTGCATAAGCTACCCCATTACTTAAGCTTCCACCAGAATTTACATCAAACAAAACAACATAACTTGCTGGTGCTTGGCATGCTACAGCAAGATAAAGGCCGTTAGGTGAAAATGCTAAAGCACGTGGAGACTGAACCCCCGATGGCAAAGTGTACGACATTTTTGAAACAATGCTACCTTGCGCGGTTGCGGTAAAGAGCGTTACATCGTTTGACACCAAGTTTGCCGTGGCAAGCTGCGTACTATTTTGAGCGATTGCAAGCGATATTGGATAGGTCGACCCCGTAGGCAATGTAGAAGAAGTCCCTGTGCCTAAGGCGGTGCCTGAAACAGGAAATATGGTTAGATCATTTGAACTTTCATTACACACTGCAAGATATGAGCCATTGGGAGCAAAAGCTGCATCTTTGGGAAGCGTAGAACCTGATGGTAGTGGAGTGGACAAAGCCCCAGTAAGCAATCCTCCTGATAACTGAAAGAGTGTTACGTCATTACTATCTCTATTGGCTGTAGCTAATAGAGAACTATTGGGAGAAAAACTAACTGATTGAGGGTTTGAGGAGGTTCCTGGTAATGGGTAGGAGACTCCACTACTTAGGGTGCCGCCTGTTACGCTAAACAACGTTATGTTATTGGAGGTATTAGGATTGGCTGTAGCTAGATAAGAACCGTTAGGAGAGAAAGTTATACTCTCAGGGGCTGACGAACCTGCCGGCAGCGATGTTGAAGTGCCCTGCGTTAAACAGCAATTGGCTTTAATTCTTATAGAGATAAGAGAGATTAAGCTTAAAAAGCCAAGTAAAATAACTTTCCTATGAATAGTAACGTTCATACAATACCCTTTTTTAGATGGTAACCTTCATCGCCGCAAACTCTATTCCTTTTTCCCTTCCGATTTTTCGGTGGAGAGTAGCACTGCGTCATTTCTTTGTCAAACGCTACTAATGGTAACAAAGTATTATCCCGCGTAGATTGCGGCAAAAAAGTATTCTGGTGCTACTATTTTTGAAGATGTGCCCACTCACTCTCGAGCAATAGCTTTATAAGTAAGTTTTTGCGGTTTGAATTCTGTGTCCAGACTGTCACTTTCATGCTAAACTCTTTTTTTAGAAGAACACAAAGAAAGAATATTAGTATGAAAAAGGTGAGCTATATCTTAATTACGTGCGCCCTAGTCCTTCCCCATACCGCAAGGAGCGTCCTTCAACCATTTAAACAAAAAAGAGCTCTCATTAAAGACGGTGGCAAATATGAACCTGCTCTTGCATTAGCATTTGGCTTTGCAACAAGAGCAATTTTTACCGAACTGGCAAAGATTATTGTGGGGCAAGGTCGCCAGCTATTTCGAGAGCAGCCACTCCAAAGAGACTTTACAAAGCCGGACTTGCTAAAAATAGGAGAAGATCTTATAGAAGATGTTGCTGCCATGAGCATTGCAATCGCCCTTTGGGTAACTTCGCATATTCTCTATAAAAAAATTGCTGGAATAAAAAAAGTTACCGAAGGAGGCAAGCTTAAACAGTTGCTTGAGAATATTAAGGGCAAGTCGGTTCCTCAACTTGCTTCCAAAGACATCATCAGAAGTAAGACATTTGATCTCGCGCTTGCAAACGGCGTAAATGCCTTCCGATTGTTTGAAGGTGTGCTATTTCTTTACTATGCCATCGCAAAGTTTTATATGCTGCCCACGCTAAGGCGTTACAAAGAAACTTTTCCAAATAAGGCATTGCAAACAATTACCAGCGAAGAGGAATGGAATGCTCTGCAAACAAAAGAAGTAACTCAAGCTTTCGCACTGAGCCTCATACTCAGCTATCTCAGTTATACTGTAAGCGTTATAACCGCGGGAAAGATAACAAGCAATCCTTTCTTATTCTCGTTTATTACCTTTAACATGGGTATGGCTCTTATGGTGCTCTCTCGCGGATTTTATTTCGTTCTCGTCGATTATTTCGATTATCTCAATGAGTGCTATGCTTGCCAAGAGTTTCATGAAGCCGGTGACGCTTGGGGCCACGCGTTAGCAACAGCAATCCCAGGGTTTTACCTGTTTATAAAGTTCTAAAAAATCCTAATAGCTTGGTAACAGCCAAGATGAAAGCGGGTTAAAAGCGTAACCCTCATTTTCGCTGGAGTATCTTTTTTAAAGCTCAACATAATCCTCGCAAAATTAGATTCAAGCATTTTCATTAATGAACAACGGCTTGTTGAGGCAAATTTTAGAAAGCTTTGGTTGTTATTTCTTCCTTCAAGAATTTCTTAAATTGATCACGAGCTGAATCTTCTGTAGCTTTCAAACCTTTAATCCATTGGTCGTAATCGAGGTCATCGCTTTCGATAAGTGATTCATCGATGTGCTCGAAATCATTTACTGGAGGTTGCCCCATAAGCTTGAGGATGTAATTATATCTATGAAGCGCTCTCCTTTTATTTAGATCGACGCCAATCAACTCCAAAGTAGGAGCTTCTGGGGTTAATAACTGATACCAGGCCCTATTTTTAAGACTTTCATCATATGCGGCAAGATCAAGAGCATATTTGGCAGTTATTTCCTCATTTTTGATTTCTGATTTTCTTATAGCATTAAGCAAAGCTCGCAAATCACACTTTAAGGAGCTCAATTTCAAGCGAGGCATTGTTTGTTTTTCGTAGTCATCGTAAGCCTGCTTAAAAAGCTTTTCTTCGTGGGTTCGTTTGCAGTCTGCATCAAATCGTCCCATCACATTTTCTAGCGCCTTTACCTGTTTGCGCGAAGAATCTAAATCAACTTTTGCATGAGCATAATATGTACACTTATATCCTGGAATATTTAGAAGGTTTAGAAGATTCTCTTCATAAGCCTCGTGGAACCACTTGGAGTCAATGTCATCCCAGGTGGCGGCTAATGGTTGGCCAAATACCTTTCTTAAGGCATTGTACCAACGCAAAGCGTTTCTTTTGCCATAATCGCGATCTTTATAATAATGTTGTTCATCAGCTGCTTCATCATAATACCGTTCAGCAAGCAGAAGCATGTTATCGAGTGATTCGGGCTCAGACTTCAGTTGTGGAAAGTGCCTTTCCAGCAGTGTGTGATATTCTTGTGTTGCTTGGGCACCACTATACCAAAGACAAGATACCCAAAGCGCTATTGCCGCTATATATTTTGCTACCATGTAATTTCTCCTTCAATCTTTCAATTAGCATTATAGCTCAAAAATAGCCCTTCCGGCAACAGTTAAATAATAAGTATTTCTTACGAACAAACGAATTCATTGAGCCATCGCTCAATACTAGCAATGAATTATAATGTGGGTGAGCGTGACTTACGTTTTTGATTCCTGATGCGCAAAATTCCCAAAATAGAAAAATGTAACGGAGATAAAAATAGGTAGTATAGTTGTAAGCTTAGAATCTTATGATAAAATAAAGGTGATTTCAATGTTAGAATTGATACGATATGAAACTTTCTACTCTATTATTCTTCCTTGCTTATGCTTTTTCGCTAGAGTCAGCCTTTAGCATGGAAAATAGGACAAATACTGCGCCAAATCTCAGGCAGGATCGTCCAAATCCGGCTCCGACGCCACAACCAAGCTCTGTGCAGTATCCTCTTTTGCTTTTAGCCCCACCGCGTGGATATTATTTTTCTCCCCCGCCAGTCCAGGCTCCGAACCCCGTTCTTTCTTATGTAGACTGGGCCAGATCTAGTTATCCCCAGAATTACCAAATCGGCCAACAGCAGCCCCAGGGCGGTGCCCTAAATCAGCGACCTGCACAACCACAAACTCGTCACCCACAAGTCTTGCAAGAGCGCCAGGAGAGCCGCAACCAACCGCAAAAAAAGAAACGTAAAATTGAAACAAAACCCACTCAATCTCGACAAACAGGTATCTCTAATGAAAATTCTCCACCAAAACTCCTAGATTTAGATGATAGTGAGGTTAACGCTGCACTTGTAAATGATGATTTAGCATTTATAAAATCCAACATAAATAGAATAAGCCCAAGCACTTGTAGGAGCTTAGGAAAAAGGCTTATTAATCTAGCTATTCGCGTCGGTGCAGATAAGGTCGTACGTTATTTATTCGAAGAAGCTGTCGGAGACCATAAAGCGTCAGTTGAAGCTGATGACTCAAGAGAGTCGCTTCTTTACGATGCGCTTGCAACAGCCATATCTCCTGGAACTGATCTTATTGGTGCAAGAGCTAAAAAACTTGTTTGGTACCTTTTAGAAAACAAAGTGTGCCTGCAAAAGAGCGAAATAGCCTGGCTTTTTGAGTACAAAGCCACGTTAGAAAAGATTTTTTCTCGCGAAGAAAATCAACGTTTACATGAAAAAGTCATTGAAAAAATCAAAGAAGTCCTTAATGAGGCAATTACTCGTAGCGATATTGAGCTATTCGAAGAACTTTTTCCCTTTATACAATCGGTAGAAACAATCTTTGAGTATTTTATAATTGCAGCGCGTAAAGGGAACATAAAGCTGCTAGCGTTTTTCTATCAAGAAATACTCGATCTTGAACCTGAACAGAGAGACTTGTACCTTAGTCAGGCGTATACCGAGGCTCTTGAACAAGGAATGCAAGATGCTGCTTCTTGGATACAAGAAAGACAGCTCAATTTCGAATTACCATCAATTCATGATTTGGCTGCCGGCTCGGTCCCTTTGCACTATTTATCCTAAGGGTAAACCCTGTTACTGCAAAAATGATAGCGGAAGAGCCTTTCAAGGCACAAGCTCGAAAAATGCGAAAATACTGCAGCGTAAGCAAAAGACTAGCTAGTTAAGCTCTTGAGAATTTCATGATATCGGGTATAGCCCACCAACCTGCAAATGCTGCATCGCTTCCGCTATGATATACTGTACGGCACGATTTACACGGCTCTAAAGCACCCAGGGCAAAAAATCCCCTTTCAGCAAGGAAAGAAGCGATAGTTCCAACAATAAAGAAGGCCATAGTTGGTAAATATTCATCCCTTCTTACTTGTTGTGCAGCAGCAGTTCCGACGCCTACAAAAGAGCAATAGTGGGCGAAAAGTGCGACTATAAAGGCCGTAGAGGCTTTTGCAATTTCTCCTGATATCTTTAAGCTGTCAAGGCCTTTCCAGAGCGAAAGAAATGCAACGAATATTAAGTAAGCTGCCATGCCTCCGTCATAAGCTTGGCTCATCTTCTCATGTTGTCGACCTGGTATCGAGCGCAAATAGATGTACCATTGTTTGGCCAGTACCCACATGTAAACAGCTTGCCCGAGTGAAATAAGATTTGTTACAAGAGGAAGGCTTTGTGCCACTGAAGCTTCAATTGAAGGGTAAGTTCTTTTAAGCCATTCATATTTTTCTTCTGCGTCTTTTGTCAACCAACGATCGTTGATTATTTGATGAGCAGTCAGTTCCGCAATGTAATGGGAAAGAGCCCGTGCCAGAAATCCAACAAAAAAAGCTTCCCAAGGTCTTTTATAAGCCGTTTTTAAAAAACTTTGGCCACTTGTGTGTGTAACATTAAAAAGCAGGCCGATAAGCAAAAGAAATGTAGCAAATTTTCTATAGTCCATATTTAGAATCCTGAAAATAACTTCTTTTCAATTGTACCAGCCAAAAAAGAAAACTCTACCGAACTTTTTCACCTTTTTTGTGGACGTGCTACATTGTGCTTTAAAATAAGGAGAGATAATGGCGATAGCTTTTAAAGTTTTGACGCAAAAAGAAATTTGTTAATACTGAAATTTTATAAATCCTCAATATTCTTTCTTATACGGATAGAAAAATGAAAAATATCGTGAAACTTTTTTTATAGCAATCGCTTTATCAGGCTGCGCTCTGCCAGTGCAAGCAATGAACAGAGAGAGAACGAAGAAGAGCGACATGAAGCTCTTTGCTTTGTATGCGGACAGCGGTGAATGTTGCTCATAGTGAGCAAACTCGCGACGCATGCCACCTTAACTGCTTGTGGTCTTTTTTGATATGAATAATTGATACGGAAAATCCCGTCAGAGCTATTGAAGAAAACTCACGTGCTTCCTGGCCTCAAGTGCCTGCCATTTTCCTTCAAGAATTCGTGCGGAAGTATGAATAAGGCGCTGATGCTTATTGAGTTAACGTAAGTTCTTGCCAAGTAAGGAGCACCAAGGGTTTCCTTGGCGCTCCCCTTGTTATAAAACTTGGCCATTGCTCCATGCTATTAATAGAGAAATAGCTACGATCGATACGGTTACAAAAGCATCAAATAAGCCACAGAGCCAATTGACAGATGGGTTTATGGTTTTTAATATTATTGCATATTAGAAAATTATAATGATAATATAGTATAGAATGATGTAATTAAAGGGAAAAATAATGAAAATCGCATCTCGGTTCGTACTATTTTTATTCATCTGTTCTGCTTTTGTTGGGCAAACAAGACCAGGTGCTATACAAGATTGTCTAAATAAATGTGCAAAGCGCTTTTGTCTTGCTGCCTTGTCCCCGTTAGGTGGCATAGGCCAAAATTGTCCACATGAGTACTGGAATTGCGTTGCTCTTAAGTGCCCTGATACCGACTTGTTTTAATTACGAAAAACTCTTCTACAAAACCGTGCTAAAACCAACTTTCGACATCCTAAGAAAGCACTTATTTACGCAATGAATGTTGCTCTTTGAGATGAGCGATCATTGCTTTTTGTTGATATTTTCTATTATAATATTAATATATTATTAAAATATAAAGAAAGAAAATAGATGAAATTTAAAATGCTCATTCTCTCTTTACTGTCGATTAGTTTAAGTAGCGCCTTTGGTCAAACAACTGTTCAAGAAATTATCAGTACAGATTTCGCTGCCCCAAGCTATAAGGTATTTGAAGAAAAAGTACTTCCGCTCATTGAAGCAGGAAAAAAACTTGAAAGCTTGCCGGTAACTTCTTCCAATAAAGCTGCCGCTGACAATCTTTATAGACGTCTTTTGACCTTCCTGGAGGTATACCAAAGGTACTCGCCCACAGCCGACTGGCGCTTAGCGCTTTCGGAAGCTTATGATTTACTCGACAACCTTAGCCAAAAATTTTCATTGCAAAGCCATTTTGAGCCTATCTTAGTGAATGAAGTTGCTGTTGAAGATAGTAATTATTTAAAAAATGTGGACACCTTGCGCAATATACCCCTCAAGGGAGCAGCTACCCAAACAGAAGCTTTTTTAAAGCGACCCAATTTGCGTGCAGAAGTGCTCGATTCTCTCGAATACCAAGAAATACCACAAAATCTTGTGCTTTCAGCTATTAGTAAAGAGCGAGAACATGCGTCTTATGATGTGTTTTATCACGCAGAAGCTACTATTTATGCCCTTTTTCAAGATATTGTTACTGAAGTTTTAAAGTATGCAGCTCAATCTAAAGCAGATTCCCCATTTTATTACCTGCGGATTCCTGGGGCTTCCAGCTCGAATGAAATACTGTCCAATTTGCTCAAGAAAGGCTTTAGTATCGATCATGACCCTCGAATAAGAAACTTGTTACTTTCTGTAAATCTTTCACTTTTTGGCAATGCAAAGGATGAATCAGAATCAACAATGCAGTATTTTCTGGACGGGACAAGCATCAATAGCCCATACGGAAAAAACCCTCGTTCCTTTATAGCGGGAGTGGTTGCCGATCTTGGGCTTATAATTGACCTTCAGTTTGTAGACCAATTAACTGCGCTCTATGAGAAATATCTTATTAGTGATACTGGCAGCCTGCTCCAAATCTTTATTCCCAAAGATAAGGTAAATGATTATGTCTATTTATCATTGCCTTACGGTCTGCCGGTTAATTGTATGGCCTTGGGAGGTAACGATATTTGGAAAAATTGTTCATTCTATACGCAAGAGACAAAACTTGAACGAATCACTCTTAAGGATGCTCAAGGAAAAATTATACGGTCTTATAACACTCAAGAAATTGATGCGAAGACCTACTTAGACATCTACAAAAATCATCCCGCCGCAATTCCGGTTGATGTTATGGATATGATTCAGGGGCGTATTCTACTTACCGATGATTTCCTTTTAAATCCTTCTAGCGGTGTAAAAATATATAGATACATGACAATAGATCCTAATAAATTAGAAAGTTACAAAAAAGAACTACGCGCTATAGTTGCTCGCATGATGGAAACAGCGCGAAGTAAGTCGTCCATTTCAGAGCCTCGACGTGATGAGCCATTAAGTAAGCAGCTTGCATTAACTACACCCCGTGAGTACGAGAAGGCCACTGAAAGCCTACTTAAGAAAGGGCAAGAACTCCTTTTGGCAGATCCGACGGTTGAAAATGTTAAAAAGGCCCACGATTTTTTTATACGTCTTTCAACAATGCAAAAAGTCTACGGTCCGCTTTATGGTGCTGATGTAGATTCTCAACAGAAAGACTCTGGTGAGTTGTTTTACCAAAATGACGTTGAAAAACTCTTGAATGCCCTGGCTTTTAAATTTGGTCTCAATGACATCTCCCCTTATACCTTATGGAAGCAAAAGAAGGTAGAAGAATGGAATCTATCCAGAAATTTTGATAATTTGAGCCAACGAAAGCTTGATTTATTGGAGTCTATAGGAAGGTTTGGAAGGTTTGATCCCGAGCATATCTTGAAGACTCAGAAAGTGTTATATAGTTATAATTTTCTGAGGGAATTATCAGGGCTTAAACCGGTTCTTGATTTTTCTGCAATTGACTTCGCATGGTTAGGTGCTCAAGACTATCAGCTCTGGAAAGACGCGACACAGACCGTAAAAAAAGATATGAGCATCGATTCGCTAGTTACTCTAATATTTACCTTCCTTGATCTCTATGAAATTTCTCCCATTTACTTTGAAATCAAGACTTTACACGAATATAATTATCTACGTGATTTACTCCATGTGCCTCGTGCACAGTCTGTTAAGCAAATTAGCATTCCTTGGCTTAAAAAAGTTCAATACAAGTATTGGAAAAAGCATCAAGAAAGCCTTTTTCAGAGCACTAATACCCCAACTTCTCAACAGAAATCTACTTTAAGAGATCAGGTACTATTGTCTCTTAAAGATGCTCCTAGCAATTCTTTTCGACAGCGAGAAGCACTTTATAGGTATAATTTCTTGAGAGAACTTGAGCATCTGCCACCTGTACAATCTTGGACCGATATCGATAAGGCATCTCTTTCGAAAGAGCCCCCAGTTCTAACTTAACTCAAAAACCCAATCATCTCAGGGTAGTTCATGATTTAACTCAGTGAGTTAATATTGAGTTGAATGAGCTATATTTTATCATTCTATTGACTCATTTAACTCAATCAAGTAAATTGAGTTAATCTCTATTATCAGGATGAGTCATGAAGTATGGTGAGCGCGAGTCGTCAACTCTCGAACTTAAAAGGGAACTTCCAAAGAGCGACCAGATCATTAAAACAGTAATTGGTTTTTGTAACCAGAACGGCGGCAAGCTTGTTATTGGGGTCGACAATAACGGAACAATTGTTGGGATGGCTGAAGGAGATATTCAGCAAGCAATGGAGTATCTTGACAAGTCGATTCATGAGGCTTCGCAACCTCCCATCATCCCTCAAATATATGCACAGACGATAGGAAGCAAAACCATTCTCATCATTGAAGTATGCGCTGGCATGAATAAACCTTATTTCAAGAAATCAGATGGATTGGATAAAGGCACCTATATTCGTCTTGGTAGAAGCACACTACTAGCAAACGCAGACATGATAGAGGAGCTCAAGTGGCAATCCCGCGGCAAATCTTTCGATATGATGCCCGTGTATCAGGCTACTGTGGAAGATCTTGACGTACATAAAATTAAGGAATTTCTTACTCAGCGCAAGATTAATATTGGAGCACAGGTAGCGGTAGAAAATGCTCTTGATGCTTACAATCTTGTTGCTCATGAGCACGCGCATCAGTACCCAACTGTCGCAGGAATCCTAGTATGCGCAAAAGATCCTCAACGATTTCTTAACCAAGCATTTATTATTTGTACCCAATTTGCTGGGATTTCGGGGCGTGAAGCTCTTTCTTCACTCGACTGTACCGGCACATTGGTGAATCAGTTTTACGAAGCGTATAACTTCATTCTTAGTAAGCTTCAGCGCTCATTCGTCATCGAGGGGCCAAAAAGAGCCGAGCAACTTGAAATACCTGAAATAGCCTTGCGCGAAATACTCATAAATGCGATAGTGCACCGCAATTACCATATTCAAGCCCCAATAAAGATAGCTCTTTTTGATAACAGAATTGAAATCTTTAGTCCTGGCGGATTTCCGGGCCCTCTAACCCCTGATACACTTTTATGCGGACTTACCTATATCCGCAACCTGGCAATAACCAAACTACTGCGACATCTTGGGCTTATTGAGACTTTAGGAACTGGATTTCTCACACTTTTTGAAAGCTATCGGGAACGAGGTTTACCAACGCCGCAAGTTACCGAAGGCGAAAATTACGTTAAGTGTATATTGCCAAGAAAGCAAATGAGAGAGCAACAAACACCTGAAACAACAGGTATAGAGAGCGATCTACATCGTATTATGCAACTACTTGATACCTCACCGGAGATAACGATTGTAGACGTGATCGAGCAGCTTCATCTCAGTCGAGCTACAGCGGGCAGAAGGCTATCTTTATTGGTCTTTCAAAAATTAATCAAAAAGATTGGCAGCGGAAAAGCGGCACGCTATGTCAAAACATAAGTACTATCGACTAGAAGACACAATCAACGAAATTCATAGAGAAGATCGCCGCACAGTCTCTTACGGGCTGGATTCCGGGACTTCCATCTCTAACCATGAATCAACCTTCTATGCAAGGTATGAATGTATTAAAAGAAATCGCCAAAATTGAGAAAGAAGTGGGGAAACCCAAAGACAGTAAAGTTACTCCGTCAGGATGTAAACTCATTGTACTCGTACGGAATACCTTATGAGGAATGGAAAAAATACGCTTTGGTCTTTTGGGAAGATAACGGCGTCGTAAGCCTTCCGCAAAAAATTGGCTCCCTCCTTCATGCAATTGGTGCTTTTACAGAAGAACTTCAGAAAAATCCCGATGATAAAAGCTATTGGGTTGAAGTGATTTTCCATTACATGCTATTACGAGAGCTTATGGGTCTCAAGATGGGTCGATCTATACGCGAAATCGATACATCGTGGTTAGAAGACTTAGAGCACGTCTATGCCAAGGAAAAGGCAACCGAGTGCGGACCGTTAGCAACTTGCTAGGGTAAGCGAGAAAAGAGTTACACTATTTCTAAACACTCGACTAATAGGCCAGGTACCTGTAATCCTGGCCGTAGTTTTCTTGTATTATAAGGACTCACGATTATCGACTTTCATGAAACCAAAAACCTTCCTCGATTTTCTACAGGTAGGGGCTTTTTGGGCAAAAATCAATTGTCGCCATTATTCCAGTGTAATTATTGCATTTTGGAATTTAATTTGTTTATTATAAGTATATAACCCTAAATTAAATTAGACATTATAAAGGGGCCAAAAATGATTTCTTATCGAGTTATAGCCTTACTACCAATGCTTACGCTCTCCACTTTTTGCTTAGCGACTGATATTTGGGTATCTAATTGGACTGGTTACACTGCTACAAATGTGATAGTTCGTACCCCCAGCTGGTGCTATGACGCTTTCTTTGATCCCATTGCACAGGGTGCTTCCCAAAAGCAAAAAGTAGTGATGAAAGGAACAGCCACGGGAATACCGTGCTGCTTTAACAGCGTTGAAGGCCAGTTACAAGATAAAAATGGAACGAAGTTCAATTTAGGTCTGCCAAGAAACACTGCCAATCTGCCGACTACTTGTGATAATTCTACTTTAAGCCTCCACTTGGATGGTAACGGTAATGTCTACCTTGCAGGCATAAAGTCACACCTATAAAGCACAATAAAAAAAGTAAAAAGATGTGTAAACCTAGTGTGATAATGAATCATGTGCTGGTTGCCGCGTTATCCCCGAAGGTAGTCCAAGTAAATTTTCTTCCGGAGACCGCTCATGTGTTCCGGCGAACTCGAGGGTTTCTAAAAGTTCAGTGTATTCTTTTCTCATTGTTTCGCTTAGAGATTGGCCAAGGACCTCTCGAAGAGCTTTCATAGCCGGATCGAGTGGGATCATCAGATTGCGGATTGAATTTTGAGTAAGAATGACCATTACAACGTCTTTTCTTCACTATAGAGCTGCCAAGCGCAAAGCTCTGCTCAAGTCCTGTCTCCAATCTTTAATGTTATGTTCAATTGCCCCAGACTGATTTTCAAAAATTGCTTGAACAACGTCCGAGTGCCCATTTCTAGCAGCTCGCAAAAGAGCACCGGCAAATATTTGTCTATTATGAAGATCAGTGCTGAAACGAGCTAAGATCTCTAAAACGACAGGGGTAAACCCCTGAGCTGACGCAAGACCGAGTGCTGCAGCTATTAAGAATTCGTTACTACCGCTTAAGCGCGTCTTATTTTTTAATTCTGTCAGGATTTTTGAAGCCTCATCAAAACGTCCAAAAGCAATGGCATCAAGTAGGGGATTTTCAAAGATATCATCTTTCTTTCGCAGTGCAAGTAATTTATTTACCGATGTCGTGACAGCCGCACCTTGCTCAATAAGCCACTGTAAAAGCATTCCTCCGTGTTTTTTGTATTTAATAGCCAGCCACAAAGGGCTTGGATCATCAAAATGAGCATTTATGTCGTACCCATTTTCCAGTGCAATATCAATTGATCTTATGATTGTTTGGTCTGGCTGATTCCATGAGGCTGAGATTATCTGACCTATTAAGCTCAATGGCCCACCAGCTATTACAGCACCGTGCTCTAATAAGTATTGAAAAATGGGCATCTGGTCAAATACGAGGGCTACATCTATCGGCCTTTGATCTAAGGTACCACTTGGCGCTAGCATATCGGCTCCCTTAGCAACAAGCCATTCGACCAATTCAAGATTTCCAGATGGGATAGCAAAATTGAGAAGGCTACCTCTTGATCTACGAGGTAATCCAGTTGGATTAAATCTGGCAACACCTGAAAGGAATTGTACCATATGCAAATCGCCTAGGAGTAGAGCAGTTTGAATCATGGTAGGTGATTCGCCGTAATGAGGTATAAATTCTCCCCCAGCCTCTAATAAAGCGCTCCCTCTTCTTATATTTGGGTCGGCGCCTTCCTCTAGTGCTTCTTGTGCCACCGGGATATCTCCTCTCTCAACCGCCGTTGCTAAATCCGAATTTAGCTGGTGCCTTTCCAGTCTTCTTTTTTTTCTTTCTTGTTTTTGCGCTCTCTTCGCTTTGTCTACTTCGTCAACAGGAAAGACCGCCACGCTATACGTTAAAAGAAAAAGACTTATAATCGTGCAACGTGCGTTAGCGAACAAACTCATACAAATCCCCAATAAAATTTTATATTGATATAATTTATAATTTATTTTTTTAAATAGTATTTATACATGTCAACATTTTATCGGGCAGACAAAATTCCAGCAGCAGTTAAGCTCAGTGCTTTCCAAAACGAACTCTTTTTGCAAGCTGAAGGAGGTTCTTCCCCTCCAGCTTGCCTGCTACTTACCTTTTTTTCCGTTTTTCTCTTCTTTATCACCAAAGATACGTCTTAGAATAGAAGCATTCTTTCTACGACTGTGCCTATTTGTTGGCCTTTCAATTCTACCTTCACGGTTTGGTTGTCCGACATCAGTTTGGGCTCTGCGCATCCTAGGCGTTCTTGGTGTCATGGCCCTTCTGGGCGTCGTCGGTGTAGTAGGCGAGGAAGGCTGTGTTTGTGCTCCGGAGCGCTTGCCAACGGATTTCACTTTAGGCACCTTGACCGATATAGCTACGTTCCCAAGCCCACCTTGTTCAGAAGATAGAATGATTAGGCGTTCAAGCACTTTGTCTTTTTCAGAAGTTGTATTTGCTGTACGTAACCTATCAAGCAGTTTCTCGTAATTTTTTCGTATCTCTTCAGGCAATCCTTCTAATTTGAGAGCCGCTTCCACGCCTCCGATAGCTATATCTAGACTAAAATCATGGGAGTGTAAACTTCCATAATTTAGGATTGTAATGACAATATCTGAATGCCCCTGTTGGGCAGCGCGGGCAAGAGCATATGAAAAAGTCTCTAGCCAAGTTTCATCATTCTTATCCATCCCTTTTAGCAAGAATTCATATAACATTTTCAGTATATCTATTTGACCCGCATATGCGGCATTAATGAATCCTTCTTGCAAATTTCTAGTCTGTATAATGCGTGGGTATCGGAGTAGCAAGGATTCTAAAAATTCAAGCTGGGTTTGGCCTCCTGTAGCGTAAAGAAACAGTTCGCGAACTTCTTCATCCGTCGCGTTAGTAGGCAACCCATTTATTATATTTGTAGTTACGTCAGCTATCCTATCTCCTCCAATTATATAAGGTATTCGGTGCGCCAATTCTTCAGGAATCACAGCCCCATGAATTAGGCAGAAAAAGACCCAGTTTCTGAGGTCTGCGCCCTTAATTTGAGCATTACTAAGAATTCGCTTCAAAGCATAAGTAAGGTTTGCGCCGTGCTCAAGGAATATTGTGCTTCTTTCCAAATTAAAGCTACTGAGCGCGAGCATATAATCGGCGAGTTCCTCTCCAGTTAAATATTTTTCAGCGCAAATAAGCTCAGCTTCCATAAGCAATCCGTCTGAAAAAGTCTGCGTATTGAATGATCTAGATGCGGACAAGCTGTAGCGACTTTCGCGATATCGATCGCTCATAGAAACGTCAGGATGAGAATTGATACCCGATTCTACATTTTCATCAGGTCGTTGTCCTTCCATCGCGTACAAGAAGACTTCATTCTGCACGAACAGTGCAACAATGAGTGCTCCTACCCTTTTTTTACCCACGTATTCTCCTTGGCTATTTTAATAGAACATAAAATTTTATTTCATAAATAATAACACATAATAATATTATTCTTTAAGAAAAAATGGTAATTCGTTCAACTATCTTATTCTGTTGCTATTTTCGATGCGCAGAATTAATTAATTGTGAGCCAACATTAGATCAAAGAGCTGTAAAATCCAAAAGATTCTCTGACAAGCAAATTAAAGCAGCAGGCTGAGCTAAATATTGGCCAATAAGCAGAACAAAGCTTCCGTGCCTTTTAATATTTTCTCCAAAACAAGCTTCCATTAACTATTTTAAAACAAGAAATGCTTATGAGAATTACAAAAACCGGCATATTTTTACTATATGTTAAAGCCCCATACCTTAAAACTTTCGACACTTGGCTCGATAGGACCGGGGTTTAGTATTTCCGCTAGAGTCAAATGTTCTCTGCGATCGGGTATATCGGTAGGGGCTTGTTGAGCGCGCAAAGTCTCTTCCAATAAATTCAAAATTGCCTGAGGCTCAACCCATCCTTCTAAATATGTATATCTTCTTAAAATCTTTTTAGCTCTCGAGATGTGATTTGATGTAATCTTTGCGTCATAATCGATTAACGCTCTCACGCTTCCAATGTTACCGGTATTAATTGCATAATCCATTGCGCTCATGCCTTGATTGTCAACGATATCAGGCTTAAGGCCTCTTGCCAATACAAGGCGTACGAGATTTCCATTTGAACTATTACTCTTGACGACCGTATGAAGCAAAGTAGATCCGCCTTCTTCAACAATATCGTTGAGGTCCGATATGCGGTCCAGTGCCCGAGCTATTAAGCTATTTCCTGCGCCTTGCTCATCCGGATCACTCAGTTCACGAATATACCAAAGCGCTCTACTAATGAGAAATTTTTTTCCCCTCTTAATGCTTTTAAGTAATTCATTCGCATGTTCGGATCGGTTTTGAAGTATCTGATACACATCACGAAGGTCGAGATTTTTTTCGAGCAGAGAGCTGAGTATGGCCTCATGAGGTTCAATCGGATGCCGCTCTTCCATGCCTCTCGAAAATGAGGTGATGCTCAACATGAGCATGCCGCATAAAAAATAAATGCTCATACTTTTTTCCTCAATAGAACTATTTTTTATATAGAAATAATTTCCACGTCATAAATCGCCTATTAATAAGACATAATTATGTTTTTTTATTCATTTGGTAATTTTGAATTTACTAGAAATGCTCAAAAAATCAACATGCGGCTCTTTTTTGAGCAGTGCAATGCGAGGCCCTCTTTTCTACTCAAATTTGGCCGGCCGGACTTTCTTAAGAGATCTTTTCATTATATAGAAAGTGCGGTGATGAGCTTGATTAAAAAATAGGTGATGTTATGTTTAACCGGAGGTCAGAGTAGCAAAGCACGCAAACCTATATTCAAAGGGGTAGCCATGCACCATTCAATGAGTTCTGTTTCTTATATCTTGGCATGTACTCTATTCACGGTGGGCCAAGTAATATATGCTGATTGCCCCTCATTATTAGTATCGGGCGTTAATTATTCTTTGCCTCAAGCCACCTGTCTTCCCTCTGGCGCTATTGCTTGCTCGCCTAATGGCGATTATTGCGCTGTCATAAGTCCTGATCATGTTAACGTAGTAACGGTTGAGGCACAAGGTGTACTTGGCGCATGGAAGTCTTACCGTGACGGGGGCGGGGCGCATGGATTAGCTTTTTCATCTAATAGTTTATATCTCGCTTTAGCGACAGGTGATGTAACAGTCTTTACTGTAGGAATAGGCGGCCAGCTAAGCGAAAGTAAGCGTTATCCTTTACCTCAGGGTTCTCAAGGTGCTAACTCAATAGCATTTTCGCCTAATGGCTCATTGTGTGCCACCGCTAACATTGATTCAAAAAATGTAACTGTATTTGATGTAAGTCAAGACGGGATATTGAGCAATGGTAGATCGTATGAACTGCCCTCTGGTTCAAGTCAGCTTATGAATGATATTGTATTGACATTTTCACCCGATGGCAAGTACCTTGCCACTGCTAATTTTCGTTCAAATTTCAATGGTCTTGACGATGTCGTACTATTCAGAGTTGGAGAGGATGGCGCCTTGGACGAGGGCACTTCGTATCCTTTACCTGCTGGATGTGTTGCGCCTCGTTCTATAGCGATTTCGCCAGATGGAAACTACCTAGTTACAGCAAATCAAAATTCCAGTAATGTAACTTTATTTCACTTAGAAAAAGGGGGGCGCCTGAGCCGACCGACTGCCTACAAATTACCTTCTGATTCTCGCATCCCCCGGTCATTAGCATTTTCATCGAACGGTTCATACCTCGTTGTTGCCAATTACGGATTTTGGGGCAATGGCCATGGTGTGAGTAATGTAACGCTCTTTGAAGTACAAAATGAAGGAAAACTGACGAGAGCAACCTCTTATCCGTTGCCAGAAGGCTCATTCATGCCCGATGCAGTCGCATTTTTGCCTAATAGTTTATATTTTTTTACTAGTTCTCAATGTTGTTGGCCCGCATTATGCTCCGGTCAAAGTCATATAATACTTTTTCAAATAAGCTGTCCAAGCCAAGGCGATGGAGATAATTCGACGACGACGGGAAGCACTTCTGATACCAAAATAGGTAGCGATGATTTACCTCTTAGTCTTATCTTAGGAACTACCGTTGGTATTCCAGCAGGCCTTGCATCATTAGTAGCAACTGCGGTCGGCGGATTTTTCCTCTATAAATATCTGAGCAGACTACGAGCAGCCAGAAGCTCTACTATTGTTGATACTCAGTTGCCTCTCGATTAATAAGCAGCGATAGATGCCCATAGCTCCGTGGAACTAATTACAATAATTGTTTTGCCTTTTGGTTCTGCACCGCAAAATCTACTCTTTGGTCAACGTTCCAAACTCAAGCGATTGCGTGAAGAGTCCTATGGGTTCCTATCTTGCAACCTCCGATTATAAATCGAATGACGTAACTCTTTTTAACACAAATGCAACCAGCAGTTAGGAGGGCAACTTGGTAATGGCCAATCGTTTGCTTTGCCTAATGGATCGACGAATCCAACATCTGCGATTTTTTTAAAATTCTATTTTGAGCCCACATATGATAGTACGCTCGTTATAAGCCCTTGACAAGTCGAGCTTCCCGAAGAACTTGAACCCGAAATTGTATTCGATGCGCTGCTTAAACCCGATGTTGTTCCAGTTGAGCAACCTCCCGAAATAGTAGAATTGCAGGAGGTGAGTTCCGTTATCGTTATGCTTCCTGGTCCAACATAACGACCTAGTATTCCATTATATATCGAGGCTACGTATGCGTTATTTGGCGCAAATGCGAAGCCAAACGCAGCGGGAGGGATGTTAGATGAATCAACTAAGCTAAAATCATTGCCATTAAGCTCGTATATCACTAAGGTCTCACTTCCAGCAGTAGCAAAATATCCATTTCCGGAAGAGGATATTGGACCAGCAAAAGACAGGGCTCCTCCATTATACAGTACTCCATTATTTATCGCATAGGCCTGCGTTGTGATAATGAGCTTTCTGCTATCAGGAGTAAAAGAAAGTATAGGATTAGGCCAGACCGGTAGGGTGGTAGAAGCTGGTAAAGAGTACGAAATACCATTACTTAAAACGCCATTATTTAGAGCAAATAAAGTAACATCGGGTAAAAAAGATGAAAAACCGTCAGTCGCGGCGGTGCCAAATAGATTAGCAGTAGCAAGATAGTTACCATCGGGAGAAAAGGCTACCGCAACAGGGGATGTTGAAGAGTTGGGTAGCTGGTAGGAAGTAGGATTGCCTAAGACCCCTCCGGTTTCTATACTAAATACTGTTACATCATTTGAACCTAGATTAGCCGTGGCAAGATATTTGCCATCGGGTGAAAATGCTATTGACTGAGGTTGTCCAGAGCCTACTGAATAACTGGTGCCACCGCTTAAGTTTCCGTTTGCTCCGACATTAAATATTGTTACGTCATTTGATTCGGAATTAGCGGTAGCGAGGTATGCGCCATTTGGCGAAAATGCTATTGATAAGGGATATGAGCCCGGTATCGAATATGTGCCTACTACTTGACCACTCAATGAAACAATCCCTACCATATTAATACTCGACTCATCCGGAACATTATTAACCACGCTTATAGCGACGTATGAGCTATCTGGCGAACTCTTGGCTGTAGCCCCCAGGCAAAGACCAAGAACGCAAGTGCCGGTTACTTATGAAATATACCTTTTGAGCTGGCCTATGCTGCACCTTTTTTTCGAGTACGGTAACATTGATAACCGAACTATTGAGGTTGGTACATAGACAGAGTAATCCAAGTAGTATCCCAAGTAATCTCATAATAAAATCCCTTATTACTATGATAGTTACTATTATTATATCATAAAATATTATATTTTAGTATTATTTTAGAAGATGCAAGGTTTGCGTAAAGTTGAATCGCGATGGAGGTTATGAACGCCAATTTTCTAACTTGATTAGATCGCTGAGTCGCGAGAACTCACGTACATTTGAGGTGACGACACAAAGCCCATGTACTAAAGCGGTTCCAGCAATCATACAATCGTAGGCTCCAATCATTTGGTTTTTGAGGTGAACTCTTAGAAACCCTGTACAAACGGCTTCATCATTATCGAAAGGTAAAATATCAATCTCGTTGAGAAAGTCTTGCCAGAGTATACGAATTTTTTCTTCCCGTGCAGCATTGAGCTTCAGGCCATACTCGATTTCCATAATAGTAATTGAGGATATAGACAGGTCTGCAGGTACAACTCGCTTAAAACGTTCAAGCGTTGCGTGATGCTTTTTAAAGAGATCTGATATCGTACACGTATCAAGAAGATACTTCATGCAAGCGGGTCCTTTTTAGTTATTTTTAAACCTTTTCTTAATTCCTTTGAACTAGGAAAATCAGATAGAGCTTCAAATTCAAAAAAGTGTTTTGGCCATTCTGATTTATTTTGTTTTTTGACCCAATTTTCAAGAGCCTCATTAATGACAGAATTTCTCGTTCGCTTGAGTGTCCTTGAGAGATCAGTAATTTTTTTAGCAAGTTCTTTATTTACATAAATTGAGATATTCATAATTTTCCCTTACTGACAGGTGTTTCCGATTAGTATTATATCATAACATGTTATAATATATCAAGAAATATCCTAACAATTGTTCCTGCTTGGGGGATGTTTGTATCTTAAGCGTTAAGAACTCCCTGTAGCGCACTTTGAATATTTCCTGATACGCTTGTTGCAAAAATGAGAAAGCATGATAAGCTTAAGCAGGTAAAAAGAGCTTCCTTCTATTATTTAATGAGTAATAGAGCAATTAGGAATCACGAACAGTACAGCAATTTATTCAATTAAGTGCGTAATAGATTGGTCCAAAAAGGGGTTTCGTTATGATAGCAAAAAAAATTGATCTGAAATGTTTATCTGTATTGGGTATAGTTCTCGTTTCTCTTGTTAGTTTACGTTTGCATGCTTTGACCGAAGTCAGTTATGCGTTGCCAGGAGTTGCCCGCAATCCGCAGGATGGAGTTTTTTCACCTAACGGTTCCTATTTTGCAACTGCTAACGGAAACAGTGTGTCAATTTTTACCGTATCAGCACAAGGGTCGTTAACCAGCGGGTTTTCTTACGCGTTACCTCCCAGCCCAACGGTGCCACTCCAGGGGGTTTTTTCACCGGACGGCGCATATTATTTTACGGTACACACTGTTACCAGAGATGTTTCAGTATTTAGCGTGTCGGGGACTGGTTTGACTGAGTTAGCTTCCTATTTATTGCCTGTAACTGCAACCCCTCCTAATTGCATTGCAATTTCGCCTGATGGGTCCTACCTTGCTACGGGTGATTCAAGCGATGTTACTATATTTACTGTACAGGGTGGTGTCTTGGGTGCCGGAATTTCCTATCCGCTGCCTTCAGGTGCTTATCTTGCCGATGCAATAGCATTTTCGCCCGACGGTAAGTATCTTGCGGTCGCCACAGGCTACATTACTATTTTTAATGTCGGAGCAGGAGGAGTCTTAAGTAGCGGAACCAACTATGCCTTACCTTCAGGTACTGGCGGCCCTCTATCACTTGCATTTTCACCAAATGGCTCATATCTCGCTACTTCCAATTCGGGTTCTAATAATGTAAGTATTTTTAAAGTTGGTGCCGGAGAAACCCTTAGTGCAGGTACGTCATATTCGCTACCCACGGGTTCCCAGGCGCCGAGTTCAGTCTCATTTTCTCCTAATAATAACTACCTTGTAACCACTAATTTTACTTCAAGCGATGTAACAGTGTTTACTGTGCAGCCCGGTGGCACTCTTACGGGAGGGACGTCTTATGCATTGCCCGCAGGCAATACGGTACCTCTGGCTGGAACATTTTCACCAGATGGTTCATACTTTGCTTCTGCTAATGCCAGTAGTAATTCGGGAAACTCAAGCAGCATAACGATTTTTAACGTCGGTTCAGGAGGAGCATTAAGTTCGAGCGCGTCGTACAATCTTCCTTCAGGATCACTTGGTCCGTACTCAGTTTCTTTTAGCTCTAACGGTTCGTATCTTGCAACAGCTAATTATCATACAAAAAACGTTACCCTCTTCAATGTGGCGGCTGGAGTATTGAGTGGTGGCGCTTCTACTCAAGACTTATCCGGGGCTACCTCAGCTTCCTCTGTGGCATTTTCACCCAACAACTCATATCTTGCGGTTGCTGCAGATATTGCAAATGAAGTTGTGGTATTTCAAGTTGGGGCGGGAGGTCTTTTAAGTGGGGCTACATCCTACCCGCTTCCTACAAATGCTACAGAGACATTATCAGTTGCATTTTCACCTAATGGCTTGTATCTTGCAGCTGGCAGCATAGCACCACAGGCAGCAGTTACTATGTTTCAGGTAGGTGCCGGTGGCGTCTTGAGCGGAGAAACTTCTTATGTACTTCCAGACTCTGGTGGAGGCTGGTCGGTCGCATTTTCACCTAATGGTTCATACCTTGCAGTGGCTGATACTTCCGGTGCTGTAACCATGTTTACTGTGGGATCTGGCGGCGTCCTGAGCAATGGTGTCTCTTATCCGATGCCAACCGGCACAGACACGCCTTATGCCGTCGCATTTTCACCCAATGGGTCGTATCTTGCTACCGCCAATTACGGATCAAGCAATGTAACTCTGTTTACTGTTGGATCTGGTGGAACTTTAAGCAGCGGAACGTCGTACGCTCTTCCATCTGGGGCTGTGGGCGCTATTTCTCTCACATTTACCACTGATAGTGCTTATCTTATTACCGCAAACTATTCTTCATTTAACGTGACCGTGTTTAGCGTAGGGGCTGGGGTTTTGAGCAATCCTACTTCATATTCTTTACCTTCAGGCTCTAACTCGGTCGCGGTTTCTCCTAATGGTTTGTATTGTGCTGTAGTCAGCGATGCTTCATTAGATATTATTGTTTTCTCTCTAGCAGCGGGCGTTCTGAGTCAGGCAAAATCATATCTTTTACCACCATTGTCTGTCAGCTCGCGTCAGCCTAATGCTATTGCTTTTTCCCCCAATTCCCTTTATTTGGGAACAGCAAATTATGCTTCCAACGACGTATCTCTTTTCGATGTCAATATTAACGCCAACAACACGCTCACCTTAGCAGCAGGAAGATCGTACCCACTTCCTTATAGTTCAGGACCGCTTTCTTATCCGACCTCAATAGCTTTTTCTACAAATAACTTGTACGTTGCCACGTGCAATCAGAATTCGAATGATGTAACCGTTTTTGCGCTTACCGGTGGGCTATTGACGAATCCTACTTCATATGCGCTTCCTTCAGGATCGACTCGACCTACGTCATTACAATTTTCTCCAAATGATCTCTATCTTGCAGTTGCCAATAGCGGCTCAAATGATGTAAGCATTTTTGGCTTCAGTGGTGGGGCTCTGGGCGGATCAACCAATTATGCTTTACCCGGAGGATCTACGCTTCCCGCAGCGCTTGCATTTGCTCCGGACGGTGCATATCTTGCCACGGCTAATTATGGCTCAAATGACATCACTCTCTTTCGGGTACAAGCTGGTGCCCTTACCAACGGTATTTCTCAGCCGCTTCCAACAGGATCGACAGGTCCTCAAGCAATTGTATTCTTGACGCCGATTAGCAATAACTACGTCATTTATACTGCCAATGGTAACACGAACGATGTTTCGGTATTCAAGCTACAAGCTGGATCTCTCAGTGCTGTGCAATCTTATCCTCTACCTGCAGCGGATAGCAATCCCCAATCGATCGCCGTTTCGCCCAACGAAGCATTTTTAGCCACCGCTAATAGTGATTCAAGTACTTTTACTCTCTTTGCACTCAATCAAGTTGTTCTGGCAAATGGCGCCTCTTATCATCTGCCTAACAATTCGTTGCATTGCGTCTCGATTAATTTTGCGCCAGTTTCTAATATAACAAACAATACCTACCTAGCAACAGCAAATTTTCTTTCAAATGACGTGTCAATTGGCAACCTCTTTGGCGCTGGAGATGGTTCAAGCAGCACCGCGGGCGACGGGTCATCAATGGGAGATGGAGGTAGTAGCGCACCTTTGGGAGTTATTATTGGTACGACCGTGGGGATTCCGCTGACTCTTGGCGTCCTGGGCGTGGTAAGCGCAGTGGGGGCATTTGCAATCTATAAATATTGGCTTCATAAACACCGCACATCGCTTGACTCTGTCAGCCTTTAAAAATAACGAGTAAGCAGTATCGCTCTTCACTTTGCAGGCAAATGTTCCCTCCAGACAAAGAACCATCTTATCTAAATTTTGAGCTATCTTGGATGGATCGAATGGCATTTTTTATTTTCCAGGTGAGGCGAGATCTCACTTGTTGCTTAATGGCTCTTATCTTGTAAATGCGAATGCTCTTTCAAATGATGTAACTCTCTTTAATGCTACTAATGGAGTATTAAAGAGCATATCAACTCGGCAATTACCTCCCGAGTCTAGTGTGCCCAACTCGATAGTTTTTTACCGATCTCTACCGGTGATATTTGTAGCAACCGCGAACAGTAATTTCAGCGATATAACCATATTTCAGGTGCAGGAAGGGATCTTCTGTAGGCGCAGAAGATCAAAAAAGAAGTGAGGGGTGTATTGGCACTGGCAATCTGCGGCGCATCTCATTGATGCCATTTTCAAAATGTGAAATAAGCTCAAATCTTCTTTCCTCTATTCATTTGAACGCTGGACTGATGTAACCGACGTCCATTTTATTTTGCAAGATAAAGCCGATTGCCATTTTGCTTAACTCCGATGTAACAGGCGTAGCCGACTGCCCTTCCGGTGCCGGTAATGGCTGAACTTGAGCACGAATACGAACTCTTCTTTCAGCGCTGGCTTTCTTGCTCTTCTGCTTGCGTTTTTTATTCTCAGGTTCTTTTTCACTCTCTGGCCTGTCCTTCGAGCGTTGGAATGGGCGCTGAGTAGAAGACAAGCAAGCCTTTCTTCTTTGTTCCCGATCCAGTGGTTCGTATTCCCTAGGAACGGAAATAAAATGGCGATCATTACTGTGAGTGATTCCATCAAGGGGAGTAACTTCTTGCCTGTTTTGATGATTTGGATCTACGCCCGCCTCAAGAAGCATTTTGACTAGATCATTACTAACTTTATCGATGGGGCTTGAGCCATGGTTATTTTGCTGATGAGGGTCAACTCCGGCATCAATAAGCATTTGTATAAGCTCCGTATTTCTGATGTTATACATTACCGCTGCATGAAGTAGTCCATTATTGCCAACTGTTCTAACAGTATTCGGGTTAATGCCGTTTTGGATTAATAGCTCTAAAGCTTTTTTAATGCTGGCATTTGCCTGAACTCTCTCGTGAGCTTCGATAAGGCATGCAGCATGTTGTACAGCACGATGCATCAGCGAGCAATCCTGTATCTTCTTTTTATCAATAAGCGCGTTAACGTCTGCATTTTCGACACATTTTGCTAACCTAATCAAAACGGGAGGTAGTATTGGCCGCTCTTCCATGCTTAAGAGCTTTCTTGCCAAAACAAAGTCACTTGTTATAACTAGAAAGCCTAGAAAAAGGAAATTAAATGGAATTTTCATGCTTCCTCGCCTACTAATCATTAGTTTAATTAAAATGGAATTCTTATTCTTGAGCAGTTTGACACATTTATATACTACTAGCAAGCCGCCGCTGACTACCATTGTTCTTCATTCTTTTTGCTTTTACGTGTTAGTACTTACATACACCAATTTAATGTTACAGGAGGGTCTTAATCGGTGATGTCTCGACACCTTATAAGAAAGACTTGCTAGATGAAAAGATCGGTGGTTGAAACCAGGGAATTCATGAAAATAATAGACGGTCTTATTGAAAAGAGAAAACTATTAAGTAAAGATTTTGAAAACTTCAAAGATTATCTTGCTAAAAATCCAGCAGGAGGTGACCTTATTATAGGTACCGGCGGCATTAGGAAAACAAGATTAAAAGCTCCCTTTAAGTGAAAAAGTGTCGGATTCAGAATATATTATTACGATGATGCTGGTGATAAAATCATCATTCAATTGTTAGCGCATTCAAAAAATGAACAAGAAAACATTACGCCAACAGAAAAAAAATTATTGACACAAATAGCACGAAATCTTAAAGGAACTTAACATGACCAAACTTTTCGAGCAATTAAAGAAGGGCTTAGAAGAAGCTATTGCTTACAAAAAGGGTAATCTTGATTTGCGCACAACTATTATTGAAGTTCCAGAAGCAGCTCCTAGGCCTAAGAGCAAGCGTGCGGCCCAAAAGAAAAATCACACAAGACAAACAAAAACAAAGTTCATGTATCTCTAACAAACATTAAAATTCCATTCGACTTGCATGCACATTTGCAGCGAGCAGCCTCTGAATGCGGGGTAAGTTTTAACTCACTGATTGTTAAAAAGCTGCGGTCCAAGGGGTGATCCCAGAGCAATCATATAATGTGGTCGCTTGTCGAAGTTTGAGCGCTCATAGTTGAAATAGGGTTGAAAAAAGAGACCAGCTTATCTTCACTGATTTATTCGGAACGTAAAGCTTTTTCAACTGAAGTCGGCAGTATTGCACCTGCAGGTAAGCCATTCTATAAGGGTCAGTAACAGCTGAGAAAAAATCCATGCTTATTAATTCAAAGAGTATCTGAAGATTCCTTTCCATCAAAATTAACATTGCTAGCTAGATGGTGATGCTTGTGCAAGTACTTATATACCAAAAAACCGACGATGCTTGTTCCTAATGCTGTTGCCCCAAGGCCTAGAGGAATTCCCACAGTTGTTCCTATGATAACACCAATCGGAAGACTATCGCTACTACTGCCCTCACTTGAAATTCCATTACCTCTGCTCAAGATCGGAATGAGCGACACGTCATTTGAATCAAAATTGGCAGTAACAACATAAGTTTCATTTGGCGAAAAGTCTACTGCCACGCAGTCGCTCGAGTTAATGGGCAAAGAATAAGATGTACCTTGATCTAATATACCCGCGTTAACAGTAAAGACCGTGATACTGTTAGAGCCACTATTAGCAGTAGCAAGGTAGGCGCCATCTGATGAGGAGGCCAATGATAGGGGATTAAAAGCGCCCGGGGGTAATGGATACGAATTACCCGTGTTTAGGATGCCTCCTTGTACGCTGAAGGTTGTCACATCATCTGAACCACTATTGGCTGTAGCAACGAGTAAATCACCACCAGAAATGGGCAAAAAGAGGATTGATCGAGGTTGCGTAGATCCGGTGGGTAAGGAGTAAGAAATGCCACTGCTTAACACACCATTTGTTACTTTAAAGAGTGTCACGTCACTTGAATTGACATTGGCAGTAGCAAGATGGGTACCATTAGGTGCAAAGGCTAGTGATACAGGCTCTAATGATCCCGCAGGTAATCTGTAGGAAATTGGTCCAGATAATAATCCTACGGCAACGTTAAATATGGTTACGTCGTTTGACTTATAATTGGCTACGGCCAGATAAGAATCATCGGGCGAGAAGGTTGCCCAAACTGGGTTGGTAGAGTTCTTAGGTAATGCGTATGAGATTCCTCCTGTTAACTTTCCTCCTACTACCTTAAAGAGAGTGACATCATTTGAGTAGCTATTGGCTGTTGCAACATATGCGTTATCAAGCGAAAAAGTAACTGAAGACGGGTATGATGAACCGGATGGTAATGGGTATGACGTTCCTAAATAAAGCGTATCCATCATGCCAGTCGAATTTATCATAAATATGGTTACGTCGCTTGAATTATAATTCGCTGTCGCAAGATATAAATTATTCGGTGAAAGAGCTACTGAATCAGGCCCGTAAGAGCCAGGAGGTAGGGGATATGAAGTTGTTGGACTCTTGCCACTAGGACACACAGAGCTTAAAAGCGTTACATCACTTGAACCAAAATTACCAATAGCAAGGTATGAAGAATTGGGTGAAAATGTTACCGATATGGGTTCTGAAGAACCAGACGGTAGCGCATACGAAATGCCGCCACTCAATACTCCTCCTGTTCCTACACTAAATATGGTTACATTACTTGAGCCATAATTAGCAGTTGCAAGATAGGAGCCATTCGGCGAAAATGCCACTGAATAGGGAGCTGTAGAACCAGACGGTAAGGCGTATGACGTGCTGCCGCTCAATACGCCTCCTGTTCCCACGGTAAATATGGTTACACCATTTGAATTAAAATTAGCGGTAGCGAGATAGGAACCATTGGGCGAAAATGCTACTGAATGGGGATTTGTAGAACCAGACGGTAGCGTGTAACTAATACCTGGACAAAGACCATGAGTCTCCGAGCCCACTAAAGAAACAAGCACCAACATTAAAAGAATGCAGTGGTGAATAGAAAACATACGTGAATCTCCTGGTAATTTTTACAGAGCGGATATCTTAATCGATTAAAGATGATGCGCCCGGACTTCTATGACATCGCTGCAATGTTCTTTCTTACGAAGAACGTTGTTATTATAGTTCACCTGGATAACGATGTAAGCAAGCGGGAATTAATTGTGTTACGATTCTGTAGTAGGAATATTTTAGGTTTTGTTAAAGGGCTTAAAAAGCCAAGAAATACGGAACATAGTATCCATGAATGGAAGCGCTATGAAAAGACCCAACCTAAACTTTTTAAGTTCTAAAAGAGTAGGCCGCAATTCTGGGCCTTTAAAGTTCACTAATAACGCGTGAATTTTTCATTTAAGAATCCGCGACGGTAGAGGCCAAGTTCTTCTCACGGAAAAGATCCCAAGCAAAGATTGCCCAATACCTAAGTCAACAAATTCTGATTTGTTGTCATAGATCTATAAAAAAGCTTATACTACAGCTTTTTTCTTGAAATGGAGCTATTTTGATACGAGCTCCCCCCGCTGAGATTTATCACTATAAATCATATACAAATATTTTTAAATAAATCAAACATTCTACAATCCGCATTTAAAATAGGGCAACGAGAATCAAATAAGACAAAAGAAAAGACATCGCTTCATACAAATTATGGGAGGGATTATTTTTTCTTGCTAGAGGCTGAATTCATTCGCATTTGTTCTTCTTTGTGCATTAATTTCTATTCTGCATATAAAACATTGCCACTATCATTTGAATGACCTCGATAGGAAAATTCCTCACGATGTCGACATAAAAAGAAGAAGTCCCGAAAGGATGAAGTTTCTTATTTAATTCCCTTTTATAGACAGCCGCTAGTTCCTCATTAAGTTTAAGTGCTTGCCTGAGACTTTCTAGAATAGAACTGATCATTTCTTTCTTCGCATGTTCTTCCTGCCGGAAATTTGTACGAGTTAAATACTGTTCAATGCGCCATCGAGCCCTTTCTAACGAGATATTTCTCAAGAGAGCATAGCTTGTTATTTCCCTGGCCATTCTTTCGCGACCGAATATCGCTGCCCAAAATAAAATTCTTTCGATTACAGTGGAAAATTTGCTTGTATCTGCAGCCGCAGAACGTTTTCTTTCAGCTTCAGCTTTTACACGTTCTTTTAGCCAATTTAGCAATACCATAAACATTCGCTCATTATTATTAACGATAGCTGTTTCAAGGGCAAAGACCAAAGTGCTCAAGGTTATCTCGTCTTTCATATTTTTTACAACATAGTCAATAGGCTCATGGCCAAGCCAATCATCGCCCAAAGCTATCATGAGCAAAAATGAATGCCTAAAATCCCAGGAATCAAGCGTACCGCCTTCCAATAGCCTTTGGACACATGGTGAGTCTCGATTAAAAATTGCTTTAATTAATGGCTTTTTCTTGATCAATTCGTCACTGTCTGCATCTTCATCTTCATCGTCATCGCTGTCGGAGTTTTCATCTCCAAGGGATTGTGCAATGAAATCCACTGGGGTTCTATCTCCGTGCTCAATAAACCACAGCATAGCTTCTTCGGAGCGAGTCCTCATTGCTTTTTGGCAAGGTGTCTCACCCCTCTTTTTATCCTTAGACCCGAAGTTAAATCCGTGCGCTAAGAGCCATTCGAGAACATTAGACACAGCGTATGTAGAGCGATCTACGCGCATTCGGTGTGCAAGGGTTCCACCTTAAACTTGACCATTTAGCTCTTCTATATCCAGGCGACAGAATTTTTCCTCTCGAAAAGGGTATAACAGCATATGGTTTGGAAACACTCGCAACAGGCGAGTTTGAGAAAAAATTTGAAAATGAGTTGAAAGTCTATCGCAGTTAGTTTGCCTCCAGAGACTGAACTAAAATCCTTGAAATATGGAAGTCCAGCTTCCATATTTCAAGGAAATTCATCGAAGCAAAAGGTAAGAGCGCTTTGAAATCCTTAGTGCATCGGGAGAGGATATCCCTTAAAGCTCTTCTTCCGTCCGTAGTTTACGCTTCCGAGTGCGGCACGAGGTCGATGTATATTTGTAAGCCAAAAAAGAAACTGCGGCTGCAGTCGTAAGAATGGCGGCAGTTCCCACAATACCCACGGTTAGCGTTGTGGTGAGAATGATGGCCAAATTATTATTGCCGCTTAAACCATCTCCAACGCTTCCAGTGCCACCATAATTATTACCGCCCTCGAAAAGCGAAGCTACCGTCATATGATCTAAAAAGGCATTGGCAGTGGTCAGATGCGCTCCGTCGGGAGCAAACGTTATACCAACACATTATGTCGAGTTAGCTGGCAAGTCATATGAAATTCCCTAACTTAAGATACCATTGCTTACTGTATAAAGAGTAAAGCTACTTGATCCGCTGTTAGCAGTCGCCATGTACTTACCATTCATCGATGAAGCTGCAGTAATAGATTGCGGATTAATGGTTTATGAAGGTAATGGATAGGACTGGCCATTGCTCACAGTGCCCGCTTGAAAATCGAATACGGAAACATCTTTTAAAGGTAGAACAAATCTACCACTTTAAACTTAGGCAATCTAGCTAGCTTTTCAAAGCTTATCTGTGACAAGAAAAGACCCATTTAGCGAGAAAGTTATGGTTACATCGTTGTTCGAATTTTGCCCTAAAGGATTTACTGAGCCAACAGGCACACTCGTTGATTTAACAGCGGCTTACACATTTACATATACGTAACTAAAGAATATGATGTTGCCTAGCCAGGCAATACCAGTTGCACAAATTGTTGCTTTGTGCAAGAATGGAAAAAATTTTCTGAGAAAAACTTTTTCAGAAAAAATAAGCTTATAGCGAACATACATTTACAAATTACGGAGATAGCGTGAAGACTTTTATTACTCTCATACAGAGATGGATTATTGTATTAAGCCTAGTAATCATTTGCACTGTCAGCATGTTGACTCGAGCCATAAGCGAGGTAAGTTACCCCCTGCCAGGCGCGTCTGAATGGCCTAGTGATGGACAATTTTCGCCCAATGGTCAATATTTTGCAACAGCTAATCTCAATGATGTTTCAGTTTTTAATGTGCAAACGGGAGGCATCTTCACTGAAGGCAGTTCTTTTTCGTTGCCTGCGGCCCCAACAGGTCCCTATTCAGCAGTTTTTTCCCCAAATGGCTTATACCTTGCCACGGTGAATCAAAATTCCAATGATGTAACGGTCTTTAGCGTGGGAACCGGAGGAGTCTTGAGCGGTGGTACATCGTATCCTTTGTCTGCCGGTTCTAAAACTCCTTACTCAGTAGCATTTTCGCCTAATGGCTTATATCTCGCTACTGCTAATTCGGGTTCAAATGACGTGTGTGTATTTAACGTAGGGACCGGAGGTATCTTGAACGGGGCAACTTCTTACTCACTTCCTTCTGGTTCTTTCAGCCCTCAATCAATAGCATTTTCGCCAAATGGCTCATATCTTGCTACTGCCAACATTAATTCGGCTAACGTTACTGTGTTTAGCGTGGAAGCTGAAGGAAAACTGAGCAATGGAATATCGTATGCCTTGCCTTCTGGTTCAAGCGAGCCTACTTCGATAGCATTTTCACCCAATAATTCAATTGTTATTACAACTAATATATGTTGTAGTTCAAATACCGTTACGGTATTTAATGTGGGAACAGGGGGCGTTCTTAGTGGGGCTACGTCATATCCGTTGCCTGCTGGTTCTACCGGATCCCAATCAGGAGCATTTTCGTCTAACGGTTTATACTTTGCTACTGCTAATTTAACTTCAAATAATGTGACGATATTTAGAGTAGGAACTGGAAGTGTTCTGAACGGGGGGACTTCTTATTCTCTACCAGCAGGTGCCTACGCAGTAGCATTTTCACCCAATGATAACTATCTTGCTGTTGCTAATGGGGCAACCACCGTGACGATATTTAGCGTGACGGGAGGTGTGCTGAGCGGTGGCACCGCCTATCCATTACCTTCTGGCTCTACAAATCCCTATTCAGTAGCTTTTTCTCCTGATGGCTCATATCTTGCTACCGCTAATTATTTTTCTGCGAACGTGACGATATTTAGTGTAACTGGAGGTGCTCTCAACGGGGGTACATCATATCCGGTGTTCTCCACTTCCATAGAGCCATTCTCTGTAGCCTTCTCACCGGATAGTTCATATCTTGCTACAGCTAATCCAAATTCGGGCAGGATAATATTATTTAGCGTTGGAGCCGAAGGCGTGCTCAGCCAAGGTACTGAGTATTCTCTGCCTTATAATTTTGCATATCCTGTTTCAGTAGCATTTTCACCAAATGGCTTATATCTTGTTGCTACTGATCCGGAGCACGCTATGGTAACAGTATTTAATGTAACGGGAGGCACGCTCAGTGGAGGTACTTCGTATACATTGCCTTCTGGTTCTTCATATCCCCAATCAGTAGCATTTTCGCCGAATGGATCATACCTGGCTACTGCTAATGGTGGTTCAAATAATGTGACCGTATTTACTGTAGGAACAGGAGGTATTCTGAGCGGCGGCACATCGTATGCATTACCTCCTGGTTCTACAGATCCCATTTTAGTAGCATTTTCACCAACTGGTGCATACCTTGCTACTGCTAATTTCAATTCAAATGACGTAACAGTATTTACTGTGGGAACAGGAGGAATTCTGAGTGGAGGTACCTCGTACGCTTTACCCTCTGGCTCTTTTAATCCCAGATCGCTAGCATTTTCACCAAATGGTTCATATCTTGCTACTGCTAATTCTGCTAATGCTTCAAATACTGTCACTGTCTTTAGCGTAGGTTCGGGAGGAGTGCTCAGTGGTGGTACATCGTATGCGTTACCCTCTGGTTCTACAAATCCCTACTCAGCTGCATTTTCACCAAATGGCGCTTATCTTGCCACCGCTAATTATGGTTCGTCTAATGTAAGTGTATTTACCGTAACTGGAGGAGCACTCACTGGAGGAACTTCGTACCCCTTACCACCACTATCCACAGGCTCTCAAGAGCCAACTGCGATAGCTTTTTCAGCAAATGCTTTATACCTTGCAACAGCAAATTATGATACAAGCGATGTCACCCTCTTCACAGTTGATTCGACTAACAACAATGTTACTTTGGGAACAAAACGGTCTTACCCGTTACCGTACAATGGTGTCACTGCTTCATTTCCCGCTTCAGTAGCTTTTTCTTTCGACACCCTGTATGTTTTAACGGCCAATGACAAAACAAATGATGTCACCGTCTTCCAACTAACAGCGGGACAATTAACAAATGCTCTTTCGTACCCGTTATCTGCTGGATCTACGAACCCTAGCTCATTACAGTTCTCGCCGGACAATCTTTACGTTGCTGTCGCCAACCGTGGTTCCAATGATGTTACGGTATTTCAAATAGCAGCAGGTGTTTTGAACAATCCAATCGCCTACCCGCTCCCTACGGGGGCTTCAGATCCTCAAGCAATTACATTTACGCCGGACGGTTTATACCTTGCTACAGCTAATTTTGTCTCTAATAACATTGCCGTGTTTACATTTGCATCAGGAGTCTTAAGCGGCGGAAGTTTAACACCTTTACTGTCAGGATCTACGGGACCCCAGTCTCTTTTATTTTTACCTATTTCAAGCAACGGGTTGCTGCTCGTTACTGCTAATGGTGGTTCAAATGATGTTACTACGTTCAACTTCCAATCAGGCACATTAAGTAATGCCCAATCCTACGCATTGCCTACTGGCTCACTTAATCCACAATCCATTGCCGCTTCATTCAATGGTGCTTATATTGCTACGGCCAATAGCGATTCGAATAGTTTCACGCTCTTTACTGTTAACAATGGAATCCTACAAGCAAATGGTTCTTACCCTTTACCTACCAACTCAACCCACTGCGTTGCCCTCACTTTTGCACCGAACAATGCAACCAATGGACAAGAATATCTCGCTACTGCTAATTTTGATTCAAATGATGTAACAGTCGGTTCTTTTGGAGCCCTGTTAGGTGGTGACGGTAGTGCTGGTGGTTTAGGAAGCTCCTCAAACAATAATGAGGTAACGATTATTCTTGCAACTGTTTTACCTGTGACTATTCTAGGAGGTGCTGCCTTGTTGGCCACAATAGGAGTTGCGCTCTGTGGAGTGTATCACTATGTATACAGGCCACGCGCTGCTTTAGGTAGTGTTAATATTGGGCCAGATACTACTGATTCATTATGATGCTCGTTTTTTTATCAATTTTAAAAATCGGTAGATATTTTATTGTGGTATAAATATAAGGGCTTCCGGACAAAAAAGCATCAGGGCACGATAACGAGTAGATTAAACGACGCCTCGCAGATTATCGTACCATATAACATCTAATGTTGATGTAGAGCTCATGGGTGCAAAGCAGTGCTCATTTCGTAGATAGCCAACAAGCTCTGGCAAACCTTTAGATTGCATGTCGACGTCTTTTTACAACCCTTTTTTCGTCTTTATAGAATAAAAAAATGAGTCATGCTAGATTCAGTGTATCTTGCAAAAACTATAACTTAAAGACCTAAGGACCCGGGACTTTATTATGAAAAATACTAAACGATTTCCAATTGCCTATCTCTATATAACATTATCAATTTTTTTTATACTAGGTTCTGAAGATTCCGATGCTTGTTCTTTGTCATCGGGCACGAGTTATGCTTTACCAGCTGGCTCTCTACAGCCCGGGTCAGCAGTATTTTCACCAAATGGCTCATATTTTGCTACCGCTAATAATGCTTCAAATGATCTGACGATCTTTACGGTAGGAGCAGGAGGTGCTCTGAGCGGCGGTATTTCGTACACAGCACCCTCTGGCGCATCTCCCTTTACGATAGCATTTTCACCCGATGGCTCGTATCTTGCCAGCAATAATCAAAATGGTGCTGGTGTAATAATATATAGCGTAGGATCAGGCGGTGCTCTAAGCGGTGGCACCACGTACGCATTACCGGCTGGTTCCACAGATCCCTTGTCGATAACATTTTCGCCAAATGGCGCATATCTTGCTACAGCTAATTATTCAAATGATGTCACAGTATTCAGTGTAGGATCAGGCGGTGTCTTAAGTGGAGGCACTTCGTATCCTTTGCCATCAGGTTCCACAGATCCCGTTTCAATATCTTTTTCACCAAATGGCTCATATCTTGCTACTGCTAATAATGGTTCAAATAACCTAACGGTATTTAGTGTGGGCGTGGGAGGGTCTTTAAGTGGCGGTACATCGTATACTTTGCCTAGTGGTACACCCTATTCAGTAGCATTTTCACCCAATGGCTTATATCTTGCTACTGCTAGTGACAATGTAACAGTATTTAGTGTAGGAACGGGAGGTGTGCTGAGCGGGGCTACTCCATACTCTTTACCTTCTGGTTCTACATTGCCTATTTCGATAGCATTTTCACCAAATGGTTTATATTGTGCTACTGCTAATGATACCTCAAATGATGTGACGGTTTTTACGGTAGGAACAGGCGGTGCCTTAAGCAATGGCGCCTCCTATCCATTACCCTCTGGCTCTACTCGCCCATCTTCAATAGCGTTTTCACCAAATGGTTTATATTGTGCAACTGCTAATCATACTTCAAATAATGTTACGGTCTTTACAGTCAATTGTCCTAGCGGCAGTATCCCAACAACCTCTTATCCCTTACCCCCTGGTTCCTACGGGCCTGACTCAGTAGCTATTTCCCCAAATAACTTGTATCTAGCAACAGGAAATTATAACACAAGCGATGTAACGATGTTCATGGTAAATTCGACGGGTACGCTGGATACGCTTTCCTTAGGAAAATCGTACCCCTTACCATCCGGTTCATTAAATCCCACTTCGGTTACTTTTTCCCTCGATAACGCACATGTTGCAACGGCAAATAGCAACTCACACGATGTAACGCTCTTTAACGTTGTAGGAGGAGCACTAACGGGAGGGACATCATATGCATTGCCTAAGAATTCTACCAATCCTGCTTCAGCAGTATTTTCGCCCGATGATTTGTACCTTGCTGTAGCCAACAGTAACACAAATGACATAACCATTTTTAAGGTAATCTCTGGAGCTTTGAATAGCCCTCTCTCTTATCCGTTACCAGCAGGTTCTTTACACCCTGTATCGTTAGCTTTTGCGCCAAGTGGGGCTTACCTTGCTACCGCCAATGCCTATTCAAATGATACAACGCTCTTTCAAGTAACCAATGGAGTGTTAAGCAATGGCGCTTCTTACCATTTGCCCGTAGGATCTACGCAGCCGCGCTCAATTCTCTTTTTATTAAGTAATAACAACTTACTCGTTGCCACAGCTAACAGCGGTTCTAGTGATGTGACCATTTTCGATGTACAAGCAGGCATGTTAAGTGCTGGGCAATCCTATTCACTACCTGTGGGTAGCATGAATCCTCTTTCAATCGCTTCCTCACCTGATGGTATGTATCTTGCTACGGCTGATAGTATATACAACACCATAACACTCTTCGCCGTGGCCAGTGGCCTTTTAAGCAAAGGTATTTCTTATACTTTGCCGAGTAACTCAAGCGACTGTGTGGCTGTAGCATTTGTGTCAAATGGTACCTATCTTGCCACTGCCAACTTTGATTCAAGTGACGTGTCTATCATTCCGCTCTTTGGTGATGGTAGCTATAGCGCCACAACGGGGGGAAATGGCGGCGATGGAAGTAGCGTTCCACTCGGGGTTATTATAGGTCTTTCAGTTGGCTTGCCAGTAGTTCTCGGCCTTTTTGCTGCAGGAATAGCGACTGTTAGTGTATTAATCTATATTTATAAATACCGGTATCGTGGTATAGGAACTATTAATTTCCACGGGGATGAATCGCTACGCTCCACTCCCCTATAGGAAAGAAAAAGCCCAAAATTTAACGGGAACCTCTTATCATAGGTAAAGATACAACGGTTGTAATAGAACCAAATAGAGGAATCAACAAGCGCTTTGTAAAAAACTCCGCCCCCACAGAACAAAGCCCGACTTAAAAATCGAAAAAGTGACAGACGCTATGCCTTGATCTAGCGTGCAGCTTTTTCACGACTATCTGTTTGGCTGCTAATATTAACAATTGATATCCTGCTTGTAGGTCTTTGTGATATAAGATCTATGCGTGGACAAAGGCCTAGCTTGTGCTAGACTTTGTCCTGGCTTAGATAAATAGGTGAAAATAGTCGCACGTTTTTCAGTAAACAGGGTAGAGTCGTTTATGAAGACTAAGGTAGCACTAAGCATAGTATTGTATTTAATAGCGGCAAGAATAGAAGCGAATAACAGTTGCTCATTGCAACAGGGTGCAAATTACGGTTTGCCTTCGGGCGCTGGGCCTTCCTCAGCCGCGTTTTCGCCTTCAGGCAATTACCTAGCTACCGCAAATTTGAGTACCGCAAACGTGACCATCTTCTCATCGTCCTTGCAAGGTACTCTAGTTAGCGTGACGTCCTATCCTTTGCCGGGAGCTTCTTCAGGACCTTACAGTTTGGCCTTTTCACCATCAGGAAATTATCTTGCAACTGCTGATGCTTCAAACGAGGTAACAGTATTTTCTGCGGGATCGGGGGGAGCTTTAAGCGGAGCAGTATCATATGCTCTGCCAGGCGGTTCGACAAGTCCTTTTTCAATAAAATTCTCACCCAATGGCAATTACCTTGCTACTGCTAATAATGGTTCGAATAATGTGACAATGTTTACCGTAGGGACCGGAGGTACGTTAAGCGCAGGCACGTCGTATGCTCTGCCTGCTGGCTCAACAGGAATCTATTCAGCGGCTTTTTCACCTTCAGGTAACTACGTGCTCACTACCAATTTATCCTCCAATAACGTAACAGTATTCCAAGTAGGTGCCGGTGGTGTTCTGAGCGGCGCGGTGTCGTATGCTCTGCCTGCCGCAAGCAACGGTCCTTCTTCAGCTGCATTTTCGCCTTCAGGTGATTATGTGGCTATCGCGAGCCAAAACTCGAGTACTGTAACAGTGCTTACAGTTGGAGCGGGTGGTACGCTTACTAACGCTATTTCTTACTCATTGCCTAGTGGTTCGGTAAACCCCATTTCGATAGAATTCTCGCCATCAGGAAACTATCTTGCAACCGCTAATTATGGCTCAAATGATGTAACGTTATTTTCTGTAAGCTCCCAAGGGATATTAAGCCAAGCTGTGTCTTACCCCGTTTCTGCTGGAGCATCGACTCCTTTTTCGGTTGCATTTTCGCCATCCGGGAATTATCTTGTTACTGCTAATCAAAGCTCAAATAATGTAACCGTGTTTACGGTAAATTGTCCTGCAAATCAAGCCGTAGAAGGAACATCATTCCCTTTACCTCCCGGCTCTCGAGAACCACATTCAATTGCTGTTTCCAACGATGGTTTATATGTGGCAACAGGCAATTACAATACAAGCGACGTTACGCTCTTTTTGGCAAGTCAAAACGGCACACTGAGCAATGCAAGTTCATTCTTATTACCATTAGGATCATTAGCGCCAGCAAGTGTTGCATTCTCTTTTAATACAACATACCTTGCGACAGCAAATAGCAAAACAAATGATATAACTTTATTTGACGTAATCGGGGGAAAATTAGCCGGTGCCCGATCATATAGATTACCAAGCAATTCGACGCAGCCTGTTTCGGTAGAATTTTCACCGAACGATGCTTATCTGGCAACAGCAAATAGTCAATCGGGAGATATCACTCTTTTTAAAATAGAAGCGGGAATTCTTAGTCATGCGCTGTCTTATGCGTTGCCTGCTAATTCAACTAACCCGGTAGCGGTGGCATTTTCACCCGACGGCTCATACCTTGCAACAGCAAATGCTCTATCAAATGATGTGACCCTTTTTAATGCCACAAACGGGGTATTAAAAAGTATTTCGTCCCAAAAATTGCCGGCTAATTCCAGCATGCCACACTCGGTAGCGTTTTTGCTAACCTCCGTAGGTATTTTTGTAGCGACTGCAAATAGTGATTCGGGTGATGTAACTCTATTTCCAATAAATGGAGGTATTTTAAAAACCGGTATATCGTATAAATTGAACTTAGGTTCGACTAATCCCCTTTTTATTGCAGTTGCTCCTCAAGGTACATATCTAGTAACGGCAAATGGTCTTTCTAATACCTTTACCCTGTTTGAGCAGAGTAACGGAACACTTGATCAAAGCTTCTCGTATAATCTGCCCGGAAATTCAAGCAATGACGTAGCAGTGACATTCTCTTCCGGATTGAGAACGGGGAATGTTTTTTTTGCGACAGCAAATAGTGATTCAAATGATGTATCCGTAGTAACGATTTTTGGTACTGTTGGCCAAGGAGAAAATGGTAATGGCGATGGGAGCAGCCTTCCCATAGGTGCCATCATAGGAACGACCGTTGGTGTACCTGTAGCATTGGTAATAATAGCGGCCGTAGGCGGTATAAGCGCTTATGTACTTTACAAGTATTGGTACAAGCATCGCGGTGGAAGTGTTAATTTTGGAGGGACAGAATTAGCTACAGAAACGCTTTAACCCACAAAAAGGAATGTCGTTAACGTACCGTCGGGCTACTGGAATAACTAGGCTAACTGTGCAATAAGCCGGTCGTAATCTTCTATTTGTGCATCAAGTGTTTGGGCTGTTTTTTGCAACCTCTGTTCTAACTCATGCCATACGGTTATTGGCACAATTGCAGCAGTGCCCAAACTCGTTTCTATAAAGACTCCTTTTTCTAAGTCCGCTGCGTCAAACGTGATGAGCCCCTGTCTTTCAATATTTGCAGGTTCTGAGAGAATTTTCTGGGTTTTCGCTAGCTTTTCACCTAGGCTTAGCTTGTTTAAGTATTCCTGATGGTCGCCGTTCTTGCCAAGAATTCTATCAAACTCCTCCATTTGGACATTAATTTCAGCAGTGATTCGTGCAATGGCACGTAATTTTTTGTCTAGCACACTCTTTGGCACAATCACCACGGTGCCGCTGCTCGTTTCGATGAACGCTAGCGTTTGTTCTGCAAATGTGCGCTTGTCAAAATCAACAACAATGCTGCCTTCAGCTTTTCGGCTTGTGGCAGGGGCTGCTTTTAGTGCTTCATCCCAGAAATAAGACATTAAAGCTTCGATATCCTCACTTCTTACTTCATTGATAGCAAAAATTAGATTGTTGACCATGAGTCCAAGACCCATCAGCAATATTAATCGTGCATTGTTCATGATTGTTTTTCCTTTCTACCCACTTTTAAGTGTAATAATACGAGATCGTTTGTCAATGCTCTATAATTTCCAAATATTGTTTTATTTAGTAACAAAATGTGCCGCTCTAGAATTAACATTTTACTGCCCCCAAATGCCGTGCTCACGTTTCTGTTTTAGCAGCTGCCTCCAACAATCCTTGACAATCAATATTTTATATTTGTAAGATAATAGAAAATATAATTGGATTATCAAAGGAGTAAGAAATGAAGCTTGGGAGTTATAGAGTCCACTTTATAGCTTTGGGTTTGTTCTCGGCTCTTCAAATAGCGCATCCCGCCACGAAAGAGGGTTGCGAAAATGAGGGCTATGCCTGGAATCCAGAGAGTAAAAGTTGCTGTCCGGTTGGCCAAGTCTACAGTAATGCCACATATCCTCAGTATCCAGCTTCTGGCAAGGCGGGTTACGGCGGATGCTGCCCACAGGGACAATTGTATGATTCAACGACAAGCTATTGTTGCGCTCAAACGCAATTTAACCCAAATACAAAGACATGCTGTCCTTTGAGTAAGCCGACTTTTAGTAATCCAACTGATGCAAATGGTAAGGGTGGCTGCTGTCCTTCGGGTCAGGTCTATGATCAGTCCGGTACGTGCTGCCCTTCTTACTCGTATAATTTAGACAATAATAGCTGCTGTCCCTCTGGAAGCGTGTTTGTGGCTGCAGCTAAAACCTGTTGTCCTGCGGATAAACCGACCTTTAGTAATCCGACCAACGTCGAGGGCAAGGGCGGCTGCTGCCCTGCCGGACAAGTGTATGATCAAAAAGGTACATGCTGTCCAGAATCTGCGTACAATCCCAATAACACTATCTGTTGTGCTTCCGGAAACACCTTCATCGCTTCAACAAATACCTGCTGTCCAAACAGCCAAGTAAATCGTGCCAACAATACTTGCTGTCCAGAAGGAAAAACTTTTGCAAGGCTTCCTGGTGATGTGATCGGCAACGATGACCCGCGTCAAGGCGGATGTTGCCCACCAAACTCATACTATATGCCAGGTTTTAATGTCTGCTGTCAAAAAACTGATTATGATGCGTACACGAGTAGATGCAAACCTGGAAAAGCCATGCCTTTGTAGCAAATTTTTTTGCTGAGTTAACGCCGGTAACTCTGGCATAACTGATAGTTCATGTACTCTTTTAAAATAGACTGCTACTGCACCCAATCTGAGGACCCAAATTAAATGTTCTGATGTATCGGCGAATATGCAAAGGCAGATCAGAAGAATTTATTTGACGATTCAACTCACGCTGACGGGCAAGTTCCTGAATTATGGCAGCATTCAACAATCTTTGCTGAATACTGTTAAAGCGGCGGCTTTCTTCATCTGTTAATGGCCATGTTGCGAGTATATTACCAACCCCCTGCACAGCTCTAGTCAAGCTTAGATCTGGTATTTCCCTATGCGCAAAAGCGCGCTCAAGCATAAACTCTACAATCGACTCAGATCCTTTAACGCTCGCCCAAAAAAGGGTATTTTCTGCTATGGAGCTTAATTGCTGAGATAAGCCTCGGCTTTCCAAGTACTTCTTAAGGTACTCATACAATAGAACACATGCATCCTTATTATTTGTAGCAGCTGCTGTTTCAAAGCCTGCACGCATACGTTCCGGCGTCAATACGTCCTCTCTTGCTAATACAGACTGTAGAAATGCTTGATACTGTAAAGCTATAGCTAACAAAAATGCTTGACTTACGTCATTAACACTCTCATTATCACTAGCCGCACTAAGTAGCTCACGAGCCAGATTTTCGTCGCCGCTTAATAACGCATAAATGCAAGGATACTGTTTTAATAAATTTATCTGCTCCTCTGTTAACGTGCTTATAGTCGCCCCATGATCAAGCAACCACAAAGCAGCATTTAAATGGCCCGCCTGAAGTGCATACCATAGTGGCTCCCTCCCCAAATCATCAAGACTAGTGACTGCACTACCAGTTTGGACAAGGTGGGACAATAAAGGTATCTCTCCACGTAAAGCTGCACAATGCAAAGGCTGCATACCGGAGCTATCGTAAGCACTGGTATCGTCTGTGTAAGTTTTTTCATTTCCTGGTCTATCTTCCATAGCTATCATATGGACGCATGTTACGAACAGTGCGACACTTATTACTTGTTTTAAATTCATGAGCAACCTTTCATGGTATCCTTCTGAGCAGTTTTAACTACCTATCCTGGACTAAGAGCAAAGCTCATAACTAATACTCGAAGCTCTGAAGGAAGATGATCAATCAGATCTTGTAAGTCAAACATCAGCCTCTGATCTTGCATCATTTGAGCTAATATAAGCCGGTCACGTATGCTCTCTAGGTTAAACTCGCGCCCGAGCTGAGCAGCTCTTGCTTCTATTTCATTTAACCTGTTAAGTGCTCTGCCAACATTCAGATCAGGCACTCCTTCATAAGCAATAGCATAATTCAATATAAATGTCACAGCTTTCTCATGGCCAGCGACACTTGCCCACTCAAGCGCGTTCTCCAATATCGATTTGACTTCCGCATAAGTCATTTCTTTGCTGTCTATGTAACTTGATGCACATGCATATAACGCTAGGCACGCGTCGGCGTTACCGCAAGCAGCGGCCGTTTCTAAAGCTGCTCTGAGCAATCTGGAAGTCATCTTTCCTTCGGAATGTTCGAGCATAAAACTAAAAAGGTTCCGATAACCTAAAGCAATGCTCAGCAAGAAGGCATGCCGCCACTCATTTGCATCTCTTCCTGCGCTTTCTTGTACGCCTCGTTTAAGCAATAATGCAATTGCTTCATCTTCTTGGCTATTTAAAATCGCCAAAATAAGTGGGTAGGGTTTAAACCCGTTTTTTTGTTTATCGGTCAAACATGTCAACGAAGCACCGTGATCAAATAACCAGAGCAAGGTTTTAAGGTGTCTATCACTATGCCATACCGCATCTTTCTTCTTATAATCAAGTGCGTCTCTGTTGCATCCATGAAGAATAAGCCACGTCAGTGCGGGTATATTCCCGAACGCACCGGCACGATGCAGCGGCCGAGTTCCATCTCGATTACACGCTTCGGGAGAAACGCCCTGTCCCAGCAGCCATGCCAAGAGACGAATGCTCCCATTTTCTGCCACATAATGGAATGCGTTATTACCACTTCTAGTGGTGGCTTTACAATCTGCTCCATGTTCTGAAAGCCACACCAGTGCATTGAAATGCCCACCATTTGACGCATAATGGATAGGTAGCTCTCCCCCAGCGTCAGCGGTGCTAGAACTCACCCCGTGCTCATCAAGAAACTGAAGCACATTGATGCGCCCAGCACGTGCTGCATAGTGTATTGGCTCTCTACCCCTATGATCTTCAACAACAGAACCTGGACCTGTATAGTATTCTAGAATTGCGACATGACCGTGCCGAGCTGCGTAATGCGCGGGTTGGCAGCCATCCCATGCTCTGGCATCCCGATCAACTCCTTGCTCTATAAGCCACATGAGCGCTTCAAGCTGCCCTGCCATTGCTGCGTAATGAAGAGGCTCTCTGCCTGTATCGTCGCGATCGCGTAGATCACCTTTAGCATCCGCAAGGACAGCAAGTATAGAAGTATCGCCAGCCATTGCTGCATAATGCATAGGCCCACGTCCTTCATGATCATAGAAATTTAGATCAATACCCTGGTGAACAATTTCGCGAACTTGATTGGTTTCACCGCCTTCAATTGCGCGCAACAATGCTTGTTGTGCTTCTTGCAAATTTTCCTGCCTCGTTTCTTGAGGCTCTCCATAGGCTTCTTTTGCGCAGTCCTCCCCCTCTTCCATGCAAAGAGCAGGAAAAGTCTCCAGCAGGATTACACATACGGCAATACCAATAATCATTTTTATATTATGCTTGTAATGCATGACGACCCGTCTTTTTCATACAATTATTAATATTCTAACACGTGAAGCAAGTATCTCAATTACTTTTTAGAAATTGCTTGGCTATTCTACAGGTACAGATACAGATACCCGGGGCGGGGGTTTGTCCTTTATTGACGATGAAGGTTAAAGCTAGGCAAAAGGAGATTTTTGGCCAAAAACTACTGGAAAGAACGTCTCTATTGTAGAAAAGTCTGTCCTTAAAAATGTGTGAGAAACATTTGATTTCAGTAAATTTAGAATTTCTTCGTAATAAGTTCTGCTTTGCCTAGTTATCTCTCCGCCTTCAAGAAGAGCATTTATTTCTTGAATCACCCTTGTTACGTCAATGTCTGGGTACAGTAAAAGTATATAACGCACTGCTTTAACGTGCTTACCAAGAGCTGCTTTCAAAATTGCTTCTTCAAGTTGAGCACTAGGAATGACGCTCCCATCGCTCAAAAGCCTTAAGAGCTTGATTCTTCCCTGCGCTGCTGCTTGAATAAATAGGCCTGGGACTTTAGCTTCGCGAAGTATATAATTTAAGAGCATTTTAAATACGGTTGTCTGCCCCCAAGCGATAGCTCTATTTAAAACAATCTCTATAGTAGAATTTTCAAGCATGTCAGTTGAGTAAAGAAATATCATCGAGTTCGGTTGCCTTGCGCGACCTGCCACGACGAATGCTTCATTAACTAACTCAGGCGTTGGTTCTATACTATTATGGAGATACGAAAGAATATCAGTATGGCCAAATCGAGCCGCACCAATGAAAAGTTCCCTGCATAATCTCGGATTAAGAACAGATCCAAAATTATCAATTATAAAAGCCACAAACTCTTTATTTCCGCGGCCCAGTGCGAAAAATGCAGTTGTTTCTAGCGATTTGCGTTCTTCTTCTGTTAAATCTCGGCCAAGATTCGTAAGTTGTAAAAGCTCCCCCATAAACTTTTCCTGATCATTTAGAACAAGGGCCTCTTCAATGGCATTGTTAAATAAGTGATATCCTTCATGTAGTAGTGGAAGCTCTCTATCTAAAAGTCTGCTCGATTGTAAATCAAGCAGACTGAGTCGGGTGCACCGAAGCAGGAGGTGCAAAAGCTGAAGAAGACTAGCTAAGGATTCTGGACAAGCTTCTTCATCCAGTACGCCACTGAGTGCTCTTACAGGCTGCGATAACGCAACTCTTTGACTACCCATGAATAACTGCTGCATGTTAGCATCTGCTCCATACTCTAAAAGCGTCAATACCCCTTCAGCATTACCATAAAAAGCACTTACAAATAACGGAGAAATGCTCTTAGAGTTTCGTTGGTTTGGGTTTGCTTTATGTAAAAGAAGCATTTTAAGGCAAGAATGGGCCGAGCTTGTTGTTGCTGCAATATGAAGCGGCGTAAAGGGCTCGTTGCGAGGGTTGAGCACGGCTCCGCTTTCAATCATCAGAGTAAGTATTTCAATGCGAAGAGGATCATCAAGCATCAATATCGTATATTCTAATGGTGTTAGCGCCCCTGAGGGCAAATACTGCCACGGTTGTGGGTTTAGGTCAAAGCAAACTTCGTTCCTTGCTTGCTGGTCTGCCAAGGAAGCATCTGCTCCTAAATTCATAAGTCGGTTAACAAGAGCTTTAGAACCTAGCTCCAATGCTCTATGTAAAGGAGTAACATTTTCATCATCACGACCGTTAACGTCAGCGTTTTCTTCTAAAACAAGCTTTGAAACAAGGTCTTCATCACCGTCAGCAATCGCTCTAAAAAGCTCTGAGGTCGACTTAGAATTAAAAATTTTACCCTTTTTTACGGGACAAAATTCTTCTTGAGGCTTTCTCTTTCTTTCTTCCATGCAGTCACTATAAACAAAACATACTATAAAAATAATAACTGCACATTTACGAACAAGTATCATATACTTCAACCATGTTTAGGATGCTATAGAGTACAAGACACGAATAATAATCCATTTTTATCAAAAATGATAGTAAGCTGTGCTAAAATTGAGCTCGAAAGGCGAGCAGAAAATAGATAATGTGGACGTATTAGAGCTTGAGTATTTGGTCTCTTGTTTGTAAATAATCTTTTCTCTCACAAGGTATCCGTAGATTCTGGACCACTATAATTCACGCTTTGAAGACCGCGATGTTTATGCCAATACTTATAGAAAAGGAAGGCGCTAACCGCACTTACCGTTGCTATAAGACCGAGGGCTACAGGCACTCCAACTGTTGTTCCTATAATAACCCCTATAGGAAGATTGCCGCCATCTCCTCCTTGCTCACTACCAAAAATTGTTGCTACCGATACATCATTCGAATCACTGTTTGCCGTTGCCAGAAACACATTGCCCGTGCTTGTCAATACCGGTGAAAATGTGATAGCTACATCATTGCTCGAATTTCCGGGTAGATTGTATGAAAAGCCTTCGTCAAGTACCCCATTAGTTATGGCAAACAAGGTAAAAGTATTAGATAAGCCATTTGCCGTTCCTAGATATACTCCTTGAGGGGCAACTGCGATAAAAAGCGGATCTGTTGAGCCTAACGGAAGTTTATATGATGTGCCAGGTTCTAATACGCCTCCATTTACCGGAAATATCGTTACATCACTGGAATTGCTGTTTGCAGTTGCCACGAAAATATTCCCATTAGAGCCCGGTAAAAATATTACTGATTGCGGCATGCTTGAATCTGCCGGCAACTTTTGAGATGAAATGCTCTTTAATGCGCCATTGGTAGCATTAAAGAGTGTTATGTCATTTGACAATAGATTTGCCGTCGCTAGATAGGAGCCATCGGATGAAAACGCTACCGCTACTGGATTAGATGAGTTAGAAGGCAATACGTAAGAAAGAGCATTGCTCAGGGTTCCCGCGCCTACTTTAAAAAGAGTTATGTCCCCAGATTTACTATTGGCAGTCGCTAAGTACCCGTTGGGTGAAAATTGGATCGATACCGGCTGCGTTGAATTGCTCGGTAGCTTGTAAGAGCTTGCTCCTATAAGCTTTCCTCCAGTTAGTTCAAAGAGCGTCACGTCATTCGTTCTACTGTTTGCGGTTGCAAGATAAGACGAGTTAAATGAGAATGCTACGTCTGCTGGCGCTAACGAGCCTGCTGGCAACAAGAATGAAGCTGCGTTATTAAGAATGCCATTTGGATCGATTGAAAAGAGCGTTACGTCACTCGAATTGTAATTCCCGGTTGCTAAATACATTCCTTCTTTTGAAATGGCTATCGAGCGAGGCTCACGAGATCCAATAGGTAAGGGATAGGATGTTCCTTGGAATGCCGGATTTGAGGCGCAATTGATAGTAAATAGCGTTACTTCGTTTGAAGAGGGATTAGCAGTAACTAAAGCATTTCCTGATGGTGAAAATGCCACCGACAAAGGCGCTGTAGAGCCTGGAGGTAAATCATAAGACACCGCCTCACTCAACGTTCCTGCTGCATTTACTGTAAATATTGTTACACCATTTACGTTTGAAAATCCATTAGCGCAAACAAGATAAGTACCCGATGGGGAAAATGCTAATGAAATAGGCTCTATAGAGTCAAAAGGTAAGGGATAGGTCGTTGCCCCGCTCAATGTTCCACCGGTGCCTACTGTAAATACGGTTACATTATTCGTGCCTTGATTAGCACAAGCGAGAAAATTGCCCGATGGGGAAAACGCCACTGATCGAGCGGCTGATGGTACGAGATATGATGCTACACTGTTCAAGGTGCCGCCAGCACCTACGGTGAACATAGTCACATTACCATTAAAATTAGCAGTAGCTAAATAGCTGTCTGAGGGTGAAAATACTACAGAATAAGGTTGTTGAGAACCTGCAGGCAAAGCATATGATTGAGCACCGCTCAACGTTCCTCCCGCACCTACCAAGAATATTGTTATATCATTCGAACCAAAGTTGCCGGTGGCGAGATAATTGCCCGATGTTGAAAATGTTATTGCTTGAGGAGTCGTCGAACCCGCAGGCAAGGTATATGAAGCCCCGGCGCTGAGAGCACCTCCAGCCCCTACCGTAAATACTGTTACGCTGTTTGACGATGAATCAGCGGTTGCTAGATAATTTCCCGAGGGCGAAAACGCTACTGCATAAGGCCCCGTCGACCCGGAAGGTAAGCCATATGACGCTGCTCCGCTTAATACTCCTCCGCTGACAGTAAACGTTGTTACACTATTTGAGCCAAAGTTAGCGGTGGCGACATAATTTCCCGTCGGCGAGAAAGCCGCCGAATAAGGTTTGATTGAACTTATAGGCAAAGTAAATGAATTACCCCCGCTCAATGCTCCTCCTGCGCCCACCGTAAATGTAGTTATATCATTTGAGGTGTAATTAGCGGTACTAAGATAATTACCTGATGGTAAAAATGCTATTGATTGAGGTCCTTTAGAACCTGAAGGTAAAGCGAAGGAGGCCGCTCCGCTCAATGCTCCTCCCGATCCTACTGTGAATGTCGTTACATCGTTCGAAACAGCATTAGCGGTACTAAGATAATTACCCGACGGCGAAAACGCCACAGAAAAAGGAATCGTTGACCCACCAGGTAAAGCATATGATATTGCTCCACTTAATGAGCCGCCTGTTACTTGAAATACGGTTACATTATTTGTGCCTTCATTAGCAGTGGCCAAATAGCTACCTGACGGTGAAAAAGCAAGCGAGGTAGGTTCTGTGGCACCAGCAGGTAACGCATAAGATGTCGTGAAGAGTATCATACCTCCCGTACCAATGGTAAACATGGTTACATTGTTTGAACCCCAATTAGCACAAGCAAGGTAACCTGATGGTGAAAACATTACTGAATAAGGGGATGTACCTGCAAGATAAGATGCCCCTGCATTTAAAACTCCGCCCGCTCCTACGGAAAATAGTGTTACGTCGCTTGAACTGACGTTAGCGGTAACAAGATAACTGCCCGAAGGCGAGAACGTTATTGAATAAGGGTTCCTAGAACCTGTTGGCAACGCGTAAGATGTAGCTCCACTTAACACTCCGCCTGACCCCACGGTAAATACTGTAACATCATTGGAATTAAAATTAGCAGTAGCAAGATAATTGCCGGAAGGGGAAAAGGCTACTGAATAAGGAGATAGAGAACTTGAAGGTAAAGCGTAAGACACAGGCCCACTTAACACCCCTCCTGCTCCAACGGTACACACAGTAACAGAATTTGAGTTTGTATTAGCAATGGCCGCATAATTTCCCGAGGGGGAAAAGGCTATTGCATTAGGATTAAGAGAGCCAGCAGGTAAAGCGTAATTTACGCCGATATCCAATGAACAACTATTATTCGCTTCTATTCTTGCAACCAAACATAACACTATGCTTAGTACTACGCTAGTCTTCATAACCATAAATCACTCTTCTTTTTTACATCTCTTTTAGATTTTAACTTATCGATTAGGACATATGTCTGCTGGAGCACGTTTTGGATGCGCGACAACTATTCTATTACATATGGTTAACAATTTCAACAACTTCGCCTTCGGCGCCGCTCCTTATATCTCCCCAATGAATTGGGGAGGATTACGGTGCTTATTTCTAAAATTTAGTTTTCAATGTTGATTCAATTTTGGTCGACGGCTAGGGCTCCTGTCAGGCTTGACAACTTTTTTATCCTTTGCGTATGGCGCCAGTAAGTAAATGCCGAAAAAGCAGCAATAGCAGCGACCACACTTACAAAAGCAACGCCTGTTCCTAATGTTGTTCCGAGAATAATAGCAAGGTTGTTACTCGAACCGCCCGATCCGGATGTGCTGCTTCCGTCCCCAGTACTGCCAAGAAGGGGAACGAGCGAGACGTCATTTGTAGCAAAGTTAGCTGTTACAATATAAGCACCATCTGGAGAAAACGCGATAGCCTGACAATCGCTTGAATTGTCGGGCAAATAATAAAAGACGTTTTGAATTACCGTGTTGTTATTAACGTTAAGAATGGTAATGCCATTCAAAATGCTCTGAGCAAGAGCCAGATAGGTTCCGTTCGGTGAGGCAGCAATGGCAACGGGCTCAACAGGGATGGGATATGATTCAAGAGCATTGAAGTTGCTGCCTTGCAAGCTTAGGATACTTATGTCGTTTGAGCCCTCATTGGCCGTAGCAAGAAGAAGCACGCCTGAACCGGGTAAGAAAGCGAGCGAGACAGGTTTACTCGAACCGCTTGGAAGTTTTTGAGAAAAACCGTTTACGAGCGAACCGGATGACAGCTTGAAAATAGTGGTTCCATTCGAATGGGCATTTGCTGTTGTAAGGTAACTACTATCAGGTGTAAAAGCAATGTCAACAGGATATAAAGACCCGATTGGTAGTTGATAAGAAGCAGGGTTTGTTAAAGTTCCACCTGTTACACTAAAAATGGTCACGTCACTCGAATTACTATTGGCAACTGCTAAATAAAGGTCATTAGGAGAAAAAGCAAGTGCAGTCGGTCTTGAAGAGCCTGCTGGTAAACCATATGATGTGCCTTGCTGTAACTGTCCCTCATTAATGGTAAAGAGTGTTACATCATTCGAATTGCTATTGGCCGTTGCAAGATACGCGGATTGAGAAGAAAAAGCTATGTCTGTCGGCTCAAACGAGTTAGATGGCAACGCGTAGGATATTCCTGCATTAAGTGTTGCTGTACCCTGAAGAGTAACGTTAAATAATGTTACGTCGTGAGAGCCGTAGTTGGCTGTTGCAAGATAGAGCCCGTTAGGTGAAAGGGCAATAGAGTCAGGCTGCTTAGACCCTGATGGCAGAGGATAAGAAGTACCTGGGCCCGTTGTGCCTGCACAGCTTACTGTAAATACCGTGACGTTATTTGAGCCATAATTAGAGGTAGCAAAATAATTGCCTGTCGGTGAAAAAGCTACTGAATAAGGTTGTGAAGAATTAGCAGGTAAACCAGAGGAGGTTCCACCGCTTAATACTCCCCCAGTTCCTACGGTAAATAGGGTTACAGTATTTGTGGAGGAACTGGAGGTAACTAAATAATTGCCTGATGGTGAAAATGTCACTGCATAAGGTTGTGTAGAACCAGAAGGTAAAGCATAAGACGTTCCTCCGCTTAATACATCTACTCCTACTGTAAATATCGTTACATTATTCGAATTGTAATTAGCAGTGGCCAGAAATGACCCATTCGGCGAAAATGCTAATGAATAAAGTCCTACAGACCCCGAAGGTAAGGGATAAGATTTCGCGTTACTTAACGCTCCCCCCGCTCCTACAGTAAATAGTGTCACATCATTTGAGCCAGGATTAGCGGTAGCCAAATAATTGCCTAATGGTGAAAATGCTACCGATTCGCACTCTATGGAGCCCGATGGCAATGCATAGTTTGTTCCTCCGCTTAATGCGCCTCCCGCTCCTACGGCAAATACTGACACATCACTCGATCCTCCATTTGCGATGGCAAGATAATTTCCCGAGGGCGAAAATGCTATTGAATAAGGCGCATTAGAGCCAGATGGTAATCCATAGGTTGTTCCTCCGCTTAACGCCCCTCCTGACCCTACAGTAAACATTGTTACATTATTTGAGCCAAAGTTAACCGTAGCAAGATAATTTCCGGAAGGAGAGAACGCTACTGCATAGGGCGATGTAGAGCCTGAAGGCAGAGCATAGGAAGCGCCTGCGCTTAACGCCCCTTGCGGGCCTGTGGTAAATATGGTTACATTACCTGTGCTTTGATTAGCAGTGGCAAGGTAATTTCCTGAGGGGGAAAATGCTACTGAATAAGGTCCTGTAGAGCCTGACGGTAAACCGTAAGATGTACCAGCAAGAGAACACAGAGCGTCCAGATTTGTATTCATAGAGAAAACAAGCACAACACTGAGTAGGCGCGAGATAACTGCCATCATTCTAACCATTTTTCAACGAGAAGCGTAAATTCCTTTGTTCAAGAAGTATATTGCTTTACGAGCATTTTTGAAAACCAATGTTATTCTAGATTCTGTCATAACAATTGTAAAGCGAAATAAAATAAATCAAAACAATATTTTATCACTCATAATCTAGTAAACTTTTCTAGATAGTTGGTAAAAAATGTACGTCTGTTCTGTTTCAAGCCTAGGGATGAATGGTCTTCCCATTTATCGGATCTTGATTGCTAAAGGCTAACAGAGTCAAGCGAAGTACGATGTTTATAAAGCCAGAATTTATACAGCACGAAAGCCGTGACTGCACCCGCAATAGCCAGGGCACCTAGAGCAACGGGAACTCCTACGGATACACCTATAATGACGCCTAAAGGAGGATTACTACCTCCGTCTCCTGTTCCACCACTATTTGAGCCATCGCCTGCTCCAAACAGGCTGCCAATCGACACGTCATTCGAATAAAAATTTGCCGTCGCTAGGTATGTATTGTTTGTCGTATTAGCAACCGGGGCAAAATTGACTGAAACACAATGTAGCGAATTGTTGGGCAAGTGAAATGATGTACCATTGAACAGAGCGCCTTGATCGAGCGCAAAGAGAGTAAAGGTGCTTGAAGCACTGTTAGCGGTGGCCAAGAATCCTTCGCTTGGCGAAACATCGATTGATTGGGGATTAAGGTCTGCTGCGGGCAAAGGATAGGATAGTCCGGAACTCAACGATCCAGACTGCAACTTGAACGCAGTGACGTCATGAGAGTTGCCATTGGCTGTAAAAATAACGTAGTTGTTACCGATCGGGATGAGAAACACAATTGCTTGGGGACCCGTCGAGCCAACTGGAAGCAGCTGTGAAGTACCGCTATTAAGAGTGCCTCCCATAACCTGAAAAAGAGTGATGTCATTTGAGCCATAATTAGCAGTCGCAAGATATGCGCCGTCGGGCGAAAACGCAAGCGCCGCCGGCAGAGAAGATCCTCCAGGCAAAGGATAATTAACAGCCCCGCTTGGGACTCCGGCAGTAAAGCTAAAAATGGTTACGTCATTAGAGCCGCGATTGGCAACTGCAAGATAGAGATCGTTTGGGGAAAATCGCAGTGATGAAGGTTGAACTGATCCTGCAGGCAAAGCATATGCAGTTGGCTTTGTTAAGATTCCTCCTGCAAGCGGAAAGACGGTAACGTCATTGGTATTCTGATTGCAGGTCACTACAAACAAGCTATCTTCGGAAAATGCTATTGAAGTTGGATAGGACAAAGCTCCCGAACTGTAAGGAAGCGGATACGATCTTCGGGCTCCCAAAGTGAGCGTATTGTTATTGGTGTTGAGATTTACGTCAAAAAGCGATACATCGTTTGATGCAAAATTTGCAGTTCCTAAGTAGAGGATATTTGGCGAAAAAGAAACAGCAGCTGGCTGACGAGAACTTACCGGTAATGGTGGTAAAAGATAGGAGGCTGCTTGACTCAAAACGCCTCCGGATAGAGTAAACACGTCAACGTCCGAGGAGCCGGCGTTAGTTATTGCGCAATACGACCCATTCGGGGAAATTGCGACCGAGCTTGACCCGTCCGAACTTGAAGGTAGTGGGTATAATGTGCCGCTGCTCAAAACACCACCCGCTCCAACATTAAACACGGTCACATTGAATGACGACAAGTTAGCGGTAAAAAGATAAGCACTGTCCGTTGAAAATACGGCCGAGTCTGGGCCCATAGAACCGGATGGCATTGGATAATTTGTTCCACTATTCAGTGCGCCCCCAGCCCCGACAGTAAACATCGTTACATTGTTTGAATTATAATTGGCCGTGGCAAGGTAGGACCCATTTGGAGAAAACGCCACAGAAGAAGGCGTGGCTGAACCTGGCAGCGCATATGATGTAGCTCCGCTCAAGACGCCTCCTGCTCCAACTTGACATATCGTCACGTACCCGAAAGGATCGGCCGTTGCTAAATATGAGCCATTAGGCGAAAATGCTACAGCCGTTGCGCCGGCAGTACCTGAAGGAATTGCCGGAAGCGTATATGAAGTGGCTCCGCTCAATGTACCTCCTGAACCCACTTGAAAGATCGTGACACCTCCCTGAGGCGACTGATTAGCAGAAGCAAGATATAAGCCATTTGGTGAAAATGCCACCCCTGATGGCCCCGAAGAGACTGTAGGAAGCGTATATGAGGTAGCTCCGCTTAGGATGCCGCCGGCTCCTACTTGAAACACAACTATTTCGTTTGCGACATCGGCCGCAACTGCTATGTACTGACTGTTAGGAGAAAATGCTACCGCCACGCTTTCGGTGGCTTCGGATAAGACCTGAGTGGACAATCCTCCACTCAATGCTCCTGACGCAACGCTAAAGATAGTAACATCCTTTGAGCTAAAATTAGCCGTGGCAAGATATGAGCCGCTTGGAGTAAAAGCAACAGAAACAGGGTCGGTGGAATTCGATGGGAGCGTATACGATATACCGCCGCTCAAAGCTCCGCCTGAGCCGAAGCTAAATGTTGTTACGCTGGCAATTCCTCCTGAACTGCTATTAGTATTGGCAGAAGCAAAATATAAGCCGTCTGGTGAGAACATTCCGGAGTTAGGCACTGTAGTACCTGCAGGCAATCCATAGGAAGTTGCGCCTGTAAGAGCGCCACCAGCTTGCACCTTGAATACGGTTACATCGCTTGAAGTAAAATTAGTAGTTACAAGATAGCCATTATTAGGTGAAAATGAGACAGAGTTAGGCGATTGGGAACCTGCAGGCAGCGAATAAGAGGTGCCTGCCGTTAGAACTCCTCCAGCCCCAAAGTCGAAAACCGTTATATTATTGGAATTTGGATTAGCCGTAGCAAGATATAAACCATTTGGCGAAAATGCAATCGCTATGGGATAGCCGGAACCAGCCGGCAAACTGTATGAAGTGGGAAGCCCCAATACGCCTCCTGTTTGCACGCTAAATACGGTAACATCGTTCGTCCCGTTAACGGTGGCAAGATAATTACCATTCGGCGAAAATGCTATTGCATATGGCAGAGTAGAGCTGCCAGGCAGAGGGTAGGAAATACCGGCACCTAGAATACTACCTTCTAGAGCAAAGATAGTGACATCGCTGCTGGTACCATTACAGGTAGCAAGATAAGACCCATTGGGGGAAATGGCTATGCCGCCAGGATCTGTTGACGTGACTGGCAATAAATAGGAAGCCAACTCGGTCAATGTCCCTGTGCCCACACTAAATACAGTAATATCGTTAGTGATGCCGTTTGCCGTAAAGAAATAGGCGCCATCTGTTGAAAACACACCTTGACTCGGCTTGGTGGGACTAGGCGGTAACGCATAAGAAAAACCGTTTACTAATGAGCCTTGTGCTGATACGTTAAAAACCGATACGCTATTACCATTAGCGGTTGCAAAATAAGAACCGTTAGGAGAAAAAACACCATCCTGGGGGTGGAGAGCAACTCCCGGCAAAGCATAGCTAACTTCGGTTAAAGCACGAATTGGTAAACTAGTAAGCAGCATAAGGGCAGCATTTACTACAAACACACACTTATACACAATTGTTTTACGCATCATCCTAAGATCCTTTTTTCCATAACCTTTTTTTGGGACAGCATTATCTTAGCCTCATTTTACTATTTATGAGCTTAAAGCAAATAATTTACTCAAACGGGTCAAGTAAGAGCTTATAAGCAACAAAGTGGAGGGCCTCGTGCTAGCACTGCTACTTGCTGAATTCTGTGAGGAGCTCGATATATTACAGGGGACATATGACGTATTGCAAGGGGAATTTACCGGAACACAATACGAATTTTGCGTGCAAGACACGGTTGGAGTAGAACAGTTAAGAGTAAGCACTCCTATAGAACTATAACTCGTACTTGCAATAGCTAGATAGTCATCTGTTTGAGAAAGAAACGCTGCTGATAATGGACTTAATGCTGTTAGTGGCCACGAAAAGGAAGTGCCGGAGCACAAAGCACCTGATGAAACGGAAAATATGGTGACATCCGCAGAGTTGATACTAGCGAGAAAATCGCCTGAGGGCGAGAATATTAAAAATGACGGCGATGAAGAGCCAGCAGGTAAGGGATAGGACATATTGCTGCATAAAATTCCCCCAGACTCCACTGTAAAGAGCGTGATATCATTTGAGCCTTGATTTGCCGTAGCAAGATAGTTCCCGTCAAGCGAGAAAGCTACGGCGATTGGCTGGGTAGAACCAGCAGGTAGTGGATAGGATTTTCCTCCGCTTAACACGCCTCCTGGCCCAAGGTCAAATACGGTAACGTCATTTGAGCCGTAATTGGCTGCAGCAAGATGCGTGCCGCAGGGAGAAAACGCTACTGATAGGGTTTCAGACATGGTAGAAGGTATAGCATAAGCTGCACCATTGCTCAATGTACCGTTATTTTCGACAGTAAATACGACGACATCGCTTGTTGGGTCATAGTGATTGCTAGGGTTAGCCGTAGCAAGATAGTTTCCTGAGGAAGAGAATGCCGCTGAATTCGGCAAAGATACAGCGGGCCCGCTGTAGGTCGCGACAGGGCTCAAAGCGGCCCCCGATCCAACCGTAAAAGTATTAATGCCCGAGCTACTGGCAAGAGCGAGAATAGCACACGATCGAGAGAATGCTACCCCTACAGGAACGCATCCACCAGGACAACGATAGGAAGTACCACCGCTCAAGGATCCTCCTGGTTCAATATTGTACACCGTTGTGCTAGTTGAGGCGCGATTAGCGGTAACAAGATAAGTTCCTGATGATGAGAATGCTGCTGCATCGGGATTTATAGCAGCCTCAGGCAAAGGATATGATTCACCACCGCTTAATACCCCTGTGGATCCGACAGTAAAAGTAGTAATATTATTAGAATTAAAATTAGCGGTAGCGATATAGTTACCCGATGGCGAGAATGTCACGAAGAAAGGAGCTGAGGCATTTGGGCAAGGATATGAGGTGCCTGCACTTAATGCGCCTCCTGATCCAACTGCAAATACGGTAACGTCATTTGAATTTTTGTTGGCAACGGCAAGATAGTTACCAGATGGTGAGAATGCTATCCCGTCAGGATTTGCAGACCCAGTAGGCAAAGGATAGGATGTCGCATTAGTCAAAGCCCCACCAGATCCTACAGCGAAAGTGGTAGCATCATTTGAGCCTGCATTGGCTGTTGCAAGATAATTGCCCGATGGAGAAAATGCTACTGACTCAGGAATGGTGGAACCGGAAGGTAAAGCATAAGACACGCCATTGCTTAATGTGCCGCCCGAGCCTATCGTAAATACGGTTACATTGTTTGAGTTCGAGTTAGCCGTAGCAAGATAATTACCCGATGGTGAGATTGAGACTGAGGTGGGATAAGATGAGCCCGGCGGTAAAGCATATGAATTCCCCGCACTCAGCACCCCTCCCGCTCCTACGGTAAATATGGTTACACTGCTCGAAAGTTGATTAGCTATGGCAAGGTAATTGCCCGATGGCAAAAATGCTATTGAGTAAGGAGACAGTGAATTTACAGGCAAAGTATAGGATACACCTGGGCTTAATACTCCTCCGGCGCCTACGGCAAAGACAGTGACATCATTCGTGTAGTAATTAGCAGTAGCAAGGTAATTTCCTGATGGAGAGAATGCAACCGATATAGGTCCTTCTGAGGTGCTTGGTATAGCATATGAAGCGCTACTGCTCAAAACTCCCCCTGCTCCCACGCTTAGTATAGTGACAGTATTTGCAAGATTGCCGACGCTTGCTAGGTAATTTCCTGACGGGGAAAACGCTACAGATGAGCAATCTACGGAGCCAAGAGGCAAAGTATAGGGCCCGTGCGTCTGAGCGGTACACGTAATGCTCGCTTGCATTTTTCCCGCCAGACTCAGGATTAAACCTAGAAGTATCTTTTTATTCATTAATGTAACTCTCCCTTGTAAAATATATCTTCACTTAAAAAGTGGAGGTTCATTTTGCAAACATTTTTTGAAATCGGATTGATTCTAGATCTCCAATAAACAAATGTAAAGACGAAAAAATGTATCGTATAGAGCAAGCATTAATGAGCGAAGGAATTACGGTAAGAAGCCGCAATTTGCGATTTCTTACCGTATGTTTTAAAAGTGCGAAGACCGAGATGGTTAGTGCGTCCACTGACCACGACACAAAACTGCCTTTGGGCACTATCGTAGGAGTCGCCATAGGTGTTCCGACCGCACTTGTATTTTTAGCAAGGGTTGCAGGAATAAGCGTTTTTCTTGTTTATAAACTTCAGGCATCGCGGATTTAAAATGGTTAATTTCAGCAAAAAGTAAAACATGCCGTATGAACTAGTCGGCGCCGAGTTATAATTCAGACAGGGGCTTTAATGTTGCCTTTATTGGCTTGACTTTTTAGTTTTTCCATGTTCTGCTATTTCACACATCGCGAAAGTCTCCAGGTAATTCGATCGGTCAAAGAGGTGGTGGTGAGGTATGGAATGACGAAAAAGACTATCGAATATGTACTCCTTGTTTTTGCTTTTTTCATGTTATCAGATAGCAGAATTTCTGCTCTATGTAGGTTAGTTGGAACTAATTTTCCGATGCCCTCCAACCCGGTCGGCCCTACCTGCCTTGCTTTTTTACCAAACGGCTTATCCCTGACAACTGCTAATAGCCTCTCAGATAACATAGCAACATTCGCGGTGACATCGCAAGGAACTTTAACCGGTTTTCCTTCTAACGTTCTTCCAGGAGTTGCTCAACCGATATCGCTAGCATTTTCACCCAATAGCTTATATATGGCTACACCGGCTATAGCGCTTAATCAAGGCTTTCCTAACGAATACGGCATAATCGTGTATCAGGTTGTTGCAAGTGGTGATGTTACTTCTGTAGGAGATTCTTATAGTTCTCTACCGACAGGCTCTATGAAGCCCGTTGGACTAGCATATTCTCCCAACAATCTTTATTTAGCTACAGCTAATCAGGGTTCGAGTGATGTGACAATATTTAGCGTGGGTTCGGGGGGCGTTCTGTCTGGCGCTGTCTCTTATGCTTTACCAAGCGGTTCTCAATCACCTAACTCAGTAGTTTTCTCGCCAAATGGTTCATATCTTGCAACAGCTAATGAACTTTCTAATAATGTAACCATATTTACTGTGGGGGCGGGTGGAGCACTTAGCGCAGCTACAAGTTATTCGTTGCCTTCAGGTTCTACAAGCCCAAAATCGGTTGTATTTTCTCCTAACGGTTCGTATCTTGCAACAGGTAACGGCTCAACAAATGTAACGATATTTCAAGTAAACTCAGGTGTGCTTAGTGGTAGCGTTTCCTATGCATTACCATCAGGATCTTCCTGCAATTCAGTGGCATTTTCTTCTGATGGCTTGTATTTGGCAGCAGCTACTTCTTTAAACAATGTAGTCGTATTTAATGTAGGAGCAGGGGGAGTGCTCAGCACGAGTGCTACCTACACGTTACCGTCTGGATCAACGGGATCACAATATGTGGCATTTTCGCCCAATAACGCTTATCTGGCTACAGCTAATTACAATTCAAATGATATAACCCTGTTTACGGTAGGGGCCGGAGGTATTCTTACTGCAGCTACTTCATATTCATTAGCATCTGTTTCCACGCAGCCCTTTAAAGTCACATTTTCTCCCAATAGCTCACAGCTTGTAACTGCTAATCCCAATGTTAACAGCATAACAGTATTTGGAGTAGAAACCGATGCGCTCAACTCAGGCACCTTGTATGCTTTACCATCCGGGTCTTTATTTCCACTGTCAGTTAGTTTTTCACCGAATGGAGCTCTGTGCGCAACTGCTAATTATAACTCTGATGATATAACGATATTCAACGTAAACGCCGGAGTTTTGACAACAGGCACATCGTATGCATTACCTGCAGGTAATACCGGTCCCTACTCATTAGCATTTTCGCCCTCAGGAAATTATCTTGCGGTCGCCAATGGGCTTTCAGCTACTGTGACAATGTTCAGTGTGGGCGTGGGCGGCGCTCTTACTGTAGTTGCATCGTATACTTTACCTGGAGGTGCTCTTGATCCACTATCGATAGCTTTTTCACCTACAGGCGCATACGTGGCAACGGCCAATGCCGCGTCAAACGACGTATCCATTTTTGCTGTAGGAGCAGGAGGAACTTTAAGTAGCATTAGTACATACCCACTACCAGCGGGTTCGCTCTCGCCGCATTCTGTAGCTTATTCACCAAATGGATTGTATCTCGCTTTAGCTAACTTAATTTCTAATGACGTTACCCTGTTTAACGTAGGAGCTGGAGGAGTCTTAAGTGGAGCTATTTCATATCCAGTAAATACGGGCGCTACAAATTCAGTTTCGCTAACCTTTTCACCGGACGGCGCGTACCTTGTTACCGCTGATTATGGTTCAAATGATTTGACTACTTTTACCGTAGCTGGCGGGATTTTAACTAATCCTGTAACGTATTCTTTTCCCCAGGGTTCGGCATATCCAAATTCAGTAGCCTACTCACCAACTGGTTCGTATATTGCTACAGCTGATACGTCGGGTGCTGTTACCCTTTTTGCCTGCGGTAACTTTACAAGCACGGGTGCTTCTTATCCACTACCGAGCGGGTCTCATGAACCGGATGCAGTAGCATTCTCGCATAATGGAGTGTATCTTGCGACAGCAAATTATAATTCAAGCGATGTAAGCTTGTTCATAACTAACACAACCAATGGGGTAGATACGATTTCCAAGGGATCTTCATTCTCACTTCCATCAGGTTCATCTCATCCTTCTGCAGTCGCTTTTTCTATAGATGATACTTATTTGGCGGTGGCAAACAGTCAATCAAATGACATCTCCCTTTTTAAAGTAATAGGACAACTATTAACAGCAGCGCAATCATTTGCATTACCTGCGGGAAGCCTTGGGCCCACCGCCGTCGCTTTTTCTCCCAATAATACATATCTTGCCGTAGCGAATGATAATTCAAACGATATAACGATATTTAATGTAGTTGGACAAACGCTATCGGGAGGAGCTTCTTATGCTCTGCCTGCAGGCTCAACAAAACCCGTTTCAATTACTTTCTCGCCAAACGGAGCGTACGTCGCAACGGCAAACTTTAATTCTAATGATGTCACTTTTTTCACGCTAACTGACGGCGTACCGAATGGCGGAACGTCATATACTTTACCGCATGGATCCACAGCTCCTCAATCAGTTCTCTTTTTACCCTCTTTAAATAGCCTATACCTCCTAAGTGCTAATAGCGGCTCTAATGATATAACGAGTTTTACTGTTAACGGGGGCACATTGAGCAGCGGCTTATCATACCACTTGCCACAAGGAAACGCGCAACCGAGTTCTATTGCAGGATCGCCACAGAATTCTTACATTGCAACTGCTAATAGCGGCTCAAGCACTGTGGTCGTTTTTAACGTTACCAATGGTGTTATTGGTCAAGGCACTACCTACGATTTACCAGGTAATTCGAGTAACTGTGTTGCAATCGCATTTTCACCAGTTCTTAGCAATAATGGAAACATTTTCTATGGAACAGCTAATAAGGGCTCCGATGATGTTTCGCTGTCTACGATCCTTGGCACGCAATCGGGCGGTGGTTCCGGAGGTAGTGATACGCCTTTAGGCCTTATTATTGGATTGTCGTTAGGAATCCCTGTTGGCCTTACTCTTATCGTAGCTGCTGGAACTTTGACCGGCTATTTAATATACAGATACACACATAGGCAACGTGATGGAAGCGTTAACTTTGCTGGCAAAGAGTCCATGGAAACACTCTAAATAAAAAGTCTGCTAATCTCTAAGTCGATTTGGGGATCAGCAAATTTTATAAGCTCCCTTCGGCTGATTCGCTCCCACCGAAATTCACGTTACTGTGGTAGGGAATTTTTCGATCTGTCCAAAGCCGCTGTGTAGTTTTATACACACAAAAGAAAATTGCAAGCAAATTAACTATTGCATCGCTGTGCTTCCACGAATCGTCAAAGGAAAACGTTCGTTAAAGAAAGATTTGCCTCCTCTCAAAATTGACATTTTCCTCGCGACTGATAGCTTAGCTCTGGCACTCAGCGCTTGCATAATTAGCTATTATAAAAGGATTGTTTTGATGAAGCTTGCTCTTATATACTTTGCTCTCATTTTGTGTAACACTGTCACCGTTTCTGGTGCTTGCTTACTGCAATCAGGAACAACTTATCCACTGCCTGGCGGCTCCACGGTCCCTGGCGCATCGCGATTTTCTCCTTCCGGTGCTTATATAGCCACAGCCAATAATAATTCAAATGACGTTACGATGTTTACTGTCAGCTCGGACGGAATTTTAAGTACTGGAATGTCGTATCCGTTGCCTGGAGGCTCTCTGTTGCCAACATTAACAGCATTTTCTCCTTCTGGAGCTTACCTTGCTACATCCAACTATAATTCCAATGACGTGACAGTATTCCAAGTAGGGCCCGGAGGAGTATTAAGTGGCGCGACCTCGTATCCCGTTCCAGCCGGCACAAGTCCGTATTCTGTAGCTTTTTCGCCTAATGGTGCATATTTGGCTGTTGCCAATTATAATTCAGCCAACGTGACTATATTTCAAGTTGGAAGTGGAGGCGCCCTAAGTGTGGGCGCCTCTTATGCATTGCCGGGTGGCTCAACTAATCCGCATATCATTGTATTCTCACCTTCGGGTGCTTATGCGGCAACGTGTAACCCAGTAACAAACAACGTCACCGTCTTTACGGTTGGAACCGGGGGTGCATTAAGTGGTGCCACATCGTATCCCTTACCTAGCGGATCTACAACTCCTGATACTGTTGCTTTTTCTCCTTCAGGAGCTTATTTGGTCACAGTTAACAAGGGTTCGGAAGACATGACTGTTTTTACGGTCGGTGCGGGAGGCACATTAAGCGGAGCAACTTCCTATCCATTTCCCTCAGGAACCGCCGGGTCATCGTTGCTTAGTTTTTCCCCTGATGGTACCAATATTGCAGTAGCCAATCAAACTTCGAGTACCGTCACGGTATTTGCAATGAGCTCGGGTGGCGTATTGAGCGGGGCCACATCATATGCAACTCCTGCTGGGTCTACGGGCGCAACCGATGCCGCATTTTCTCCTTCAGGCCTCTATCTTGCTACCGCAAACTTTACTTCGAACAATGTAACAATGTTTGCAGCACCCGGCTGCTTAAACAGCCTTGCAAGTCCGTCAACCTCTTACCCGTTGCCGCCCCAATCTCAAGAGCCCGATTCGGTAGCTTTCTCTCTTAATAATGTGTATCTTGCAACTGCTAACTATAATAGCAGCGATGTTTCGTTATTCGCGGTCAATGCAAACAGTTCGCTCACAAATGGTGTCTCGTATCCTTTACCAGCTGGTTCGCGACACCCTTCCGAGGTCGCATTTTCAGACGATAATAACTATCTTGCAACCTCTAATAGTAAGTCCAATGATGTAACGCTATTTGTTGTAACTGGGGGACAACTAGCTTCTGGTGCTTCGTATGCTTTGCCTGCTGGTTCTGTTGAGCCGGTGTCGATTGATTTTTCATCAAATGGTGCCTATCTTGCTGTTGCAAATAGTAACTCCAGTGATGTTACTGTCTTTAAAGTATTTTCAGGAGCGTTAACAGGAGCTCTTTCTTATGCACTTCCTGCTGGGTCACTTCAACCTGTCGCTGTCGCTTTTTCGCCCGGTGACCTATATCTTGCAACAGCAAACGTTGCTTCTAATGATGTGACTCTTTTTAATGTAACTCAAGGTTCTTTAAAGAGCATAGCTTCTCAGCCGTTGCCTTCAGGTTCTAATAGACCTCGCTCACTCGTTTTTGTGCCGGAAAAGAGCAATCTATTCATCGCTACCTCAAATAGCGATTCAAATGACGTTACCATTTTTCCTGTTAACGGAGGTCTTGGCGCAGGTCTGTCTTACCCATTGCCTTTAAGCGAAGTGGGACCAGTTGCTATTGCTGCTTCAATAAATGGGACCTCTCTTGCAACAGCCAATAGAGGCTCAAATAGCATCACACTCTTCAATGTAACAAGTGGCATAGTAGGCCAGGGTACTTCCTTTGGCTTGCCATCTACTTCTAAAGGAGACGTATCGGTGGCCTTTTCCGACGTAAATGGTGGAGGCACGGTCATCGCAACCGCTAATAGCGGTTCTAATGACGTTTCAGTATTCGCTCTATTTGGCAATGAAGGAACAAATGGAAATGGTGGCGGAAGTTCAAGTGTGCCTCTGGGTGCTATTATTGGTATAAGCGTTGGAGTTCCGATCGTACTTGGTGGGGTTGCAATAGTTGCGGCTATAGGCTCTTGGCTCTTGTGGAAATACGTGCATCACTACAGGCACAGAGGAACAGTTAACTTCGGTGAAGAGGCGCAGCTTTAGATGCTCCGATGGAGAAAAAATTTCCATGCAGGTACAACCTCAATCTCACCCACAGGTGACGTAATTTTTTCTTCCTCCTCAAGCGTTATTATGCAAGCGTTTTTCAGATTGAGCTCTTTCATAGCATCTTCTAATCCTGCAATTTCTCTACGACGAGTATCCAATGATTGCATCGATAAGCACACTTGAAAAAGGTTAATTGTTTGGTCAGGCATAAGAAGCACAAAATCGGCCTCTTTATCACCTTCACCAGTTCTTTCCCTCTATACTGGACATATATAGAGATTTTTTCCCTTTTGGAAGGAAATTTTTCTAAAAAACTTCCCTCTGCGGGGGAAACTTTAAACAAGGCTTTTGGAATGCTGATTTGTGGGTGCAGTAGGAGCTCAAGAGTCTCAAGCTCATTTTCCTGCTCGAAGATGAGCAATACAGCAATAGTTAGGCAACAGGCATATTCATATTCCTCGAATGGACGATTCCGCCACGTAACACAGTCCCACCAAAGTCGCTCTCTGTTAATAGTTAACCATTGATTCAGCACGCGGTCTATGCATATACCGATAAACCAAGCATGCGGTTACGCCAGCAGCGGTCAACAAAAGCATTCCTCCCACGATGGTGATTGGCAAAACGGTTGCTAGAATGATGGTAGTGGCACCACTTGATCCCAAACCATCTCCCCCTCCACCGCTATTGCTACCGTCACCTACTGGAAATAGCGACCCAAAAGAGCCTGTAGTTACACTATTCGACTCAAAGTTAGCCGTTACAAGATTTTCAACGCCTGGAGTGGTTGCATTGCGCGGGGCAAAGTTTATAGCAACGCACCTTGTAGAGTTTGCTGGCAATGGAAAAGAACCATTCAGCAACAAATTTCCGCCGTTAACCGTAAAAAGTGTAAAGGTGCTAGAATCACTATTAGCTGTTGCAAGATACGCACCATTTAGCGTGGATGCTATCGATTGTGGATTAAAATCACTGACAGACAGAGGATAAGATTGTGCATTTGTTAAAGCGCCGGCTTGAAAATCAAAAACGGTAACGTCATTAGAACCACCATTAGCGGTAGCTAAAATAAGCGCATTGCCCGGTAACGGGATAAAAACGAGAGACTGTGGTCCTGAAGCCCCGGTAGGTAATGAGGTAAGCGCTCCACCGCCTAGCGCACCTGAAGCAAACGGAAATACTGCCACGTTATTTGACAGATAATTGGCACTAGCTACATATGAACCGTCGGGTGTGATTGCAATAGCTTGAGGGTCAGAGCCCCCTGCAGGCAATGCATACGCAGTTCCATTCCCTAAAACACCCGCGTTGAATGGAGAGACCGTAATAGTATCCGACCCAACGTTTGCAACAAGAACATAGAAATTATCGGGAGAAAACTGTATAGAACGAGGATCCAGTGTATTGATTGGCAACGGGTATGAGACCGCATTTGTTACTTTACCCCCCACTAACGAAAGCACCGAGACATCATTGGTATTAGCGTTTGCTGTCAAAATATATGCATTATCAGCTGAGACCGTTACTGATGTAGGTAATGACGCTTGACCACTAAAGGGCAACGGATAAGATTTTTTTGCTCCTAGCGTAATGTTGTTGTTCGTATACTCTGCATCAAAAACGGTTATATCGCTTGTCTGATAGTTTGCTGTTACCAAGAATGAACGATCTGGCGAGAAGACTACCGCATTAGGCTCGCGTGATCCTCTAAATAAAGGCGGTAGTCGGTAGGTAGTTCCTCCTGTCAACGTGCCTCCACTTAAGCTAAATACGCTTACTGTCGATGATTGCGTATCAGCAGCGGCAAGATACCCGCTTGGAGAAAAAGATACGGTAACTGGTTCGAAAGAACCTGCTGGTAATGGATAGGTTGTCTGACCGCTTAATGCTCCACCTGATCCTACGGAAAAGAGAAACACGTTGCCAGGAAGGAGATTACCTGAACTAGTACTTGCAATAGCAAGATAAGAACCTGTGGAATCAAAGGCAACTGAGACAGGTGACTCACCGGTAGGCAGAGCGTACGAAGCATTAAGGCTGAGGGCTCCCCCTGATCCAACGTTATACACAGTTACAATCCGATTGGTTGTAGAAGTTATTGTTACAGCAAGATAAGCACCACTAGGAGAAAATGCTAAAGAGGTAGGAAACGAAATTCCAGGAGTGAGATACGCCGTACCTCCTGTCAGGGTACCGCCTGTTACCGTAAACATCACTATATAACGATTTGCGGCAACAGCAAGATAATTGCTATTGGGTGAAAACCTTAAAGCACGAGGGGCGACGGCAGCGCCAGGAAGTGGGTATGATGTAGCGCCGCTCAGAGCACCTCCTACTCCTACATTAAACATGGTTACATCATTTGAGCTCTCATTAGTGGTAGCAAGATAATTGCCTGACGGTGAAAATGTAACGTCGGTAGGATACTTAGAACCCGAAGGTATTGAGTATAAAAGACCATTATTCAGAACGCCGCCCGACCCAACCGTAAAGACTGTGACAGCCTCAGATAGAGAGGTGACCGCAGCAAGGTATGCGCTATTAGGGGAAAAAGCAACTGCCTGCGGCTGGAGTGAGTCCGATATCACCTGATAGGTAGTACCTCCGCTTAGCGCTCCACCCGAGCTGACAGTAAAGACGGAGAGATTGCCGATGCCACCACCTGCACCGTTAAGTGAAGTTAAATAAGATCCTGTAGGTGAATATGCTACATCAAAACTACTAGTAGAGCCGGCGGGTAACGTATATGCCGTACCACCGCTTAAAACACCACCCGCTCCAACGTTAAAAACACTAACGTTATTTGAGGTGCTATTAGCAGTAGCAATATTATTGCCCGAGGGTGAAAAAGCTATCGACCAAGGGGCGGTGCATCCCGAGGGTAAAGGATAGGATGCTGCGCCGGTTAACGCGCCTCCTGTTTGGACGCTAAAGACAGTTACATCATCAGAATCGTTGACTGTAGCAAGATATGCACCTGTTGGCGAAAACGCTACTGAAAGCGACCCACTAGAGCCTGTAGGTAACGCATAAGATGTTCCACTGTTTAAAGTGCCTCCTGTCCCAACATCAAAAATAGTTACATCATTTGAGGCAAAATTAGCTGTAACGAGATACAAACCATTGGGTGAGAACGCTAGTCCAAAAGGTTCCTGTGATGAACCGGGTAATGTATAAGATGTTCCGTTGGACAATGCACCTCCCGTTTGGACTGTAAATAGGGTAACACTTCCAGGAACAGGGTCGCGGTTAGCGACAGCTAAAATCGAGCTATCAGGAGAAAAAGCAATTGAATAAGGACTGGTGCTTCCAGTCGGTAAAGCATAGGAAAGAGCATTACCTAAGGTGCCACCCGACACTGAAAATATTGTTACATCATTGGAGTTATTAGCGGTAGCAAGATATAAACCATTGGGAGAAAAAGCTATACCCTGAGGGGTGGAAGAGCTTGCAGGTAATGGGTATGACGCAGGGTTATTTAAAGTTCCTCCTGAACCTACCGTAAAAACAGTTACATCGCTTGTCGCATTGTTAGCTGTAGCCAAATAAGCACCATCATATGAATAGGCTTCTTTATAAGGCGTCGTAGGGCCAGGAGGCAATGAATACGAAGTTCCCTGTTGTAAAGCCCCTCCAGTACCGACCGTAAATAAAGATACGTCATCTAAATTTGCCGTCGCAAGATACTGGCCATTGGGCGAATACTCTCCATCGGTTGGCCAACGGGAAGCTCCCGGTAAAGAATAACTATCTTCTATGATTGCTTGGGAACTCATGCAACCGAGCATAATGATGTACAGAATAAAGTATCTTCGCATGTAATAAGAAAACATAGCCTCATTTCTCCTCTTTTCTTCTAGCATATGCTTACAAGATGCGCTCTAACTAATTGCAAGCAATACATGCAAAATGATACAACACTAAAAATGCAATAGCAAATCAGAATAGAATGTGTGAATTCTATCTGCGCTAGCACGTTTGATCAACATCAAGATCATTGAGTGTTGCTTCGCTTTTTGGTGGTAGTGGCCAGAAAGGAGATGGCAGTAGCCTTCCGCTCGGGGTTATTATTGGAACCAGGAGGTTATTCTATGCAAGGATTTTTACGCGTAGAATACCGGGGCACGAAGCATGCTTTCTTCCAATTGTTCATTAGTTTATTTAACAGTTAACAAGAATTGACAAAAAAATCATTCATGCTACTTTCAGCCGAATGTCTCAAGTAGAATGAAGTGAGGAATTTGCTATGTTCTTTATAGTGGGTAACGTTTTTCTTTCTGTGTGCGCACTTCTAGTTTTTGTTTTTACCCATAGCATGGGAGCTCAAAATTTGTGCCCTACATTGTCTGGCGTTAGTTATAGTTTGCCACCGGCTACGCACTATACGGCACCTCATGAGGCAGCATTTTCACCAGACGGCTCATATCTGGCAACCGCTAATAATTTTACAGCACTGTAACTGTATTTACGGTAAATCCGGGCGGGGTCCTTAATCTACCATGCACGTATTTTTTGCCTATCGGCTCGAGTGGTCCTTACTCAATAGCATTTTCACCAAACGGAGAGTACCTTGCAACTGCTAATTCCACCAACGATATAACACTATTTACCGTAAGAGCTGGTGGCGTTCTCAGCTCAGGAACTTCGTATCCTGTTCCTGCAAGCTCTAGTTTTCCTATTTCACTGGCATTCTCACCGGATAGTTCTTTTTTGGTTTCTGCTAATAATACATCAAATGACGTCACCATATTTACTGTTTCTGCTGGAAGACTTACTAATGGCACGTCGTATCCGTTACCGCCCGGGGCTCGCAACCCTTCATCAATAGCATTTACACCTAATGGTGCCTATATTGTTACTGCAAACGAAACCTCAAATAATGTAACACTCTTTACGCTTATCTGTGGTAGTCTTGTTCCTCACGGAACTTCATATCCCTTGCCAGCTCACTCGATTGAGCCAGGCTCAATCGAGCGTTCCCAAGATGGATCGTATCTTGCCACAACAAATTATCAATCAAGCGATGTAACACTGTTTCCTGTGAGTCAAAACAACAATCAGATAACGCTCAATTCGGGACAATCATTTCCTTTACCGGTTAATTCAACAAACCCCTTGTCCTCAGCCTTTTCTCTTAATACAACCTACTTGGTAACAGCTAACGGTAACTCAAATGACCTTACCCTCTTTAACGTCGTAGGTGGACAATTAACTAAAGCACAGTCGTATCGTTTACCAACAGGCTCTAAAAATCCCATCTCAATCGAATTTTCACCCGATGATATGCATGTTGCTGTAGCAAATAGCCAGTCAAACGATGTAACAGTGTTCAACTTCGCAGCAGGCTCTTTGGTTGGTCCTCTTTCATATATGTTGCCTAACGGTTCTTCAAATCCAGTAGCGATTGCTTTTGCACCTGACGGTACTTACTGTGCCACAGCCAACATAGGATCAAACGATATAACACTCTTTAAGGTTTCCAGTGGCATTTTGACCAACGGAATTTCACAACCACTGCCCGTTAACTCAAATAAGCCCCAATCGCTGAGCTTTTTTACTGACGGAGCAAATAACTTATTTCTTGCTACATGTAATAGCGATTCAAATGATGTAACCATCTTTCGTATACAAGCAGATACGTTCACCAGTGCACAATCGTATTCACTTCCTGAAGGAAATGTAAGCCCTCAGTGGCTAGCAATATCGCCTGGTGGAGCCTATCTTGCAACAGCTAACAGCGGATCAAATAGTATTGTTTTATTTAATCTTTCAGGAGGCACTTTAAATAGTCAGGCGTCATATGATTTGCCTGGCAACTCCACCGACGGTGTTGCTGTAGTTTTTTTATTGGCAAGTGACGGAAGTGGCTCAATCGGTACAGCAAATCTCTATTCAAATGACGTGTCAATTTCACCGTTGCTTGGCGCTGCAGGAACGGGGGATGGAAGCAACGGCTTACCCATAAGCGTCATTGTTGGAACAACGGTAGGAGTGCCGCTGGGGCTTGCGGCAGTCGCTATCGCAGCTTCCCTTATTGGCTTTGCAGGCTATAAGTACCACTACTATAGGGTTCGATCAAGAACAGGTACGGTTAATTTTTCGTAAAAAAGAGCTACGGCAAGTAGAAGCATTTTATGAAGACGCACCGCTCAGGAAAAGCCACTTGGCATTGTCGAAGCTATTAAAGGACTATCTTTATCAGATGAGAATGCAAGCCATAAGTTCATCTATAGTCCGATTGACAAAAGAACCATGAGTGCTATATTTACCCGAACGTAAAATTGGTGGTGGTTGCAAAAGACACTTTGCATTAGTTTGTTCTTCCAATCGATATTGGTACATGAAAACATGGTCTTAAAAGGGAGAGCTTCATGACGGCTCAATCAAGCGTACGATACTTACTTTTTAGCTTAAGTCTTATTTCTTGGAACTGTCTGAGTAAAGCACTCAGCGAGATCAGCTACCCTTTGCCAGGCGTTTCTAAATGGCCTAATGCTGCAGTATTTTCGCCTAATGGATCATACCTTGCTAGCGCTAATGGTTCTGACGATGTGTCAATATTTAGCGTATCGGGAACTGGAGCGCTTAGTGCAATGAGTTCTTATCGATTACCGGTAGGATTAACGCCTCCCAGTTGCTCAGTGATTTCGCCTAACGGATTATACCTTGCTACTGCTAATTCATTTACCAACGACGTAACCATATTTCAAGTTGGAGCTGGTGGAGTGCTGAGCGGCGCTGCTACGTATCCTTTACCTAGCGGCTCGCTTTCTCCCCAATCGATCGCCTTTTCACCAGATGGTTCATTTCTTGCAACGGTAAACTTCGAATCAGGAGACGTAACGATATTTACAGTTGGCGTGGGAGGCATCCTTAATGTGGGAAACTCCTACTCACTCGGCCCCACTGCTTTTCTCGATGGATACATCGGTTATTCAAGTTCGTTAACATTTTCCCCCAACGGTTTATATCTCGTTGTTGCGCATTTCTCACAAATTGTTTTATTTACCATAGGATCAAACGGCACCTTAAGTAGCCCAACGACATATTCGGGAGCAACTGGCACCTATGCAGCGACTTTCTCACCAGATAGCTCACTTCTGGCCAGCGCCGGCGTCTCAAATGTTGTGCTATTAACGGTGGGAACTGGGGGTACTCTGAGTAATCCCACCACATACTCGCTGCCGACAGGATCTAATAACGCTTCTTCAGTTGCATTTTCACCAAATGGCCAGTACCTTGCAACCGCAAATTCGGGTTCTAATGATGTGACCCTGTTTAGCGTAACCGGACAAACTCTTGGCACAGGCACTTCCTACTCAATACCAAGTTCTAATCCAAGGCCTAATTCAATTACCTTTTCACCAAATAGCACCAATCTCGTTACAGCTAACACCTTCTCAAATAGTGTCACAGTATTTACCGTGCAGTCGGGAGGCACATTAAATGCTGGGACGACCTATGCGTTGCCTACAAATTCGATTGCTCCTGAATCGGTAGCATTTTCTGCAGATGGTGCGTACTTAGCCACTGCTAATAGGTACTCAAACAACGTATCGATATTTAGTGTTGGCTCAGGCGGAGCTTTATCGAATGCTGCATCTTACCAGGTAATTTCAAATACCACACAGCCTACTTCAATTGCATTTTCACCTAACGGTTCCTACATTACAACCACTAATAAGTATGCAAACAGCGTAACAGTATTTAATGTGCAAGCAGGCGAAGTACTCGGCACTGGAATCTCATACCCTCTGCCAGTCGGTTCTTATGCACCCTCGGGACTAGCTTTTTCGCCATCAGGCAATTACCTTGCTACAGCAAACAGTGATTCTCAATTGGCAGGTAGTGTAACGATTTTTACGGTTAACGGTGGGACATTGAACGCGGGAACGTCGTATTCGTTGCCAGCGAGTACTTGGGATCCTTTGGCAATAGCCTTTTCACCCGATGGCTCATATGTAGCTACCGCTAACGGCTCATCTAATGTGACAATATTTAGTGTTGGAGTAGGAGGCTCTTTGAGTACAGGCACTAGTTACTCAGTGCCCTCTTATTTTGCAGGCGCCACTTCGCTTTCGTTTTCGCCCGATGGCTTACATCTCGCTGTTGTTTCGGGACAAGTAACTATGTTTAATGTGGGATCTGGAGGAGTTTTAAGTGGCGCGACGTCATATAGTTTACCAAGCGGCGGCGTTTTCTCCCTTGCGTTTTCCGCCGATGGCTCATATATAGCCATTGATACTGGAATAGGCAAGGTTACGACATTTAGCGTTGGAGCAGGAGGCGTACTTAGTTTGCTGGCAACGTATCCACTACCAACGGGCGATTATTTTGATAATTCAATAGCTATTTCACCCAACAGCATGTTTACAGCTGTCGCTAATACGGGTTCTTCTGATATCACTCTTTTTACCTCAACGGGCGGAACCCTTAATACGGGAACGTCGTACATTTTGCCACAACTTTCAATAAGTTCCCAAAGGCCTAGCGCCGTATCTTTTTCATCCGATCGCTCATACTTGGTAACTGCGAATTTTGGGTCAAGCGACGTTGCACTTTTTGACGTAAATTCAAGCAACAACACGTTTACACTCACCGCAAAAAAGGCTTTTCCATTGCCTTACAATTTACAAACACCTTCAAATCCCACATCGATAGCTTTTTCTGCAAATAATTCTTTAGTTGCCACTGGCAACCATAACTCAAATGATGTGACACTTTTCCACGTTAATAGTGGCCAATTAATTAAGCCCATATCGTACTCTTTACCTCCTGGATCAACAAATCCATCAGGCATCGCTTTTTCACCCGATGACCTTTATGTTGTAGTTTGTAACCGTGATTCAAATAATGTTGTCGTATTTGATATAACAGGTGCATCGCTCACAAATCCCACTGCTTACGCATTACCGGCAGGTTCAACGGAACCTGCGGCTCTTGCTTTTACACCTAACGGTGCTTTTCTTGCAAGCGCAAATCATGGTTCGAATGACGTAACGACATGGTCATTTAGCGCAGGTGCTTTAAGCTCTGGAGCATCAACAGCTCTTCCTACAGGATCTTCCGGACCTCAATCTATAGCATTTTTACCATTGAGTAATACATTCTTACTCATTACCGCAAATGGTGACTCTAATGACGTTTCTGTATTTGACTTTCAAGCTGGCACTTTGAATAATGGACAGTCATATCCGTTACCATCGGGAACTACTAATCCGCAGTCAATTGCTGCTGCTTCATCAACAAATGGTACCTATATAGCAACTGCTAACAGCGCATCAAGCAGCTTCACTCTTTTTACGGTAAGTAACGGCGTCTTAAGCCAGGGGATTTCTTTTAACTTGCCAGCTAACTCAACACAATGTGTAGGTATAACTTTTGCGCCTGACGGAGTACATCTTGCTACTGCTAATGCGCTTTCGGACGATGTGACGGTGGCTTCACTTTTCGGGGATGGTAACACCAATGGCGCGCAAGGTGGAGACGGTGGTGATGGCTTATCCAGCAATAACGATTTGGCCATCATACTCGCAACAACATTAACCGCGGGTATTGTGGGCACTGCGGTTCTTCTTACTACTGCCGGCGTAGTTGCTTTTTTAATTTATAAGCACGTTCATAGACCTCGAACTTCACTTGGAAGCGTAAATTACGGACCGGAAGAAGAGCTTTAATGTTCCAAACTTTTCGGATTTAAAGCCAGCCTATGTATTGAAGTTAGCGGTAGCTAGATAAGAGCTATCAGGCGAAAATACTGCTGCGTAGGGGGTCGTAGTACCCGGAGGTAGTAAAGAGGACGAGCCTGCAAGCAACGTTCCGCCCGCTTGCACATTAAAAAACTGATACATCATTTTTATTCGCAGTTGCAAGATACTGACCGTTGGGCGAAAATTGTGCACCGGAAGGCCAGAAAGAGGCACCGGGCAAAGCATAGCTAATTTCGCTAACAGGTTGGGCAACTGAGCTTATGGAAGAAAAAAACTAAGCTTAAAAGAATGTTTCTGAGGAATACTTCTAGGCAACATCATGTTACTCCTTACTACTTTTCAAAAACCGGAATCCAGCTCATAATGTGTCCGTGGAATCAGTACCATAATTCACACTCCGAAGGCCACGATGCCTATACCAATACTGATAGTAAACAAATGCACCCGCCGAAATGGCCGTTGCTCCAACCACAAAAGCCGCAGGAACTCCCAGAGATATTCCTAAGATAAGACCGAGAGGAACGTTGCTACTACCATCTCCCTCAGAACCAAGAATCGTTACAACCGATACATCGTTTGAGTCGCTGTTTGCAGTTGCAAGAAACACATTTCCTGTGCTTGTCGGTACCGGAGCGAACGCTACTGCTACATCATTACTCGAATTTCCAGGCAGATTATATGAAAAACCTTGGCCTAGGATCCCGTTGCTCACCGTAAACAAGGTAAAGACATTAGAAATACCATTTGCCGTCGCTAGATATGTTCCTTGTGGTGCAGCTGAAATAAATAGTAGATCTGTTGAACCGAGTGGTAATTTATATGACGTTCCCGTTTCCAACGTACCCCCCTGTACTGGAAATAGTGTTATATCACTTGAATTACTGTTTGCCGTTGCTATAAAAATCCCGGTAGGTGTTGGTAAAAACACGACTGAGTGTGGCATGCTTGAATCAATAGGCAGTGTATGGGACGATATACTTTTTAGTACCCCATTGGTGGCGTTAAAGAGTGTGACGTCATTTGACAGAGCATTGGCCGTCGCTAAATATGAGCCATCGGGTGAAAACGCTACCGCTACTGGATTTGTTGAATTAGCGGGCAAAGTATAAGAAAGAGCATCGCTAAGTGCTCCTCCTGCTACTTTGAACAATGTGATATCCCCCGATTGACTGTTAGCAGTTACAAGATAAGCATCATCCGGCGAAAATTCAATCGCAACGGGATGAGTTGAATTGCTCGGTAATTTATATGATGTTGCCCCTGCTAGCGCTCCTGCGGTTACGTGAAAAAGAGTTACATCATTTGTTTTGCTATTTGCTGTTGCCACGTATGATGTGTCATATGAAAAGGCAATACTCGCCGGTGCCAATGAACCCAGTGGTAACGAGAATGAGGCGGCGCTACTGAGTGTGTCATCATTACCTACTGAAAATAGCGTTACATCGCTTGAATTGTAATTGCCTGTTGCCAAAAATAAACCATTCTTTGAAATAGCTATTGAATGAGGCTCACGAGAACCAGTGGGCAAAGGATAGGAAGTACCTACTATCGTTGGGCTTGCTGAACAATTCAGGATAAATACTGTTACGTGAATACCTACGCCACCATCAACAGTTACAAAATAATTGCCTGATGGTGAAAATGCCACTGACTGAGGATTAGAAGAACCCGAAGGCAAAATATAAGATATGCCAGTGCTTAAAGTTCCTCCTGCACTTAAGGTAAACACGGTTACATCATGTGAAGCATAATTAGCAGTAGCAAGATAATTACCCGACGGTGAAAATGCTACTGAAATAGGCCCTGTAGAGCCAGAAGGTAAAGCGGAGCTTACTCCTCCGCTTAATACTCCTCCTGCTCCCACTTGAAATAGCGTTACTGTAGTACCACTGGCATTACCATAATTAGCAGTAGCAAGATAATTGCCTGATGGGGAAAATACGACTGAAGAAGGTATTGTAGAACCAGGAGGCAAAGCATAGCTTAACCCTCCGCTCAAAGCACCGCCTAATCCTACCGTAAATACGGTCACATCATTTGAACCTGAATTCGCGGTGGTCAGATAATTGCCTGATGGTGAAAATGCCACTGAAGAAGGTCCCGTAGAGCCAGGGGGTAAAGCGTAGGGTGTCACGCCGCTCAATGCTCCACCAACGCCTACTGAAAATATAGCTACATCATTCGAGTTAGCGATTGCCACTGCAAGATATAAGCCATCAGGTGAAAATGCCACAGAAAAAGGATTAATAGAACCCACTGGTAAAGCGTACGATGCCGCCCCACTCAGAACGCCTCCAGCCCCTACGGTAAATACTGTTACATCATTTGAAGAATAATTAGCGGTAGCAAGATAATTACCCGACGGTGAGAATGCTACTGAAATAGCTTGTGTAGAACCAGATGGTAAAGCAGTGGTGGTACCAGCATCCAATACTCCCCCGGCTCCTACCGTAAATAGAGTAACATCATTCGAAGCACCATTGGCAGTCGCAAGATAGTTGCCTGACGGTGAAAATGCCACTAAAGTAGGTACTGAAGAACCAGGAAAGGGATAATTGACACCCGGCTGTAACGAGCAACTACTATTTGATTCCATTCTTGTGACCACAAAACACAATAATAGGCCCAGCAATATCATGAACTGCATATAAAACTCGACTTTTTATAGATGACCTTTTTCTCAACCTTATTAATTTAAGAAAGCAACAATGCTCTTATAAAGGCGCTAGAAAATTAACATGTTTTCTTTATGAAGACAAGCGAGAAGTTGATCCGGACCATGCGCGCATTTTGATGCCGGTCACACTTCAGGCTGCGTGAGTTTTTTCATTTGGTTTTCTCAAGAAGAGCACTTTACATTTTTTTATTCAGAAATATAATATTTATAAACTGAGAAATAGAGGTAAGATATTCGTGAAACCTATACAAATCAACATGAAAAAATATTTTCTCGTCCTCTTATTTGGGTGCTTCATCAACAATCAAATCGAGGCCATGAATCAGGATTTCTCTCCTGCTTATTGCCAAAAAAATTACGATCTTTTCGATCAGTCAGCACTAATAGCGGCGGAGGCATTTCAAGAAGCGGACGAAGAAACTCAGCAAGACATGCTAGAAACGCACTTTCAATACAGGCGCATTTTTGGTGCTTTGTGGACTATAACAGATTCAGCGATCTACGCTATACCTTTTCTGCCAGCTGCTCTTGTGCTTTACCGATATAGTAATCTCCTTGATAAAGTTCCCATGGCGGTAGGTCTTGGAAGCGGAGCTGCTCTTGGGCAGCTTTTGACATACGCCAGTTCTGAGCCCATAAGCAAGTTAGTATCCCTCATAGATTCCATTAAGCAGGTTTATTTATCTCAAGGATCAAAAAGTGAGCTCGATCGACTAGAAATTACGTACGTTAGATCTAAGCCTCGCATACAACTCGAGCTTCAACGTGTCGTTGAGAAACATTTTGTATCCGTGCGCTGTTCACCACATCCAGGGCCACGTGAACATGACATCAAAATTATTGAAACGATACTTAAATTGCCCTTTGAAAATCATAAAATTGTGTACGACAGTGAGCGAATTGACGCCGTCTTGCAAGGTTATAGCCCGCAAACAACGCTCGAGCTCAAGCGGTATTGTATTCGGCATGCAGCTGCTTCAACTGCTACAGCAGTGCGTAAAATTGCAGCATATTTTTATGGTGAACCAGGTGTGGGCAAAACGAGAGCTGCAAAAATGGTAGCTGAGGCGCTTGGCTTACCGATTGCAGTTATTTCTTTAGCAAACGTGGACATGCATAAGCTTATTGGAGATTATGATGATCCGGGTATCTTGATTAATGCGCTTACTAAAGACACGGCTCAAAAAGCGGCTAATATGATCTTACTGATTGATGATGCAGATAGAATATTGTTAAATGAAGCAAATAGTGACCTCTTGTCCTTTATTCTCACCTTGCTTGAATCAGAAACCAGTACTTTTTATAGCCCTTATTTAAGGGCCGATGTCTATATTGGACATCTTGGAATCGTTTTAGGAGGAAAAACGGTTGTTACAGATGACGCTCTGCTTAGTCGCCTCCATGTTGTTCCTTTTGCTGGCTACGAAAAAGAATACAAAAAAACTGCTGTGTGGAAAGAACTCTTTCCATCAGTATTACAGCTTCATGAGCAGGCAGAACTCGCTCTTTCACAAGAAGATTTTACCGAAGAAGATACTGATGCCATCAATAAGCTCGTTGATGAAGATACTGATAAGGGCTTTAGGCCAATTAAGCTTAAACTCATGACCTATTTTGAAGATAAAGTATTGAAGAAATATTTTTCGACCGAAAAAAAGAATGAAGAAAATAGAGCAAAGTTACAAGATATTCCGGTAGCCGCCTAAGAAACGTTAAAAAGAAAGCTTTCAGCCTTCAATTTTTGAAAACTACTATTGAGGAGTCTCCATGAATAAAATGCTACTATTACAGGCCATGATTGTCTTTGGTGCAACACTAGAAGCTTCAGCAACCTGCACATTGTCGTCAAAGCAAAGTAATGACTATACAAGAAAATTCATCGATACTCTTAAGAAAAAAGGTGGCGCAGTTGACTTTGGCGCAACGGTTAAGGACGCCCGCGAGATTACTCACATAGTAAGCAAAAACCCTCATCTTGCATGCTTAGGAAAACAGGCGACAAAAGCACTATTTATTACGCTTGAACAACTTCATTGGTCGCCATTAGGTGCTCATCCGGTACGAGATATCTCATCTGATATTGTTCAAATCGTTAAAAAAGCGTTAAATGAAGCAATTGAAGTTGCAACAGCTAAACTTAAAAACTACGTAAACGAAGCTTTTGGGCCTGAAATTACCCAGATTGTCATGGACCTTAACGATGAAATGGAATCAGCTCAAGAACTTTTACAAAATAATCGGTTGGCATTCCTTGAAGATTTTGGCAACAGGATTTACGAGTCACCAGAAGCTGTGAAAATACTCAGTGACGCCCTGAACGAAGACCAACACAAAAAAGATCGTTAAGCTGAGAAGTTAGGAAAATGTTTCTAAAGGCCGAAAAAAGCGGTCGCTCAAAACTTCTGATATAGTGAACAATGTCCTCCGGCAATGGTACTTGTCTTGACGAATCTCTGTATCGGGGTAACGTAATCTCTAACGAACGAAGGGCGTTGCCACCCTCAATAACTAGCCTATATTGCCTTAATGATGTAAGGACATCATTCAAATCTGCTCGTTCTTCTTCATCAACATAGCCTTGACTTATGCTGCTCGCTTCAATGATGTCATTGACGCGTTGTTCTATGCCATGAATCGCACTCATATCAAATTGTATATAGTCTCGTAGAGCCATAGTAAGAATATACCTAACTACTTTTACGCGTCCCTGTACTGCTGCCCATCGAAGTGATGTAAGCCAAATATTATGAAAAGTATCGCCCAAAAGCTCTATTGCCAAAGGGTATAGGGCATTAACCGTATGCTCATGGCCTGCCAATGCCGCTCTAAAAAAAGCTCTTGCGAGAATTTTACAATCAAGCCTGGTCACAAAATGATCAAGGATAAAGGTAGCTACTTCGGTATACCCTTGCGAAGCTGCTAAGATTAAAACGTTTCCGATTTCTTCACTAGACGCATTTGTCATTAAATAATCACCGACATTTTCCGGATTCCCGCTTAATAATTGTGCTCTGATGTCCGGACCGTAAAAACGACTGAATGCCTTACCTGAAGCTCCCCGCTCAATTAACCATTTTATCAAATCGCTTCTATTCCTCATGCTTTCTTCGGCAATCAGAACATCTGGCCGTGCTCCCCAAGCCATGTCAAGCTGAAGATCTCTTATTTCCTTTGAGGGCTGGGACAATTCCTCACTTTTTCTCTTACCTCCTAAGCCCAACAAGCCCATAAACCACTCCATGCTATGCGCTTTATGAGATGTACAGCAAATAAGAAATAAGAAAACACTTGCAGTATAAGTAAGTTTAGTACTTTTCACCATTTAAGCTCGTCAGTAGCGCCTAAGCGCACCATATTAAAAGTAATACTTGAAGAATTTCTCGATTTTAGCGTTAATTAAGCTAAATGAAGACATCGTGTTAGTCCATCAGCATGTTCGAAAAGAGTTCCACAGGGTCTTGCACATACACATCAAAGCCTTCTAAACCTTCTTCGTCTGGATTAAAAAAATCGCCTATAAGAAAATGCCAAGCGGGAGTATCCAAGGTCTCAAGAACCTCAGTAAATCCTAAACGAATAGCTATTTCACGAGCTGTTTGGCGGGCACCGGTTGGAAGTTCTCTATTAGCACCGTGAATAAGTAAAAGTCGAACTAAGGGGACGTCATTATTCGTTATTGCTTCAATTAAAGCCGTGCGTCCAAAAAAGTCCTGAGCATTAACGTCGGCTCCCTTATCGCACAATATTTCAGCAATCTTAGCGTGCTTATTTTTAACCGCTATGATGAGAGCTGTCTGTCCAGCTGAATTATAGGCGTTAATAGAAGATTCTGCTTTTAGAAGATCAGCGACAGCTCTTTCATTACCACGGGCTGCAGCTTTTATCAACAGCGTATTATCAAGCAAATCCCTGATTCCACGAATGCTTTGTAAATCATAGCCGTCAAGAGAAGTGGCGATACACATCGAACGAAAAAGCATCTGGGCCATTTTCTCTGGGCTATATTCCGCTTGCTCCATTGCTTTCAAAGAATGGGTGAAAAACGCAATGAAAGCGAGTGCACAATAGTTTAATGACATGATACCCCAAAAATAACAATAATAATTTTAATATACAATTTGTTATTTACATGTCAAATTTTAGGCAAAATAAGCCTTAAATGCTAGAGTTGCAAAGCCCCTTTTTTGCCTAAATGATAATTTTCATATATGCTATTATTTAGTTTAATCTAAACTTTATATTCGCTATTAAAAACTTGTAAGGAGTCAGATGGTTAAGAAAATAGGTTGCATGCTTCTTATTGCATTTTTTATGCATAAGGAGAGTGCACTGAAGGGCATGGAGGGCCAGCCCGCAGAAATTGCAGAAATGGGCATTATTGCTCCGTTAGACACGCCCCTTCCAAGTCATTATAGTTTATCGGCTTCATATTCTGTGTCTTTTCTTGAGAATACCTTGCAAGAGGAAATGGAAGAAGCCGTAAGGCAATTATGCCTGGAAAGGTATCATAGTGGGGAGGAATTAGCCAAGAAGATGTTATGGTTCAATAGTCGACTTAACCTGCCAGTGGCAATGATTTTTGTTAACTATGGAGCAGACTTAAATTATGCACTACAACAAATTCTTGTGAATGGCGACCTAAAGCTAGAAGACCAAAGAACCTGGGTACTCTTTTGCCTTACTCGGGGAGCTCAAATTCCTTCTGGTTATGAAGAGGTAATTAGAAAAATAATTGGCCAAAGAACCAACTCTCTCCTTTCAGCCATGCTAAATGAAGGAGATTACACCGTTTTGCCCGAAGAAATTCAAGAATTATTCCTCCTTGCTGCTGGTCAAGGTAAATTCAAGCTTCTCCTTAAAATTCTCACAACACACAGAAACCTTATACAGCCAGAAACGATGGAAGAAGCTTTCATCAATACGGCTTACGCAGGACATGAAAGCATACTGAGACTATTATTTAAATATAATAAAAATAAAGACGAAATGAAAAATGATGCCTGGAGTAAAACGTTCCAGTACGCGCTTTTCTGTGCCGTTTTACGTAAAAATGCGTCCATTATTAATCTAATAATCGAACGATGCCGACAATGTATCTATACCGTTGATTTAGCCAAGGTATTAAAACAGATAAAGGTTATCTTAAAGCTTGAAGGATTACCAAAAGATCTAAAGGCTCATTATTTGGAAATTTTTGCAGCACTTGAAAAGGCAAATGCCCACTCTTCCAGGGGTGATTCTTTTGAGCCCATAGTGTTGTCGACTTCTCTTCCAGAGCCATCCACAATCATTTTAAGATCTTCTCAAATAGATTCATCCGGTGGTAGGCGTATTACCGAAATTTCTGTTGAACCTTATGAACAAGAAACTCCGGTGCCCGCGCAAAACGAAGTTTTAACGCCTAGGGCGCGCCAGAGAGCAATATCACTGCCAATGAGGCGTAAAAAAGGACGTGTATCCACTAATCTTTTGAGATCTATATTCACCAAAAAGCATAATGCAGAAGAAAAGAAATAAGTCTTTTGGGGCTGGAGTAAAAACCTTCAGCTCTTTTAGTATCCATGACTCTTTTTCTTTTATCATCCTGTATGTATGACGCTATAATTCACCGTTATATCAGGAATGTATGCCTTGAAAGATCGAGCTGACGGGGCGATAGATCGTTTGGTGGCCCTTGCGGATCTATCCCTGTTTGAACCTCACTTCCCTCTTCTAGAGCGAGGTTTTCACTTTCTTGAAGAATGGGTTCTAGGTCCGCGTTTTGGCGCGCAGCCTCTTGTATCATCTCTAAAGGAATTCTTCCAGTTCTGCAAAAAAATTCAATCGTTTCTTTCTTGCGAGCTTCAACAGCTTTTAAAAAAGCCTTTTCAAGCACTGGATCCTTAAATCCAATCGTTAAAAAAAATTTCTTTAAAAGTTCAATGTTACCAATCTGAGCCAGTCTTAGAAATAAATCGAGCATCTGGTTCCGATCAACATACTCAGCAAGTTGTTGAAAAATAAAATCTATCATGTCCCGATTATCGTAATGTACAAATAAGAAAAATGATTCGTACAGGAAGGACTTTATTTCTTCTTTTTTAGTTAACCTATTAAGCTGTCTTTTAATTGCTTTATTATCCCCCTCGATTAGCATTTTTAGCCGATTATTTGCCTTAAAAACATTTGCTAAGCGCCTTTTTTGATCTTTGTCCTCATATACTTGATAAGCTCCATGCTTTAAAAGCAGTAAAACTACCGCATTGTTATCTTCAATCGATAATGCCTGCCATAAGGGGGTATGACCTTCATTGTCAAGTAGCCGGGCATCTGCACCATGATCAAGTAAAAACTTAATAAGCTCTACATTTGGAGTAACTGAGGCGTGTTGAAGCGGAGTAAGCCCCAAGTTATCCACTTGGTTTATAAAAAAACCTCTCTCAAGCAAGGAGAGTATCTCGCTTTGATCATTATTTGCAACAGCAACGTGTAGGGGGAATTTCTCCTCCATCGCTCGGACAGACAATGCCATGAGCATGCTCGCGGCTAGGAATAGTAAAAGTGCTCTTTTCATCGAAAAACTACCTTACATTACAAACTACCATACCATTTAAATAATCAATAAAAATAGGAAAATACGAGCAATAGTGCAATATAGAATCGATTCGTTGACTGTAAAATAGGACGTGCTACTATTATAAAAGAACTTGAATAAGGATTGCATGGAAACAAAGCCACTTGTGATAGGTATTGCCGGAGGTAGCGCGTCTGGAAAAACGTCGGTAACCAATAAGATCGTTGAGCGCTTACAGGAAAAAGTTGTTGTCCTTCAGCACGATTCATATTATAAGGACTGTGGCGAACTTAAAGGTATTGAAAAAGAAGACCTTAACTTTGATCACCCCGATTCTCTAGAAACCTCATTTCTCATCGAACACATCATCGCCCTAAAGGAGGGGCGGAAAATCAATCAACCAGTTTACGATTTTATAACCCAACGCCGATTACAAAAAACCATTCCCATCGAGCCCAAAAAAATTATCATCATCGACGGTATACTTATCTTTTCCGAAGCCGCATTACGGCAGCTTATGAACATCAAAATATTCGTCGATACGCCATCTGATGAGCGGCTTATACGTAGGATTAAGAGGGATATCGTTGAGCGTGGGCATTCCGTCGATTCGGTCATGCATCAATATCTTACTACGGTACAACCCATGCACCTTGAATTTGTTGAACCAAGTAAGCGCTGGGCAGACATCATCATTCCGAGAGGTGCCGAAAACACAGTAGCTATCGACATGATAGTTACCAAGATCAAATCGATGTTGTCTCAGCTTACACCCTCTGGTTCTACCTAGTAGTGAACGGCAAAAACGCTACCAATTGATTGATGAGATGCTTAAAAAACACTTTCTTTCAGAGGCACCTCGTGAAAGCTTGCCAATGCCTTCATTTACTCAAGCAAAGCAACAAGAGGAACCGTCCTGGTGAAGTTGGAGTAGATATTTGGGTGGATTGACGGGAGGGTGAGCTTTTTTAGGTTCTACCTAGAAGCGCATTAATGCCTTTAAAAGCCTCATCAAGTGCTACCGGACCGTTTACTTCGTTATCGATGGTACAATCGGGCGTATGCGTTTCTAAGAAAGATTCATAATCTTCATACCAGCGAGAAAAAAAGCGAATATAATGAGCGCTGTTTTCATTTTCACGTTGAGCGATGCGCTCTATAGCGCATTCAGGCGATGCAGCAATACGGATAACAAAATAGGGTATTTTTTTGGCGTTTAAAAAAGAAAAAAGCTTCGAAGCCCTTCTATCGATGCTGCAATCAAGTATAAGTATCTTATTGATGATGGTGTTGCTATTTAAAAGATAGAGAAGATATTCTTCAAGAATGCTTTCATTTCTCACTGTAATACCCTGAGCCTTTAATAGTTCGCGGATTTCGTCGGTACTGATGCGTAAACCTTGATACTCCTCCTCCATTTTCTTGGCAAGGTAGGTCTTTCCCATGCCGGGTGTCCCGGAAAAACAGATCACTAAGGGAGTGGTATGCTCAACGTCAACGTAGGGCAGTTTTTTGTAATGCAATGTCGCCAGAAGCTCATACAGTTTACTATTTTCGTCAGGTGGATTTTGTATCCCGAAGGCGATAAGGCAGATTACGAAAGGCGCGCTTTTAAAGTACATAAGAATCCTATAATATCACGCTCTGGCCTTTTGTAAGGGATGGATGCTGCAAAGGCCAAAACTCAGGAGTAACAAGAAGTCCAAGGTTGCTGCCGGAGGTCTTTTTATAAGATACTTTTTTAATACCAAAGGCAGACATAACGGCATACAAAAGTGCAACTTGGGTAACAACAAGTCTTTGGTTTGTGGGATTAAGCCTTTTAAATAGCTCATCGCTGTTTGTATATCCGGCCAAACCAAAAAGAGCATCGCGTACCTCTTCTTGGGTATAAGTTGTTGCATTGAGCGCTCGCGCCGTAACTGCGAATATGCACTCGTTTTCCCCTATACCCCGAACCAGCGTTTCACTTGAAATCTCTTCTTTTAACCAGTCGGGCAAAGAAAGCTTTCTTTGAATTAATGCGACAAGCTTTTCAATCTCGTCGGTACTTACAGGATTTACTGGGTAGCCTACTGAATAGGGCTCTTTTCTTAGTTTTTCAATAAATGCACTTACGACAAGAGCATTCCCCCAGGAACCTTCATACACTTTGTACTCGTTATTCCTAGCAGCAACTATTTGAAAGCTTGCGTTGCCGGAATCCCAAGAGATTGCTCGTGCCCCATCTTGATAAGCAACCATCATCGTATGAAAGCCTATAAGCCCTTCTTGCCTTTGAGAGATTACGGTCGCGGGAATGCCGGTTGTTTTGGTGAGTGTTTCAAGAAGAGCTTGTCCATTAGAGGCCTTTCTAAAAATAGCGGTAGCGACTGCGCTAAATTCAGTAGCTGCGTGCTCCAATGCCTTTTCCTTTAAAAAAACCAACGCATTTAAGGCCCGCTTTTGAGCCACTTCACTTAAAGAGCCTTTATTTTCACGCCAGTCATCAGCAAGACGAACTTCAACGCTGCCTGAGTAAAGAACTTCTTGAACTGTTGACGTTTCGGTGTCAACACGGGCAACAAGCATTTTAAACTTGCCTGAGCCCAGATCAAAGGCTGCTCTTGTTACCTGATAGGAAAATGCCGTATTGCCCATAAGTGCTAACACAATAAAAAAACCTATATAAAAAAATCGCTTCACTTATTTGCTCCATTTTTTTGCGCACAAAAACTATTATACACGAAAAATGAGTTTTCGTATCGTATTTGTGACAAAGGCCTGAGCCTTGTATATAATGGATAAAAGCCATTGTTAGCATTTTTAAACTACTTTAAGAAAAAAGAAAGACTATGATCTATACAATACTACTTGCCGTCGCCTTAGTGTTGTCATTTCCTGCGTTTGGCATGGAAGGCAGCATAAAATTGCGCAAAAACCTTACATTGTTGGGCAAAGCTGTAAACCTCGAGAGGCTTGAGGAGCGTATTGAAGCATTGTTAGCTACAAATTTACAAGATACCACATTGCTTTTCAGAGCTATTGAAGAGGCGGTGGAGCTTTCAGAAACATCCACACGAACAGAAGCCAATGCTATTATTCTCAGAGCACTCAGATATATGGTGGAGGCGGGCAAGGATCCTAGAGCAATAGTAACCCCAGGCAATAGGACTTTGCTTTATGCTGCATCTCGAAACAATACCAATAACCCTGCCCTTGTAAAACTGCTTCTTCTTTTTAACATTGACCCTAACGCTCGATGCAAGGGTAATGTCAGTCCTTTGATGAACGCAATAAGTAGCTTAAATCCTGAAACGGTTCAATACCTTCTTAAAGGCGGGGCTGAAGTTACTAAGAAAGAACTCAGACGTTCAAAAAATGCAATCGAAGCTAGCAAAAATGATCCTGAAAAATTAACTAGGGCACGGGCGATAGATGAGCTCTTGAGGCAATCAAGAGCGATTCAAGCGATACAAATGCCATTGCCTCAAATAAATCAAAACCTAGCCCAACCTCTGTTTCAAAGCGCATACCCTCATGCATATTCTTATCCGGCTATTTTTGGGGGTGGCTTACCTGAAAACATGCAAAAATAGAAAAAACGGTCCCTCAGCTTGAGGGACCGTATAAAATTAAAGCTTTAGAGAAAGCTTTAGCAACCGCAGGATGAACCTTTTGAGCGGTCCTCGGAACCAATACCACAGCTTCCGCCCTCGGTATGCTTAGGCTTCGGCTCTTGTTGCGCTTTCTTTTCGTGTTCCGCTTCTTTAGCGTGACCTTGCTTTTTTTCAGTCATGTTAATCTCCTTTTTTAGACTAAAGCTACTCTTATTGTAATAAAATGCAGGTCAAAATAGCAAGATTTTTGCTATTTTAGTATGTCTGGCAAGGCATAGAGAGCTTGAGTGAAGGGATATGCTGTTGCATCTCCATGATATTCGATGTGTTTTGAAAGGTTAAGAAGATGAAGTTTTGCTTCAGGATAATCCTCTTTAAATGCTTTAAGCCCTTTAAAAGTTTTAGGAGAAATATGGGCGGTGCGTTTTATTTCAAACGCATGTAAGCCGCGCGGGCCGTACAGCACAAAATCTACTTCAGCGCCAGCTGACGTTCTCCAAAAATAAATCTTGTATCCCAGATCAAAATAGTCATTGATTGCCGCAACCGATTGAAAGAAGAGCGTCTCAAGCGCCGCTCCATCTCCTTCTTCGGAGGTATCTAGAGGACCAGAAGGCCTCAAGAACCGATAGATTCCCGTGTCGAAGAAATAAAACTTTTGGTGAGCTACCATTTTCCTTTTTGCCCGCTTTGTAAAAGTACTTATGCGTTTTGCAAGCAATAAATCTTCCAAAATATCAAAATAGTGAGCAACAACGAGTCTGTTAATCCTTAGTTCTCGAGCAATTTCTGAAAAATTAAGCACACTTGCTTGCGAAAAACTTGCTATTTCCAAGAATCGCGTAAAAGCGCCGATGTTTCTGGTAAGGCCCTCCTGCAATACTTCTTCCCGAACATAAGTCTGTACATAGCTTTCAAGGTACTTTGAAGGATCTGGGTGCTGCAAAGCGACCGGCAACAGCCCAAACGTGAGAGCGTGATCGAGAACAAAATCTTTTCCTATTTCTTGTACCACAAGAGGATGCATATAGTAGGTTAACGCTCTACCGGCAAGCAGATTAACGCCCTTGCGCCTTAATCCGCGTGCGCTTGAGCCTGTAAGTAAAAAGCGAAGCTTTCGTGATTCTATAAGACGATGGACCTCATTTAGAATCGCGGGAACACGTTGAACTTCATCAAGGATGACCCATCCCTTATACCCTTCGGGTATAAGATTGCCTAAGCGGCTAGGATCTGCAGATAGCGCACTAAAAATCGAAAAATCAAGAAAATCAAAGTAAAGATCATCCGGTAAATGAGCCTTAACCCAAGATGTTTTGCCTGTTCCTCGAGGGCCAAACAAAAAAATACTGCTCTGCCCATCAAGTGGTAATTTTAAAATTCTGTTGTACATACCATCATATTTTCTTAATAATTGATGCCTTTACCATCAAAAATACAAAAAACATGCTCATGCGTCAAGAATATATTGAGAAAAAGTATGAAAAGAAGAAAGAGGCAGCTTTACGCTGCCTCTAAAGAATTAAAGTATATCTATGCTATCAAGAGTTGTTTCATCCTCATCAGTCGTTGCAACCTCTCTACTTTCATCGAGGTTTTTAAGAATACGATCAATCCACTCAATTGATCCCGTACAGCCAACTGTTTGATCAAAGAGTGATTCAAGCTTCATTTTTAGTTGAGTCTCCATCTTTACCTTATTATCAGGAGTTATAAAAAGCTTATGAAAGATCAAAATCGAACTCAACTTAAAAAAGAAATCCGTAAGCTTCTTGTCATATTTTCTTGCAAGCCTTTTAAAAGTATAGTGTTTGCCATGAACAATCAACTCGATCAACTCTGATAGGGCTGTTTCTAATTGCTCTTGGTGCTCATAAGAACCACATTCGATGCTGCGCTTATAATAGCGTGCATTTTTATTCCATAAGGTCAGGTATTGAGCAGAAAGTAAGCTTGGGCATAAAGCCACAAGCATTGTTAGGGTATAGAGTAGTTTGTTCATAGTTTCCTTAGTAACATAAATACAATTGATATCAGGCAAAATTCATAATAGCATTATACTATAAACTGCTAAAAAGTAAATCTTCAAACAACTCGAGAAAGCTTGATGTATCCACTTCCACATAAAAAAATCCTGAGTGTCCTCAGGCAAGAAAACCAGAACTTGTGACAGAAGGGAGGGAAACCTCCCTTCTGTCAAGCAATTAGATCTCTTCTTTTATAATGTCTTTTGATTGGTTTCCGATAGCTCTTTTAAGAATTGAAAGCACTTTGCCTGCACTATGTAGACACTGCTTTACGCTATAAGCGCTGCTTGTTTTATGCTCCGTAGCTTCAAACATGCTCTTATACGCTGCCTTAAAGTTAACTATCTTATGAGGGATTCGTCGTGAGCTTTTTCTAAGCTCTTTTTGTAGTTTAAGGGGTTTTTTGAAAATATCATGATGTAGAGGGGTGAAAGAAAGATGCTTCTTAACTGGTTCTTTCATGATAAGCTCCATCCGTTTAAAAACGATGAGAATGTAACTCATCCGGTAGACTACCATAAAAAGTATAGGTCTGTCACCCGCAAAAATACTAGGTAATCAGAGCAGCAATCAGACCGCATTTTCAATCAATATTCTTTCCATATAACTCGCCAGATAAAGCTTTTTAAAGATAATGGTTCAAAAGATCGCTCGTACAAAACCTCAATAAATGGTATACTTGTTACATAAGCTATAATACGGGGAAATACTTATGAAAAAAATGCTTGTTCTTACTCTGTTTCTCTTTATGCTCAGCCCAACAAAGTCCTTATCTTCATTGTACGGTGAAACTAAATTCTTCCAGGCAGAGCTACAGCGAAAACATCCACAACTCAATGAACTTGAACTCAAGAGAAAAGTCATTGAACTATTATACGAAGTCATTGATCTCTCCGAACTAAAGATAGATGCTAATAAAAAAGCTGTCTTTACGTATAACAGACTTAATTTCGGTCTAGCCCCGGAGGGATTTTTATTTGGCAAAGACGCCAACTTAAAGCCGCACGAAATAAAATTTCATGGAAACAAGCTATTTTTACATGCCCTCTATTACATACTATTAGAAAGAACCATCATACAAGATCAATCGGATATCTACGATGAACAGAAAGAGCCAGAAATACCACAAGTAGCTTTTGCATTGCTCGAGGATGAAGACTATCTAACTTGGAAAGAATCTCAACACAGAATACTAGATCTTCATTCCATGTCTGGTCAAAAAGCGCTCATTGACAAACTACTTGTAGACCCATTAGAATTATTGGTCACACCTAAAAGAGAAAAAGAAGCCATCTTTGCTTATAACGCCCTAAGAGATATCCACAATAAAAATAGGATCACTTCACTGAGCGAGATCTCAGAGGTCTGGCTTAAAACTATTACCCCAACAAAAGCCCAGATATTTACCGAATTAGTCAATCGCTATCAAGTTATACCTGTCGGCCTAGGACTCCTTTCAAGCCTGCTCCTTTATCTACATATAAAAAAGGCCACTCCGCCAAACATAGTATATGTGCCACAATACATACGAATACCCACAACTGTCGTATACAATACCCTCACTCAAATATCCACTCGAATAACACAGGTAATAACCTATAGAATGCACCCTCACAACGCGTAAAGACCGCAAAAAACCACACGTGGGGCCCGCTAAGGGCCTCCATCACCTAAGCTCCTACAAGAAAAAAGACTCACCAAATCCTCAGCCAGAACCTGCCCCAAAGCACCCACGAAAGATGGGGCGACAGGCACGCTCCTTCTAAAAAGGACGAACGGGAGACCCATTCTTTCGATCAATAATTAAAAAAAAACAATAATAAAAGATTCAGAGCAAAAACCATCAGAAAACAAAAAATATAAAAATAATCTGCTCTCAAAAAAAGAAAAGAAAAAGTTTTTCACAAACTACCTCAAATAGCACACAAACAACACATTTATCCAGACTTTAACATTTTCAAATCTACCTTTGTCATTACGATGGCTAATAAGCTATAATTTTTCACATCAATCAAGCGAAAATAAAAAATATGAAAAAAATAGTGACGAACGTTGTGTTGACCTGCGCGTTAATAAGCGGACCATGTGCCATAATCAGCGGGATTGGAAATACCAGCACGATCAAGAAAAAAGCAATCATCTGGGACCTTGGATATACGCTCGTAAAGCCCAGAAAGCTAAGCATTGCCAATTATCTTGGTCTCGGTCAATGCATGAAACTCTATCTTCAGCACGGCAAAGGCATGCAAGGCCTTCTGACCGAAAGATTATTTAATGTTCTAGAAGAAGATTATTCCGGCGTAAATGAGATAGGAGTAAAAGAACCAGGCGGACGATTACTACCAGTACGCATGACCGACTGGCTAGAAGGCAAAATTTCAAGCAAAGAAACACTCAAAGAATCATTCAGACTCCTCGATCAACAAAAAGAATATTGGACCGACAGTGAAAAGCAATTTTTACAAAAATCACTTAAATTGTTGTTCTCTCCAAAACTCTATGCCAAAAATATGAAACCACTGCCACTCATGCGAATAGTTCTTCAAAAATGCGCGAATAACCCAGATATCGAATCATACATCGCTTCAAACTGGGACCCAGATTCATTTGATCTCATGTATTACGATGACTCATTGAGGCACATATTCCGTCATTTTAAAAAAGAAAATATCTTCATCTCAGGATTCGAAAAAAAGGTAAAGCCCGATCCCGCCTTCTTCCACGAGCTGCTTGATAAAGCAAAATTAAATCCACAAGAATGCATATTTATTGATGACCAGGAAGAAAACATACACGCAGCGCGTAAATTAGGCATGACCGCTATACATTTTAAAGAAAAAAGAATCCGCGGGTTACTACGTCAACTAAAAGAACACGGCGCACTAAAAAGCTAAGGCCAGATTTGTGCAAATTTAATTTTTCGATAAGCTTCATTAACGAAAAAGCCAAAAAAGTGAGTAGAACATGAAGCTTATCGCAGCTCTCATACTAAGCCTTATCATTGTTTCAACTGCCAAAACGGGACCAAACAAACCACAAACCGAAAAAGTCCTTCTATTCCTAGAAAGCTTAGCAAATAAAGACATCCTCAAAACAGAAAGCATTCAAAAAATACTAGAAAAACAAATCCTCTATAATCCAATACCTAAAGCCCAAGCATATGCTTCTCATACCGTATTTATCTATTGGAAGCAGCTCAATAAAATTGTAGAGCTCTATAAGCACAAAATAGATAAAAAAGAGCTAAAAAAATGGTGCCAAAAAATGCTCAAGGTATTTCAAAAGGAAAGTCAATTGCGCGATAAGGCCCATAAAAACACCCAAGACCTATACAAACCAATGCATTTTACCCGTATACCCGCAGGAATGTATCAAAGCCTCAACCAAGAAAACTTTAACATCGATGATGATATAGAAATAACAGAAACACCAATCACTGAATACCAATGGGCAACCATAATGCTCCAATTGCCAGAAGAGCTCGAACACAAAGGCACACAAGAGATAACAATAGATTACAAAACGATCACTATGGAGCCAAATAACTTCATGACCTACGCCTCTTTAACCACCATCGAAGAGCTTGTTGGTAAAATGAATCAAAACAATGAAAAATATACCTATATGCTCCCATCCATTAATGAATATGAGGCTTTCTTACAAACAAACGTAGGAAAACAATGGCCTTCAAAAACCTCAAAACTAAAAGCATTTAAAACAACATTCGCTACCACAGATAATGATGAGGAGACAGGAACAATCTGGGAGTTTACAAGAGACGCATCCACGCTCTACACAAAAAAAAGTGAAAAACTGTATAGCGGCCTTGTCTTCAGTTCAGCTTATGCTGTAATGGGTAAAACCACTCTCGAAAATGTAGTAAGACCTATCTATTACAAAGACACGACTGGAAAAACCTTAGGATTTAGGCTCGTCAGGCACAAAAAAGCCAGTAATGCAAAGACCCAAAGATATACTTTACAATTCGAAAACGACTTATTCCAAAATGATAACGAATGGCGATGGGATGATTCTTTAGCCATTCCTATACATAAAGATGACTATCTGCGCGTTATAATCAACCACAAAGACAAGTATCCACAAAGAATACAAAATACTTTGAGCGCACTATATACAATGGCAGGCAAAACGCCTTTTGCAACCATGAGACGAATGACATCATTAACATTATCTAATAGTAACAAAATACAAAGCATAGAACCCATAGGCTTACTCGAAAAACTTGAAAAACTCAATCTAAGCAATAACACCATAATAGATAGCTCACCACTGCGCTACCTTATAAACTTAAAAGAGCTAAAATTGGCTAACAACAAAATCAAAAACATTGAGCCACTTAAAAACCTAAATATAAAAATAATTGATCTAAGCGATAATCAACTAGAAGACATCTCACCACTCTCATCACTCAAACACCTGACAGAAGTCCGTATTGCCCACAATCCAATACAAAGCCTACAACCTCTAGCATCTATCACTTCATTAACTGACTTGTATGTTGACCATGATCAACGACACCAACTAGAAAATATATCTTTACAATCTTCACTCAAAATTCACTTAGAACCAACATAATATCGTTTAAAAATGCGCGTTTTCTAAAAAAGAAGTTGGCTTAGATAAGTAAATTGATAAACTAGAGAGCCGGCACAAAAATAAAATCCTTACGTTCTTGAAAGCAAGAAGGTTAAGCATGCAGCGTACGCAGCGCCGGACGAGGATCTTTATGAATATTCACGCGTCTTTTAGTAAATTAAGCTTGATTGGCGCACTACTGGTGTTGCGCGCAGCAGCTTTAGATTCAATAGATACAACAAAGTACATAAAAAGAGATACCGAGGGAAACTATCAAGGGCTAACAGACCATTCAAAAAAAATCTTACAAGAATCACAAGCTATTGCACGTAGAAGAAAAGCTCTTTTTCAAAAAGAGTTCAAACAATTCGATTCCGTGTACCATGCTTTTCATATCACCCGGCTTATGGAAGGAAACATGTTCCTTCATGGGCCACCAGGGGGAGCAAAATCAAAATTCATTAAGTGGCTCTATGATCAAGATAACGAGATCGCTTTCGAGTTACAGATGCACCAGATGATGAACGAACAAGTATTTGTTGGCGGACAAAATTTTACTGCCGCTAAAGAAGGGCGCTTTGAAGTCAACACTAAAGGGTCTCTTGCAGACTTTCGCGTTGCACTCATAGATGAAATCGATAAGGGAAATCCAGCAACTTTAGCTGCGCTATTAAGTCTACTAATTGAACGAAAAATATTGGCAGGTAACAAAGTCATCATATCAGAACTCGAAACTATACTTTCGACAAGCAATTCCAATATCTACGAAATATATCAACAGTTTACCGAAAACGGCCAACGCTCCACTGCCGCCGCACTATTAAACAGATTTACCACAATCGCCTTTATTCCAAACTGGCTTGCACCAGAAGACCAGGCTGAACTGGACTATAACTATCTTGCCGAACTTGACGCGGCTTTCAATGCACAAAAAAAAGAAAATACTACAGCCAATCCGCTTGACTGGCAAGAATTAAGAACTCTCGCTTACCTTATAGTAAGACCTAATGAAGAGTTTTTAAGCCTATTACGTGAGTTTAGCAACTTATTGAGAAAAGAAACTATTCTTGCTATCGAAACCCAAGAAGAAAGAGACTCCAGCAAAGACACACAAGATCCCTATTATCCTACAGCAGAATATACCGAACGCTTAAGAGAAAAAATGCGTGATGTCATACTTATGTCGGTCTTCTTTGATCTTTTAACCTCAAGCTTGCTAAGTGATATAGACGCTTTAGAAAATACACTTAAAAGCCTTCCACATAACCGATATCCAGTAGGCCCCTTCTCGCTTTGGCGAGCCTACCTTGTCCTAACAACCGTCTCTTTCGGTGTTACAAAACTCGTCTTTCCAATAAACAATAACCAAACCCAAATAGATATCGATTTCGGCGCATTTTTCACATCTAACCACTACTATCCAAAAGATAAAAGAGAAAAGACAACAGTAGAGTATCTTTTAGAAGAACAAGAACGATTTAAGCAATTATTTGTTAAATCTATCGAAAAGCACCAAAATATCCTCAAAGATTCAGCAGAATATTACGCACTACTCGAATGTATGACCAATCAAAACGAACTCGAAGAGGTGTACGACATTGAGCGACAAATCGCATTGAGCCATGAAAATGAAGACGAATAAGTACATCATACCGGCAATGCTGTGGATAAACCTATCCCTAACCCTGCCATGTGGCGAATATCAAGCATTAAAAAAAACTACCCTGAAAGCCTTACACGACTATCAAGAGAGACTCGGCATATACAAAAATCCTTTCCGGTTTGCTATAACAATCGATGAAGCAAATCGTATCTATATAAATCTCTTAAAGCGTTCTATAGAGGATGAGTGCATCGGCTCTCCACTGTTTAAAATACAAAACGAACTTAAACAAATTCGGGCAAAAACATTCAATACTAAGCTTGTCGATGCAATTATCGATGATGCACTTATGCTTTTAAAAAGCAAAGAAACACAGCTTAAAGATCTTCAATCAAACGTTTTAGCTCTCCAAGCACTTGACGAATACATTGAGCATTTTAAAGCATGCCCAAAAGGCGAACATCCCTTCGAAGAACACAATGACAAGCTGAACATGCCTAGTGACGAGTATTCTCCACACACAAAAGACAGCACCGATATAGAAGGCCCAAAACAGCGTATAGCCGAAGCAAATTTCAACACTGCCTATTTTTACCATGCAACGTACACCTCGATAGCCCGCAATCGATCTCACGTTTTTCAAGCACGTAAGCGGTTTTGGGATGCCGCCCCAAAATCCTATGAATTAGCTGAATCAAAAACACTCACCGTTAAAACTGCGGGTGCAAAATTGCTTAGGCTATTAATACCAAGCGGCTATATACCAGCAAAAACCCTCGAACCTGATGTCTACGTCGAAGATAGAGGCAATGGCTCATATGACGTCATACTTAAAAAAGAGTACGCAACGGTAACAATAACCCTCGAAAAACCAAAAGCAAATACTCTCACCCAACTCCAGCACGAAATTGCAACTCAACGCGTAGGCTTTGACGTACACGAATGGCCCGACGATATACAAATAGGGATAATTAACGCCTACAACAAGGACACAGATCACCCAGCAACAATCGCAAAAGCCATAGCTGACCATATTGCAACACAATATACCTATATTAAGAATGCCAAACCCGAAAAAGACCCCATATCCGCTTTAAAAAGTGGCTCTTTCCAGTGTGATATGGCAGCATATATCATGGTAAGCATTATAAGGGACGTGTTTGCAATTCCTTGCAGAGTAGTTGCCGGGTATAAAGCGCAGCAAGATAGCGATACAAGTTATGTCGAACTACCCAATAACGCCCACATGTGGGTAGAAGTGTTTTATGACGACGCTTGGCATACCTATGATCCAGCACCAGCAAGTCCTGCCCAACAACAGGAATCCAATGTAGAGCCTGAAAAGAGCAAGCTTAATAAAAACACAGAACGCACAGATCAAAATGATGACGCGAGGCAAGAAGATTATCCGACAGTACACCATGACAACAACGGCCTTATAAATCCACTAAAGCATTACCTTATCGAGCTTTTATGCACGTACACTTTTAACCCCCTTTCTTCCTCAGATGCGATTCTTGCACGATTAAATGCCGTAAAAAGCTTGTTCAATAAAGCAAACGATGCGCAAAAAATAAAGACAGAAGAAGGTGAGCTTCTGCATACAAAACCGCACCCTACACTCTATGAATGGCTCAAAAACCTAAACGGGAAAATTTTTGAGCAAAAAATTACCACAACATATAAAGAGATTATGCAAATGATAAGCATACTCATTCACTGCCAAAGCTACGTCAAAATAGATACTACTACAACAAATGTGTTAGAGGAAATTGTCAAGGAGCTTAAAGCCGTGCTCAAACTACTTGACGGGCTTAAAGATTACGCGCCGTTAGACACGACACTTGTTGAAGAGTTCAAAGAAACTTGCCCACCGCTTATTTGGCAAGCTGTAAGCCAAGAGTATGAGCTTACAAAGCCCGGAACTATTGATATCAATCGTTTAGCTGATGACCTAAAAGCAGGAAAACTTAACAATAAGCTTCTTATTAACGCTGTCTATAAGCACAGCAATTTCATACTTCAGGGCTCAAAAAAGCCAAAGTATTCATTGAGTAAAAAATGGCAAGTAGATGCTCCTAAACGCGGTAGAGACCTTGTGCCTGTTGACCGCCTTAACGATTGGAATAAAGTAATAGCAAGACCCGGTCAAGACGTATTAAAAAGCATAGCTCGCGGCCAAGCATACATGCTTTCTAAGCGCAAAAAAGAACTCACTAAAGAAAAAGGACCTGTAAAAGAAGAAGAGCGCATAACAATTGTCGGATTTGATACGTCAGCCAGCATGCAAGGAGAGTTAGAAACATTCCAAGAAGCCCTTATTTTGGCATTTATAAGCAGAGCATTGAGCGATACTTCGCCTCAGGGCCATCATCGCCACAAAGTGGTCCTTGTTCCCTTTGACAACAAAATTGGACAACCGGTTAAAATCACTAACGCTCAAGAAGCACTTTATATCCTTAAAAACCGAGACCTTTTTAAAACTACCCGCGGTGGAACGGATATACAAGCTTTTCTTTTAAAAGCAATGGAACTTATAGCAAATGCCGGCCTATTTGATGGAGCAAATATTGTCGTAATAACTGATGGGCAATCAAAGATAGACTATGACGTGCTAAAAAAGGCACGCGAGGCTATCGATAGAAAAACACCATTGCAAACGCTTTTTGTAGCTCTTGGAAAATCAAATAGCGAGCTTAAGAAATTTGCACTAGATTCAGAAAAAATGGGCGCACAAGAAGGCTTTTACCAGGAATTTTCAACCTCAGAAATCTTAAAAATTATCAAAAATGCTTCAATAACTTCTTTAGAAAAAAATGCACCACAGTATCATAGCTTAAAAAATCCGCATGACATTCCTAAAAGTGCTCAAACCCATATACTCACAAGCATCAAAAAAGTCAAAGCACTCGACAAAATATTACGCGAAAATATGTATAAAACACCATACCAATCCTTCATTCCAATTTTAGCTGGTGCCCATAAAAAAAATAGACACACCATTCCATACCTTAAAAATTGGATTCTCGAACTACGGCACATTTTTAAAGAATACACTGCGCTTCATGATGATGCACTGCTCAATTTTTTATTAGCCAGCCTCATGGAGAATTTCCATGAATACACGGGAGCTTCCTTGGCTCAGCTTGATTACAAAGAAAGTGCTCAATTGGCACACTTGTTGCAAACACCCTATTAATTTCCTACCTTCCAAACCGAAGAAGCCAAATAACAGCCTAGTACTCTTTAAATTATCTAAAGAAAAATGAGAAGGTAATAGAGCTAGAATGCGCTCAGCGACGCATGAGAAAATGATGAAATGGCACTGCTATACAACTGCGATAAAAGAGGAATATGCAGAGCCGGCCCTCCTTTACAAAGCGAACATTGTGCTTAAAGGTTACTCACCAACAGACTCCTTGGTTACGAGAAAATCAGTAGCTCTATACTGAATTCTCAAAACAAATGTGATGTCGGTTTTTTAAATTCCAGTAGAATATACTTATTGAATAATTAGAAGAATATTGATATATTAAGAAAAAATATATCAATCGTATGTACCAAGGATGTACACATGAAAATATTCTTCACCGTCTGTATAAGTATTCTTGGTATAGCCTCTGTGGCTAATGCTATGCATGATAAAAAATGGGTTGCACCCAAGCAAGTATATTTACTCAACCAATCTAGATTGGTACGTGATCAAAAAAAGGCAATGCTCATTTTACCTGATGGACGCAGATATTTGGCAAGAACAATGCACCGTGCCATAGACATGGCGGCAGTGTCTGATCCACGATCAGTTCACAACGCCGTAGAAATTGAGCGAGCTCTTGCAAGACATATCGGTAGGTACGGCGGCATTAACGAACCGGCGCCCTTTTTTACACTTGCAAGTGCTAATGAGTATCCTGAAGGAGGTTTGAGGCCGCTCATGGCAACACCACTTCAAGCAGCCGCAGTGCTAGGCAATCTCAATATCATACATGGATTACTTGTGGAAGGCGCTGACTCGCAAGCGACAACTAGTGATGTTCCTGAAACTCCATTGGAGCTATTACTCATAGCAGCAAACGCACAAAATCAAGAATCAAGCTCAAGCCTTGGTGCTGATGTAAGAGCCGCCTGGGATGAAACGCTTGAATCAGCTAGGCTATTAAGAGAACAAAGACGCGAACCGCCGGTAATGCCGGAGGTACAACAAAGAAGAAGAGAAGAACGAGTCAGGCGGCGAGCAATTGTGCAACAGCGGGAGCAGATAAATCCAGTCTTACTTGCTATACTGCTCGGTTTGATAATGCATTTGATTTCTCATCATACAACTACGTCAAGCTTCGGCTAGCAAACTATCTTTCGATAACGTTAGCACGAAGTGTGGAGATTCACGTTTTTTTCAAAATTGTTCGGAAAAATAGTTACTCGGATGCGTTAATTCTGCAGGAATTCTAGCTTCCTATCGGAAAATAAAATTGCTATAATAACGGGATTAAATACTCTTATCGAAAGACAGAAAAACGATGAAAATAATTACTATTATTTTTACAAGTGCTCTCGGTTTATCTTTTATAGCAACAGGTATGGAGCGTAAAACCATATGGAGCGCCCCCCGATCAACTAGCTACCTTCTCCACGATAGATTTGTATGCGGCAACAAACAAATCCGACTTGTTTTACCCGACGGCAGAATATATGTAACTAGAAGCGCCTCCTTCCATGACGTTCAGGCCGAGGATATTGTCTCTGTAGCTGCTGATTCACTAACTGGCCAAGCTGGCAAGTATAAGAAGGCTTTGCAAAAACATATACGACGATATGGTGATATTAATAGCCCTGCGCCATTTTTTAACCTGGGTGACTTTCGCGTCTACCCTGAGGGAGGCCCATCAATCATAAGAGCAACACCTTTGCAGGCGGTTGCAATGGTAGGAGATTGGGATGGTATATACGGTCTTCTTGTAGCTGGAGCAGACCCTAAAGCCACCACTGCTGAGGTACCAGAAACTCCATTGCAATTACTCAGAGCCATCGCAAATCAGCAAGCCTATGCTTCTGAAAGAGAAGAACTTCTTGTCGAGATAGAAGAAGTGTGGAATGCAAACTTTGAAGCAGCTCAGGCACAGCGAGAACGGCGCGAAAGACGGATGGAACGTCGAGATCGTCAAAGAGAAGTTCGAGAAGCTAATCAAGCAAACATTACAAAAATCCTATCTGCGACCTTAGCGGTATTAGTCATTGTATGGCTTTACCAAAATCATTATTTAAATTTTGGTTCGGGATCCAACGCTTAACATGCATTGTGGTGCAAGTATCGATTTACACATGCACCAATTTTTGCATTAGCTTACTTTCCGTAACGCCAACATGATGTAATATGATCATTAACTAAGCCAACAGCTTGCATAAAAGCATAGATAATTGTAGAACCTACAAAGCTCATTCCACGTTTTTTAAGGTCTTTCGATAAAGCATCGCTTTCACGCGTCGTTGCGGGAAGATCATTGAGCGACTTCCAATGATGTTTTATTGGCTTACCACCAACAAAGCTCCATACATATTTGCTGAAAGAACCATATTCCTTTATGATGTCAAGGCAAACACGAGCGTTATTGCGCACAGAGCGTATTTTCAATCGATTACGAATGATACCTTCATCATAAGATAACTTCTGCAATTCAGCATCAGTCATTGAGGCTACTCGATGAATATCAAAGTTATGAAATGCCTTACGATATCCTGCACGCTTTTTAAGAATCATTTGCCAATTAAGACCAGCTTGAGCACCTTCTAAAGTGAGCATTTCAAAAAGGTGCTTGTCGTTATGCGATGGAACACCCCACTCGGTATCGTGATACTCGCGAAGTAATTCTTCGCCCTCTTCATTGCCAAAGCACCGCTTTTTGCCATCTTTATTAAGCATCATTAAACTCCAACACTCTCGTGCTTTAATAGCCACTTTTTTCGTTCAAGTCCGGCCGCGTATCCACCCATGCGCCCATCCTTATTGATAACTCGGTGACAAGGAATTATAAGAGCAAGATTATTTGAACCAACTGCATTTGCAACGGCACGAAAGGCTGAGGGCTTTTTTAACAGAGCTGCTACCTGCGCATAAGAAGACGTTTTTCCATGGGGTATCTCTTCTAAAGCTTTCCAGACAGATTTTTGAAAAGGAGATCCTAAAAAAGTGAAGGGTGTCTTGAATGTATGAAGCTTTCCAGCAAAATACTGCTTCAGCTCAGCTTCAATTGAATCTATCGCCTTAGTACGACCAGGAACAACGGACATTCCAGTTTTTTTCTTGAGCCGCTCAATTTCTTGCTCCAAATGGCGCCTATTAGCAAATTCCAGAAGATATAAAGCATTTTCGTCGGCTATCACTAACATAGAACCAAGTTCAGTTTCTAACCTAGAAGACTTTAGAACATTTTTCTTATCGGGTTTTAACGTTTTAGTGATCATATTTGACTCCTATGACATAATAGAAGAAGTATAACCCATTTAAAAAAAGATGCCGCACTAAAAAAAACAATACGGTTCTCGAGGGGCAAGAACGTTTTTAATAAACTTTACTCACCTCAAACAGCATTCTTTTTAAAAGAGCGCACGCCCCATGTGCAGCATACGAGCAGAAGTAATAAAACAGCGACAAAGCCAAACAAAACCGTTTGATTATAGCCGTTGCCAGCGCATAAGACACGCGCAGCGCTTACGGCGTAGGACAAGGGATTTATGTATGAAAGCCGCTGAAGCCATAACGGAGCAAGCGTTAAAGGCAACATAATTCCTGCTAATAACTGCGTTGGAACAATAAAAAAATTAACGGTAGCAGCAAGCGCATCTTCATTACCCACAGCCAATGCTACGCTATACGAAAAAGAGGCTATAGCAAATCCGATTATGCTCACTAATGCGAGCGTAGCGCACACACCAGAAAGACTCAATGAAAGTCCGAAGAATAACGCCGCAAAAACAAGCATGAGTATTGCTTGAGCAAGTAACACGGTTACGTCCCTTAATACCATGCCAAAAAGGATGGCACTGCGAGAGAGTGGAGTTACTTTAAAACGCTCTAAGACACCTGATCGGACATCGTCTAAAAGCCCAAAGCCAACAAACGAAGAACCATAAAGCGCAATCATTATGAGGAGTCCGGGAACAAACATAGAAAGCGCATTCCCCGATGGAAACCCTGGAGATTTTGCTAAAGAACCTAAAAGCGGTGCAAAAAGGAATAATAAGCAGAGCGGATTAAATAAACCGAATATGACAAAGACCGGATTACGTAACGTTACTTGAAAGCTACGCCCGTAAATAAGCTGAATATCACGAATAAGCTTCATATTTTTCCTACTGTTGTGCTGCCTGAAGTGAACGTCCAGTTTGCTTTAAAAAAACATCGTCTAAGCTTGGTCGCGCAAGCGAAATAGTATTAACTGTTAAGCTCGCATGATCGAGCGTGCGCAACACGTGTGGCAAGGAAGTCTCGCCCTGATCTACGTATACACGCAATAGGTCATTGTCTTCACACAATGATCGAACAAACCCTTGATCACGTAAAAGGCTTCGGGCCTGTTCTTTGTGCTCAAGAACACCAAAACCAACGGTAATGACGTCACCAGCGATCTGTTTTTTAAGAGCCACTGATGTGCCCTCTGCAACGATGGTTCCATGATCCATGATGGCTATGCGATCGCATAGTACATCTACTTCATGAAGGTAGTGGCTTGTAAGAAAAATGGTTGTACCAAGTGCACGCACTTTTTTAATTTCTTCCCAAACACATGCGCGACTTTGAGGATCAAGCCCAGTACTTGGCTCGTCAAGAAATAATACACGCGGAGTATGAACGACACTTAAAGCAATATCCGCTCGCCTTCGCTGACCACCCGATAAGGTCTTTACGGGCCTGTCTGCGTATTCGGTCAAATCAAAAAGCTTAATAAGCTCCTGCGCACGATTAGCCGCCTCAGAAAAAGACATACCAAAAATACGTCCCTGCAAGATAAGATTCTCACGCGGTGTTGCATGGGGATCAAGGCCACCAGCCTGACTCACATACCCGATACGCGTACGCACCGCATTTGCTTGCTCTTTAATGTCAAGGCCATCTATAAGAGCGGTGCCGCTCGTCGGGGTGAGAAGCGTTGTGAGCATACGCATAGCTGTTGTCTTTCCTGCACCATTAGGTCCAAGAAAACCAAATATCTCGCCCTTTTTTACGACAATGTCAATGCCCCTAACCGATTCAACCCGGGTTTTACCAGAAATAAAATGCTTGGTAAGCTTAACAGTTTCTATACTATCCATATAATAAACTCTTTATTCACGCGATAAATTTAAAGACTGAAATATCAAAAGTACACTAAGGGACAGTTTAGTATAAATCGTAGAATTAGGCAAATGGACTAGAGCAGTGTGTGCTTAAAAGCGCTATTCCAAAGAGTGCAGAAAGCTTGTATTTTATTACCAGCCACCGCCGCCACCGCCACCAGCTCCGCCGCCTGAAGAACCGCCGCCGCGTGAGCCTGATACTGTTCCTGGTACACGCACCGAGGATGATATAGCAGAATTTAGTGATTTATTAAGGCCGGAACTAAATGTAGCCGGGTTAAATGCTGTCATACGAGGGTTAGAATACCACAACGGATAATAAGGTTTTCCCCTCCGTTCGAGCATATTAAATAGGGGAGTAAATTGCCGCGTCCACTGCTCCTCAACTCCTAAAGCCATTGCGTACGGCAAGTATTTTTCATACAATTCGGGAGTCTTGGTCGGTGGTGTTCCTACAATAGCTAGGCGTGGTGATTCTGCAGTTTCTAAAAAAAGCTTAAAGCCTTCAATTTCATCCGCAAGCTTTCGGCCTTCTTGCGTATAATACGTCAACCGTGTCGCAAATAGATAATTGACGAAGATAAGAACTACGATCAGTACAAAGAAAAGAAGGCCGACAGATCCCGACATAAGCATAACTCCCGCAATAAGGGAAAGCGCAGATATCAAGATACCACTAAAAATGACACCGCTCTTGGTTGCAAAAGTACCAGCCTGATTCTCCTTAAGCCAATTTACTACTTCTTCAACAACAATCGTAAGTACGCGAGCGTAATATTGCGTAAGCTCGAGCTGCTGCCTCCGGGCAAATAAATCGTCAAGAATCAGAACATGAAGAGGATGTGCTTTATCCGGCACTTTGTGATGAGTCTTTTGGAGAGTATAAGTACCTTCAAAAAAACCCGATTTGTAGTCAATTGTAAGATAACCGTGCACGGCACAATTAACTATCTCAGAGGATAAAGTTTGAGCATCGTACTTTTTACGGTATACGTAGCGCACTTCGCATGGCAGTAAAGGAGTTCCGGTTTTAGGATCCAATGGCGGCTCAAATAAGGGAATAATAGTACCGGGCCGATTTCTTCGCCTTACATCAAGCCAAGCTAAAAAATACCGCGCAAAGGCCAGAATAAGCCCTATCAGAAGAAGAAAAATAGAAATATTATCACTTAAAAACGACATGAGCTTTGCGGCTAATCCAGGTTCACGCACAAATCCTTTAGGCCAGGAAACTGCTACCGTCAATCCCTCGATAAGGTGTTAGAGCACGCTGCGTTTGAAATACAAGATTTCCAACAGCATCCTTCGTTGTAGTAAAATTTTTGCCCTGCGTACCAAAAGGCCCTGTATAGGCATCAAAAACAAGAGATTCTGCATTAACACCCTGAGGAAGCTTAATAACCGCTCGTGCCTCATCGATGCTAAATCTCCAGCCATTACCGGTTACATTCCAATAAAGCTCGTCATACTCTTTAAAAAAGCCTAAGACACGCGTTACTGAATAGCGAATTACGTATGTATAGATACCCGGCCTCAGCCGTCTATCTGGGTTTCCGAGATACAGAACAATACCGTTTGCTCTTTTAACAGTTTTTACGGGAACTTTTTGCAGTTTGCTCTGTTCATTTTTTACGCGAGCTTCTTGAAGAGCAAAGCCTACTTGATACTCATGCCCATAGCGGTCTTTATAGCGTGTTGGAAATTCACGCATGATGCCATGTACTATTTTCTGGCCCTGCGCAAAGACCGTTATTGTTTCCTGCACGTCAACAGAAGAATCCGTATTAATCGTGATATGGCTATCGAAAGAGAGTATGCGTTCTTGGCCGCTAATGGTTAGCGTGCTTACAAGAAGAATCCCTAAAAAAAATCGCGTCATTAAAAAGTAACCCGTTGCTGTTCACGCTCAGATTGCGACGCTTCAAAGTAATCAGCCTTACCAAATCGAGCAAGCGATGCAATGACGCTCATAGGGAATGTACCGATAGTGATATTATAGTTACGTGCAGCACCATTATAATATCTTCGCGCAAGCTGGATGTCCGACTCAAGTTTTGAAAGATCGTCCTGTAAACTCAAGAAATTTTGGTTGGCTTTAAGGTCTGGATAGTTTTCGGCAACGGCAAATAACGTTTTCAATGAACGACTTAGGTCACCTTCAGCCTGGGATTTTTGCTCAATGTTTGTTGCATGTAGCGAAGCTGACCGCGCATTCGCCACAGACTCCAAAACCCCCTTTTCATGGAGGCTATATTGTTTTACCGTAGCCACTAAATTGGGAATAAGGTCGTTACGGCGCTTAAGCTGCACGTCAATACCGCTCCATGCTTCATCAAGAAAGCCCTTGAGCTTAATAAGCCTATTATAACCACTAATAAACCAAAGTACGAGCAGAATAAGCGCACCGCCGAGAATTAATGCAATAGACATTGGTATACCCTTTTATCTATAAGATTTTGTATAAAATGTGTGCAAGCAAGTGCAGGTCTATTCATTGCAAATCAAATGTCTTTTTCTTGTAGTTTTAATTTGCGAGAAGAACCAATGCATCTGTAAAGAACATATACTGTAGCAAAAGCTAATGCTGCGAGTGATGCCCAGGCTAGATATAATTCTCTAGTCTCTACCATAGATTCCAATCGTTGACCATGAGCAAATCGGTGACCTTCAAGAACAAGCAATTTTTCTTGTGCTTCTTCGTCCCCCTCAGCTGCTGCAAGCATATAATAATATTTGGCTTCCTCGATCCTGCCTGATTTTTCAAGAATCTGAGCAAGCGTTACTTGCTCATCAACGTCTCCAGCATCGGCTTTATCCTTTCGTTTTTTATAAGAAATCTCTTCAAGCTCGTGAATTACCTGTCCATAAGAAGCACTTAATTTATCATTCTTTTGGGCCTTCTCATAAGTCACCTTACTCCGCATAAGAGCAATTATATCCTTTACAGTTTCTTTCTGATCATGAGTTAGCTTGCCTCCTTGAGCAATCGAAAAAGGTAAAAACAGTATTGAAGCAAAGGTAATGGCTATAGGCGTTGTACGCATAACAATCTCCAACAAATATCATCCTCAATAAAACAAATTAAGCATACTACTAGAGCAATTGTCTGACAAGGCAATGCTTTGAAAAATAAGCTCTTATTAAAGTATTATATTAAAAAATTGAAAGCCGGTTACGCTGGGAGTATTGTTATGTCTAAAATGATACTAAAATTTGCTATTGGAAAAAATATTGAATTTATATATATATTTATTTTATAATGATGTTAATGATACCGATATTAAGGATAAGACATGATAAAAAAACTAGCTCTCGCGCTTCTTATATGCAGTTTACCCTCTTGGCTCCATGCCGCAAAAGAAGAGAATCAACGTTCAAGCGCCCTGGTCGTACGTAACCCAATACATGAAATAAAAAAGCCTAAGGATGACAAAATAAAATCCGACGAGTTCTCTAGTGAACTAAAAACCGGCGTCCTGGAGAGCTTTATCCAAATCTTTATGGGCACTATTCTTACCCTAGGTACTGCGTCTCTTAAGGCCGCTGATTTGGCATCTGACTCGTACAAACAGGCAAATGAGCTTGCTAAAAAACTTTCACCTGAGGGCAAAGCAGGATATTTATTAGGAAAAATTGCAGCAACTGCTCTATTTACAATGTCTTCCTATATTGCTTTACGTGAAGTGCTTGAACAAAGCCCATTGTCAACTGGAGTAGGAGTATCCCTGCCAGCTATTCATGGTGGAGCGGGTATAGCCGGAGCTTTGAGTGCTCTTTTTTCAGCCGAAAAAACCCAAAATGAGCTGCCGACAAAAGAAAACGAATAATTTAAGCACACCAAAAACTCTTTATCATTTTTAAGCTTGTAAGCGTAGTATGCCTCAGGGAATACCTGAGGCTCTGCTTTGACATCCCTAAAAAATGATCTAGTGTTATAAAAAATTTACATGGCAAAGCATCATGTACCAAACAAGTATCTTCATTTTTAGGCGTGACTTGAGGATTGAGGACAATATTGGACTTTATAACGCGCTCAAGCTCTCAAGAGAAGTAGTACCCTGTTTCATCTTTGACCCTGTTCAGGTCGAGAAGAGTAATTCCTATCGAAGCCTTAATTGTATCGCATATATGCTCGCTTCTCTATACGACCTTGACGAGGAGCTGCATAAAAAAGGCGGTAAACTTTTTCTGTTTTATGGCAATACGCAGCACGTAATAGGAGAACTTACGCTACAGCTTAGGCCTCAAGCTGTGTTTGTAAACAGAGATTACACACCTTTTAGCAAAGAACGAGATAAAAATATAAAAAAGATTTGCGACCATGAAGACATAGATTTTAAGGTATACGGGGACACGCTTTTGCATGAGCCTGAAGAGCTTCTAAAACAAGATGGAAGACCCTATCAGATCTTTACTCCATTCTATAAAAAAGCCCTTGAGATTTCTGTTGAACGACCTCATTTTCACGATCTAAAAAACTATCGCAAGAAAATAGGTGCCAGTAAGTATTCTACAAGCTTTGAAGCTATTGAAAAAAGAGAATGGGCAACCTATAAAAATAATGAGCTTTTTCGTAAGGGTGGAAGAAGAGAGGCTTTGGGTATACTCGCCAACCTAAAACAGTTTAAGGGCTATGAAAAAACGCACGACTTGCTTTATATGAATACGACTGGCCTTTCGGCACCTAATAAATTTGGCACCGTCTCCATACGGGAAGTCTACCACGCTATAAAAGAAAAAACAGGATCTGAGGCTCTTTTGAGGCAGCTTTATTGGAGAGATTTCTTTACGCACATTGCTTATTATGCCCCTTTTGTTTTTGGGCACGCCTTTAAGCCCTCATTTGATGATATTGCTTGGAACGACAATGAAACACTGTTTAAGCGATGGTGCTCTGCTTCAACTGGTTTTCCAATTGTAGATGCTGCTATGACTCAACTTATCACCACGGGCTATATGCATAACCGCGCACGGCTTATCGTTGGCTCTTTCTTAACAAAAGATATGCACATAGATTGGAAGAAAGGTGAGCGATTTTTTGCACAATTTCTCGTTGATTATGACCCATGCGTAAATAACGGGAATTGGCAGTGGGTAGCTTCAACAGGCAGCGATGCACAACCCTACTTCAGGATATTTAACCCCTGGACACAGCAAAAGAAATTTGATTCTGCATGCACCTATATCAAGCAATGGCTTCCAGCATTTAGAAACATAGCGCCCGAACGCATACATAATTGGGATCAGCTTGGTGATAAACGCATTCATCCGCTACCAATACTAGATCATGCTAAAGAAGCAAAATATGCTCAAGCGATCTATAAAAAAGCTGCTATGAAGTTTTAAAAGATCGGATATATAAATAAGCACTTTGAATGACAATTGATCAAAAGTGCTTATTTTAGCTATTAAACAAAAACAAGATCTATAATTCAGTGGTTGCTAAAATTAATTTTTACAGATATAGGACTCGATCATTCTAAGAATTTCAGCATGCTATCGGGCGGAAAAAATAAAGTTATGTTAAAGCATTCTTAAGAGATCTAGGCTGCCGGTCGCCCGAATAAATTCACGGGGAGTTATGACCAATCGACGAGCTTCTAGATCAGTCGTGCTTCTGGCAAAAACAACGTCTAAGTCAGCACCAAGCTCTATCAAAATAAGCGCTCCCTCATTAAATCCTTCAATCAAGGCACAATGCAGCGGTGCATGTCCTTCACCGTCAGGCACATTAATGAGCTCTGGTTGAATAGCTAAAATTTCGCGAATAGCAGCGCTGTCGCCATTATTAACTGCTCGATGAAGGTCAGTTTGATCCTCAATGTTGGCTGATGAGTTGACGCCTCTCTGTCTTAACTCATGAGCAAAATCATTGAAGTTAAGACTTAAGGCATAGTCCAGTGAATTATGACCATGCACATCCGGGCTAGATAGCGCCTCAAGATCAAGCACGACGACAAGAGCTCTTGCAAAGTCCAAGTTACCATTAATAAGCGCAACATGCATAGCATTTTGGCCTTCTCCATTCTGTAATGCTGGATTAGCGCCGAGACCAAGTATTAAAGACGCTTCTTCATCCTGATAAGAAGCTATAGCTCTATGTAAAATAGATGGATTTTGCAACAAGGTACTTAATCTTGCACAAAGCAACTTCTTTAGATAGTACTGGGTGCATAGAGAAGGTTTTTTACAAGATTTCTTTTCCATTGCCTCTAGCCCGCAAGAGCTCAAGGAAAGGAACGCTAAAGCTAAATACGTAAATGTACAACTCATAAATGCCTTTTTAAGAAAACCGCTACCCTAATAATTGTATCATATTAAAATTTTTTTAAAATAGCCCATATTTAAGCACTTTATTTAGAACATAAAGTATGAAAACTATAAAGGTGTGCAGCTAGCTGGATTGTGCTTTTTGAGCAAATTTGGTATGACATGAGCGAAGAGAGACATTAAAAAGGAGCAAACCATTTATGAAGAATATTTTTCAGCACACGCAACTCGCGCTTACGCTTGTTCGAATAACGTTAGGGATAATATTTATTATACACGGTGGTCAAAAAGTGCTGGGGGTATTTGGTGGACCGGGGCTAACCGCTTTCGTCTCCTGGGCGGGTACCTACCATATACCTTCTGCGGTAGCTTATTTAGCAGCATTTTCTGAATTTATTGGCGGGATCCTCTTGCTTACAGGGGTTGCAGCTGAGCTTGGTGCTCTTATGACGATTGGTGTTATGCTCGGTGCTGTACTTATTATCCATCGCGGGCACGGCTTTTTTGCTCAAAATGGTGGCTTTGAGTATCCGCTTAGTTTAATACTCTTTGCTTTGGCTATTATTATAGGTGGGCCAGGACTATTCGCACTATGGGACCCTCTTAAAACGTACAAAGAACACTGCTGCGAGCGCAAATAGAACGCATTGTGCTCACTGGGAAAAAGCTCGCATTTTTTATATACTAGATATCGAACGTTTTTTTAGAGGAAAAGCTATGCAAAGCCCAGCTAAAGCAGAAAAAACATTTAGCTCGAACGATATAGAACTTATTAAAAATAGTAGTGCACAGGGTGCCACCGATAGCGAGCTTAAAGTATTCCTTTACCTCTGTCAGGAATATGATCTCGATCCGCTTAAAAAAGAAATCTACTTTCTAAAATATAATGGAAGAGCAGCCATCCTAACAAGCAGAGATGGCTACTTAAAGATCGCCAACCTTAATAAGAACTTTGATGGGCTTGAAAGCGATGTGGTCTACCAAGGTGATAAACTGGTGAAGCGTGAGGACGGAAGCATTCACATAGAGTACGGAGAATCCCATTTGGCTTTCGATAAAAGCAAGTTGTCCGGCGCGTTTTGTAACGTGTTTAGAAAGGACCGTAGAAAAGCCACCGCCATATTTGTAAGCATTAAAGACTATTATAAGAAAGGCGCACCCATCTGGGAGCAATACGTTAACGCTATGATCCTTAAAGTAGCTGAGGCCATGGCGCTCAAAAGAGCATTCGCTATCAGCGGGCTGGTCACTAAAGAAGAGATAGACAAAGATTTTGATATCGAAGTTGATAAATAGCTTAGAGACCTAAAAAGACCGAGCTTAATCCTAAAAGAAATAAAGTCTTGCTATTTCTAAAGTGCTTCGAGTATGCTATAGAAAAAAAGAGAGAGTATAAGGAGATGAAGATGAATAGCGATTTACATGATGCGACACATGCTCATATGAGTGCTGAAGACATCAAAAAGCACAGGGTGCTATTTTTTGCCCTTGGTATTGGGCTTCTAGTTCTTGGTGCTATAGCACTGACGACTTCAACGCTGACCACATTTGCATCGGTTATCTTTTTTGGATGGCTTTTGCTTATAAGCGGTATTATGCAGGCAGGGTATGCTCTATGGGTACGCCGAGGTAACCACTTTTTATTCTCACTCATGATAGGCATCCTAAATGCTGTTGCAGGTACTCTTATCATTCTTAAACCAGTAACAGGCGCTATGGCTCTCACGCTACTTCTTGCTGGTGTATTCACGGCAAGTGGTTTAATACGTATTGCTGGGGCATTTTTTGTAAGAACACGAGGACGTATTTGGATTTTCCTTAACGGCCTTGTAACACTTGCGCTTGGGGTACTTGTAGGTCTTGGATGGCCAGCATCAAGCCTCTGGGTCATCGGCCTTTTTGTAGCTATAGATCTCATATTTACGGGAGCTATGTTTACGATGCTCGCGTTCGCGTCAACCAAAAACTTTGGCCATGAGACAAATCACAAATAAATAATAAGCGTTCACGCTAATAACCGTTACAAAGGCTGTTAGCGTGAACTGTTCTTTAAGATAATCCCGTTGCTTTAAAAAAATCTCCTAGAGCTCAATTTGCCACCGTTAGTGGCAGAAAATAAACCCAAACTTCCTAACAATCTTTTGTTTCGTATCAAGTCTGAAACAAGTAGCTTACAGCAAAGCCAAACGTTTTGTTCTTGGCAATTTTTATTTGCTTTAATGCCATTGTTCTGGTTGACATTTGATAACTCGCTGAATAATCTAATGCTGTTTTTACGCTTTCGATTCCAGCGAAGTCTTGTTAAAAAAAATGGTCTTTTTGCTAGCAAAAAAATGCGGAGAGTATGAATGTTGTTTTCTCGTGCTTTAAACATGTCTGTTTTTATAAGTTTTTGGATTATTTGTTTTACGAGCTCTTGGACAGAAGCTCTTAACGAGGTTAGATACCCTTTACCGGGCGCCTCTATGTGGCCTACTGATGGACAGTATTCACCCGATGGCTCTTATTTTGCTACCGCCAATTCAAACGATGTTTCAATGTACAAAGTAGCAGGGGGAGTTTTATACAACGGAATTTCATATTCTCTTCCTGTGGGCCCGACATCCCTTGTATACGCATCAGCGTATTCTTCCGATGGCTTGTATCATGCGACTGCTAATTATATTACAAATGACGTCACATTATTTAGCGTTCAAGCTGGAGGCGCATTGAATTTTATCGCTTCATATCCTTTGCCTTCCGGTTCAAAAAACCCCGCATCAGTCGCATTTTCACCCAATGGTTTATATCTTGTTACTGCAAATCGGAGCTCAAATGATGTGACCCTATTTAATGTTTCAGGAGCAACTTTAAGCGGGGCTACGTCATATCCGATCGCTGCTGGAGGAGCTGACTCAGCAGTATTTTCTCCTAATAGCTTATATGTTGCCGTAGCTAACGGGAACGGTGTAACGCTGTTTAATGTAGGAGTAGCTGGAGTTTTAAGCGGCCAGGCTTCATATCCTTTGCCCTCAGGCTCTTCGTTTGGTGGAAAGCTTGCATTTTCACCCTCAGGTAATTATGTAGCAACAGCTAATGAGCTCTCAAATGATGTCACTATCTTTACGATGCAAACTGGCGGAGTCTTAAGTGTCGGTATTTCTTATCCCTTGCCTCCGGGTGCCACTTATCCCGTTGCAGTAACATTTTCGCAAGACGAAACACTACTTGCTACTGGTAATAATACCTCAAACAATGTAACAATATTTAGCGTGGGAGCAGGTGGAAATCTAACAAATGGAACATCGTACCCCATGCCAGCAAGTTCCGGATCACCCTGGTCAGTGGCGTTTTCACCAAATGATTCGTATCTTGCTACCGCTAATCTTGGTAGCGGCAACGTGACGATATTTACAGTGGCAACGGGAGGAGTGCTAAATCCAGGAACATCATATGCATTACCAGCTGGCCCATCATACCCAGCTTCGATAGTATTTTCACCGGACGGCTCGCATTGTGCCGTCGCAGGCGGAGTTTTGGGCTTTGGTAATGGTACGGTTAGTGTATTTAGTGTGGGAACAGGAGGTGTGCTAGGCGGTCCAAATGCCTATCTCGTATTGTCCGGCTTTCTAGAGCCTTATACATTAGCATTCTCACAAAATAACGCTTACCTTGCTACAGCTAATGTGCAATCGGCTACTGTTACTATGTTTACGGTGCAACCAGGAGGCATATTAAGCAACGCTACCTCCTACCCTTTGCCTGGCGGTTCTCTAAATCCCATGGCAATAGCGTTTTCACCAAATGATCAATATCTCGTAACAAGTAACGAAGTTACAAATGATTTTACCGTTTTTAATGTGGGAGCAGGAGGAGTGCTGAGTGGCGCTACTTCATATGGCATAATTCCGTCTGGCAGCTATCCTCGATCGTTCACCTTTGCGCCAAGCGGCTCATACCTTGCTACTCCCGATTTTGGCAATAATGCTGTAACCGTGTTTAATTTTAACGCCGCAGGAGTCGTCAGTGGAGGTAGTTCATATCCTTTACCCAGTGGTTCAAGCTTCCCATACGCACTAGCGTTTTCGCCGAACGGTACGTATCTTGCAACTGCTAATGCTGGAGACGTAACAGTCTTTACGGTGGGATCAGGAGAAGTCTTAAGCGCTGGCACATCATATCCTCTGCCTGGTGGCTCCGCCGTTGCCCAATCAATAGCATTTTCACCTAATGGCTTATTTCTTGCTACGGGTAATGTTCAATCAAATAAGAAGCGACTGTGTTTACTGTGGGAGCAGGCGGAGCATTGAGTAATGCCACTTCATATGCATTACCTTCTAGTTCTACCTCGCCACAATCAGTGTCATTTACACCAAACGGCCTATACCTTGCTATTGCGGATGAGGGTTCGTCTAATGTTAGTGTATTTGCCGTAACTGGCAGGAGTATTGAGCGGCGGCATAGTATACCCTCTACCACCACTATTGAGGGGATCTCGTGGGCCCACTGCGGTAGCATTTTCATCGGATCGCTCCTATCTTGCAACTGCAAATTTTGACACAAGCGATGTTACGCTTTTTACTGCAAACCTAACTAACAACACTCTTACGCTAGGAACGAAAAAATCATTCCCCCTACCATTCAATCTCGCAAACCCTTCGCTTCCTACGTCAGTGGCTTTTTCATCGGATAATGCATATGTTGCAACAGCTAACGAAAAGACAAATGACGTAACTGTGTTTAAACTACTAGCTGGACAATTAACAGGAGCTGTTTCATATCCGTTACCTGCGGGATCAACCAACCCTAGTTCGCTACAATTTGCTCCGGGCAATCTTTACCTTGCTGTTGCCAACGCTGGATCAAATGACGTCACGGTATTTCAGGTGATCGGAGGCATTTTAAAGAATCCAACGGCATATCCGTTACCAAACGGCGCTTTACAACCTGAAGCTACATCATTTACGCCGGATGGCCTTTTTCTTGCCACTGCTAATTATGCTTCAAACAATATTGCGGTCTTCAATGTTGCAGGAGGTGTCTTAAGCGGTGGTACATTAACAGCTTTACCTGCAGGATCCACCGGACCTCAGTCTCTTACATTTTTACCCGTTAATCTTCTTGTTACGGCTAACAGTGGTTCGAATGACGTTACGGCATTTAACTTTCAATCAGGTATTCTCAGTGGTGCACAGTCATACTCGCTGCCTACAGGCTCGCTTAATCCTCAATCTATTAGCGCTACGTCAAATGGTGCTTTTGTAGCAACGGCCAATAGCGATTCTAATAACTTCTCACTCTTTACGGTTAATGGGGGAATCTTATCTGCTAATGGATCTTATCCTTTACCAACTAACTCAACCCATTGTGTTGCTGTAATTTTCGCTCCGTATAATACAAGTTCAAACAATCAGGAAGAGTCTCTTGCAACAGCTAATTTCGATTCCAATGATGTATCAGTTGGTTCTTTCGGAACTCTTCTGGGCGATGGTAGCAGTCAAGATGGCTCAAACAGCTCAAATAATAACCTAACAATTATTCTTGCATCGGTTATACCTGTTAGCGTTATCGGAGGCGCTGCTCTATTGACTGCAGCGGGGTTAGCCGCTTTGATGCTCTATAAGTATGTCTACAGACCAAGAGCAGTTTTAGGTAGCGTTAATTTTGGACCGGATCAATTATGACGATTTGTGTCGTAGAGTAAAGCCCGTCCTTGAGAAATTTACCAAAAAAAGAATGGCATTAAACCAGTTTCTTGTGGGGCAAGAAATTGGTTTGTTACACTACTTCAAATTATGAGCACATTGCGAAAGGCCCCATGAAAAAAGGTATAATTTTTAGCATCATGTACTGCTTTGCACCATTTACATGTGCAAAGGAGATCGTCCTACACAATGTAACTCCATATACGGTAGGTATTTTCATTAAAAGCGAGCAAGACACAGAAGAGACTCTTATTAAAAGCGACAGCATCATCACTCTAAAGGAAAGTACTAATCCATGTACTCTATCACTGTACACTGCACGAGAAAAGACTATTTTTTTGTTTGAATTACCTTCAGAATATATGTGTCCAGATAACGAATGCACCATTAGTTCGAACAAATTTCAAATTAACGTAGACGATCAAACAAAGCTCGTCCTTGAATCTGTTGATAGAAATATCGTGCTAGACGCCCCGGAACAAAAGTCTGATTCAGAAACTGTTTTAAAATCTCCAAAACGCAGCATTTTTGGGATAGAGCTTTCTAACGCTAAAACGTTCTTAAAAGCTATACGAGCTTATTATCTTACAGGGCTTTATGAAAATGATTTGAAAGAGATATGTAAAAGAGCCCAAGAAATTTTTGCCGTCTTAGAAGTGCATGAGAATGACGTGGTCATTTTTGACATAGACGATACGGCTCTTATTGCATACGCTGATCGAGATAGTTTTCTTTGGCCCAATAAAGAAGCCTTTCAAACGTTCAGAGCTGAAAAGCTTTGGAGAGCAAATGAGCCCGTTTTAGAACTCTACAAGAACTTGTTAAAGCAGGGGTATAAAATTATTTTCATGAGTGGCCGCTTAAAAGAAATTTATGACGTTATACTTGAGCGGCTTAAAAATGCAGGATATACCGATTTTGACGCGCTTATTCTTAAAGACGAGAAAAATCAAGCAAGCGAAGTATGGAAGCAATCTATGAGAAAAGAGCTCTCTCAACGCTATAAGATTGTTGGTAGCATAGGTGACCGAGACAAAGATTTTATGGGCGGATACACAGGAATACAAGTGCGTTTACCTAACTTCTTATACGACTAATAAGCTACTCTGGCCTAAATTCAGTCTTAAAAACCCAAGTATCCGCGATGATCAAAAGAACGAGGATGCCGAGAAAAAAGAGAGAAATTTTAGCAAGACTTAGGTGCATTAGCGTGTAACACGGCGTGGGTGATGCCAAAACGCTACATTTTTGCCTAAGGGTAAACGCTTCATTTATAATAAAAACAATTACAAAAACCCACATGAGCGCTGTGCTCGCACCTACCGCCTTAAAAAGGTATACGCGGTTATTGATGGTCGCTTTTGTAAAGTAAGCACGCGAATGCTTATAAGCGGCTTGGATTACTATGGCTAAAAAACTGATCTGAATCAAAAATCTTGTCGGTGTGCTTACACTTCTAATTACAACCGCAGTTAGAAACACAAGAAGAAGGGATAAAAGCGCTGCTAAGAAAATATGGAGCATGGGTCTATACTTAAAGTGCTTTAAAGATTTTTTGCCGTGCTCAAAAAGGACTGCTCCTGCTGATAACAGGAGCAGAAAGACCATATCAATCATAAGTACCTTTGATACTTGTCATCCTTGACAAGCTCGGCTACAACACGCTTTACTTCTTCGGCTCTACTGCAATGAGTAACCATAAGAACGTCATCCGTTTCCGCTATGCAAAGGTCCGATACACCAATGAGTGCAACAAGTTTTTTGCTTGTTTCAATAAGGTTGTTCTGTGCATCAATGGCAATAGTAGACCTATCTGATGGCTCACCTTTAAGCGAGAGAAAAGTCACTATGCTACCTATGTCAGACCATGCAAATGACGCTGGTAATACATTGACGGCATTACTGTGCTCTAAAACTGCATAATCTATAGAAGTGTTAGGCGCATCCTCATAGATACCCTCTCCTTTTAAGAAAGCTTCAACTGAGTTAAGTACTTCTGGTGCATATTTTCGATACTCTTCGATAAAATCGATGACTTTACCAAAGAAAATACCAGTATTCCAAAGCATGTTTCCTGATTCCATATATTCTTGCGCGCGCGCTAAAGTTGGTTTTTCAAAAAAACCGAGCGCTGGAGAAATGCCCTCTTTTGCCGGATCAAACTTAATGTAACCGTATCCCGTTGCGGGACGCTCTGGTTTGAGGCCAATAAGCGTAATGCCCCCAATAGACGGCGCGTCTAAAAGCAGATTAAGCGTTTTTGTAAAAGCCTCACTATCGGGTACATGTTGATCGCATGGCAAAAAAATAACACGGGCATGGGGATCTTTTTGTGCTATTGATAGACATGTTAACAGTATCGCAGGCGCAGTGTTTCTTCTTGCAGGCTCAACGACGTAATGCTCAATCCTATCTTTTGCTAGCTGCTTTAAAGGCTCATAGAGTGCTTTAGTTGTTACTGCCCAAAAATGCTTATTTCCTTTGATCTTTTGCATGCGGTCAAGCGTGGATTCAAAAATAGAACCCTGTGCATCTAATGAAAGAAACTGCTTGGGCTTATCTTTTCTGCTCAATGGCCAAAGCCGCTCACCATTACCTCCAGCAAGCACCACGCAGTAGATGTCACTTTCATCACGTAAAGAAACTGTGTTAGGCTCTGGGCATACTTTTCCAGGCTCCAAGAGCTCATGACAGCCCTTGGGTTGTGCGTAAATGGCTAGACAGTAAGTAAGAAAAAAGAGCGCTTTCAACTTCATAATCCCTCTCCTTGTAGGCTCGATCTTATGGGCAGTATAGCTTTTAAAAGCAAAGCCGAAAAGAAGTCTTTTACAAAAAAATGACGCCGCGGCTAGAACTGCTATCTATGACTTTTTGAGAGCTGCTTTATTTTTTAAATGGGGCGTATTTTGACCATGCCTACTTGCCCAATAATGAACCGCAAAAGATTCGGACTTTAAGCAATCAACAAGCTCGTGCGCGTTATAGGTCAACTTAAGTGGATAGAAATAGGTTGGGGGAAAAGCAATCGTGACACCGGGAACACGCGGAGCTAAAGCGGTGAATACTTGAGAAAAAAAGCCTACGCCATTACGAAAAAAGCGATTAGATTTATTCATAGTGTCTTTCATACTTCTGATACAGTGTTTGATTATAGGATGCCCGGGTGTACACCCGATGAGAGCATTGTTAAGCATGACAGCAGAATCTAAAGGGGTTAAACCAGTGTAAAAATCATAACAATGATGAAGCGGCTCAAAAGATTTTAAACACTTAAAATCGACATCACAATATAAACCACCAAATTTGTCCAGCAGCTCATAGCGCAATATATTGGCCTTTTCTTCCGGTTCACGGGCTCGATCGTAAAATTTTCTATTATGTAAAGTGAGTCGCTTGATTTTTTTTGGTGTCCATAATTTGTATGCCCAGCCGGGATGGTGCTTAGTCCACGTCTTTTTTAACCTTGAGTAATTTTTGGGAAGCGGTTTATCCCCGACCCAAATTTGGTGAATGATGCGAGGAATTTTTACTTCATCAAGATAGGTGACGCGTGAAAGATTATTTTTTTCATAGAGCTCACGGGCGCTTTCAAGCGCTTTACGCTTTACAGGATCTGCAAATTTCTTTTCATACTCCGGAGTTCCTTTGCCCATGGAGGTATCAAAATCAACATGCAAGTGGGAGAGAGATTTATTACTTGCATGAAGGGAAACGCAAAGCGTACTTAAAATCAATGTACAACTATAAAGAAACATACTGTGCCTATTTTCTAAAAATGTTGCGATCCTCTACCTTTGGTAGAGTACTTGGATAAGAAGCGTAGAATCAAGAATCAGATAATAGATGAACTATTCGAAACAGTCCACGAGACAATATTGACCAATTTTTGAAAGCCTTAAAGCGTTTTACAATATAAGAAAAAGCCGTCTACGTACTAATAACAATACGATATGAGCACTCGACAATTCAGGAATTATTATCAGCAGGCTAACCTAATAATAGTTATACGAGGTATGAGTATCGCCGGTGCGACCGCTAATTGACCAGGCAATTGCCCGAAGTTTCTCGCCTTTTCCCTTTCCTATCAAATTCTTGAAATGTTTCCAATATGAGATAACTGGATCAGCAGACAACTCCCAACCGTAACCCGGATCTCGTCGAACAGTCAACTTCACGTCATCGCATATGGGTAGCCATATAGTCGTATCAGGTTTTGCTGGTGCGAAACCTGTATTTGGAAATTCCTTAAAAGTGATAGAATTACCCTTCGATTTTACACAATCTTTGCACATCCAAAGCATAGCATTACCTACACAATCAGATCTAATATCTTTTTTCTGCTCCTCGTTGGGCAAAAGTGGGAAAATATAATGAGTTCCGAAACAATTTGGCATAGTGCAGGGTTTTGCAAACACTACAATGGTTACCTCGCGATCCGAGGTATTTTTCATGGTTATTGTAACGGGATATACAGAACTTCCAGCAGCTATAATGGTCATTGACAGTACATAGCCAACTATCTTGATGAGCCTCATAATTTCTCCTTTGAGGATGATCTATCAATCTATTTATGATTCAATACTAGCAAAATGATATTTTTAAAATCAATAATTTATTCAGATATAAAATTATTTACTATGCTAAGCTCATAAACGACAAAATGATTTAACTTTCTTTCATGCACCATATCAGATTCAAAAAAAACTTGAGCTCGAAGTTATCTCCTACGCAACGGCTATTTATCCACAGACCCGCTTTCAAAATTAATCGGATATTTACTTACATTATTGACTATTGAACAATTAAAGCGCTAGACTATGTAAAAAAAGGTCTTTTAACAAATGTCAAAAAATTACTTATTTTATGTTTTATTCATGAGCTCGCTTGTACATTTTCTGCCTATTAATGGGGTAAATGGAAAAGAAAAAGAAGCTGAAAAGTCAAAAAAAACAGAAACTAAAGGCACATTGGCAACACCAAGAAACTGGACAACTCTTATAGATCATGTAGAGGACTTAAACCTTCATGAGGTCTACTCACGTTTTATGCACAGCACTCGGTCGCCAATGAGCTCAATTTATGGCATTTTCGAACAATTATTATTAGCGGGCCTACCAATCGACAGCTTACCTGTGTCAACCAAAAAACTAGCAAAACTTTTTTTAAGGCTCACGGGAATGAACGAATACCATGCTAAAAAATTACTTGCCCAAAATTGGGAGTTCTACCTCTTTCTTTGGCTCAGCTTACGTGGCCTATCGGTAGAAAAAATTTCTAAAACTGCTTCAGGCAAGCTCCTAAGAACCATGCTGAGTACGAGTTTTCCCATAGCAAAAAACGGCTTAATAGTGCCCTATATCAAAACCGGCGATCTCAATGAAATACTTTCTACGATTGATGAAGCATATGAATACTTTAGAAGAGAACCGTCAAATGAAGAGGAAATAAAAGAAAGGCGACGTCGAGCACCGGTCGTGAGAAGGCTAATGGAAGTTGCGTTACTCTTCATGGTATCTCAAGGCCAAACATACGTCGTAAAAAGGATATTGCGTTTTAGTCTCTCAGCCAGTGTGCTTTCAGAAGCTTTTGTGCGCGCAGCCATGATTGGCGAACCAGCACTTATGCACTCGTTGCTTCAAGCACTTTTAATTGCAAAGCCAAAAAAAGCCGCAGTTATAGCTGCTCTTAACAAAGCACTCTTATGGGCGGCATCGCAAGGAAAAGTGGAAGCAGTAATAGCTATCCTAGCTTACGCTCAAAAGCTTAATATAACACTCGATACACTTTCAGTAGCACTACATGTTCGTACAATCCTGAATAGAACAGCTTTGCGAGGAAGGTCTTCTTTGTCCGATCTCTTGGGCACAGGCATAGAGCTAGAAGAAAGACAACGTAATAATCTTGAGCACATTTTTGCGCTGCTTGCGCCTAGGTTTGAAGAAATTCATTTGCCTGTTCAGCCATCAACAGAGCTTGAACGCGCCTTACCAACGCCCAACATTGCAGAAAGGCTTCCCTATCTAGGTTCATAAGGCAAAGCAAGCTATTCGCTTTCGCCTCTAAAAGTTTTCAGGCAGTGGGCGTGAAAGTTACATGGACAATTGTCGATGCGCGAGAATTCTTCAGATGCAGCATCTAATGGTCCATGGCAAAGTCCGCATTTTCCTTCGTACTTTTCTGCAATGCCAGCCGATGCCTGCAAGCTAAAAAACATACCCGCTACCAGTAAACACACAAACAATATCTTCATCTTCTCTCCTCATGCTTCAAAACATTAAAAAAGAATAAAAAATATACCTCCAAAAAGCAATAGAGTTCAAATCCAATATCAAGATAATGAAAAACACTTATCAAAAAATGCCCTGAATCAAGCAACTTTTTTGACAAAATATTCTGTCTGAGTAATAATTTTTGTATCATTCAAATAATTAATTACAGGTGACCATGAAATCGTTTTTTACTTTTAGCGGGCTTTTTGTCATTCTTCTATGCGGCTCATACCTAATGGGCATGGAAGGCGGGGATGAACAGCTTCGCCAGAAGCGTCACAGGAATGAGGAGAGTTTAGAAGAAGGAAAATGCTCTAAAAGACCCAAGCGCAAAAAAAGCTTTATAAAAGATCTCTACACTGCTTTCTGCAACCAAGAATGGGACCGAATAGAAAGCAAATTGAACGATGGCGGCCACCTTAATTTCTCTTATGCCAAGCGACCATTCATACAGATTCTTCTAGAAAGGCTTTTGTACAATGGGGATGTGCTAGCCTTCATCTATGCTATTGAGGAAGGAGCTGACGTTAACGCTAGAACTGAGGCGTCTGGAGATACCATTTTTGCTTGTCTTATAGAGAAGCTTACAGAAGCATATCTTGGCCTCTTTTCAGCAAAAAGCATAAATACGTACGGTGATCTTTTAAATGGCTCAGCGGATTTGGGACTAAAGACCATTCCAGATCGAATAAATAGACGACTTCTTAATAGCATAAAAATGCTGCACGAAGAATTTCAAAAGGCCATCCAAGAAGAGTATTCCAAAAGGGATTCAAGCGTTACCTTTATAGCAGGTTTCATACAGTTATTTATGGGTACTTTACTTGAAGCGGGAGCTCAGCCGGTAATAAACTTTGCAGCGCTCAATCGTTTTGAGCAACGTATCGAACGACATCCTTATCTTTGTTTACTTTTAAGAGTGTTTTTGGAGGAAGGCGGCTCGTTAGATCATTTACCGTTCTCCCGATTTCCAAATCTTTTTGATAGTATTTGCGGTAAGAGGGAAATTTTTAAAGCAGTTTTGATGAATAGACTCGAAGCTGTCACGGAATATATCGAAAATAATAAAGATGCTATGAAGGACAAGGATGTGGTCCTTATAGAGGCATTCTTACTCGCAGTTGGACAACAACACGAAGAGATAGCTCAAAAATTACATCAAGCATATACTTTTGACCAAATAACGCTTTTACGAGCTTTCATTACAACAGCCGGCACAGGCAATGAAGAACTTTTTAAGTGGCTAATAACCCAACTTGATCCTACGCACAGCGATTTTGCCACAACTATTAATAGGGCTCTAGCGCGTATTATCGGACAAAATAACGCAAATCTTTACCCGCCGCTTTCGGCTCAATACGATCTTAGAACGCTCATAACGCAAGAAAACCTTGTGCGCTTGATGCGTTTTGCTGGACGAAACGGGAATGAGTCATTATTCCTCGATCTCGCAGCACTTGCTTCAAAGATGAAAATCAATATCGTACCGTTTCTGGGTACTATACTGCTTGAAGCAGCTATCAGAGGGGATGTCTATCTTGTAAGAGTTTTGCTTGATTACGATGAACTTCATCTAAATAATCTTGGCATAGACTTAAATCCTGCAGGATTACGAATAACCGCAGCATTAGGCAACATGCATCTTACAATAGGGCTAAGATCGTCCTACACAAGAATTCGTAGGATGCTACAAGATCACCTACTTATTAGACGCATGAGACGCCTCATGCTACTCTCTTTAGAGCGGGATCCGGTACACGGTCGTGTGGTGGACGATACTGTTCCCGCACTACCCGTAGAGCTTCATAGAAACATAGCATATTTGGCCAGTTACACACGTTCAAGAAGACCCGTAGGGGATATGAACGCTGCGTTTAATGCGTATGCAAGAGCACTGCCTCAACCTCCGACCCAAGCTCTCGTGCCGGATCAGATGATTCTGACCTAATTAAGCTGATCTCACGAAGGGGTAAATTGCTCGAGCCGATAGATACCGAGCTCTTTTTCGATACTTTCAACCTTTCTAACAATAGCTTGAAAGCCTTCAGGACCAAAAAGCTCGTGCTCTAAATCTTCAAATTTCTCGCCAAGTTTTTTAAAAGCCTCTTCTGATAAAAGCGAGCGAACCTGAGGGAATAAGACAGTATCTTCCCGAGCTTCATGAGGGCGATACATTACGATGAATTTTTTAAGCAGTACCCTTATCATTTTTTGATTTTCAGCAGCTGACTCTGCTGACCGCAAAAGCTCTTTTAGTTGAGAAGTTATAATGCGGCCCTTGTTATGCTGTTTTTTCAATGTCTTAATCAAGCTTACGTTGAGGTTTTTTTGCTCAAAGAGCGGAAAAATATACGTTTCTTCAAGCTTTTCATGATAATTTTCGATAAAAGATTGTATGATGTCTACTGCTTTTAAAAGAGGTTCAACAAAAGCTTCTCCTTGTTCAATCCTTTTAACAATTGCTTCGTAGATAAGTAAAACACGATTCAATACACCGTGCTCTCTCATCAAATCTTCAGTTGGCGGAATTTCTTCTTCCTTAAGCTTTTGCATATCACTCCTTTTAGCTCTTTTAGGCAAATTGTACTAAACTCTTAGCACGAAAGGCCAGAAATGGCGTGAGTAACGGCTTAAAAGCTCATATGTATCGTTCTAGAGACTATTGCCTTTTGGCCCTTTAAATTGCTATCTTTAAAGAAATGGTAAAAATTTAATCAAATCCTCATACAAAAAGTAAAACAATGTCGATACAGACTTTTAATGATCTTCACCTTTTGCCTAGCATACAGGAGAGCCTGGATGAGCTTGGCTTTAAAGAGCCAACAGAAATTCAAAAAACGGCTATACCGCTTCTTTTGTCGGCAAAGACGATTGATTTTCATGGCCAAGCGCAGACGGGTACCGGAAAAACACTTGCTTTTGGTATACCACTTTTACAGCGACTCGATTTAGCCAAAAAGGTTCCTCAAGCGCTTATAGTAGCTCCCACTCGTGAGCTTGCCGTACAAATTTATGAAAGCATCAAGCGAGTCGGCCAAAAGATGCCGGTAAAAATAGCAGTCATTTACGGTGGTGTTTCAATTGATGAACAAAAAAGAACTTTAAAGGAAGGTGTGCACATTGTTGTTGGTACACCTGGAAGGCTCAATGATCATTTACGGCAGAAAACGCTTTCATTGGCCCAAGTTCGCACGCTTGTACTTGATGAAGCGGACATCATGCTTGAAATGGGCTTTAAAGAAGAAATTAATGATATTTTAAAACACTTGCCTAAAGATCGTGAGATTTGGCTCTTTTCGGCAACGGTAAAGCCCGGCATTAGCGACATTATGAAAACGCATATGAAAGACCCGGTTTCAGTTCGCGTTGCTCCTAAACCGATAGAATCTCAAAAAACGAAGCAGTACTATTGTGTGGTACCAAATCGCTATCGTCTTCATGCGGTAACGCGCTTTATTCAAAGTGCTTCAGACTTTTATGGTATTATCTTTTGTCGTACTAAAGAGCTCGTTGGTGAGCTTGCAGCACAGCTTGCACGGTACGAGTATAACGTCGAAGCTCTCCATGGTGATCTTAGTCAAGCGCAGCGTAATCGGGTGGTTAAAAAATTTAAACAGCGCGGTTTTTCGGTGCTTGTAGCTACTGACGTAGCAGCACGCGGCATCGATATAGCGGGCCTTACACACGTTATTAACTATTCTATACCGGAGGATCCTGAAAGTTACGTCCACCGAATTGGGCGTACTGGACGCGCGGGAAAGGAAGGCATAGCGATAACATTTATCAGCACTAACGAGCAAAGAGATATACGCCAGCTTGAACGGCGCTTTGGAATGAAGATTGATCCTATAGATGTACCATCTCGTGAGCAGCTTATCGCTTCAAGGTTACAAGAAGCACAAAAGTATCTAGCCACATTGCCTGAAAGCATAGAGGGAATTTACAAAGAAGTAGAGCCGCTTATTGCTCCACTTTCTACAGAGCAACTTCGTACAGCAGCAGCTCACCTACTCTATAGCCAATTCTGCTCAACGCTCGATCTTGAAGAGATAGCATTTACCCATGTGGATGTTGAAAATGACCAACAGCAAGAAATCTCCCTTTCTGCAGGAATAGAAGAAGGCGTAGTAAAAGAATTGGTAAGCCACTATCTTCACCGGGCGGGCCTAAGGCCGGATCAAATTAAATCGATACGCATTTTACGGCATAAAACGTTCGTCAAAGTAGCTGCCCAGTGTACCCCGGAACTTTTAACGGTGTTACGAAACACACCGCTTGATAGTAGGCGAGTACAAGTAAGCGTGACATGCGTCATTCCAGGCGGAATTCAGTCCAGAAAAAAAAGGCGACCTTCCCGCGGCAGGAGATACTAAAGGAGAAAAATATGCACGCAATGAGCCGAGAAATGATAGATGCATGCAAAGCTTGCATCAAAAGGTGCAAAGAGTGCGCTGATGTGTGCCAAAAAGTAAAAGAGTGCGGCACTAAAGAATACTGCATCAGCCAAACAAAAGAGTGCATCCAGTACTGCTTAGAATGCATTGAAGCATGCAAAAAATGCATCGCATACTGCGAAGATTATAAGCAAGTTGCAGTCAATGAGGCACATGTCAAACTTCTGGATGAATGCATCCAAAAATGTCACGAGTGCATTAAAATGTGTAGAGATTCAGCTCAACAATGCTCTCTTGGCGTTAGTCAGGGATGTATTGATTTTGCTGATAATTGTAAACGAGTTTGCAATGAGTGCATAACCGCATGTAAGCGCTGCCTAGAAGGGTAATACTTATGAAATTTTGCTTTTATATCTTTCTAATAAGCAGCTCTATCTCCTTGGGTGCCTCAAACGCTCATCAAAAATCATACGCCCATATGAACCAATTCGTAAATGACTGCAACCGCAATGCAGGAAAGCCTTGTCTTACCTGGGATGCCCGACCAGGGTATTGCAGAGCGCATATTTGCCACTTCACCGGACTATGTTATACCTGTAAGCCGCAATAATATAATAGATTTTTATTTTTCATCTAGTATTGACTTTGAGCTTTTAAAAAAATTAAAATTAATATTAGTGCTATATATTTTTTATTTTATTTAAGGAGAACACATAATGAAAAGATACGTATTTTTTGCGCTCTTAGGGCTTGTTGGAACGACTGTACCGGTAGCTCAAGACACCTATAAAAAAACCCCTTGCAATGCAAACAATGTCGGTTCTTCTTGCACGAGATTTGATGGCAGTAAGGGCATTTGTAAAGAGCAATATTGCGCTACTATGAATAACCCGAATCAAAAATGTTATGTATGTGCAAAAAAACAAGTCACACGTCGCATCGTTTCAAGTAGATAGGTATGTTAGGGCAGGAGCATACTCTTCTGCCCACTTCTCTCTTTTTAAAAACTGTATTGACGGCACTGTTTTCTAAAGCATTCCAAAACCTGGCGCATAAAACATGAACGGCAAAACTTCTCTTTGAATCGTATCTATAATGTGCCATTGAGCTTCTATCTCTTCTTGCGTCACACTCATTTTGGTATCGCCGCTTATAAGGCGCGAAAGAAGAACGGTATAGGGTTCAGTAGTGTTAATGGGAAATGTAATATCAAGCGTTGCTCTTGCAAGATTAGGATTACTATCCACGAGTGGTGCTCTGAGAGACAAGCTCTCTGAAGGCGCCAAACGAATCGTTAGAAGCGCAGACCCTTTGCCTTGCGGTTTTGAAAAACGTATTCTCAACTCAGTGGCTTTACGTGACAGTTTTTTGCCCGCTCTTATACTGATTGGAAAGCTTACTGGGTTGGTTTTGAAAAAAAGCTCCGTATACGTTGGCACGATGGATAAAGGATCTACATCTTTTTCATTACGGTAGCCGTCATATTGACCAAATATACCATGGGTCAATTGGAGCGAGTGCAAAAAAGTTGTTTTTGCTGCGTGCGTTGCTCCGGCAACAAATGTGGCAAGGATTTGCAAAGCATGATTCTGTACAACGTCATTAAGAACACCCACCTCTTCATAAAAAGAGCCGCGCCCTTCTATGCCTATCTTCTCGTCAAAAAAGAATTCTACATCGTGGATTATAAAACCAAGTGAGCTTAAATAGCTAACAAGACGGGGCGCATATTTGATAAGAGTTTTGGTCAAATAATGATCTACCAAGTATTGCTGCTCTTGTGGAATATATAAGTTGAGACACTTATTAACAGCTTGAGCAGAAGATAGATCTTTCCCAAAAGGCTTTTCATATACAATAATGTGATCCTTATTGCCCTTTTGAATGATACCTGACTCCACAGCTTGTTTTGTCAAAGGGCAAAAGCTATCAGATGGCGTTGCCAAGTAAAAAATCCGCCTATCAAAAAGACGCCTTTCTTGTATTTGCTTTTGTATAAACTCCGAAACCTTTGACATGCTTTCGGGGTTTGATGTGTTAAAATAGTGCGTCATTTGCCTAAGGTTTAAAAGCATTTTCTCATCTACGCGGGGGATAAAGATGCGGGCTTCTTCGATAAGCTTATCAACTGACAGATCAGATCGCCCAAGTCCTACAATGACGCCTTTAAAGCCATGATGCACAAGCTCGTAAAGTGCCGGTAAAAGTTTTCGTTTTGATAAATCTCCGCTAAAGCCGGCTATTACAAATACACCGCTGCCTTCCTTTTGAATAGTAGTGCGGCATGTTTGCGATAAAGCAGCAAGGTGCTCCAAGACTCTATAATAACTGGATTTACTAGCTCCATTTGCGTATGCCGCAAAGAGAATAAAAATAGGTAAACCAAAACTGGCTATAGAAAACACTTTACGCATATGCCCTCTTGATGTTTAGCTACATTGTACCTCTAGGATAGCTGGGAATATTTTTTTTAAAAGATCGAGATGGAAAAATTCTCCCACTTGGCCACTATTTTATACTTAAATCTCTGCTAAACTAGTACCGTTTTTCACACAAAGGGATACTGTTTATGAAACTTAAAATATTGCTTTTATTTTCGTTCATTGTATTTGGGCTACCAGCTGAAAGCTTAGCAACACCATATTTAGCAAGCGATGTCGCGCTGCTTAAAGGTGCTTTTCGCACACTTTTTGAACCGCTATATGTTGCTGCAAATATCCCTGATGCAATCCTTGCGGGCATTATTGAGGATTTCAGAACCAAAATAGATGAAAATGAGTTCGTGAATAACTTTGAAGCTCAACCCGAAAGCCTTAAAACTGCTTTTATGATTGGAGATATGATAGGTCGAAATATGACAATATTTGCCGTCGTTATGCTACTCATTAAATTGGCCAAACATGCAAACATTGAGCAAATTAATAAACTAGGAGAATGGCTACAATCTGACGGAAACGTAATTTTTCACATTCTTGGCTCCCTTTTTATCTTATCATCTGTGGCCAAGGATCTCCTAAAAACTATAACCATGACAAAAGATGCTTTTAATCAAGAGCTTGTAGGCTTTACTGAGCTGTTTCACAGATTGTTAAATGGCTTTATCTATACTCCCGTACATTACTTAGTTCACCCCATTTTGGACATGTTAAAAGTAATTACAAGCTTACCCGCGAATGCTTCAGAAGCTATCATTCCAGAAGCTAATAAGCTTGAAAGCTGGGATAATGTATTCTTTTTTGTAGGTTACTTGTTAACGCATGTTCTCATTGCTCGCATGGTCTTTAAACAATTCTTGAACGACGGGGCTTTAAAAAGCAAAGTACTAAAAATGCTCTATTTGACCATTCCTATCACGGGCGTAACAGTGCAGGCAAGCCAGCTCATGTCAAAAATTGGTGGGCCGACTTTAGAAGATGACACCGGCAACGAGCAACCGTAGCAAGAGTGCCCGATTGAGGCGGCAAAAAGAGTCTTTTGCAAAAAAAATGCGGCTTTAAAGCTCGAATGTCAAAATAACTATTTTTCAGTCAGCGGGATATTGGTAAAGTCATATTGACAAATAATGACTGCAATGATAGCATTCAGCAAATTCTCAAGACTCTTCAAGTCATCACAATAACCAACACTCAAGAGGCTTACATGATAGATGATAGACCAGTTTATGAAAAAAAGAGGAAGGTAATGTCACGTAATGTTCAGAATTATATCTATTGTTTGCTTTTCGCGCTAGCGTCTCTTGTTAGCTTTAAAATAACGGCTTTAACTGAAGTAAGTTATGCTCTACCGGGTGTCGCTTTATACCCCCATGATGGAGTGTATTCTCCAGATGGTTCCTATTTTGCGACAGCTAATGATAACGGCATATCGATCTTTACTGTCACTGCGCAAGGAACATTAAATGAAACTTTTTCATATGCGCTTCCACCAAGTCCAACTAGTCCAAAACAAGGAGCTTTTTCTCCTGACGGCTCTCTCTTTTTTACCGCTAATGGTCTAACGAGTGATATAGCAGTATTTAGTGTAGCTGCAAGCGGCCTTACTGAGCTTGGCACCTATATACTCCCCCTTAAATCTTCCATTCCTAACACAATCGCAACCTCGCCTAATGGCTTATATGTTGCTACCGGTAATGGTAGCAACGACGTTACAATATTTACAGTAGAAGGCAACATCTTAGGAGCGGGAATCTCCTATCCTCTTCCATCTAGCTCTGATGGCCCCTATTCGATAGCATTTTCTCCCGATGGTAATTATGTCGCAACAGCAAATGCTACGAGTGACGTTACCATCTTTAGTGTCCAGGCTGGAGGAGTGTTGGGCCAGCCAACCTCGTATCCTCTACCAGGAGGTTCAGGATATCCCATCGACATAACATTTTCCCCAAATGGTTTATACCTTGCTGTTGCAAATCCCAACTCAAACAACGTGACGGTATTTGTTGTAGGAGCTGGCGGAGTGCTTTCTGGAGCGACCTCTTATTCTTTACCTGCAGGTTCACAGGGGCCAGAGACCGTTTCATTTTCGCCAAATAACAACTATCTTGCAACCGTTAATCTTCTTTCAAATAATATCACAGTATTTAATGTGGGGGCGGGTGGTACTCTTACAGGAGGCACCTCGTATGCTTTGCCAAGCGGATCTTCGGGTGCATTGGTTGGAACGTTTTCTCCAGATGGTTCGCAATTTGCTTGTTCTAATGTTAATAGCGGATCAGAGGCTGTAACGGTGTTCACTGTTGGAGCTGGCGGAGCACTTTCAGGCGCGACTTTGTATGCTCTTCCTTCAGGTTCTACGAATATCGTTTCGATTTCTTATTCACCAAGCGGCTCATACCTTGCTACGGCTAATGGCTCAAACAACGTCACGCTATTCAACGTGGCAACAGGCGGAGCCTTAAGTGGAGGAGTTTCGACCCAAATATTATCCGATGCCACGGCGAGTCAATCGCTAGCCTTTTCACCAAATAGTGCTTATCTTGCAGCCACAAGTGATATTGCAAATGAGGTCTTCATCTTTCAAGTAGGTGCTGGAGGTATTTTAAGCGGTGCTACCTCATACACGCTTCCTGCGGGCTCATCGGGCCCATCCTCGGTAGCCTTTTCGCCGAATGGCTTATATTTAGCCACGGCTAACACCTCGACCCAAGGGGGAGTGACAATTTTTCAAGTTGGTTCGGGGGGTGCTTTAAGCGGAGCTACCTCTTACACTCTTCCGGCGATTCCGTCGGGTACTACCGGCGCAATGGCAGTCGCCTTTTCACCTAACGGTTTATATTTAGCAACGGGTGATGGTTTTGGATCTGTAACGATATCTCAGGTTGGAGCGGGTGGTGTTCTTAGTGGTGCTACATCGTATGCGCTTCCCGGTTCTGATGTTCCTTATTCTATAGCATTTTCACCAAATGGGTCTTACCTTGCAACGGCCAATTATAATTCAAACAACATAACTATATTTACTGTGGGATCAGGCGGTGCTCTTAATAGCGGAACGAACTATTCATTGCCCTCTGGTGCGTTAGGTCCCTTTGAAGCAACATTTTCAGCTGATAGTGCTTATCTTCTTACCGCTAACTACTCATCATTTAATGTTACGGTGTTTACAGTGGGAAGTGGTGGAGCTTTGAATGCCGGCACTTCATACTCAATACCTTCAACCTCCAATGGACCAAGCTCCGTAGCAATTTCTCCTAACGGCTCCTATTGCGCTACTGCTAATAACGTTTCTTCAGATGTTACCGTATTTACGTTCTCAGGCGGAGTTTTAAGCCAAGGAAAATCGTATCTTCTTCCTCCACTTCCTGTAAGCTCAAGGCAGCCAGCTTCTGTGGCTTTTTCTCCTAATGGTTCATATTTAGGAACAGCAAATTATGCCTCGAGCGATGTATCTCTTTTTCAGGTAGTTACAGCAAATAATACGCTCACCTTGGGAGCAAAAAAATCCTACCGCCTACCCTATAATTTAGGAGCTCTGTCTTACCCAACATCGATAGCCTTTTCTGCAAACAGCTCGTATGTAGCAACGTGCAACGATAACACGAATGATATTACGCTTTTTGCTCTTGTGGGAGGAACCCTTACTAATGGCCAATCTTTTCTCTTACCTTCAGGATCGATTCATCCTGCCGGAGTAAATTTTTCACCCGATGACTTGTATCTTGCCGTTGCTAATCGTGGTTCTAATGATGTAAGTATTTTCACATTTGCGGCAGGAGCCTTAAGTGGAGGTATTAATTACCCTCTTCCTCCAGGATCTACTGAGCCAGCAGCAGTAGCCTTTGCATTTGATGGCTCACATCTTGCTACAGCTAATTATGCTTCAAATGATATCACTCTCTTTCAAGTAACTTCCGGCGCCCTTAATAGCGGAACTTCCCAACTTCTACCAGCTGGATCAACTGGTCCCCAAGCTGTAGCATTTTCAAGTTTGGCGGGTAGTAACTCGATTATCTTTACTGCTAACGGTCTATCTAATGATGTAACTGTGTTTACTTTGCAAGCTGGTTCGCTGAGTACAGGACAATCTTATCCTTTACCAGCAACCGACCTTAACCCTCAGTCAGTCGCGATATCTCCAAGTGAAGCATTTGTGGCCACTGCGAATAGCGATTCAAGTACTTTGACGCTTTTTACCCTTCAAGGCACTATTTTAAGTCAAGGCACTTCCTTTCACCTACCTAATAATTCGATGCATTGCGTAAGTATTAACTTTGCACCTGTTTTTGATACGATCAACAACACGTTCTTGGCAACAGCAAACTTTTACTCAAACGATGTATCAATTGGTTCTCTTTTTGGCGATGGCTCAAGTACAAATAGCGGTAGCTCAGCTGGAGACGGAGGAAGTAGTCAGCCCTTGGGCGTAATTATCGGTGTTAGTATCGGTGTGCCTGTAGCTATCGGTGTTATGGGAGCAGCGGCAGCAGTTTTTTCACTCGTGGCGTATAAATACTGGCTCCATAAACATCGTACTTCACTGGACTCTGTGGCACTTTAGCATGCCCAGTCTCAAGGAATTTTACTATCATGACTAAGATCACACTGTTACCGAACGAGTGTACCAAGACCGCGCTCTCCCAGTAGAGCCCTCTTGAGGTAACCTTTGTTTTTGCCGCCGATGATTTCAGCTTCGATACCGTGATAAGACAGTTTGAAAAGTTCCTCTACTTTCTTCTTAATACCTCCGGTAAGGTCGGTACCGCGCGTTTTTGAATGCTCAAGAAGCATAAGTTGGTCCCTTGTCATAACGTCAATTTTTTTTGATTCTTTTGAGGCGGGATCGCGATCAAAAACGCCGTTATAGTCCATAGCTAGAAGAACTCGAGAAGCTTGAAGTTGTACTGCTAGATACACTGCTAAGGTGTCGCTGCTTAAAATGCTAAAGCCTTTTTGTAGGTCCACAACGCAGTCGCCATGCAATACGGGTACAAGTCCCTTATTAAGCAGCTCCTTTAAAGCCCGCAAGTTAAAAGTTTGAATGCATCCATTACTGGTAGTAACTGCTGAAGAGGGAGAAAAAGCAACTGCATTAATATTAGCTTCAACAAGCTCCTTAACAATAGCGTAATTAAGCTCTTGCAGACTCAGCTTTGTTAAAGCTATGCCCTTTGAAAGCTCTTTTGGGTTATCTAAAAAAGGTAGAACATATTTTTTTGCAGGTACGTGCCCAAATGACCCCGTTCCATGTACAATAACGAGTTCAATAGGCTTTACCGCACACACTTGAGCTACTTCTTGAACCAATTCCTTAAGCAATGACGTAGCAATTTCCGCCTTATCGGTATCTTTTTGGGTAATAAGGCTTCCTCCCAGTTTAAGAATAATGCATTGAGGAGTCTCTTTCTCAGTGGCCATACTGTGCTCCTCTGTGCGAATTACAAGCATACAGCTTAAGCTTAAAAACAGCGTTACGTGCTTTTTCATTCATTTTTCCTAATGAGCTAATAGTAACAAGTATACTGTAAAACGAATTAAAAAAAGAGCTTTAGGAAAAAAGTTTTACTGCTTGTAAGCGTGGTGAAGAAGGTGCTAAAGCGCTTGCTACGCGAAGAGCCGAGCAAATAGCACTTTCATGGGAATCTATTTCATGGGTATACATGCCGGCTAACCAAATATTCTGTTGCCCTTGTACGTATTCAAGAGCCTTTTGAGCACGAAGATACTCGGGTGTTACGCGTAAATGATCAAAGGAGTAAAGCCCGTAGAGCGGGTGCAGATCTAATGGTACGTCGTAGGTAACCCAGCTTCTTAAAAGAAAATGTGACGTTAACCAAGGCTTATGAATGGTAAGAGAACTAAAAGTTTCTTCTGAACGCACATTGACGACGGACCAGTGGTTTTTGTTGTCAGGCATAAGCCGTTGATCTGCGTGAATTGCGATGAGTGAGGGAAAATAGGTAATTTTTTCAAGTATGGCACATAAATACCCCATGCACTCTAAAGATGCTAATAAAGAAGCTGCCTGCGGTGCATTGGTTGCGATAACAAGATGATCAAACTCGAATGCCGAGCCATCATTTTCAATAACCCTGTATATATTATTTGAACGCTCAATTTGTAGGTTAGAAACACCTAAGCGCACTTGAGTTGAACGTAGATCATCTTTTAAAGCCTCAATATAAACGCTCGTTCCACCTTCGACTTCATTCCAAACCAACGGCTGCAAACCCGAGGGCTGATTTTTGACGTACCACATAAGAATATCGTACGCAGAAAAGGTTTTAAAATCATCAAAACGAGCACCCCAGCAGGCTGCAAGAAAGGGATACAAAAAAGAATGCTTAAAAGAACTGGTAAGCACTAATCCTTCAATAAACTCTTCAATGGTCATGTTACTATTTTTTGACGCTATGATTGACTCCGCTCTAGAGACAAAATGCTTAAGCTGCAAAAGATCCACCAGATGTGAGGATAATAAGGTATGCCATTCTATAACATCTTGACCAAAGGGAGGTAGAACAAAGCTTTTTTTCGAATGTGGCTCAAAAAATGAATAGTTAAGCGGATAACTTTTAATAGGCACTTTAAGGACTGAAAGCAGTCGATTAAAGGTGGGAAACATCGTATCCGAAAAAAATTCAAATCCTGCTTCAACAGGAACTACCGCATCACCAAATGGCACGTGCACAGTATGCACGTGACCACCTAATGACGTTTCCTTTTCAAAAAGCGTGACTTGACACACTGGATCAAGCAACCAGGCAGTGACAAGCCCAGAAGCACCCCCACCAATAATACCTACTCTCATTATTCCCCCTTACTCCACAGTACCTTATCTGAGATACCTAGCGCAAGAACACCCTGGGACAGATAACAATACTCACTGTATCTTCTCAACGTGGCAGGTTAACCGTGCTAAATGCTAACTACGTTTTATTTCACGTAAAGCATAAATTTGCAGATTTTTTATATCTTTAAAGATATAATTTTCACAGATCTGTAGAATTGTAATGAACGTACAATTGAACCTTCAAATGACATCTTTTATCTGCTAAAGAGGAGTTTTTATAATGGATGTTTTAACATTAAGCTGGTCATCACCTATTGGGCTAGGCCTTTTTTTGCTTATGATAGGGTTATTTCTTGTGTGTATAGGCACTTTTCTAACACTTTTGACCAATATGGGAAGAGGCTGGGAGAAAAATAAATAGACCAAAAGTAAAAGGGCTAATGTTTCAATTTCTCAGAAATGAGCGAATTAAGGCCTATGCCAATTTCGGCGGCCTCTTGTGAAAGACGCGCGTGAAGTTCGGGAGTTATTCTAACGCGTAAGTTGCCTGTAAATGTTTTTTCAGGTCTTTGACCGAGCTTCTGACACCATTCAAGGTAGTCATCAACAGAATCACGAAAAGCTAGCTCTACACCTTCTACGCTTGTTCCCTCAAACGTTATTACGTCCTTAATACCTATTAATTCTCCATGAAGTATCTTAAGGTCAGGATCGTAAGTAAGTTATTTAGCTTCTTTACTTTTTTAGCAAAGGATAAAGTTTGTATAACGTTCATTACAAGCTCTAACCAAATATGTAAGGTTCAATCCTACCCATCTCTTCTTCTTGCTGAGCTATAAGAATATCTTTAATAAATTCATATGTTAAATCTGGGTTTTCTTCGGCTAGTTTTCCTACTCTAGCCCAATACTCGATTTGCCCTGCTACCGACCTATTAAGCACTTTAGACATAACTTTTGCTTCAGAAATGATCTCTTCTGATAATCTTACAGCCGTAGCCATATAAGATACCTCTTTGGAAAATATACAATAATCCTAGCACCAAAGTAGTCATTTTGCGCTTTAGGTCGTAAAATGTTTCATTTCGTCGCTGTAATCTTCTTATTCTGTTCAGGTCCTTCCGCAGCCGCGGCGCGTAGAGTTTACTTTGTTGCACATCCAAGGTCCTAAAGCAAAGCCTCAAAAATAAAAAGACTAGCTTCAAATCATTGATTTCCAAATAGGAAATACCTTAAAATAAGGGAATCAAAACACAAGGGCTTTAGTATGAAAAAATACATCCTATTTTTAGTAAGTGTGATGGCTATACAAAGCGCTTATTGCCAACCGGTGCGGCCATTAGCTTCAGAAATTGCAAGCATGGATTTAGCGATAGCAAATGAAGATCAATTTACTCAAAAACTCACGTCACTAATCGATGAAAGTGGGAGGCTTCTCTTAAAAACTGCCAACGCCTCAAACAAACAACGCGCAGGTCGTCTTTATAATAGCTTGGATGTGCTTACAAATATATATATTGAAAGATATCCAATTAAAACAGCTCTGCTGGACGAGGCCAAAAGCCTCATGGCTGATCTTTCAACCAAATTTAAGCTTGTTAGTCCCAACTTTTACATAATCCCAATAGCCGAAGGCAAAGAATCAGTACCAATTGGCACGAGAAGCATCCAAGAGTTTTTTGAATTTGCTGCCAAAGACAAAACTTTGCCATTCACGCAAACTGAAGCCTATTTAACAAAACCTGAACTTAAAAAAACACTTCTAGAAAGCGAAGCATTTACCGAGGATTCTTCACCTTTACGAGAAAATTCGGGAAAACTGAATGAGCTTCTCGCTCGTACATTAAACCAAGAGCGCATTCATCGAGATTACTATGTCCTCTATCATGCTCAAAACAAGAAATTCATTCTCTTTTACGACATTCTTAAAGAGCTCATAAAACAAACTCTCAAGAAAGAGCACACCGCTTTTGAATACCTTCGCGTTCCTGGACCTGCGACATACAACAAAAAGTTAGCTGAAATAGTAAAAAAAGGCTTTGAGTGGGACCACGATCCGGAAGTGAAAAAAATGTTATTGTCGGTTAATCTCTCATTATTTGGCAACGCTAGCGTGACAACGGGCGAAAGCTCTTTTAGCGCATTATTATTTGACAGAAGCATACTTCCACCTGAAAGACTTTTTGAGCTCATCTTTGACTCATTTGAACTTGACCGTGCTTTTATTGAAAAATTCAAAAACCTTTTTAAAAAATATGAGCCTCAGGAAGGCAATCTGCTACAAATTTTCATTCCAAAAGACGTAATAAATACCTACGTTTACCTTTCACAAGCATATGGTCGACTTTTAAGCATGCCAATGATTCACCATGCGGCTATACCACTAAAACCAGTAGTTATACGTAAAGATGGAAAAACTGATGTACTTGATCTAAAAACAATTGATGCTCAAACGTATCTTGCACTCTTTCGTAATCACCCTGAGGACATATCAGCCTATGATATGGACCGCATGCAAGGCCGATTGTTAATTACGAACGATTTTTTACTTAACCCAGAATCGGGAGTAAAGATATACCGTTATAATACAATACCTTTAAAAGAGGCTTTACAATATAAAAAAGAGCTTTCTCGGCTCATTGGTCAAGCATTAGATGAACGCGAAAAAGCGCTTTCTAAATCCCAATTAAGCACCAACGATAAGAAACTTTTTAAAGCGATTGCTTCTGATGACACTGCCACTGTATTAAAAGTCTTAGACGAAGGTGGTATTAACTTTGACGCTAAAAATGAATATGGGCATACCGCTTTAGAAGTTGCCAAATCGAGAGATAATGAAGAAATACGAGAAATCGTCAGATTTTATAGGGGTTACACGCTTCATAATGAGCGCCTGATGGGAGCAGCATTACTCTGGGCTTTGGCACATCCAGATGGAAGATCAGATTTAGCGGAATTTTTTATCAACAAAATGCCCAACGTTAATATACAATTGTCTGACGGCTCAACTCCTTTACTTGAAGCTATGAGCAGCGTAAATATCCCAATCATCGAAGTTCTTCTTAAAAAAGGTGCAGATGTTTACTATCCGGACGAATTTGGAGATACACCGGTTGAGCACGCTAAAAAATGGGGCACTCTCAACGAAATAAAAAAACTCCTTAACGAGTACGCCAAACATCAAAAGAAAAGCTAACTCTGATATGCGCACGCCATCATGCACAAGCTTCTAATGCCGTGCCATATTCTTTTTTCTATCGGTAACAAAGCAGTTGAATCATAAATCATCACGCGTTTGAAGAATCACTCAAACGCAACCAATGCGTCCATGCATCATCAACAAGAAATTTATCTCAGAGCTTTATTATAATTTAAATTAGTATAGTATTTAATGAAATATGTTATACCAATCAGAGGGATTTATGATAAAGAATAATAAAATAGCAGCTTTACTTTTGATAGCTCTTACGGCAAATTCAAACATTTTGTGCGTACAAAGAGCCCCTGGGTCATCGTCTTTCCCATCAACAAATGATGCTCTATACGAGCAGCTGCTACCAATTGCTCGCACGGCTCAAAATCGAGCAACTGACTTAAGAACAATTACTTCACCCGATGGGAAATACCGAGCACGTATCTCCGAATCAGAGCCTGATGCGATAACGGTAACCATTCTTTCGGGCGAACCAAAGTCAGAATTGGGCAAACTAGTATTTTCGTCATGCGATGAAAAAGGTGGTATAGTGTGCGGCGGGAAAAAATCCGCCTCCTTTCCTTTGCCTTACGGCTCCGGTAATCCTCTCGCACTTGCCTATTCGCCTGATGGTAAATATCTTGCATGTGCTAATGGAACAGGTCATGTCACTGTATTCATAATTGAGGAAGATGGCGTTCTTGGCTCAGGTACTTCCTTCGCGTTGCCTAGTGAATTTGACCTGATGCCCGGTTTCTTGGCTTACTCTCCCGATGGAAAATATCTTTTTGTTGCTCACAGCAAAGATTCCGATGAAGTTATAATGTTCTCCGTATATAAAAGCATTCTTCTGCAACTAGGATCCGCTCTTCCAACATACCTTGACGATAAACATGAAGCCACGATCTACAGTAAGCTCTATCACAGATCGCCTGCATGGGATATCGCGGCGGTAGTAGTTGCATCGCTCGTTGTAGCGGGACCCGTCATGCTCTATTGTCGCTCGAAGACTAGAGTAAAACAAGATTAGACACTTTCTATAAATGAGAACGCATGCTCTTGTTGTGAGCTTGAAGGTCCAGCATAAAAAAAGTCCTTTGCTTTTCTTCTAAAACAAACTAGAGACTTCTCGAAGTTCAATCGTATCTCAGGGCTCTATAATAAATAAAATTAGTATAGTATTTGACGGAGTATATTATACGATCATGAGGGATTTAATGATAAATAATAATAAAATAGCAGCTCTACTTTTGATGACTCTTACGGCAAGTTCAAACATTTTGGGCGTATCTCACAAAAGTTCCGCATCAGCGGATGAATCAGATGCTTTATACGAGGAGCTGCTACCGATTGCTCGCATGGCTCAAAATCAAGCTACTGACTTAACGGCGGTTACTTCACCCGATAGAATATATCTAGCACTTATTTCTGAATCAAAGCCAGATGCTATAACTATAACTTATGATGGTGCGAAAAAATCAGCCACATTTGACTTGCCTGACGTCTCGAGTGATCCTCACGCGCTTGCCTATTCGCCGGATGGTAAGCTCCTCGCATGTGCTAATGCCAGAACGTTTGTCTATTTGCCGGATGGTGATCTTTGGACACGTGCTATTGGCACAGGGGGTAATATAACTGTATTCCAAGTTTCTCAGGACGGCGGACTTAGTGACCGCACTTCGTACGCGTTACCTCTTGGGTTCGACGAGATACCTGGTTGGTTGGCGTTTTCTCCTGACGGAAAATATCTTTTTGTTGCTCACAGCCAAGATTCCGACATAATTATAATCTTCCCAGTACACAACGGGATGCTTATGGCCGGAACCGCTCATCAAACAAGTAAGTCCACCGATAAAAATGAAGCCATTTTCGTAGATAGCAGGTTCTATCATAGAGCTGCTTGGACTGTTGGAGCGGTAGTAGCAGCAACAGTGATTGTAGCGGGACCTCTCATAAAATATTGTCGCGCGAAGACTAGAGTAAAACAAGATTAGACACTTTCTAAATGTGAACTCAAACTTCTAGGTTGTTTTAGAAGAAAAGCTCAAAACAACCTAGAGGCTTCTTGAAAGACCCCTAGCTAGTTATCAGAAACCGACCAAGCACCCTTGCTATCTTGAAAAAGCTCTATCTTGCTAGATAGACGTGAAAGGCCGTGTAGGTCAGCTGAATCAAATAGCACAGCGGACGATCGATCTTTCCAAATCTTTATCCGGTTAGCGTAGCACTCTCCAGCTGTCCAATTTTCTATATAACTTTCAGCATCAAGTTTTACCGTTTTCCCAGGCTCGATCCTGGTAGCCAAGGCTTTGGGACAAACCAACAATTCGTACATATGTAGCGAAACTCTTACCGGTACTGATCCTTTATTGGTGATACTATAAGATGTAGCTAATAGTGGGTAATAGAATACCAACGCAAGCGTCACACATAAAGTAAAGCTAATCTTTCTCATCATGAGGCATTTCCCTTTTTTTCAATCTCTTAAGCTGCAAAAAGGCCGACTCTAATTATAGTATGTCAAAAAATACTTCATTTTTTCAATAATATAACTTGACAATTTAACAAGTCGGCACCGCGAACACATGTTATACGCTGTCTACCACAATACCTGTGCCTATCCATTTGCTCAATAACTAATCCGGTATCAGCTGATCGTGATAACGACCCTCTCTTGGCCCTTTCCCCTATTGTCTCGCCTTAAGGCGATTTGGCCAACCTCAGTTGTTTTTTTCGGATGTGTTCCTCCGCAAGGCACACGAGCAACACCTTCAATTTCCCAATAACGTCGTTCATTTTCTTCATCATCAAAAGCGCTTATGATAGTATAATCGGCGTCAATAATAGCTTGAGCCTCCTTTTTGACGACAGAAAATACGTCAGAAATATTAGAAGGCCACTTAAAGTCAATGCGTGCTTTTTCCTGAGAAATATGTGCTCCAATTTTTTCAATGCCTTGCAGGTGTTTTAAAATAAGAACTAAAACGAGCTCGGCCGCAAAATGTAAGCGCATCAAGCTATAACGCCTTTGCCAATCAATGATCATCAGTACTTTATCACCGTAATTTAGTGCGTGACCGTCCTCTAGCGTATAGATGATATCTTTATTTTCTTTACGTGCTTGGAGTACACGTTTATCACCGATGCTACCAAAATCGCTTTCTTGAGCCCCCGAAAAAGCAAAAAGGATCGTTTCCCGCACGGTGATATCATTACCCTTTACGCTGGTTACCGTTGTATCCAGCTTTGTCTGATAAGGATTTTGCCAAAATAATTTCTTAGTCATAGATATCTCGTTAATCATTTTTTGGACTGTTTTTTTAGAGACCTTCATCCGGCCCAAAATTGACACTACCAAGTGCGGCACGAGGTCTGTAGATATACTTATAGACTAATAACGCAGCCACCGCTGCTGCAGCAAGTGCGGCAGCACCTCCCACAATACCTGTCGATAATGTAGTTGCAAGAATAATGGTGAGGTCATTGTTCGATCCTCCATCACCTTGACCATTGGTACCAAATATGGCGCCCACCGTTATATCATTTGAATCTAAGTTTGCTGTAGTTACGATATACTGGCCTGCATTAGTTACGTTTTGAGGAGCAAATGTTATTCCTACGCAGTTAGTTGAATTAGCAGGTAAATTGTATGTTGCACTGACTTTGGGTATACCCGATTCGACAACAAAAAGGGTAAAACTGTTTGAACCGCTATTTGCTGTAGCAAGGTATGCGCCATCTTGCGAGGCAGAAATTGATGCTGGTTTTTGAGCACCGGCTGGTAAAGGATACGATTGTCCTTGTTGCAAAGCGCCCGCTTGGAAATTAAAGGTTGAAATATCATTAGAGCCACTGTTGGCTGTAACAAAAAGAAGCTGATTGGGCGCTATGGGTAAAAATAAGCAAGCTTGTGGTGTGCTTGATCCCGGAGGAAGCGTTGTTGAAATGGGATTGCTTAAAATGCCCGATGCTACATTGAATTGAGTAACATCGCTCGAAACGGCATTAACGGTAGCAAGATACAAGCCGTCAGGAGTAAAAGCTAAGTCAGTGGGCCCTACTGATGCACCAGGGAGAAAATAAGAGGTACCATTTCCAAGTACACCTGCTTGAAACGGAAAGACTGCCACATCATTGGTGCCACTATTAGCTACTGCAAGGTACAAATTGTCGGGTGAGAATTTTATTGAAGTTGGATTTGTTGAGCCTGGCAATGGGTAAGAGACAGGTTTTATAAGCTGCCCTCCAACAACAAAAAAGATAGTAACGTCGTTAGTCTTGGCATTAGCTGTCGCTGCATACATGCCATTAGAAGAAAGAGCTATTGCGGTAGGTTGGGAAGGAGTTACTAAATTATAGGGTAAAGGGTAAGACTTTTTTCCTTCCACTAAAAGCGTATTGTTTTGCGGGCTAACTATGAAGACTGACACATCATTTGAATTATAGTTTGATGTGACAATGTATGATTGGTCTTCGGAAAAAGCGATTCCAGTCGGCGAACGAGAGCTTGTCGTTAATTGGGGTAAGGGATACGAAGCTTTCGGAGTGAGTGTACCATTGTTGACCGTGAACATACTTACCGTTGATGAACCGGTATTTGCAGTCGCAAGATAGTCTCCATTTGGTGAAAATCCTATGGTACTTGTAAACAGAGCTCCAAGCACTGGATAGCTAGCTATTTGTGTAATGTTACCCCCCGCTGCCATGCTAAATACGACTATTTCTTGGCCTACAAGGGTAGCAAGATACGAGCTGTCTGGCGAAAATGCAATCGAGGAACTGCTTCCACCAGGATAAAACCTACCATTGGTCAAGGTACCGCTAGGACTTGCGTCAAAAAGGGAAACCCCGCCGGCACCACCCATGGCTAGGTGGCCGCCATTTGGTGAAAGTGCTAATGTATAAGCGGTGAGAAAACCAGTTGGCAGCGTATAGGATGTACTTCCCGTTAAAGTACCTCCCGGACCAACCGTAAAAATCCTTAAGGAAAATAAATCATTAACAGCAAGGTATGAACCGTCTGGTGAAAATTCAGCCGGTGGGAAAGAGCTGCCGCCTGGATAAGAGATTCCGTTCGAAAGTTGCCCCTGCGGGTTTACATTAAACACGGTGACGTCGCCAGTGCCGCCATTTTGGGTAGCAAGGTAGAGCCTATCGGGAGAAAAAGATGCCGAAATCGGGCCGCGAGAACCGAGAGGCAGTGGATACGAAGTAGCACCTGTTATTGTTCCTCCTGACCCAACGTTTAACATAGTAACGGTGTTTGCAAATTCATTCGCTGTTGCAATGAGTGCACCATCTGGCGAAAAATTTGCTGATGTAGGTTGTGTAGCCCCGGAAAACACCTGATACGATTTTCCATTGTTCAGTACGCCCCCCGTTTGCACCGAGAACGCTGTTATATCATCTGAGGCGCCATTGACAGTGACTAAGTTTGAACCATTTGAAAAGAAACCCGCCGTGATAGGGCTTATGGAGCCAAAGGGCAGCGAATAGGCTGTTCCATTGGTCAAAGTTCCTGCCGATCCTACCGTAAATACTACAACAAATGATTCCGCCGAGTTAATATTGCTCATCGCAAGATAGGCGCCCTGTGGTGAAAATACCAAGCCAAGAGGTTGTATAATATTTAAAGGCAAGGCATAGGGATTTCCTCCACTAAGCGTTCCATTAGTTTGTACGCTAAACGTGGTAACACTGTATCCGCCTGAAACGGCAAGATAACTGCTATCGGGAGAGAAGGTTGCCGCAACCGCACCCGCTGGTACAGGATAGCTAGTACCGCCATTGAGTGTGCCTTGAGGCGATACCGTAAAAAGCGTAACATCTTTCGAACCATAGTTAGCAGTAGCTAGATATGAACCATCTGGTGAAAATCCTACGGTATATGAAAAGCGTGATCCGGAAGGTAGCGGGTAGGGGGTTGCCTGACTAAGTGCCCCGTTGGCACCTACGTTAAAAATTATAACGTCTGCCGGAGCAAGATTAGCGATAGCAAGAATTGAGCCATCGGGCGAAAAGGCCAATGAAGAGGGATTTTGATAATCTACTGGAAATGGATAAAATGTTCCTTGACTCAGCGTTCCGCCTGCAGCAACTGGGCACATAGTAACGCCGGATAAACCGCTAATATTATCCATGGTAAGAGCTGCAAGGTACGCGCTATCGGGCGTGAACGCTAATAAAATTCCGGGTTCTAAACCTGATAATTGTGTTGTTCCAAAAACCGCAAAAGGCGCTATCATGGTTGGCGTTCCACTTGCCTGTAAGCTGAACATCGTTATGTCATTCGAAACGGGATTTGCAGTAGCCAGATATAAACCGTTAGGAGAAATAACACCGCCGCCAGTTGGAGGCGTAGGGCCCGGTGGAAGCGGAAATGAAGTTCCTTTTGAGAGTATTCCCCCTGGTTGTACGTTAAATATTGAAACATCATCCGAGCCATTCGCGGTAGCAAGGTAAGTATTATTTGGTGAAAAAATTGCTGTAAAAGGCCATTTTGAAGCAGCAGGCAAGGGATAGCTGATTTCGTTAATAGCTTGTAATCTTAAGCCGAATATAAGAAAAAGAAATAAGACTGCAAATAGGCGCCTATTAACGCTTTGCTCAACTAACATCCATCACCTCACATTAATTTTTAGGATTTATCTAACATAGACACTTTCTATTTCCTTGTCCATTGGTTATAAAGCGACAAGTATTTGGGCTAAAAGAAGTATCACATAAAGCTGAATCAACAAATGCTCCTTTTTTGATATGCTACGTATGGAACGTAAAAGAAAACTTCGTCGATGATTAAATATATATTTGCATCTATAGTGCTGCTTTTAAACTTAAACGATTCGAGGGCGTTTGGAGATTTAAATCTGGAAGCTCTTTATGCTTTAGCAGAGAGCGATCATTCAAGGCCACAATTCATTTTGGGAAATTATCACGAAAGTAAGGGTAATGTTGTCAAAGCCGAAGCATATTACAAAAAAGCTGCTTTAGAAGATGCCGAGGCTGGAATCGCACTTTCAATCCTTTACGATAAGCAAAACAAGAAAGACGAAGCATCATATTGGCTTAATGATGCTCGCATAAAAAAGAACGAAATTGCTCAGTTAGCTTATGCGTGCGAGCTTATTGAACGAAAAAAATGGGACGCTGCACGAACATACATTAAAAGTATCATTAAGGACCAGCAGTTATTAGAACATTATTACATTTTAAGCTACATACTCCTTAAAACAGCAAGCGAAAACGAGGCTCTGTACTACTTACGTAACTTGCAAAAATCTGGCAGGCACTTTACCTCAAGGCAATACCATATAGCTAAGTTCAAGCAAAAAGTAGAAGAAGAAGCAGCTTCGGGTCAAGCGGATGCATTGTTGTTTTTAAAGTATTGCTAAAGTCACAACTTGCTTTATCCTCGGCATTTAAGCTACAGTTAAAAAAAGGTAGTTTATTATGTTTAAAGATCGGTTTGAAGCAGGAGCGCTTTTAGCGCAAGAGCTTAAGGAATACGCTGATAAACCTGATGTCATCGTTTTAGCAATACCTCGTGGCGGCTTAGAGGTTGGATTTCCCATAGCTCAAGCTCTTAATGCCCCTCTGGATGTTCTTCTTACAAAAAAAATAGGTTTTCCAGGAAATCCTGAATATGCAATTGGAGCTGCAAGCCTTGAAAGTGTTATTGTTGATAAGCGCTTTCTAGACTTATCACCAGATATGCATCAATACATCGACAAAGAAGTACAGCAAATTAGAGAGCTTTTGAAAAAGCGCTACGCTGCTTACCAGCAAGGAGTACAGCCGCTTACGCTAGAAAATAAGATTATCATCGTCGTTGACGATGGTGTTGCTACTGGCCATACCATGGCATCGTCACTTGAATTAGTACGAAAAAACAATCCTAAAAAACTAATTGTAGCTGTACCTGTAGCTCCACCTGATGCACTGAAGCTTCTACGTATGAAAGCCGATGAGGTCGTTAGCCTTCTTGTACCGACACATTTTAGGGGTGTTGGTCAATTTTACGAACGTTTCGACCAAGTAAGTGATCAAGAGGCTTTAAAGCTCCTTCGAAGGGCTCGCGCATGATTTTTTCAACACGGCAGTGTAACCACATCGCTGAAGACCTTCCCTTTAAAAAAGGACGACTGCTTTTAAAACAGTTTAGTGACGGAGAACTACTTGTCAAAATAGAAGAGGACGTACGCGACAAAATAGTCTGGGTCATCGGATCCACCGCTGTTCCTGCAGAAAACACTATTGAGCTAATGCTTCTGCTTGATGCTTTACAAAGAGCTCAGGCACGCATATATCTTGTACTAACATACTTTGGATACGCGCGTCAAGATAGAACATCAAAAGGAGAATCACTCGGATCTGCACTATTTTCCACATTTTTAAAAAGCTTTAACTTAGAAAAGATTTTTATTATCCATGCTCACAGTCCTGCTCTACATTCATTTTTAGATTTTGAAAATGTAATTCCGGTAAGCCTTTTTTGCACACCGGCGTCGGGTAAGGATCGCATTGCTGCACCGGACCAAGGAGCGTATGAACTTGCCGAGGCGATTGCAAAAACATGCAATCTTGGATTTATAACAGTTACAAAAATGAGACCGGCGCATGAGGCAGTAGAAGTAACCGGTGTGCACAACAACATACATCAAAAACGAATACTAATCGTCGATGACATCATATCGACGGCTAATACGTTGATCTCTGTTGCACATATACTCAAAGATCTAGGGGCGCACAGTATACAAGCGGCTGCTACACACGGTGTCTTTGCAGACGGTGCTCGTGAGAGACTTCAGGGGAGCGACCTTTTTGAAAAAGTCTACGTCACTGATACCTTACCTCAACCGCCAGGATATCCTAAAATAGTAGTCCTACCAATAGCGCCTTTTATTAAAAAGCTTATTGAGGAGCACACACCATGAGGCCTTTTTCTCAAGATACGCTAGCGGAGTGCAAAAAGCATGCTCAGTCTTTAAAAGAGTCTTTTCCCGAGCTTATAGATGCTTTAGGAGAGGCATCGCTTGTGCTCTTGGGTGAGGCTACACATGGAACGCATGAGTTTTACGCTCTAAGAGCAGCTATCACAAAAGAGCTCATCCAAAAAAAAGGCTTTACCGTTCTTGCAATCGAGGGCGACTGGCCAGACGCTTACCGGGCTCATCGATTCATAAGGTTACAGGGACAAGATAAGAATGCAAAGACTGCGTTAGGAGACTTTACGCGTTTTCCCTCGTGGATGTGGCGAAACGAAGATATTGTTGAATTAATTACGTGGATTCACAGCTATAATAAGCAAATACAAGGACAACAACCTTTAGTAGGTCTTTATGGGCTCGATCTTTATAGCTTACACCATTCTATGCAAGCAGTTATCGGCTATTTGGAAAGCCGGGACCCAAAAGCCGCGCGAAGAGCGATAGAACGATACGCTTGTTTTGATGCTTTTGGAAAAGATCCGCAAGCGTACGGCTACCTTGTTGCGCATTACAGAACGCCTTCATGCGAAAATGAGGCCTTAGAACAATTAGAAGAGCTCTTGAATATACAATTTAAAGACGTAAAAGCTGAAGGATTTGTTGAAGTTGATGAGCTTTTTTTGCTCAACAAAACGCGCTCATTGTAAAAAACGCTGAAGAATATTATAGGTCCATCTTCCAAGCCGATGATAATGAGTCATGGAACATTCGAGATACGCATATGATGGAAACGGTCAATGCTCTTGGCGCGCATCATATAAAGCACCTGCTGCCTTCAAAGACCATCATATGGGCCCATAACTCACATATCGGCGATGCGCGTGCTACCCAAATGGGAAAGCAAGGACAACTTAATATCGGACAACTTGCTCGCGAGCAATACGGCAAAAAAGCAGTGCTTGTGGGCTTTACGACATACACAGGCACAGTATCAGCAGCACCATTCTGGAACGGTCCTGTTCAACTCAGGCACGTTCGCAAAGCACTAAGCGGCAGCTTTGAAGAGCTGTTTCACGCCACTGAATTAGAACAATTTTGGCTCAATATACGAGACAACAAAAGCCTGCAGGCCAGCTTAAGCGTTGAAAGGCTTCAAAGAGCTATCGGGGTCATATACGCTCCACAAACTGAAAGACAAAGTCATTATTTTTATGCATCTTTGGGCGAACAGTTCGATTTTCTTATCCATGTCGATAGAACTGAAGCGGTAACACCCCTCGAAATAACAAGCGTGTGGGAAGAAGGCGAACTGCCTGAGACTTTCCCCTCTGGTCAATAACTATCTCTTGCTCTGGCTTTCCATTGAGGTATATACTAAATAACGTAATAGAAATAAAAAGGAGAGCAATATGGCAATTAAGTTACATAAAGCTGGATACGAACACGCAAAAGAACTTATTGAAGGCGGGCTTGAAGTTGACCATGAGAGTGGTAACTGGCAAGGACACAAGCCAACGGATGACGAAATCGATAAGTTCATTGAAAATCACTACTTACCTGAATATGGACTCTGGTTTTTAGGCATAGATACCGACTATATTAAAAACGATAAAAACAAATATATGTACCCACACGGTAATCTGGGCATCGTTCACATAAGTGCACTAAAGCTAGCAGCGTCTGAAGCCGCAAGAAAAGGCCATAAAGACATAGAAAAAGCAGCCTTGGAGCTTATAGAGCTTATAAGTAAACAAAAACGCTCATAAAATGCTTGCAAAGACGTACCTTATTGGAGTCCTCGATTTTATTGCGATGGGTTTTGAGCTCGCTGGCGTTATAGCGCTTCTACTTGGAACGCTCTACACGCTCTTTTATTCGCTTCATAGAAAGCTTCAATCTGCCCATGGAATCTCAATTGACTATATACGTTGGGAGCTAGGTAGAAGTATTGCTCTGGCTCTCGAATTTTTCGTTGCAGGCGATATTATAAAGACCATTATCACCCCGGACTACTATCAAATCGGGCTTCTTTCGATACTCGTTATTATACGTACCGTTTTAACGTATTTCTTGAACAAAGAAATTTCGACATTACCCCATAAATAGTTTTTAGGTAGTGCTATATACGTAACTATTTTCGAGTCGCTCTTTGTTATTCACTTAACATTCAAATGTTTTTTAATATATCTACAATTTATTTAATAAATCCAGTTCTACAAAAAAATATTGAATTCTGGCGCTGATATTTGTTACAATTTCATAGGAATATGCTTAAAGAACACTATTTTCTACTCTCCCCTTTTTTTAAGGAGATCAAGCTAATGACATTAAAAATGAAGCAAAGGTATACCGCTATAATGGCACTTTTAATGACAGCAATTACAAGCAACCTTAGCGCGGAACTCAAACTTATCGTTGTACGCCATGGTGAGGCACAACACAACGTTGATGACACGCGAAATGCAAATCCTAAACACCCAAACTATGTCGTCTCGAATTTGACACCAAAAGGACGGCAGCAGGCTATTCAAATGGCTCAACAATTAGAAGAGGAAGGCATTGTTCCGTCGTCAGTAAAGGCAGTTTTTGCCTCTCCCCTACCGCGATGCCTACAAACTGCTCGGATACTCATCCAAAAATTAGACATTAAAGAACAATTAATAATTGACAACAGAATTACTGAAAGACAGGCGGGAGACCTTGAGGGACAGGCGTTTTACCCCATTTCCGACCGCAGAATGCAAGAGCACGGCGGAGAAACGCAAGATGAGGTTAGAAAAAGAGTAACAGCTTTTTATAATTATCTAACCAAAACATACAAAAACGGGACTGTTATAGTCGTTACGCATGATTCCAATGTAAAAGTTCTTTGTAGATTAATAACTGGTCATTCTTGCAGAGTACCAACGGGCTCATTTAGAGAATTCACTATCTAAAGCATAAAGAAAGCAGCTACCAGAAATAGCGTTACTATAATCAATTTTTTCACGGCCATATCCTTCTTAAAAAATACAAATATTCAAAATAATTATAGCTTTTTGAACAAAAGTCAACGTTTCTCTAGATCTGGCCAGAATCAAAAAAACTTTCTAGAACCTAACTAATTCTTGCTTTTGGTATATTTTATTAAGAAGATACATAGCCCTACCAATAACACTATGACAAAGCACAAAGTTGGCCATACGCCATATTTTTGGATATTGGTATAGTATCCGACGGTAAGAACAGCACAACTCAAAAGTGCCATAACCGCTGTGTAGTGAACACGTTTTTTTTGAACGTACCACCACACGGCAAATGAGAGCGTACTAATGGTGTACGTTATGATCATGCCCAGTGCACAGAGTTGCTGCAACGGTACAAGCGACCCTTTAAAAAGAAGCAAGTAGATAAGCACAATAATACCTTCTATAAGCGCGCAAATGTACGGCGCTTTATAGCGGTTAAGTCGCTCAATTAAAGGTGAAAAAAAGACGAGATTTTTCTGAGCAAGCACAAAAAGGTTCCATGTGTTACTGTACATGATCCCATAACCAGCACCTAGGGAAGAGGTTGCCATACCGGAATTTACCAAAAAGAAAAAAATGGTGTAAAGAAGCGTTCCGACGACAAAAACGCGCGGCAATAGGGCAGGAAATGCTTGATCGTAAGAATTTAATAAAGCAAGATTAGAGCCCAAAGCGCTCCAGAAGAACGTTTGATACGCAACTGCAATCAACACTCCTATAGAGTAGGAAATAAGAAGCGCTCGGGGACCATTTTTTTCAGGATTGAAGATCGTTCTACTTAAAGAACAGCATGCCTCAAAGCCAGTGAATGCATAAAGCACGAAAGGCAAGCTTACAAAAACGCTTTTTACGTTGAACGTACTTCCGGTAAAAGAAGTGGGTGAAAACAAAAGCATGCCTGCCATGATGGCAAAAAGAATAGGTATAAGCTTTAACGCGAGAAAAACAAATTGAATGGAACGGCCTATCCGCAGGTTAAGCATGTTAAGCCCGGTAAAAGCAATCACCATGCATGTATCAAGTGCGAGAATAGGTATCGTACTAAAGGAAAAAAGCTGCAGAATAAGCGTCGAAAACACATGAATTCCAAGGGCAGCTGATGCAAGTTTTGCAACAAAGTAGCTCCAGCCTGCAATAAAGCCGGCCAATGGGTGCGTTAGAGCACCAAAATCGTAAAAAGTGCCCCCCGGGCATTCGCGCAGTAGGTGAGCAAACGTAACAATGAGAGGTAAAAGAAGAAATGCTATGAGAAGATACGCAACACCCCCAAAAGCACCAGCACGTTGCGCTAAAAGCACGGTATTTACAAAAATGCCAGCGCCAACCATGATATTGAGATTGACCATGACTGCTGCCGGAAGAGAAAGTGTATACTGTTGCGTCATAGAGCTACATTCTGTAAAAAGGTTTTTTTAGTGTACCGTAAAAAGCACACAAGACGTCAAGAATGAGTAGTATACCATATTTTCACGCTGTCTCGAGCGGTTGTGTACGTGTCTGATGCTTTTTTAAAGCTAAGGTCTCGTAAAAAAAGAGGTAAAGGCCAAGCGCAATAGAGACTATGGCAACATAATGCTGCCAACCTAATTGCTCGCCCAAAAAGACGTAACCGTAGAAGGCACCAAATAGTGGAGACATAAAGCCTGCACAAGAAACAACGTTGAGAGAATAATGTCTTAAAAGCCAGCCGTAAAGGTTATAGACTACTATATTTGCAAGAAGAATAAGGCTTGAAACAGTGATTATAAAGCCTTTGACGTTAGTAACCGGCGGTACCCCCTCTGGTCTTAGTACATACCATGTAAGAAAGCTTGCAATACCCCCCAAGAGCATCGAAATACCGTTGATAATGAGGAGAGAATAACCCCTGTTCATGAGCTTTTTGACTATAAACCAAGCGTAGGCACCCGAAGCAATCGAGAAAAGAAGTGTTAATTCGGGTATTGAGATGGCAAATAGGTCCTTAAAGCATAATGCGTCTTGCTGACGAGCCATGAGCGGCATCAAACCGATGAATGCGACCAATGCTCCAAGGCCCTGAAGCCGCGTAATCTTTTCTTTGTAGATGAGGTATGAAAGCAGCATCGTAATAAAAGGGGTTGTTGAATACATTATGTTCACTTTCACCGAGGACACAAATTGCAAAGCCCAAAATTCTGGCACAAAGGAAAGATAGATATGAAAAAGAGTAACATTCAGTAAATCAAGCACATCTTGTTGAGAAAAACGTGGAAATGGGCGTTTAAAACGATAGAGCCCCAGGAGGAGTATTCCAGCAACCACCATACGTACACCAACCAAAAAAAGAGGGCTCGCATACGAAACAGCGGCTTTTCCAAGCGTAAAAGTTAAAGCGAGAAGCGCGTACAGAAGAACAATGAGTAGCATGAGCACCTCCCCTTTATTGTTTTTGCTATTGTTAGTATAAACAAAGGGGGAAAAAAGGCGAGCTCAATTCAAACAAGCATAATGTTTATGGGGATTTGCGCCTAGTACGGTTGCTTGGAAAGTCGGGCTTATCGGCGCGGTAATTGTCTGGCCTATCGCTATGATGACCATGATGAGGTTTTCGGCTATCTTCTTTATGTTTCGCGCGATTAGCTCGAATCCGTAGAAGACTGGTCATCTTTTTTTGGCGATTCCTACGGGATTTTGTCATAGCTGCTTCCTTATATTTTTATAATGGGTTAGCTCAGTATAAAGACCGCGCATCCCCAAAATCAATAAAACAGGCTACCCTGACAATCGAAGGCAAAAAATGATAAAAAGTGGCTTAAATGCTTTAATATTTCATAATAAAAACTAAACATTTGAAATTTGGTAAACTTATTGTTTATTATAGAATTGTGTTTGCTGAAGGACGCGTACTTTAGTAGGCGCAGAGGTAATGACAGACAGACGTTTAACAAAGGAGAAAACCATGAAAAGTTATGGTTTATTTGCCTTCTTAGGAATGGCACTCGTTGCTGCAAGCTTACAAGCTGCAAGCGACAGCGCATATCGTGATCAGAACGGTAAGCACTTTAGGGAAGTTGCTGGGGGAGACTTAATGAGTCATATCGAAAGATATGGTTTACGAAGCCTTGCTACCTTCCCAGTACCGGGTGGACGTAGCACCTATCACACGAAATCTTCAGTCTAAAAACTAAAGCTCAGGGGGTTTTTTGCATGTTACCCCCTAGCTTTTGTCCTTAGACAGTTTTCCTTACCCATGCTGCGTGCTATACTTGACCAATACTAAGGAGAACAAGCCATGAAGAAATACCTTATTTTATACCTTTTTACATCAGCACTCGCTCAATGCGCTCAGACTACATTTGTACCCTTTACCGTTCCACCTTTACCCTACGCCTTTAATGCCCTTGAGCCTTTTATTGACGCTAAAACAATGGAAATTCACCACGACAAGCACCACGCAAAATATGTAAGCGAACTTAATGCGGCAATTGCAAAGCACCCTGAACTTTATAATAAAAGTGTTGAGGAACTTGTAAAAATGTGGCCCACATTGCCGGCAGATATACGAAATACTGTACGAAATAACGGAGGCGGCCACTTAAATCACTCCCTCTTTTGGAAATGGATGACTCCTCGAAAAACACAGCCTACCGGAAAACTCCTTGCCGAGATTTCGCAGAGATTTGGAAGCTTACAAGAATTTAAAAATCAATTTTTAGAAGCAGCGCTTAAAGTATTTGGAAGTGGCTGGGCGTGGCTTGCATTAGATTCACAAGGAAATTTGGTTATCGTAACAACACCTAACCAAGACAGCCCTATAACTAACGGCCTTAATCCTATTTTAGGCACAGATGTTTGGGAACATGCGTATTATCTTAAATACACGAACAAAAGAAATGAGTATTTAGATAACTGGTGGAATGTTGTCAACTGGTCTGAAGTTGAAAAAATGTTTAATGAATGCGTCAAAAAATAGAAGGAATGAAGGGCTCGATAAGAGCCCCCATTCAAGGTTATGGTGTTATTACCACCAGCCCCATCCGCGAGAGTAACCATCGCAGCTAGCGCAACGATCGCAACAACCATTTCCCCAACCGTATCCCCATCTATGCAATGCCGGGGCTAAAGCTGCACTTGAACCTAATAATAATGCAAATATTGCTAATGTTCTCTTGTTCATAACTAACTCCTACTTTCCTTGTTTCTGTCCTTGTGGACTTGTTTGACTCTGAGGTGCAGCTTGCTTTGCTTGCTGGCCTTGTTGAGGCATCGCATTAGCTTGCTGTGCTGCCTTTTTTTGCTTATTACGTTTAGCCATCGCTTCTCCTAATAAGTAGATAAAAGCTTTTTACTTTTCTTTGTGACCTGCGTCTTTGGCGCCAGCAGAGACATCCGAAGGCATCTGGCGAGTTGTAGTCTTTCCAGCACCCATATCACCAGTTGAACTTGCGCCTTTTTCTGATCTATGCTCTGTACCCATTTGAGTACCATGCGTTTTTTCAGCTTCAGAAGGATGACCCTTCATACCGCGATTGTTAGTATCTGCCATAGTAAATCTCCTATAAGATTGAAACAATTTGTGTAAAAAAATTATGCATTTCTTCACTTTAATACACTACAATAATACAAAAGTGCAATTATAAAATGCAATAATTTTAGGTACTTTTTTATGAGAGAAACGGTAAGAGAAAGCGCTAGGACAACTTATTCTATGACACGAACTCGACCGATATCGACGGCCTTACCTGAAGCCTTGTCGATGTCTATCCATACCCCAGAAAGGATGAGCGGGGGTGTGGTCTCTATATCGAAGCGTGTCGGCATTTGAGTGAGCATGTTGTAAATGATTGCGTCTTTTTTGACTCCGATAACTGAGTTAAGAGCACCGCACATTCCAAGATCGGTAATATAGGCGGTACCTTGAGGCAAAATTCTTTCATCGGCAGTTTGCACGTGGGTATGCGTGCCAACAACTGCGCTTACCTGGCCATCAAAATAGAGGCCTAAAGCAACTTTTTCGGATGTCGTTTCGGCATGCATGTCAACAATGACAATTTTTGTGCGGGTTTTTAAAAACGTTAGCGCCGATTCTACTGCACGGATGGGGCAACCAACAAATTCGCGCATAAATGCTCGCCCCTGAACGTTGATAACGCCTACGGTAGTTCCCTGCACGGTAAAAAGGCCTATGCCGCTGCCTGGGCAGCCGCTCGGAAAGTTCACTGGCCTTAAAAGGTCCTGATACTCGCTAAAGTAGGAACAAATTTCTCTTTTTTGCCATATATGGTTTCCAGAAGTAACCATATGTACACCGAGACTTTTAAAAAAGTGCATTATGTGTGACGTAATACCTTTGCCGTCAGCGCTGTTTTCACCATTTACAATAAGAGCATCGTATTTGAGGGAATCTTTGAGAGCTGGTAATGATTTTTGCAGAATTGACTGACCAGGATTACCGACTACGTCACCAATTATTAAAACTCGAAGATTATTCATATAGTTATCTTGCGTACTCTATAGCGCGCTTTTCGCGTATTACGTTTACTTTAATTTGCCCAGGAAAGGTCATTTCTCGAGAGATCCGCTCTGCAAGTGTACGAGCTAAAACGAGCGCCTTGTCATCATCGAGCATATCCTCCTCAACAATAACACGAATTTCTCGCCCAGCCTGCAGCGCATATGCTTTTTTGACACCAACAAAATGGGCCGCTAAATCTTCAAGCTTTTCAAGGCGCTTTACGTACGCAGTAAGCGTTTCACGGCGTGCACCAGGGCGAGAGGCTGAAATAGTATCAGCTATCATTACAAGAGGGCTATAGATAGAAGCAAAAGAAATCTCTTCATGGTGAGCACCTATTGCATTGACAACAAGTGGATCTTCACCGCACCTTTTTGCCACCTCTGCACCAAGAAGCGCATGAGGACCGTCATGCTCAGCCGATAAAGCTTTACCAATGTCATGGAGTAAGCCACCCCTTAAAGCAAGCTCCGGATTTGGGAGGCCCAATTCTTCGGCCAAAACACGCGCAAAAAGGCCAACCTCGACACTGTGCGTAAGCACATTTTGAGAATAACTCGTTCTAAAGTGAAGCCGGCCCAGTAACGAAACCATTTCCTGTTTAATTCCCTGGAGGTTGAACTGCAAAATGGTTTTTTTACCATACTCCTCAATCATCTCTTCGATGTCTTTTTCGCATTGAGTAACTGTTTCCTCAATACGCGTAGGATTAATACGGCCATCAGTAATGAGACGCTCAAGCGAGCGCCGGGCAACTTCCCGTCGAATAGGATTAAAACCGGATATTGTTATAACTTCTGGAGTATCCCCAATGACAAATTCCATGCCAGTAGCCATTTCAAGAGCCTTAATATTACGCCCTTCCTTGCCAATGACACGTCCTTTCATTTCCTCGTTGGGAAGATGGACCACACAGGAGGAATGTGCAGAAACTTGATCCGCCACGTATCGCTGCATAGCCGTAACGACAGCGTCGACAGCTTTTTCTTTAGCCACGGCCTTTGATTCTTCCTCGACCTTTTGTATCCATTTTTCTTGGGTATGCTTGACTTCGGCTTGGAGTGTTTCAAAAAGCGTTTGACGCGCTTCATCTCGGGTCATGCCAGCAACGTGCTCAAGCTTAGTAATTAAATCTTCATAGAGCTGCTTTAATTTTTGCTCGTGGATACGCAGCTGATCGCTCAATCGGGACAGCGACCGCTCTTTTTGCTGAGATTCTCTCTGCGTTTCTTCTAGTCTCTGCTCTTTTTTTTCGATTGTTTCGTATTTTACGTTCAATTTTGTTTGGAACCGCTCAAGCTCAACACGCTCTCTCTTTATCTCAAGTTCAAACTCGCTGCGCTTTTTATAAAGCTCGTCTTTTAATTTTAAAGATGCTTCTCGACGCTCGGTCTCAACTTCCTTTTTTACTTCTTCATGCTTGTTTTGCGCTTCAAGCAATAGTTGACGAGCACGATCAAATTTCTTCTTTGCTAGTAAAAGTAACAAACTACCAATGGTGAGTAGTAGAGCACCCACCGTAGGGATAAGTGCTGCGAACATACAGCATTTCCTTTCATCGTTGCAATTCTCCCAGTTGGTCCCTATGGATGCCCGCGTAAGGAAAATGAGTGCCACAAGTCTACATCCCTGCAGCACTTTTTATATTCAAGAAGATAGAAGCTCGCTATCTATACGCTGCGCAAGTTCAAGCTCCTTAATGGCAAAGCGCTCAAGCTCAACTTCTTGTTGTTTTAGCTTCGTAGCGACATGTAATGAAGCGAGTACTGCAATACGCTTCGTCTCTGATAACCCCGATTTTTCCGCCAAGTGCCTCATAAGCTCATCAATGTGTTTTGCAGACTCAGTAAGAAGCTCTTCAGGTTCATCGCTTACAAGAGTATACGATTCTCCAAAAATCGAAACCTTGTATTTTTTCATCGTATTCATCGCTACTGCTCAGCTTCAAACAAGACGTCAATACTCTTAATAAGATCATCCACTGCCATTTTAGTAAGCTCACGCTCTTGATTGAGGCCTTCCACATTTTGATGGCGAACAAGCAAAGTATCTTCGAGTTTTTCAATCTGCGAGCGCAAGGACGTGTTTTCCTCTTGAAAATGAAGAACCATTTCCTTCTCTTGCGCAAATTGATCGCTTAACACTACTTTCTCTTCTTTGAGTTGATCTACCTCAGAAGCAAGGTCCGCGATCCGTTGCACATCTTGCTTCTTACTCTCAATCAGCAACATCAGCTTCTTTTCAAGGACACCCAATTGCTCCATTAGCTTCTCCCTTTTTAGACGTGCACAAGCATTTAAACCAACGTCCCTGATTTTAATAATGGCGCCCTTTGAAAGTCAAGGATCTTACTGTTTAGTGCACTCAATAACTCGATCAAAAGCCGCCGGGTCATAAACAGCTAATTGGCTCAACATCTTTCGATTAAGCTCTATATTCGACTTTTTAAGAGAGTGTATAAAGGTACTATATTTCAATCCGCGCCCTTGTACCGCAGCTTTAATACGGACAATAAAAAGTGAGCGCACATCACGCTTTCTTAACTTGCGGCCTTTAAAAGCAAATGCTAAAGCACGCATCAATGTCTGCTTTGCGCGCTTGAAAACATTCTTTCGTTGTCCCCAATTGCCTTTCGTTTGTTTTAATAAACGTTTATGGCGCTTTTTTACAACGATACCACGTTTTATTCGAGTCATATCAGTTCCTAGTCGTCATTATTAATAAGGTAAAACTTGCAGCACGCGACCAAGATCTGCGGGACAAACCATAAGCTTAGTGCGCAAAAAGCGCTTTCTCTTTGCAGTCTTATGCGATAATTTTTTTCTTCGACCTGCATGAGCACCTTTAACCAATCCGCTTTTCAATTTTTTTAGTCTTTTTTTTGCCCCAGAATGGGTTTTGACTTTAGGCATTTAATCCCCCTCATTTATTTTTTAAGTAATATACCCTGTAGAGCATACCATCGCCAGGACCTTCTCTTTCAGATTTTTCTTGAATGAGCAATGCTGCAACATCGGAATTCGTTAAGACCTGGTAAATTTTGTCAAACAGAACCGCACTGTGTTCCTGTTTCATAGCATTCTCACGACCCCTAAAGACTAGCGTAAATTTAACCCTTTTACCTTCTTTAAGAAAGCCCAGAGCCTGATTCATTTTCGTTTGAAAATCGTGCTCGCCAATCTTAGGACGAATTTTCAGTTCTTTAATCTGGATAACGTGTTGCTTTTTGCGAGCATCAGCGACTTGCTTCCTTTTAGCATACACCGCCTTACCGTAGTCCATAATTTTTGCGACGGGAATACCGTCCTTACCACTTTCGGCAATAATTACTAAATCTAAGCCAGCTTCACGTGCGGCACGTAACGCAAAGTCTCGCGTCACGACGCCTTCATTCTTACCATCAGACATAATAAGCTGAAGTTTTTCATATCTGATCCTTTCATTAATAAAAGGACCCGGTTCATTTGGTTTTGTTTTAGATAACGTCATTTCTTTTTACTCTTCGCGTACAAGCTGATCAATTTTGACATTATTTTTTAGAGCCTCAAGTACACGCTGCCTGACGTCCGCCATGAATTTTGCGTCCCCTTTAAGCGTATGTGCAACTTGATCTCGTCCCTGTGCAATCTTTTCACCATTAAATGAAAACCATGACCCAGATTGCGTAATAATTCCACTCGTTAAGGCAGCATCTAAGACATCATACTCTTTACTCACGCCTTCGCCAAATAAAAGGTCTACCTCAACACATTTAAAAGGAGGAGCCATCTTATTTTTAGCAATCTTGATACGAACTCGATTACCTTTGTGACCACCATCTTTATCTTTAAGACTTTCAATCCGCCTTACCTCTATCCTTAAAGAAGCATAAAACTTAAGGGCATTACCACCCGTTGTTACCTCTTTATTGGCAAATGCCATTGCGTTAATGTTTTGCCGTATCTGGTTAATAAAGATAAGAACCGTTTTTGATTTGTGAACCACAGGAGTCAATTTTCTTAAAGCTTGCGACATAAGACGTGCCTGAAGGCCGACATGGTGATCTCCCATATCGCCTTCTAACTCAGCTTTAGGAACAAGCGCTGCAACAGAGTCGATAACGATGAGATCTACAGCACCAGAGCGAATAAGCATCTCGGCTATATCCAAAGCCTGTTCGCCATAATCGGGCTGAGAAATAATAAGATCGTTGATATTGATGCCAAGCTTACTTGAATATACAGGATCAAGAGCATGCTCCGCATCAATAAAAGCACAAATTCCTCCCGACCGCTGGCACTCTGCAATCGCATGGAGCGCCAATGTAGTCTTACCAGACGCTTCTGGTCCATACACTTCCGTAACGCGCCCACGGGGAAATCCGCCCGCACCAATAGCACTATTAATAAGGAGAGAGCCTGTAGAAACAGTTTCTATTTGGGTGGCCGAGTTCTGCCCGAGAAGCATCACAGAGCCTTTGCCGTACGCTTTATCTATCTGGGAAAAGACAACTTCAAGAGCCTTTTGCTTGGAGCTTAACTCCGTATCTTTTACTACTTTTTCACTCACGCTTATTGCTCACTTTTTAACGACGATTAAAGAGAGGTTGATTACTCTTAATTTTAGCATTTTTCTCTAAAGAAGCAACAAAGCCACTTGCCACTCGAGCTTCTTCTTGGTCCATCAAACGATCAAAAATTTCAGCCTTTTTTTCGGTCCACTTTTTATCATCAGCCTGTCCCCAAGACAAGAGCTGCACTAGATATCCATTGGTTGGGTTAAGGATCGTTTTTTTATCTGATAGTGCATCCATGCTAAAAAGTTGTGTAATTTCTTGGGAACTTAAACCCTCCTTTTCGAGAGATTGCCATTTTTGAGGATCATCAGAGGTCACAAAATCAGTTGTAAGGGTCTTTGCTTGATGGTCACGAACCCAAGCATCCAATGTCGCTTGATCCATAACTTTCAATTCATCGAGGTCGTGGGAAAGCTTTTCTGCAGCAGTAGCTAACTGGTAATCTTTTTCCACACTACTCTTAGTTTCTTCAAAAGTGCGCTCCACAGAAGGCTCCACTTTAGTCACCTCAACAATAAAGCCGCGGCTATTCGGTTCACCGGAAGCAGAAGTAAAAGCTACCGAATCGCCCTCTTTTACACCATACAACTTACGCACAAGCAACTCATTTTTACGCTCTGTAGGCCCGATAGTGCTTACGGCACCATCCAGCTTTTTAATAAATTCCTCGAGCGCGGCACCACCCTCCTTGATGGCTACGTCAGCTCGTGCGACAAAATCTTCAGCAGGGTGATTAAAGGTCCAGACTTTACCCGTTCTCTGTTCGGGCTTCCAATAACGATGAGCACGCTTATTGCCTTCCTCAAATGCCCTTTTAAGCTCTTCATCCGTTGGCTTTTGTGCCTCAGCGACTTTAAGGTACGGATCTAATGAAAGCTTAATGACAGAAAACTGCCGCGGGCGATATGTTCGATCAAATTCATCTCTCACCGCATCCTGAGGAACATAAGCACTTGAACTTGCGATAGTATTAACAAACTCACCTTTAAGGCGCTCTTCAACAATCTCTTCTAAACAACGCCCAGTAACACCCACTTTTTGAAGCATTTTAAGCAGATCTTTATAGTTAATGCCTTCCTGAGTAACTGCTTGAGCAGGAATAAAATCTCCTAACAAATTTGACGCAGTTTGAGGATCAGACAATTTCTCGGAAATATAATCGGGTGATAAAACAAGGCCCATCGAATCAGCAAATGACACAAGAACTTTTTGCTGCACTAAAGCATCAAGCGCTCTTTCTTCAGCTGATTCCTTTAACCCATATGCTTTGAAAAACACTTCCGGATTAGGTGTTAGTTGTCGCAAAAAGCTCTCCCTCTGTTGCTCCTGGGCAACTCTACGAGAAAATTCGCTTCTACCGACTTCGTAGCCATCAATGGTGGCTATGCTCCCTTTTGCTGGAGTGCGTTGCAAGAAATGTGAAACTATAAAAGTAATCCCGGACATCGAGATTATCGTTACTCCCACAATGATATTGAGGGCTTTTTTACTAAAATGTCTACGTATCGTTCCAATCATGTGTACCCATTCCTATTGGTCTTATTCCTCATCTTCATTAACGCGGGAAGCGGTCCCATATAAAGCATATAATGAAGAATATATTTGATCTGCAAATGCATCTCTTTTTACGAATTCTGATAATTCTTCACTATGTCCCTTCTTGCCCAAATAATAGCCAGCTATAAAAACAGAGAGCATTACAACAAGAGTAAGGGCAATAATTTTTCCAAGCTCCCGAGACGTAAGCACAAGATTTGATTCTTCTTCTTTTAGTGCCATACTTTAATGCTCCTTATAAGAAGAGCCAAGAACACCAATTAGCCTATGCGCAGCTTCTTGCACATTTTCTATACTCAAATCTATTTCCTCCGTACGTATACTCTCTTGAGCTTCAGACAACGATTTTTTTAAAGAGCGCCAAAAAATTCTTTGACGGCGAGCGTATGCCCATGTCTGCTTTTCGATGACATGCGCAAGCTTTGATACGTCAGTAGAATCGTTTTCAAGATAGCGCACAATGTCCCGATAACCCATTAAACCCTTTAGCTTTAAAAAGCTCTTCCACGGTGAAGAAACATTCCTTACCTCATCAATCCACCCTTGCTGCAACATATCTTTCGTCCGGTTGCTAATTCTAATTTTTAGATTTTTGGTATCCCTGTCAAGGTAGATGAACAAACAGTTACCCAAAAGCTCAAATTTAGGTCTTACCTTTGAGGGAACTATACCTTTACTGTACCAGAGAATAAGGGCGCGCTCAATACGATACTTATCATTTGGGTGTATTGCTGCCGCCCTTTCGGGGTCAATTGCAGCTAAAGCTTGCCAACTCATTTCGTGCTCTTCGGGTAAAGAAAAAGTCTTGCATGTCTCTAAAACAGGAAAAAAAAGCGATTTTATATAAAACCCGGTGCCACCTACTATGCAGGGCAAGGCTTTCCTCTCCTTAATTTCGCCGATACGCTTTAAACACTCTGACCGGTACGTATGTGCGTTATAGTCAATTGGTTCGGTAATAACGTCAAATAAGTGATGGGCAATGGATTGTTCTCGCCATGCTGGTTTTGCAGTTCCAATGGTGAGAGGTTCGTAAAGCTGTCCCACGTCAGCATTAATGATCTCAATGGGAATATGTTTTCCAAGCTCTAAAGCAAGATCGGTCTTACCAACCCCTGTCGGACCGTAAAGAATAATAAAATCCATCGTGTGTCTGCCTACATTGCTGCTGAGCCTTTTTACAGCTCAGCAGCTCACTAAAAAATTTTTCAGACAAGCTCGTTAGCGCGTTGTGTCTTTGCTTGTAAAGAGCATAACGATCTCAACTGTCCTAAAGCCACCTCATGCTCGACTTTTTCAACCAGAGAGATTTCTTCAACAAGTAAGGTCTCTATTTGACCTAGAAGGCTTTTTTCGCCAAATGAGAGTTCCTTTTGCAATTCAATGCATTTGAGGTCGCGGTAAATCTCAGACAATTCCCTCAATCCTCCAGCTCTTAATTTTGTTTGATACTCTTTATTTCTTTTATTCCAGCTGCTTGCCGTAAATTCGTACGCATTTAATTTGCGAGCTGGTTGAGCTAAGACCTGAAGAGCAGTAGATACATTTTCAGGTGAACTCAAAGGCCTAATAGGAACCGTTTCAATATTTTCAATTGGTACAAGCACGGTCATATCTTTATTAAGAAAACGTAGTTCGTAATAGCTTTTTTTGTAGCCACCAACTACTTTTTCAATAATACGCGTTATTTGTGCTACGCCATGCCCCGCGTATACCACTTTTTCATACAACAAAAACATGGGCTCAACCTTTTTAAGACTATACATCTTTAAAGGCTTTTACCCGCGTCTATTATAACATATTCTTCATATTGAGCAAACGTCCCATCAAAGCAAAGATCTTGCGCACATAAATATGTTTTTGCCTGAGGTCAAGGGTCAGTCACCTTGCCTGGACAAACTGTCTTATAGTGGACATAAGGGCAGTATAGCACTTTAGATCATTATGCGTTGATATATATGTAAGGGTTTTAGAGAGTTTGGGATGATTCTGCACCAGTAAAATTAACATTGCCTGCTGGCCGATACCGGCGCACGTACTTATATACAAAGAAACCAACTATGCTTGTTCCTATCGCTAAAACCGCAAGACCTACCGGTATTCCCACCGTTGTTCCTATAATAACGTCTAACGGTAAACTACCACCGTCTCCAGTCCCGGAACCAAGAAGAGGAAAAACCGATACATCATTTGATGCGCTATTTGCCGTTGCGAGTACCGTGGCTCCATTACTTGAAACAATCGGTGAAAAGGCTACTGCTACGTCATCATCAGACTGCATAGGCAAAGCATAAGAAGTGCCCAGATCTAACATATCGCCATTAATAGCAAAGAGAGTAATACTATTCGAACCCGTATTGGCAGTAGCAAGGTATGCACCTGTCGATGAAGAGGCAAGAGAGTGTGGGTTAACGGCGTCTAGGGGCAAAGGATATGATTGTCCCGCACTCAATAGACCAGCGTTGATAGGGAAGATCGTAACATCATTCGAATCACTATTAGCAGTGGCAATAAGAAGTCCACCACTGGCAGATGGTAAAAAGACTACTGAACGTGGCCTGTTGGAGCTGCTTGGTAAATTCTGAGAAGCCCCTCCACTTAGTATACCCCCCGTCACCTGAAAGAGTGTTACATCATTCGAACCAACATTTGCTGTAGCAAGATATGAGCCATCCGGCGCAAAAGCTACTGAGACAGGAGCTAATGATCCTGCCGGCAATGCATAGGAAATCTCTCCGGTTAATGCACCTGCTGTTATTTTAAATATAGTCACATCGTTTGAGTTGCTGTTAGTTACCGCAAGATAACCATCATTGGGAGAGAAACTGAGTGCACTAGGGTCCGCTGAGTTAGCAGGTAAAGCATATGACGTTCCGCTCATTAATTGTCCTGTCGCTATTTTAAATAAGGTAACATCATTCGACCCGCTATTAGAGGTAGCGAGATACGAGGTATCAAAAGAAAAAGCAACATCAGAAGGAAACAATGATCCCGATGGCAGCGAGTAGGAAATTCCACCATTCAAAGCGCTTCCTAAATTTGTTGAATAAAAAGTTACATCGCTTGTCTTATAATTTGCCGTCGCAAGGTACACGCCATTTGACGAAAATGCCACCGAATCAGGTTTTTGAGAGCCTGAAGGTAAGGAATAAGAGATTCCAGGGTTGGCAAGGCTTGCAAAGCAGCTTGCAGCAGTAAAAACGGTTATATCGTTTGAAGGGCTATTAATAGTAGCAACATATTGTCCAGAAGGCGAAAATACTATACCGTAAGGATTTATGGATCCAGTAGGTAGTGCGTACGAAATACCAGCACTTAAGACTCCGCCTGTCCCCACAGAAAACACTGTCACTGTATTCGAACCCTCATTAGCAACAGTCAAATACGCGCCAGAAGGCGAAAATGCCAGTGATTGAGGATTAGTTGAACCAGCAGGTAAGGCATAGGATATACCTCCACTTAAAGCTCCCGCAGTGTCAACCGTAAATACTGTTACATCATTAGAAGTATTGTTAACGGTGGCTAAATAGGTACCTGAAGGTGAGAATGCCACAAAGACTGGATATGTAGACCCAGCGGGTAAAGCATATGAAGTGCCTCCAGTTAAAGAACCGCCAGTTCCTACGGTAAACACTGTTACAGTATCGGTAGTAGCGTCACTAACAGCTAGATAGTTACCAGAAGGCGAGAATACTATTGATACAGGATTAGCGGTGCCAGCTGATAAGGCGTATGAAGAGCCTCCACTTAAGGCTCCTTGCGCTCCTACGGTGAATATGGTTACATTATTTGAACCAACATTAGCAGTCGCTAAATACTTGCCAGATGGCGAGAATGCTAGTGAGCGAGGATTAGTAGATCCAGCAGGTAAAGAGTAAGATGTGCCAGCACTTAAGTCTCCATCTGGTCCAACATTAAAGACTGTAACATCATTGGAATCATAATTAGCTGTAGCAACATATGCGCCTGACGGCGAGAACCCTATTGAGTAGGGATTGCCAGAACCAGCGGGCAAAGCATACACAATATCGGAGCTCAAAGCTCCTCCTGCCCCTACCTTAAACATTGTCACACTATTTGAGCTGCTATCGATAGTAGCTAAGTAAGCACCTGATGGCGAAAATACTCCTGAGAAACTTGTATTGCTAGTTAAATTTCCTCCTGATTCTACTGTAAATAAAGTGACACCGGACACGCCGTAGCTAGCCGCTGCCAAGTATGTGCCTGATGGTGAAAATGCTAATCCTGATGCACCATTTCCGACCACGCCCTGCGGTGAAGCGTATGTCATTCCCCCACTTAATGCTCCACCTGCTTGCACCGTAAATATGGTAATATAGCCACTTTCAGCGGTAGCTAGATAACTACCTGATGGCGAAAACGCTAGTGATTGAGCGTTACCATTAAAAGGATAAGATATTCCGCCATTTAAGGCTCCTCCTGCCCCAACCGTAAATACCGTGATATCATGCGAGTAATAATTAGCGGTAGCTAGATAATTGCCCGATGGCGAGAATGCTACTGTCCAAGGACCTGTGGAACCAGAAGGTAAAGCGTATGATGTTCCCCCGCTTAAAATTCCTCCTGCCCCTACCGTAAATACTGATACGTTATTTGAAGTGAGGTTAGCTACAGCCACATAGTTACCGGAGGGGGAAAACATTACAGATTCAGGATAGCTCGAACCTGCCGGTAACGCGTACGAAGTTCCTCCACTTAAGGCTCCCCCTGCGCCCACCGTAAATATTGTAATATTAGTTGATGACAAATTAACAGTAGCTAGATAAGATCCACTTGGCGAGAAGGCTACCGCGGTAGGGCTGCTAGCACCTGCCGGTAAAGCATATGAAGTTCCTCCACTTAATACTCCTCCTGCGCCTACGGTAAATATTGTTACATTACTCGAGGAATAGTTAGCAGTAGCTAGATAAGATCCTGATGGAGAAAATGCTATTGACCCAGGACCGGTAGAACCAGAAGGTAAAGTATATGATGCTCCCCTGCTTAAAATTCCCCCTACCTCTACGGCGAATATTGTTACATTATTTGAACTGCTGTTAGTGGTAGCTACATAAGAACCCGAAGGCGAGAAAGCTACTGCAGAAGGTTGCACACCAGGAGCTGGTAAAGCATATGATGTGCCTCCGCTTAAAACTCCCCCGGCGCCTACAGCAAATGTTGTTACACTGTTCGAATTATAATTAGCGGTAGCTAGATGAGAACCCGAAGGTGAAAATGCTATTGACCACGGGGTTAGAGAACCAGCAGGTAAAGCATACGACGTTCCTGCGCTGAGTACTCCTCCCGCCCCTACGGAAAATATTGTTACATCATTGGAGCTGTTATTAGCAATAGCTAGATAAGAACCCGAGGGTGAAAAAGCTGCTGAAAAAGGAACAGAAGAACCTGCTGGTAAAGGGTACGATGTTCCTCCACTTAAAACTCCTCCTGCTCCTACAGTAAATATTGTTACATTGCTAGAGAAATAATTAGCGGTAGCTACATAGGCGCCATTGGGTGAAAATACTGCTGAAATGGGCCATGTAGAACCGGCAGGCAAAGCGTATGACACTCCTCCGTTTAAAGCTCCACCTGCACCAACTGTAAATACTGTTACATTATTCGAACCACCAGAATTAGCAACTACAAGATAAGAGCCGTTTGGTGAAAATGCTACTGATGCGGGACCCGTAGAACCAGCGGGTAAAGGATATGAGGTACCTCCGCTCAATGCGCCTCCTGTTCCTACAGTAAATATTGTTACATTGTTTGAGGTCGAATTGGCTGTAGCAAGATAAGAGCCATTTGGTGAAAACGCTACCGAGTTAGGACCTGTAGAAGCGGCGGGTAAAGAATAGGACGCTCCTCCACTTAATGCGCCTCCTATTCCTACAGTAAATATCGTCACATCATTTGTAGCATTAGAACTTGCTAAATAATTATCTGAAGGCGAAAAAGCCACTGAGAGAGGTCCCCTAGAACCAACAGGTAAAGCATATAAAGTTCCCCCGCTTAATGTACCTCCTGACCCAACCCGAAATAGTGTTACATTATCTGTGTCGTAATTAGCAGTAGCGCAATATAAGCCATTGAGAGAAAATGCCACTGATTGGGGACCAAAAGAACCGGGAGACTCATTATATGAAGTACCTGACTGCAAGGAACACATAGCTAGAGATTGCACACTCGCCATAAGCGATAATACTACACTGAGTAAAGTAGTAATTTTCATTAACTTCTCCTTCTGATAGCTTAACCTGCAACGGCCAGCTTCCTTTAACCATACGCAAGCTTATACAAACAAGCAAAAAGCGCAAGCCAGCTTCTTTAGCCTTAAATAAAACCCCCGAAATTAGAGTTAACCAAAATCATTAACCATACGTTTTATGCCAACATGTTCCTCATTTGCCACCGTAGATGTACCATCTGTCGATATCGGCTTGAAACATTAAAATAGTATGCACATTATTAAATAATCCAACATATAAATGTGCGATCTAAACATGACATCTTCAATTCTGGGTGCATTGCTTTTCTCAACTGTTTTTGTACCACCTTGCTTGGGTTATACCTACGATGAATGAAGCCCTCAATATTTTTGCCGAAGTCGCCACTCTTGCAGATATTTCAAGTGATTATCTGCATGCAGTGTCCGAGCTTACACATTATAGTTAAGACATTCAACAGCACTCCCCTGATTTTTAGCGAACGTTTCGTCTTTCTAACGATTCCTATCCACCCTAATCTGATCGATAACCATTCAACCAGCTTTTTGCTTAACCTCGAAATAAAAAGTTGAGTCTATCACACTCAAAAAATGTGAGCATAGTGCTTGACCTCAAAAATACAAGATGTTAATGTATATAATCAAAATGTCACAACTCAAAAAAAGCAGGAATTGAAAACGTATGGCTAAGAAAATAATAGGCATTGACTTAGGAACTACCAATTCGGTAGTGGCGGTTATGGAGGGAGGAACTCCCAAGGTTATACCAAACCAAGAGGGCCAAAATACGACACCTTCAGTGGTTGCTTTTACTAAAGATGGCAAAAGGCTTGTTGGTGTGCTTGCAAAGAGGCAAGCAGTTACCAATCCAGAAAATACCATATACTCAATAAAAAGGTTCATGGGTCAAACCTATGATGAAATTAAAAAAGAAATAAGCTTAGTACCTTACCGTGTCGTACGTCGGCCAAATGGAGACGTTGCCATAATGGTCCAAGGTCAAGAATACACGCCTCCAGAGATATCTGCGGCGATATTAACAAAACTAAAACAAGCAGCTGAAAGCTATCTTGGTCAAACGGTCACTGAAGCGGTTATTACGGTACCCGCATACTTTAACGATGCCCAAAGACAAGCGACAAAAGATGCAGGGAAAATAGCTGGACTAGAAGTACGCCGAATCATTAACGAGCCTACTGCCGCTGCCTTAGCCTATGGATTTGATAAAAAGAAAAATGGCACCATTGCGGTATTCGACTTTGGTGGCGGCACTTTTGATATTTCTATTCTTGAGGTTAATGAAGGGGTCATAGAGGTAAAAGCAACGAGCGGCGATACACACCTTGGTGGAGATGATATTGACAATAGGATAGTTACCTATTTAATTGATGAGTTTAAAAAAAATACGGGCATTGATCTTAAAAATGACCGCATGGCTCTGCAGCGCTTAAAAGAAGAGGCTGAAAAGGCCAAGATAGAACTTTCTACACTCCATGAGACTGAAATTAACTTGCCCTATATTACGGCTGATGCTTCGGGACCAAAGCACTTGGTTATGAAATTGTCTCGCGCAAAGCTTGAATCACTGTGCAGTGATATTTTTGAAAGGCTATTAAAACCAACAAAGCAAGCAGTTCAAGACTCAGGAATATCTCCGAATAAGATTGATGAAGTCATTTTGGTGGGCGGCTCTACCCGAATGCCTAAGATACAAGAGATTGTTAAAGACTATTTTGGCAAAGAGCCTAATAAGTCAGTAAACCCTGATGAGGCCGTGGCTGTGGGTGCTGCTGTTCAAGGAGCAGTATTGACGGGAGAAGTTCGTGAAGTTCTTTTGCTTGACGTAACGCCACTTTCGCTCGGTATTGAGACACTCGGCGGTATTACCGCGCGCCTTATTGAGCGCAACACCACCATTCCAACGCGTAAATCCCAAATATTTACTACGGCTGAAGATAATCAAACGGCCGTTGATATTAAGGTAGTGCAGGGTGAGCGCGAGCTTGCACGAGATAATAAAATGCTTGGTCAATTCAGACTTGAAGGCTTACCACCAGCTCCTCGTAGCGTACCTCAAGTTGAAGTGACTTTTGACATAGATGCGAATGGCATTCTTCACGTGTCTGCAAAAGACAAAGCAACAGGCAAAGAACAGCGTATCACCATCACGTCGACAACCGGTCTTAGTAAAGAAGATATCGAGCGCATGGTAAACGAAGCGAAAGAACACGAAGCAGAAGACAAAAAGATTCGTGAGACAGTTGAAAAGAGAAATCGCCTCGATGGCCTCATTTTAGAAATTGAAAAAACGCTGAGCACAAGCAAAGACAAAGTCTCTGCTGGCGATCAAGAAACGATACAAAAGGCTTTAGAGAAAGCTAAAAATACATTAAAAGAGCATGAAAATGATGCCGATGCACTGCAAAGAGAGACTGACGAACTCATGCAAACGTGGCATAAGATAGCCTCTGAACTCTATAAGGAAGGGCAACAAAACAACTCCTCAGAAGGAGGCGGCCAAGGCCCTATAGATACAGAGTTTTCAGAATCAAAATAAAGACCAAAAGGGGCCAGGCGAAAACAACTCTGCCTGGCCCCTTTTGGTGGCTGAGTACAACAAATTCAAAGTTGACATAATTTAATTTTCTGATATACTGAGAATTGATGGTGGAATATAAGCTATAAGCTTGCTCACGGGCAAGGCACTTAAGGGCCAAGCTCGCTGGGTCTGGTGATAAGCTGGGTAGTTCCACCTTTTTTTATGCACATCAAGGGAAACACATTCATTATGATAGAAATATTCAAGGCTGGTCTTGTTGGCGGCATTCTGATGGACCTGTGGTCCACGTTAGTGCGTGGGCTTGGGCTTACGCGCGTTAACATACCATTCTACAGAGCATCCATGATAAGCGTTGCACCACGTCACCTACTATCAGGCGTTTCATCCCTCTTTCTCCATCTTGCTACAAGCATAGCTATAGCTTACGCCTACGTATGGGTCTTTAAAACATTTAGCATAGAGCCATCAATCATTGCGGGTGGCTTTTTAGGTTTAATGCAAGCAATCATTAGCGGTTTTCTTGCTCCTTACTGTGATTCCGTTAATGCGTGCGTTAAAGCAAGAAAAGTAGTGCCGCTACGCCAATTTGCAAGCGGATATGGTATCGATGGCGTCGTGGCTTATATGCTTAGATACGTTTTATACGGGTCAGCTATAGGCTTTATCTTGAGCATTGCCTAAGAAATAAGCTTTTTTAACGCTTCATGCGTTATAGTCTTGACCTTTCCATCATGGCCTTCCGTTTTTGCAACAGGTTTTTTTAAATATTCAGCCTTACAAGAGCCTTGAACGGGATATTTTTTTTGATACCACTCATTCATGCCGCCCTCGTATTCCCTCACATTTTTAAACCCTAACCCGTCAAGGAGATGCCACGCTTTGTTTCCCGCGGGACATTCATAATTCGCACAGTAGACGATGATTGACTGATCCTTATTCCAAAGCTTCGATTCACGCTCCAAATTTGCCAAAGGAACGTTAACCGAGCCAGGAATATGGCAATCAGCGTACGTTTCGGGAGATAAAACGTTAACGATAAGCACTTTTTGCACAGCTTCCTTTCTTTTAAAAAATAGCTACCACCCTATAGATAAAAGAGTTCAGACAGAAATCGTCTTTCTAGGTGATACGATGAACGTTGATATGTTCTTATTGGCCTCACTGTCCCAAGCCGAATACAACGCTTGATGGTTCCAAAGAGTGGTGATAATTGTAGCTTCTATAAGATCGAGTTTACCATCGGAACTTAGCTTTGAAAGTGTTGCATAAACAGTAACGGCTTCCGCGATACGATAGTCCAGATCTTCAGTTACTTTAAACTCAAAAATATAGACTTTACCATCGGTTCCAGCAATCCCTATCTGCTCAATTCGATCAAGCAAAAATACTTTTTCGACATCAATAATAGTCTTTCCGTCTAAAACAACCTTGACGGCTAAGCTATCTGCAGATAAATAATTGTTGCCCGCGAAAGCCAGGCATAAAGCAAGACCTATGAACTTTTTCATAAACATTTCCTAAAGTGGACATACGTTTTGGAAGATAGCTTACACGGCATACCGCCTTTAGTCGAGTTTCTATTATATGAAAGCAAGTTTTAGGCGCAAGTAAAAGCCACCGACTATATGTGCTGCAGCATGGGATATGGCACCTTAATATTTATCCTAGAAGTTTTGAATCTGGCAAGGCGATTAAATCTTTTAAATGGCAGAAAGAGCTGAAGTTGTATCTCAGCTCTTTCGTATAAGGTAAAGTTAGATTGTCACCGGTTCGATAGGCGAATAAAAAGCAATTATCTTTTAGGCTCTAAAATGATTGCAGTATTCTCGCCGCTAGTATTACTCATTTGAATCGATGCCTGATCATTCCAAGAAGCGGAAATAACTGGACTTGCTATAATTTCGAGCTTGCCGCCAACATTTTGCTTCGTGAGTGTTGCATAAATAATGACTGATTCATCATCATGGGCTTTTTCATCTTCAGTTACTTTAAACCAAAAAGTATAGATAGTACCGTCAGTTTCAGAAACTGCAGTTCTTTGGGCCTCGTTAAGCAAAAAGGGAAATTCATCATCGATAAGAGTTTGGCCTTCTAAAATAACTTTGATGGCCATGTTATCTGCCACAACAAAGCAGTTACCTAAGAACGCTAAGCACAAAGCAATACCCATAAGAAGCTTTTTCATGAACATTCCTCCTGGTAATATAACGAATCACTGATTGCAAGAAATATATTACATGAAGCGTTATTCTTGTAAAGCTTAACTATTCGAATCAATTTTTAACGTTAAGACCATGAAAGATGAACTTTTTTATCTTTCACAAAAAGGTTTTTGAATCTAAAAAGGCTGATAGAAAATCAAACAATAGTATGGTAAAATGTGGACAAGTGTAGCAAAATAAAACATGAGACTTGCCCTATGACGATGTTCAAAAAGTATAACCTATTACTACTCCTGGTACTTGTTTCCTTTAAAACATTTGCTTTTATAGACCCATACAGAGTTCTTGGTATCGCAAAAAATGCTACCGACAAAGAGATAGGTAGGGCATGCCGAAGACTGCTCGGTAAAACCCACCCTGACAACCCTAACAACGGTGGAAACTCAGCTGATTACGTAAAAGTGGCCCAAGCCTGTGCAAAGCTCAAGGGCAAAGATGAACAATGCTCGAGAAGCTATGAAGTCTGCTCATGCTCACCTGAAAAAACAGGCATTTGTATGCAACCTGAGGACTCGGCTCACCTTTATTGTAACTGCGATGTTTCTTTTTCAGATTTTCCTTTTAAAGATAAATCAGGACAAACGGATTCCTCTTTTAACAAAAAAGAGGACACATCCGAGAAACAAGATACAAAAAAAGATTTTTTCGAGTCATTTTTTCGCAAATTTCGTTCATTCAATTTTAACTGGGATGACGATACTGATACGTTGAAGTATGAAGCATCATTTTTCTTCCTTTCGAGCACAACTCAATCACCCGTTTTTAGACTCGCATTCGAAGAATCTTTAAAACCGCATATCGTAGAAGAGTGTGTACCACACACAGCCCATTACGCCTTTGCACCCTTTGCACAAGTTGAAAAAGTGCATTTTTTTGATGGTCATTGCGACCAAGATGAGCGTGGTCTTATTTTCCGGTGGCATTACAAACTGCTTGGAATAGATCTTGATTATATTGGTTCCATTTCTGGTAAAAGGTATCACTTTTTTCACCGAAATGATGAAACGCTCGCTTCGAATACCGTTACCCGTACGCATGTTGGATTTTCCGATGCTATTTTTGGCATAGGAAAGATCGTAACTGGTCCATTAGGATGGGGTTCACTAAAAGGGCTTTTTGGCCTTTCCGGGCTTCATAAAGATTCTGGCGTGAGCAATGATTTTATAGTCGTTCCCCATTTAAGCGCTGGTCTTAGAGCTGATTCGACGTTTCTCTTTACCCCTAATGATTACTTGACGTATACGCTACATACTGCCGTGCGCTGGCTCCATTTTTTTAAACGAGATGTTACAATTAATGATTATAGAAAGGACCCGATAGGTCATTTTAAGACGGAGCCTGGTAATTACGTCGATCTTCTTATTACCTTTGACACCACTTTTGACCCTGATGAAAAACACCATTTTATTCTTTCGTACAATCCTACATTCGCCCATAGCGAAAGTCGGAACGAAACAATTGAAAATAGCAGAGCCAAAGTAAATATAAGGGATTTGTCGCCGCGCGGCATTCAGCACTCCTTTGCATTCAAGTACTCATATGATTCTTCGCTGTTTTCGGCACCTATTTCGATCACTTTAGGTTACCTCTACGCATTCTCACACACTGGACCAGCTGAGCATAGATTTCATCAACACAATTCAACCTTCTGGGCATCTCTTGCTTATGCCGTTTGACGTTTAACTCTCCTTTTAAACGTTCAACCCATAAATTATATTTTTTAAAATAAATTCTTGCAGATTTTAAAAAATCATTGCAATTATAAAATGTTAATGAGTAAACTGGTAAAGGATTAACTAAACCAGACGAGGTATACTTATGATTCGTTTTGTAAAAACGATCTTGTACACAACGGTATTTAGTATGACGGCACTAACACTCCCAATAGAAGAGACCAAGAAGCTTATTAGCAAGCTCTATGACGATAGGGCTGGCTATGGCATTGATGCAAGCGAACAAAAAATCGTTACAGACCATGGATCAAGCCCAACATACGGGGAAATAACCCCTGAGGGAGCCGCTCTTGTTGCGAGTCAGCTAGGTGTAACAAAAGACGATGTTTTTTACGATCTGGGCTGCGGTGTTGGAAAATTTGTCTTACAAATGTACCTTGATACACCGGCCAAAAAAAGCATCGGCATAGAGCTCGCTCCTTCGCGCGTACGGTATGCACAAAAAGTAAGAGAAAAGCTCGTAGCTCAAAACGGCACACTTCCTCAAAAAGAAATTCATTTTAAAGAACAAAGTATGCTTGATACGCCTCTAGATGACGCTACCATTATTTACATTTCATCAACCTGTTTTTCAACAGATTTTATGAAAAAAATAGTGGACAAGTTAGCTCAATTAAAACCTGGCCTTCGCCTTGTCACTCTGACTCAACTTCCTGAAAACGAGCACTTTGAGCGCGTAAAAGAGCTTACCGTTCCCATGACCTGGTCAAGCAACACAACAGCTTATGTACATAAGCTCAAAGAGACAAAAGATTAGAGAAAAAGAAATATACGGTTAAGTACAAATAGGGTATACTCATTCGTACTATCAGTACGAAGGGCACCATATGAAATACTTACTGTTTCTCGGCTTATGCGTAACACTCACCTTAAAAGCTACTGTTGTGAATGTCACCGTTTTAAAAAAAAGGGAATTATCAGGATCTTCTAAGTATGTTTGGTGTATCAGCCATCGGCATCTACGGCCCTGGTCATTACCGAAGCACTTGACCATGGAGAAAGCTAAAAAGATAGTCCATGATCAAGCACTCGTACTAAAAAGTTTTTTCAAAAGAATCCAGGCATCTGGACCCGCTACTATCGTACTCGCTACAGATAACGTCGATCAAAAGAAAGTGCTTGACCAGGATCTTGTTTTAACACTCGTATGCAAGTGCATCTTAGAAGGATTTACCGCTGACGATTGCACTGCAGAACAAAAAACGCATCTTGAAAAACAGGTAGCGGATCAAATGGCTCTAGGAAGCATTGTGTTTCTTGCTCAATTTCTTGACCTCGAAAACATACAAATGATTGAGCCTAGAAAAAACCTCGACAATATCCTTCAAATTCTCATAATGCTCATTCAGGCATATGAAGCCAAATATCCGAATGCCTTGGCTCTTGCAACAAAGTGCCGCGCTCTTTCTAAAGCTTCGCTTAAGTTGTCACCGAATAATTTTGCTCAAAATCTTATCAAAGACCTTAATGATATGATAAAAACGGCGAACGACGTAGAAACCTACGTTGTTCATCCCGAAAACAAACAAGCAATCAGCAAAACTCATGATACATTTGTGGTTTATAAAAATGCCTGGGATGATTTTTTAAAAAAGTTTGGAATTTTGGGTAAAAAATCGATCTTGGACAATTTTATCTATTATGGCCATAGATACATAGATGACGCACAAAAGCTCATAGAAGCGCTCGATTCTTACAAATTTCTGCCCTCGCTTGACCACGAGCTTTTAAAGATTATTCTCTCACCAGATGCCGCCGAAAATGTAATCTTAAATATCGGCGGGCTACATACGATGAATCTTGTCGAAATGTTAAAGCTAGAAGGTTATGAAGTGGCTTTTGACTCAGGCTTTTTCTGTGATGAACAAAAGCACTCTTTCATAATGCTACATTATCAAGATTGCCTAAATAGTGATTCGATTAAAGAACTGAGGCCTGAAACTCTTGAAGAAATACTTAATGAAGCTTTCAAAGGCCAAAAACCTCAACAAAAAGAGGAACTTTAAAAACTGATGATGCGATTTTTTGAGCTATACTGGATGCCAGCTTAAACTATCAAAAGCGAGTAAACAGTATGAAGGCTATTATCCCCGCTGCAGGACTAGGAACACGTTTTTTACCTCTTACAAACGCCGTGCCAAAAGAGCTTTTACCCCTCATGAATAAGCCAGCCCTTCAATACGTTATTGAAGAGGCGTTAGCAAGTAACATTGAGCATTTTGGCATCATAATAAACAAGCGAAAACAAGCTATTGCAAACTATTTGCAATCAGAAAGCCCGGAGTTACGACACCTCAAAAAAGCCACCTATAGCTACATCAACCAAGCGCAACCTCTTGGGCTGGGTCATGCTATCCTAAAAGCCGAGCAATACGTGCAAAAGGAGCCCTTTGCGATACTATTACCCGATGATATTATTTTGGGCCACTTACCGGAGCTTAAAAACCTTATTGACGTTGCTCAAAAAGAGAATGCAACCGTTGTCGCAGTGCTGGAAGTCAAACAATCCGATTTGCCAAACTATGGCGTTATTAAAGTAGGAAAGAAATTAGAAGAGGGTATCTTTCAGGTGGAGGACATCGTTGAAAAGCCAGCCATTGCTAAAGCGCCTTCAAATTTTGCTATTGTCGGTAGGTACGTAGTCTTTCCCCCTCTTATGGACGCATTAAAGGCTATAGCTCCCTCAGCGCAGGGGGAGATACAATTAAGCGATGCTCTTTCATATCTTGTACAAAAGACTCATCACAGAGTGCTTGCATACAAAATACAAGGAGAGCGACATGACGTTGGAACGCCTTGTGGTTGGCTCAAAGCAACTCTTGATACTGCGCTGAGAAACCCTTCGTTCTCGCCTGACATTCTCACATTCATTCAGGAGAAAATTCATGACCTCAACTATTAACTTTTACGTTGAGAGGCAAGCATTTTAAATACGTGGGCATATGATGGAAAAACAAATGTCGAATTCTGTATATCATAAAGAGTTGTGCGTGCGTGTATAAGTGAGGCCGCGTGCGAAATAACTTCTTGAGAGCCTCTTGCGAGCATATGCAGGCCACAGATACGCTCTGTTTTACTATGTACAAACAATTTTACCGACCCTTCAGTATATCCAACAATACTAGCGTAGGTCACATACTCCATGGGCAGCGAGATTGTGTAATGGTCCTTATCGCTTTTTCCAATGCCAACAAATGAAAGCGCGGGATCAGTCGATAGACTGTAAGGTATAAGAGTATAATCGATCGTCTGCTTTGCGTTGTTAAAAGCGTTATCAACTGCCATTCTTCCCTCTTTTACGGCCGTTGTTTCGATGCGCATTGGTATCGAAAGTACGTCCCCTACGGCAAAAATATGGGGCTCACTTGTTTTTAAATAAGCGTCAACGCTGATTCCTCCAGCACAATCTGTGGCCACGCGTGCTAAAGAAAGTCTAAGATGTGATGTTAAAGGCTTTTTTCCAAGAGCCACAACAATTTCCTGCGCCTCAAACTTTTTTCTACCTCGAGATGTTTCGACAAGTAGCAGCTTACGTCCTTTATGGTTCAAAGCGCGCTGAATTTGCACATTTTTACAAAACCTAATACCTTCACGCCGCAATATACTTTCTAACGAATCGACGAGCTCTTTATTACCTCTTTTAAGCAGGCGAGATGACTCTTCGATAACGGTGACACTGCACCCTAAACGATTAAAAATTTGTGCACACTCAAGGCCAAAAGAGCCACCACCAATGATAAGAAGGCTATCCGGAAGTTCTTTAAGTGAAAAAATATCTGCATGGGTCAAAAAACCCGTAGCATGTAGCCCTTCTAGTTGAGGCACATAGGCACTTGCACCTGCGGCTATAATAAAAACGTCTGCCGAGTATATACAAGACCCGATATTAACACTATAAGGAGTTACAAAGTGCGCCCACCCTTTTTTAAAATAAACGTGCTTCAAGCCCTTAATTGTTTTTTCGTCTTGCATTTGCCAATAGTTCATTAAGTCTTGTACGTCGGCCATTAAAGCTTTGAAATCGAGATGCTCTAAACGAAACTCAATACCAGCAAATCCTTTTTGTGCATCATGCATAGATTGCGCAACATGCATGAGCCGGTTATAAGGCACACAACCCATATGCAAGCAAGTCCCCCCGAGAGGCAAGCCTCCATTAACAAAAAGGGTCTTTACATTGAGTTCTTCTGCACGTAACGCAGCAGATATGCCACCAGGACCCCCACCGATAATAATAAGGTCAAAGTGCTTATCACTTTTAGCCACAACAAGGAATCCGCGTATCTTTTTTTGGTTCTTGTGCTTGATTCGGCTTTGCTGACTTATCGTCTTTCTTTTTCGAAGACGGATCAGAATGCGGGACAGATTTGGCTTCGGGCTCAGTACTCATAAGCTACTCCTTCGTTATAGTTTCGTTTAATAATAATAATGGTAATAAAAAAATTGGCTAAAAATCAATACTTTACCAGTATGGCAGGTTTGGTTTCTTGTATTTTTTAACTCAAAAGTGTTTAATAATTGACTTCTTTCAAGGCAATTTACTAATATAATTAAATAAAGAGTTAACTAGAAGCGGAGATTAGGCGATGTTAAATAGGAAAACCATGAAGTATACATTACATATTTGCCTTCTTATAGCGATAGCTTACAGTGTTCTCATAGAACCTTCTCCCTTCGTCCGCTTAAATGGCCAATTTCTTGAGCACACGAATTACGGCTATCTGATACTAAAAAATGCTGGAGCTGGCTCATTTTTTATGACGTCTGACCAGGGACAAGGATATCAAGCTGAGCTTCCACGATTCTCGACCTTCCTATCCGAGCTTGGTCCAAAGCCCGGCAGTCTAGTCGAATGCCAGCAACCGTGGGGATACCCTGTTTCTTGTGGAATGTGTCGGGATGCTTCGGGACGGCGAAGTATGAACAACGTCGTTTGTACAAGGGGCACATTTAGCGCACGATTTGGATTTGGAACACCTATCGGACCACTTAGTCAGCTTGTTAAACAAGATACGCTCAATGAACTGGGCAGCAGACAATCACCCAATTACGTTTTTCTTGATACGATTGTAAATAACACCAACCAATCATTCTCCATGGCTACGACGACGGCACCACTCTATCAGCAAATGGTTAACCCTGATGGTTCGGTCGTATCAAGCCCAGGTACTATTGTCAACGCTTTAGATAGCGGAGACCTTTTCTTCATGAATTCTATATTTAGCTTGGTCGATCGAGAAAAGCCACATATTACCGTGGGCGGTAACGAGTATCCTATACAGTTTCTATCAACTAATACACGAACCAATTCGGATCTTCGCTATTCTCTTTTTGGCAAGAATGAGCATAATCCCAGAGTAAACCAGCTTTCAACAAAGAGACACATGGCATTGCCTACATTGGCTTTAAGCAGCCAAGGTACCTCCGGCACTCAAACAATTATTCTATTTCCTACGGATCCCTTTTCGTCGTGCCAACCTGTTATCTTTATCGGTAGAGACATTAGCACAAACGCTTTCTACGTTTTAACTTATTTGACACGGCATATCGACCCGGAGACAAACCTTGCCTGTTGCCAAAGCGAAGGCGGATTATGTGATCATGATACGCTTTACTGCTCTTCAATGTTATCTCAGAATGGTGGTTGTGCAATTTTTGCGGCAAACACTGATGGCTCCATTTTGATGGGTACGGGACCCGGATCACAAGCCCGCCTTAAAGTAGTCCTTGACCCAATGCCTGATTCCCCTCAGTTTGCATACGCTTCAAGTATAGAGGCGCTTCCTGGCCTTTGGTGGCCGGAGCAACCAGACTTTGTCGAGCAGCCAGAAGCTAAACCAGGCGCAATACCACAACAAGCAACAACTCAAATTAAAGTAGCAAATAAGACCATGGCAAGAATCGTAAAAAAGGGCTAGGCCATGAAAATGCTAAAGAAGTGCTTCATTTTTTGCGCACTCTTCACGCTGAGCGCGGATGCCAGAATATACATGATAGGTGCTCCACGCAGAGTCCCAGAGCCCCGTACATACCAAGGACCAGGCGGTGCGATCATAGGAGGACCTACTCGACTGCCCCACCAGAAGTATACGCCCGCAGTCATTTGGGATAGCGGAGAACTAAAAGCAGGTCTTGCAGCATTTACACGTGCTAAAATAGCGATGCAAACAAGTGTTATTGGACAGAATGGACCACGAACATACTCACCTTTGCCACAAACTCTTATAAGCACATTCGAACAAGCATTGAGCTTGGTCTATCAAGCATATAAAACTTCTCCGTGGAAGGCTGCGCAAGTAGATGCTCAAAGTTCAAGTAACTATCTTGTCATCATTATTAAAACTCTATTTGAGGCGTTAAGGAATAACATACAAAGCCTTAAGCAAACGGTCATACAAGCAAGGGCGACTGGAAATCCGTACGAGTCGTTACTTAATCAATTGAGTCAGCAGGTAGCGCATTATGACCAAGTAGCTCAATCGACGCAACAATGGATACACAAAAATTGGAAACAGCTCTATGACCCTTACGAGAGCTCGATGCGAGGCTTAGCATTTTCAATCTACGCCTTCGTGCTTAATGATCTAGCAAATAGACCACCTGCAACGCTTACACCGGACATTGCCACTCAAGCTGAAAATTATTTTGCTGAAGCAAGTGCTTTGTGGGATCCCGAGCTTACCATACAAGACTTTGCAACGCCACAAATAGCTCTTACATCCCTTCACACTTCTTATGGAACTATCGAACATACTGTGTTTCAAAATCTACTTAATGATATGAAAGCAGAAGGTGATATTAACACCATTGCCGACATAGTCGGCCCCCAAAACCTTAATATAGGCCTTTTAAATCAAGCAGCACCTTTTCTTAATAAAGCTGCCCAGGCATTTAGCACTTTAACAGATAGCGATAGTAAATCATTGTATAATGCATATACAGGCATGTATACCAATATTCAAAATGCTCTAAACACGCTACAACAAGCACAAAGCGCGCAGGATGCTATTTCTCAAGTATCGCTTATTAATGAAGCTTCAACACAACTTGCTCAAGGGGGTGTACAATGGCTTTGGCAGAACCTTAATCGCGCAGTTAACCTTATTCAGGGTCGCATGGCACAAGAAGAAGGTCAAAAATCGCTTTCAGACTTTGTAGCTAATGCTGCAAGCCCTCTTAAGAACACTCAAAAAATACTTTCCCAAGGCACAGGCAACCTTCCCGTATTAACCCAAACTTTTAGCAATCTTGCTGCATCTTGCAAGAAAGCATTAAGTGACTATCAGGAGAGTGCTAATTTTTATAACATAGCTACCCAAACCTCGGCACTTCCGTTAAGTAACGGACCTCTTTTAAGCGCGCAGCAGCAAATAGGAATAACAGAGTCGCTACAGGTGGTAACATTAAGCCAACTGCTTACAACAAGTGGACAAGCAGCTGATTCTCTTTCAAAAGCGCTTACAACCCTTTCAACAAAGTCTCCAGCTGCCGTTGAGAAAGCCCAAGAACTAGCAGCAACCGCGCTTTCATTAGCTGTGAGTGCCGATGCCGCGTATAGTCAAGCCCAAAAAGCGCAAGGTTCAGCAGAGGTTGAAACCTCTTTTTCTTTCTACGCACTATTTACCCAAGGCATGGCGCCCTTTATAGGGCGTTATATGGCAAAGTATTATGAGCAACTTGCTAGTACTATAGGTGATAGCAAAGATTTATCTGCACAAGCACTAAAAGCAGCTTATTATCAGGCAGCTTTCTTTTATCAGAACTATCTCACACCCGATGCTAAAAAGAGCTTACTAAATCGTTTAAAAGCATTCACTGGCCTTGTTGAAAGTGCTCAAAAATCACTAAATGATGCAAAACAAACACCTGGTAAGCTTGTTTTATGGGACCAAGCACTAAACGCAGCACTTATCGTGTACACACTCTGGCAGCTTACGCAAAAGGCTGAGGCATTCAGTAAAGGTCCTGAGCTTTATCAATCATGCTTAGAAGGCTACATACAGTCGACTGCTTTTAAGTCATTAAGTGTCGGTGATCAGAGTATTATCTACTATAGGCTATTTCTATTTTTAAAAGCACAAGCAGAAGATAGTGCAAGTTCGCTCGATACCATTGAAGGAATCATAGAGCCACTATACTCAAAAGCACAAAGCCTTTGGTCAGAGGGTTTAAAGCCCGAACTAGACGCTGTCAAGGGATATGATCAAGCGCTTACATCGCTCAATAAACTTACAAGCATCGGTCAACAGCTTAGTACACTTGCTATAAAAAGCGCACAAGCATGGAAAGATCAACAAACTGCAACTCCTGAAATCACATCACCAGAACTTAACTTGCTTTTAAATAATAACGAAGTATATAGCTCGCCGTTATTGAGCCAACTAAGCCCACTCGATTTAAGCCAACTAACGCAAACTCGAGCAAGTCTTTACCAAAAACAAGGTGACTGGGCTATACAAAAAGCTTCAGAGTCAATGTCAGTACAACCAAAACCCGAAACAATGACAGAATGCTCTTTAAAAACTGACTATCATGGGATTGCATCTGCAGCATATTCCAGCGCTCGAGCCGCGTACTTAACACTGGGAAACACTACTTTAGCTCAAACCATGCTCAATTTATCAGACAGTGAACAATATCTTGCGATTGCTGATCTTGTAGGCAATGCCCCTCGACCTACAAGAGCTTCAACAAGCGCTTTTGGTGATACTTTGGGCTCAACGGACGTATACGCTCAATATTTCTTATCGCCGTGGATTGTAGAAATTCCTGCGTCACCCACTCTTGTACCTGCAGAGCTCTTTCAAGATTTTGAAAACTATAAGAAAAATCCAGAACTTAAACAAAAAGTTGTAGATGACCTTAAAGACTTGGCCGCGACGCTCTATTTGTATCAGCGCGTTTCTGCTTCCGGTCTTACAGGCACGTTCACGAGCTATCTCGATGCCATACAAGACCCTAATTTTAGCGTGTCAGATAAGACCCTTACTGGGCTTATTAGTGACTCAAAAGCTTACAGGCTACAACTTGGCGAATGGATCGATAAAGGCATTGAAATAACTCAAGGGACGACAATCAAAACGACCCTTACCTTTTTAAATCCACCAGGTAAACTACCTGCCCTTGTATACTGTAATTTACCAGTTATGGCAGCACCTTGGGGAGAATCAGCAAACCAGGCACTTGTGCCTACGGCCGTTCTTGCTTATGGCTATGCATTGCGCCAGTACGAAAGCTTCCAAGGAACAACTTCTTTACAGCAAGTATACGCAAAAACTAAAACTGCCCAACTACAAAAATTTTCGCAGCAATCGTATCTTTCTCAAGCCTACTCGCTTCTTCAAAAAGCATTATACATGCAAGGGGAAGACATTGATGAAACGCTCATTGCACTTTTTAACACTGGAAAAGATGAGCTTAAGGCGCTTAAGACTCAACGAAACTTCTTTAAAAATCTTGCAGAAAATACCAAGAATATTGAAAGTCTTGATAAGACAAACCCCCAAACAATCGCCCTGCTAAACGCGAGTACGCTCATACAAGACTATTACTCCGTTGCAACAACGTACGCTAATGCTGCTGCAACACAAGGACCAGTCACAGGAAGTGGACTACCGGCCGCTCAAGGCGCTATGGGGTATCTCTATGAACTACAAGGCGACTTTATAAAACAGTGTTTAGTGGGACAGCCTATTGCTAGCCAGTATCAAGCATTCGTAACACTGGCTTCAAAATTATATACCACTGCACAAGGGGCATACCAGCAGGCTAAACTTGTGAATGATGGCCAAAGAGCACAGGTAAAACAAGCAGCTCTTTTTGAGAGTGTTGGTAACGCCTACTACACTAACGGGTATTTCATATCCGCTATTCCTTCATTCAATTCAGCTCAGCAATTGTATCTAAACGCTTTTGCCGCCTATCAACAGCTTGGTGATAACGATTCCGCTCAAAATGCTCAACAAAAAGGCCTAGAGATGGGACTTCAAGCACTTAATGCGCTCTTTCAAGGTGCTATTGAGTTCTTTGCAGAATGGTATGCTACGCGCTGGAGCGGTACTATAACCTTGCCTTCAGGCCAAACGGTACCTTCATTCGAGCAATTATTGGCGGATTGCAGCAGTTTTGCCTACACGGATGAGGAGCAAAATCTCTGTCAGAACCTTAACAGCCTCATTTTAGATTCGTTAATTTATCTTACTTCGATTGACACAACCATCGCCCGTGAAGCCCAAAGCGGCGGAGTAACGCTTTCAAACGCGTCAACTACTGATACCAAAAAGTTAGCAACACCACAAATGATTCTATTAGACCCAAGGCTTCAAGCGTACCTAAACACACACATGCCTCGGGATACCAAAGGAAATAGTATGCCGTTAACACAAGCACTTGTGAGCGGGTCTCTTAACGCGGGTCAAATTAGAACAGTGCTCACAGGTCTTCTTTTAGACGGCCAAACAAATATACCTGAGTTAGCACAAAATAAAGAGCTTTTAGCGACTTCGTTAACCGTCACAAAACTATGGACCGACTATGTTTTCCAAGCAATTGCTTCCACCTATATACAAAACTACTTATCATCAGTTTGTGCGCAAGGCCTCACTGCAGAATGCCTTGAAAACCAGTACGGAGACCTTATAGATGCTATGACTGGAGAAGAGCAGAACATACTTGCTCCTGCGGAGCAATACGTCGGATAAGCCCATTGTTCCTGAAGGATGGAAAATGAGCACAAATTATCAAAAAAGCAATGACGACAAGTTGAGCTAGATGTTTGTTAAAATTCGATCAATAAACTGATCGTGATGTCGATTTATGATTCAGAAAGAAGCGAAAAAGAAGGGTTTGTTATGAATACTATCATACGGCAAAGTGCAGCAACCCTGCTCTTTGTTACTTTTGTCGTTCACTCATGTCAAGCGGCTGAATACATCGTCACTAATAATGGAAACGAGTCAATAGGTATTTCTATGAACATTGATTCGCGAAATTGTGGCACGCTTAAAGCAAATCTGCAGCCAACTCAAACCGTAACACTCAACCTGGCATCGGTGTGCAGCCGCGGTGCTAGCCGGACTAGCCGTGTTAACCGCTTGAAGTTGTGGAGTGGGAGCACCTTACAATTTGATTCGAATGATTTTGGCATATGCTTTAGCAAAGATGATCTTAGAAGAAAAATTGATATCACTCAAAGTAGTACAGGCCAATGGGGAATACGCATGTATTATTAATGGTGGATGAGTTGTTTTTGCAAAAGAGATCAGATTACAAAAAGGAAAGCTAATGATAAGAAAACTGGTTATCTTTACGTTATATAGTATACTTGCGCTCACGGTTTATCAGCCTCTCAAAGCAGCTGTCTATGCCATTACCAACAAAGGAAACGATACTGTTTCCTTTTCGCTTGAAATGTCCGTTCGAAGAGGCTGCTCTCGCCATAATGCACATGGTCAGATTGAGCCGGGGCAAACGACCAAGGTAGACGCCGGATTCTATTGGAGTCCGTATCCTTGGGAAAATACGCATTGTTCGCCCCGTAAGTTGACATTGTGGCAACGCCGATCTGATCAATTACTATACGATTCGAGTAATGAGAAAGCTTGTTTTCCACATCAAGATGCCAAGCTTGAGCTTATTCAGAAAGATACAGGTGTTTGGTCGATGGTCTTGGTCTATCCCTAGTTACTTACGTCTATCGTTTGAGAAAAAAGAGTGTTTATTTCAGGTTTCCCATAAAGCATTGAAGAGAAGTGCATACAAATTGTCACCAAAGGGAATAGCCTGATTTTTGTTATATATAACAAATCCCTTTAAAGAAGCACCAAAGTAGTTTTTCCAACGTGCCTTGCACCATTCAATAAAACAATAGGGCTTCTTAAGAGAGCTTTTTATAAAAAAGGCTCTATCTTTCGCTTAAACATCATAAATTCTGACAGTTAATGTCAGAATTTACAAGACTCGATAGAAACATCGATCAAATAAGCCTTGGCTACGCCAACACTCCAATAAATTTTGCCCATCCAAATGTAATTTTGTTAAATTGACAATATTTAACAAAAGAGTAGGGTGGTAATTGGATGCTCTGCATCTAACGCGTTTTTTGAATTAACATAACTATAAGGAAATATCATGAAACTTAAGTTATTATTAATCGCATTAATAAGCATTCAAACTAGCGTACTCTCTGCAAACGTTCGTCAGATTACAGAGACTGAAGCAAGACAAAGAATAGCAAAACGCTTTGAACATTTTGCCAATCTTCGCAATAAAGATAGTGCTGAGTGTTGCTTAATATCTTTTGCAGCAACACTAAAAGCCATAAGAAATCCAAGCTATGGCCATTATGCTCGCGCACTCAATGAAATGAGACAAACAAAAGATATTCTAAAAATCATTGAAACATTTAGACCACATCTTCGTGAATTACCTAGAAGCATGAGGCATAAAATCGAAACGATGTCCTCAGCGGACCTTGTAACTCTTTTGGGACGCCGCATAAAAAACAACGGCAATATCGATTGTCAAAAAATTGAACACAGCTTACAGTAACGTTTCAAACGATTTTTAAAGAAAACAAGAAGGAGGCGCTGGGTGCCTCCTTCACACTACATTAAAAATCATTTTCTAAAGTATCTTCATAGGAAATGGCGCAATCGTGGTGTTCCTTAAAGAAACTGCGAATAGCCTCAAGGTTTTTCAATTTTGTTGCAGCAACATGCTGATAGTAAAGCATTCCAACACCAACAAAAAACCCAAAAAGCATAAGACTAAGCCAAATGGAGGTGGCGCGCTCAGACGACATAGAACTTGTAACAACTACCCCGGCAACAAGCAACGACACCTCCACTAAGCTGAAAGGGTAAAGAGCCCCCCAAGATTCGTTCTCGATTTGGCGTAAATAATTTTCTACAATGGCCAGATATTCCTTTTGACACCCGCTTGTGTGAGCTATCTCCTCGAAAAGTTGAGCGACCTTAGCCTGCAAAGACTTGTGAGGCTGATTAGAGCGTCGTATCGATTGAATAACTCCCTGCAATTTCCCAGAAGCACCATGGTGCTCGAGCTTTGATACAAGAGCATCAATGTCCGCCTGTAACTCCTTTTTTTGTAAGATACAGGTATCAAGAGGGCAGGTATCCGCTATCAAAAGAGTATTGAAAGTTAAACATACTAAGAAAAACCAATTTACCTTAACCATAAAAACACCTACCAAACGCGCCACAAAGTGAGCTTCAAAAAGCCAGATTTTTTATTTTGAACTACCACGCTACCTTCCAAGATAAGCTTTGCAAGAGCTTGAAAATCCTCTCGATGAACAAGCTCTTCATTATCTAATGTCTCAGTACAGGCGGGGCTATCGTGCGCAATAAATTTGCCCCCCGTATCATACGTTTTTGAAATCCATAAAGTTGGATCTTCTTTACTAGCTTGTATAAAGTGTTGAATCACGCCCACCGAATGGGTTTTACCACTGAGTAATGAAACGTTATACATCACAGTTATAAAAGGCTTTCCTTCGCTATCACATCCCCAACCAAAAGACTTTTTGTGCTGCTCAAAAACCGCACTACGTATACATTTCAAATGGCCAAGAGGTTCACACTCTTGAGCGATGTGCGACTCGGTCATATCACCTACATAAAAGATCTCCGGTGGGGTCGAAAATATGTCGAAAAAGGGAATATGTTCTAACCAATTACTGCCAAGCTTAGATTCAAAGCTTTTCAAGAATGAACGACCGTTCCCGCTATTTAGAACTTCCAGCAAAGATTTCTTACACTCCTGCTTTAGATCCAAAAAAATGGCATGGTTAGAAAAGCAAATACACAAAAGCGCTATCAGAAAAAAACATTGCCTTTTCATAACTCCCTCAAAAACCTAAAAGAAACAGTTTCTATATCTCAAACAGTATAGAGACAGTTACACCAAAAGGCTATTATTAAGAGCAGTTTCTGCGTAGATGCGTGAACCAGTTCTCAGAGTGCGCTTTTGGGTAGCGTGGTCAAGTTTGTAGAGACCGAACTTTTGCGTATAGCCCATATCCCATTCGTAGTTATCCACAAATGTCCAATAATAATAACCACGTATATCGCACCCTTCTTTTAATGCCTTATGCAGAGCACTTAAATGCTCCTTAATAAAATGCTCTCGACGATCATCTTTTGCGTCCGAAATACCGTTTTCAGTAACATAGATAGGCACCTTTAAGGTATTCATATCTTTAAGCGCCTTATAAAAGCCTTCTGGATAAGAAGCGTAAGGCATGTCAGTCATATATTCGCCCGGATAATAAGATGACTGTTCGTGGCCCGAACGTAGACAACAAGCACGCGGGAATAGTAATTAAGGCCTATAAAGTCTAAAAATTTCCCTTTTGGTGCTTTATAATATGAGTGAATGTTAGCAAGAAATGGTATGTTGAAATTGTACTTGAATCTGCCCGTCTTACAAAACTTTAAGACAGCATCATTTAAAAAAGCATTTAAAAACCAGCCGGGCATATTTTCAAAGATATTAAACGGGCTGTAGGGCTCAAACTTTAAATATTGATGCACAAGGCCTATTTGAGCCTCAGTACCATAGGGCAGTTTTTTGAGTGCGCTGTATACGTCAACGTGAGCTTTAAGAAGGTTTTTAAGAACCTCAACAGCCTTCCTTGTTGGAACGACTGAAAAAAATCCTTTTTTACCGGGCGGAAAAACACCGCGTATATATCCTTGAAAGGCGTAAATGGTCGGCTCATTAATAGTGCACCATAGATATACGTTCTTACCTAATACTTGAAACACTTTTGTACAAAAACGAACAAAATATGAAATATTCTCTGAGCGCTCAAACCCGCCCTTTCTTTCAAACCAAGAAGGATGTGTAAAATGATGAAGAGTAATCATCGGCTCTATGCCCTCACGCTTTAGTAAATCACACAGCTTTACGTAACGATTCAAAGCATTTTCATCAAAATATCCCTCTCGCGGCTCTACCAGACTCCAGTCAACAGAAAATCTTAGGGAGTTAATGCCAAGCTCTTTTTTCATTCGAATAACGTCTTCCTCATAATGCTGCCAAAAATCAGCAGCTTTACCAGAGCGCGGATATTTGCCTAAAACCTTAGCTTGATGGTCTTCCCATTGAGCCCAGTTACTTTCTTTACACAAAAAAGACCCAGATACCTGATATTCAGAAAAAGCTACGCCCCATAAAAAACCCTTCGGAAAAAGAAGCTTGTTCTGCTCTAAAGAAGTAATTGGCGCTGCTATAACTAGAACACTTGCAGCAAAAAGAAGATAAAATGATTTCATAAATCCACTGGTTGTTTTAAATAAAATAGTATCTACCGCTATAACGAAAATTAATCAAAATTGCAAACCCAAGAGATAACGTGTATACGTTCTATCAGCCAAAACTCATGGTAGATGGTGGTAATCTGAAAGAGGAATTATAAAACAACCCACAAGGTATAGAAAAATGAGCGGCGGAAATATGAAAAAAAGGCCAACAAAGGCAAAGCGAATAAGCGTAGGATCTACGTCGAAATACTCGGCTAGACCACCACAAATACCACACAATTTTCTATTGACTGCAGATCGAAATAATTTTTTATGCATAGCGCATCCCTATGAATAATAACTAATTTCTAAGCGTACACTAATATTGCTAATTTGTCAATTATTGCGATTTTACCTCTAAGACAGACTGTGAGTTATACTTGCATTCATCGGTGAGCTTAAGATTTTTTTACTCGTTAAAGGCTTTTAAAAACAGTATCAAGAGCAGTATCCGGAACAAGCTGTTTTAAAAAATCCGTGCAGGGCAGGCACAAAACATTTTTAATCAGAAGGCGTTCATGGCCCCGATAAAGCACTAATGCACGCGCTTGAGGGTAATCTTCTTTAAAAGACTCAAGATGACGAATATCTGAAACACGTATGGTATCAGAATTTTTGACCTCTATTGCCCAAAATCCTAGTGGACCAAGGACCACAAAATCAACTTCGACTCCTGAGCGAGTTCGCCAGAAATGTATTGCATGTTTCTGAGATGAATAATCATTCCAAGCCATAAGATGCTGTGCCACAAGGCCCTCTAAAGCTGCTCCATCTAATTCATCATTTGTGTCTTTAAGAGAATGTGGACGAAGAGAACGATATACTCCTGCATCAAAAAAATAAAACTTGGGATGTGCGCTCAACTCACGCTTTGCGCGTTCGGTAAAAACGGAAAGTTGAAAACCAATAAGAAGATCTTCCAAAATTGAAATCCAACTGCTTACTGTTGTCCGCTTGACTCCGCATTCCCTCGAGATATTTGTTACATTAAGAAGTGAAGCATGCGAAAAGCTCATTACGCTTAAAAAACGAGCAAATGGCTCGCTATTTCTTATGAGTCCTTCAGCCTGTATCTCTTCTTCCATGTATAGGGCTATATAAGCTTCGAGAATTTCTGCATGGTCTTTTTGCTCAAAAGACAAGGGCAAAAGCCCGTACCGTAAAGCACTTTCCAAGTTAAATCGTTCTTGAAGTTCGGCTGCAATGAAGGGATTAAGTACCTTATTTAATGCTCGCCCACCTAAAAGGTCAATGCCCTGCCTTTTCAGTTTCCGTGCACTCGAGCCCGTAAGGATAAATTTCCATTGCCGTTTTTTTTCAATCAACAAATGAACAAGAGATAATAGTTCAGGCGCCTTTTGAATTTCATCAACCACTATTGTCTGGCCACTCGGCTGGGCGGACACAAGGCCAGTAAAAAGGTCCGGATTTGAAAGAAAGCGTAAGCGTTCTTGAGGGATACGCAAATCAATAAATAGTGCTCCCGGATGACGATGTTCAACCATGGTCGATTTACCAGTGCCTCGAGGACCAAAAAGAAAATAGCTTCTATCAGGTTCTTTAAACATGCGCTCTATATATTTTGTAGCCATTTTCGCCTCAATTTGACAATACGAATGTCATTTTGCGTCTCATTATGACATTTCAAATGTCATTTTGCAAGAAATAACGTTATACGTAACAATGGCATCTCAACTTCTCACGGTAACCTTGATTTTTGACCAAAAACCTACTAATTTAACCTTGATTTTCAGCCAAAAATGTGCGATTATATCTTTGATTTTCGACCAAAATAGGAGCTCACTTGAAGCGTCTTATAGATTATTACCTAACTCAATGGAAAAGTGATACTTATAGAAAACCTTTATTGCTTAGGGGTGCACGGCAGGTAGGAAAAACGCATGCTGCGCGGCAATTAGGTTCAACGTTTCTGGAATTTGTTGAAGTCAACCTTGAATTTTTGCCAGAAGTACATGGTGTATTTGAGAAAGATCTGGATCCTGAACGGATTATTCGTGAACTTTCTTTAATTACACGAAAACCTATTACACCCGGAAAGACCCTGTTGTTTTTAGACGAAGTTCAAGCATCCCCAAAAGCATTACTTTCCTTACGTTATTTTTATGAAATGATGCCAGAGTTACATGTTATTGCCGCCGGCTCGCTTATGGATTTTGCCATTGAAAAAGTTGGCATTCCCGTGGGTCGTGTGGATTCGCTCTATATGTATCCCTTGTCTTTCATTGAGTTTTTGGCAGCTATCAAAGAGCATTTATTGATCGAAGAAGTTATCATGCACGATGTTCATAAAACTATGAGCGAGGTTATTCACAAGAAACTACTTCATCTTTTAGGCGAATACCTTGCGTTTGGTGGAATGCCCGCTGTGCTAAAATGTTGGCAAGAAATCAGAGATCCTTTACAATGCGCTAAGATTCATTCGTCACTAATCGATACCTATCGCCAAGACTTTGAGAAATATGCGCGGAAATTGCAAATAAAATACGTCGAATTAATTTTCGACCAAATACCTATCCAGCTTGGAACAAAGTTTAGATTTAGCGCGATAGAGGGAGAATATAGAAAACGAGAACTGGCACCAGCGCTTAACCTACTCAGTATTGCTGGTATCGCTCACAAAATATTTCACAGCGCAGGTCATGGCATTCCTCTTGGAGCCCAAATAGATCCTTCAGACTATAAAGTTATTTTTCTAGATGTGGGGCTCGCACAGTCAATACTCGATTTTGACATTAGCGGTTGGTTTTTAAATCCGCTCAATGAATTTGCAAATAAAGGTTCTTTAATAGAAGCATTCGTAGGCCAAGAAATAATCGCTTATGCACACCCGAGCCGAAAGCATAACCTATTTTTCTGGAATCGAAAAACGCGATCCAGCCAAGCTGAAGTTGACTATTTGATACAGCTCGACCAAAATATAGTGCCGGTCGAAGTTAAAAGTGGAATGGGAAGAACACTTAAAAGCATAAACCTATTTTTAGAAAGCCACCCTAATTCTAGTTATGGTATAAGATTCTCAACACTCAATTACTCTCAACACGAAAAAATTCACTCCTATCCTCTTTACGCCATCGCAAAAGTCACGCAACATCAAAATCTGAAAGAGGCTCTAAAAATAGTATCGAGCTAACAACATATCCAACCCTCGGACTTTTGTCATAAAGCATTTTAATGGCCTCGCAAGCAGAACTACACACCCATCCAACAGCAGCGTTAACTTTGGTGGCAAAGAAGCCTCTCTCGAAACACTTTAAATGCAAAATCGAGAAAGAAATCGGTTCCAACTCGGCAGCATTAACACCATTTTTTAAAGTTTCATTTTAGGAAGACCATCGATTTTGACAAGCGCGGGCAATTAGTGCCTCAGCTTGATCATAGGCCTACTTGTTGTCCTTTAACCGGTTTACTGAGTCACTGACCAAATTTTTAACAATCAGCAGAATTTTCTTCAACAAATCTTCTGTTAAAAATTCTTTAGGTAGCACTCAATCAAGTTAATAAATTAGAATTGAGCAAAGCATACCTGCCAATCAATATATGTCCCTTAAAATTAATGAAAACATGCTCCAGTAAACGTTAAGTATTTTTCTAACCATGTTTATTTGCACTATAAAGCCATTTATGCTATACTATACAAAACTACCTTTCTAAATTCACTTGCTAGAGCCTATTCCATTATGAATACCGTTCTAAGTGTCTTCGGACTCACTAAAATTTATTATCCATCCGGATGGTTTCTTTCTCGCGAAACTGCGCCTTTTGTTGCGGTAAACAACATATCGTTCAAAGTGCGCGAGGGTGAAATATTAGGGCTCTTGGGACCAAATGGTGCTGGCAAAACAACGACCATACAAATGCTTTTAAGCACGCTTACCCCCACCAGTGGATCAATAGAATATTTTGGAAAAGATTTTTTTAGGTATAGATCAGAAATTTTGAACCATGTCGCTTTTGCAAGCACTTACGTCAGCCTTCCTGCACGATTAACCGTCTATGAGAACCTTTATGTTCATGGAAAGCTTTATGGTATCCCGTCGCATTCCTTATTTGAACGGATTAAAAAGTTTCTTACCATCTTTGATTTATGGCACGTAAAAGATAGAGAGGCGGGAGCCTTGTCAGCAGGTCAAAAAACACGCGTCATGCTTACTAAGGCGTTTATGACTTATCCTAAAATAGCATTGCTTGATGAACCTACAGCATCTTTAGATCCGGACGTTGCCCACGAGGTTCGTCAATTCATTTTAAAACAGCAAAGAGAGCAGGGATTAACAGTTCTTTTTACTTCGCATAATATGGATGAAGTCGCTTATGTTTGTAATCGTGTTCTTGTTTTACAACAAGGAACAATCATAGCGAGCGATAAGCCAGAAAAACTCGCTGCCCGAGTATCAACTAGCTACGTTCAACTTGTTGTAGGTGACGATCTTTCTAAAGCCATAGCCTACCTTAATGAGCATAAGCTGGCCCATAGAACGGTTGAGCGTTTTCTTGAAATAACGGTGGATGAAAATAAAATTGCATCGCTTCTGACTGGGCTTGCACGGGCTGGAGTTAATTATTCAGAAATTGCTATACAAAAGCCAACACTCAATGATTATTTCCTTTCTCTGACAAAACAAGCTAAAAAGGGAAGGAGTAAATAGCATGCTTGCAACTGGATTAAGCTGGTATAGGATTAAAGCAATTCTTATTCGAAGCCTTTATGCCGAGCGGCGTAACATTACTCGTATTTCAGAAACTTCTACTGGCCCTTCATTGACATTGTCATATGGGGGCTTGTTGGAACATGGGTACAACCATCTTCCGCACAGAGTCTCATTTTGACAGCACTAGTGTTTTGGGAAATCATTTTAAGGACAAGCGTCGAAATAACAAGCTCTTTGCTTGAAGAGCTTTGGGGCCACAGCCTCCTTAATCTTTTTGCTTCGCCCATTAAAATATACGAGTGGGTACTCGCTCTTATGCTGAGCGGATTTATCAAAGCTACGATAACATTCAGCTTTAGCACATTTTTAGTGCTTGCCCTTTTTAAGGTCAATCCATTTGATCTTGGTTGGACGCTTCCAGGTTTCTGGGTGCTATTTGCGCTTATTGGCTGTTCTACCGGTTTTTTGGGTGCAGGCTTTATTATTTATGCAGGACACCGATTAGAATCTTTAGCTTGGCAAATAGTGTGGTCTTTTGCACCAATCAGTACCGTATTTTACCCTCTTGAAGCGCTGCCCATCTGGCTTCAAAATGTTGCTAAGTTCTTTCCCATGGCATACGTTTTTGAAAGCATGCGTATTCAAATGACTACGGGCATACTACCCATGCATCTGCTTTTTAAAGGAGCTTTATTAACACTCTTTTACTTGGCTTTAAGTATTCTTTTTTTTACGTACATGTTTAATAGAAGCCTTAAAAAAGGTCTTAGCCGCCTCGGCTAAACTGGTCATTCCACATTCGTTTTACTTCATGCACCGTTGTTGCCTCTAGCGCAGATTTATCAAAGCGATAGCCCATAAACCGTGGGAATCGAAGTGCAAGACCCTGAGCATGGGCAGTCTTTGAAGCAGTGTGAAGCGGAGACTGGGTGATCTCATCAGCTTTTACGATACAGACAATTTGAGGTGTTACCCATATGTCAGCATAAAGGTCAGGCGCACAATCAACGTTTGCTGGCTTTTGGTTGACAGCCAAAGCATCACACCTTTTTTTAAGCTCTATCCAGTCCGCATCTTTAAGTCCGGTTCCCACTTTTGCGATTGTTTCAAAGCGGTCGCCTTCTGGATTATACACACCAACAAGAAAAGCGCCTATACCAAATGAAGAACGTTTACCACGACCGTAATAATATCCGAGAATGACTGTATCGAGCGTATCTTCAACTATGCCTTCTTGGCCTTTTTTGAGCTTTATCCAGTTAAAATTGCGCTTACCTGGCTGATATACAGCATCAGGTCTTTTTACAATAATGCCTTCATAACCAGCTTTAACGTTACTATTAAAGTAGTCTAAAAGCTCATTCGTGCTAGCAACAACATGTTCTTCAATAACAGCCACGTTGTCAGGGTGATCAGGTTGAGCAAAGAGCTTTATAATCGTCTGCCTGCGCACTTCGTGAGGTTTATCAAGCATCGACTCTCCGTTACAGTAAAGTATATCAAAGAGAAAAAGGCGAAGTGGCATGTGCTCAACTGCGGTTTCAATGTCGTGCTTGCGCTTTCGTTTGACCGTTTCCTGAAAAGGAAGATAGCGTTGCGTTGAAGGGTTATAGACGACTGCTTCCCCCTCAACTATAAAGCATTCAAGAGGATATTGCTCAAAAGCTTTAACGAGATCCGGAAACATGAAGGACATGTCGATTAAGTTTCTTGAAAAAAACGACAAGTACATCTTATCTTCTTTACGTTTTGCATGTATCTGAAGCCGAAATCCATCCAGCTTTGGTTGTGCGACGCTGGGTCCCAGTTTATCCATAATAGCCTGAGCATTTGGTAAGCGCTCTGCTAAGGCTGGTCGGATGGGAATACCTACAACAATGCCGATTTCGCCAAGGGCCGATTTACCTTCTTCACGTAATCTTTCGGCAATAAGTCCAATATCAGCACATACGTTATACGCGTGCTCAATAGGCTTTCTTAAAGATTTATCTCCCTCTATCATCCACGAAAAAGAGTCAATGAGCGTCATATCGGAAAAACCTAATCGCAATGTGCCTAGAATAATTCGTACAATAAGGCTTGCGGACGTTGGACTTACCTCTTTTAAAAGGGCGCTTAATAACTGTAACTTTTCCTCCTGCGACCCAGCTCCAGTGGTGGTTTCAATGACTGCCAGTCGGTCGTAGACCTCGGTAACTGATAAGTCACGAGTGTGGTGCCAAGAACCGCCAGCTACCACAAGACCAAGATCGCCAAGCTCATGGGCAAGCTTTGCTACCTCTTCTAAAGGTTTTTCTAAAACGGTCGCTAAAATCTTAAGCATCCCTTTTGCAGCAATACCAAATTGAGTGCTTTGATAGGGCGGACGCAAAAGCCCCAGTGCAAGATAACTTATAATGCGTGCTTCCAAAGGTTGTGCATTGCGCAACAGTACTGCAAGAATCTGAGTAATCTCTAGACGAGATGACGTCTTTGCAATACAATCAAAACTTTCACTAACATCTTTAAACAGCATACAGAAAAACACTTTGTAGAAGGACTATAAGAGCATTGTAGCATGAAAAACGAATTTAGTTGAGTCCCATGATTGACCTTACAAAAAAGTTTCTGATATGGTAGATACAATAAAAAAGAAAGAGAATATATGAACTGGGGCCCGATAGCATTTTACGCTGTTCTTTTTTTAGGCATTGGGTGCGCTATTCTCTTTTTTAAAAGCTTATTCGGTGCTCTCTATCAGACAGACAAAAGACCGCTTCGAAGCATCGTAGTGCTTAGTTTTTTCATTCTTATCGTTCTTTTCTTCCTTCAAAAAGTAAATCCGTCACTGCTTCCTTTTTCGACAGCCTGTTGGTAGAGTAGGGTAATCTTAATTCAAAAAAGGGGCTTTAATGATTCATCTCTGCCTGCTGCTTTTGGGCTGCTCTTTTGGCCTTACCTTGGAAAGTGGTATACACGATCACGTTTTTAAAGAATACGACTTAAGAGGCAAGGTCGGTATCGACTTTAATCCGGATGACTTTTATGAGCTAGGCCGTGCAATTGGCACCTATTTTAGCACTCAAGAAAAACCGGTACAAAGAATTGCGCTTGGCATGGATGGACGTACCCATTCTAAAGCCCTTAAAGAATCCTTAAGTAAAGCTTTGATTGATCAGGGTTTTGACGTCACGTTTATTGGAACGTGTACCACGCCAGTACTCTACTTTGTGCTCAACACTATGAATCTCGATGCAGGCCTCATGATTACAGCCTCACATAACCCTGCAGAGTATAACGGCGTTAAAATAATGCAGGGTACAGAATGCGTGTTTGGGCCATCAATTAAGACGATTCAAAATATATACACCTCAAGAGCTTTTAAAGAGTTAAAAGCCGGTGGTTCATATGTGGAAATTGACGCAATAACAAGCTATGTTGATTGGCTTGCTTCCAAGTTTTCCCATTTAAAGGGAAGTAAGCTCTCTGTCATTTTTGACTGCGGCAATGGTGCAGCCGGAACTGTGCTTCCGCAGCTTATCGAAAAAATGGACTGGAAACATATGGGGCTTCTTTATGGAGACGTCGATGGCACGTACCCGCATCATATCGCTGATCCAACTGTCGATGCGTACGTGAAAGACCTCAAAGCTGAAGTTGCAACTCGAAACGCTGCTTTAGGTATAGCTTTTGATGGAGATTGCGATAGGATGGCTCCTGTCACTAAGAGCGGTACTCTAATTGCGGGCGATAGGCTCTTAGCTCTTTTTAGTAAACCACTCATCGAAAAAAATCCAGGCGCTTCAATCGTTTTTGATGTTGCAGCCTCCACAGGACTTATCGACCTTATTACTCAATGGGGCGGAAATCCGATAATGTCGCGCACGGGTCATGCCCATATTAAAGCTGCTATGAAGAAACATAACGCGCTGTTAGCCGGCGAGATTAGCTGTCATTTTATGTTTAAAGACAGGTATTTTGGGTACGATGATGGTATTTATGCAGCTTTGCGACTTATCGAACTTCTCGAAGAGACACATAAACCGCTTGAAGAACTTTTAATGGTATTTCCAACACGAGCGACTTCGCCTACTTACCGTTTACACTGTCCTTACGAAAAACGAGATGCGGTATTAAAGATGCTTAAAGAAAATCTAGCCGAAAAACCGGATACTGAAGTGCTTCTTATGGATGGTATACGTGTAAACTTTGCCCAGGGTTGGGCGCTTGTAAGACCTTCTAACACTGAAGAAATGCTCAGTATGCGCTTTGAGGGAAATTCTAAGGAGTGCTTAGAATCTATACAGCATGATTTTGCCCATCTGCTTGATGGACACATCGATTGTCCATTCAAAAAAGCTTCGGGTGAGCATGGAAAAAGTACTTTTTAAACGAGAAGGGCGTCTACAGACGGACACCCTTAAGTAGCAAATCTCACCTTGCCTCCGGTAATGACGGATCTCATTGCTCTCATGCGATTATCGAATTGTTTATATGACCGACGAGTCTGCTCAATTTTCTCTTCCAGGCTTTTAAGCTCCGGGTCAGTCAGGGCTTCTTGAGGCGAGATAGCCGCGCGTCTAGCTTCAATTTCATCTTCGAAAGTTTTTACGATCTTTTGAAGCTGAGCAGGCCCTTGGTTATTAATCACATCATCTAAAATAAGGGCCGTCATACCATTTTCAAAGCTGATGTTAAATTGTCGGCCAAGCTCTGAAAGCTGATTAATACGTCGCATCCGACTCTGAAGTTTTTCTAAAGCAAGGATGGCATCCTCAGCCTCAGTTGGAGGCCTATCGTATGGACTGGTAACTTCTGAAACCGCTTCAATTACCTCAGATTGAGCAAGATCAGTATCGTCTAACACTTTTTCTGAGAAAATCGAGATTAGTTTCGAAATTCTTGAAAATATCTCGCTTGCCTTACTCGTAAGACCCTGAGAAACAAAATCTAAGCCTTGCTTTAGGATAGCTGGCAGGTTCTTAATCACTTGTAGAAATGTTTTAGGCTCAATAGTACTCTTTTCTATCGATGCAAAGGTCGCCGCTGCCTCATCCGGTGTCACAGTACCAAGATTTAAAACAGCCTGCTCTGGCTCAAATACCTCTAAAGGCACAGAAGACACTGGTCCTTGCTCATCACCGGTCGGTAGAGCGACGGGCTGTTCCCCAACCACACCACCAGTCGTTATTGGAGCACCCTCTTCAACAGGAGCCTCCGGCGCACCCTGAACAGGCGGTAATGGCTCACTTGGCGAAATTTCTCCGCCAGCTTCTTCAGGCCTTCCTTCAGACTCTTCGCCTAATTCCGGGCACACAAGAACGTTGGTAAAACATAAACTTATGGCCAAAATATATAGTATGTTTTTACACATTTTTTTCTCCATTTTTAAAGCCCATTATATCTCATTTCGATTGAGGTACATGAAATGCATAGCCTTTAAGCGAGCTGTTTCGGAAATGACTAGAAATCGCGCCTCTCTCAGGGCAACATCAAATTTTCTGTATGACTCGCGAGTCAATTCAAGCCTTTCTTGTAGACTTTTCAGTATAGGATCGGTCAAAGCTTCTTGCGGCGAAATATCCGCGCGCCGAGCTCCAATGTTATTTTCGTAAATCTTTTCGAGTCTTTCAAGTGCTTGAGGTCCCCTAACTTGAATTAGCTCAGTTAAACTTTTGAGCGTAATACCATTTTTAAAAGTAAAACCAAATTCACCGCCAAGCTCTGAAAGCCGATTTGCACTTTGTATCACCCTCGCAAGACCATTTACACTATCCCTTGCCTGACGAAAATCATTAACAGACGGTCCCGTCTCTAACAAATCAATAAGCTTTGACGTCTCGCCGAGCAACTCTGGTTGAGCAGTGTCAGGTGACTCAATCACCTTCTGCTCAAAAATACCAACCAGTTCTGCAATTCTGGAGACAATTACTCTCGCTTTACTCGCAAGACCTTCTCCAAAAGCAGTTATACTATCTCTTATCGGATTTATAAGATTCGTAATCGCCTGAAGAAGCGTTTTTGGCTCGACTGTCCCCTTTTCTATCGATGCAAAAGTCGCATCAGTTTCTGCTGGAGTCATAGTACTAAGATTAAAAACAGCCTGTGCAATTTGTTCTGGCCTATATTCTACCTCTAAAGGTGCTACGGGTGATGCTCCTTCCTTACCTGTAGGAAGAACAACCGGTTGCTCTTCTGGTAACCCACCCACTGTTGTTGGCGCGCCTTCTTCTACTGGAGGCTCAGGGGCACCTTGTACTGGTGGCATAGTCTCACTTGGCGCAGTTCCTCGACCAGTTTCCTCTGGCTTACCAGGTTCTTCACCCTGTGGCTCAAATTCTGGGCACATAAGCGCATTAGTAAAAATTAAACTTATTGCTAAAAAAAATAGATTGCTTCTAAGCATCTTTTTCTCCTCTATTGCTTAATAGTAACAAGAAAGCACTGGGGTAAACAAGAGATTCATAAAAAAATGCCTAAAAGGACACTTAAGCCGAAAAAGATGCTCACCTAATCTGAAAGAAATAGATCTGAGCTATTAATAGTTCGGGTCTTGAACACAGACAAGGTTTTCTCCCTGCTCTGTACACGTACCTGGCCTTGCAGCCACGCCACCTCTATGACGCACAAAAATAGTACAAGCATCACCCCGATCTAAACCATGGCAGCCGCCAGTTGAGAAAGCTTGAAGCTGGCGGGCGGAAAAAGCAAATACTGTTAAAGCAAACAAAATATGAAACTTCATGTATTACTCCTTTAATTAATTACATATTAGCAAATTAAATCAAGTGGTTTCAAGATATCATTTTCACAGGTGGCGGACCGAGAAAGGCTATAGTGTGAGTGGGGAGGATGGTTTGTGAGAGAAGGAGGAGCGAAAAAAGTGGTGGCGACGCAGGGACTTGAACCCCGGACCTACGGATTATGATTCCGCCGCTCTAACCAGCTGAGCTACGTCGCCACGAACCTTTAAATACTTATGCGCTTAAAACCTAAGCCATCAAGCAGAAGCTTAAATAGGGACTTTAGAAGAAGTATCCCCGTTATTAAGGTTGACACGATGCCTACGATCATTGCAATGGCAAATCCCCTTATAGGCCCCGCACCAAATTTATAGAGCACAACAGCAACTATGAAATGGGTTATGTTAGCATCTAAAATAACAGCTAATGCTCCAGAAAAACCTTCGTCAACGGCCTTTCTAAAGGGAAGGCCAGCTGCGAGTTCTTCTTTAATGCGCTCATAAATGAGAATAGAGGCATCTATTGCCATACCAACTGTTAAAATCATACCTGCTATACCAGGCAAAGTCAAAGTAGCCTTCAGCCAGTAAAAGCCAAATAAAATAAGAAGGATATTATAGAGTAAAACGATAAAAGCCAGAAGTCCGGACATCTTATATATTGCAACTGCAAAAATAAGTAAAGCGCCAAGACCGATAGCACAAGCCATAAGTCCGCTCCTGATCGATTCGTAACCCAAAGAAGGACCTATATGAAGCTCTTGCTCAAAGCTGACGGGAGCCGTAAATGCACCTGCATTAAGAAGTGTCGCAAGGTTTTGGGCATCGTGCATAGTCATGGAACCTGAAATTTCGCCCGATTCTCGAATTGCGCTATTTATGCGAGGAGCGGTAATAACCACATTATCCAAAAGAATAGCGGCCGAACGACCTATATTCTTACTTGTTATATCATAAAATTTATCAGCGCCCTCGGCATTAAAGCGGATTTTCACCGTAGGAGTCGTTCCTAATTCACCACCAACATCAGCGACAGCATCTTTCAAAAGCCTACCAGTTAGATCGGTATACTTGGGCACTAGGTAATAGTAAAGACCATCGCCTCCCCGCTCTTGCCCTTTTGCGATCACCATGTCCTCGGGAATTTTACCACCATGCCGCTTTAAAAGGTCTTCAGGACTTCTTCCTACATCCTCTACAAGCTTAATTTCAAGCAAAGCAGTCTTACCAATCATAGCTTTAGCTTGTTGTGTATCATGAACATTAGGAAGCTCTATAATGATATTTCGCTCACCCTGTTTTATAATCGAAACTTCCTCGGCCCCATAAGGATTAAGCCGTCTTTCGAGAATGCGCATATTGCCTTCAACGGCCTCCCTTTCAATTGCTAGCTTTTCCTCTTTTGTAAGCCTAACCTTTAAAGCGGTAGATTCACGAGCAAAACGGCCGCCAAGCTCTTGTGATATGAGGAAGTTTTCAGCCTTGCGGGCTGTATCTTCATTTGGGAAATTAAGAGAAGCTTCATGAAGGGTAACGGTAACCGAGTCAGGAGCAGGCTGATTATTAGACTTAAGAATCGACACAAGCGACTGGGCCTTGTGGGCAAGCTCAGATTCGACCGCTTTTTCGGTCTGAACTTTTAGCGTAATGTATGTGCCACCAACAAGGTCGACGCCGAGATTGATAAATTTTCTTACATGCAAGAGAAAGTAGGCACCCACAAGGGTAACAGCTATCCACAATGCCAGACTTGAAAACAAAAAACGCCTTACTGCCACTGCCATTTTGTTCCTTTTAACTTGGTGCGGAAGAAGGGACTCGAACCCCCACGGAGTTTCCTCCACAGCCCCCTCAAAGCTGCGTGTCTGCCAATTCCACCACTTCCGCTTTTTACATATATATGTAGGTAAATATACTTACTAAAATATCATAGAAAAAGAGCCTTAGCAAATCATTTTTAGGGCATTAAGCTATCCTAAAACCATGCAAAGATCGCCAAAGCTGCAAAGCTAGATTTTGTTTACAAATAAAAATCAGGCAAGCTTACGCCTACGCGGCGAGCGCAAGGGTAGACACCCTTGACCCAGGCTTTATGCCCTTTCCCCAACCCCGCTTAAACTTTATATGTAGGTTAATATACCAGAAAGGCTTCCCTTTCTGGTATATGTGCCTATGAGATAGACCGGGTTTACCGGTCTATCTCATACAGCATAAGTATATGGAACACTCAAAACAAGCAACAGGTGCAGGAACCATACCATGCCAAGTAAGGCATGATTGGTCCGCAACAGCCATCGCAGAGGGCGATTAGTGGAGGGTCCTGCCGCCCGCGCCGCGTAGGCGCCTATTTTTCTTTGCCTTACTATTCAGGGACACTACCTAGATTTTGTTACAAAAAATAATTACCCGTTGTAGCCTTAATAGACAATTTGCCATATCCAAATATACTACAGTAGGATTTTCACCGTTAAAGGAGAGCATATGAAGAATGTCCATCACCTCGGATTGCTGATTATGGGATTCGTTCTTAGTGTACAAGGAAATGTGGATTGCAAAAAGCACATGCAAAGCGAATGCTCGCATCTCATTACGCCAGAAGAAAAGATAAACATATTAGAAAACCTTCTTAAAGAGAAGAGAGACTTTGATGAGATCAGAGCAGTGGCCTGTGACATTAGTAGTTTCGATGAGCTTCAGCAGAGATTTAGCAGAGATTACGCTATCAGGAAAGTTATTGAACTCGCAATTCAATACAATCATAAAGAGCTTTTAGAAAATGCCTATGAAAGAGCGTGGAGCAATTGTTATGATGAATTCAGACTAAATCCCAAAGTAAGATTTGCTTGGGCGCTTAACTATTTATGCTCTCAAGACAAAAAAACCGTGAAGATTTTGTCGCACTGAGAGATATCATTATGAAGCTAACGCCCAATCATGAAAACGACTTGTATCCTATAGATGCTTGTAAGGCGTTTTGTTTCTTTGGTCTTTGTGTGCCATTAGATGTTCAAGTAGAACAACTTTGCCAAATGATTCAGCAACGTATAGATGAACGCAATCAAAATGCAAGAAACTCCTGGTTTGCTAGCCTTACTAGATAATTTTCGTAGAAAGAGGGATAGTCGTAAACTATCCCTCCATAATATAAAAACTTAACTACGTCTTTTTAACAGTCTTACCGCCAAAAATCGTAGCCCATAATCCCCCTACAAAGCCTTTAAAGCGTTGCCACCACGTTGATTGAGCTCTTTTTTTTGCTTGAGCTTGTGCTTCAAGCTCTTTTTTGAGCTCTTCTTCTTTGCGTTTTTTATCTAAAGCTTCTTGTTCGGCAAGCTCTTTAGACAGCGTTATACCCTGGTCCTTAAGCTGGTTAACACCCGCACGAATCTTGCTCATGAAGCCATCAATCTCTTGAACTTTTTGAGAAATGTACGGATCTAAAGTACCTTTTAGGTATTTGATGAGCCCTTCAACATTAGTAATATCGGTTTGAATAGAAAGGTAAAGCTGCTCAGCTTTACGATCATTAAGCTCAGCTCCGATCGCTTTATAGCTTTGCCATCCTTTTTCTTGATACGAGCGTGCTTGGCTCATAGTTTGAAGCACTTTGCCAATGCTTTCATCGAGAGCACCATCCAGATTGCCCAATACCGATAAATCCAACTTAAGCTGGTCAAGTGTTTGCTTTTTTTCTTTAACTTGGCGCTCAAGTTCTCGCTCTTCTTCAGTGAGTTCGATCATTTCCTGACGTTCATGGGTAATGCCTTGAGAAAGCTCTTGTAATACTTCATCTATGCGTCCTTCCTCAAAGCCAAGGCTTGCATTGAAATCTGCAACCTCTTTATCGATATAAGATCGCCTCTTAAAAAAAGCATTTTTAACCCCCCCAAGCTGATCAACTTTTTGACGAAGCGTGTCATAAGCTTCTCGTGCTTTTCTATAGTACTCGCGCTTATAGTAAAAATTGCCCCGTGTTTCATCAAAGAACGCTTCCTGTGGTAACGCGGGCGCAGGAAGCCACTTTTCTGCCTGCAAAGGCAATGCTGGTTTTGCCGGCTGCATCGCGATACACGATGCGTGTAACGCACATGCAACACAGAGCTTCGTTCTCTTTCTTACAATCATATCTTTCACCTTCAGCACTATTTAAAGGCTAGTGGCTAATTCCTTAAGCTCACCCATGAGTGCATTACCTAGTTCTTCGGCTTCAGGTGATGTATAAGCCCAAGAAACCCCTTTATTAACGCGTACGATTGGTGATTTATCGCTCTTAATATCGATAATATCAAGCCGTACAACATTCATAAGAGGATGAACATTTGAAGGTGCTCTTACTACACCAGCTCTTCCGAGTATACTGTATGCTACATCATTCTCATCCAAGAAGTTGAGCATGACTTTTTTCTGCCATACCATATTGTGATAGCCTTCATGGTCCTTATGAATAGTAATTAGTATACTTTCAAGGCCTTTTGGGTACACCCACTGCAAGGGTGTGGCATGGGGTAGCCCCTTTTCGGAAAAGGTAGCTAGAACTGCTATTGTTTTCTCTGCTTTTAACAGAGGAAGTAAGTCGTCTGGCAATTTAATGCCCACATGTTTAGCCATGAATGTGGTCTCCTTAAAAATGCACACATTATTCCAACCATCCTTCCTTTCCTTGAGCCTTGATAGTATTGGATCACATGGCTTTTGCGTACTTATATATGATTTTAGACACCTTCGGGTTTGCGTAGACCCGAAAAACCTAAAACCCTATATATTTTAAGTTTACCAGACGTGTCAAGAGGGGGATGCTCACCAAGAAAATGCCACCTCATGTAAAAATTCCGGCAATTTCAGGGTTCCATCCTCTTTTTGATACGTTTCCATAAGCGCGACAAACACGCGCGGCAACGCTAAAGAAGAACCATTGAGCGTATGTACCAACGCAGACTTTCCCTGCGGGTCTCGCTTAAAGCGTATACCACAGCGACGAGCCTGAAAATCGGTACAGTTACTTATAGACGACACCTCTTTGTATTCACCCTGCCCTGGCATCCAAACTTCTAGATCATACGTTTTTGCCGAAGCAAAAGAACAATCTTGCGCAGCAAGCAAGCTTACTCTGTAGTGTAAACCTAGCTTTTGCAGAAGTTCTTCAGCTGTTCGCAGCATGCGCTCTTGCTCTTGTTCAGATTCCTCTGGCTTACAGAGCGTATAGAGCTCAACCTTTTCAAATTGGTGGATGCGAATGAGACCGCGCTCGGTAGCGCCGTATCCTCCAGCTTCCCGTCTAAAGCAACTCGTCCAAGATGTCATTCTTTTAGGTAGCTCTGTAACTGAGAATATATGATCGCGATATACGTTTGCAAGATTTACTTCAGAAGTCGGGGTTAAATATAGTTTTTCTCGAGCAATTTCGTACACGTCTTCCCTAAAACGGGGAAAGTTACTCGCCCCTATTAAAGCCGATTCGTTAACAAGATAGGGAGGAAGAACAGGGTCAAACCCGTGTTTTCTATTGTTCATATACATAAATAACGCAAGGGCATACATAAGGTTAACACCGTCGTTTTTATACAAAACGAAGTTAGAGCCGGTCATCCGAGCGGCTGCCCCAAAGTCAAACCAGCCCATGCGCTCTCCAAGCTCGACGTGATTTTTAGGAGCAAAAGTAAACGTTGGACGCTCACCCCACACTCGTACCACTTGATTAGACTCCTTATTGCCTTTGGGTACATCTTCAGCAGGCAAATTGGGACAAAAAAGATACAACGCTTCAAATTCCTTCTGCACAACTTTAAACTCAAGCTCAGTGTCCTTTAATAAAGGCTCAAGCGCCTTGGACCGTTCGCGGATTTCTTGCGTCACGCCTTTTTGAGCACTACGAGCCAATTCGTTCTTTTCAGCACGTAAAGTGTCTACTTGTGTCTTTAGGTTTCTCAGTCGCTGGTCAAGCTGAATTAAATCATCGATGGCAAAATACGGATCTTTTCTTTTAACCGCGTTTATTACTTGCTCCGGATGTTCTCTTAACAAATTCAAATCTATCATATAGATAAGCTCCTGAATGATATTTGCTTATGCAGAAAATAGCTCAAATTCTTAGGATTGCATATATCGTTTTCTTTTACAAGCAACGTTATCTAACGAGAAAATACAAGCAACCTAGTTCATGAGAAGGTTCTACTACTCAATTAGGATTGACCGAATGATGAGGCTCCCTAGTCATAGAAAAATCAGGAGGATTCGGTAATTGAGTTGATGGTGCAGCAGAAAGTTGCCAAGCTACCAGCGCATCATATATCTTTTGGTAACGGTTTCTTATTTCGCTGCCAAGAGCCGAATTTGTCAATCTTGTGTGAGCCAGTTCAATAGCCATGTCTATATTAACGCTTTCTTTTATCTTTAAAAGCAAGTACTGAACGATCTGAACGCTGCCTCTTATGACAGCTCGATTTAACGCTTGCTGAAGTTGATGAGGAGTAAACATATGACCGTACATGGTTGCAAGAGATCTGACAAAACTAAAATTATTAGTTGATATTGCATGCATAAACCCTTTGACTATAGGTAGCCGCTCCCCAAAAATTTTTAACATCTCCAAAGCCAGATCCGGAAAAGTCTGATGCCGTCCGATTGCGAGCATAAAAATAACATATAGTCTTTCCTTAGAAAAAGAATCTTTTTCTTTTTTAAGGTCTTCAACAATTTGCTTTGAGAAATAACCTTCACAAGATGTCCAAACGATATCGCGGACTAAACGATCACTTAATCGGGCAGACAGCGCCTTGCGAATCTTTTCACTCTCAAAATAAAAGCCGTGTCGAATTAAGTCCATATATATTTTATGATCAAAATAAGGAATAGGATACATCGTATCTTCTTCTTGCCAATCAGTTCGTCTTAAACCGGACACGTATAACAATCTAAGCAAAGACTGCACCTCAGGTGTTGGATGGAGGTGATAATAAATAATATGTAAAAGGTCACAAAACTGAATATTTAACCCCATTCCTGCCTCTACACCTTCTCTTATTCTGTTTATTGATTCGGTATACGCTGACTCAAATTCATCCGCGGGAAGTTTCGAGTTTTGAACTTCAATCAAATCTCGAACGAGTTCCTCAAGAGGACCCTCATTGGCCCTGAAACGCGCCTCATAACTTAACATCTTAATTTTATAGTAATAGTCATGATTGCCCTTAAGTCCGTCTTCAACCTGAACCTCTCCGAGTTCATTTTTTTCTATCAGAAAAACATCTTTTTTCTCTTCATTGGTAAGTGATTCAGATATACCTCCGTTGAATAAAGCTTCGACAGCTTCATAATTTCCGTAAGAAGCTGCGTAGGTTGATAAAGAATCTCTCCCTCCGTTAACTCGCATATTAATGTCAGGAACAAAGTTTAGCATGTGCTGTAAAGCAGGCGTATTTCGCAGCTCAATGGCTAATACCAGCGGCATAGAGCCAACTCGGTCTGTAAGGCACGGATCAGCGCCAACTTCAAGAAGCGTCCTAATACCCTCAAGTGGCAGATTAATACGTAAAGCAAAGGTTAATGGGGTATATCCATCAACGTTGACTTCATTGATATCCGCACCTTGCTCTACGATAGTGCGAAATTGTGAAATTTCAAGCTGCCTAATAGCCCTAAATAAGTTATTTCCAGCCTCGCTTGAATATTCCATTGGATAAGTGTGCTGAGCCATAACTAAAAATAAAAATACACTCGATTTTTTTATAAGCACTATTTAAACCTTTACTAACGTTTACAAGCCCAAGGAACAAGCCCTCCACAACGCATTGCTGCACAATCAACACTATAAATCATGTTTTGTCATAAGTAAAATTAGGATTCTTTATAGAAACCTAAAAATAATGAATTTCTAACAAGATATCAATCAACTTATGGGCACTAGCGCCCTTACGCCCAGAAATCCCTTGTAAAACTTTTCTGGAACTCAATAATAAGCTTTTCTGCGGTATACTTCTTTGAGACGGTTTTAAACCGCTTTGATGACTGCTACTCGATAGTCCTAATATCTCTCAATAAGTTTTAACCACTTTGATTCTCTTGATCGATGCTCTCCTGTATACAAAACCGAGCTTTACCAAGTTGACCTTCTTCAGGTAAACCTTAGTTAAGGCGAGCCTGTCTCGGGATTGTCTTTCGCCCAGCATCTTTGACAAGCGTTTGGTGACTGTTGCAATATTTTAAATGACTCATAAGCCCATTCTTTCATCGCTGAACAATAATTATTGCATATTTGTATAAAATTTATTTATTATAAATATATAGGAGTCTCCTTGCTCTTCCAGGCATAATAAAATTTTAAAATATCCTCTTTCTTACTACATGATCCAGAAATTATTGCACGTTTTTACTTTATTTGTTTATCATAAGTATACAACCCAAAATTAGCTTATTAATTAATGAGGGGGATGAAAAATGATTTTTTACCGAATAGCTTTACTAGCTGTGCTCACTCTAACAAATTTTTGTTTAGGTACGTATATCCAGTTAGCTAATTACACTACCTATCCCATGACGGCTACCGTCTATACTCCCTATTGGTGTAGCAATGCTACATTCAACCTTCAACCGGGAATGACGCAAAAATTGAACGCAGGTACGGGTATACTTTGTTGCTTTACAGGCGTCGGCGGCCAGTTACTGGATCCAACTGGTAAGATCCTTAAACCTTTCAATGTAGGTCTGCCCAAAAATCCTGCCGGGCTGCCAACTACGTGTGATAACTCATCCATAAATCTTGGCTTAGATAGTAATGGTAACGTAATTACCACCTATACACGTGCACACGAGTAAACTATGAAAGGATAAAGAAATGTTTTTTCAACGCACTCTTATAACTTTTCTAGGAATGCTCACTTTCTCTAGCTTATGCTTATGTACCGACATTTGGATATTGAATGGTACTGACTATCCCATCACGACACAAGCTCATACTTCCTTGTGCGGTAGCACACCTTCAAGCCTTATTCAACCAGGTTCCACGAAAAAACAACTTATCCGCTAGCCAAACATCTCTCCCTTGTTGCTTTACTAGCATCGATGGCCAATTGCATGATAGAAACGGAAAAGGAAGTCTTGAAAATTTCAGTCTAAATCTAAATGCTTGCGGGAACTCTTTGGTAGCTCTTAGCATACGTTACGGTAATGTGACTGCAGGCGTATCCGCAAATCTCTAAAACTTAACTATAATGCTCTAGCAAAAGCATAGTAAAAAAGCCTCAGGCAACTAACCTGCGGCTTTCTCATTTACCCACTTTCCAGGTCCATTAGCAGACAAGTATCATTGGCGCTGTGAGCTTAACTGCCGTATTCGGAATGTGAAAATGGCTGTTTTCTTACAGCTATATGCACCAGAGAAATTTTTCAAAAATGTCGGACTTTAAGGTGCTTTTAGGCTGCGTGAAAGTTAAAAGATGATAATAAGGGAACTTTAAAAGAGAAAAAGCCGCTTTAGGGCGGCTTTTTCAAGGGCAAAAGCAATCAAAGATTTACTAAATTCTTACGCTATTAGCGTGCTGTTGTTCGTATCAACTCCTTAAGTTGTTTGCCTGGCCTAAATTTAGGTACTTTACTCGCAGGGAGATTGATTCTCTGCTTAGTAACTGGATTGATTCCCAACCGAGCTGGTCTTAGAGCTACACTGAAGGTGCCTAAGCCCGACCATTGTAGCCGGTTGCCTTTTTTGAGCTCCCGCACCATAATGCGCACAAGAGCGTCAAGCACTCGCGCGATGTCGCGCTTACTGTAGGTGGTTTCTTCACTGAGTGAGTTAATAAGCTCAGTTTTATTCATAAACTAACTCCTTGATGTTAGAGTAGTATTGGTTAGAGTAATAAACGCCGCACTGTTAGTAAGATATACTAATTCCATTTATTAGTTTGTCAAATAAAACCCATCATTCTTCGCTCTGCAAAAGGATTTTGATGTTAATAGATACCCATTGTCATATCAACATGATGATTAAAATAACTGAAAGTATAGAATTTAATCAAGAAGAATGCCAGAAAGCACAGGAGATCTTGGAAAAAGCTCGCACCGCTGGCGTGACATCCGTCATATGTATTGGAACAGATGTTAAGAGTAGCTACCAATCGGTTGACCTTGCAAGCACTTTTTCACCTGTGTTTGCCACAGTTGGCATCCATCCAAACGATGCGACAGCTTTTTGGCAAGATGATATTAAAGAACTTAAAAGAATGCTTGAAAAAGATCGTAATGGGCTCATTGTTGGCGTAGGCGAGTGCGGTATCGACAAACATTATCCCGGCTATGATATTAACATGCAAAAGTCAGCCTTTAAGGCCCAAATAGAGCTCGCCTTAGAATATAACAAAGCCATAGTTGTGCACACCCGCGATGCTTATGAAGAAACCTTAGAATGCTTAGAAGCTTTTAAAGGAGAACCATTACTCGGTACGATACATTGCTTTTCGGAAGACCTAGCATTTGCAACACGGGCTAAGGCTCTCGGTTTTGTTTTAGGTATAGGGGGACCAGTAACGTACCCTAAGAACACTCTTTTAAGATCGGTTGTGGAAGCTGTCGGAATTGAGCACATCGTGCTTGAAACAGACGCTCCTTTTCTTCCGCCGCAAGTCATACGAGGAAAGACAAACAGTCCCGATCAAATCTACACAATCGCACAGTATATAAGCGAACTTTTAAAGATCTCGTTTGATGAGGTAAGTAGTAAGACAAGTCAGAACGCACAGCGAATTTTTGGGCTACAAAAGCAGGGGACATAGATAATGCCCCCTGCTTTAAGCCAAAGCTCTTAAATGCCAGCAATCAGCGTTGGCCAGAAACCTACCGCACGGAGTAAGAAAATGACAATGGCCAAGAAGAGGATGAAAAAAATAAGGTCCATTAGTGTCATGGCTGCCCGTTGGCGCCCCGTGAGGCCAGGTACTATAAGATCAAACAGGAAAACCACTAAACCGACGATTGCGCTAAAAGCTAGTATTGAAAGTATGGGCATGTCCATGATTACCATTGCAAAAAACCTCCTTAAACTGGTAAAGATAATGCTCGTCATATCCTAGCCGTAAGGAATTACAAAATCAAGAGTTTTAGCAAGAGATGGTAACCGAAAATGTTCAAGCCAAAGACTTATACGCCGCGATTTGTTAAACGTAAAACAGTCAAAAAGGCTCTAGAACTGGCTCAATAGCCGTAGTTTCGTACTTTTTATAAAGCCTCAATGAAGGTGCTTAAATTTCTTACCAAAGTTTTTGTAAGGCGCAAACATTCCATGACCGTCAAGCGCAAGATGAGATAAAGCACCTAGCCAGAAAAAAAGCATGTCAAAAAAAATAACCTCTCGATAAACGGGAAAACGATAGCTTAATAATATGCCCGTTCCTAAAGATACACACGTTATAAAATACAGGGAATGCATAAGACCGCGATGCTTTACGAGCATCGGAATGCACGAGCACAAGAGCATCAAGGCAACGAGTTTATAATGCTCGCAAAAAATAAGCGCTATGCCAGCAATAAAAAGAATTCGAAAAAGCCACTTTTGACCCACACTTTTAATATCAAGATCTGGAAAAAGGCCACCTGCCAAGGCTGCAGCTCCCCACTCTAGCGCCTGTAACCCAGTTACAAAACGCACGAAAAGAAGCAAAAACAGAGCCACCATCCACGTAAACATGGCTCCTGCAATATGACCCTTATAACCAGGCATGCAAAAACCTTTTTTTTATAACTGTGTTTTTTCATCTGGTAGAAGTATAGTTAAACACTTCGAAAATACAAGACTTAAGAACAATCATAAAAAAATTATGTAAAAAAAAGCTATAGAAGGAAAAAAAGAAAAAAACAATGCGTATTTATAAACTGTTTTGAGAAAATTTGCGGACCAATTTAATGAATAAAGAAGCTGACTCGGACAAAACCAAGCCAGCTTCTTTATGTTATTCTGTTGCCATGCCATGATGGGTCATGACTGGACCCGATCCCATGACAACGTGAGAGACTTTAGCCAAGCCATCTTGGAAATCTTTACTATCTACAACGAGGTCGCGAGTTCCCCACGTACCAACATGAATCTTATTCATTATACCTAAGGTACTTCTTTCTTGAATTGCATAATCAGCTATTTTTTCACCAAGCACTGTAATGTAACCACCAGACATTGGATTATCGCTGAAAGAATGAATGCCGACAAACCCCGGACTAAACTTAACCTCGGAGGTTATATCAGTATAACCCTGACCACCAGGCATTTCTGCATTTGATTGAACGATAGCAAAACCGCTAGCTACGAATAAAGCCCCGAAAATTAATTTTTTCATAATAAACTCCTTATATAAGCCGAAAGCGTCCATGCACTTTAATACTAATATAGAATAATGAAATTAAAGAAATCAATGAAATGGCTTAACAATGCTAAGCCTTATACTCATGATGTGTATATTTGGTCACTGTAGTGCCTGGATAATAGAATCTCAAGATTCCTTTGCAGTCCCAATTTCTTTCTGCCATTCCCTGGGCACCCCACTGGCAAAAGCCGTATTGGTGCCCATATCCAAATCCTTCGAGGCTCACCTGTGTTCCGCGTCTTTTCAGCGTGAAAGTGCTACTTTTGGCATTTTTAAAAACCAGAGGGATTTTTTGTGCATTGAGAGTGCTCCACTGGTTTTTAATCTTGACCTTAAGCTCGCGAGCTGCTCCGGCCTTATCTTTATCGCTAATACGTATGTCTTGCAAAGGCCCCTTTCTCGTCACCAGTGGCGTCAAGGCTTCCCTTAGTTCATTTAGTGAGTATGTTAATCGCCAGGTGTACAACTTAGATTTTTTACAATAAGTGCATGCATAAGCGCGGGCTAAGTAGGGAGCCTTTTTAAAGTCAATTCCTTCCCTCCGGGCAGGTATGCTTCCACCACAGCAAGCATCGTATAAAGCATCAATCGGCTCTTTTTTGTAAGTTAAAATCGTTCCGTGGGTTTTTTTTACAGCGTTGTGAATAGTTGGGCAGTTATGCGTTCCTTTATACGTTTGATGGATCGGGGTGCAGCGAATATCGTATTCTTCTGCGTGCGCTTTCTTCCGCCCTGTAAGAATACTTTTAATAACATATGTGCGATAAGCAATAGCTCCGGCTTGCAAAGCTGCAGAATGCCAACCCGGTAACATTTCCCACCGTAGTCCTGAGGCAACGTAGTCTTCGAGTTCAATAACATTAATAAGTTGAACCTTGCGGCCTTTTTTTACGAGCATAAAAGTGCCGTTATACGTATACATCCCATGATGTATAGCGTTAGCAGTTGAAACTATGTACGCCTTATGACTCGGTGTTTTAATTCCATTAACAGTTAAGGCACCGTTGTTCATTGAAAGCGTTATAGCGGAGCTTAAAAGTTCTTGATACTTATAAGGGGTATGCCCATCGGCGGTTAAAAAGTGTCCCGTCGTTGAAAGCACCCACAAAGGCCCATCAGTCGCTGCTCTTTCATCCAAAAGGACGCGCACAAACATTTGATTATCAGGTGCTTTTATAAGAACAGTTTTTGTCGGTTTTGCAGTAGCTGCAGATGAAGATGCCTGTGTTATTTTGATTGCCTGACCGCGGACTGGTACCCTGCACAGTGTTGAAATAGACGTAAGAAGGGTTAAGCCAAGGCAAACTATTTTCATATTCATTGATTATAATATTGTTTACAAAAAACCCCAAAGCCTCGAGGCAATGGTAGCTTTTTATCAATGCCTTCATTTGCCAGCCTATCAGCCATCGCATTCTTCGCACGGACTATGTGCTCAATCTTCCAGATAATGGTGGCTAAAAACGTAGCTGCACACATATAAAGAGGCCTTAAATCAGAATCTTTGACGCGATATTCACCTTTTAATTGCCTAACCATAAGCTGGGAGTCAGAAAAAATTGACACCTGATCGCCAGAAGCTATCAGAAGATGAACGTAAAAAAGACCAAGAAGAAGGGCATAATACTCGGCTTGATTATTTGTTTTAACACCTAAAAAAGAACATTTTTTTAAAAAAGGCTCCCCATTCTTGAGCACATATATACCAGCACCGGCTAGCCCGGGGTTATTACGTGATGCGCCATCGATATAGACTTCCCAGGTACTCATACTTACTCCTACAGGGGAAGATACAATTTACGATAGCATTCTTTGCAAGCCAATAAGACGTGTTTTCTTAAAAGCGACATATCGTGCGTAGTAATTTGTTGATTACAGGCGCTACAAAAAAGATTGTTAACAGGAACAACAGGATCATCAACAAGCCGCTTCATTGCTGTATACTCTTCAAGAAATTCCGGCGTGACTTTAGCATGCAAAGCCGCACATTGCTCTTCCATACGTACGCGCTGACTTTCAAGAGCTTCTAGAGAGGCTTTTTTAGCATCAATCGAAGCTTTTTGCTCTTTTTGCCAGCCCTCCCATTTTTGCTGCTCTTTGTTATAAGTATCCTTTGCAGCTTCATGACTTTCAGAACTTTCAAGCCACTTATCTTCCATTCGCGCTTTTGAACGTTCAAGTTCTTCAAGTTCGTGATGTAAGGCTGTGTACTCGCGTGCATTTGTAATTTCGAGAAGTCGTTTTTGTATATCTTTTTGGCGCGCTCTTTTGACTTGGGCTTCAGCTTCATAAGCCCTTATTTCATTGTGGAGTGTTTGAACACGCTCCTTAAGGCCATCAAGGCGACGCTGTTCGTTTTCTTCCTCCACCAGAAGCCGGGTTACTTCTTTTTTAAAAAATTCCACCTCGAGACGATTCCTCGCAAGAGAATGGTCGCACTCAATAAAGTTAATAAAGTTCGTGAAAGGATCTTGGGACATACTATTTTTCCGATCTCTCACTTGGTGGGCCCACCAGGGTTCGAACCTGGGACCTTTCGGTTATGAGCCGATTGCTCTGACCGCTGAGCTATGGGCCCGTTTTAAAAGCATGAAATGATCATAAAACAATTTGTTCCACTTGTCCAGGGCCGTTTTGAGCCAATAAAGGTAAAAAAGTGCCTTATTTACAAGCTTTTTTAATGAAGTCAAAAATTTTCTATTTTTATTATTATTTATACAATGTGAAAACTTTAAAGTCTGACAGCGTTAAAACATAGCGAAAATCCACTCTTTTTTATAATGTTTTATAAATTTTTTACAAAACAGTTGCCTTATAAATTTTAAGTTTGTCATAATAACAGTCGTAGGCCTACGAGAAGTAAAAACGGATAACCTATAAAAGGAGATTGCTATGAAGAAGGTTATAGCTTTAGCTCTAGTATTATCATCTGTCGTTGCAAGCAACGCTTTTGGTGGTATCTTCGGATTCGGCAACTGCGGCGGATGTCGTCCACGTTGTTCAACAACTGAAGTTTGCACAGAGCCAAGACCAAACTGCTATAAGATGGTAAGAAAAGAATGCCCAGCTCGCAAAGTTTGCGAAACAACTTGCCACTGGGTTTGCCCACCAGACACAATCAGAGAAGATAATGCTGAATGTGGTGAGTAGTTTCTCACAGGGCGTTTAACATGCAAAAAGGGGATGTTTTTACATCCCCTTTTTTTTATTTGCTCATAAACTCGTATAAATCAATATACAAAAATTATGCCGGTTTAGGTGATTGCCCATTTTGAGCAGCCACTTGTTTTGTCAAACGAGACAATTTGCGAGCAGCGGTATTCTTATGGATAAGTTTCTTGCTTTTTGCACGAGCGAGCTGAGCAGCTACCACTTTTAACAATTCTTGAGCTTGCTCACCATCCTTACTTACCTCAAAAGATGCATAAACTTTTCGTATTGCAGTTTTAAGCGCTGAACGACGCGCACTGTTCTGTAGGCGACGTATTTCATTCTTACGGGCATTTTTTTGTGCTGACTTAGTATTGGCCATAGAATCCTAAAACCTTAAACGAATTTAATAACTTTTTTTGCTTTCATACACTTAGAGCACACATTGCCACTCTTTACTCGGCTATCGTGCTCAGACAGCGTAAAGCGCATACGATGGACATTGGGGTAAACCCATCTTTTCGTTTTATTATTGGCGTGGCTCACAATATTACCTACCTGAGGCCCTTTGCCACAGACACAGCAGATGCGTGACATATCAATATACCCTTTGTTCTAAATACAGTTGAAGGTAAGCAATTGGACTATAAACATATCTTTACACTATAGCATAAATAACAAAAACAAGCAATTCAGGCTCTAAGAGACTTTTTCTGTTCTTACAATCTCAAGCGAAGCATAAATTTCGTCAGCATGCAAAGTCTCTTTTTCCAGAAGAAGCTGGGCTAGTCTTGTCCAGTTTTTCTCGATGGGCCAAAAGAAGCTCCTTTGCTTTATCATAACATGCCTTAAGAATTGAACGAATTTCCTCATCAATCTTATGCGCAGTCTCTTGAGAATAGCTCTGGCGGTTACTATACGATGGCGCCTCATATAACATAACACCGAGATTATCAGTCATGCCGTAGCTGCAAACCATTTTACGAGCGATATCCGTAGCAACCTTAAAATCGCTTGATGCACCGGTAGAGAGCGTATTAAATACTATTTCCTCTGCAATACGACCACCTAACGCGGACATTATCGAGGCAAGCATTTCTTCTTTAGTTGAAGTGTATTTCTCGCGCTCAGGCAAATAATGAGTCGATCCTAAAGAGGCGCCTCGAGGTATAATTGTCACTTTATAAAGCGGATCGGTTACGTCGGGCATTAAAAGCCGCACTAAAGCGTGCCCTGCCTCATGAAAGGCTGTTATTTTAAGCTCTTTTGGAGATAAGCCAATTGATCGCATCTCCTTACCCATAATAATTTTATCTCGCGCCTCGTCAAAGTCCTTCGGCAACACACGTTCATGCCCCTGCTTTGATGCAAAAAGCGCCGCTTCATTGATAAGGTTAGCTAAATCAGCACCAGAAAAGCCCGGAGTACCACGTGCTATAGTCCTCAAGTTGACACCTTCGTCAATAATCACGCCACGAGCATGCACTTGCAAGATCTCTTCGCGAGATGCCAAATCTGGATAAGGTACCGTAACCTGACGGTCAAACCTTCCCGGCCTTAATAAAGCACTATCAAGAATATCTGCTCTGTTTGTTGCACCAATAACAATGGTATCGTTGCCCGTCGTATTAAAACCATCCATCTCAGCTAGAAGCTGATTAAGTGTCCTACTATGCTCCTGATCGCCACCATGGCCACTTCCCGTTCTGCTAGCACCAATAGAATCGATCTCATCAATAAACACAATACTTGGTGAGTGCCTTCGTACCTGCGTAAAAAGGTCCCGCACGCGTGAAGCACCGACGCCGACAAACATTTCAATAAAGTCGGAACCACTCACACTAAAAAACGGACATTGAGCTTCACCAGCTATAGCTTTTGCAAGAAGCGTTTTTCCATTTCCCGGGTCTCCAACCAGAAGAACACCACGAGGTATTCGTGCACCCAAGCGTTTAAATTTCTCTGGCTGACGCAAGAAAATGTATTATATCTTCAACCTCTTCCTTTGCCTCTTTTATACCAGCAACGTCTTTAAACGTTGTTTTAATCTGAGAGGGCATAAAAAGGCGCGCATTAGCAGCTCCCTTCTGACTTGCTCCCACATTAGCGTGCGTTTCTTGCGACTTAAAAAGGCGAATTCTCGCTTCTTGTATGTCAGTTAACGTAACGACATCATGTCCCTTTTTCGAGCCTATAAGGGCCGCTTGGTTAATAAGATTTGCAAGATCAGCCCCACTAAAGCCAGCAGTATCAAGAGCAATGTTCTTAAAATCTATATCAGAAGAAATACGCTTATCGCGCGCATGAATACGCAAAATATCTTCTCTTGCCTTTGTATCAGGAAATGGGATATCAATACGTTGATCAAACCTTCCTGGCCGCAAAACGGCTTTATCAAGAACGTCAGATAAATTAGTTGCTGCAATTACTACAACGGGTACATTTTGACTTTCAAAACCATCAAGCTCGGTCAAAAGCTGGTTAAGAGTCTGTTCGCGCTCATCATTATTTCCACCAAGGCCAGTGCCGCGTTGCCTGCTAATAGCATCAAATTCATCAATAAAGACGATGCATGGCGCTTGCTTTCGAGCTTGTGCAAAAAGGTCCCGTATGCGAGCAGCACCAACGCCCACAAATACCTCTACAAAATCTGACCCATTTACAATAAAAAATGGACAATTTGCTTCACCTGCAACAGCTTTTGCAAGAAGCGTTTTTCCATTTCCAGGCTCACCAACAAGCAAAATGCCTCGAGGGAGTCTAGCCCCCAAGCGCTTAAATTTTTCAGGATGTTTTAAAAAATCGATAACATCACCAAGAGCTTGCTTTGCTTCCTCGGCACCAGCAACGCAAGAGAAATTAATTTTTACCTGTGTAGGCGAAATCATCTTTGCCCGGCTTTTACCCATACTAAAGATAGTACTACTAGAAGAACCGGATCCTCGAGATTGCCTTAAAAGGAGCCATACGAAGATTGCCATAACCAATAAGCCCATAAGAGCAACCCAATGCCAGCCGGCTGCCAAGGCGTGCGGCTCAGAGAATGTTACCTCAACACCGTGCTCTTTAAGAAGAGCCCATAACTGCGGGTTGTTTTCAGGTGCTACAGTCTCAAACTGAGTTTTATTATCTTTTAGCGCACCATGTATTTTTTGACCTATTATACGCACTGACTTTACGTGGCCAAGCTCAACATTCTTCCAAAAAGCAGAATAGGGCATCGGCTGCGTCAAGCGGGAATGGTCTATCAGGTTAGTCAAGAGAATTAACCCTAAGACAGTCGCACTAATCAAAAAAAAGAAATGACGAGGCCCACTTCGCATCGATTTAAAATGTGTTTTGTTTTTCATAACTAAGTACCTACAAACTGCCTTTTATCTAAAAAGCTTTATTATTGTGTGGTTATTATCCATTAGTATACCGATAACCATCCAGTTTGTCGACTCATCCTTTAGACGAATCTAGCTATCATGCGCAAAAAGCGGTGACCATGCGGGACAACAGCAATCCGAGTCTGCTCGAGTTACGTAATAAAAGGTACCCGTTTTGACATGGAGTAGCCCTATACGACTTTTACCCTGAGCCTCAACATTAAAAGCAAGCCAAGTACCACAGTCTGACCAACAGGCATCAGTCTTATCGCCAGCTTCAAAGGTAATCTGGGTATGCTTATCGGCAGGGATAGAGCAGAGAAAAAGCTGTATCACTCCTTTTACTCGCTTCGAATACACTAATTGGCCGCTTTTTTCGTGGAAAGCTGGGCCTACTGTATAGCCTTGATCCACAAGAAGATTACGTTTACCAGTTGCTTTAACATAGCGTTTGATTTTACCCTGGCAGCAATAGATAACGTCCCCATTCGACAAAGCGGTCGGGCAGGCACAAGCCTCGTTCTCCCGCACAAGAAGGATATGCTTAGACTTAGCTGTGGTGGGATCATACGAGCATTGCCATATCCCACCGGATCGGCCGTACACCATATCTAGGGTAGTGGGGTGAAAGGATACACCTGCTAAGGTTCCTTCAAAATCTAAAATAACTCGCTTTTTTCCTTCCATATCCACCGATACAACACGCACGTTTGAAGGCGTAAATTCTGAGTAAAGGATGTGCTGACCCATTGTATGTGAACTCCAACGGGGAGCTACGCTGATTCTCTCGGTGGAAAAAAGGGTTTGCACTTTCTTACCATGTACATCAGTCACACAAAGGTTTGTTAAAAAGGATTTACCAGGCATTGGCAATCGCTTCATGTAACATAAGCGGCTCGTAAAGGGGCCCGGGCTTCCCATTAGTTCTTTCCAAACATCATGGCAAAGCGAGTGCGCCGAAACTTCAGGACCCTTCCCGCTCATCGGAACTGTCCTACCTTTTTCTAAGCTGCCGGATGAAGTGTTATATAAGCGCCACTCAAAAGCGTCCTTTGAAGGAGACTTATTAATAAAGAGAGCCAAAAGGTACCCTTGAGCATAGAGTTCTTGAATATTTTTCTTCAAGGGAGGCTTTTCAAGTATCTGTGTCTTAACGGCAAATTGCTTACTAAGTTCCAAATCAGCTTTAAGTAAAGGCAATACGTCGACCAAACCTTCCTCTAAGTGAATTCCTCCTATAAAGAGAGGCATCCGCTTTTGGGTTTGTTTTGCGCTCTGGGTATTATCTATTGTAATAGACACGATATCATTTTGAGTACCGGCCAAAAAAGAAGAAAAAAGAAGACTGAAGGTTATAGAATATCTCTTGAGCATGGGTAAACTTTCTTCTCAATTTAATTATGTTTAAGAGAGTTTATCAAAAAAATCATCTTCTGCCCAAGGCGTTCACGCCTAAAGAATACAACAGCACTCAAACTATTATTTATTTGAGTTATTATTACAATTTTAATTAAATATGATAAAATTAAATCAGAAGGTAGTGCTTAATGAAAGGGAAAATCCATGAAGAGAGTTCTCTATAAAATGATAACCTTGTCCCTATTATCGATAGTCACTTTTTCAAATATGGATAGTAGATCGCAACTCCATATCAAATCCCATTTTCTAACGCAAATTGAAAGACTCAAAATTGCTATCTTTTTAGAAGAACAAGCTTTAAACACTGCTTACGAGCAACTTAAAAGCGCAGAGAATGCTTTATATGAAAAACTACAAGAAATCAGAGATGAACTAGCACTATATAGAAGTCTTTCTCAATTTATCCCTGAAATTGACACATTTATAGCCACCCTACCTTCACAAAAAAAACCGGTCAGCAAAATTGTATATTTTGTAAAAAACTTGGCCCAAACGATGAAGGAGCTAGGAAAAGAGTACGCTGTAGCTATCATTGATAAGATCGGGACAAAAATCGAAAAAATGTATCAAGCCTATGATACATTTAAAGAAGTACAAAGCCGTTTTAATGCACTTGAATCAGATCTAGCACAAGAACAGGGTACTGGTAAAAAGTTCAGAGAAGAACTTTAAGATACTTTCCATTAGACAATCAGAGCTGGCTGAAATGCCGGCTCTGCGCTACTATCCCTTCATTATTTTAAGCCCACAACATGCGACTGCTATTATTTAAACGTTAAATTAAAAACACACCCATGCATAGCACCCGATCGCACCAAGGCACGGACTATATTAAGGGCATGCTGATTTTTAGCAATCGATTTTGACTCAAGTACTAGTTCTGGCTCACGATACACATCGACCGCTTTTTGTAAAGATACTTTAATAACGACGGGGCCTGCATCTTCCCATCCTGCCATAGGGTCCCACTGTTCATTTATAAGGCGATTTACCTCTTGAGCAAACTTGAGAGCTTGCATTTCATTATCAGGGCTTTCGACAGGTTTTACTTGACCACTAACTTCGATACTAAAGTGTCCCTGCTCACTAAAAAGCTCCTGGATCTGTTCCTGTGTTTTTGAAAGTACTGAGCTCTCCTTCTTTTTCTCAATCGTAGCTTCTTTATCTTTCATTGCGATAACTTTATTTTCAACGGGTTTTACCACAGCAGTTTCAATAACCTTTGCAACCTTTTCTTCTTTTAACTCTGCAGAAACTGCCTGCTGCAAAGGCTTTTCTACTGCAGGAGCTTCAGCTTTCAGGACTTTCGTCTTTTCGTTTATTTTTTGCGCTTTTTTGGCTTTTATAGCTTTTAAAGCCTCGGCCTTTTTTAAAAGTAAGGCGGTCTCATGAGCAATGTTCGGCTTTGGCACTTCGGTCTTTTTTATCGGCGTCTTCACAACCACTTCAGTTTTAAGTGCTTCAAGAAGTTCCTTGGGAATACGGTTATCAACTTTAACGGAACTACTTACCGATTTGTTGTTTTTGATTTGTTGACCATAAAATCCAGTAAGCTTAAAAGTTGAAGAACGAAATGGCGACCACAAAAGAGCTATAACAAGCAGAAGATGTAATGCAAGCGAGCATAGAAAAGCTATGACAGTACCCGGCACTTCAAGTTTTTTACCAAAAGGCAAGCTTAACACCATGTATACCTCTTGCTGTATCAAGTACTTTGTGCACAAGCGCACCAGATGCACCTTGCTGTGCGTGAAGTCGAACGACTTTGAAAGGTAATCCTTTTAAGCGCTTTTCGAGCTGCTTTAAAAACTCGGTGTCTTTGACAAAACTGCCATCGATGCTTATCCTTCCTTGAGCATCAATTATTACAACAACCGCTTTTATAGAAGTATCCGGTTTTAGCTCCGCTTTAGCAACTTCGATAGGTGCCTTTGTAGGGCTTGTAACCATAAAAATTATGAGTAGCACGAGAACCGTGTCTATTAACGGAGTAAGAGTTATTGTAGGAAGCTCTCTACGCTTCAGATTGAGGCGCCGTTGTTTCATATGCAATATTCGTAGCCTGCGTGACTTTTACACTAAATAACGTAAGCACTTTGTCAGAAAGCGCCCACAATTTCTTCTCAAGAATGTTCAATTGATGCGAAAGTGTAGAATACATAACAAGAGCTGGTATAGCAACAAAAAGACCAATAAGCGTAATAACAAGCGCTTCAGCGATACCAGGTGCTACCGTCGGTATATCAGCGGTCTGTTTTTCGCTAATGCGATTAAAGGCATGTATTAGTCCCCATACAGTTCCAAAAAGCCCTATAAGCGGTCCCGTTTCGCTACCCAAACGAAGAAGGCCTAGATAACTTTCCTGTTCTTCAACGAGTGTATTAACAGCGTGTTCAAGAGAGGAGGAAATGAGTTCATGCTCATCATGCAATAATCCCAATTTTGACGACCTTCTAAGACCCCCAAACCCAGCAGTAATAAGTCTTCCGGGAACAGTTTTGTGCACCGTTGTTGCAAAGCTTACAAGCTCTTCAAGCGTTGTAGCATGTTCAAGAGCTACAAGTATGTGTTGTACATGTTTAATTGTTCTACGCACGGTAAAAAATTTGTAAAACCAGACTGACCAGCACGCTATTGAGAGTGCAATCAATCCCCAAAATAAACACTGACTTAATCCATCAGCGTGTGAAAGAAGCTTAAAAAGTACCGTGTGCTTTAAAGCTAGTAACATAAGCCACCTTAAATAAAATGTGTGTACATGATACCTTATTTTAGACTCTAAAGCAAAGTATAAAAACGCCAATATCAAAAAAAGAGGCAAGCATCAAATCCAGCAAAACTGTACAAAATGTGAAATTCGATTAATCTGGAAAGTGACATATAGTATCAAATAATGTCACATCATGATTCAGTAACCAAAATAAAATGAGGAATACGTCATGAAAACTGCTTTAAAACTTGGTACACTAGTAACCTTCTTAGCATTAATAAGTAATTCATCTTGCAAAAGAACCAATAACTTATTATCCCTATCATTCGGCAAAGAATCAATCGAAAACGTTACACCCAATAACCCCTTTTCAAAAGCTGCAGTAGAAGACAATATCGTGCTCGCAAAAGAAGCACTTAAAAGCGGTGCATTTTTGCATGAAACCGACGAAGAAGGCTTTAAACCAATCCATCACGCTGCTTTACATGCAGGAACGGAAATCCTTGATCTCTATTATAAGAACGGGGCAGATATCAACGCGATTGACAGCGATGGCATTACTCTTCTCCATCTTGCCACGGCAAGCGGAAACAAAACTAGCATAAAATGGCTTGTAGAGCACAAATTGGATATAAACTCAAAAGAGTTTATTGCCGGTTATACTCCTCTACACACGGTTTTAGGAATGACTAGATCACTGGAAGAAAATGATTTACTAGAAAACGTAGAAGAAATATATTCTCTCGTTTTTCTCCTCGTTTCGCTCAAGGCTGATGTTAATGCTTGCGACAGCCTTGGTCAAACTCCATTGGACCTGCTACGAATACATCCAGGGCTTGCAAGTATTAAAAAATTGCTCATCGATAACGGTGCAGTATCTACATTGGAAAATTAAATCATTCACTTTTTCGGCTCCTAGAAGTTTTTCTAGGAGCCGCTTCTTGTGTAGTATCCGCTACCTTGCCACTTTGACGCAAACCCCTTAAGGTTTTTATATTCATTTTGTGACAATTCAGCTTTTTATTGAATTATTTAATTAAATATTAGTAATATACATATATACTACTAATTGATTATTGAAGAAAGGTTTAAAGATGATAAGGGTAAGCTATAGATTATTCGCATGTATGCTTTTTCTACTAAGTCCTCTGGCGTACGCTCCAGAAGGCGAATTTCTCAATCCTGAAGAAACGGGAGAACCTGCAGGAGGGCGCGAGAGAGGTCCAGAGGTTACGGGTCCTACAACACCGCCAACTGAAGCTCAACCCGAGACACCTGAATCAACGGGTTTGCCATCAGAGGAGCAGCCGTCTACTGAAGGTCCAGTAGTGACCTTACCAGAAGGGGCTGCAGAAGCAACTACTCCTCCAACTATACCGGTTGATAGTCCATTGGCTCTTTATTTAAGAACAGGCAAAAGAGATGTTTCCGTCATGACCCGGGATTTAAGAATTTTTGCCGAAGAACACCCTTCAGAGTTTGTTGAAACAATTACGCCAACGGTTATAGGAAGTATGGATGAGGCACGCTTAAAGGCTGTTACGGACGCTATAATTACTAATGGAAGAGATGAAGATATAGGTCTTCTTACAAGTAAAACGGCGCAGGCAATGGCTGATATGCTCGTTGGGTCGGAGCAGGCGGTTGAAAAAGTTTCTAACCCCGCGGAAATTACGGCGACAGCGGCCCAAGAAAGTGTCCAAACGGAAGCATCAAAAGCAGGAGCGATCGTTGGAGCATTCTCCAACATAATTTCGGCTTTAAGTGAATCACGTTTAGCCCAACTACCGCTTGATCTTTTAGATAGTGCGAGAACGGCCTTCGATGTCGCATTAACAAGATTGAAAACCGCTCTTCAGGTTATTAATCGAGTTTCTAGATCCCGAGGCTTTTATAACGCTCTGAGGGATCAGATTGTAAACTTGGAAACTATGCAAGAAAAACTTACTCGCTTTCAAAGAGCTTTAGAAAAAGTTTACGCTGCAAGACAATCGAGAGCACCGCAATAAGACATTGAGAGTGACTTATACCGTTAAGGCAGCTTGAGTTTTACCACTTGTCATAACTCGGCTGCCAATCTATTGATAAGGAGTTACGTTTTGATGCGGAGTTCTTTCAAAATTCTCTTCTTGAGAACTTCTTTATCTTCGATATCTTCATTAATTTGTAGCTCATAGGCTTTTTTAAGTGCAGCACCTAAAGACGGACCAGGCTCTATGAAATTCATAAGGTCTGCACCCTGTAAAATAGGTGGCACGGGGGCAAACAAAACACCTGCTTTTGATGCCATTTCTTCAAATTGTGTGATTTCTGAAGCTTGATCTTCTAGTGGCACGCCGCGTAATGGATTTCGTCCGCGCCGATCTGATTGAGCCAAAAGAGCAAGAAATGCGCAATTTGTTTCTGGAAAGAGTTTTATAGAAAGCCGCTTATAAGCCGCCAAAGAAGCATTACCTTTTATAAATGAACCAGGGTCCATGTGATACCGCACAAGTTTTGTTACAACTGCTATTCGCTTTTTGTTACCCGTAATGCGCTTTAAAAGGGACTTTGCCAAAGGAACACCAGTTATTTCATGACCTATGCTTCGTATTCGGCCATCCAAAACGCGTGTTGAGACAGCCTTTCCAAGGTCATGGCATAATGCTGCAGAAAGCAGTGTGACTTTTTGAAAATCGTCAGGAAGAAGGTACGTAGCAGCAGCATCTATTACTTGCATTGTGTGCTCAAATACATCGCCCTCAGGATGCCACGACTTTTCTTGCAAAATGCCTACGGTTGCCCCAAGCTCAGGCAACACTTCGGATAACCGACCCAAAGACTCTATCCACCGAATACCACGCGAAGGTTCATCTGAAAGAAGAAATAATTTATCAAACTCGGCCTCAATTCGCTCCTGAGAAATATCCTTAATCGACATAGTAGCGCAGACGCGATTAAGTTCGTCATCGGGAGTTAAGTTAAAACGGGCGATAAATTGCATAACACGGTAAAACCGTAGCGGGTCTTGCGTGAAAAAGTAAGCATCGGGTGTTCGAGCTGTTTTCTCTTTAAGATCTTTATACCCGCCAAAAGGATCTATAAATTCCCCCGTAGCAAGGTCCAGAGCCATTGCATTCACGGTTAGATCCCGCCGCTTTAGTGCAGTAGTGATATCAAGTGTTGGATTAAGCGTGACATTCGGTTTTCTACCAGACTCATCTTTCCGTGGGACTGCCCATTCTATCCGACTGTACTCCCATCGCAACACACCGAAGAACTTTCCAATCGTATTTACAACGCCGAAAGATCGCAAGATATTTTCGAGTGCTTCTAGCGGCAAGCCATGAACTTCAAGGTCAACATCTTTCGTCGTCCTACCGATAAAAAGATCCCGGACGGCACCGCCAACTACGTAGATTCGACCATGCGCTTTTGTGACATCGTTGAGCACGTGGTCAATTTTTTTACGTTCGTCTGCGTGGGGAAAAAGAGTCTCTTTTAAAAAATCCGCAGTAAAAGTTTGCAACAGCTTGCCTTATAATTCATCATTTTCAGATTTTTCAGGTTTGGAGCAGGTTTGAATGACTTCATCATATTCTTCGTCATTCAATTCTTTTTTAAGTTCTTTTAGGTTTTTTTGTACGAAATCAGCTACGGATGTTCCTGCTTTTTTAGCCTGGTCCTTTAGGTACTCAATATAGTCAGCAAGAGTATTATGTCGGCGTCGCCCAAGAAGCACTTTGCTTCCATCTTTAAATTTTTCTTTTCCATAACCAAAGACGTCACGTGCATCTTTCTTCAAGTTGCGCCAAAAATCACTAAGAAAATCTCCTAACTCTCCAACTACGCCTTCTTCCTCATCATAACCTTTGAGCGTATTAGCCGATACAACCATAAAACAGCACAGCAGTGCAAACGTTACTTTTTTAAACATGCTCATTTCCTTTCATCTTCAAGAAGCCCTTATACTATAGCGTACTTTGCATTTTTGATCAATGTGGATACGCGAAATATTTGAGCAGACATTTACCATAAAAAATATGTGCAACACTAGAACATCAAACAAATACAGTCGTAATAAAAATGTGAAACATTTTGCTCTTTTTACGGTGTATAATACAAGATATTAAAGATATTCTACTCGAAGGCCCGAGTATTTGTGCTATACTTCGAGTAAGCGAACCAAAAAAAGGGGGAATCATGCTAAAACAACACATTTTTATTTGTACGTTCCTACTTCTTACGCAGCCACTTTCTCTTCATGGCGCCTGGTCATCAATAAAAAAGCTTTGGCCACCTTTTAAAGAGCAGGAACTAGTCGATCAAAATTATACACTTTTACCGCAAACGACACTCAAAATCGAAGCGCAAACGGGTTCGATAAAGCTCATACCAACAAAGCGAGACAAACTACTCATTTCAGCGACTAAAATAGGAATCCCTGAAGAACTTCCCCAGACAACAGTGGAGAGTAAGTTGGAAGGAACACAAGTTACCGTCAAGACGGTTAACAAGGATTCAGGGTCTTGGGTTACCGTGCATTATGAAATAAGCGTTCCACCACAGGTAACAAAGATCCTCGTTTCAAGCGCACAGGGACCAATCACCGTAAAAGCGCTTGATTGTCCTTTAGAGATTACGTCCCAGACTGGAACAATTACCATACAAGAGGCACGAAAACAGGTTCATGCACGAGCCAGTAGAGGATCTGTCATAATAGAGCAAACGAAGTTACCAGCATCAGCCCATCTTTTTATCGAAGTAGGAAAAGGCAATGTAAAACTAACATTGCCTAAAAAAGTACAAGGCTCATTAAATGCACGTACTCTAAGAGGCAACCTGACAAGCCTTATTCCTGTAACACTCGAGCCACGAACAACAGTGCTTACTTCCCAATCAAGAAGGCTCATGGCGCGTGAAGCACAAGGAACATTTGGTTCAGCAAAAGGCGCCCCTATTACGATTGACGTGACCAACGGCAACATTGAGATAGTTCCACTAGCTGAATCAACTTGAGACAGCCGCTTCGGACACTTTCTTAGGTTCTTGGTAATAGGCATCTACTCGGTTTCTTAATACCTCGTGTTTTCGTCCGCCGACACTTTTATGTACGACTCTAATACTTGGATTGAAACAAGCTGCCGAAGGCGTTAATCGCATGATTTTTACTGGTGCTTATATTTACGTTAATATCCAATGGCCAACTGAGGGAATAAAGCTTGACATGGATAAGACCTGTGTTAATATGCACGAGCACGCACTGTATAGTTTTACAAATAAAAGCAATCTTGCTAAGACCTACGTAGAAGTTATCTTCCGAACAGCTGGCAACAATTTCTAAGGAAATCGATGTTATTTGAATGGCGTATTGCAAGAAACACACTTCTAAGTCTCGTCTTTCTTTTCTGTGTACAAATAAAAGCAATCACTGAAGTAAGCTATTCATTGCCTGGTGCTTCAATGTGGCCTCGATCACTAGCTATCTCTCCAAATGGTGCCTATGTGGCTTCGGCAAATGCAAATGACGTCTCGGTGTTTAGTGTGTCAGGAAACGGAAGCCTATACAACGGTTCTTCCTCTTTACTCCCTCTGGGACAGACTATGCCGTGCGCAGGAGTATTTTCGCCTAATGGTGCATATTTTGCTACGGCTAACGAAAATACAAATGACATAACAATATTTAGCGTGGGAGTAACAGGTGCATTGACCTTTAATGCTTCTTACGCTCTACCCCCGCCGACTGGGCCACAGTATACAGGAATCTGCTATGTTCTTGCCTATTCGCCGGATGGCTCATATCTTGCAGTTAGTGGATATCCTAATTACGTGACCATTTTTGATGCGTTAACTGACGGAACTTTGACAACAAGAACATCTTATTCTCTACCGCCAGGCTCTTCCGATACCTTTGCTTTAGCATTTTCACCAAATGGATTGTACCTTGCTTTGGCCAATGGATCGTCTGACATAACCATATTTAGCGTAGCTGAAGGCGCTCTTAGTAACGGTACTTCGTATGCACTACCTTCGGGATTTATTACACCTACTTCAGTGGCATTTTCACCAAATGGTTATTCTCTTGCTGTAGCCAGCGCTAATTCCGTAGTTCTCTATAACGTAGAAACAGCAGGAGCATTAAGTAATGGTACGCCTTACGCATTACCAGCAGGGTCTTCAACCTGTTACTCAGTTGCATTTTCACCAGATGGCTCATATTTAGCAAGCGCCAATTATACTTCGTCAGATATTACCATATTTAGTATAGAAGCTGGCGGAACACTCAATGCCGGTACTTCTTACCCCCTTCCTTTTAACACTATCAACCCGTTACAACTAGCGTTTTCGCCATCCGGCGCATATTTAGCTATTGCAAGCTCGCGCTATACAACAGTTTTTAACGTAGAAACAGGCGGAGTACTCATGAATGGTGCTTCTTACCCACCCGGGGGAAGCTCGGTTGCATTTTCTCCAAATGGATTATATCTTGCTGCTACTGACACGAACGCAAATAATGTTACTGTTTTTAACGTAGGAACGGGTGGTCTACTCAATGGCCAAACTTCCTATGAAGTTCTTTCTAATTTTGTGGAGCCCTTCGCTGTAGCTTTTTCCTCAAATAGCACATATCTCGCTACTGCTAACGGCCTTGCAAATAGTATAACTATATTTGGTCTCAACATGGGCACAAATGTACTGAACAATGGAATTTCTTATTCACTTCCTTCTGGTTCAACCTATCCAGGGACAGTAGCCTTTTCTCCTACTAGTCCGTACTTGGCCACTCTTAATTATGAATCGAACGATATCACCTTATTTGGGGTTGAAGAAGGCGGTCAACTTAATGGAGCAACGAGCTACGCTATACCAGGCTCCCTATTTCCGCTGTCATTGGCTTTTTCAGCCGACGGATTGCATCTTGCAACAGCAAACGGGATTAGCTTTAGCGTAACTTTATTTAATGTAAGTGGTGGCGCACTCACTGGAGGCACAAAATACGCTATTCCTTCATGCACTAATCAATGTTCTACTAATTCAGTAGCATTTTCCCCGAACGGGTTATATCTCGCTGTTGCGACTTCCGACCTTTCTAATTCTTTTATAACGATGTTTAATGTCGGTGCAGGAGGACTTAGTGGAGGCACGAATTATCCAGTATCTTTCTCTTTTTCAACAAATTCACAAAGGATAGCCTTTTCACCCGACAGTCTTTATGTAGCTTCTGCAAATTCCGATCCAAACAGTGTCACCATATTTAACGTGCAAGCAGGAGGGGTACTGACTAATGGAACATCCTCTCCATTACCTACTGCTTCAACCTTCCCTTCCGCACTTGCGTTTTCGCCAAATGGTTCATACCTGATAACTGCAGATAGTGGTTCATCTGATCTCTGCGTTTTTACAGTGACAAACGGAGTGCTTGGCTCTACAACAGTCTATCCATTACCACCTTATATCAAAAGATCGCGCGGGCCCGTCGGGGTTGCACTTTCGCCCAATAATGCATATCTAGCAACAGCGAATTATATCTCAAGCGACGTCACTCTCTTCGATGTCAATCAAGGCAATAATACTTTAGGAGCAAAAAAATCATACCCATTGCCGTATAATTTGATAAATCCCTCACTTCCAACATCGGTTATCTTTTCTGCTGATAGCTCATACGTGCTCACCGCCAATGACAAATCAAACGATGTAACGGTATTTCAAGTAACTGCTGGTCAGTTGACGAATGCTCTTTCGTATATATTGCCGGCTAATTCAAGCAATCCATCTGCGTTACAGCTCTCGCCCGACAATTTTTATCTTGCTGTTACAAATCGAGGCTCACATAACATCGGTCTTTTCGATTTTAACGCGGGAATACTGAGCAATGGCGCTGTTTATCCATTGCCTGCTGGTGCCCAAAATCCTTCAGCAGTAGCTTTTACACCCGATGGCTCTTATCTTGCAACTGCTAATTACGATTCAAACAATATCGCCCTTTTTAAATTTAACGCCGGCAGCTTAAGCTCGGGCGCTTTAACCCCGTTGCCCTCAGGGTCTACAGGACCTCAGTCGCTTATTTTCATACCACTCAATGCTAATAGCGCGTTATTGTTTACCGCTAATGGTGGCTCGAATGATGTTAGCGGTTTTCAGTACCAAGCAGGTACTTTAAGCGGCGGCACATCTATTCCGCTACCTGCAGGCAGCCTTAACCCCCAATCAATAACTGCAGCGTCAAATGGTTTGTATATCGCAACAGCGAATAGCAATTCAAATAGCTTTACCATCTTTAGCGTAGCTGACGGATCGCTTAATGAAGGCGTTTCTTATGCCTTGCCTAATAACTCTGCTAAATGCGTTGCGATAACTTTTTCGCCAAGCACAACGTCCATCGATATCGCAACTGCTAATTACGCTTCAAACGATGTCACCGTTGCCACACTCTTCGGTTCACAAGCAAATGGCGATGGCAATGGTCTTCCTGTTGGACTCATAGTAGGAACTACCGTAGGTATCCCTTTGGGTCTTGGTGCTCTTACAATCATCGCGAGCCTAACAGGTTTCTTAGTTTACAATACCTCTACCGCCATCCAAACGGAGCCGTGAATTTCAACGGTAATGAATCAGCAGAATTAGCAGACACTTTATAAAATATATTTAGCACATGTGTCACTAATAATTACCGAGAATCTTGGGTTTAATACTTGTAGCTTGAAGTTAATTCGACTAAGCTTAATCTCTCCTTAAAAATTTCATCAAGGATACATGAATGCCCCTACCATTATTTGATACAAGTAACACGCGCATTATAGAAAGCCGGAGCATTTCAGATATTCTCAATCATATTGATTCTCCTAAACCGATAGTCTTTTTTGATATTGACAATACCATAGCTGAGCCTCAAAGTGGTTTGACTAGCCAACAGTGGTGTAACCATATGATTAGTCAAAAAATGAAAGAGGGTAAAACATTTGCTGACGCTGAGCGAGAGGTAGTTCATTACTTTAGGTGCTTACAGCCGCATATTGTACTAAAGCCAGTTGAGGAGACAACTCCGCAACTTATAAAGCAGCTTCACAGTGCACAAGTTCCCACTTTTGCGCTCACCGCGCGTTCGCCGCTCATTGCAAAGCGTACGTTAGAGCAACTTGCAGCGATTGATGTCATATTCAAGCCCTCAAAAGCCCATGCGGCACCTTTTACGGGAAAAGACTCTTTAGCTTATGCTTACGAAAAGGGTGTCATTTTTTGTGGCTCACACAGTAAAGGTCAGGTGCTGCTCCATTTTCTCAAAGCGATTAATTATTCTCCTTCAAAGGTGCTTGCCATTGATGATACCATAGCACATCTTCATGAAATCGAAACTGCGCTTAACAAAAGCCTACCTTTTGTTGGCCTCTATTATACAATCTGTGAAGCAGAAGAACGATTTAATCTTGAAAGTGCTGAAAAGCACTGGCAATTGTTAAAGCACCACGTATCGTAAGCCGCTCAAAAATACCACGTGATCAAAAAAAACCATGTAGGCTGTTTTATAGCCCGATTAAAAGTGTAATTAAATCCCGCCTGAACTGACATAGCTGGGTTTTGGATGTAATAGGTATAGAGTGCGTAGAATGAGGATAGATTAACCGAAGGAATTTTCTGCTTAAAAAGCGGAAAATCTAAAGATTGATTGGTTATAAATGTTGGATTGTATCCGGCTTCAACGTTGTGGCTACCGTTACGGTAGTGCATAAGAAATACGAGATCCGTTACATTGCCCGGTGAAAAGCGTGCCTCGGGCGGAAAAATTGGCGTATATTTTCGTGAAAATCTATGAAGAACGCGCGCTATAACCGCTGCAAAAAGCTCCACTTTCTCTGATCGTATAAACTCGTAGGTAAAATCTACGGCTGGCCCTATATTGAATGTTCGGGTTCCAACAAGTGGCTGCTCAACTTCCTCGCGAATGACCCTCTTAAAAAGAGGGATACCTGTAAGAAAGTGAAGACTAAGCTGCACCTTACCTTCCTCATCAAGAAAAAAATTTCCCCCACAATCTATAAGAAAGTCGTCAAATCCGGTGCGCGATAGCTTTCCATGTATACCGGTATCTTTAAAGCGCAATCGCTCAGTAGCGTACGCAGTTATGCACTCGATCCACCAGGGCTCTCGCACAAGCCGCAAAGTCCCTATCACACCGCCCCAAAGGCGTTCTTCAAAACGAGTATCGCTTTGCTGACAGAATTGTGAAACCGTTGGCGCTAAAACAAACTCGTTAGGAAAACCGGTGGGATCCGCAACATATACAGTATGAGGATAGAGCTCGTAGTCATAGACTTCAGTTGTTGCTTGACACGAAGAATGAAAAATAATCGTGAGAATAAGAAAGACGTATCGAATACTTTTCATCAGTGTACATATGTCAATGAAAAAAACATGTAAGTCCTTTTTTGATAATAAAGCTAAAGCTCATAAAAATTTAATCAAGCTCGCATACTCTATTAAAGCATCATCTCTGTTAGTTAGGCAAGCCTATTTATCTTAGCAGCTTAATAACTATGAATCATTTGACTGAGGTCTGCTCTAGAAATCGGGCAATTTGATCTTTAGTTATATTCGAAGATGCTACCTCTACAGCCAAATTCACGAGACTATCAAAATCGGTTTCTATAACAACATTATTTCGCTCGAGAAAGGTTAGGCTGGCTAAAACGCACAATCATAAGTGCTCAATCATCCTATGATATTCTCTCTTAACATGCCCAAGGTGAGGGCATGGCCTGAAGATCAGACGCCGCGCACAAAATCAAGGTATTACGTCAATAAAAGAGTTTGCTTGCGTGTGTTGAAACCCTGAAAACTTTGCCTAATAATTTTGTTTTTTGACTTTCCGCTGTGAGAGTGTTACGCTGCGCTTGCGTGTCTTGGTGGGACTTCATCGAGTTTCTGTGGAGGTGTTCTATGAATTATCGGAGAAGGTCATTCATTTTTTTAAAGCTGTCCATTCTACTTTTGTGTCCATTTTCTCGACTAGCTGGCGAGAGGGTGCTACCCGTGTTTTTGGAGGAATGGTATTCGACACCCCCCACTCATGCGTTACCGCCAACAAAGATTGACAGCTGCCATACCGAACACTATGAGTTTAAGTACAAAGCAAAAGATAAAAATGACTTAGTAACGCAGCTATTTAATGAATTACCCCCTGGGCAAAATTGCCAATGGGAGAAGCCTGTCTTCAACGGATACGGGGGAATGCCTCCAGTAGGCTTTTTTAACCCTTTCGACTATGCGGATGTAATGAAGCAACCAGGAGCTGTGAAGGCTGAAACATGGGCTTCTTGGTGCAAAAGGGGGACGTACGGAGTTGAACTTGTTTCTCATGGTATCTTTCCACTCTATGGCTGTCCTGCTGGAACAAGGGTCGGCCACTGTGAGCAGGGCAGCAGCAGACGTTGCTGCACCAATGAGCCTCCGGTCTGCTTGGCGGATGTGGTAGGCCGAGATTTAAACGAAGGAGCAGCGACCGGGTGGCTGGGGCACGTCGGATTGGCGCTCGATTTCGATCTTAATACCTACCAATACGGAAATTTTGTTTTAGAGGCGTTAAACAATAGTAAAGTAATCAACGTTAACACCATGCGCTCTTTTGAATTTGAGAGTCCCTATTGGGGAGAACGGTATGGACTGAGAGCTTTGACTAATCTGTAGGGGAAGATTTTCGTTCATAAGTCCAAAGCTGCGGCTGCATTACAAGCTGGCCTCAATCAATTAAAGTTTGATCCGGAATACACGTTAGATTTTGCGTATCAAGAGGGAGGTTATGCTTCCCGAGCCGTGTATGATGAATCACGTAACGGATTTTCAACAGAGAAAGCAATGATCAGAGGGCGGTTTCGTTGTGATACTTTCGTCATATATTGTTATGAAAAAGCTTTTCAAAGAGATGTTATTTTAGATGGCGGTTTGGGCTTTCCAAAGTTGCCTACTCCGTTGACTGTCTTTAACACCTTTGTTTATCAGCGAAACGATGTTTTACCAGACATAAACGTTCTTCCTCCTGAAACTTCGGGTACTTTGGATCAAAATAACTTATCCGATGAGCACCTACACGACTACCTGAGAAACGTGCGTGTTCTTCGGCAAGAAAAGCTGAATTATTTATTGAAAACAGCCCAACAGGGCGATATGCAGACATTTTCTTATCTAATGGATACTCTGGCATCTTTTGGGGCACATGAAATAATACCCGATCTTACTCAGGCTTTTGCCAATGAAGACGTTCAAGAGAAGAGAAAAAAATTGATAACTGCAGTCACCGTCTCGGCTTTTAAACATGTGAGAGAAAGCGCGGAGGGTATTGAATCGCCAAACGTAGGCAGCATCAGACATGCTCAACACTTTGTAGTCCAATTATTGAGGGAAGAGCGCGATCCATTAATTTTGCGTCATACTATTTTGCACGCTCTGAGTATTTTGCCCATGAACTCGGCCAATTATGCACTTGTCTCGCAAGCAATTGATAGGGTTCAAGCTCAATCAGCTCAAGAATATCATTTTACGGATGAACAAAAATTCTTTTTATTGCTTACCATGGCTTTTGCAAATAACGATATGCAGAACTCGCTATTGCCAGAGCTATTATCACGGCCATTAAGCGTTAGCGAAAAAACTGTTTTTGATGAGCAGCTCTTTTTTGTCATAACACAATTGTTACCCTCAGATGTTATCTTTGCAGCCAGAGCCGGACTAAAAGATCGCATCGCTGCTGCTAACAATTCAACGAGTGGAGACAAGCTCTTTGCTTTTGCAACCGTTGAGCACGATACAATAGAAGGCCGAAATAATGAATTAGTAGCTTTAATCACTAATGAGAAAAATTCTCTTTTGCAAGCTAAATCTATAAACAACCTTGATATTACAACTTTATTACAGATATCGCCTGAAATCGTAGAAAATGTGTACTTCAAACTTCAGAGATTACTAGAGCAAACCGAAAATGCCAGAGAAAGACACATTTACTCGACTGCGATTAGTAAGTTAAGCACTTTGCTTAAGTCGCCTGGCAATACAGAAGAATCGACTAACGGAGAAAAAGTAGTTTCAGCCGCCGCAACAGTTCATGGGTTCATTATTCACCTGCTCTACAGCATTGGCTCTCTCGTCAAAATGGAGCTCTAGGCGCGCGACATAGTAAATAAGTTTGATCCTATCGCAAGCAGATGGTAGGCTTTGTCCGCTCAGAGCTTTCGAAGAAACGCTTCGATCTCATATGGACGTTGCTTTCTTCGGCTCGTATTACTGGGTAATTACTCCGTAATTGCGTAGCTTACGCGAATATTACCTTTGTCATTTTTGATTTTGCGAATGAGAATGTGGCCTATGTCTTTAGTAGTAAGTACGTGAGTTCCGCCACATAAGAAGGGAGGAAAGTTATCAATAACTAATGACCTTCTTTTTAAGTCATTATCGATAAACTTGATAGACGTTTTTAATTCCGCTTTAACCAAGCTATTTGCCGCTTGTTCTAAGCGAGGGACGAGCGCGTCGCGCTCCGATTGCTCGAGTGTACCCCGATATTCAACATAAGGCCCTTGTGGAAAGTGGTACCCTTTTCCAGAAATCAGTGAATAACCAAGATTGGAAAGAGCGTAATCAATCACATGCCCAGCCGTGTGAATTCTACTGTGAAGTGCACGTAATGAAGCATCTACATTGAGCTCAACCTTATCCCCTTTAGTAAAAGGAGCCTCCTTAAATGTTCCTTTATGGTACACAACTCCATCTTCAATAGATACATGAAGTACGTTAAAAAGTGCTCGATCACTTTGCATGGTCCCCAGATCAGAGGGCTGACCACCTCCCTGCGGATAAAAAACAGTTTCATTAAGGACTACAGAGTACATTTCATCGTCCTTTGTAACATGAACAACATGTGCCTTGCAAGATAGTTGACCCATATCATGCAGGTAATGTAAATGAGTGGCTGCCATAAAAAGCCTCGCTTGCGGGGGTATCAAGCAACAAGTATACATTTAAAAAGAAAGCCTTCAATTCGAAGTCGCATTAAGACGGACTTTGGGATTTAATCTGGTGGAGCTGACCGGGATCGAACCGGTGACCTCATGAATGCCATCCATGCGCTCTACCAACTGAGCTACAGCCCCAAAATCATCCACTCTGGCGAGTGTTTTCTTTTACTGTATACTTAGGTTAACAAAAGTTCTCAGTTTTTCAATAGATAGTATATAAAGGCCCACAATCATGGCTCAAGCACATTTTTTAATCTTTATGGGCATGCTCTTTAGCTTTATGGGCGGTGGATCAATTGAACCGATGCCTCAACCCCATACAAGCGTTAGCGCGACAAGTACGTTCCAAGCCGTTCAGAGTGCTATTAAAAAAACATCCAGTTATTTTAGCGATTTACTGAAAAAAGCCGACTCTGTTTGGCTTCGCTTTTTAATCGCTTTTTTGCTTGGCATTTTGATGAGCTTAACGCCCTGCATTTATCCGATGATTCCCATTACGGTAGGCATTTTGCAAGCACGAGGTGGTCAGTCATGGCTCCAGCATACCATCCATGCTTTTGCATACACTACGGGGCTTGCAACAACATTTGCGCTCCTTGGACTTTTAGTAGCCTCGGGAACTGCCTACCATGGAGCACTTTTTAATAATCCGTGGTTCATTATAACGATCGTTGTTCTCCTCGGGTACATGGCTTTTTCGCTCTTTGATTTTTATCCCCTCTATATACCACAGTTTTTTTCAAGCTCGTCGCTCCAAAACACCAAAAAAGGTGGCTTAACGACTTCGTTTCTTTTTGGTATAGCCACCGGCACAATGGCATCACCGTGTTTATCGCCTGGCCTTGCATTACTCTTGAGCATTGTTGCACAACTTGAAAGCCAAGCGCAGGGGTTTTTGCTCCTATTCCTTTTCGGTTTAGGTTCAAGCGTTCCTCTCCTTCTTATAAGCTCGTTCTCACAAAGTCTACGATTTTTACCGCGTGCTGGTAGCTGGATGATCGAAGTCAAAAAGTTCTTTGGGCTAACCCTTTTAGCAACCTGCTTATATTACTTAAGCTTTATACTGCCTATTACAATGGTACTCCTAGTAGGAACAGCTTTATGCCTTGGTCTTAGCGCCTATTACTTTTCTTTATTAAAAGATGAGCCCAAAAAGGGCATGTGTGCTTATAAACTTTCTATGTTCTTACTCTTGGGAGGCTTAGGGATAGCTTTTGGTACCTACGCCTTTAACCAAGAAGGCCAAGAGAGAACTTTAAGCCAGTGGTTTATCAACTATAGCGAAGCCTTAAAAAAAGCAACAACGTTGCAGCAGCCATTACTGATAGATTTTACAGCAAGCTGGTGCACAGTCTGTAAAAGCGTAGAAACAAATGTACTTAGGCACCTTAACCTGCCAAAAGTCATTTTTGTGACGGTTGATGCTAGTGATCAAAGTGATGCAGATACAAAAAGCCTAATGAAACAATTTGGAATCCAGGGCTTTCCTTCGCTTATACTCTTTGATCCTGCTACTCAAAAAGTACATAAAAAATGGACAAGCGAAATAGCCTCCTATAAACCCGAAGAGCTACAAAATGAGATAGAAAGTCTCGTGCCTTTGCATTAACCCGGTCGCACAAATGGGCCACTATGATTAGTTGAAAGGCGCTTTTCTTTAGCTTTTCTCAGATCCTGCTCTGCAATATCAATAACCTCATCCATGATGAGATATAGCTCAGGGCCTTCACGATGGACATTGATGTCATAGTGTGGTGTTTTAACGCGTAACTCGACGCGATGGTGATGATGTACACGCTGGGCCTCTAACACAAGCTCAATAAAAATTGGCGTGCGCTCGGAGGCAAGAAATTTATTGAGTTTTTCAAGGTGCTTGTAAGCATTTTTCTCAATAACAGGAGACGGCTCCATATGTCTAAAAGTAATTTGTATTTTAGGCTCGTTCATAGCTGCAATCCCCCGTAAAAAAGCGTAAAATTACCTGTGCTTTAGTTTTACACAAAAACGCTCACTAAGTAAACAACCGAGCATGTAACTGGAGGCTTAAGTCATGGCAAATTTCCCCTTGTCTATGAGCTAGATACCGACAAACTCAAGCAAATTTAAGCACTGGTTTAAAAGATGCGTAGATTGGTAGTTTGACGAGAATAATTTTTTTAATGCGTGAGACACTAGTTGGGCAATTGACAAAGCACTGAGATGCGTTATTACCAAATGTAGATGAAGCCTGAATCTTGTGCTTGTTTGCCGGTCAAATACATTGCAACTTCAACCCGCTAAACCACAAGAAAAAAAACTTGCGTAATGGTATCTGCAAGCACAGAGTGGCTGGCTCTATAAATTCGTACGAAGGCGTCTCAGTCGCACTATCTGCAGATGGTGGAACACTTGCAGTTGGAGCTCCAAATTTTAACTCTCAAGGTGCAACAAAGATTTATACAAAGCATGCAAATACTTGGTATCCGAAAGCAAGCCTATCAATGCAAATAGCTAACTCAAACGAAGGAAGCTCTGTTTCATTATCTGCTAATGGCAATACACTTGCTGTTGGTGCGCCAGGTGCTAATGGCACATCGATAGGCCAAACGCACATCTATGTCAGATCGGGAACTCAATATCGTTATCAGCCGATGGAAGTGCTCTTGCAGCGGGAGCACCTAATTCCACCTGGGCTTTCACGGTCGGCGCAACTGAGCTTTATGGACGAGACGGAACTAATTGGCAACATCAAATTACCATCACTGAAGAAATTGCTAATTCCAATGAAGGAAGTTCAGTATCACTTATTAGTTATGGTCCACCTAACTTTTGCGGCTGGTGCTCCGGCCTACCAACAATATACAGGGCTTACAAACGTATACATTAATTAAGAAACTTGGTGAGCATGTTTTGAATGTCACGTCTGGCTTAAGAGGATCAGCGCTTCACAGGGTGTCTTCAGGTGTCACGAGGTTGATGAAGGTTATTCCTGACGCTTTGGCTGTTTTCCTCTAATTATAAAACGTAGCGGAACACCTTCAAGGTCATACTCCTTACGCATAAGATTTTCAAAAAAGTTGAGATGCGAGGGCCGCCAGAGTGTGGTGTTATAAACCTCAAGAACGATCGTAGGCGGCGCTTTTTTAACCTGATACACTCGACGTATTTTTAGAAATTGCTTTGTCTGCACTAAAGGCCGATCACGTAATGCTGCTAAAAATAAGGTCGTAAGTTCAACTTCAGAAAACTCTCGAGAGTACCTTTGCCAGACTTCCTCGAAAGTGGGTAAGAGCTTACCTATATTTTTACCCGTCTTACATGAGATGCGAAGCAGAGGAACCTTTTTGACAAGATGCTTATACGCCTCAAAGCTCTCATTAAGGCTTTCTTGGTCACTTTCAGTAACTAGATCATACTTATTAACAATCAACACGAGTGCTTTGTATTCTTCTTGAAATGCATAGTAAGCAAGCTTAAGGTCCTGATCTACAAGACCTTTTTCCGTCGCATCAATAATAAGTGCAACTATGTCGGTGCTTTTGAGCGATTGAAAAGCACTTTTTATCATCATTGTTTCAAGCTGAGTATCAATAGCGCGCTTACGACGTATACCCGGCGTATCGGTAAGAGCAAGTGATTCCTTATAAAAAGCTATCGACTCTGTAATAGGCTCACGCGTTGTACCCGGCTGATTTGAAACGATAGAGCGCTCAAAATTAAGAAGACAGTTCATGAGAGAGGATTTTCCGACATTTGGCCTTCCGAGAAGCATAATTCGGTACTTTGACTTTGTTTCTTCTTTTAAAAGTCTTGAAGGTAAATGATCACTTATGGCATGTAAAAGCTCATCGATTCCCCGGGCATGTGCCGCTGATACCAAAAAAATGTCCTTAAAGCCAAGGCCTGTAGCCTCATAAAAGTGGTCTTGCGTCTGAATGCAATCGCTTTTATTAAAGACGACAAAGATCTTTGCGGGTAGCGAATGTAGAAAATTAGCGATTTCACGATCTTCCTGCGTTATACCCACAGAGCCATCTACCACATACAAAATGATCTGGGCGTCCTCAATGATCTTGAGAACCTGCTGGCGCACTTTTTCCACTAGCTCATCATTTGTTTTACGCAAGCTAATACCGCCAGTATCAACAAGCTCAAACTTTTTCCCCTGCCATTCAACATGATCTTTTACTAAATCTCGCGTTACGCCAGGTAGATCAAGCGTTAAACTTTTAACGGAGCTTGAAAGCCTATTAAAGAGAGTAGATTTGCCGACATTCGTCCGGCCGACCAATACAACAGAAGGCTCTTTACTCATGCTTCCTCTCTTACTGTACCGGGAAAAACTTTTAATATCATATGCGCTTTACTCCACTGTGCTGTATTTCTAATATCAATCGATTTTCCCAAAGATGGTTCTACCATGCCTTTAGGGCGTGTATAAGATACAGATCCTGATTTTGGTGCATAAGCCTGTGGCGAAGGAGTTTGTCTGACAGGAGCACTTTTTTGCAAAACTTCAGTCGGAGGTTTTTTTGGCAAAGTACCTTCAATAGGCTCTGTAAACTCAAGAACTACATCTACGTCCTGAGCAAAGTTACTTTCCAGTAACGGTTTCCAGACATTTCTCGCCTGTTCTAAAAGCTCCTTAAAAAAAGTAAGGTCTTGGCTAAACGAAAGTGTAACTATCGGATGATCGTACTCTTTAAAAAGCGCTTGTTTAAAAATAGAACCTATAAGTGGATCGTCTTTGGCTTCGATGCTTTTTATAAATGAAGACCAAGAAGCATTTTCAACCTTTAAAGGCACACTTTCTCTATAAAGACTTGGCACTGGTGTGCTTTGAGTCGGTTTTACTGCATCTAAGGGCTCATTCGATTTAGCAGATACGGTTCTTTTTTTCTGAATTTGCAAGAAGACCATCTCTATAAGTGTATGCTGTGCCTGACTTTTTAGAAAAAGGGGCTCCGCCTGGTACCATAGTTCCAAAGCCTCAACTATGTGATCAATGGTAAGGGCGCGCGCTAGTGCGTTAAGTTGATGCTCATACGGCTTTAAAGTCTCATCAAGAAGCCCGCAGCTAATAGTTGCAAGCCCGCGTATAATATCAATGCCTTTTTTCCAGGTTCTCATGGGACTACATTGTTTTTTATAAAGCTCATGTAAAGAAGAAAGAAGTTCCTTTGGAGTGCCTAGAAATGCGTGGCCAAAAAGAGTAATAAGCATATCATACGGTGCATCCCCCAAAAGCTCACTTACAGCAGTATACGTGATAGCCTCATAAGCAAGACGTACACGCTCTAAGCAGTTAAGCGCATCTCTTACTGATCCTTCAGACTCGTAGGCAATAGCATTGAGCGCTGACTCTTCGTATTCGATATTTTCTGATGCACACACATGTGCCAAGTGCTCTTTAAGGAGAGATGGTTCTATAGGATCTAAAAAAAGCTGAAAACAGCGAGAGCGAACAGTATCAAGTACTTTATGTGGATCGGTTGTTGCCAACATAAAAATAACTGAAGGAGGTGGTTCTTCTAACATTTTTAGTAAAGCGTTAAATGCCGCTTTACTGAGCATATGTGCCTCATCAATAAGATAGATTTTTTTACCACCCAGACAGGGCAAAAATGAAGCGCCTTCCATTAAAGCTCGAATATGATCTACGCCCGTATGCGATGCCGCATCAATTTCAAAAAAATCTGGATGATTATTTTCTTGCATCGCCGTACATGAAGAACACTTAAGGCAAGGTATAATTGTTTGAAGCGGTTTTAGGGTAAAATCTTCCCTTTGCTGACAATTAATGGCAGCAGCAAAAACACGCCCAAGCGTTGTTTTACCACAACCACGTTGTCCGGCCAAAAGATACACTGGAAAAAGCTGTTGCTTGTAAAGACTGTTTTTGACAAGCCTTACAGCAAGATCCTGTCCGATAATCTCATCAAACGTCCTTGAACGCCTTGAACGCGCTAAATTGATCCATGCTTTCGTCATCTACGCCGCCATTTAGAAAAAGGTATAGTGCCAGTCTACCACAAAAGCCCTGTTTTAGAAAAAAGAATACAAGCAACTGTAATTGACGTGAGAGCGTAAGCTTAAAACCTGAGTCTGATGATCTTAAAATATATATAGAGCAGGAATCAAAATGGATTTTTCACTATAACTCTTTGCCCAGATCTTTATTGATAAGTTTAAGTATCGAGCGCACAGTTTCCGCTAAGTTTCTTATCTCAGATTCTATTTCAACCATCAGCTCCGCCATATCCAGTATATAAAATGATTCATTGCGCTCGAGTACCGTTTTAGCTTCTAACAATGAAACTTCCTCTACAATTTTGCTTGATGCAGCTGCAAAATCTTTAAGCAAATCATGGCTATCAGCAATAAAATCATTCATGATTACTTGTTCGCGCCCTAATTTCACGCTAGCAACTCCTGAAACTCGAAGGGCATACAGGCCAACAGCAATGCTTTTTTTAAAATCGTTTATACTATCTTTTAAGATCTTGATATGGCGCATGATTTGTCTGTCTTCTTTCACTCCGGGAGCAATTTCTCCAGACATTTCCGCAAGAAGATCTTCATTCTCGGCTTTCATAAGCCGGTCAAGATACTTATCATAATAGGAAGGCAAGCAATAACTATCGACAAAAAATAATAACATCATGAAAGCTATTTTATACATATTTCCCTCGATCATAATCTGTTAACATAGCTATGTATCTTACACTCGATCAAAAGTAACAGTTTACCCATCCTCTAGGGTCGTATCCCCATTCCTTTTGTTCTTGTACAAACTCTTTCCATTTATTTTTATCTTTCTTCAAAGCAGCATATTCTTCATTGGTTTTTTTATAAAATTGATCTCTAATAAAGGTATTGATAGCCTTTTCGACAATAGATCGTTTTGACTGGCCAAGGACTTTGGAAAGTATATCTAAACGTTGAGCTGTGATGGTGCTAACTCTAATTGTTTTAACCATCAGATTCCCAAATAAATAAGTATACTCTTAAGTATACTTATTTATTTGCTAAATAACAGGCAAACATGTTTCAAGATGACAATCCTTGAGTAATTGGTACATTCGAAGATCAATTAAGCGTCATTTCGATTTATCAGAGTCCTTTGCGGCTTCAAATGCTTGTTTAAGCAAACAATTCACCTGCTTAATCGCCGCACGCACACCTGGAGCTTCGGTTATCATATTAAGCATCGCAAAATCGTGCATTAAACCATTATAACGAGCTGACACCACTGGTACCCCTGCCTTCATAAGCTTACGAGCATAGGCCTCACCTTCGTCACGTAACACGTCATTTTCATCAACGATCACTAATGCTGGTGGCAGCTCCTTAAGCTTCTTTAAAGGAGCTCGTAAAGGAGATAAAAGAGGATCGTTACGCATACCCTTTATTGGAACATAATTATCCCAGAACCATTCCATTGCTCGTTTTGTTAACCAGGGTCCTTTTGCAAAAGCCCTGTAAGAACCGGTATTAAAATCTGCGTCGGTGACAGGATAGAGTAAAGCCTGGAAGATAAATCTTGGTCCTCCTCGCTCATTTGCCATCATCGCAATGGCAGTTGCTAATTGTCCCCCAACACTGTCGCCTGCGATAGCAATACGAGAGGTATCTAATTTAAGCTTTGCACCATTTTCGGCCACCCATTTTGCTGCCGAGTAGCCCTCCTCATGTGCTGTTGGATAGGTACCCTCGGGCGCTGGCGTGTATTCAACAAATACCACAGCAGCTTGCGTTCCCTTAGCAATTTCACGGATTAAGCGATCGTGAGTGTTGGCATTTCCAAGTACCCAGCCGCCCCCGTGCAAATAGATAACCACGGGCAAATCATTTTTACTCCCCCGAGGCCTTACTATCCGAATCTTTGTACTCCCACGCGGGCCTACGGGAATAGTGCGGTCTTCAATATCTGCTGCCTCTTTTGCGATCGGTATATTTTGTAGGTCGTCTAATACTTTTCTCGCACTTACCGGCGTTAGCTGATACAGAGGCTTACCGTCTTTGGCATCTAAAAAATCAACGAAAGATTGAATTGCAGGGTCTAACGTGGGTTGTGCAAGGGCATAACTAAAGCTTAAAATGGCAGATCCCATTAACAAGAATCGTATACTAATAAACTTCATATGATTCCTTTCCATGTCGTAATAATTTAAAATTCTCCTACAAGTTAGAACAGCCTTGCAAGTAAATGGAAGCGTTTAATAAACAAGGTGTTTAAAGTTGAACTATGAGATGGTTGCCATTCGAAACTTGCTAGATTCACAATAGTTGTAATGAATAACATAAAATTACGATTCTCAATAGACAATTTTTAATTAGTTTGACTTTTTAAACTTCATCTTATATATTTTAGTACGGTTATTAATGCGGGGAATCAATGAAAAAACAATGCTTTCTGCTTTTACTGCTTGTGATAAGCGGTATAAAAGCTCAAGATCAAAAGCCTGAGTGCGGATCGGCAAGACACTGTTACAACCTGCTCAAACAAGTACAGCAATGCACGCCGGAAAGGCGTGAACAGCTTTCCGAAGAATTCAAAGACGCTATGGCGAGTTACGCTCAATATCTAATAAAGCAGGTTGTTGCGTCAATGGATAAATCTACTGATAATCCTGCGGATGCGAAGGGTAACTCCCTCATCGACGAGGTCAGTGAACTCAGGGATCGCGCTCGAGATTCGATTGAAAAGACGCTCAATTGTCAAGAAGCTCTCGAGTGGCTAGGGCTTTTCAAGGATTCATTTAAAATGGAGTACGACGTCGACGAATTTGACTGCAATGAGGTCTTTAAAAAAGCGGTCGAAAGCGAAACCGCTCAGTTTACGGCTGACGTTGAAACATGGCTAGACGGTTTTGACACACATTTGCCTGAAAACAATTACAAAAAACTACCTGCACTCGCTGAAGAAGTTTTAAAGCTGCAAACTAAGCTCGAAAACCTTACCAAATCGCTTAATGAATACACAGAAAATCAAAACGAAAAACATGGCGCGTTCGCTCGTTTGACCGATTTTCTTTTGTACAATATCACCACTTTACCTGTGGTAAAGACACAAGTTTCCCCTATAAGCGAAATAAGTCGAAGCCTTGTATCTCTTCATAAATTAGGTAAAACAACCACTTTACCTGAGGAGGTAAGGACACAATTTTCTCAACTAACCGAAATGAGTGAGAGCCTCATGTCTCTCTATGAAGAATTGAGTAAAACAACCAGTGAACTGCGTGACAGATTGATGTCTCAACGACATGGCCTTGCCTTACTGGTTTTTATTAAAACAGTAGTGGAGTTTGAGATGGCATTTGTTGCAGTAAAGCTACTTGGGGCTGAACGAATGCAAAAAGAACAGGAAGCGAAAATGGTTAGCCTACTTGCGACCGTAGTAAATCATGAAAAGTCACGCCAGCGGGAAGAGTTATAGCCGTTTTAGTTCATAAGGGCGTCATTAATGTGCATCTGGGTTTCTAGTACCCTGACTTACAAGGCCATACTCTCTGCAGCGTTTGAGCACGGACGACCGATGAACACCCAGCAAAGTTGCAATGTGTGCATAACTACCAAATCGTTTCCATAAGATAGCCATAACACGCATATCTTTGAGTGCGTTTTTGCCAAGGCGTAGCGCACGCTCAACTTCTTCATACGTTGCTTTGTCTTCTGATACCGTTAATTTTGGAAGCTTTTTAACAAAGAGTGCATCGTATATTGCACTCTTTAATTCTTGTAGACTAACTGGATACAGCCCAAGTATAGAATCACAGACATCCGCATCCGCATTTAATGGTTGCGTGATGTTCTTTTCATAAAGCATTTGATAACCGTAGTCTTTAATAGCTTCATGAAGCTCATCAGTAGGCACATGCGCCACGCATGGAAAATATAAGCGATGAGCGTTGAGCATTTTTGCAAGAGGCAGCGAAAATCGTCCCTCTTGCGCTAAAAGCTGTAAATGATGTGGGCTTGAAACAATAAGGCGTACATTGCTTTCAATCTTTACGTCGCTTTTTAAAGGGCGGAAAAAACCACAGCTTATAAATTCTGCTAAGCGCTCTTGTGTTTTGAGCTCTAGAAGATGAACATTTTCTATAAAAAGAGTCCCTACATCATTAAGCTTTTGTAGCAGCGGGACATCTTGGAGCTTGTTCTGAAAGCCAAACAACGTTGAAGCGACTTCCTGTTCCTTTTCGTGCTCTTTCATGCGTAAAACATGCAACTGAGAACGCATACTAATAGTATGAATCACTTCGACAGAAGGAAGAAGATCCTTTGCCGGAACATCGAGCAATATGACTTTTTTGCTTAGTGCAGATTTTAAAAAAGAAACCTTAAAGAGAGAGAATGTTTTACTTTGAGGTGGTAGAAGATCATTTAGTAAGCTGCCATCTTTTGTTGTTTGCAGGTATAGACCATAAGGCCGATCGAGGGGATGAGTGTGCTTAAAAGTCTGGCTTAAAAACTCTAGTCCGTCCGGAAACCCAACAAAAAAAAGTACTCCATCAAAGTGCTCACTATACGCTCCATAAGCAATTAATTTTTTACCCTGTGCATCAGCTAGCGCTATTTGTTGACTCATTTTCAGCCGCTCAACAGATTGACCGCATTGCCTTAACAGTTTGGCAATTGGATGAATAGGGTTTTTAAATACTTCATCGCCTAAAAGAGCGGTCGCTTTTTCATCGCCGATTAAGCGGCGATTTTTGTACATAAGCATCCCACGCATACCTCTACTATCTTTATCAAGATGCTCGAAGCTTTCACTATAGTGCTCAAGCTGTTGATATTGTTCATAGGCATACTCAATAAGTTCTTTTTGACGTGAAACTACTTTTTCAAAAGTTACATATCGTATGAGGTGCACAATGTGATCTAAATAAGCACCCCAGGCTATAATAAGGCGCTTTTCCGTACCGGTAAAAACTCTATCAGGCCGCGCCTCACGAACAAAACGGATATAGCCAAAAAGAGTAGTACGGCTATAGAGTGGCATAAATATATCTGCTTCGAGCATATCTAAAAAGTGGATCGCACATTCCAGCCCGTCCGGCTCATAAAAAGAAGTAAATTCAAGGTCTTCTCTTATGAGCACCTTTACGTCGGCCAAAAGCGACGCCAGGCTATTTGGCGCTTTTGAGTGAATAACATCATTAGCACGTAGTGACTCTAAAACAAAAGGAGCAAGAGCATCCTTGCCAAATTGGTATTCATAGCTCATTTCTTCTTCTTTTTCCGAAGCAAAAAGGTGAATTACTATGCGCTCACTTGGTATATCAAAAGCTTTTTTAAAAAGTGCGATAAGACTATTTTTAAGTTGAGGTATACTTTTAGCTTTCAATAACTCTTGTACACCGTGGGAAAAGAGGTCTATATAAGAAGCATTGCTCGCAAGGCGAATGTCTGCACTTCTATTAAGAAAGCGCAGTTTGAGTAAAGTATGACAAAACCAAAAAATACCTATAAGCAATACCGGCACGCTGATAAGCACTAGTCCCTGCAAGACATATATGCTTTCTTGCCAGTCTTTGACTAGGATTATCAATAATACGTTAACGGCACAGATAAAATACGGTTTAAATACCGACTTTATGAATAAAGTGCCCTGTTTTATTAAAATGCGGGGTAAAGCGGCAGTATGCAACGTGTCCTGCATATCGTATAACATAGCTAATAGGACAAATAACCCATAGGCTTGAGCACAAAAAAACACCGAAAATCGCATGTTACTATTAAACAGATCAGAAATAAAAGCAGCAAACGAAAAAGCTATAAATATGCGCTGGATAGTTGATACCGCGCTTTCAAGTTGAGGCCTTTCAAGGAGATTTTTAAAAAAGAGCACTATAAAAAAGTACTGGACCAATATTCCTAGCCATGCCGTATACATGCAATAAGCTTCATACTGAAAATAGTACGTACTTGCATTCAGTCCTGACCATCCCAAGAAGCCCAATAATCGCGCGACGACAAGAGTGCTTGAAAATATGCCTACAAGGGTAAACGAAGATAAAAGCTTGCCGGTTTTTCTTAACTGACTTACAAGAAAGCAGTGGAAGAAAAAAACAGAAAGACTTAGCGTACACAAACTAAAGTTTGTAAGAAAGCCAAGTATTGCTGGTACATGACAGGATATCATAATAGTAGTCGCTGTTTTTAGCTTTTGTATAAGGCTTATATAGATAGTATACAGTATTTAGATCGAATAGAAAGGAAAAAACACGCAGTACTGGGAAGCATTTTTTTGGCGTGCTACAGCATTTCCCAGTACAGGTGTCGACGGTAGTGCTCAAAGTCAAAATTCAAAGACTTACCTTTTTTAACAAGAGCTTATTGCCAAAGTCAACAAGTTCACAAAAAAAGAACGAAAATAGCTAAATTTGCGCACTTTTTTCGTTCTTTAGTCAAGCGGAACTTGTTTAAAGTGGGACGAGTTTTTAACTTAGAGACCCTTCGATTGCTTTTCATATTCATTCTGCAAAGCAGTATAAAGGCTTACATCCTCAGGAGTTTGACTCCCTTCTGGGTGATAGGTTGCGCAAGAAATGCCTTCTGTTTGGCTCGATCTACATTCAACAAAGTCATTGTTGTCCATCTCTTTGGTATACGATATCCAGGAAGAGCCTCTTTCTTTACCCTCATGTTTGTACACCCTGTTGGCAGCGTCAGCGGCGATGGGTAATGCGCCTAGCAAAAATAAGAGTAACGTTAGAGCTTTTAGTGTATACATACTTTTTCCTCTTTATTTATTTATATTAGTAACTTATATACAAAATAATATATCATAAATCTACTCGTAGAATCAATACTTATTGTGTATGGCAACGCAACATAGAAGATCGCGGAAAAATTTCTCCAAAACAGACTTTGTATCAAGTAAGCCTCTTAAATGAAAATACACGATAAACGGGACTTATGGTATGCTATTTTCCGCCTGCATCTTTAGTAAGGAATACTATGAATCAAGAAAGAATTTTTGGAGCAACCGTTCTTCTATTATTTTCAATAACGAGTTTTGTTTTGAGGGATCTTAAAAGGATGCTTATAAAACAAGAGGCTCTTTTAAAATCTCAAGAAAAGTACATAAAATCGATGTACGGGCAGATTCAAAAGACTAAGAGTGTATCCAAAAACTAGCTTTCGGAATCACATGGAACAAAGCCCTCTCATGAAAGTGACACGCGAAAAGTTTTTCTTAGAATCTTGACTTCTTGATAGGTGCATGCTTGAATCTTTTATACCTTCTGAATTCTAAGAAAATTGCCTAATGAGGTAAAGCTTCGCCAAATAATCTTTTCGTTCTGCCCATATTTTGGCTAACTTCTAACAGCTTTATCGCGTTACTTAATTGGAGAGTAGATGAAAAAGCTTTTAGGTCTGGTTTTATCAATAAGTATGGTTCCATCTTTTGTAACGCCTCAAACTTTTGTAGTTACTAATACACTTGATTCAGGACCTTTCGTTCCCATAGCAGGATCTCTGCGATCAGCTATAACATCAGCAAACGTAGCAGGCGGAACAATCAAATTTAATATCCCAGGAACCGGTGTTCAAACAATTACGCCTCAATTAGATCCCTTTGAAGGTTTGCAAGATAACGTTATTATTGATGGTACTTCACAGCCCGGTTATGCGGGAATGCCGCTTATTGAAGTAACAGGTGCCAATGCGGCAATAACTATGGATGGGTCTGGCAATACCATTAATGCACTAACTTTCAACAATATTCCTTCATCTCCTGGTATAACAATCGTCGGCTTAGGTAGTAATAATACGATAAAAAACTGTTTTATTGGTACAAATGCGACTGGTACAGCAGCTTCACCTGTAAACAGTTGCATTTTGATCGCAGGCGGAAGCGGCGCTATAATAGAAAATAATCTACTTTCAGGAGCTACAACCGACGCTATAGGGATTAATGATTTATTCCTCTCACCAATAACCAACACCGTAATACAAAACAATCTCATTGGGGTAAATGCTGCAGACAACGCGGCGATACCTAATAATGTTGGCATTGCTGTTGTAATATCCACTACCAGCATTGTGTCGAATTTGTCGATTCTCAACAACGTTATTTCAGCTAATACTACTCAAGGCATTCTGTTCACTGTTACGAACACGTCACCAACTGGCATTGTGATACAAGGAAACCATATTGGAAGTGATGCCACTAATACTTTAGTTTTAGGAAATGGCTCTGACGGGATACAGGTAAATGCCACGCCTTCCGGTCAAGCAACTAATATGTTGATCGGAGGAACAAGTTCAGGGCAAGCGAATTTCATAGCATTTAATGGTGGAAGCGGAGTTACCGTAAACGGCGCTGAACTTAATTCCATTTTGACAAATCCTGATTTTGACAATGGATCAAATGGTATCACCTTTCAGAACGGTGGCAATCATGGTCAAGGGTTTCCTACTATAACCTCTGCCCTTCAGTGTATAAGTGATAATAACCTCTTTTTAGATATCACAGCTCCGGCAGTACCTGTCGCGAGCACATTCAGGCTTGAGGTATTTGATAATTTGGCCGATAGAACCCCAATCACTGAAGGACAATTCTTTATCGCAGCCACAAATGGTATAAGTTCAGGATCTTCGACAGAACTTGTCATTCCAGGATCATTTCTCGGTACATTTGTAAGTGGAACGGCAACAAATACGAATGGTGCAGGCGGAACTCTTGGCGACACCTCCACATTTAGTCCAAACTTCAAGGTTTCATCTGAGGATCTCATAGTATCCATCACACCATCTCCCGAAACCTTGTGTCCGGGACAACCAAAGATACTCACGACGACTATTTCAGGCGGTATTGGCACAACGTTTAAATTGACGTGGCCAGATCTGACCCAGAATCCTGTTGGATCTACGTCTACACGGTCAGTATCAGTTCCCGGAACGTATACCGCAACTGCAGAGGATTTAACGACACATTGTACTGGTAGTTCCACAGTCCAGGTTGTCCCTGAAATAACCGTTACACTTGCTCCCCTCACTCAAACTATTTGTACAGGCAAGCCAGCAACACTAATTGCCACTGTCAACGGAGGAACACCTCCTTATACAGCTACCCTAAACGATGGTACGGTTGCTACTGGTAATTCTCCATTAACATTTATGGTCACACCAACTACAAGCGCTAACTTTCAAGTTACTTCGTTGGTTGATTCATCCAGTCCCACCTGTTCAATATTTACACCGTCAAATCAAGTGACTGTAACGGTTGACACACCAAGTATAACGCTTTCTGCCAATCACCCGCTTATTTGCGCTGGTCAATCAGTAACGTTGAGTGCTGCTGTTACAGGAGATGCTCCCTTTACGGTGGTATTTAAGCAAGATCTGACAACCATAGGAACAGTCACAAGCGCTACTTCGCCAATAACGTTAACAGTAACTCCAGATTTTACAGCAAATTATCTTGCAATACTGACTGATGCATCTGGATGTACAATTACATCCGATCCTATCACCGTCACCGTCTCCCATGTTGGACCTATTGAGCTGGTCACCAATAAAAATACTATTATTGTTGGTCAATCTGCCACGCTGACAGCTTTTTTTGAAGGTACAAGAACTCTCTTTTGGTCTGATGGAACAGTTAATGAAAACGTCACATCTCCTTTCAAGCACAAGGTAAGACCTAAAGTAACTACCACTTTTACAGTTACTGACGAAAATGCCGACGGTTGTAAATCTACTTCTAACCCAGTCACTATCACCGTAAAGCCTATCGCCGTGCACCTTGACCCCGTTAAAAAGTGTCCTTGCCCTGATGAGTGTGTGACGATCTTTGGAACCATCAAAGCAGGAACTCCACCTTTTAGACTTTCTTGGTCTGATGGAAAAACCTTCAAAATTCACTCAAGAAAAATTAGGCGGCAATTTTGCACGGCAAAAACTACTTCACTTACTGTCACAGTAACTGATAGCCACCATAACTCAGCAACCTCAAACAAAATCAAGGTAAAGCGTTGCAAAGCAAAAACGTGATAACTCACACGAGTTGCTCGTGTTTAAATTTTTTTGTAAACACGCTCTAAGCCCTATCTAAACTGTTTTGAAATAGGAAGTATATGAAGAAGTTTTTTGCTATCGCTCTGTTTCTGTGCCTTATGCCCTCAATTTTGAATTCTGCCACTTTTGTGGTTACTAATACCCTTGATGCGGCATCGCCGCCTGCAAACTCTCTCAGATTCCAGATAAACGCAGCAAATACTGCCGGTGGAGGAACTATTACTTTTGACATCCCGGGGACCGGCGTTCGAACCATCACACCAGTTTCCACTCTTCCAAGCCTAACTAGTAGCCTCGTTATTGATGGTACGACGCAGCCCGGCTATAGCGGAACCCCACTTATTCAAATAAGCGGCACATTTGCCTCATTCTTGATCACTGGCGGTGGCTCTACCATCACAGGATTAGCTATCAACGGTGGCGCAAGCGTAGCAGTTGAGATTCAATCCAGCAACAACATAATAGAAAATTGCTTTATGGGTACTGATCCGACAGGCACAGTACAAGTATTGTCCAATGGAGGTGTTGGTATTGTATTCGGAAGCGGAAACACAATACAGAATAACATCATTTCAGGATCTCTCGCAAACCCCGGAATAACTCTCCTACCTGTAAATCAAGCTATCAGTAATACACTTGTACAAAATAATCTCATTGGGACCGATATAACCGGCAGCCTAGCTTTTCCCAATGCCGAGGGCATACAGTTCACATTTGGACTAACACCAATAAGCCAAACGACAATAATAAATAACCTGATCTCAGGCAATACTGGAGCAGCGATTAACGTACAAGCTGGCCTGACCCTATCAGACACCCTTATACAAAATAACCTTATTGGCGTAAATAAGTCAGATACCAACGTATTACCTAACGGAATTGGAATCTCTATAGGCGTCGACACCTCTGGATCTTTGACCAATCTCAGTATTCAAGACAACGTCATTTCCGGTAACACGGCTCAGGGTATAGTCCTAAACGCTTCTGGCGCTGGGCCAACTGGCGTCTTCATACAACGAAATCACATAGGAACCGATAGAACCAATACGTTAGGTTTAGGTAATCTTTCTGATGGCATACAATTAAACGCTTCACCAGCAGCCGCTACCAACGTACGAATCGGGGTCCTCGGACCGAATTTCATAGCATTTAACGGCGGAAATGGGGTAACAGTAAACGGTGCTACACTTAATTCTATTTTGGCAAATCCCGATTTTGATAACACGGGAAGCGGAATCGTTCTGACTAATAACGGAAATGATAATCAAGCAACTCCGTCCATAACTTCAACTCTACAATGTCTGAGTGATAATAATCTTTACTTGATGCTTTCGGCCCCAACGACACCAGCAGCGTCCACATTCAGGCTTGAGGTATTTGATAACGAGTTTAACAGAAACCCGATTACAGAAGGTCAAACCCCTATTGGTGCTGCGAATGGCGTAGCTTCGGGAGCTACACAAAACTTAAAGATCCCAGGATCATTTCTTGGCACTTTTATCAGTGCAACAGCGACAAATATGAATGGAGCTGGCGGCACTATTGGAGACACCTCAGAATTTAGTGACAATTTCGCTGTGTCTTCTTCTGAGGATCTTATGATATCCATTTCGCCCTCGCCACAAACCTTGTGTCCCGCGCAACCTAAGACTCTTACGACAACGATTTCAAATGGAATTGGCTCAACGTTTAATTTGCTGTGGACGCCGGATGGTGTAATGGAAAGTGGCGGCTCCCCTTTGACTCGATCAGTATCAGTTCTTGGTGATTATACCGTAACTGTAACCGACGGAATGACGTTTTGTACTGGTATGGCCTCAGTGTCTGTTGTTCCTGAAATAACTGTCACACTTGCGCCGTTGACCCAATCTGTTTGTATGGGCATGAAGGCAGATCTAATGGCCACCGTCAGCGGAGGGATGCCTCCTTATACAGCTATCTTAAACGATGGTACGCCCTCAAGCGGCAATTCTCCTTTAACTTTTATCGTCACTCCAACGATGAGCCCTCAGAATTATCAGGTCAACTCTTTATCAGATTCAGCCAGTCCAGCGTGCTCAATATTTTTTCCATCTAATCCAGTTACCGTCAACACTATAACTCTTGCATCAACCATAAGCGCAAATCCGACCACTATTTGCCCTCCTAATACAACTTCAACTGTTACAGTCACAGTAACCGGCGGAACCGGTCCCTACACCGTGATGTTATCAAACGGACAAACTCAAACCTCTCCTTCGCCAATTGCGTTTACTGTTACCCCTCCCGTTGGTGGTATGACATATAGCGTTTCGAGTGTTACGGACACTATTACAGGCTGCGTGCTTACAAATCCTCCCGGCTCAGTGATTATCGCTCCGGATCAGCTCAGTGTGATACTTTCCGCAAACCATTCACTCATATGTGATGGTCAGTCGGTGACGCTCAGCGCCGCTGTTACAGGAAATGGTCCGTTTACCGTTGTATTTACGGAAAACATGACACCCGTAGGTACCGTAACAAGCTCAACTTCGCCTGTGACGCTAACTGTAACTCCAAATTTCACCGCTAACTATCGTGCTACTGTTACCGATGCATCAGGGTGTACTCTTACATCCACACCTATCACCGTCACCGTCTCCCATGTTGGACCTATTGAGCTGGTCACCAATAAAAATACTATTATTGTCGGCCAATCTGCCACGCTGACAGCTTTTTTTGAAGGTACAAGAACTCTCTTTTGGTCTGATGGAACAGTTAATGAAAACGTCACATCTCCTTTCAAGCACAAGGTAAGACCTAAAGTAACTACCACTTTTACAGTTACTGACGAAAATGCGGACGGTTGTAAATCTACCTCTAACCCAGTCACTATCACCGTAAAGCCTATCGCCGTGCACCTTGACCCCGTTAAAAAGTGTCCTTGCCCTGATGAGTGTGTGACGATCTTTGGAACCATCAAAGCAGGAACTCCACCTTTTAGACTTTCTTGGTCTGATGGAAAAACCTTCAAAATTCACTCAAGAAAAATTAGGCGCGAGTTTTGTGCAAGAAAAACCACTTCGCTTACTGTCACAGTAACTGATGGCCATCACGACTCGGCAACCTCAAACAAAATCAAGGTAAAGCGTTGCAAAGCAAGATAAGCAAAAAAAAGGGAAGCTCATACAAAAACGGTGATGCTTTGTGCTGCTTCCTTTCGGACCTGACACGGTAAGCAGTCGCTTTTTATGAGCTTCCATCTTGGTGGAGAGAGAGGGATTCGAACCCTCGATACCCGGTTAAAGGTATACACGATTTCCAATCGTGCTCTTTCGACCACTCAGACACCTCTCCAAAATTGTTCTATTCTGTTGCAGGTTGATCTGTTTTTGGGCTCTCGGTAGTTTGAGGTTTTTCAGCTTTATGGGGTCCGGAAGCTGGTCTGCTAGGAGCGCGATTACCTGGGCGTCTACCTCGATTTGCTTGAGGAGTCGGGCGTCCACGACGCTGTCCACGTGCGCCCTTTTCTTCTTCCTCTTCACCCAAAACTTTCTTAAGCATGGCTTCAACCATATCTTCAGATTTAGCTTCTTCAGAAGGACGAGTTGCAGCAACGGCATAGCCGCGGGCTACAGCCTCTGCTAGGTAATGGGTAAGCAAGCTAATGGCGCGTGTAATATCGTCGTTTGCAGGTATTGGGTAATCGATTGAAGGATCGCTATTTGTATCAACAATACCAATGACAGGTATTCCCATAGCTGCGGCTTCACGTATAGCCGTGTACTCTTTTTTAACGTCTACAACAACGAGCGCACCAATCGGCCAGGACAAGGTACAAATACCACCCACATTTTTACGGTGCCTATCGGCCATTTTCTGTAAATGTACACGCTCTTTTTTGGTGTACGTGTGCTCTTCAGCTTTAGAAAGAATGTCTTCGTAATGCAAAAGCTTCGTAACCGATTTTTTTACCTGAGGGAAATTGGTAAGTGTTCCACCGATCCAGCGATGGTTGACATAAGGATTTTTAAGCTTACAAGCAATATCTGCTATAACTGCCTGGGCCGCCTTTTTAGTACCAATCCACAAAATTGGTTTTCCCTGGCTAGCAAGGGATTCCAAAAACGCTGCTGCTTTTTCTAGAAGAGCTGCCGTTTTTGAAACGTCAATAAGATGTATAGAGTTTTTTTCACCCCAGATATAGGGCTGCATTTTAGGAGACCAGCGCCATGTCTGATGGCCAAAGTGTACTCCTGCTTCAATAAGCTTCTTCAAGTCAATCATGATATTCCTCAAGGGTTATTCTTCTTGCTTTCGGTATAGCTTGTATAAGCTAGTAACCACCCGGTTGAAAGCGAAGGGAGAGCACAAGTAACTACCTTTATAAGTATATCTGTGCTTTTAAAAACTGCAAATTACCCAATCACTTCGTTATGCTTAATAGCCCGTTCAAACCGTTTAGATAAATAATATGCGATGGCAATCCAACCTGCGGTAATACAGATACAAAGCACCAGATAGAGCATGCTCTTACTTAAAGATGCCTGGGCGCCGACGCTATATAAAGCGCCAAACCCGCGAGCACACTTTGCTCCAAAGGCGTCGATCCATGACTTTGATTTAAAACGAGTGTCTCTTGTTGTAGGTATATAGAGCATCTCCCTAGCTGAAAGTGCAAGGGAATAATTGAGTGCTCGAATAGCTATAGAACACGCAAACGCAACGGCAGGTGTCGTGCACATAAAAAAAACAATCGATAAAAGGCCCGTTAAAATAGGAACACCCACAAGCACTTGGCGCTCACTCAAAGACCTGAAAGACGCATGGTTTGCAAAGCAGGCTATAAGAAAACTAAAAGCGTGTACTAAAAATATGTGCTGGAATAGTGTTGTGCTCAAGCAATGCAGTGTCGGGCAAGCAGCAACACATAAACCGAGCCGTTGGTAATTTAAAACTACGTTCATTGCTTCCCAAGCAAACACGAGCCCGAAAATACCCCCCACATACGGATATGAAATCATCAGCCGCAGCCCAGCAAATAGGCGATTAGTCGTGGATTCGCTTTTAATAAAGTCATCATCACGTGCATACGCCTGATACCCTTCTAAAGATACCGGCTGAGAATGCTTAATCAAATAGGAGATGAGAAAAGGCACGACCATTATAAAAGAAGCAGCCGCTATCAAAAAACATTGAAGTAAGCGCGTATCCGAAAACCAACTATAATACGCTATGCACCAGGCGGACGCAGCCGTAAGCATACCCCCTAGCTTAGACCCCGCAACTAAAAAGCTATAAGATCTCGACGCACCTGTAACAGGTGTTATAGAATTTACAAAAGCCCAAAATGAGCTAATAACAAATGCGCTATACCCTTCAACAAAAAGATATTGTGCCCAACCAAATATCGTGCTGCCAATAAAAGCTTGTGGGCCCGTTAAGGTTTGAATACCAAGTGCCATAAGTAAGGTACCAAATGCGTAAGCCAACGTGTAGCAGTAAAGAAGTTGCTGCTTTTTAAGATGGTCCACTAGATACGCATAAAACAAAAGGGCCGGAATTAAACCAATAACAGAAAAAATTTGGGCAAGATGGAAATGCTCTTGCCCAACAGTCTGAATGAATATAACATCGCGAAGCTCTCGTACGAGTGTATAACTAGCAATTATACAAAAATACGAGAACGTTAAAATAAGAACCTTTACCTCTTCACCATAAAAAAATGCTGCTGTACGCCTAATGACATACGTAATCATACCTTATCCAACACCTATCACTTCTTTACGGCGCACTGCGCGTTCAAAACGCTTACCTAAAAAGTAAGCAGTCATAAGCCAACTACCAATAACAAAAGAGAAAAATATTCCATTAACACCTTGCACAACAGCAGGGGCTAACCCCTCGATCACCCTGTTATACAGAGATCCCGCAGCTTTAGCCGCTTTCGAACCTGTCCCGTCAATCCATGACTTAGACTTAAAACGAATATCACGGGCTGTAGGAACGTATAAGCTTTCACGCAACGGCTGTGTAAAGCCGTAATTGAGAGCACGCAACATAACGACTACCGAAACAAGCGCCATCGGAGATCGATTAGTAAAATAATAGAGCAACAAAAGCCCGGCACTTGCAGGGACAAGCGTCAAGCTTCGCTTTTCACCTAACCAATTAATAATAAAGCGAGTTCCCAAAAGGGCTATTAAAAGACCGACAATGTGGGTAAACATAACTACCGTAAAAAGAAAACGTGAATAATCCGAAACCGTAGTCGCAAATGCTTGACCTACCCCCAACCGCTCATAGGCAAAAACGACGTTTATTATCTCCCAAAAACAAGTCATTGCAAAAACACCCAAAACATATGGATAACGAAGCAGCAAAATGAGCCCTGAAAAAATACCTCCAACGCCCTGCCGCTCATGTGTCTCTGGTTCATGCCGAGCTTCATGTGCTGTGGTTTCATAGCTTACAAGAAAGTGCTTTGGAACCTTCTTCATAAGAAAATAAATAACAATGGGAACCGCCAAGAGAAGCACAGAGGAGAGTCCCAGCAAGACTTGATGATTAAATATATCTCCCCTTTGGCTATTTTTTAAAAGAAGCACGGCAAAAACGGTCGCACTTATGCCTCCAATTTTAGAACCGGCAATCATGAGAGGATAATTATTTTTTGCTTTATTCGGAATAGTGACCGAGTTTACAAACGCCCAAAAAAGACTCACAACGAAGGGAACATACCCCTCCATAAAAAAGTATATAAACCAACCAAATGCACGATATTTACTCGCATTGGTATTTGCAAGGCCAATGGTTGGATGCGCTAAAAAGTACGTTATTATGAGGCCGACAACACCATACACTATTGTATAAAGATAGAGAAGTTGATGTTTGCGCATAAGATCAACAAATCGAGAAAAAAGTAGAATGGGGGGAATCAAAACGAATATCGCGTAAATCTTTGCGATCGGGACGTAGTGCCTACCGACAATTGTTACAAAAAGCGCATCTTTAAGCTCGTGCGCAAGCGTGTAAGCAGAAATAATAAGAAGAAATGCAAGGGTAAGAAAAGCAACTTTAACTGCTTCTTCGTGAGGCTTTATTTGCCAAAGTTGTGTAAGCGCTTCTAAACGTTTACTCATAGAGCATCACCTCTAAACAGCGCAAGCCTTCTTTGACTGTTACTAGACAAAGAAGGCTTGCAAAACTCATCATCATTGGGTTTGTCAACGTATCATTAACAAACAACTTTTTTCTGATCAACAGCTTGTTTATACGTCCGTCCAAGGAACAATGCTATAAAGAACCAAATGGCAACTAGAGCAAATCCTAAATAGGCACTTAACCAGATATGGCGCATTCTACCAGCAATCTCACCCATATTTTTCTTAAGTGGTTCAAGAAGCATGTTAAAGCCAGATCCTAAGCCTTTAGAGCCGCGTGACCCAAATGTTTCAATCCATGCTTGAGCCTTAAAACGAACATCAGGGGTCGTTGGGATGTAAAGCTGCTTCATAGCAGGGCCGTTAAGAGCATAATTAATTGCTTTTGAACCGACCATAAGCCAGAACAAGAATTGTAGGCTATTAACCGACAGAAACCCAAAAAGCGCACCAGCTACAATGAGCGGCATAAGTGCCAATGCTACGCCCACGCCAAGGTATCGAGTAATATTGCTCACACCAAGAAGCAAGCAAACGAGCGCAACCGTATTGACATAAGAACCGTACTGGCCCAAATAGGCACCTAGTTCTGGACCTGCATAAACAGAGCCTGCCATATACTTAAAGTGGAAGTCGAAAATAGTAACAATGATCTCATAAAAAGAGACTACGGTAAAAATACCAAGCAAATACTTGTGTTTCCAAATGAGACGAACGCCTTCAAGAAACCCTGGTTCTTGCTCTTCTTCAATCTTTTCCTCATTCTTGCCATGGAAAGACACGAGAAGTTCTTTAGGAGTAGAACGCAAGAAATATTTCATCAGGTAGACAAGGCTAAATATTAAAAAAGCGCCAACTAAAATTGATATCGAGCTTGTCATAAAACCAAAAAGCTTAGGCAAGCGAGTAACATACTTAGGCCCTATAATACCACCAATTTGACCAATTGCTACAACGAGAGGAAAACCTCGCTTTGCTGACTCAGGGCCAGTCGTATCACTTGCAAGTGACCAAAAAAGGGACACCACTAATGAGCCATAGCTTTCAACAAACACGTACCAGGCATACCCAAGTATCTTAGTACCATAATAAAGAAGCCCCGTTCGTGAAGCAATAACGTCAGCAGGAGCTTGACCTATGGGGGACAAAATAAGTAAGCCAAAAACTATCGTCAGGACTGTGTAGGTAGTGGCAAGCATGTAAAAAACTTTTTCTCGAGGGTATCGATCAAAAAGCCTTGTGTAGAACATTAAGATAGGAAAAAGGCAAAGAAGCGAAATAGTCTTTGCAACTGGCTGAGCAGTTTTACTAATAAGGTCGATTAACACAGAGTCCTTAAGAGCGCGCAACGTCCAATATGAGCCAAGAACAAAAGCAAATATGAGACCCATTCTTAAGAATTTTTTGAATTCCTCCCGCTCAAAGTTTCCGAAAATCGGTTTTGATAACTTCTGGAATAACGAGATAATCGCCATACAGTATCCTTTATACTTACTAGTTCTTTGGAGTTCTACAGATAGCGCTACCGCGACTACCTAAATTTTGCTGATACAACCAACCTTTTAAAAATTACTATACTAAAAATTATTGAATTTGTGAAAATGTCTGTTTTTATACTCTTTTTATAAAGAACCTCTAAAGAAAGTCTACCATAAAGCCCCTTTTTTGTATAAATTCTCGTTAAGGACGTATACTCTTTCACAAAGACTTTGGGTTCAAAAGAGCGAACCCAATTTGCCGAAAAATCTGAGTATGATACACTAAAATTTTAATAGGAAATAGCTATAGAATAAAAATAGTAGCTGAAACTTACGGGATAGTCTATGACTGAAAACGAAATATTTGATTCTGCATCATTTTTGCCGCTACTGCCCCTCAAGAACGTGGTACTCCTGCCGCGTAGCATTATACCCGTTATTGTCGGTAGACCTTCCTCGATCAGTGCTGTAGAGTTCGCTTTAAAGAGCGACAAGTCAATTTTTATCACCGCCCAGAAGCATCCAGATATTGAAAATCCCACCGTTGAAGACATCTTCACCTACGGCACGCGTTCCACTATTTTACAAATTATGCGCATGCCAAAGGGGGCCCTCAAGATTTTAGTAGAGGGCATGAGTAGGGCACGTATGGTTCAATCAGAGCCAAACCCAGATTTTATGATTGTTCGCGTGGAGGATATTCCAACGGCGGGGATGGAAGACTCTACCGAGCTATTCGCCCTCTGGCGCCACCTGCAGGCACTTTATACAAGCTATAGCCAACTAAACAGCAAGGCACCTGCAGATCTCCTTTTGTCAGCGAAGACTGGCGAGGACATGGACTACATCGCTGATACTCTCTCCGTTCACATAAATCTTACTTTTGATGAGCGTCAGCAGCTTTTGGAGGCTGCCGACCTTAAAAATCGCCTTTTAAAGCTTTGTACCTACTTGCAGAAAGAGATCGAGATCTTAGAAACTGAAGAACGCATTAGGGGCCGCGTACAGAGCCAGGTTGAGCGAAGCCAAAAAGAGTACTACCTGAGCGAGCAGATGAAGGCCATTCAAAAGGAGCTCGGCCGCGATGACCAGTCAAATGAGATCAGCCAGATCAAACAAAAGTTAAAAACGTTGTCTCTGCCTGCTGAAGCTATGGATAAGGTTGATCGTGAGCTTAGAAGACTAGAGCAGATGCCTCCTTTGTCTTCAGAAGCGGTTATAAGTAGGCACTACCTTGATTGGATGCTTGCGTTGCCTTGGAACAAGACAACAAAAGATACTCTTAGCTTGGATGCCGCTGAAAAGATTCTCGACAAGAATCACGCTGGCCTTAAAAAGGTCAAAGAACGTATTATCGAGTTTTTGGCAGCTAAAAAATTTTCTTCAAAGCTCGAACGATCCCCGATTCTTTGCTTAGTCGGCCCACCCGGCGTCGGAAAAACTTCCTTAGCACGCTCCATTTCCGAAAGCCTTGGAAGAGACTTTGCTCGCATTTCCTTAGGCGGTATTCGTGATGAAGCAGAGATCAGGGGGCATAGGCGTACCTACATAGGCGCTCTTCCAGGTCGCATTATTCAAGTCATGCGCAAAGCGACAAGCACAAACCCTGTCATTCTGCTTGATGAGATAGATAAGATGTCAAGCGATATACACGGTGACCCTGCCGCAGCTCTGTTGGAGGTGCTTGATCCTGAGCAAAATAAGCACTTTGTCGATCATTTTCTTGAGGTAGAGTACGATCTATCTAAGGTCATGTTTATTGCAACGGCCAACCATGTTGACGGCATTCCATACCCGTTGTATGACAGGATGGAGGTTATTTCTCTGTCGGGATACACGGAAAGCGAAAAGCTCGACATAGCTGAGCAGTTTCTTATTCCCCATAACTTGGCCGAATATAGCCTTAAAAAGACGCAATTTAAGCTTTCAAGCGATATTCTAGCAAAAATTATTAGCTCGTATACGAGAGAAGCGGGAGTGCGTCAGCTCGATCGCCTCATAGCAAAGCTTATGCGTAAAACAATACAGCAGCTTTTAAAAGATAAAGCGATCAAATCAGTAACCATTGATGACGCAGTCATCAAGGAATGGCTTGGAAATCCTAAATACAAAAGAAGCTCTGTCTCTGGGGATCAAAACAGAGTTGGGCTTGCTACAGGACTTGCCTGGACTGAAGTTGGTGGAGATGTTTTAGAAATAGAAGTAACCATTGTTCCCGGAAAAGGTGGCCTTACGTTGACAGGGCAATTAGGCGAAGTGATGCAAGAATCGGCACACGCAGCTTTAAGTTATATTAGAGGGCGGGCTCCGGAATTAGGACTTAAAGAAAATTTCTATGCATCAACGGACATACACGTACATATTCCGGAAGGGGCTATACCTAAAGACGGACCTTCTGCCGGTATTACTATGTGCGTAGCTCTTATTTCGGCCCTGACAAGAAACCCGACAAAGGCGTCGGTTGCAATGACAGGAGAAATTACTTTAAGAGGGCGTGTTCTCGGTGTAGGCGGCCTTAAAGAAAAGATCTTAGCTGCAAAGCAGCACGGCTTTACAACGGTGCTTATTCCGCTAGAAAATAAAGATGACGTAGAAGAAATCAAGAAGGAAATTGGGCTTGATATTACGACCATTTACGTTGGCACTATGGATGAAGTGATGTCTTATGCATTCGTAAAAAATCCTTTTATACAAGAACCGGTTAAAGAAAAGAATGGCAATAAAGCAAAATCTGGCAGAACGAAGAACAACACAAAAAATGCTAGACGACGAAGTTGACTAAAAAACAGGGAAAAGCTATGAGAGAGACAAATACCTTATGATGTTGCTCATTGTACTCTATGCGATCTTAGGGTTTACCATCACGCTAAGCAAAATAATGCTTACGTACGCCTCGCCCGTCTTTCTTGTAGGAACACGTATGCTTCTTGCTGGTATCGGCATTTGGACGTACGCTCACGTACAAGGATCACGTGCACAAAAACTTGGCCTTCAAGATTGGATTTTGATTGGACAGTTTGCCCTCTTTGGCGTTGTTGGCACACATGTAGCAAGGGCTGTAGCTTTACAGCACTTACCAACGGTCAAGGCTGCGCTTCTTTTTAACTTTAGCCCGTTCTTTTCGGCACTTTTTGCCTATTTTCTTGTTCGCGAGCGCTTAAGTTACATGCAGATTTTCGGACTAATAATAGGATTTACCGGACTATTACCGCTCTTTTTGGCTAAAGACGGAGGCAGCATAAGCAGCTTATTGACGCACTTTAGCATACATGACTTTGTGATGCTTGTTGCTGTTGCTTCTTTTAGTTATAGTCTCCTTATTATGCAAAAATTGGTACGTTACACAAACTGTTGCCCAGTACTTGCCAATGGATTAAGTATGTTTATCGGTGGCGTTTTTACGTGCAACGCGGCCGTTGTCGCTGAACCTGTTTGGCTTAAAGGCGATTTTGTGTTTTTCGCCGGACTTTTAGTCCTCAATATTCTTTTAAGTAATGTAGTATGTGCAAATTTGCAAGCATTCTTATTAAAGAGGTATACCCCGACTGCTATGACTCTGACAAGCTTCTTATCTCCTTTTTTTGCAGCAGGCTACAGCTGGGTTTTACTCAACGAAACACCTACGATAAATGCGGTAATAGCCGCAGTGATTGTCTTAAGCGGACTAAGCATCTATTTTTATAAGGATTTGTACGAAGCTTTCAAAAAGCAGCAACTCTTAAGAACTTCTACCACGAGCTAAAGCTCAACTACCCAAATGCTTTATGCGCTCAAAATATTTCTAAAAATTGACTATTATATACATTGCTATATGATTCAAAGTATGAAAATAAAGAATGGTGTGAAAGTTTAATAATGTCGAAAATAGCGCGTGTTTTTCACATGAAAGTTGGCTGTGTTCTCTTCCTTACACTCCTTAAAAGCACGATACAAGCAGAAATTAATCTGTCCGACTTAGCCGCTAGGGATTTTAGCCAACTAAAGGGAAGAAAAGAAATAGCTGTACTCGATAAAGAGCTTAAGGAGCATTTGACCTCGCGATTTATGTATGCGGTCGCCTATTGTTCTTCAAAAGCTTACGACTTTAATCAAAAACAGTCTGATTCGATTCCTGCTTTATATTTTTATAACCACGCACGCGAACTACTTGGACGTACACCTGCATCATGTTCTAAAGATATTGATCACGCATGGCTGCAAGAAGTTTATGACGAGGCTGCGCTTTTTGAATGGATTGATGGCGGGTCTTACAAAATACCTTCACCTACTCAAATAAGCCTACTTCAAGACTCAATGAACACGGTGGGTCTTGATATGCCTCTTTTAATAGCCGCAAGCGATAGTGCCCGGCGCGGGCAAGAGGATTTTCGCGAATCCGAGGTCATGATTCACAACACGCCGGGAAGCATGACGGTGAGGCCTGCACTCATTTTTTCTTCAGATCCTGACAAAGAGCTCTGGCAAGCAATCGTCTACCACGAGCTTGGTCATTTTAAAAATAACGATCTTCTTAAAGCGTATTCGCTTGGCTTATACAATGGCAAAAATGGTATCAACTACGAACTCGCTTCGCCTAACGCAGACGATGTTCATAAGGCACTTATGCATAAGTATTTGCAAAGAGGGATGAGTTTATTACCCAGCCTTAAAAAAACGCATATCGGTGATGCTCTATCGCAAGAACTCGCTCTAGATAAGTGTCAAAAAGCGCTTAAAGAAAAGGGCAGGCTTTGGGAATCTTTCACCGATGATGAGGACGCTACGCAAATTGTCTATTCAAGAAAGCTGGAGGAACTTGCCGATCTTTTTTGCTTGAAGACGTTATTAGAAAATGGGGAGCTGAGTACAGCATTTCGTTATATTCAGCATTACGCTTTACATCTTCTAAGAAAAACAGTCGATACCTTAGAGGCGCTCTGGAACGACCCTGCTTTGACGTACACCATTGCAGTAGAATATGACCCACATCCTTCCGATACAGAACGAGCACTTTACGGACTAGGTTTTTTGGCAGAACACATACCCGATTTATCCGCTAAGCTAAGAGAATGGGAGCAACTGGCTCGTTGTCTTCCCATTGAAACGATTCATAGCCTTAATTACACCCAAGTAAAGCTGTTACCCGGTGCTAAAGATGTCAGAAGAGCTTTCTATAGCCCAAGCATGATGATCCTCTGGGAAAAACAAATCGCGATGGATACGTATGACAAAACGTTTACCGAACGTATTTTATACCTCTTAGACAAAATTGAAACGCTTAGCGATAAAGAAAAAGCTCATTATTATTACAAGGCTCTCAAAAATCTTCTTGGAACCACTAAAACTCATTTTGATCTTCGCTGGCTGAAAGAGGTAAAAAAGGAGACTGAGTATCTTCACATTCTCGAGACGCTTAAAGCAAATCTTCCGACTCCTTTGGAAGAAAAATTGATATGGGATAGTGCGCGTGCTTTGCAGCTCAAATCGGCTCTTTCCTTCATAGCAGGTAAAACAAAAGAAGAGCTCCACACTGCCGGATTTTTTGAGATTAAAGGGAAAAACCAAAAAGGGCTCATTATTGAAAATCACGATGATTTAGATATATACCTCATGGGACTATACACGCAGCTTGGAATATTAGAAGATAACACTGACGTCAAAATTGGGCACGTCTTTCTCGTTCCTGACCTTTATAAAAATGCGGTCAATTCGCCTATGTATCAGGAATCTATCCAAAAAACAGCGCGTTATTTTACCCTAGGTTTAAATGAGCTACAAAAACTTGCTACAACCAAGCTGGGCGCTTTGATAGCTCAGAAACTTGCACTACCTGAAGCACAGGCAGCGCTCGCAAACAATGCCACCTCATTATACTTAACCTCTTCATCTGATGCGACTACAGGACTACTGATGCAGATAACGCGTTCTTTGGAGCAAAAAACAATTCTGTATGCTTTAGAAAACCTATGGCGTCAAAGAGGCACGCACGCTCTGCTTACAGCTGCTTCATTCATGGCTTCAGGAATGAATACTCATAGGCCTCTTATTATAAGCGGAGATAACGAAAACATTTCAGCAATCGAAATTGCACTCTATATTTTGGGATTTCTTTCAGAACACACAACTGACCTTTATCAAGAAGTTGTAGACTGGCAATCAAAAGGCTACTGCTACCCTTCAAAAGAAACTCATCCAATGAAACACTTTCAAGCACATGTGGAAGCTCATCAAAGGCTGAGCCAAGGTGCGCGTGATGTAAGAAAATCGCTATACACGCATGCTCATAAGAATTAAAAAACGCCCTAAAATACACCGCGTTCAAATCCCTCGAAATTGGCATACATTTTTAAGGCATAAGTTAAAGTCGCAAGCGTCAAAAGCAAAAGCAGGGGAGGAATGCTTACTTGGCCAGGAGGGACTGGCATAAATCTGAAAAGTCCCAACGTAGCTGCTGCAAATGCGATTACTGGTAAGATTTGCAAAATTCGATAGCGCTCATCACTTTCTCTTTGTTTTGTAATTTTATCAAGGAGCTCTAGATTATGCATTGCTTTTTGAATTCCACTCTTTGCCGCTTCTTGCAAATACTCATGACTTTTTTTAAAATCCCCTTCAAGAGCATATATATAGCCAAGATTATTGTACGCATCAGCGCTTTTTGCTCTTTCTATAGCCTTCAAATAAAAAAATTTTGCTTTTTCTAGCTGGTTCATCATGTGGTATAAGTAAGCTAAATAAAAGAAAGCTGGTTTAAAATTTATTTTGATCAGAGCTTCAAGATACATTTCTGCGGTGGCATATTTATCAATCAACATCATAATCGCAGCCCGATGCATTAAATCTTCTGGGCTTTCGTACGCATCAGCACTTTGTAAAGGAAGATTAAGATAGTAACGATACTCAGCTTCTGGAAAACTATCCATATACGTCTCTTGAGCTTTTGCCTGCTGCTCATCAGACTGCACTGTGACTGTATTACACATTGAGATTAAAAAGAAAGTCCAAACAAAGCTACGCATATTCTTTCCTTAAATCAAGCTAAATCTGACAATATTATTTTTATTATATAATTTTAAATTTTAAAGAGTCAACAATAGACTCAGATCGCGATATATTCGAACGATGGCCCGATAGACTAGCGCAAGCAGCATGCAAGCTCATCAGAAGTGAGTCAACGGGCTCGTGATGTAAGAAAAGCGTTATGCACTCATGCTCACAAACGCTAAAAAAAGTAACACCAAAAAATAGTTAACTGTCAGTCATGTTGGGAGCTAAAGTCCTCATGCCTTTTAAGGCACACACGGTGGTGACAAATATTAATATGCCAGCCAAATCAGTTAAGCGCCAAAACTCGTTCAATTCTTTCATCAAAAGGTAAACCAGCATTATCGTATCACCTGCCGCTGAAGCTACTAAAACTGCAAACAATGTAAGGGCGCTTAATCTTTCTTGCGCTTCTACACTCCCCAAATTGGCGGCCAGCTGCCAATTGTCTCTAGCTTCTAGAAATTTGTACTCGGCAATATATATTCCGCCGAGTTGAAGATAAGCGTTTGCGTTATTCTTTTCTGCCGCCAATTGATAATATTTAACTGCTTTTTCGATTTCGTTTTTTTTGTGATAAAGAAAACCAAGATGAAAATAAGCAGGCTCATATTCTAAGTCTACTAATTTCTGTAGTATAATTTCTGCAGACGTAAGGTCGCTTTGACCCATCAATCGCAAGGCACATTCCAATTTTTGATCCGGTTTGTAAGTTGTTTTTTCTTGGCACAAAAAATCATTTTCTGTATATGTTGATTCTTCCTGAACAAAACCCTCTGCATTCATTTTGATAGAATAATCCTTCAAGTATCTAATTCCTTTTTCTTCGTTCGGATTTGGAACTAAAACCTGATGGCAGTCTTTTACAGTACGCTCAATATCACTTTCTTGGCTTATGAGAAGTGTACCGTAAACACCCATAACCACGACGAATAACCACTTTGATCGCATCAAATTCCCTTTAATATTAATATCTGTAATATTATCAATTATATTGATTAGTATTAATGGCGTCAATAGATACGCTATGAACAGTCATAGGCCCATTATAAACGGAGATAATGTGAACATCTCAGCAATTGAAATTGCACTCTATATTTTCTGCTTTCTTTCAGAGCACACAACTCACTTTGTCAAAAAGTTATAGAGTGACAAACGAGAAGAACTAAAAAAAGCCTCTAAAACACCTAATTATTCCGTGTGAGACTCCGATGTCATAAAACTTCGTAAGGTATATAGAGCAGAGAATAGAATGAAAGCGTTGAGAAGTCGCTGAGATCGAGGCAAAACGCGCTTGTTTGACAGATACGCGGCAAAACCCACGATAATTATCGGTACAATTGGTAAAAACTGCAGCACGACAGTAACTATTTTGTTAGCCAGGATATCACGCATTGTGAGCTCTAGTAATTGTAGATTTCTAGAAGCTTCTCGAATGCCCATCTTTGATGCTTCTTTCCAATAAGATTTAGCTTTTTCATAGTCACCCTCAATGGCATAGAGAGTGCCAAGATTATTATAGGCATAACCACTTTGCGCTCTCTCAATAGCCTTCCGATATAAAAATTTAGCAGCATCTAGCTGGTCCTTTTTTTGATATAACCAGGCTAAATAGAAGAAAGCTCGCGTATAGTTTAAATTAACCAGTTCTTCAAGGTGTTTCTCGGACCTGTCATAATTGCTAACAGACAATGCAGTTAGGGCCCACTGCATTATTTCTTCAGGTTTTTCAGATCCATAAACACTTGGCAAAAGCTCCGGAGTCAAATATGAACGGCATTCAGCTACAGGAAAACTATAGTCATATTTCTCTTTCGTATCTAAGTGCGCAATTTGACGGCATTCTTCGGCAACCCACTCGGGCGACATGCGCTCAAGTACTTTCCCGCTTATTGAAAAAATGGAACAAAAACTCGTCATCAGAAATAACCATACAACTATCGACATCCGAGCACCTCAAATTATCAAAACTGAAAATATTATTTATCAGTATATAAAATATAATTTATATATGTCAATATGCCTCATCCGGTAATGATCGGTCAGAGAAGCACGATTGACCGATTCGATCTTAGAATGTGTGGTAAAGCGAGAATATTGACAAGCATTGCTTGAGAGCCGGTATTTCTATTTTTCATCTTTGAAAAAGAGAACTGTTTATTTATTTTAAGCTGGATAACGTTAAGCGTTAACTTTATACGAATGGCGACATTATAAAAGCGACCAATCTTTACCCAAATTGGCAACCTGCTTTACACTTTTAAGCTGCACATTACCACTGGCAAACTCGTTCTTCCTCAGCCATTAAACGTACCACAATGAATGAAAGCACCATAGCAGCTAGAAAGCTAAACAAAGAGCGACTATCATCGGATGAATCATACTCTACATCGTAGTCAGACATCTCTTGATCATGATTGTGCACTTGTATATCGAGTAAGGATACGCTGAAATTAGGATAATTTTTTACTGAAATACTGTAGACAGTACTTTTAGCTTCACTTATTTCTATGCTAGTAACAGGAGCTAAGTCTGTGCAGTTTTTCAAGACCATGTGGCCTGGACGCAACTCACTTGCTTCTATCCAGGGCTTATGCAGATTTAGGGGAAGAAAAAATTTCTGATCTGCCGCCACAACTATCGTTTGATTATCGACAGTGATTTTAATAAGTCTATCGACCTCTCTCGCGTACACATTGGTCACTTCGCCTTCAATATCTGATTGAAAAAAGCTAAACTTACCGCAAGAACCCTCGAAATTAAGACTGGTAACCGAAGCTCCTACTTTTATTTCCTCTATCGGTCGATAACCATCCACAGTTTTTACAAGCGTTCCAGCAATAAATCCTTCGCCTTTAACAAGATAAGTAACTAAAAGACAAGCTAAAAATGCAAACTTCTTCATACAATCCTCGCACTAAAAATCGAATTTATCCGTGCCATGGCTAAAAATCTACCCCAAAATGGCTCATTTTACAAAAATAACCGAGCATATTACTTGCACATTATTAGCCTTGAAAGTCTTTCAATCTTTTTAAAAAGACTGCGCATAACGTTGCAGTCCGCCTTGCCTGATAACAAGCATTACTATCGCAAAGAATACTTGCAGGTTGTAAACACAATTTTGAAATTGCTCTCTCAGCGAATTACCCGGGAGCTGACCCAAAAGTTGCCTCATTTGTTCTCGATGAGCAGACTGGCTAAATGCGGCGTTAAATACGTGAGGAAATAAAAGGTCAGGATTATTCGTTACTTCTCCGTAATAAGAATCTCCACGTGGAGTAACGTCTTGAGGTCTTGTAATCATGAAACGTGATTCCTTTTGTTGCTCTCTTTCCGGTTGGCCTAGCTGGGCATTTCTTCGCTCTATTTCCCTTAACCTAGCTTCCCGACGTCTTTTACTTAATCGCTCTTCTCTTTCTCGCGCTCTTTCTGGCGCATTAAGCTTCAGCCACGTCAACAATTCTCTCTCTGCGGAACAACTCTGTACCAGAATCCTTCTTCTTCTTCAATAATAGGGGATTCAGAAGCATCTATGCCGCGGATTATCTCAACCCAAATTGGCAATCTAGGACCTTGTCTAGGCGTCGGTTTCTCATCGCGGGAACCAGTACCTCGCGCCCTTTCGGCCTGGCTTTGTTCAATGAGCCTAAGCCGCATTCGTACGTGGTCTGCTGTTTCTTGATCTTGTTCCCAATCAGCTCTCTCAAGGGCGTCTTTTATCGCTTCGAGCCACTTTGGCGAAATCGTATCTTGGTCCATGAGAGTATCCATCGCAATATCAATCGTTTCAAGATCGCTTAAAAGAACCGCTCCTAGAAAAACTCCCAGCATAAAATGATCGTTATTATCGGCCCCTTGCACCTGATCCTCTGAGGAACTATTTTGATGCATCGATTGCGACACAGATGCACCACTAAATAAGTAAATGCACGTAAAAAACAATAGATATTTTTTCATAAAGTCTCACTTTGTAACTATCATAATAGTTTCATTATACGATATTTACGATTTAAATAAAGACAAAAGCCTAATGATCATATCGTTTTATGTAACATTTTTTAAAAAGACTGAAATTGGAATATTTTCATTCATTTGATTGCATACTTTTTTATCTAATTGAGCAGTGATAGAGCCTGCCTCGATTAAGTAAACTCTGTCCATGATGCTGCGTATAAAACCCGTATCCTGACTTGAAACACCAATACCAATACCTTGTTCTGTTAGCCGCTTTAGTAGCTGGGCAACTATAGCCGTATTTTCGGGATCAAGCGCGGACGTTGGCTCATCAAGCAACAGTATCTTCGGCTCTAAGCACAATGCTCGCGCAAGAGCAACTCGTTGCTGCTGACCGCCGGAAAGCTGTCCAGGATAGTTATCAGCAAATGTTTCCATACCAAGGCTCTTCAAAACGGTAAAAGCCTTGTCCACAGCCACATCCTTTGGCACATTTTTTACAACACGCAAGGGTTGTACACAATTTTGGATTGCAGTAAGCTGTGGAAAAAGATATACATTTTGAGCAACAAAACCGAGAGCCTCAGCACGTTGCTGCGCCTCAAATGTACCAATATCATTTCCATCAAGCGTAACCAAGCCTTCATAGGTTTTTTCAAGTCCAGCAAGACACCGCAATAGGGTCGTTTTTCCCGATCCGCTTTTTCCAATAAAGCTCGTGATTCGTCCGTACTCAATAGTACATGAAATATCTGTAAGAATCGGCGCCTTATTATATGACAATCGTTTTATATTACCTGACAACATAAGACATCCTTTTTTCGACAACGCGGGAGACAAGAGTAAGTACGGTTGAGGCTGCTAGGTATATAAGAGCAAGTGTTAGATAGACAGGTATCGGGTTCATTTCACGTGCAATAATATTCATGCCCGCACGCGTCAATTCGAGAATACCAATCGTTGAAAGGATCGCCGTTGTCTTAAGAAGCTGATCTAGTTCATTGATAAATACTGGTAACGCATTACGCACTGTCAGAGGCAAAATAACTCGTATGAGTGCTTGATATGATGAGTATCCAAGTACAAAGCACGCTTCCCATAGCCCGGAAGGCAACGCATTCATGGTACCGTATACTACTTGGCTTATGTACGCTGAAGAACATAAGCCAAGTGAAATGATTGCAGCGGTGAGCGCTGATACGTTAATACCGACGATGTGAGGAATGACAAAATAGGCTATAAGAAGTTGTACGTAGTAGGGAATTCCTCTCAATATGAATGATGCTAAGTCAAGAAAGCAAGATACATACCTGATACGCATGTGGTAACTTCGTAAGACGCCCCAAAAAGTACCTAAGACCAACGCCATAACGCTGCTTACCAACCACACAAAAAGCGTCATGAAAGCTCCTTGAGCAAGAAGAGGGCCACTTGTTTTTAAAAATGAAAGCACCATGATTATACCCCATCCACTTTCCATTTTGTTTCAAGTTGCTGCAAAAGCCCTTCTGTTCTTAGCTGTTGTATTATGCTTGTGATAGCGTTTGTAAGAACGGTATTCTTTTTTTGTAACGCAATTCCGTATCCAAATACCTGAAATTCCTCAGGCAACGGCACTGCCAAAGAAACGATCTCTGGTCGTATTTGGCTCAATCTTTTTACCACTTGAGGTTCAAGAAATGCCGCTAACGATTTACCGTACCCCAGATCAAGTACAATATCTGATAATGAGCTCAGTTGTTTTTTGGTTATGTAATCATAACGATCAAGAAACTTTTCTGGTGAATTACCAGGCTCAACACAGACGACGGGATTTTGTATATTCTTAAGGTCTTCAAGTTTTAAAACTCCAGCGGGAATTTCGTTCCAAAAAACCAAATAGTATTCCTTAAAGCCCTTACCAAGATAAGGTACCATGTTCATAGTTTCAAGACGTTTCTGGGTTATATCAAGCCCAGACAAAACCAGATCAACGCTATTTTGTTGAAGTGCAATAAAACAGGAAGCAAGTGATCCCAGGTCCTTAATAACCAATTGTGCGCCCAAGCGCTCAGAAAGTGCTTTTGCTACATCAACGTCGAAGCCTTCATAATTCCCGCTATCATTAACCGACATGAATGGTGCCCAGCCGCTCATCATCCCCACAGTCAATGTTTTTACCGGTCTTTTTTCCTCGTTACTCATAAAATAATTACTGAAAAATGCTATCAGGCATAGAGATGCCACTAAAACTTTTTTTGACATACGTCACCCATAAAGTTATTTAAAAAAGATCATTAACGCGGTTTAAACGTTACGCTACTATAAGAGCCAAACTGCTCTAATAAAACAAAAAAACTAGCAATGATGATGGGTGCGGTGAGAAAAGAAATAGAGATGAGAAAAGCAATAGCATGGATAGGTGGCATCAAAAATACCACTTATATTCTTCGAGAGATCAAGGCTTCTTGAAAAGAAGCTTCTCTCAACTAAAAACATGGCAAGCTCCTTCTAAAAGGTATAGTACAACACTAACAATCGTAATAATACCATTAGACAAAACTTCTTGTCAATAACTTTTATCGTAATACTTCGCTGAGATGTTCACGAGCCTAAGAGGTCCCAGATGATCGCCGGCTTGGGCTACCTTCCCTGTGATTAAGCTCGCCCCGTAAATCGAGGTATTGAACTAAATTCGTCCTAGTTCGAGCTAAAAGCTTGGACAAATTTAATCTTCGAAAGTAAATTTGTCCGTCACGTTTAAAAGGTAGTCGCCATCGTCAATTTGAAATGGACATCGCGTGCTCCCGATATAATGAGACATTATGGTAGACGAAATTTTCTCTCTGTCGTTATAAACTGTATGCTTTATGCATCATTATTCGCCACAATTCGCTGGGAAGATCACGAACATCTTCAGTAGCGTTAGGAAATAAAACTCTGAAAATCCCCTTTTTAACTTTCTGCTCTTCATCTAGCTCGTTATCTAAGCTGCTCACAAGGATATCAATGAGCCTACCACGAACACCAATCAGACGCTCAATTACAGCCGGTTCGTGCTGAAAAGTGGCGACGAGGTAATTAAGGCGATCCAATACGCATTCTATGTTTTCTCGTAAATGCGGCGTAAAGCTCAACAAATAATCCATAATTTCTGGGCTATCTCTTATTACAGATAAATATAAAAGTTCTCTGGTAAGAAACTTACATTGTTCGCTATCATCGCTCTCGCCCACCATTTCATTAGAGGGTAGTAAACGTGAGCGCAGATGAGTAAAAAGTACTTCAAATACTTGCCTTTTACCGCGTGCCAGAGCGGTTTCTAAGGCAAATCTTAAAAGTTGAATGCTGATCACTATTTTTTTTTCCAACACAATTTCAACAAAATTTTCTCCTCGACCGGCCAAAAACAAGAAAATATGATTAAAACATTGGGTATCTTTATCAGGCTTGAGGTTTCGTACGAGTCCTAAAAGTGTCGCAGAATCATGAAATAACACCCCAGAAAAGGGCCATCTTTGTAAGATGCTGCCAAGACGTGCATTTAGGTCTTGTCGGTCGGTCAAGAGAGCAGCATGCTCGAACAACCACAAGAGGGGTATAAGTGGCGAGTGCAGTTGCGTACCTTTTTTCCATAGACAAACATAAATTCCGTTCTCAAGCCCGCTTAATATGTTATCTAATGAATCATGACTGATTGCTCTTTGTGTCGTGTGCCTAAAAAACCATTCCATCGCATTAGTAGCGCCTCGCCTAGCCGCTCTATCAAAGGGTTTAACCCCTTCACTGTCTCGCGCATTAAAATCAGCGCCATGTAAGTAGAGCCACTCTAATACGATAACGTTATCCCAAGAAGCAGCTATATGAGCACCACTCTCTCCAAACGCATATTTGCAGCCAATAACATCAAATCCGCGATCCTGGAGCCAATTAAGTAGCTTAATATCATTATAAGTTAAAGCTTCAAAACAAGCATTACGATAAACTGTAAGCTGGGCAGCGCCTTTTTGAATAATTGTTTTAATAATTCTGTTCGTGTTCTTGCCTTCAAAAAACTTCAAAACAATAGTAAAGAGAAAGCAATCTTCAAGAGCGTGCTCACAAAGAAATTGAAGATCTTTTTGAAGCTGACTATTATAAGCATCTTCAAGAACGGTAAGTATGTTTTGCCGATCGATACGCGTAGCTTCAGAATCCACTTTTGTAGGTTCTTCTTCACCCACTTCCATGCCATATAAAATGCAGGGGGCCATCGCAAGAAAAATAAGTAGTTTTTTAGGCATATAACCGATCATAATGCATCACCTTAGTCTGGAACATTGTACGCTTTACCCAGTTGGCTCCGAACCTTCAGACAGCTGATGCCAACTTAAGTACCTTAAACGCAACTATCTTTTCAATATCGCAGCAAGGTAGTTTGGGTATGCCTTGCCCGAAAGCTTTACAAATTAGCCCGGTGAATTGTAGCAAGCTGCTAGAGATAAAGTTAGGCTCTTTCATGTTACGAGTCGCTGATATCCCGCGCCGAACTCCCCAATGTGTTCTATTATTCGCAGTTTATAAGCTGGAAAGCTCTGCTGATTCATTTCCTCCAAAATTCACACTGCCGGCCGGATGTCTATGCAAATATTTATAGGCCAAAAAAGCTGTTAGAGCAGCGACTCCCGCAACAAGAGCGAACGCGACCGGAACTCCTACGCTGACTCCAACAATAACTCCTATTGGTAAACTGCTACCATCTCCAGTAGCTCCGTTTCCGCTACCGCCTCCCAATAATCCGGCCACGGTCACATCATTTGAAGCGAAGTTTGCTGTAGCCAGGTACACATCTCCATTGCTGGTAGTGTTTGGTCCAAAGGTTACCCCTACGCAGCGCGTCGAGTTAATAGGTAAATTGTAGGAAGTAGCCGAGCTAAATGCTCCTCCATCGATGGTATATAGCGTAAACGTGTTTGAAGCACTATCTGAAGTTGCAAGGTAGAAGTTATTTGGAGACACTGCTATCGATCGAGGATTTAAAGAGCCACTTGGCAAAGAGTAAGATTTAGCAGCACCCAAAACCCCCGCTTGCACCGTAAACGCGGTAATATCATTTGACTGACTATTAGCAGTAACCAAAAGCAAAAGATTGGTTGATGGAGAAACGAACGTGAGCGCTTGGGGTCCCGCAGATCCCTGAGGGAGAGCTGCTAAAGTTCCGCTTTGTAACGCACCCGACGAGACGGCGAAAAGAGCAACGTTGCTCGAACCATAGTTTGCGGTCGCAAGATACGAACCATCGGGCGAGAAAGCTAATGCCTGAGGATTTAAAGCGCCACTGGGCAATGCCCAACTTGTTGGATTAGTTAAAATTCCTCCAGCGAAATTGAAAACAACAATGGTGTTGGAGTCGCTATTGGCAGTCGCAACATAGCGATCATCGGGTGATACCTGCAATGACGTTGGATTTGTACCATTTGCTGGCAATGGGTAAGAAATAGCACGTACGAGTTCTCCGCCTACTAAGTTAAATACAGTTACATCGTTAGACCCATCATTCGCAGTCAATACATATGAATTGTCTAAAGAAAAAGCTATCGCAACAGGAAGCGATGGGTTAACGCGATTGTATGGTAGCGGATAAGATTTTTTTGCTCCTAAAGTAAATGTATTGTTAAGTGCTTCCACGTTAAAAAGTGTTATGTCGCTCGTATCAAGATTTGCTGTAGCTACATAGGCATTGTCTGGCGAAAAAGCAATTGCCGTCGGTGCACGAGATCCCTTAAATAGCGGGGGCAAAGGATACGTTTGAGCAGCACTAAGTATTCCGTTTGTTACGGTAAATACGCTGAGATTTGATGAGCCAAAATTGGCTGTAGCAACATCTAAGCCATTTGGCGAAAATATTGCCTGTTGAGGATTTGTGCATCCAGAAGGCAAAGGGTAAGAAGCTGGAGAGCTTAGAGTACCTCCCGTTCCCACATTAAACACCGTTACATCGTTTGAGCCCACATTAGCGGTTAGAAGATACAGGCCATCTGGGGAAAAAGTTATTGATTGTGGCTCAAAGGAACCGGGGGGCATTGGATAGGAAGTTGCTCCACTTAAAACTCCTCCTGATCCTACGGTAAATACAGTGACATTATCAGAGTTTGTATTAGCTGTAGCAAGGTAGGAGTTATTTGGAGAAAATGCTATTGAAGACGGGTAGTTAGAACCTGCTGGCAGAGAATACAAGGTACCTCCATTGAGGATTCCTCCGGCTCCGACTGTGAATATAGTCACTTCATTAACCGGCCCGCGATTGGCGGTAGCCAAGTACAAGCCATTGGGTGAAAACGCCACCGATCCTGGCGGAGAAGCACCTGCCGGTAATGGGTAGGATGTGCCCACACTAAGCACGCCCGCTTGCACAGTGAATACTGTCACATCGAGCGAGTTATTAGCGGTAACTAGATAAGATCCACTTGGTGAAAAAGCTATGGCGTTGGGACCGTATGATGTAGGGGGCAATGGGTAAGATGTACCGCCATTTAGTGTTCCTCCCGCTCCTAGCGTAAACAGTGACACTTCGTTTGCAACAAGGTCAGCTGTTGCAAGATATAAGCTATTTGGCGAGAAAGCTATTGCAACAGACTGTATTGAATTAGATAAGACCTGATATGAAACAGCTCCGCTTAACGTTCCTCCTGTTCCTACATTAAATTTAGTTATGTTATCCTGCAATACATAATTGATTGTGACAAGATAAGAATCATTTGCTAAAAATGCTAATGAAGCTGGAAAAGACAGGGGGATAGGTAATGCATATGAAACCTCTCCACTGAGCGCTCCGCCCGAGCCAACCTGAAACACAGTAACGTCTGAAGAGCTATAGTTAGCTGTAGCAAGATACAATCCGCTTGAAGAGAAGACGACAGTCTGGGGACCTATAGAACCAGCAGGCAATGGATACGAAACCGCCCCGCTCAATATGCCTGAGGACCCCACCTGAAACACGGTTACGTCGTTAGATAATGAGTTTGCTGTAACAAGAAATGAACCACTGGATGAAAATACAACTGAGACAGGACCAGCTGAACCGGCAGGCAACGCATACAAGCTTCCTGAGCTTAGCACTCCTCCTGCCCCAACACTGAACACATTAACACCGTTATTGGTAACAATAAGGTATGAACTATCTGGTGAAAATGTTACAGCCAAGCAAGGGGAAGAGCCAACTGGATAAGAAATAGCGTTCGTCAAAAGCCCTCCCGCTCCTACGTTAAAGAGCGTTACATTATTTGAATTGTAATTAGCAACAGCGAGATAAAAACCGTTAGGCGAAAACGCAACACAATTTGGAGCGAGAGAATGAACGGGTATCGGGTATGAAGTGCCGCTATCTAGTATTCCGTTGGCGCCCACATTGAATAGAGTTACATCGTTAGAACCAAAATTAGCAGTAACAAGGTAATTGCCTGAAGGCGAAAATGCTATTGATAAAGGCAATAAAGAACCTGAAGGAAGAGGATGGGAAACCTGTCCTGTTATTACTCCTCCCGTTCCAACTGTAAATATGGTTACATCATTGGTTGACTCGTTAGCGGTGGCAAGATATAAGCCATTGGGTGAGAGTGTTCCGGAACGAGGCATAGTCGGACCTGCCGGAAGAGATGACGAATCGCCACTCGTTAACGTTCCTCCTGCGCCAACGTTAAATAGTGAAATATCATTTAGGTTAGCAGTGGCAAGATATGAGCCGTTAGGTGAATATGCTAGGGAAAAAGGCCATAGAGAAGCTCCCGGTAGTGGGTAACTTGCTTCGTTTATAGCTTGAATCAGCAAACTAAAAGTGAAAATAGTGAGTGAGCTTAATACTAAAATCGTTCTTCGTAAAATAAAATACTTCGCCCTATCTACGCAATTTTTAAATAGTATAGTCATCACGAGTGTTCTTTCGTAAAAATTTCACCCATTCTTGCACAAAGTCAAGACTTGTGCAACCAACGTTACATTTGCATCGCTTCGTGATAGCATGCACGCCCATGCCCGTATCATTGCCAGTGATGTAATATTGAGCACTTGACCAACTCTTCCAGCGCACAGTCTCATAAAGTTCTGAAACGTATTTGAAACACTATCTGAAGTTGCAAGGTAGAAGCTAATTGGAGACACTGCTATCGATCGAGGATTTAAAGAGCCACTTGGTAAAGGGTACGATTTAGCAGCACACAAAGCCAGCTTGGACAATAAAATCGGTAACATCGTTTGACTGACTATTGGCTTCTTCGTAGAAAAAAATACCTCGACCTATCTACGCTCTTTTTAAACAACATACTCATGGCAAAAGCGCTCTTTAATGAAAATCTTATCCATTATCGACAAAGTAACAACTTGTGCAACTATAGTTACATTTACATTACCCTCAAGTTTGATAATGTTTTAAGGAGTTTAAAATGAGAGTTTGTTTATGAAGATAACAGTAGCTTTAAGTATGGTCTTGCTCCTAACGAGTTTAAGTATCAGACCGAATAACACTTGTTTGTTAGAATCAGTTAATGCCTACAGCTTGCCTATTGGTTCAATAAATCCTTATTCTATGGCATTTTCACCGTCAGGCAATTATCTTGCTATACCCGGTGGCGCAGGAAATAGCGTATCAATATTTTCCGTAGGAGCTGAAGGAACATTAAGCAACCAAGTCTCGTATGCATTACCCCTCGGCTCATCTTTTCCTGTTGCTGTAGCATTTTCACCGTCAGGTAATTATCTTGTTACAGCTAATGCAAATTCTAATGATGTAACTGTATTTGCTGTCAATTCTGCAGGTATACTAAGCAGTGGCATATCTTACGCCTTACCATCTGGTTCTACTGCACCTTACTCACTCGCATTTTCATCGCCAGGAAACTTTTTAGTTACTGCCAATTTTGGTTCGAACGATGTAACTACGTTCTTCTTCGAGGCAGATGGCAGCTTGCTTATTGGACAAAGAGCCGCACTTCCTTTCGGTTCTACCGGCCCACGATCACTAGCATTTTCGCCATCAGGCAACTATTTTGCAACAGCCAATTATGGGTCAAATGATGTAACAGTCTTTTCGCTAACTCTTGGACAAATTATTGGTGGAATCGCGTCCTATCCCCTGCCATTTGGTTCCACAAATCCTTTCTCAGTCGCCTTCATGTCTTCAGCAAACTATTTGGTTACAGCAAATGCTGGCTCAAATGATGTAACGATGTTCGCGGTAGGATCAGGCGGCGCATTATCCGGTGGATCATCCACACCTCTAGCAAGCTCGTCAACCCCCTACGCTGCAACTTTTTCGCCGGCGGGAAATTACCTAGCAGTCGCTAATTATGAAAGCAATAGCGTTACGATCTTTGATGTAGTACCAATGCAAGGAATTCTATTTGGTGGTACAACTTATAGCTTACCTTCAGGTTCGCTGGGGCCTTATTCGGTCGTAATTTCACCTACAAGTAATTATCTTATAACGGCCAACAATGAGTCGAATAATGTAACGATATTTGCTGGTGCGTTTACTGGATCATTAACTGGTGCAACATCATATGCTCTAAATCTCGGTTCGACAACTCCCGAATCAATAGCATTTTCGCCATCTGGGAATTATCTTTTAACCGCCAACAATACAAATAGTGTAACAGTCTTTGCTTTAGAACAGGAAGGAGACTTGAGCAGTATGACCTATGCTCTGCCTTCGGGTTCTTTGCGTCCGGCATCAGTGGCCTGTTCACCGTTGGGCAACTTCGTAGCTACTGCCAATCAAAGCTCAAACAATGTAACGCTTTTTACCCTAAGGTCTGGGGTGCTTAATGAAGGTAACTCCTACGCTTTGCCTGCCGGTTCTTCCGAGCCCTGCTCGATAGCATTTTCGCCTAGCGGCAACTATGTTGCAACTGCTAATACCAGTTCAAACAATGTGACCCTATTTGTAGTAGAATCAGGAGGAATTTTGAGTAGTCCTACATCATACCCTTTACCCGCGGGATCATCAGGACCTCTTTCACTAGCGTTTTCTCCTTTAGGCAATTACCTTGCCACTGCTAATAGTTCAAATAACGTAACTGTATTTTCCATAAGTGCACAGGGAGCCTTAAGCGGAGGAGTATCGTATACTTTACCTCCCGGTTCGACTAGTCCGCGCTCAGTAGCGTTCTCGCCTGAGGGTGAATATCTTGCAACTGCCAATGCTGGCTCAAATAACGTAAGCATTTTTGAAGTTGGTCCAACCAGCTTAAGTACCGGAGTATCGTATGCTCTACCATCAAATTCCACAGCACCGTACTCAGTGGCCTTTGCGCCGTCGGGTAATTACCTCGTTGTCGCTAATAATAGTTCAAATAATGTAACGTTCTTTTCCTGGGAGCCAGGAGTCTTAAGCGGGGCGGTTTCATACGCCTTACCTACAGGCTCTATAGGACCGGTAGCAGTTGCAATTTCGCCATCAAGCGATTATGTGGCAACTGCTCATACGAGCTCAAATAATGTGGCGTTATTTGAGATTAATTGTCCTCTATCGAAAGGAAGATCGTATCCTTTGCCTATCCACTCGCGCGAGCCCCGCTCGCTAGCGTTTTCAAAAAATGCACTCTATTTAGCAACGGGAAATTACAATACAAGCGACGTTACGCTTTTTCAAGCAAGTCCGCACGGCGTTCTTAGTAATGCAACCTCCTTTTCTCTTCCGTCGAGTTCATTGCTTCCCATAAGCATTGCTTTTTCTTACAATTCATCATATTTAGCAATTGCCAATAGCAAAACGAACGATATAACATTATTTAACGTAGCTAATGGCACATTGACGCAGGGAGTATCGTACACACTGCCGGGCAATTCGACCTTCCCTTCCTCTATAAGCTTCTCTCCTAACGATAACTATGTAGCTGTTGCTAACAGCCGATCAAATGATGTCACTTTATTCAAAGTAGTATCAGGAAAACTGATTGATGGTCTTTCCTATGCACTACCTTCAAATGCATCCTATCCGATAGGCATAGCGTTCTCACCAGATGGCTTATATCTTGCTACTGCTAACGCTGAATCTAACGATGTAACAGTCTTTAACGCAACAAATGGATTACTAAAGGCCATATCTTCTCAAACATTGCCTTATAAATCAAGCACCCCACTTTCACTAACATTTTTAACGGCATTTAACGGCGGGTTATTTGTAGCTACGGCAAATAGCAATTCACACGATGTAAGTCTTTTTCCTTTGGAGGAGGGAATTATAAAAGAAGGAACATCATATAAGCTACCTACAGGATCTATCGGCCCTGTCTTTGTTGCTGTTTCTCCCAATAGTACCTATCTAGCAACAGCTAACGGTATATCAAATACTTTTACCCTGTTTACCGTTGTTAATAACACGTTAGAAAAAGGAAATTCATATAGCCTTCCTGTCAATTCAAGTAATGACGCAGCCGTAGCTTTTTCTCCAATTATCACGAGCCAGGGAAACGTTATTCTTGCAACAGCTAATAGTGATTCAAATGACGTATCGATTGTTACGATTTTTGGGGATGGTGGTGATGGAGATGGATCAAGTTATTCAACTAATGATAGCCCCAGTGATGACCTATCAACCGGTGCAATAATAGGAATAGTGATCGGAGTTCCTGCTCTATTATCAGTTATAGCCGCAACAGGCGCAGTCGGTGCTTTCTTATTCTATAAATATAAATTCATGCATCGGGGAGCTAAAGTCGTCAATTTTGATGCAAAAGCTGTGCCTTACGAATTACTCGGTAGCGAATTGTAAGCTTTGCAAAAACCCAGTTTCAAAAAGACTGCTGCTGAAGAAAACAGACCCAGCAACCATGCTTTGATAGTATAGCGAAACGAAATTACAAAGTACCGCCCATAAACCGTTGATTAATAGGCGAGGTATCACCTCTCAATGGCGCTGAATGTCGCCATGACGAATAAAGATCGACGTGCACTTCTTCAGAGCTTAAGAGTTCGACGATCTTTTTAAGCTTATCAATTTCTTCACTCGCGCTTTTACTATCATTTCCGGATGCGATCTTCTTATAAAGTGTATCAATTCTTCTCAATGCCCATTCTTTAGGCGTCATTTTTGAATCTGAATATTTGATATTAGGCACTGCGCCTTTTTCAAGAAGAATGAGTATATGATCTAGCTTGGCGTCATTTACGATGGCGCTAAACAAGGGCGTTCCGAACGCTGATTCTGTATTTATCGAATCTCGTCCACCGTTGCACAAGAAAAATAACAATCTCTCATCTTCAAGATTGGCCCATGAAGCAAAGTGAAGGTTTGCACGAGCACCTCTGCTGGTCAGTAATTCCAAAGTTTCAATAGGCCATTCAAATCGATGATAGTCAAAAATCCTTTGTATGGCCGTAACATCCATCTTATCAAGTAAGGTTAAAAGTGACCAGGTATCTCCGGCATCGCCTGCGTTAATAGCTTGGGCTTCTAAGCCGGAGCCAGGATTTAATGCAAGCCTATCAAGTAAAGCTGAATCAACTCTTTGGGCCGTCGGCCGATGTCTTGCTGGTGATCGTGGCCGATAGTTACGTATCAAATCTATGCCAGCCTGCAGGACAAGCGCGTAGCTGTTTACATCTTCTATTTCGCTAGTCGGAAGATTTCTTGAGAGCAATTCATCAATTATCCCTGTATCTCCCCTTGCCAGGGCTAATGAAAGAATGCCAGTCTGCCTAGTGGGACTCATTCTGATTTCAGATCCTTCACCCAGTAACCGCTTAACCATGGGCAAGCTTCCGCTTTGAACCGCATAGGCAAGGAGAGTGTAAGGTTCATTGCCAATCTCAATGACCGCGTTAACATTATTGCCATTTTCTTGAAGTATCTTCTCAATGCGTTGATCAGCACTCGCGGCCTGATGGAAAGCACTGCGAGCACGACTAAGAAAAGAGTTTCTAGAATTTCTATCTTCCATGGTTTGAACGTCATTGGCTAATAGAAAAGAAAACACGAGCACAAGAATATATATTCTGTTCACAGCTTTACTCCAGTCTTATAACCTAAAACCAGATTTCATCAGCTTTCCTAATAGTCTTTCAAAACTACTAAAAGGCGGCGTAGGGCCCAGAGAAAAAGGCCTAACTCATTGAGTCGCATCTTAACACCTCTTCAGCTTTTGTCAACGCATGAACCTCACACGATATGTCATTAACATTTCTACAACGGTTCTGACGCAACTGCAAAAGTATGAATACTTTTCTCCCGTAAAAGAACCCATGATGGAGTCGAGCTCAGAAAAGGTGATCTTTCTCTGAGTGCCATTACTGCTAATTTGAGCAAAATTCATCTTAATAGTTCAAAGTACTTCATGAGCCACTTCACTTCCATTAAAATTAACGCTGCCACCTGGATGGCGGTGCAAATATTTGTATAGAAGAAAACTCGCAGTAGTCACAGCACCCACAAGAAGAGCAAGGCCTACCGGAACGCCTACTGAAACTCCAACAATAACCCCTAATGGAACGCTTCCATCTCCGCCTCCGTTACTGCCGGCAAGCAAGTTGGCTACGGTGACGTCATTCGAATCAAAATTTGCAGTTGCAAGAAATACTTGCCCAGCTTGCGGTCTTGGAGCAAAGTTGATAGCAATACAGCTCGTCGAGTTTACAGGCAAATTATAAGAAGTAGCCGTACTCAATGCTCCTCCGTTAATAGTAAAAAGCGAGAAGCTGTTCGAAGCAATATTAGCGGTTGCAAGATACACCCCATTGGGTGATACAGCTATTGACCGAGGATTAAGAGCTCCATTAGGCAATAAGTATGACTTACCATTACTTAAAGTACCTGCTTGAACACTATAAGTGGTAATGTCATTCGATATACCATTTGCAGTAAAAAGGAGCAAAATGGTATTGGATGACGAGAAGAACACAAGCGCTTGAGGTCCGCTAGATCCAGTTGGTAAGGCAGTCAAAGTACCGCTTTGCAGAATGCCCGATGAGAAGGGAAAAAGAGCAATATTGTTCGAGCCGTGGTTTGCCGTTGCAAGATAGGAGCCATCTGGCGTAAAAGCAAGTGCTTCAGGATCTAAGCCTCCACTCGGTAGAGCAAAGCTTGCCCCATTCGTTAACGTACCTGCCGCAAAATTAAATATGGCAATAGTATTGGAATTGCCGTTAGCTACTGCAACGTAAAGATTATCTGGCGAGAATTGTAATGAGGTTGGATTTGTGGCATTTCCTGGCAGTGGATACGAGGTGGGATTTAATAATTGTCCACCCGTCAATTGAAATACCGTTACATCGTTAGATCCATCGTTAGCAGTTAAGACATACAAATTATCCACGGAAAAATCTATTGAAGAGGGAAACGATGGTCCGCGTTGATTACGCGGTAATGGATATGATTTTTTTGCTCCCAACGTGAGTGTACCATTACTTGACGCTGCATCGAAGAGTGTTACGTCACTTGAATCAAAGTTTGCGGTGACAAGATACGAAAGATTTGGTGAAAAGGCCACTGCAACGGGAGCACGGGATCCTCTAAAAAGTGGCGGTAAAGGGTAAGATGTCCCCCCACTCAGCACCCCGTTCGTCACGGGAAATATACTGATGTCAGACGAGCCATAATTTGCAGTAGCAAGATCTAAGCCGCTCGGTAAAAATACCGCTTGCTGGGGATTTGTAGAAGCAGAAGGTATAGGATAAGAAGTTCCGGCATTAAGTGTACCTCCAGTTCCAACACTAAATACGGTGACATCATTCGAAAAAGCATTTGCGGTTGCAATAAAAGCGCCGTTGGAGGGAAAAGATATTGATCGCGGACCCACCGAACCTGAGGGAATCGGATATGAAGTTCCTGCGCTCAGTACTCCACCAGCACCAACCTGGAATACGGTTACATTATTAGAATTCCCATTAGCAGTAAAGAGATAGGAACCATTCGGTGAAAATGCCACGCACTTTGGCGCGTAAGAACTAGGCGGTAGGGCATAGGAAGTACCTGCGCTTAAAACACCTCCCGAACCTACGCTCAATACAGTAACACTATTTGTGACTTCATCGCATACGGCAATATACGAGCTATCAGGAGAGAATGCTATTGATATAGGAACGGAACTGCTTAGAGACGGCAGTGGATATGATGTGCCATTACTCAGCACGCCTCCCGCTCCAACTTTAAATATCGTCACGTCTTCTGTATAGTTACAGGTTGCTACATACAAGCCATTCGGCGAGAATGCTACAGAGCTAGGCTGAAAAGACGGAGAGGGCAAAGAATATGATCCGACTGCACTCAAAAACCCGCCTGATTCCACATTCATTATGGTTACTTCGCTTGTCTGAATACTGCTAATAGCAAGGTACGAACTATCTGACGAAAATGAAAGTGCCGATGGTTGTATTGAATTAGATAATACCTGATATGAAGTTCCTGCGCTCAGTATTTCTCCTGCTCCTAGGCTAAATACTGTTACATCGTGCGATACAGCGTTTGCCGTAATGAGGTAGGAGTTGTCTGGTGTAAAAGATACTGAATGAGGGATTTGAGACCCTGACGGCATGGAGTATAAAGTACCTGGACTCAATGCTCCACCAGATCCTACTGCAAACACAGCGACGTTGCTCGTTGCAGCGTTTGCCGTTGCGAGATATGAGCTATCCGGGGAGAATGCTATTGCCCAAGCGTCGGAGGAGCCTGATGGCAGTGGGTAAGAAATTCCGCCACTAAGCATCCCTCCAGATTGTACCTGAAAAACTGTAATATTCGTTAGATTAGCAGTGGCAAGATATGCGCCATTAGGCGAAAATGCTAAGGCGTTAGGAGAGGGAGAGGGGAAAGAGCCGGATGGCAATAGATATGAACCACTATTACTTAAAACTCCCCCTGCTTCTACGCTAAATATGGTTATGCTAATTGCTGAAGATGCATCGGTAGTAACAACAGCAACAAAGGAGCCATCCGGCGAAAATGCTAGCGTAGGGGAAATAAAAGAGCCCGAAGGTAAGGCATAAGAGATACCACTAGTTAGCGTCCCACCCGTTTGCACGGTAAAAATGGTAATATCGTTTGAAAGAACATTAGCTGTAGCAAGATAGTTACTATCGGGGGAAAATACGGCCGAATTAGCTGAAGAAGAGCCCGTTGGTAGAGAATATGATGTTCCAGCCCCCAAAGCTCCCGCTGCTTCAACATTAAATAAGGTCACCCCATGGACGCTCCCGTTAGTGATAGCAAGGTAAAGATTATTGGGGGAGAAGGCTATTGACTGAGGCGCCATAAAGTTAGAAGGTAAAGGATAGGAAATATTTCCACTTAGTGATCCATCTGCTCCGACACTGAATACGGTGATATCATTAGTATCAAAATTAGCAGTTGCAAAGTATAAACCGTTTGCTGAAAGAGCTCCGGAGACAGGATTAGTGGGACCTGGAGGTAGCAAAAACGAACTTCCCTGATTAGAAATTCCCCCTACCCCCACATTAAAAATAGATATATCATTTAAATTAGCCGTAGCAAGATACGACCCATTCGGTGAAAATGATAAAGCTGTGGGCCATATAGAAGCTCCTGGCAAAGAATAGCTTACCTCGCTGATTGCACAGACCTCTAATGGTGCGATTGAAAAAAGCCAAAAAAGTAGGAAACAATACCTTGTAATACGGTAGTAAAAAAACATAATCTCCCCTTTTTATTCTTTTATTTTCAATGTGTTTCGAATGCAATGATAGCTATGCCTCATTTTAGAGCTCTCTTTTCTGTCCACTATCCCCATGCACGTCGGAGAAAAGATATTGGTAAGCCTCTTTAAGCCCGTAAAATGCCGCGAAAACAGCTGCTGTGCCTGCCAGACGTAAAAGCCATTTTATTTTAGGATTGGAAATAATATGTCCCAACTTGATAGATGAGTGATCGTTTAATGGAAGCCTTCGCGGTTCAGGTTCATAAGGGCTTCTCAGGTGTGGAAGATCTCCCTCACCGACAGTACTTAGGGTGCCTATGTCGGTAGCAATTTCCTTGGACTCATCATTTTCTGGTAAAACGGATCTATAAACTCTTGTTGCAATCCGAATTGAGGAACTTGCAGAATCCACTACAAAGGATTTGTAGTTCATATGCCGCACGAGTTCTTCTATGAATTCATTTAGTTGATTAAAAATAAGGCCTTCCTCTTTGCCGCCATCTTCAGCTTTTCTTTGTGCTAATTGCAGAGGCGTCAAATCATCGTCATTACGAATAACGAGCACGCTTTCAATCTGATCTTGTAGGCTTAAAAGAAACGCAAGCGCAGGGCTGTTTCTTCCAAGAATTGCTTGGTGTACTAAAGAGTTTCCCGACTCATCGACTGCCGTCAAAATGCTTGGCGTGAACTCTACAATTGTACGCATTAGGCCTTGTATGGATTGGGCAAGAAACTCGTCCCTCTGCCCATCTAAAAGAAGCATCAAAGTGAGAAACTTCTGAAATTCTAAACCAATGTTGTCTGAATCATTATTAGTGTGCCTTGAAATCTGAGCACCATTCCTTATAAGTTTGCGAGCTCTTGCCAAACTTTTTTTAGTGGGCGCTTTTTCTAGAATTAAATCCAATGCCTTATCTTCCTTGCTTTTCTCGGGAGCTCCCATAACCTTTTCAAGAGCATTTTTGGCCCTCTTTTTTGAATTCCTGAAAAAATCCATCGCGTTGGTAGAATGCATAAAGCACAAGAGAAAAACAAAACCGACTAACATCGCTCGCAGAGTCATGTTTAACCTCGTTTTTGTAGGCGATCCCAATAAGATTGTTCGTATGGTAACGCTAAAGAGTGTGTTTGTCAAAACGGGAAGCAAAGTATGTTCTTTACTAAATGGTGCAACATTGAAAGATAAGTAAGTTTATTAATACAAAAAACTTCTTACTTCTACTTCGCTTTTCTAGTACGATCAGAAATAATTTTTTTTATACATTCAATGCTCTGACTAATGCTTATAGATGAAGTATCTAAAACATAAGCTCCTTGCGGAATTACAAGGGGGGCAACCTCGCGATGAGAATCTCGCTCATCGCGCACTGTAATACTCTCAAGCGCTCCTTTTAGCAAAATAGCTATTCCCTTTTTCTTTTGATCTTCCTGCCAACGATGAGCACGTACTAAAAGTGAAGCAGTAATGAAAAATTTATAATCAGCCTCAGGAAAAACGACAGAGCCGCAATCTCGGCCTTCCGCCACGAGATTAGATAGCTCGCCAAGAGCTCTTTGCACTCCTAAAAGCGCAAAACGCACGTATTCGTCAGCGCTGACAATCGAAGACGCTTGATCTATGCACGGTGTCTTGAGATACGACGTTATATCTTCTTTTTTGAAAAATATTTGGCTGCCAGTACGTACATCGTAGGTATACTCAAAGCAGTCTTTTATAAGAGCCTCTTGGATGTCTTTTTCTTTGGGAGCCTTGAGCGTATCGAGAGTATAGCCATATCTTTGCATGAGAATATAGCCAAGGGCTCTGTAGAGTAATCCCGTATTGAGGTAGACGTAGCGTAAATCAGTGGCTAAAATGCGTGCAATCGAAGATTTACCGCTGGCGCTCGGGCCGTCAAGAGTGATGATCATAATTTTTATACCAGTGCAATATCGATTCCCTGTAATTCAACACGCGCTTCATTATTCCAATTGTTTTCAAGAATGTGAACGACCAGATCGACTGGCTCTGAAACATGCGCAGCCAAAAAAGAAAAGAGCTCAGGTCTATTGAAAAAGATTACAGGCTTTACAACACCATCTGCAAAAATAGTACATTTTACGTGTGCGTCTTTTAAAAGCTGCGGCGGATTTATAAGCGTCGCATCGCGTACATAAAAGAAAGGAACCGGATTATCGCAGCCAAATGGTTCAAGAAATTTTAAGTCTCGCACAATAGCCTGATTTGCTTCAGGAAGTGAAAGTTGTGCATCAAGCATGAGAACAGGGTGCAAATCATCACGTGTTAACTTACTTTTAACGATTTCTACCATGCGTTCTTTAAAAATAGGCAATTTTTCTGCCCGCAACGATAAGCCAGCAGCTGCAGCGTGACCGCCAAAGGTTAAAAGAAGATCTTTTACTTCAACCAGGGCATGAAAAACATTAAAGGATGGTAAAGAGCGGCATGAACCCTTTGCTATTCCTTCTCGAGTAACATGAAAGAGAAACGCAGGGCGATAATAAGTACTCACTAAACGGGAAGCTGCAAGCCCTATAACACCCGCTGGCCAGTCATGGCTTGACTCTACAATAATCCACTCTTCTGAAAAATCTTTCTGCGCCAATGTAGCTTCTATGTTTTGTACAATAGACCGCTCAACAAGCTTACGCGCCTCATTAAAAGAAGCTAAAATGGTGCCAATACGCTCAACTTCAAGAGGGTCACTGCTCATCAAAAATTTAACACCATCACGTGGATCATCAAGACGCCCCAGGGCATTGATTTGAGGGGTAAGGAAAAAACCAATATCAGTTGACGTAAGATCACTTTTAGTTACGCGGCCATTTTTCTTGAGCACTTTTAAGGCAAAACTCTCTTCCTTGTGTATCTGATTAAGGCCGTAACGGACCCAAAACCTATTTTCATCCTTTAATGGAACAACGTCTGCTACAGTACCAAGTAATAGAAGCTCATACACCTTTTTAGGCAATGTTAAGCCAAGCTTTTCATAAAGGTATGCCATGAGCTTAAAACCAACCCCGACCCCCGCAAAATATTTAAAGGGATAGGGGCATGTTTTTTGATGCGGGTTAACGATTGCAAATGCGTCAGGTATTTCTGCATGGGGATGGTGATGATCTGTAATGATTAGATCAATACCGGCTATTTGTGCTGCACGGGCTGCATCAAATGCGGTAATACCATTATCAACCGTAATAAGCACCTTATACCCATTGCGAGCAGCTCGCTCTACCGTTTTTACTGATAAGCCATAGCCATCACGCACACGGTTAGGAAGAAAAAAATTAACCTGCGCTCCTAAAGGAAGAAGGCAGGTGAGTAAAAGTGATGCAGAAGTAATACCATCAACATCATAGTCGCCACATATAAGTATATTTTCGCGCCGCTCAATTGCTTCTATGATACGGTCAACAGCTTTTAGAGCATCTTTAAGCAGCGAAGGATGGCCAACATCACGCTCTTCCTGACTAAAAAGAAACCGCTCAATATCCGCGACATTTTCCATGCCACGTGTGAGCAATGTTTGAACGACAGGAAAACACACATTTAAGCGCGAAGCTAAATCCTGCATAAGCGGTAGATTAGTTTGAGGAAGTTGCCAACGATACTTTTGCCCTTGGATAACCATGCGCTACTCTTTCCGCTTAAGCGTCGGAAAGAGAATAACCTCTTTAATAGAAGTTGTATTCGTAAGAAGCATAACTAAGCGATCGATACCTATACCCACACCTACGGTAGGTGGAAGTCCATATTCAAGAGCATGAATATATTCCTTGTCATAGTTATGGGCCTCAGTATCCCCGCGCTCACTTGCTTTAAGCTGCTGCTTAAAACGCTCTGCCTGATCGTAAGGATCATTAAGCTCATTAAATCCGTTACTAAGCTCCATGCCAGCTATAAAAAGCTCAAACCGAGCAGCAATAGACGGGTTTTGAGGGTCCCTTTTAGAAAGCGGAGATACTTCAACAGGAAAATCGATGATAAATGTAGGTTGTATGAGCTTTGACTCTGCACACGCTTCAAAAAGAGCATAAATTTTCTCACCGTGAGAAGCTTGTGGGTGAATATGCTTAATACTAAATCTTTCGAGTGTTTTACCAATTAAAGATGTATTCAAGTCTTCGTCGTGCATATTGCCATAGGTAATAAGCGCCTCACGCATCGTCATACGTAAAAAAGGCTCTGCGAAATTAAGTGTATACTCACCAAATGGCACTTCTAAAGACCCACACACCTCACGTGCTAGAAGACGAAGTAGATCTTCAACAAAGCCCATAATGAAGTGATACTCCTCATATGCCATATAAAACTCGAGCATCGTAAACTCAGGATTATGCTTTGTCGAAACACCCTCATTTCTAAAATTTCTATTAATCTCATAAACACGCTCAATACCACCTATAACTAACCGCTTTAGATAAAGCTCTGGAGCAATTCTTAAATAAAAATCTGAATTAAGAGCATTATGATGCGTAACGAAAGGACGCGCTGCAGCTCCACCAGCCAGAGGATGAAGCATTGGCGTTTCTACTTCAAGAAAGTCATGATTATTTAAATACTCACGTATCTTTTGTATGATATGACTTCTTTTTATAAAACGATCTCTTGTTTGAGGACTTGTAATAAGATCCAAATAACGCTGCCGATACTTAATCTCAATGTCGGCAATACCGTGAAATTTTTCAGGCAAAGGATAGAGGCTCTTTGCGGCAAGAACAAGTTCTTGAACATCAAGCGTTACTTCGCCCGTTTTGGTACGAAAAGAAAAACCAGAACACCAGATGATATCGCCTATGTCAATGTACTCTTTAAAGAAAGAAAATGTCTCAGCTAAGGTATCTTGCTTAAGGTAGAGTTGGAGCTTTCCCGTTCGGTCTTTTATATGCACAAATGCAGCTTTACCGTGTAAGCGTATTGCCATCACTCTGCCAGCAACAGTATAGTTTTGGGTCTCATTTGTAGCTTCGTATTCTTCAATAACGGTGTGACACGTAGCACTCACTGGTTTTGAAGGCGGCCACGGGTCAATACCCTTTTTTAAAAGCGCTTCCACTTTTGAAACACGTGCTAAATGTTCGGAAGACAGGGACTCAGCATGAGTCATAAGATTCTGATGATACACAGAAAATTGTAGTCCATAAGGCTCTAGAGCTTTAAGACCAACAAACGCACCGCCTTTTTTAAGCGTAATTTCGGGCTGCTCTTTACTCAAAAAATCAACAGTAACGGTCCCTCCACCAAAGCGTTTTATTAGATCCGCAAGCTCATGTGTTGCTGATCTAACAATAGCATGATCAATGTCGCCGACGCCTTCGACCAAAAAAAGTGCATTATGGGTGGCAAGTGTAAGCTGAACACGCTGCACATCTTTCCAGTTCCACCGCCTACAAACAGCGCCCTCCTCATCTTTATAGATCACTTCACCCTCTAAAGGAGCTTGTAGTGATTGGCTGCCTAATACAGTAACAGGCTTTTCACCTGCTTGAGCGCACGAAAGCACCATATCTCCCTTAAGAGCATCAATGTCTTGGCCACCGATGGGCAAAAGATACTTAAGCGAGATGTAATTATAGAGGTCAACAAAAGCATTTATGGAAGGTATGTGATGTTCCTTAAGCACTCGTAAAGCAAGCCGTTCAACAGAAGAAGGATGTTCTTGATAGCGAGCACCAAAACTTTTATACACTTGACGCCACGTTTTTATATGTGGATGCTCACCAAGCTGATCTGCCACAATAGCGGATGCAAGAGCTTGCTCTTGTCCCCGTACCATCTTGCTTATATCTTGCGAAGAAGCCTGATTCTTGCTCCCATAAGCTGCTACAATACCAATAAGGAGATTAGGATACTTTGCTAAAATCTCCGGCGAAATGCGAACTTGCATAGATGCCCTTTTAAGAGAGAACATGTCGTGTCTGTAGGTTTTAACTATACCAAAGTTCCACAAAATTGCAGCCTTTTAACCATCGCAGATATAAGTATTGCAAATGTTGATAAACTTTTGGTAACGTAAGCATAGAAATTTTCTATAGGAGAATTTTATTTCCTAGCGTCTACAAAACAAGGGGGGTTTTGATGAACGTACTATCTTTAAAAAAAATGCTCTACAAAAGTGCACTAGTCACGGCGATGACACCTTTCATGGTCTATGCACAGGTCGACCAAGCAACTGACTATTTGAAAGAAGAATTGACGTTAAAAGTTAATAAGGCACGTGATGCTGCAGAAAGAGCTAACTATTTTGCTCAAATGGCTGAAAAAAGAGCAAACGATGCTAAAAAAGAAGCGCAAAATGCACAAAGCGCCTTCAATCAAGCAAATCAATTGTTGCAAACATTTACAAAAACGGCCTCAGCAAAAACTAAGGAGCAAAAAGCATGAAAAAGAGATACACGTTTTTTGCAGCGCTCGTATGGCTTTTTGCTCTAAGTATCGCTTCAGATGCCCACGCTCGCCGCTGCTTACGGAAAAAAAGAGGCTACAAGCTACCTTACTGGCCGGTAATACAACATAACTATACCACTGACGCTCCCTATGGCGGATTGCGCGGTATAATACGACCGACAATGAGCGAAGGCACAGGCGGAATGACCTTTAGTGCCCGAAAAATAGCTATGTGAAGAGCATACTTCGTATCTAACCGCCCACTTTCCTTTCCCCAATAGCGTTCTAACAAAATTTTCTACTCTTCATGACCGCCTTCATTGGATCAAATATTGCAGATATACATATTTTTATGTTAATAATAGTATATAGAGTATCATTGAAAAACGAGAGTCTGGCCTTTAGCTATTTTGCCAACGGTTTAGGTTATGTTAAAAGGAGGAATTATGAAGCTGTTAAACTATGCGTTCTTCGCTCTTTCTTTGTTTGGGTCAGTTGTTGGCCTTAATGCTCAACCTTACGATACCTATGATGACGAGTCTCTTTATGACTATTACACTCCGGGCGTTGTAGGCGGAACAGTCAGTGACGCAGGTAGGGCGGTTGAAGATGTCGGCGGAATCATTGGGAACGTGATTTAAGATCCTTAACTATAAAAAAAGAGTACTGATTATGAAATACATGCTTTTTGCTGCGACGATGCTTCTTGTAGCTGCGTTTTCGCTTAGTGGTATAAGCCCTAACCTTTTGGCGGGTCAACGCTGTCCTATAGACAGAGTAACGCGACCGGGGGTTAATGCTGGTATTGCAGGACCGGACTGCCCACTTCCTGGCGGCGCTGGCTCTCCACGGCGGTTATTGAGAAGCCTCTAGTAAAGGCAAAACATATTCAAATCAAAAAACCAAGCGAAAACGTAAGATCTTATGTTTTCGCTTGTCTTCTTTCATCCTAGAAACTGTCTTTCCAATTATTGAGTTTCAATTATAAAATTTTATATACTCTATATGATAGGGTATGCATATTAGAAAATGATGAAATAAGGAGAAAGACATGACGAAAAAATATCTATCTCTTACATTGTTAGTAAGTGCTTTAATGTCTCCTTTCTTGCTTGCGCAAACGGGAACGATGCAAGTCAATCAGCAGGGTCCAACAAATCAACCGGAAGTACCCACTTCTCAGCAAGTTACTGACGAGGGCGGTTCTATGCAAATGGCACCTTCACCTGATGAAAATTCTATGGACGGCGACATGAATGGGCAAGACATGGACGAAGGCGATATGGGTATGGACGATGACAGCAGCGCTACCGTAAGCCCCGCTTCTACAAGTTCTGATGGAAGTACTATTATAACAAGAAGTACTCCACCAACCCCACCACCACAGGCAGTACCGCGAGTCCCCGAGCAGGGTTTTGAAGGCGGTCCTGGTCCGGCTCTACCTCCGAGTCAAGATTTAAGTGCTATGAGCACACCTTCAACCCCTATGTTTACGCATGACGAAAACGAGTTTGGTAGCGTAAGTACTTCAGGAGGAATAGGTTGGGGACCTGGAAGCGTAACGACTGGTAAAGGTTACAATACTTAATAAAGGAGCTTTAAAGCTCCTTTGCTCTTACTAGGCCAACGCAGAACAATAGTGTATACTAGCATGAAAACTTTCATTGCCAGGAAACACTCTTTAAATGATCCCACTTGACATAGAAAACCTGACTAAAACATTTACTACGCGAAAAGGCTTTTTTGGTACTAAAAATACCTTTACGGCAGTCGACAATCTCTCGTGCCAAATTAAAAAGGGAGAAATTGTTGGTCTTCTTGGCGTTAACGGTGCGGGAAAGACAACAACTATTCAAATGCTTACAGGCACGCTTACTCCAAGCAAAGGGAACATCACGTACTTCGGGCAAGATTTTCTCAAAAAAGGCCCTCAAGCTCTCAGTTTTGTAACACATGCAAGCGGCTATGACAAACTACCCGCCAATTTGAGCGTCTGGGATAATTTAGATATTTATGGCAGGCTCTACAACATGCCCGTAAAAGAAAGGCATGAACGCATAAAAAGCCTGCTTTCACTTTTTCATATGGATTCCTTTTCTGAAAGACGAACAGGAACCTTGTCAGCTGGACAAATGACACGCGTTATTCTCGTCAAAGCATTCTTGCCAAATCCTCGCCTGATCCTACTTGACGAGCCAACCGCATCGCTTGACCCTGAAGTTGCAAATGAGGTTCGATCATTTATTTTGAAAGAGCGAGAAAGAACTGGTCTTTCCGTCCTTTTTACTTCTCATAATATGTCTGAGGTTACCGATGTCTGCGACAGGGTGCTTATGATGCAATGTGGACGTATCATAGCGGATGATACGCCAATTAATTTAGCAGCCTCTATAAAAAAAGCACATATTCATCTCGTCATTCAAGAGGGACTAGAAGAAGCTATTCGGTACGCCAAAAAACATCATCTTACCTATTTGCTTGAAAAGCAGGGCATACAAATCGAAGCTCAAGAAGATCGTATAGCTCAGGTACTTGTTGATCTAGCACGAGCGGGTGTTACCTATGTAACTGTATCAATCGACACTCCCACGCTTGAAGATTATTTTTTAAGTAAAGTTAAAAAGGTACAACCGTGATAAGTATTGAGCATGCGTGGGCAGTAACCTTAAGGCATATTAAGCTTTTACTGCATGATACCAACATGCAAATCGCATTTTTGTTCTGGCCATTTCTAGATATAGTTATTTGGGGGTATGTTGGCACGTGGATGCAACAGGGGCAAGGCTCACTCTTTCAGCAAGCGCTTTTAGGATCTATCTTTCTTTGGCAGATTGTTAATAGAGGAAGTATCATTGTATGCTTCGGTCTCTTGGAAGAGCTTTGGTCGCAAAATCTTACTGGACTTTTTTCAACGCCTTTACGGCTTTGTGAATGGATCATTGGCGTAATATTTTATAGCGCATTGACCGCTCTCGTCATCTTTCTCTATTGCTCTATACTCATTAAGCTCCTCTATATGATCCCCGCAAGTTTTTTATGGCACTGCACCATTCTCTATGGCCCACCCCTATTTATTTCAAGCCTCGCACTCGGTCTTTTATCGCTCCAGGTTGTAGTTTACCGCGGTAAGAGAGCGGCTGAGTTCGTCTTTCTTGCAGTATGGCTTACAGCCCCGCTAAGTGGAGTATTTTATCCGACTGAGGTACTACCAACGTGGTTACAAAAAATAGGATCTGTATTGCCAATGACCTACATTTTTAGAGCACTGCGCCAGGAAGTACTTGAGGGACGTAATCCCTTCAATCAAGTAGCTATGAGCTACGTTCTAAGCACTCTTTATTTAATTGCGGCTCTTGTGCTTTTTACTTTTAGTTTTAAAAAGACCAAAGAGGCAGGCCTTGCCCGCCTTATGGATTAGTTATACTTTTCCAGACTTTCTTAAGGAAATTTTTAAGCTGGCTTTCATCTTCAGGCGAGATCGTAGTACATACATTGTAGAAAGAGTCAGGTGCTATTTTCCGTATAGCCCAATCAAACCACCCCAAAGCACCCTTAGCCATCGGTCTTTGAGCACATCCTTCAAAACGAATCGTGCCCTCCGGTTTCGTTCCAAAATAGCGACTTATTGCACCTTCATATTCGCTTTTACAAGCGCTTCTTATGTTTTCTCTCCAATTAGAGCAATAAACAGGATCGCAGCCAAATAAAAAACAGCTGCGCACCGTTTTATCCTGTGGAATAAACGTATTTTCTGCTATTTGACCGTCGGGCTTAGTAGTAATGGCTTTGCACGCGGTGATGTTCCAGGTCTGCCCGTAGCAAGGAGCCTCTAAAGCCCTTAAAGGACGAACTATGACCATCGCGCAAGCAAGAAAGAGCAATGTTACTATTTTCTTCATTTTTTTCCTTCAATTACACCATTGTATCTATTTTAACTAAAATATCAAATTTTATGTCCAAATTGCAATATTTATGTTTGTTATAAAATATTCTTGGAAGGTCTCAAATGTTAACCTAGAAGAAATCTAGCTATCAAATGCCATCATTGACAAAATTAGTCCGACTAAGCTAAGCTATCTGTTAAACAACTTCTTAAGGTAAATCAAATGAAAAAAGCGAATCTCCATGAGGCCAAAACTCATCTTTCCAAGCTAATAGATTATGTTATTCAAGGTGAAGAAGTAGTCATTTGCAAATCTGGTACTCCGGTGGCAAAACTAATTCCCTTTCAAGAAAAGAAAGAAAAACGAAAACCTGGGTTGTGGAAAGGGAAAGTAAAAATTGAAAAAGACTTTGACAAATTACCAGAAGATTTTATGCGGTTTTTCAAATGAAGAACGCTTATTTAATTGATACCCATATTTTATTGTGGTGGCTTTCTTATGACAAAATGCTTTCCAAAAAAATGATCGAGCTAATTGAAAATCCTGACAATGCCATTTATATCAGTTCGGGAAGTATTTGGGAAATCGTTATCAAAAAAACACTAGGTAAACTTAAAGCACCAAGCAATTTAGTTGAAACTCTCCAAATGAATGATTTAAAGACGCTTCCCATAACAGTCGAGCATGCCCTAAAAGTTGAACACTTGCCTACTATTCATCATGATCCATTTGATAGAATTTTAATAGCTCAATGCATGGTTGAAAACTTAACCATGATCACTACTGATCCTATGATTACCAGATATAAAGTTAAGTGTTATATAGGCGAAAATCGGGCCCAGCTGACTCAAATGACACCATAATTCCTCTACAAATACCATTCTAAAGCAACGCTTGAGCATTTCTAGCTAAGCTTTTCAAACAATCGCATATTTATTAATTCAAGCCTACTAAGAAATGGTATCTTTATACATCGAGTCAATTTCTTGCCATTTAGTTGTCATTCCACTAAGTTAAACGGGAAATTAGTCAAAAAGACTCGAGTCTTTGGAGCAGAATGGACGAGAAAACGCCTGCTTTAATTATGAAGATAATCTGGACTTTGATGCACAATTTTGCAGAACAAGAGGTATTGTATGAAGTTTAATTGGTGTAAAGCAACAATCACTGGTGTGGGTGTTCTTGTTTGCTCATTGTTGATCTATGCAATTTTTACGTATGTGTTCAAGATTACTATTCGAAAAGGGGATCCTTTTTGGCGCAGGCTTTTGATTGCCATTTTGCCAGTTCTTATTGGCAGTAACATTTACAAATTTTTTTTTAGCTCACTGCTAAACTCTTGGTTCGGATGCACGTAGAGTGGAAAACATTCAAGCCGATCATATGCTACTCAAGAATCTTTTAGGGATAGATAGTTTTTATTGGTCAAGAAAACCATAGCAGTGCTTATAGCTATATGCAGTCTAAGTGCTTTACAAAGTTTACAGGCCTATACGTATCCTTTATGTAACACAAGTAATGAAGCTGTAGAACTTGAGTTGCTAGGTGCGGGATATTGTCCTAAAATACCAACTTTTGCCTTAGCCCCAAACGGCGAAAAAGAATACGAGTTCCCGAAGGACTGGTATTACACAGCTTGCCGAATAGATGATCTTAGAATCAATGACAAGAAACCTGCTAAATACCGCGTTTCTAGCTGGCGAGAGCAGAATGCCGACGGTGAGACTTTTATCGTTGGACGTGATGCCAAATCTATAGAAAATTGGAGGGGACTGAGTGTACTCTGTAACAAGAAATCAAATATGGCACCTTTATGCGCACAATAGCGCTGCCCTGTGTTGTTGAAAAGGACAAAGCGGTAGCAGAGTATGAGGATGGTATGCTTATTATTAGGCTTCCTAGGAAAAAAAGCGCTCAGCTAAGTAAATTAAAAGTCACACCTATCAAAAATCTTCTCGCAAAGCTCAGAGCGGTAAGCTTTGCTAAGGTTGAACGCCGGGACAATAGTTAGGGCCGTATCCACAAAATCCGAATTCGCTGCAGCATTTACCTTCATTGCAGTCATTACTGTTAATACAGTTGGTACCGTTAGGAAGTTTACCCATAGGACAATCATGTCGGTTTGAGCTACAATATCCGAATGGGCTACAACAGCGACCATTAGAGCATTCCTGATTGCTTTGACAAGTATGCTGATCATTTTCCTTAAATGAGACAGCCGCAAAGCTCACCGAGAATAGAGTAAGCACTATAAGAGGAGGTATATAATATTTTTTCATAGCTTCCTTTCGTTGTTACTCATAAAAATAACGATTACTCGAGTAATGAAGTTCTTGTAAATATATTACAAATATATAATTATAAATAGCAAGAGTTCAATTCAACACTATGGTATGCTTGCCATTAGGCTTCCTAAGAAAAAAGCGCCCAGCCAAGTTACTAAAAGCTAAATTGAGCCCCACGCAGCCTTTTCCATGAAAAAAGCTGCAATCAATCCACTAAAAAAATAAAGGATCTCTTGATATCCGTCTATCGTGAATATTATATTATTGACTAGTAAAAATTTTTTCTGGTATACAGAACCCGGGTTTAATGGGCTTCTTGAAACTCAATATAATCAAACACTTAAGGATTAGCCAAGGGCAAACAACTTTAGCTACCAAAAGCGCAGTTTCAAAATCCTAAATTTATAGAGCTTCTTTCTCAAGATGATGACGCTATCCATTGGGTTGGCCCGGATTTGAATACTAACAAGCTCTTATCACAGGAAAACGTTACAAGCTGGTCAAATACTGCCCTAACGTGAACGTGCACGCTGATAGTTATGCTCTACGCGTTCCCAATTGACAACGTTCCACCAAGCAGTAATATAATCCACCCGCTTATTATGGTATTTGAGGTAATACGCATGTTCCCATACGTCAAGACCGAGCACAGGGCTGCAATAGTCGGCAAGCGGCGTATCCTGATTTGCTGTTGAAGTAATTATCAAAGAGCCGGTCCTATCAACGCATAGCCACGCCCAGCCTGAACCAAAACGCTCTTTTGCAGCTTTAGAAAACTGTTCCTTGAATGCGTCGATGCTGCCAAATTTTTTTGTAAGCTCTTGAGCAATGGTCCCGTGCGGGGTAACTCCCTTTGGGCTCATAAGTGGCCAGAAGAAAGAATGATTAAAATCTCCACCACCCTGATTTCTTACTTGAGTACGAATATCTTCGGGCACTGTATTTAGGTGCGTTACAAGGTCCGTTAAAGATCGCTTAAAGAGCTCTGGATGTTTTTCAAGGGCTGCATTCAATGCATTAACGTATCCTTGATGATGCTTTGTATAGTGAATTTCCATCGTTAAAGCATCGATATAAGGTTCTAAAGCGTCAAAAGCATAGGGTAATTTTGGCAAAACAAACATTACGCACTCCTTAACCTTAAGTACCAGATTTTTTTTTATACAAATGAGTATCACTAAAAACACTATAGCAAAGAATGGGTACAACAAAAAATCTTTGGTTTTAACATGTGACTGCCGTTGCGAGATAGACTGGGCGAAAAATTATAGCAGCAGTATCTTTTGATTCGCTATCTAAAACACACATGACTTTGTGCTCCATACCGGCTAAATAACATTTTTTGACACAGATAGATCCTGTGCTAGAATATGCGAAAGCCATGAGCAAGAAAAGACTATACAATCCCTTTTTAACATATAAACGAGACTGCCCTTATTTGTTTGGCGGAATTCTTAGGAGATTGAAATCTATGCTGTTAAAGAGTACAAAAATACTCATTCTTATAGGCTTACTCTATTCTGTTTGCTTCAAGCTAGAAGCTATTACTGAAATAAGCTATTCTTTGCCAGGTGCTTCAATATGGCCTCGTGCTCTAGCATTCTCATCTAATGGTTTATATTGCGCTTCTGCCAATTTAAATGACATTTCTGTATTTAATGTAGCTGCCAATGGTGTTTTGTACGGAGGTTCCTCTTTTTTACTTCCTCCCGGACCTACCAGTCCAAATTTTGCAGTTTTTTCGCCGAATGGTACCTTTCTTGCTTGTACAAACAGGAATACAAGTGATGTGTCGATATTTAGTGTAGGATCAGGAGGATCTTTGACATTCGTTTCTTCCTATGCTTTACCAACCGGTTCATCGGCTCCTCAAATGCTGGCTTTTTCTCCTGATGGTTCTTATCTTGCTACTGCCAACTTGCCTTCAAGCGATATTACAGTTTTTGCTGTGGATGCGGGAGGTGTGCTTTCTAATCCTATTTCGTACGCTTTGCCAGCCGGTTCTAGAAGCTCTTATTTTTTGGCGTTTTCGCCGGATGGCTCATATCTCGCTACAGCTAATCTATCTCAAAATATAACTGTATTTAAGGTTAGTACAGGAGGTAGCTTGAGCAGCCCAGTTTCATATACTGTGCCATCGGAAATAAGCTATCCCATCTCCGTTGCATTTTCACCCGATGGTTCTTATCTTGCTGCTGGTACTCAAGGAAACAATGTAGCTTTGTTTAGTGTTAGCGCAGGCGTATTAAGTAATGGCGTATCATATGCCTTACCTGCTGGCTCATCGAGTTCTCGTATTGTTGCATTTTCGCCAGATGGGCTCTATTTGGCTAGCGCAAACTACTCAAATGATGTTAGCATATTTACTCTGTCGGGTGGTACTCTCAACGCAGGTACGTCTTACAAGCTCCCGGGTGCTTCTTCGGGTATTTCAATGCTTACATTTGCTCATTCTGGCGCATACTTAGCTACTTCTAACACCGTCTCAAACGATGTAACAATCTTTGACGTAGGAGCTGGAGGCGTTCTAAGTAACGGAACTTCTTATTCTCTAACCTCTGGCACTCAATCAGTTTTTTCGGTCACCTTTTCGCCTAATGATTCATACCTTGCAGCTACTGATTTGTTCTCGAGTGATATAACAGTCTGGAATGTAAATGCAGGCGGAACTTTAAGCGGACCAGCTTCGTATGAGGCTCTTTCTAATTTTGTCGCTCCATTCGCGCTGGCATTTTCACCTGATAATTCATATCTTGCCACAGCTAATTTTTTAGGCAACAATGTGGCACTATTTAGCGTTGGACAGGACGGAATATTAAACAGTGGAACTTCTTATGGTCTTCCTTCTGGTTCTGCGGGACCAAACTCAGTCGCATTTTCACCAAATGGATCATATGTCGCCACCGCCAATAGTGGTTCTGGCGATATAACTTTCTTTATACTAGAAACCTCTGGCATTTTAAGTACTGGTACTCGCTATACGTTGCCTACCGGATCTGCGGGTGCTGTTGCGGTAGCTTTTTCACCTTCAGGGAATTATCTTGCTACTGCTAATTTCAGTTCGAATGATGTCACTATATTTACGGTAGGAGCAGGCGGTGTGCTGAGCGCAGGTACATCCTACACTTTACCTTCTAGTTCTGGACCTTTTTCAGTAGCATTTTCTTCAAATGGCTTATATCTGTCACTTGCCATTCCTTCAACGAATTCTGTAGTGGTATTTAGTGTGTCATCTAGCGGGGCACTTAGTGGAGGAACAAATTATGCTTTGCCGACAGGTGCTTACTTTCCACAATCAGCTACATTTTCACCCGACAGCTTACATCTCGCAACCATAAACAGTGACTCAGCTAATGTGTCGGTATTTAGCATAGGAGCTGGAGGAGCGCTAAGCAATGGTACATCATATTCATTGCCTTATTCTGCAATAGATCCTCAGTCACTCGCGTTTTCACCTAATGGTGCTTATCTTATAACCGCTAATTCGATTTCATCTAATATTGGCGTATTCACGGTCATAAATGGGGCGCTTAGCGGTGGAACATTGTATCCATTGCCACCCTACATTAGAGGTTCGCGTCGGCCGGATGCGATTGCTTATTCTCCAAATGCTCCATACCTTGCGACGGCAAATTTTGAATCAAGCGATGTTACCCTCTTCAATGTTAATTCCAACAATACCTTAGGAACCGCAAAATCATATCCGTTGCCTTATAACTTGGTCAACCCTTCGCTTCCAACTTCAATTGATTTTTCATCTGATAGTTCGTATGTTATCACTGCCAACGATAAAACAAATGACGTGACCGTATTCAAGCTTCTTAGCGGGCAGTTAATAAATGCAGTTTCTTATCCATTACCGACCAATTCCAGCATGCCTTCTTCATTACAATTCTCGCCCGATAACTCATACATCGTTGTAGCAAACAGAGGTTCTAACGACCTTGCCGTGTTTAATTTTACAGCTGGGACTCTGGGTAATGGAATTGCCTACCCATTACCTGGAGGAGCAACAAATCCTGCATCAGTAGCTTTCACCGCGGACGGCTCGCATGTTGCTACTGCTAACGCGGGCTCAAACAATGTGGCTCTTTTTACATTCACAGCCGGCAGTCTCGGAGCTGGCACTTTAACGCCGTTACCTTCAGGCTCTAGCACACCCCAGTCACTCGTTTTCTTGCCCATAAGCGCTAATAGTGCCTTACTTGTGACTGCTAATAGTGGCTCGAATGATATCAGCGCGTTCAATTTCCAGTCCGGTGCACTGAGCAGCGCGGCATCGTACCCACTACCTCCAGGTAGCCTCAACCCTCTATCAATAGCTGCCTCATCCAATGCTGCTTATCTTGCCACTGCCAACAGTGTTTCAAATAGCTTTACGATTTTTAACGTCAACGGGGCAACTCCTGATCAAGCAACCTCATATAGTCTTCCCGCTAATTCAACGCGCTGCGTTGCCATTACCTTCTCACCAGCCACTAATAACGCTCAAATAACGATTGCTACGGCGAATTTTGGTTCAAATGATGTCACAGTTGGAACACTTCTCGAAAGCAATGGAGGAGATGGCAGCAGTCTTCCTCTAGGCGCAATAATAGGAACCACCGTTGGCGTTCCGCTAACACTGGCCTTTCTAGCAGTCATCGCAGGTACTGCTGCTTATTTGTTCTACAAATACAAATACATGCACCGCGGAGGGGCTGTTAATTTCAGTGGTAACGAAGCTATTGCATCAGAAAGCTTATAGGTTCGTGTTCTTATTTCGGCAAGTTAGTTAAACAACAAATTCTTTTGCTCATCAGCTCTACTTTGATAAAGAAATTGTCTTGAAGCACAGATACGTATAAACTTGCTAACGTATAAGCATGGATATAAAAGTATGATTCCTTTAAAATTGCAGCTTAAGAACTTCATCAGTTATGGCCCTCAGGTTCAAACCATTAACTTTGAACCCTATCACCTTATTTGTCTTTCTGGCAAAAATGGGCATGGAAAGTCCGCACTTCTTGATGCTTTGACGTGGGCTTTGTGGGGACAAGCACGCAAAAACTCGAATCCTGGTAAAGCTGACGAGGGGCTTTTACGCCTCGGGCAAACGCATATGATGGTTGCTCTTGATTTTCAGTATAATGGCCTTTTATATCGCGTTAGGCGAGAATATACTATCGTGGGCGGTAAGGCTATAAGCCATTTAGATTTTGGGATCGTAGATCCTCAATCGCAACAGTTAAGGCCCCTTACAGAAAAGACCATACGCGGTACTCAGGAAAAAATTAATCAAGTTCTTTGTTTGGATTATGACTCATTTATAAACTCAGCATTTTTGCGCCAGGGACAATCAAACGAATTTTCTAAAAAATCTGCGCGTGAGCGAAAAGATGTGCTCGCCCGCATACTTGGCCTTGAGCGCTATGAGCAGTTACGAAAAAAAGCGACCGAAAAAGTGCGCACTCTTTCTCAAGAAAAAGAGCACCGCGTGCAACAACAACAAGCTTTACACGTCGAATTAGGGGCTCGCGAGTCTATTCAGGTACAGCTTGAAGAGCTGACACAAGCATTGCAGGCATTACAGTTACAAGAGCAAGAACTCTATGCAGCGTTACATACTCTCGAGCAAGAAAATAGAGGTCTTGAAAGTCAGCGTCAAGCACACACAAAGCTGTGTGTTACAAATGAACATCATACAAAAACGTTACAAGAGGCACTTACTATTTTTCAAAGTAAAGTTGCGACCTGGCGGACTATTCAAAAAGAGCAAAAAAATCTGCATCAAACACAAGCAGTGGCGCAAGAAATTGCAACTCTTGAAAAACAGCTACAAGAAATGCAAACAACCCTAAAAAACTACAGAAACGTGGTTGCAAGACTAGCTCAAGATAAAGCTCTGCTTGCCGATTGTAAAGAAAAACTCCTGAAAGACCACAGCCAGTGTATGCAAGAGTATACGCGCCAACAAAGTATGTACGACGCTCGACGCGCCCAATTATTAGAGCAATTAAAGCTGAAGTCTGAAAAACAAAAAGCTATTACGATTGAGCAAGATATGCTTATAAAAGAAATGGCAAAAATTAAGCAATCAAGCTCAATCTTACCAGAACTACACAAAAAACTGGAAATTGAAGAAAAACTCTTTGAACGGAGAAAAACCTTTTACCACAAATTTGTAATGAGAGGCAATCTCCTTAAAAAAGAAGCAAAAGAACTTTTTACCAAAAAAGAGCTTGTAAGCACCGTAAAAGCTCAATGTCCGCTCTGCACACAAACTTTACCACCTTCCCTTTCTACAAACCTTAATTCTAGTTTCATGCTCAAGCATTCGCTTGTGGAGCATCATATTAACCGTATTGCTAGAGTGCTCCATGAGCTTAAGAGCACATTAGCAAATCAGCACCAGACTATCGACGCGCTAAAGCTTGAACTACAAACTCATACTGATGCATGTACACGAATGGAAGAGCTTAAAAAGCAGCACCTAAGATACGAAGCGGATGCAAAAGAGGAAGCAAGACTTGAGCTTGCTACTCAAAGAGGATTACAAGACGTGGAGCGGGAGCTACGGGTACGCAAAACCAATGGTGTTGCACCGTTTGAAAACTTTTTAGCTACCGATACTCAGTATCTTACGACGCTCAAGCGCATAGAAGAAACCGAGGCTTACGTAAAGGAAAATGCTTCACTTGAAAATAAGTATGACGAATTGAATGCTCGCTTTGCGCACCTTACTCAAGAAAGCCAAAAACAGCAAAATCTTCGCATACAAGTGGCTCTTCAAGCAGAAAGGAAGCGTGAAATACATGAGCTGTGTATACGTATTAAAGCTTTAAAAAGTGAACAAAAAAAGTTAGCACTAGAACTTGAACAATATAAAACATATGAAATCGCGCTCACAAACATGGAAGAGCGCATACGTGAACGCGACCAAAGGCTTAAAACATGTCATGCCCATAAAGAAACTCTTCTCCAAAAACAAGGAGCTATCCAGCAACACAAGAAGATACTCCAAGAGAAAGAACAAGAGGCTCAAACAATTCTAAAGCGCATTAAAGAAGTTGACGATTTAACGCATCAATATCAAGCACTTAGCCAAGCTTTTAGCAAAGACGGTATTCAGGCTCTTCTTATAGAAGAGGCTATACCCGAAATTGAACATGAGGCCAATATACTGCTTTCAAAGCTGACTGATAACGCTGCACACCTTATTATTGAGTCAGTACGCGATCTTAAGAGTGGTGCTACAAAAGAAACACTTGATATCAAAATTTCTGATGCTTTAGGTATCCGCTCTTACGAACTTTTTTCCGGAGGCGAGGCTTTTCGGATTGATTTTGCACTAAGAATCGCCATTTCAAAACTTCTTGCCCGACGAGCCGGAGCGGCCTTACAAATGCTCATCATAGATGAAGGCTTTGGTTCGCAGGATGAAGAAGGCCTGGCACATATCACCGATGTGCTGCATAAGATACAAGAAGAGTTCAACAAAGTCATTATAGTTTCACACTTACCGAGTATGAAAGACATGTTTCCCGTACAATTTTTTGTTTACAAGCACCCTCACGGAAGCACCGTGACCGTCATGGAACAAGGATAAACACTCTATTTTTTCATTGACGCTGGCTGAATCCCTTGTAAAATAGAAGTTAGTTTCTAAACCTTAATCGTTACCTACGGGAGTTAGATATGGTAAAGATGAAAATGTATATGTGCTTGGCACTCATACTCTCTCTGACAGCTGGAAAATCCCTCTTGAGCATGGAAGACAAAGATTTAAACGACAAATGGTTTAGTGAGATTTCAAAAACGCCCAATAAGTGCGATTTGACAGTTATTATCAAACTTTTAAGTAATGACCCAAGTCTTCAGGAATTAGAAGATGAAAACGGAAACACAGGGTTACATATTGCCGCATCCAAAGGCAACCATTCCATTGTACTGCTCCTCTTGTCAGGGTCAGTTGTAGACTCTAGAAATCGTAACGGACAAACTGCTTATGATGTAGCACACGAAGCTTTTCAGTCAGGACTGGTAGGAGGTTTTGGCGATTACGAAAAAGTTTTGGCCTATCTAAGAGCAGCTGAGAACGCAAGTGCAGTTGAAAATTCAGAAAGTGAAGAAGAATTAGAAAATCAAGAAGCCCCTGGTATTGTTGTTCTAGAGGCAGGCTCAGAAGGCGGAGATATTCCAGTGCCACATGCCGAGTCTCCCGAACAAGCAGCAAAAGATGTTGCGATAAAAGGGCTACCTAAAGAGCTTAAGACTGGTAACAAGAACCCTCCAAGTTGCGGGTGGAAGTGCGCTAAAGGGGCAACGCTTGTAGGTGTTCTAGGAATCGCCGCTAAACTCGCTTACGACAATCTCGTTTCACCAAAGACAAAAGAAAAAGTTTGGTCATATTTCAAAAATAAAGTGGAAAAAAGGGCCCCCGCTGCAAAGGAAAACGTAAAAAGGGACAAGAGAAAAATTTAATCACATATCTATTATCTAAGTATTAAAGAGAGCCCCAATTTATGGGGCTCTCTTTTGCTGATACAATCATCTTGTCATTGCATTAATTTGGTAGTTTGTGTCAAAATTTAACCATTCAACGGTCAATTTTATGATTATTTCAAGACACATCAAGAAAAAACTTCTTGACGCCTTATCATTTAGCCCCCTTTGTCCTTCTGACTGGAGCTCGACAAACGGGCAAATCTACGCTTATGGCTGGCATAACAAAAGATTATAGCTATTCCTCGTTTACTCTGGACAATGTGGTAACGTTGGCGGCGGGTATCCTAATGTTCAGCTACTTGATGGCGACAAACGTACCATGTGGTTTGAAAATTATATCACAACCATCTTGCAACGGGAAATACTCAATCTTGCAGCTATCGAAGGCGTACTAGAATATCCTCATCTTTTAAGGATTTTAGCAACGCGCACCTGAACTCTTTTAAACGTTTCAGATATTTCTCGTCGTATCGATAAGTAATACAACATTGCGCCATTATCTTGCTCTCTTGCAAACCGTGTTTATCATTTATTTTCTACCACCCTGGAGCATTAACGTGGGAAAGCGCCTAGTTAAATCCCCAAAAGTTTATCTGATTGACACTGGCCTATTAAGCTACTTACTTGGCATCACCCATGAGAGACCATCGATCGACCCATTTTTACTGGGAAGCCTTTTAGAAAACTTTGTGCTCATGGAACTCAAAAAACAAGCAACTTGGTCAAAAAAACGAATATACCTCTATTACTATCGCACGCTTGAAGGTACTGAGGTTGACTTCGTTTTGGAGGATCAAGCGGGAACCATTGTTGGTTTGGAGATAAAAGCATCTCAAACAGTCACAGCTCATGATTTTAAAGGCCTTAAACAGATGCAAGAACTATTTAAAGAAAGATTTTTAAAGGGCATTGTGCTCTATACCGGCAATGAAAAAATCCCTTTCGGCAGAAATCTTTTTGCTTGGCCAATAACATCTCTGTGGTCAACATGAAGGGTGGGACTTGGAAAAGCTTACCCACTGCATTTCCGACATTTATAGCTTTATAAGGCTGCGACTTTTACAGGCGCGGCCAAAATTAACTGCTAACTATAGCGTATTTATTTTTTAACGTAGCTTTGCAAAAGAGCTATATACTTACTGACTATAGCGTGATCTAAAAGGCCACTTGCGTTGCCCGTTGAGGTACCACCGCCAGAATTTGTTGCAGTTGTAGTTGTTGTAGGACAAACGCTCGAGAAGATAACAACGTCATCTGTTTGATAGTCGGCAACAGCGATATTTTTTCCATTAGGTGAAAAAGCAACTGTTTGAGGATTGACAGCACCAGTAGGCAATTTAAAAGAAATTCCACTATCAAGGGCTCCACCATTAACGTTAAATATCGAGATATCATTAGTGCCCTGATTAGCAGTAGCTAAAAGTTTTCCATCAGGTGAAAAAGCTAAGAAGCTTGGGTCAGTGGAGCTATTTGGCAAATCGTACAGTGTTCCGTTATACAAAGCGCCTTGATGCCAATTGAATAGTGCAACAGTACCACCCTGATAGTTTGCATAATTAGCGACAGCAAACAATGAACCATCAGGTGAAAATGAACCAAAATAAGGCTCAAGTGATCCAGTTGGCATTGGCCAGTTTATCGGATTAGTTAAAACTCCTCCAGCGCCAACATTAAATACCGTCAAATTGTACGTCGTAAGATCATTAACAGTAACGAGAAACAATCCATCACTTGAAAATGCTATTGAAACAGGGTTACTAGCTCCAGATGGCAAGCCATAGGAAGTACCGGCATTCAAGTTACCCAGTGCACCGACAGTAAATATGGTTATATTGCCCGCAATGGGTTTAGTACCTTGATTTGCAGTCACTAATAAAGTGCCATCCGGCGAAAATGCTAATCTATTCGGGTATACAGACCCAGAAGGCAGCGGATAGGCTCTAGGATTGCTCAACGCACCACTTGTTGGATCTACGTTAAACATGGTAACGCTGCTCGTTGCGGAGTTTGTAGTCGCCAAGAGTAATCCATTAGGAGAATAAGCAATACCGCGGGATTGCTGTTCGCCAGAGGGACCACTATGAACGACAGGGTTACTTAATGAACCATCAGCAGCAACAGTATACGTAGTAACGCTGGCCGCAAAAATATCATTGGCAGTGGCGAGAATCGAGCCACTAGGCGGCCAATAAGCAGCACCACCAGGATAGGTATAAGGTGGCTCAGAATAGCGTACTGGACAGTCTAAAATCTGACCAAGTGCCAACGCGGAAAAGCTCAGGATCATAGAAAAGATACTTTTAGAAATAATTTGACCATGCAACATACAAAACTCCCTTTTTAATACATTGATCGCTTGTTTATTCGAACGCCCCACTTTTGATAGATGAGAGCTCGAAGCACTAAACTTAGAGCATAATACAACAATCCCGATAGTTTATGAAGCCACGAAAAGAAAATTATAATTCTAGATCTATTCAAGAACAAAATGTGCTTGTATTAGCAAGGCTATAGGTATTTGGCTTGAACCCCTGGCTAAACCTGGTATAGTAGAATTACAGTCTTACAATTTTAAATAGGGTACATGATGCGTAATTCCATGGTTGAGATAATTGTTTTGGTCATAAGTTTTCTGGGGTCTACTACAAATGCTTTAACCGAGCATGGGCCAACAAATTTAATTAATGAGCACTATTCTAGAGTATCACACTCGGTAATCGACCATTAGAAGTGAAAAAAGCCATCAACAAAGCTTTTGAGGATATCAAAGAACACGAGTACCCTTGGATGTATAATGGCAGCACTCACTATTACCTTCTTAATATTGATGATCATAAATTGCTCGATTTGTGTCACGTCAATAAAGAAAAAAAGATATTTACATCGTAGAGGTTGGTTGTGCAAGTGCGGAGTGGGGTAAAACTGCTACGAAGATTTTGAACAACGAGCACTGTAAAAAATCGGGAAAACACTTTCACATTTTCAGCCTAACAGGGGGAAAAGAGTGTGTTAACGGTGTACAAGAAAATGGCTGTGTTACGCATTACCAATTTAATCAGTTTAAAATCGAAAATATTGATGAGGAGCTAGCAAAATTAGGTTTCAACCTTAAAGGCAAAGTTGACTTAATTATCTCTGATTGGACATTGCGCCACCTTGTTGACCCGTTTGGAACATTAAAACGGATGTATAGCCTTTTAACACCAAAGCAAGGCATGCTCTTGTCAAATGGCTTTCTATTTAAATTTTACGATTCGGATAAAATTGAAGCTTTTCCCTATAAAAATGAAAATATTCTTGCTCATACCAGTGCTATACCACTTTTTCGTCACTATGATTCTGGGAGAGATGCGGGTCAATTTCTATTAGTGCGAACTGATGAAAATGAGCTTATTATCCCTCTTGAGTATGATGGTAATGTTAGTCAGATTCCAAATAACTATCAATGTAGCAGCGCTATGGTAACTGTCTTTAAAAAAGGTTATATCAGTCAAAGAGATGCAGAATACACTGGCCATGAAAGTTTTAAATATTATTGGAACAAAAATGATCTCCGCTCTAAGGAGTTATACTTTAAGCTGTTAGAGCGGGGATATGTTTATGATCAAGATCATTTTTGGTAAAAACTTGCCCGTTTTATAACAGGTCTTTTTCTAATAAGGCAACCGGTTACCTTTAGATACCTCTCGTCGATAAGGCTTTGGCCGTTGATTTTAATAAGTTTTTTCACTAATGTATACTTGATCTCGCTTACGTTACAATTAGGCTGGAAAAACCGCCGAGAAGACAAAAAAGGGGATTCATGATATTTAAATGTCTTACTGGGCTTCTCATATTTAACATAGCTACTGATATCGAGGCTAGGCCATCATCTGTCCGCTTCGTTATGCCGCTAAAAGGACAGGTGATTCATTCAGTCGTGTACGCTGGTAAAATTGATACTGTTAAGCATCTCATTGATCAAGATCCAAGCTTTCTGACTGCACTATGGAAGGGCAAACAGCCTATACATATTGCAGCTCAAAACAACCATCTCGACATTCTTGAATACCTTTTGAGCAAAAAGGCAGATGTTAACTCTACGGACGAGCAGGGAGTGCAACCTCTTCACTTAGCGGCAAGCCAAGGTAATTTAGGAATCATTAAGTGTCTCATTGACAATAAGGCTAACCTTAACGCCCGGATGAACAACAACAGACATCCCATACATTTCGCTGCACAAAATAATCACCTTGATATTATCAAGTATTTCTTTGAAAAAGATCCCGAACTTATTAATACCCCAGACATCGACGGCATTTGCCCAATTCATTTAGCCGCGAGTAATGGCCATAAATCAATCATTGAGTGGTTAGAAAGTAAAAATCCAAACACTCTTTCAGCAAAAACTAAAGACGATATCCAACCCATACACTACGCTGCGCACAATAATCATCGAGCCATCGTCGAGTACTTATTAAGCAAAGATATTCCCATCAATGCTAAAGACAATTTTGACAAGCAACCTATCCATGTGGCAGCGAGTCAGGGGCACACTAAGCTCGTACAATGGTTATCTGATCGTGGGGCAGATTTACGGGCCCAATCTAAAGATGGAACACAACCAATACATTTTGCTGCATTTTCCGGATTGTCGCTTCTAGAATGGCTGATTGAAAAAGGAATCGCCATTGATACGACAACCTCTGACGGACAACAGCCTCTTCATTTCGCTGCTCGGTATAATCTTGAAACGGTTAAAAATCTTATCAAAAAAGGTGTGCGTGCCGATGTTCAAGATAATGACCGCCGTGAACCTCTGCATCATGCGGCCATTGGTGGAGACCAAAGAATTGTGGAATTTCTGATCTCGCAAGGTGTTAAGGTTAATGCCAAAGATACTAATAAACGGCAATCATTACACTATGCTGCGGGCGGCAATAAGCAAACCATAGTAAAACTGCTACTCGAATCCGGTGCACATGTCGACGAACCAGATGATGAGGGTTGGCTGCCACTTCATCACGCCGCCGCCAATGGTTATCAAGCGATGGTAGAACTACTTTTAGAAACTAGTAAAGCAATCATTGAAGTTAAAGACAATAACGGGTGTACACCGCTCGACGTAGCCGCTAAGTATGAGCATTTTGAGTTGGTGAAATGGTTTGAAGGTAAAGGTACAGTACGTCATTTAATTCTCGAAAATGGCAAATGCGTACCAAAGCCCGAAAAAACCGAATTATAGTAGTGAGGAGCAGCGATGAGATTTATTTTTAATGCATCTATTGCATTTTTCGGGCTCATAGTAAGTCTGCAGCTTCATTGTATCGAGCATTTTGGTGTAATCAACAAATCACCACATTTAATTCCTATTGCTAATGCTCGCAACCTTCTGCAATATACGATCGCACAAAACATCGTCGTCTACCTAGATAGCAATAACTCCGAATGGAAGGAACCGAATCTTGGCATCAACATAGCAACTCTGGATTTTGATGACGCATCAGATTTTAGTGATCTCATTGCAGCTATCGCTAGATTAGACTCAAAGGAAGTAAAAATAATTCTTAAGAGAAAGGGCGGAGTTAACAACGAGGAATACAAAGTCGCATCAAGCGTTATTGGCAAAGTAAGCCCTGAGTCTTCGGATCGGACGATGGAATTAAGATTTCTCAATGACATTAGCTGGCTTTACGTCAAATCATCCTTGGTTTTAGCTACAATTTTTCTTATTATGCAAAGAATTTTAAGTCATTTGAGAAATAGATTTGAAGGCCTTCGTTTGGTGCGAGATGATCAAGAAATTTTACCAGGAGCAACTTTTTACGAAGAATTTGTTAATAAAGTAACCCCTAAATTTGTCGTCGCCGTCTGCGCTTTCATAATAGCTGTATCGGCAACCCTTTTTATTGTTACCAATACAAAAGAGCTTGATAGAACACCTGATAACAAGCAAGAAATTGAAGCATTACTCATTGAGCATCGAATCCCTTTTAATGTGACACCAGATTTTAATGATCTTCTTAATGCTATTGGTAGATTAGACTCGAAGGAGGTAAAAAAAATCCTTAAAAAAAAGAAGGGTATTAACAGCGAGGAATACAGGATCGCGTCAAGCAGGATCGGTCAAATGGGATTTGACTCTTCGGATGAACCGATGAAATTACGATTTCTCAATCACGTGAGCTGGCTTACAATCAAAGTAACCACAGCCTCAGCTGCGACCTTCTTGATTATGCACAAAATTTTTAGTTTTCTCAGCAAGAAATATGAGGGGTTCCACCTTGAACAGTATGAAGCGTTCCTTCGTGGGGGGGGAGATGGCCAAAATTACCCAAGAGCTATAACTGTTTATCCTTCAGAATTTGTTAATAAAGTGGCTACTCGATTGGTCATCCCTGTCAGCGCTTTTATATTAGCAATAGCAACAATTCTTATAGCTGGCAGCGATACAAAAGATCACGATAGCAAGCTCGATGAAAAGCAAGAAATTGAAGTATTACTTATTGAGCATCGAACATAAGGAAAGCCAGGAATGAATATCATTGCTTTTCAAAAACGATATCTACTACTCAATCTTTTTCTATGTTTTTCTTTATCAAAGTGCAATGACAGTCGCGAGGAGAACATTTTAGTCTATCAAGAAGAAGTCGAAGGTTTTCTAAGGCACAGCGACCAAGAAATGTCCGACAATAACGTCGACCTTGCAATGAACATGAAACTTGCTGATGAGGACGTTACGTATCCATCTTGTTGGAAAACAGTCCAGCGAGACGACTTTGTTAACGAAGGAATGCCAAGCGGCACAAAAATAAGAAGGATTGATCGTTGCACCTTTAGTGAAAGCAAAAAGACTCTCGGTCGCATCGTTTGGGTGGTTATTCATGGAACATGGGCACAAGATTGGGCGGCTTTTTATTCGAGTGAATCGGACGAATCTCAAATTTATAGGCATATTAAGAGGACCGCAGCTTCGTATGCTAGATCACGAGGCAAAGAACTAGATTTAGTATCTTTCAAGTGGACGGGCGATTTGAGCGACAGTGCTCGCCTAGATGCTGCCAAAGCGCTAGAAATATATTTTAACAATATAATGATTCTTGAAAATCAAGACATTGAGATAGTTATTTTGTGTCATAGCCACGGTTGCAATATAGGAAACAATCTGACGCAATTTTTAGAAAAACCGATCCACATGCTTATTTATTTAGCATGTCCGCCAAGAGAAGAAAAACGGTATCAAGCCAAAAACTTTCAAACACTGATTTATTTTTATTCTGATGACGACTGGATAGCTAAAATTGGCCAACTTCTTGAATATGACTATGACGGCTGGACTCCTAATTTAAGCCAGTTAGCCAAGATGGCTAACGACGATTTAAAATGGATTGTAGGAAAGACCATATATGTTCTCGGTAAAACTATGCTGTTGATTTCCGGGACTTATGCAGCCATTAAAATGTTATCTTCACCTTCATGGAAAACCAAACTTAGTGCACCGATAACTTTCTTGTTCAGCGCAGGACCAAACTTCCCTTCATTATGGAACAGCATCACAATGAGTACAATACCAACCAACAAATTGCCATCACGAGATAATCACATCTCAACCGGTTTTAATACAACCATTGAAAATCAAGATACTATCTGGAAACTAATGTACAGACTTCCCACTTTTTTTATCAACGAGCAAGCTCTTACCACATCATTTCTGGTTACTATTTTTCATTTAGCCCTCTGGACCGCACGTGATGACTGGCATGAAGCCTTGATTGCCGTGGCTTTGCCAGCTACACTCTTGATGTGTTTTGCAATACTCATTCAGACCCCCTTTTTTTGGGAAGAGACAAAAAATAACATATCTAATCTGATCGGTTACCCCATACTCATTCACTCCGATATCGTTAATGTTAGTAAAATCATTCCCGAGGTCATGCAAAAAGTTCACCAACACCATAAATGCTCATACATACAAAGTAGTATTTTTTCACTGGCGAGCAATGCCACATTCGATCGTGGGCTACTCAGCCTTGCCGTTGAAGGAAGAGGCAACAAAATACCACCTGATTCGTACGAATACCCCTTCATTGGAGAAAAAGCGTCAATACAATCAAGCTCGTTTGAGCCACAGGAAGAATGCTCTATCGCAACGCTTAAAGAACAAATTACTAACACAGCTGAGATACTGGTAAAGCCAACGCGATTAGCTGATATAGGTCAAGGCAATGCTTGCGTACCCACCTCCGAAAATTCCTGTAAGATAATAAATTATTGTGATTAGAGGCGCGAGACTCAAAAGAAATTGCTTAATCTTAATTCAGAATCAGCGCTGATTGCTCTTCGTTAAAAGTTGCTCTACAATAAAGCTAATTTTACCGAAGTTTTTAGCTTGAGGCCATTATGAGATACTTATATTTATTTGCGTATTTTGCCTTGTCTGTCCAACAGGTTGCAGGAATGGAAAAACCCAAAGAAGAAGAGTCTTTTACGAACATTCTGCAACAATTAACAAGAGGCCGTTTTGTCTATTACCCAGATGCGGCGCAACGCTACAAAGATGCTCTTAAATTAGCAAAAGATCAGCTCAATAAATCCCAGTCACCGCACGCAACCATACAATGGGACATTTTCATAGTTAGATACAATAATGAAAATGATGAATGGGAATATCACTATGAACCACTTCTTGAACGGCGCATTGAGCACGAATCTTACTCACGGTTTGCTATGCGCATATGCCTTGAAACCTTGGGCTTCGGCGTGTTACCTATTACTGATCTTGGTACCTTGGACCTCACTTTGCTAGATGGGCAAAGTCAGTTTATTCACATAATTTTAGCAATTGCTGAACCAGCCCCAGGTGTCAACAATACTCGATGGACTCCGTTTGATATAAGTGACCAATCACCACAAGTATCTCATTTAGAAGCTGACTTACCACTACTTTCAGTAATAACTCGGGCGCGGTTTGCCGTTGCTCTTCACGGTCAAATTATTACACAGCTTCTTACTGATGAAGAAGCGAGGAAAAACTACAGACAATCGATTCAAGAAGGAAATGATTACCTCGAGACAGCGGCTCTTAGCCGCAGCATTCACGAGTTACATGCTTACGATCAATCTCAATCTATCGGGATATACTTAGCAGACAGCCTATGGGCTACCATTCAGCTACTGGAAGGACCCGCAAGGCTTGCAGCCGCCGGTCGACTTCTTGAACATATTGAGCAGCTAACTACGCCTCAACAGGTTCAAGAATCGCACGAAGATTCTCAAATACATCAAGACATTGCTCGCACGCGAAATGCAAACTTGGAGGAAGAAATAGCAAGAAGGAGAGCTGCAGAGTTCTATAGGTCAGCAGGTATGCCACAATTTAGTGATCCAACTATTGCTGCTCACTTAAATGCTCTGAACAATACGTATGATCAAGATCCACAGCGCCAAGTTCATATGAATAACCCTAGTTCTCAACCACGCATAATCAACGGTGCTAAAGAGTGCTGAGTTCAATAACCTGCACTTAGGACATGGCGGTAATAACAAAACGATAGAAAAGGAAAAGCATTACCATCACCTGATGATAACTACCTCAAAGAGGCATTAGGCAGCTGAAGCCGCAGCTCGAGGAAAACTCAATGGTTTTTTTGAGAGCTGATAGAGAAGTAGACCAATACCGCCAATCAGAGCGCTCGCTGTAATAATAGGTAATTTCCAGTCATAGCCTTCATATGACTTTTTCAAAGCTTCATATGTTCTTAAAATTTCTGCTAAATTTTTATATCGCCGTACATAGAAAACCTCACCATCTCTAAAATGGTCGATCCAACAACTATATTCATGTTTGCCGAAGAGTGAATTTGTATAATCCATACATTGTAGAACTTGAGTTTCTTTAGGATCTACTTCGAGTAGCTTTCCATAGATGATCGATTTAATGTAAGGCCCAACATTCGCTATTTTAAAAACATCACCCTTACCTTGCATTGCCATTTCAAGAATCTCTGATTTTTCCATCGTTTGGATGGTGGACATAAAGATAAACAATGATGAATAAAGGGCCATTATTAACAATTTAGACACAAAACTCCTTCAAAGTATCTTTTTCATTTATCCCATTAATATTATTCACAATATCAATAAATTATTCAGATTGTCAATAATATGATCGAGACTAAAAGAGTTTTCTAAAAATCACTCAAGAACAAATGTTTCTAGCAAAAAGAAAAAAGTAGTTATCATCATCTGACGATAACTACCTCATGTATTTCTGAAATTGAGTCTTTAAGATGCTCTTCAACGAGCGAACGGACGTGATCGCGAAACGTAAAGCATGTACCGCAGGAGCCGGATAATTTGAGTGAGACAGTACCGTTCTTGTAAGAAACGAGCTCAATGTCTCCACCATCCATCTGAACATTGGGACGAAGACTCTGAAGAAGATCGTCAATCCTGCGAATCATTTCCTCGTCACTTGTCATGAAACCCACTCAAGGCGTGCGATTTCTGCCGTATCGCTTATTCTCTTTCCTAAACGAATAAGGCGCGTATAGCCTCCTGGGCGCTCTGTGTAACGAGGCGCTATTTCTTTAAAGAGTTTTAGTAAAACTTCGTCCTTGTAAGGAAGAAGTGCTTGAGCTTTGCGTCTTGCATTAAACGTATTACCCTCACGAGCAATCGTTACTAATTTTTCAGCCAATTTTCTTACTTCCTGAGCACGCGCTTTCGTTGTTGTCAGATGCCCATGAGTAATAAGAACAATAGCTTGGTTTCGAAGGAGAGCAGTGCGATGCCCTGAATCTAGGTTTAGCTTTTTTCTACCGCTCTGGTGTCTCATTAGTAGTACCTCTGTCTAATAAATTTTTAATGTCTGATTCAGGAATATTCATACCAAATGATAGGCCAAAATTTTTCATGCTTTCTTTGACTTCATCAAAAGATTTACGACCAAAATTTTTAATTTTTAAAGCCTCATCTTCAGTCAAATTAACTAATTCCAAAATGCGCTTAATGCCAGCTTTAACAAGGCAATTATGGGCACGCGCAGGAAACTCTAAAACCTCAATAGGTTTTAAAAGAAGATCCACAGGAACGCCCTTATACTTAGCCTCAGCATCCTCACTTGAACGCTCACGCTGCTCCAGTTCACCTTGCACAGAAATATCATTAAACGGAATTTCTGGGCTGGCCAAAAAATGCTCTAGCTGAGTACGTAAAACAGACACCGCATAATGTAAAACATCAGCCGGACCCTGAGTACCATCAGTCGTAATAGCAATAGTCAGCTTATCATAATCAATGTCTCGACCTACACGTGTTTTTTCTACCTCATAACTCACTTTTCTTACGGGAGAAAAAAGAGCATCAAGATAAATACGACCATCTTCTTGCAATGCCTGACCCACTGGCCACTGGGCTGACTGATATCCGCGACCTGACTCTACAAAAAACTCAATCTGAAGAACACCACCTTGGCCAACGTGCGCCACTACGTGCTCAGGATTTAAAAGCTCTAAATGCTCATCAGCCTTTATATCAGACACACGTGCTACAGCTTCGCCGGAAACAGAGATGAACATACGCCCCGGATTTCCCGTTTTATTACGTACTATAATCTCTTTACAGTTAAGTACTATTTGCATTGTGTCTTCAATAATACCGGGTACGACTGAAAATTCGTTATTAACACCCTTAATAATAACCGCAGTAACGGCAGATCCCTCTATGCCCCCTAATAAAACGCGCCTTAAAGCGCCTCCGAGGGTGATACCAAAACCTGGCTCTAGTGGCTGCGCCACAAGCTCACCATACGTTGCAGTAAGCACGGATTTATCCCACGCAATGCGGGGAAGTGTTAAAGGTTGAAACTCCTTCTTACTTGCCATCGAATCTCCCATAACAAAAACGTGCCCCCTATTTATTTAGAATAGAGCTCCACAATCAAATACTCTTCGATAGGCGCTTGAACATCAACGCGAACTGGTTGACGCAACACGCGACCTCTACGCTCCTTCTTATCCAACTCAAGCCAATCAGGCACTTTTGCATTCGAATTTAAGCGCTTTTCAATTACTTCCTGGAGAAACACTTCCTTAGAAGCAACTGCAGGAACTAACGTTATCTCATCATTACTATCAACGAGATACGAAGGTGAATACACGCGCCTACCATTTACCAAGACATGGCCGTGGACAATAACTTGGCGAGCTTGGCGACGAGTTGTGGCAAGCTTTAACCTGTAAAGTACATTATCTAAACGCCGTTCAAGGAGATTTAAAAGCTTTTCACCAGTAGCTTCTTCGCTTTTTAAAGCAATATCAAAAAAACGCTTAAACTGGCGCTCTCTCATGCCATACATTTCCTTGACCTTTTGCTTTTCTTCAAGCTGACGGCCATATTCACTTTTTTTACGCGTCCTTACTGTAGCTTTTTGTGGCTCTGAACGATCACCACGTGGACCACGCGCACTAGACGCTGGAGATCTTTTTTCTGTCATCATATATTACACTTATAGCAAAACAAGAACTATTAAACCGTTTTATACACGACGCTTTTTAGGCGCTCGAGTGCCATTATGTGGCAATGGGGTAACATCGCGCAATACAGAAATGGCAAAGCCAGCTGATTGCAACGAACGAACCACCGAATCCCTACCCGATCCTGGACCCTGAAGATTAACTTCTATTTCCTTAATGCCCAAAGAGGACATGTCCCTGGCTAACGAAGCACCAACTTGAGATGCCGCAAAAGGAGTACCTTTACGCGTTCCCTTAAATCCCATCTTACCAGAACTTCCTCTTAACAATACGTCTCCGCCCTGCGTTGTTACCGCAACAAGCGTATTGTTAAAGGTAGACCTAACATGCACAACAGCTGCATCAACATGTCGTTTAATTTTCTTCGACTTTTTCTTGTAAGCCATCCTATCCTTTTACTTTACTTCTTTGTTACTTTACGTTTTTGTGCCACAATCGAACTTGCTTTACGTGGACCCTTGCGCGTACGAGAATTTGTGCGTGTCCTCTGTCCACGTACAGGAAGCCCTTTCTTATGCCTTAAGCCTCTGTAGGAGCCTATTTCTTGAAGCCGCTTTATATTATTCATGATCTCTTTACGAAGATCACCCTCAACCGCAAATTGATTTGTTACAATTGCCTTCTGAATTGCAGCAATTTCATTATCAGCAAGATCTTTTACCCGCTTATTAAAATCGATGCCCGTGCTGTTTAAGATATCACGCGAACGCTTGAGCCCAATACCAAAAATATAGGTAAGGCCATACTCAATACGTTTATTACGTGGTAATTCTACTCCTTCAATTCTTGCCATATAATCCCTCTTTAGCCTTGACGCTGCTTATGCCGGAGCCTTTTTGTGCATACCACACGTACAACGCCTTTGCGCTTTATAATGCGGCAGTCACGGCAAATAATTTTTACTGACGTTCTCACTTTCATAATGCCAATCCCTTACTGTGGATCAATACTTTTTTCTACCTTCTCTCCCTTATACCGTAGAACGATTCTACCTCTCGTCAGATCATAAGGAGACAACTCGAGAGCAACCTTATCACCGGGCAGAATGCGAATATAATTCATACGCATCTTACCTGATACATGCCCCAGTACTACGTGACCTCCCTCTATCTCAACGCGAAACATAGCATTAGGCAACGTCTCTTTAACAATTCCGTCAACGCGGATAACATCTTCTTTTTTGGCCATATCTTCACAACAACCTAGTTATAATGTGTGGACCCTTTTCAGTAATAAAAACGGTATCTTCAACGTGGGCAGCTAAACTACCATCCCTAGTAACCGCCGTCCATCCATCCGCTTTCACGTAAACACCATAATGCCCTTGGGTAATCATAGGCTCTATAGCAAAAGCCATGCCAGCATGCAAAAGCGGTCCATGCCCATGCTTTCCATAATTAAGAATCTCTGGCTCTTCATGCATCGAGCTTCCAATACCATGCCCTGCAAAATCACGAACAACCCCAAACCCATGCCTTTCAACTTCCTCTTGAATAGCAGCAGAAATGTCGCCAAGCCTTCCACCAGGAACTGCCTTAGCTATACCCTTGTCCAACGCACTTCGTGCTACATCAACAAGCTTTTGCGCCTCCAGAGTACTCGAACTGCCAACAAAAAAACAGCGCGCCATATCAGCGCAATAACCCTTAAAAGCTGCACAAATATCCACTTTAATAAGGTCACCCTGCTTTAAAACAGTCTTGGCACTGGGAATACCGTGCACCACCTCGTCATTAACCGATACACAACTTACATGACGATACCCGTTATATCCTTGAGATTGAGAAACCAACGCGTTCTCTTTCAAAAATGAAGCTATACTCGAATCCACATCAAGAGTAGTCATACCAGCCTCAAGTATTTTTGAAAGCTGATCAAACAGCCTGGCCAAAAGCTGACCAGCTACGGTCATCTTTTCATAAGCGCGTTTGTCCTTGAGGATTATCATTTTTCCAGTATCCGTCATCGCAAAGCTATCTTTTTTAAGCAAGCATTCCCTCGCATTTTAAGATGCAAGGGAACCAATTTCTCCCATTCCGAAAAACACGAATGTGCGGTACAATCACGAGAGTAATGAGACTTTCAGCTATAATTTTATCATATTTTTAAGTAAAATCTATCTGTTTGTCTTATACCGAGCTATTATACGCTTTTCCCCTAACGCGCAGACCTTGTTTTTAAGCGACCGACCCTCAAAAACCCTTCATATTTGTGCTCAATAAGGTACGATTCTATCTGAGCAGCCGTTTCAAGAGCAACGCCCACAAGAATAAGAAGAGAAGTACCATTTAACGATATTGGAGCTCTTAAAGCAGCTATCAACGAGTTTGGAGCTATAGCCAAAAAACCAAGATATAAAGCACCGACAAACGCGATTCGTGTTAACACATAGTCAAAGTAGTCTGCCGTTTGCTTACCTGGCCGGATCATAGGAATGAACCCTCCACTCTTTTTAAGCTGATCAGAAAGATCCTGCGCATTAAAAAGCAGTGCTGTATAAAAGAAAGTAAAGAACACAATAAGCGCAAACTCGAGGATATTGTATACAAGGCCATTTGTCGAAAGCACCTGTGTTATGTTCCTAAAAATCGCATACCTCTCCGCAAACATGGAAGCCGCAAACAAAGGCACATACAAAACAGACTGCGACAAAATCGCTGGCATTACACCAGTTGGGTTAACCTTAAACGGAATATAGGTCGTCTGACCACCATAGACTCGTTGCCCAATGACCCGTCTCGTGTACTGAATTGGTATTTTTCGGTCCGCTTTTTCCAAGAATACTACACAGGCCGCTAAAGCCAAAAACACTAAGAGTAAAATAATACCGGTAACACTGCTTATATTACCCATAGTTACCCAGTTGAGCGTTTTAATAATGTCATCCGGAATACGTGAAATAATACCCGCAAAGATAATAAGCGAACTTCCGTTACCTATACCCATCAAGGATATCTGTTCGCCAAGCCACATAACAAACATCGAACCAACGGTCAACGAAAGAACAAACAAAAGCTTAAAGCCTATGCCTGGCGTAAGCACCAAGTTAGCATTTTCAAGCAGCGTCGCGTAACCGGTACTATAGACGATACTAAGCACTAAGGCCAGGTACCTCGTGTACTGGTTGATCATACGCCTTCCGTAATCACCTTCTTTTGACAAAGCCTCAAGCTTAGGCACAGCCATCGTTAACATTTGCATCATAATAGACGCTGTAATGTAAGGACCGATACCAAGTGCAAAAATAGTAGCTCTACTCAACGCACCAGCAGAAAACACGTCAAGGTAACTTAAAAGCCCACCAAGTGTACCTGTTTCCTTCATGTACTGGGCTACTAAAGGCATATTAATCCCAATAACCGGGATAAAAGTTCCTAGACGATATACAATCAAAACACCCAAGGTGAAGGCAAGTTTCTTCATAAGCTCGGGAATTAAGAAGATATTCTTAAAGTTCTTCAGCAAAACCACACTCTACCCCTCGCTTATCGATTGTTATTTGATTGCCCTTCAGTGCCCGTTATTAACGCTTTACCGCCAGCTCGTTCGATGGCTTCACGCGCCGATGCACTAAACGCTTGAGCATGGACTACCACATTTTTAGTAAGTTTCCCACTACCCAAAACCTTAACAGGTTCCGCAAAATCAAAAACTATTGTTTGATTTTTTTCTGCCAATGTATTTAATCGATCAAGAGAAACAACGACGTAGCGTGTTTTAAAACGAGCATTCGAAAAACCGCGCTTTGGTAATCGTCGGATTAAAGGCATCTGGCCACCTTCAAAGAGTACTCCTACCCCAGCACCAGTACGTGCCTTTTGACCACCAAAACCACGACCGGATGTCCCGCCTCGAGCACCACCGCGTCCTATTCTTTTACGTCTTTTTCCCGCCGAGGCCAAATTATTAAGCTTTAACATGGCATCCCCTTGCAATTTCTTTAATTGTTTTTCCCCTCAGTTTTGCCAAATGCTCAGCATTTCGACATTGCGCCAAAGCATTCAACGTCGCTTTAACCACATTCTGACCGCAACGAGAAGGACCCACGGTCTTTGCAAGGACATCAGTAACTCCTAAGGCCTTCATAACTGCTCGGACAGAACCACCGGCAATAAGCCCAGTTCCCTTACATGCAGGGCGTATAATAACTTCTGTTGCGCAATGGCTACCTGTTACTTCGTAAGGGACCGTATTCCCGCGTAATGATATTTTTATAAGGTTTTTTCTTGCAAGGGCGGTTGCTTTTGCAATAGCAGAAGAAACTTCTCTACTTTTTCCCAGTCCAATACCAACGTTACCCTGTTGGTTTCCTGATACTACAAATGCCGAGAACGAAAAACGTTTTCCTCCCTGCGTTACCTTTGTGACACGGTTTACACTAACGACGGTGTCAACAAATGTTTTTTCTGCCATTATTTTATCCCATTTAGTTAAAACTCAAGTCCACCTTCACGTAGCCCATCCGCCAAAGCCTTCACACGGCCATGAAACTTAAAGGAACCACGATCAAAAGCTACAGCGCTAATGCCCTTTTTCTGAGCTCTTTTTGCAAGCTCTAAGCCAACAGCATGCGCAACTTTCTTTTTATCGCCCTTTAACGTGTCAAGCTCTAACGAAGAAGCACTCGCTAGTGTCTTAGATTCATTATCATCAATAATCTGTGCATAAACGTGATGCAAACTACGAAATACAGAAACACGAGGACGATCATAAGAAATACGCTGACGAACTCTCATTTCTCTTCGTTGCACACGATGCTTAATCTTTCTCATTAAAGACACAGTCTTACTCCATTACTTATTACGCAGATTTCGTCTTTACCTGGTTTACTTAGTATAACTTCTGTTGTGTACTGAATACCTGTGCCTTTATAAGGCTCAGGCGGTCTTAAAGCTCTAATTTGACCGCATACTAGACCAAGAAGCTCTTTATTGGAGGACTTGAACGTCAAAAGCTGGCCTGTTTTATCAATCTCAACCGTTACCCCAGCAGGAAGGCTAAAATCTATCTTATGGCTAAAGCCCAATGAAAATTGAAGCTTTTGCCTACTGTAGCAGCTTTAAAACCTAAGTCCCACAATCCTTAATTGCTTTTCAAAACCTTGATCAGCGCCTTTAACTTCATTTGCTAGTAAAGCTCTATGAAGCCCCCATTGCTCCTTACCCCTTTTAGAAGGAGACGAGCTAAGGTTAAACAGTTGCTTATTGACGACCTCTGCTTTAAGTTCGTGCGGCAAAATATGAACCCCAGAAGCTTTTTTGCCTTTGATATGAACCTCATTGCCTTTAACTTCTACCTGAGTACTCGAAAGATCAATGGGTCTTCTTCCAATCTTTGACATAGTTACAACCTTTACCAGACAGTACAGATAACTTCGCCACCAACAGCATTTTTGACGAGCCTCTCTATCGGTTATAACACCCTGACTTGTGGTAATGATTGAAATACCCAATCCACCAATAACTGGTTCAAGGTTTTTATAGCCCTCATAGCGCCTACGCCCAGGCTTACTCATACGTTTAATTTCATGAATGACGGATTCACCCTCTACGTACTTCAAAAATACTTTAATAGAACCTTCCTCAACGGCAAAGTCCCTAATAAAGCCCTCATCTTTTAAAATCTGTGCAATGTTTTGACGTATGCGTGAATAAGGCGCTGTCACAAAGGAATGTGAAGCTTTTACCCCATTACGTAGTATTGTCAAAAAATCGCCAATAGAATCAACTGGACATTTAAAAACCCTCTTATTTACTTACCAGCTTGTTTTCTTAACACCGGTTAAATTTCCAAAAGAAGCATGATGGCGAAAACAAAGACGGCAGATTTTGAAAAAGTCTCATGTATCCACGCGGTCTACCGCACAATTTGCAGCGATTTCTATGCCTAACACTAAACTTCGGTGTTCCTTTGGTTTTTTCTACAAGCGCCTTACGAGCCATGAATCTTCCTTGTTTTTATGATTTACGAAACGGCATACCAAAACCTTTAAGAAGCTCTCGGCCATGCTCATCTGTATGCGCTGTTGTATGAATAGTAATATTCATACCATAAGACTTATCAGCCGGAAGGATTCGGTCTCTGGAAAAATCGTACAATCCTTAATACCTAAATTATAGTTACCTCGACCATCTAGCTTTAAAGGCACTCCATGGAAGTCACGTACTTTAGGAAGCGCAAGATTTACCAACTTATCAAGAAAAGCATACATTGCTTGACGACGCAATGTCACTCGTACACCAAGCTGCATGCCTTCTCTAATTTTAAAACCTGCAATAGATTTTTTAGCGAGCGTTTTTACGGGAGCTTGACCTGCTATTGACGCAAGTATCTGAGCAACGTGCTGTAAAGCTCTGCTATCAGCCACAGCTTCTTTAACACCTACGTTAAGGACAATTTTCGAAATCTTAGGTGTTTCCATAACATTGTTAAGCTTAAGTTCTTTCTGTATGCGTGGGCGAATATCATCTACGTAAAGCTTTTCCAAGCGAGCCTTTGCCATACCTTATATCCTTTTAAAATGTTGCTTGGCATCGATTGCACGTACGTGCTTTCTCAGCCTTTTCGGTAGAAAGAGTAAAGTTGACTCGGCAAGGCTTATCACACGATACGCATACAGGCATAACCTTAGATGCATCTAAAAACGCTTCTTCACGACGAAGACCAGCGCCTTCTTTGCCTTGCGTTCGCTTTACGTGATGTACTGCCATGTTGACACCTTTTACAAGGATCGTGCCCGCTTTGGGGTCAACAACCAATACCGTACCGCGTTTGCCTTTTTCTTTACCTCTTAAAACCCACACTGTGTCATTCTTTTTAATACGTGCCATTGTATATCCTTCCCTAGAATACTTCTGGTGCTAACGAAGGAATCTTTGCACTCATCGCTTTAATTTCGCGTGCAATAGGGCCAAAAATACGCGTGCCTAAAGGGGTTGTATCGTCTACCGATTTAATAAGCACTGCAGCATTTTCGCTAAAGCGAATATAGCTGCCATCCTCGCGACGAAATTCCTTTGCTGTGCGAACGATAACCGCTGTTACCACGTCACCCTTTTTAACTTGGCCTCCAGGAGCAGCAACTTTAACCGAACAACGAATAATGTCACCAATGTAGCCATATCTTTTACGCGTACTTCCTACAAGGTGAATACACTTTAAAACTTTTGCTCCCGAATTATCGCCAACTTCTAAGTATGATTCCTTTTGAATCATAATAACCTCTTTTTATACTTTCTGTCCCGAAGACTGAATAATAGCATCTAAGTACATATATTTAGTCTTTGATTGTGGACGTCCCTCATAAATCTTGACGATATCACCCTTACGAGCTTGAGCGGTTTCGTCATGAACCTTATAACTTTTACTTGAGCGAACTACCTTGTTCCATCGAGGATGCAAATAAGTTCTCTCTACGCGGACGACAATCGTCTTATTCATTTTATCTGAAACAACCTTGCCCGTAAGCGCGCGCTTTATTGGTTTAGCCTCAGAAACTTGTGTCTTTTGTTGTTCTACCATAATAACTCAATTATGCTTTGGACGCTTTCTTTTGTTTTAAGAATGTTAAACCACACGCAATTGCGTACCTTAATTTCCCTTTTTGCGAAGGAAACGACTTTACATTTGACGTAGCTGACTGCAACCGGAGAGTTAAAAGTTCGCGTCGCAATTCGTCTAACTTCAACTTCAAGCTGGTCCTTAGGCAACTGCTTAAGCTCGCTTTTCACCGTTTTAATTTTCATGAGACTCCCGTTGCAGCTTCTGGTGATTCTTGCTTTTCAATCTTAACAATTCGGGTCTTCATAGGAAGCTTATAGGTCGCAGACCGAAGCACTTGTTTTGCTGTCGCTCATCAAGACCAGCTACTTCACAAATTATTCTATCGCGCTTGACAACAGCTACCCATTCTTCAACCGCTCCCTTACCTTTACCCATCCGGGTCTCAGCAGGCTTTTTACTTATAGGCTTATCAGGAAACACTCGCAAAAAGAGCTTTCCTATTTTCTTGAGCTTACGAGTGATAGTAACCCTCATAGCCTCTATTTGTTTGGCTGTTAGCCAAACGGGCTCAACGGCCTGTAAACCGTACTCGCCAAAAATAACAGTACGAGCACCTTTAGAGCGACCTGCTCTAGTGCCCCTTTGTACTTTGCGGTATCTCATTTTTCTTGGCATTAACATGGTGTACCTCGCTAATCTTTGACAGCTCTATATACGCCCTTGCTAATCCACACCTTAACGCCGATCTTTCCAAACGTAGTCTGGGCTTCACAAAAACCGTAATCTATATCTTGGCGCAAAGTATGAAGAGGTACTCTACCTATAAAAAGCTTTTCAGCACGAGCAATTTCTGCTCCACCAACGCGACCCCTAACTTGGATCTTAATTCCCTCAGCTCCAGAACGCATAGCGCTAGAAGCCGCCTTCTTCATAGCCTTTTTGTGGCTTCCTCTTCTTTCAAGCTGCTCAGCTATACTTTTGGCAACCAAAAAAGCAGAAATATCAGGCATTTTAACTTCCTGCACTGACACTTCTACGTTTGATCTACCTAAACGGTCAGCAAGCCGTTTTTTAATAGCTTCCATCTCGGAGCCTTTTTTTCCAATAAGCACACCTGGGTGAGCAGCATGGAGAGTAATACGCAGAAAGTCATCCGTCTTTTCGATGATTATATCGTCAATTTGCGCCCCGGAAAAATTCTTTTGGAAAAAATCGCGAATTTCTATGTCTTCAAAAAAATTCTGCGCATACTTTGCCGCACTACGCGGAAACCAGCGCGAATTCCAGGTGCGATACACACCAAGACGAAAACTGATTGGGTTAACCTTTTGTCCCACGGTCATTCCTTTATGTTTGGATCCTTCTTTACTTTGGGCCTCAACAAGCTTAACGGTAATGTGACAAGATCCTCTTGCGTCTGAACATTAGCTCGTCCCATACGCTCCGGGCTTGAAATAGCGATGAATAGGACCTTGGTCAACACAAATCTCTTTAATCAGAAGTTCCTGAGGATCAAGATTTTTTAAATTACGCGCATTAGCAACCGCCGATTCAAGTGCTTTTTTTAGAGGTACGGAACGCTTACTTTTATACACGTTAAGCCACCTGCAGGGCATACAAAACCGACCTCTTTCCGCGCATCACGCTTGCAAGAGGTCTTAACTTATACGGAGAATAGGGAATATACAAAGCTTTCGCAACAAAATCCATAGCAAACCTTTATTTTACCATAGTGCTCATTATATACATAATGTGCCACCTTCGGCAAACCTTGCACCTTTAGGTCGTCGCAGCAGTAGCAGCTTTTCGTTGGCCACTATGCATTCTAAACGTTCTTGTAGGAGCAAACTCACCAAGGCGGTGCCCAACCATGTTTTCAGTAATATACACTTGTATAAAGCGTTTTCCATCATGTACAGCAAACGTCAAGCCCACAAATTCAGGAGTAACCATACTGCCCCGTGACCAGGTTTTAATAACTTCGCGTTTACCGCTCGTCTTAATACGCTGAATTTTGCCTTTTAAAGAATCTTGGACATACGGTCCTTTTTTAGCAGATCGAGCCATCCTTTCTTACCTCAATGTTTTTATTTTCTTCTCTTAATAATCAATGCACTTTCACGACGTCTTGTCTTAGTACCCTTACTTCCTTTACCTGTCGGAGATTGAGGATGTTTACCAGACTTAGAGCGTCCTTCACCACCACCAAGTGGGTGGTCAATTGGGTTCTTCGCAATACCACGGGTCAATGGCCTTTTACCCAAATACCGTGAACGACCAGCCTTGCCCCAAGTAATATTTTTGTAATCGGGATTTCCTAAAGTGCCAACCGTCGCCCAGCATATCAAGGTGTACTTTTCGTATCTCACCCGATGGCATTTTCAATATAGCGTAATCATCTTCTTTAGCAGTAAGCTGTATACCAGTTCCCGCACTACGCGCTAGTTTTCCACCTGATCCGGGCGTAGTTTCAACATTATGTACCGTAAAGCCGAGGGGTATATTGCGCAACGGTAAACTATTACCTTCACGTGGCTCCATCTCACGACCAGCTATAACGGTCGAGCCTACTAGATATCCCTAATGGAATAAGCATATAATGCTTTGCACCATTACGATATGCAACAAGTCCTATGCGCACGTTACGATTAGGATCATATTCCATTGTCGTCACCCTACCAGGAACATCACGTTCCACACGGCAAAATCTATAATACGATATTTACGCGGAGCACCTCCACCACGACCACGCACCGTCATGCGACCAAATGCATTACGGCCACCGCTTTTACGAATACCTTTTACCAAGCGGCGTTCTGGAGTCTTTTTTGTTATATCACTTGTATCAACGAATGTTTGAAAGCGCAGAGACGCGTTTTCAGGTTTTCTTGTTCTAATAGTCATTGTACCTCCATACTATAAGCTCATGCCCACTGCCGAGCACTTTCGGCAGGAGCGGAGGACCATCCCGAAAGATCCGCTGAATAGCCTGCTTTCAGGGTTATGACCGCTTTTTTGCGATCTTTACTAAAGGTTGTATGGCGACCACTACGGCGCCTTTTGCCTTTAACAAGCACTACGCGTATAGTTTCTGTTTCTACATTAAAAAGTTTTTTTAGCGCCTCAGCAACCATCGGCTTGTTTGCTTGGCGGTGAACCTCGAGAACCAATTTCTTTAATGCCTGATTAAGTGCATAAGCTTTTGGCGTTACCCAAGGTCCTTTTATGATATCATAAATACTTAAATCCATGAACTAACCATTTTCTTAAAAGCTTCCTGATCTTTCGACAAAAAGATCCAATAATCACTAGAGGCTAACGCATAAGCATTTGGTTGATCGAACAAAAGCATATGCACATGCGGTATATTGCTAAAAGAAGCATGAGTTACTGTATCCTCAGGCGAGACAAAAAGAATGACGCGCTCATGAGCAACTTGTGCGTTTTTGAGCGCAATCGCCGCTCTAGATGTACTCGGCTTTCCTTCATTCAAAGCAAAGTCCAATGCTATAACACGTCCTTGTTCGATACCCTGCTTTAATAAGCTTGCAAGCGTCTGAGTTTTAGTGCCACGAGCAACTTTGAGCTCCCGTATACGTGGTTGAGGTCCAAAAATGGTACCGCCCTTCCGCCATAACGGAGAGCGCCGGCTACCTGCACGAGCACGGCCAGTTCCTTTTTGCTTCCACGGTTTTTTGTTCGAGAAAGCCACCTGACCTCGGCTCTTACTTGCCACCGTTCCTTGCCGTTGACCTTGCACAAGCGCACGCACGTAATTAGCAAATGCAACAGGCGCTACATCAGGCAGGTCTGTGGGCGAAATGTCAAGTTCGCCAAAGGACACAACGCGGCTCGCTTCTACTGCCGGTGAGGGTGACTTAGCTTTATTTTGTTTAGCCATAATCCTTATTCCGCGTTTACAAACAAATACCAAAGATCCGGTTTTACCTGGAACGGATCCACCTATAAAAACAACATGCGCTTGAGGGTTGACCTTAACTACTCTAAGGTTTTTCATAACGCATTGCTCAACTCCCATATGACCAGGCATACGCTTTCCTTTAGGAACACGCCCTTGCCTTCTCATAAAGCTTAATGATCCGGGACGACGACCCAATTTTGATCCGTGGCTTTCACGCCCACCGGAAAAACCATGTCGTTTCATACCGCCCTGAAATCCACGACCTATCGATATGCCCGTCACATCAACACTATCACCCTGAAGCAAAATAGCTGCAACATCAGCTGACTGGCCAACTTGTAGCCCGTGTTCACCATCGTGCATAGGCACTTCCTTCATGGCACTAAAATATTTCTTACTATCTTTAAGCCATTCTTGAGAAAACTCTTTCTGGGAATAATCGTCGCGCACATGCCCTAACTTGACAGCGCTATAACCGTCGTGATCTTTAGTTTTAACCTGGGTGACGACCCAATTTGATACATCGATCACGGTTACGGGAATAACACGGTTATCTTCTGAAAATACTTGGGTCATTCCAACTTTTTTACCCCAAATCCCTTTAATCATGAATGACGCTCTCCTTACTTAATTTCAACATCTACGCCAGAAGAAATACTTAAGTTTCATAAGAGCATCCATTGTCTGGTCAGAAGGAGAGTACAATATCCAATAAACGCTTGTGGGTCTGTTAGCTCATACTGCTCACGCGATTTTTTATCGATATTAGGTGAACGCAAAACCGTAAAACAACGCAACTTATTGGGTAGAGGAACAGGACCCACTAAATGCGAGCCTGTTCTTTTTACCGTTAATACTACTTGCTTAATAGCTTTATCAAGCAACTGATGATCGAATGATCTAAAGGTCAGACGAATTCTTTGTTTTTTCATCTAATAGCCTATTTATTCTATAATTTCAGTAACAACACCAGAACCAACTGTTCTACCGCCTTCACGAATAGAAAAACGAACGTCCTTCTCCATAACAATTGGAGAAATAAGATCGATCGTTAACTCAACGTTATCACCAGGCATAACCATTTCACGGCCTGCTGGAAGCGCAACGTTGCCAGTCACGTCGGTTGTTCTGAAATAAAATTGTGGACGATACCCTGTGAAGAATGGTGTTGTACGACCACCTTCATCTTGACTCAATACATATACTTGAGCTTTGAACTTGCTGTGAGGCTTTACCGAACCAGGCTTTGCAATAACCATCCCACGCTCAATTTCTTCGCGTTTTGCACCACGAAGAAGAAGACCAATGTTATCACCAGCTTCACCTTCGTTCAAGCTCTTACGAAACATCTCAAGTCCAGTGACCGTAGATTTCATATTGGCGCCAAAACCAAGTACTTCAACTTCGTCGCCAACTTTAATGCGTCCGCGCTCAATACGTCCTGTTGCGACGGTACCGCGACCGGAGATGCTCAAAACGCCCTCAACAGCCATCAAGAATGGCTTATCTACTTCACGTTGTGGCTCAGGGATATACGTATCAAGAGCTTCAATAAGCTTCATAATTGCTTGAGCACCAAGCTCACCCTGGTCACCGTTGAGCGCTTTAAGCTGCTGCACCGCGGATAATCGGAATCTCACCACCAGGAAAATCATATTTCTTAAGAAGGTCACGAACTTCTTCTTCTACCATGTCGACCATATCAGCATCGTCAACCATGTCAACCTTATTTAAAAAAACTACCAATCGTTGGTACACCAACGTTCTTTGAAAGCAAAATATGCTCACGTGTTTGTGGCATTGCGCCATCAGCAGCAGATACAACCAAAATCGCGCCATCCATCTGAGCAGCACCGGTGATCATGTTTTTAACATAGTCAGCGTGACCAGGACAGTCAACGTGCGCATAGTGGCGTTTTGCACTCTCATACTCTACGTGAGAAATTGCAATTGTAATACCGCGCGCCTTTTCCTCAGGCGCTTTATCAATTTGATCAAACTTTAAAGCTTCAGCAAGACCTTTATCAGCAAGGACTTTGGTAATTGCTGCAGTTAAAGTTGTCTTACCATGGTCAACGTGGCCAATTGTACCAACGTTAACGTGGGGCTTCGTACGTTTAAATTCACCTTTTGTTGCCATCGTCTTCTCCAAAAACGTTAACTATTACTCAGCCCTGTGAGGCCTTAGCTCCACTAATCACTTCTTCTTGAACGTTGCTCGGAACCTCACGGTAACATTCAAACTCCATTGAGTAACTTGCTCTTCCTTTGGTCATAGAACGCAACTGGGTTGCATAACCAAACATGGCAGCAAGCGGCACCTCAGCCACAATCAACTGCGAACCGGCTCTTGCATCCATGCCCAGAATACGGCCACGTCGAGCATTCAAGTCACCCATAACATCACCCATATGGTCTTCAGGCGTTTCTACTTCAACACGCATGATAGGCTCAAGCAGCACAGGATCCGCTTTAGCCATAGCAGCTTTAAAGGCCATAATGACTTGCAATCTTAAAGGCAAGTTCGGAAGAGTCAACCTCATGATAAGAACCATCAAAAGGGCTTGCTTTAATATCAACAACCGGATATCCAGCAAGAACACCTGTTAATCGTGCTTCTTCAAGTCCCTTTTGTATCGCAGGAATATATTCCCGTCGGTACAGTTCCACCAACAATCTTACTCTCAAATTCGTATCCCTTACCTCGCGGTAACGGCTCTACCGTCAACCATACGTGACCATACTGTCCATGGCCACCAGTTTGACGAATAAATTTACCCTCAGACTCTGCGGGTTTTTGAATTGTTTCTTTATACGCAACTTGCATCTTACCTTGAGTTACCTCAACTTTATGCTCGCGCTTTAAGCGATCAAGGATGATCTCAAGATGAAGCTCACCCATTCCTCTAACTACCGTCTGCTGCAGTTTCTTTATCATAACTAAACTGAAACGAGGGATCTTCCTGCATAACTTTCTAAGGCCAACAACCATCTTATCATACTCAGCCTTTGCATTCGGCTCTACTGACGCTGAAATAACTGGAGCAGGTATATCAATTTTTTCAAGCAGTATTGGATGTTGTTCATCGCAAATAGTATCCCCAGTTGCGGGATCTTTAAGACCTACCACTGCGCCAATATCACCTGCAGCAAAGCTCCTGAATTTCTTCACGCTTATTTGCATGCAAACGAACTAAGCGGCTGACACGCTCTTTGATGTCCTTGCTTGGATTATAGACGTATGAACCTGATTTTAATGTACCCGAATAGACACGAACAAAGCTTAATACACCAACAAACGGATCTGTCATAATCTTAAATACTAAGCCGGCAAAAGGACCTTTAGGATCAGTCATACGATCTCAGTCTCACCTGTTGACGGATTTAGACCTTCTACTGGCGGAATATCAAGAGGTGAAGGCAAGATAATCTATCACAGCCATCAAGCACAAGTTGGACGCCCTTATTTTTAAAAGCTGAACCAGCAAATGCCGGCGTAACTTTCGTAGCAATCACACCTTTTCGTAACGCTGCTTTAATTTCTGGGATAGTGATTTCTTATTCATTTAAGAAACTTATCCAGTTAAAGCATCATCCAATTCAGCACGCTTTTTCAACCATTTTAAGGCGCAGTTCTTCAGCTTGCTCTTTATATTCCGCAGGTATCTCACCCCAAGCGATAGTTATACCCCTATCCTCTCCCTCACCAAATGTGGCCATTTTCATGGTCATGAGATCAATTATACCTTTAAATTGATCAGAGGCACCAACAGGTAGCTGCATAGCTACTGCATTAGCATGTAGCTTATTGTTTACGTCTTGGATAACTTTAAAATAATCAGCGCCAATACGATCTAATTTATTAACAAAAATAATACGAGGAACTTTATACCGATTAGCTTGTCGCCATACCGTCTCAGATTGAGGCTGAACGCAACCAACGCCACAAAAAACCGCAATCATACCATCAAGCACACGAATCGATCTTCCAACTTCAATGGTAAAATCAACGTGCCCAGGCGTATCGATGATATTGATTTGGTGGTTCTTCCAAGTAGAGCTTATAGCAGCAGCCGTGATAGTTATACCGCGCTCTTTCTCTTGTTCCATCCAGTCAGTCGTTGTCTGCGCCCTCATGAACTTCCCCCAGCTTATGAGAAACGCCGGTATAAAACAATATACGTTCTGTTACTGTTGTTTTACCCGCATCTATGTGAGCTGCTATACCTATATTTCTAAATCGCTCGAGAGGAATACTCATGTATCACCTTTTACCAGGAATAATGGGCAAAAGCTCTATTAGCTTCGGCCATCTTATGCATATCTATCTTTTTCTTAACCGCGTTGCCTCTTCCTTCAGCTGCCTCAAGGATCTCATTAGCTATTCTGATCCCCATACGCTTATCATGACGTGTAGCAGCTGCATCTATAAGCCAACGCATGGCCAAGGAATTTCCACGGCGCGTAGGTACTTCTGTAGGAATTTGATAGACACTGCCACCAACCCTTTTTGGGCGTACTTCAATACTTGGTATCACATTTTGTAACGCTTTATGAAAAAGCTGTAATGCGCGATCATCATCGCCACCAATTTTTTGAGTAAGAACGGTAAAGGTATCATCAAGAATGCCGCGTGCGATATTCTTCTTACCACGTTCCATAAGTATATTAGTAAACTTTGCCACCTCGTGAGAACCAAAACGAGGATCTACGCCAATATCACGTATAAGAGAGACTGATTTGCGTCTTGCCATAATTATCCTTTTTAACCTTTAGCAGCCTTTGGACGCTTAGCGCCATAAAGCGAACGTCCTTGTTTACGGTTAGCAACACCTGCAGCATCAAGTGCTCCACGTACGACATGGTACTTGACACCGGGAAGATCTTTAACTCTGCCACCACGCACAAGAACAACAGAGTGCTCCTGCAGGTTGTGACCTTCACCGCCGATATACGCAGTAATCTCTATTCCTGTAGAGAGCTTAACACGTGCTACTTTACGCAAAGCCGAATTAGGCTTTTTTGGTGTCACGGTAAAAACACGCACACAGACACCTCGAGCCTGCGGCTTTCCTTTAAGCGCTGCACTCTTGGTTTTTTCTTTTGGCTGTACTCGCTCTGAGCGAGATAATTGATTTATCGTCGGCATAAGACTGGTTCCGCCCTCTTTTACGTCTAACTATTTTGTATGAATGACTTAAGAATATCGTGCGCTATACGAACGATCTAACTATAGCTTTTTAAGGCTTTATGACTAGAGTATCACTTATTAAGATTTTTGCAAGAGCGTTTGCTCCTCGCTTTTAAGCATTGTAGAGCTCGGTTGGTACCTTCTTTAGCTTTGGCTTGCCATCGGGCTTTGTTTTTTGTGCGTATTTTTTAAAGAGTATGTCTTTTTTTGCTAACTCTGCCTCAATTTCCTCAATAGTTGGAAGGCTTCCCTTAAACTCTTTTGGTAGATTTTCCAAAATATGAGTTTCGTAGCTTGCTACTCCAATAGGTCCCACATTGCTCCGCAAAGCATACTCAACCGTCAGACTTTTTTTGTTCTTACAAAGAATAAGACCGATAGTTGGCTTATCATCCTCGTGTTTCAGAGTACTATCTATCGCAGCAAGGTAAAAGCTTATTTGCCCCGTATCCCTTGGATCAAAATCTCGCGCTTTAAGCTCAATTACTACAAAGGAGCGCAGCTTAAAGTTATAGAAAAGAAGATCGATATAATAATCCTTTTCGTCTACTACAAGATGGTATTGGCGACCAACAAAAGCAAAACCCTGACCAAGTTCTACAAGAAAATTTTGGATATGGCTAACGAGTCCGTCTTCTACCTCTTTTTCAAGATGCTCTTTATGTAAGCTCAGAAAGTCTAGAAGATAGGGGTCTTTTAGTGCCTGATGAGCTAGATCAGAACTTGGTGACGGCAAGGTTCTTTTAAAGTTTGTAATAGCCTTCCCTTCTCTTTGGTACAATTTTGCCTTGATCCATGTATCAAGCATGCTGCGGCTCCAACCGTGGTCGATTGTCTTTTGTGCATACCAGAGCCGTTCATTGATGGTTTTTATTCTTTCTAATAAAACCACATTATGCCCCCAGGGGATCTTAAAGACTGGAAAGTACTCTAATTTTCCCACAGCCGTGGGAATTTTTGAATAAGCGATAAAAAATGCCTTCATTCGAAACACATTAGTTTTGGAAAAACCGGCAATTCCCGGAAAAGCAGTTTGTAGATCTTTGGCTAAACGTTCCATAACGCTCGTTCCCCATGAACTTTTATCTGCTCTTTCGAATAAAGTTTTGCCGATTGACCAGTAGAGCAGAGCCATTTCTTTATTGGCAGCAGCTACTGCTTTCAATTGTGCCTGAGCGATTTCTTTCTTAATGCTGACTAGAGTCTCTGCATATTCCCTAGCATGTTGGAGAGCCTCTGAGGCACTTTTTGTTTTCTTAATCATATAATTCCTCTGCGTACGTTAAACATATGATCTGGAAAAACAATCATAGCACTAAAGGAACAAAGCGAAAGTATCCTTTAGTGCTATGAATCTAGGAAGTGCTTTATACGATTTCTTCTAACCAATTAAAAGAATCTTTTTCGGTTCCTTGCTGAATGCCGGTAATAAGTTTGAACATGCGTTCGGTTTTGGGGCCTGTTACATTCTTATTAACAACATATTCTTTTCCTTTATAAGAAAGGTTACCAATTGGAGCTATTACGGCGGCCGTTCCTGTCCCAAACACTTCAGTACAAGAACCCTTTTCTATTGCGCTAAGAACTTCTTGAAGCGCGATACGTCGCTCAATAAGAGGAATACTTTCCTTTCTTGCAAGCTCGATGAGAGAACGCCTTGTAATGCCGGGTAAAATAGTTCCTGTAAGCTCTGGTGTTATAAGAACGTCATCTATAACAAAAAATATGTTCATCGAGCCAACTTCTTCTACATATTTGCGTTCTTGAGGATCGAGCCACAAAACTTGGGCAAATCCTTCTTTCTTGGCCTCCTGAGTCGCAAGCATGCTTGCGGCATAATTACCACCCGTTTTTGCTTGACCGACTCCGCCAATCGATGAACGCGTATATACATCGCTTGCGACGATAGAAAGCGGCTTAAAGCCCCCCTCATAGAGAGAAAACACTGGAGAAAGAAGTATAAAGAACCTAAACCGATTAGATACTTTTAAGTTAATTGTCTCCTCGGTTGAAATCATAGAAGGTCGAATATAAAGCGCACTACCCGGCACTTTAGGTATCCATGCTTCATCTTCTATTAAAAGAAGCTTTAGTGCCTTAAGCACAAATTCGATGTCGATAGTAGGCATACACATACGCTTAGCTGACTCATTAAAGCGAGTAAAATGATCACGGGGCCTGAATATGACTTTTTTGCCATCAGTCTTTCTGTAGGCTTTCATCCCTTCAAAAATCTCCGAACCATAATGCATGTGATGGGATGAAGGCGCAAGTAAAAAAGGCTTATATGGCTCAATACGCGCATCGTGCCATCCTTTTTCTTGAGTCCAGTCCATAACAAACATATGGTCAGAAAAGATTGACCCAAAAGGTACTTTGTGTATATCGGCAGGCGGATTTGTGGGTGTCGCACTACGCTCTATAGGAATTTCGGTCCTACAAAATTGCGCAAAGCCCATTAAGCAAAACAATGCTATCTTTTTCATATTTTTCCTCTTAAAGCTCTTTATCGGAACTAATGTGATCTTTGTAAGCAGCTCTCAAAAGAGCCATAAACAATTTATGTACTAAAGGATTGGCGCATATATTGCCCGCAACCGCATTAAATGTTGTGAACGCAAAAAACATCGATAAGTATCTATATGGAGGGTTCTTAAACCCATACATTGTATAAGTTTTGGGTAAAGTACCAGCCGCCTGATTCATGCCCTGCACATAGTGCGCAATAAGATATGCAATGCCTGAACCTGCAGCACCGACCGTTGTAACCGCTCTTATTGAGTCCATTACATGATTGTCATACGGACGTTCCATAGTCGAAGAAGCTGCCGAGCTCACAAAGAGCACCATGACAGCTATGTGTCTCATTTTCATAGTAAAAACTCACGTAAAATATATTTCTTTAGCAAAAATATACTGTTGTTATCTTTAAGCTTTTAAAGCGTAAACGCCTAAAAGACTAATGTTTAATGTAAAAAAAGGGTAAGGTAAAAAAGTTTACAGTGGGCTAATTGCCACAATAATAAGTAGAAGGGGTAGGTAAGGATAAAGAGAAGAAGCAAGAGATATGCGGCATTCTGCAAAAAGGGACGTACAATTAGGCTGCGCTTTAGCATTATTACAATGCTTCATGGCAATTCCTTTAAAGTAATAGGTTAAAGTGTTAATGATAATTGCCTACTAGTATACATTGATAAAAGCATTTTGCAAAAAATTGTCATAACTTTCTGCGCGTGAATTTTAACCTAAGATTATCGAGCTCCGCGTGGAGTTATGCAAAACTGCCCAGTAGTATCTGAACAGCATACGCCATTTATGAGATCGGCAGCGAGAGGAAATTCCTTCGTACAGCAAACATGAGCTACGGGGTTATACGGAGCATCGCAACAACTATTCTTTGCTCGATTCATGTTGCCAGTGGGGCATACTTTTCCTTTTGCATCGACACATTTAGCATCAGAATTTTCTGAGGTACAACACGTTCCCAAGACAGCTTTAGGATATTCTTTTGGGCAACAAACGGCTGTTCGGCTGTTAAAATCGGCATTATCCGGACAACACAAATTCGCCTTCGTATTGAGTTTATTAGGCAAACAGCAGCTACCCCTCGAGTCATTTACCAAATTTGGGTCGGAACATGCACCAAAAGTCCATTCTGTCATCACACATCCAAAGAGCATCAGTAAGTAAAAAGGTTTCATACAGTACTCCTTATATTATCAATATATTATCAATGCTGCTTTCTACTTTTTATAATATTCGATTTTATTTTATAAAGTCAATATTTTTGACAAATATAAATAAACATAAATGTGTTCGTTCGTGAATCGGAAAAGTGAGCTAGAATGGAACTAGCGTGCGAAAATCGCTAAAAGAAGAGTGACTAAAAAAGCATTAGCATAAAAATCGAAATCTTGACCCGGGACTCACTTTTATACTACAAAGAAAGTGAACTTTCTAAGGGGTAAGGAAAATGGTATGGATATCATGAGCAAAGCTCAACGCGAGGCTTGTCAGGAGTGTATACATAGCTGCATGCACTGCCGTGATATCTGCGAGAAAATTATAGACAGCAATCGTACTAGAGGAGTGCTTGCTACAGATCAGCAGCTTTATGATAACTGCCGTGATTGTATTGCGGCATGCACCCACTGTATAAAACACATGAACGAGTTTTTAAAAACGTGTGTAGATGCGGCGACAATCAAAAAAGTTGAGGCATGCATTAAAGCGTGTAAAGAGTGTATTAGTGCCTGCCAGGAGGCAGTTAGGCAATGCGAGGCGACAGAACCAACACTCCCAGAGCTTGAATCTGAGCATGGGCCAACATGTGTACGGGCCGTTTCTTCGTGCCTTTTAGCCTGTCAGACAACTATAAAAGCGTGCCAGGTTTGCTTAGAAGGCTAAAAAGATACTTGAAATAAACAGACATCTACTCCATTTGATTGGCTATGCTAAAGAAAGAGGCCGTATCAAGCAACTGCAGTGCTCTGGTACGGCCTCTTTCTCCTCTCGTAAATCCTTTCCAAATGACCTAAGGCTCGCTTTGTTATTTCTAGAGTTTTTTAAGCGCGGCATTATCACCAAAACTGTTTTCTTGAGATATTTTTAAACTAAGTTATACTATTAAAGGTATTTAACAAATAGTTTATTAACTATATAGGAAATAAGGAATAACGATGGCACTCAGAAATTATGTAGTATTTACTTTTTCTATGATTTCTTTGCTGGCTGCTTATAGTAGTAAAGCAGGAATTTCTCTGGGATCTACATCTGCACTTCAATTTGAGATACGTGATTCTCATAAGCAGATACGAGAAAGATATATGATGGAGTCTATGAGGGCATTAAAAGAAGGCAAAACACTCGAGGACTATCTAGAAAGCAAAGCCCCAACGCGTCGGATGAAAGTATCGGTAAAACTAACTACTAGCCCTTCTAAAAAGTACAAAGCTACCAAAATTCACAGGACTTTAAGAAAAATTAAAACAAACAAAAATAAGCTAAAGACAGAATGTTCTGCCATTCGTTCAAAGAAGAAAAGAGCTCGCTGCTTAAAAGCTCTCAAAAAGGCTAAAGCAAGACGTTAAATATGTAAAATAAGCGGCCACTTTTGCAGTGGCCGCTTATTTTTTTTGCCAGAATAGCCAGTGAACTACCCCCACTTAAACTGATAAGGTATATTAAGCATTAAGTAAACTTAATCGATCATAGCCTGCTCTGAGCAATCATATATCCCGTTCTTATGTCTAGCCTCAAAATTCATCACATCACCTTGCTTTCTTCCAGTGATATACATTGTCGTACCGCCCGTGAAGAAATTCTTAAGACTCCACACAAAATTTAGTCTTTTCCCATTAACATATACCCCTTTTCGATGAAGCCTGGCACATGATTCTAAGTCGTGATGAGTGCGGGGCATGACCTTAAAACGTTGTATAGATTTTTTGCAGGCTTCCTCTTGAGACCATCCGGCTAAGGAATATACTTTTTGTAAAAGCGGTAAAATAGTAAATTCCGCCTCTACTTCTATAGGTTCAGCAGTTAAATTACAGAACCGATAATTTTCTCCGTAGCAAAAAAGAGTCATCGATAAAATAGAAACGATACCCATTATTCTTAGCATTTCAAACTCCTTCATTTTATTTCCATTATACTATAATAATTAGATTAAATAGGTCAACAGTTGCTCATAGTCCCAGATTAGTAATCGTTAGGCATATGCTGCCAAGCTAATAAAGAAAAGCACATTCTAAATCTCTTTAATTAGTACTATTTGCTATAGCTACGATGTTTGATTTGCCCTAAATCAACGGTTATCTATATCGAAATCAGTCCAAAGTTCAACGAGGATACGCAATAAAACTAAAATATTGGTTTTTATCCATTTTGGCGATGCCTCTCAACTCGCGGCAAGCAATTGTTGAGTAATACTCTTTCGGGTGTTGAAATCCTTCCTTTATAAAAAATCAAGTACGTTAAAGCTCTCAGCTATTACGTCATAAATACCTGTACCTGTTTGATAGAAGTGTGCTAGACTATCCAATAAAGCAAATTTTAAAGCCGCACTATTTGCAAGGAGCTTTGGCATGGCAATACCAAATACATCAAACATTTTTTCCCTTTTGAGCACCTTTTATTACATCTTTACCGGTATCGTCGGTATCGGCCTTCTAATTGGGTTCCATGAACTCGGCCATTTCTTTTTTGCCAAATTTTTCGGTGTGGATGTACCTTCATTTTCGCTCGGAATGGGGCCAACATTAATTCAGAAAAGAATCAGCGGCACGCTTTTTAAAGTGTCAGCAATACCTCTTGGTGGTTACGTAGAAATGGCGGGCATGGCTGAGGTAGGTCAAGGCGATCAAAAAGAGGCGTACAGGCAAGATGAAAGATCTTTTGCTGCAAAACCCTATTATCAAAAACTCCTCATTCTATTAGGCGGAATACTTTTCAATCTCATTTTTGCCTACGTAAGCTTCATTCTCTTATTTGCTCTGGGTCTTCCTAAAGTTGGTCTTTCGCTCTATCAGATTAATACGACGACAAGAGTAGAAACGGTCATTGACGGCGGCGCTGCCAAAGCCGCTGGCATACAAGCCGGTGATATCATTACAAGCGTAAATAATCAACCTCTTCATAATGATCGCATGCTTCTACTTCAGACAATCCGCTCATCGCCTGGCCAAGAAATAATGTTTGGTATACAACGCAAAGATCAACACTTGACATTACCAGTCAAGATACAACCCGCCTTAGAAGGAAGCTCAACAATTGGCAAAATAGATGTACGATTTTCAAATAAGGAAGTTCCTGCACAGTCTTTCATGCAAGCTCTAAGATCCGGTGTTACCGCTACAAATTCTCTCATTGTTATGACCATAAAAGCATTTACGTCACTCTTTAAAACGAGATCGACTGAAGGGTTAGGTGGTCCTGTAAGCATCATCTCTCAAATTACTAAAAGCGCACAACAAGGCTTTAAAGTATGGCTTCTTATCCTTATCCTTATTAGCGTCAATTTAGCAATCCTAAATCTGCTACCACTTCCAATCTTAGATGGAGGACAGATTCTCTTTTATTCTATTGAAGCAGTGATCGGAAGATCTTTACCTGACGCCATTCGACTCGGTATTCACTACGCAAGCTGGATATTAGTTCTTTTCCTATTTTTATTCTTAAGCTATAAAGATATACGTTCTCTGTTCTTTTAAATTATTAAAGGGGGCCTAAAGCCCCCTGTTTTCTATAAGCTATGGTTATTGAAAAAGCCGTACATATAAAGACCCATGATGAAGAGTATAAGTTCCGTTGGCAGCGGCTGTGCATTGTTAACGCTAGCAAGCCGTTGATTGACCAAAAGCATCGTTCGATAGTTAGTCCCCAAGTTTCTTAGAAAGACGAGCATGCGGTCGTAATCATCAGGCGTTGATTGTAGTTCTTCTTGAGCATTATCAGTAGGTCGCACGATGAGTAGTCTGTTATGCAAACGGATTCTATCGGGGATATGTGCTCCGTGTTCAATCGCAAATACCAAACTATTAAATCGACGTTGACCGAATGCTATGAAAAACGCTCTATCTACTAAATTTTTCAGTTCTTCTTCATTTAAAAGGGTCGCTATACGATTGTACATAGCTGACAGAGCCTCCGGCGAAGCCAAAACACTCCTCAAAAAAAGGTTACTCAGAACACCCCGATCGACATAATACCTTACGTTCCCTTTATCATCCCTATCGCTTACTAAAGCTAGAATCTGTTCAACGAGACTTTCGTGGCCATAAGCCATTGCTATTAATAAGGTTTCACTTATAAGACGACTTACGTATTGTCTAATCTCCGCGTTTGGACTATTAACATAATCTCGAGTGTGACGAATTTGTGCCTCAATTGCTCTTTCTCTTTGCTCATAAAAACAGGGCAGGCACCATAACGGCAATTGCCAGAAGGGCAATTCTTCATTGTTAAGCTGAGTGTATTCAAGCTCAAGATCGGAAAAAGCCCGCAATAATTCCCTGTCAAGCTCTTTTCTATGTCGCCAATTAATTCCCCATGAAAAAAATTCTCTCACATAGTTAATATTAGCGTCTGGGCGCAAATATAAATCGACCAGGCTTGTTGATTTATTTCCTTCTTTCACATCTTGAAGCTCCGAGATATCCATGCCATAAGCTAGTAATTTTTCTACATTCCCTAAACTTCCCGCTGAAAGCTGTTCTCTAAATAGAGCATCTGCCAAGTCCGCCCAGCCATTTTCTAAAGCTACAAAAGCAGGAATTTCCCCATCATTATTTGGCACAAAAAGGTCATTGTTATTATTACCTATGGGAGACTCTCTGACAATTAGATGCCCCTCGCTTTTAAGTGCTGCGTAATGAAAAATAGTGTTGCCTTTCTTATCGCGATCGCACGGATCTACGCCTGGAAACCCGCTCCGTTCTTCTTCAACGTCAGCAAGAGATTCAAATAAATCTGTAAATCCGACAAAAGCCGCGTAATGCACTGGTGTTCTGCCTTGAGCATCTTCTTTTGGCATCTCTGAAAAAAGTTTGCTTAAATAAAGAACTGTTTCCACGTTGCGGCTCAACATACCATAGTGCATCACCGATGCACCCTGAGGATCTCTCAGATTAAGTAAAAGATTGCGACTGTGATTAAACGTTAAATACAAGATGACTGATGTGGCGCCGCCTTGCGCGGCATAGAATAATGGCGTTCTTCCCTCTTTATCTACTGCATTGATAACTCCGCTAACAGTCGCGTTATCTGAGCCTTCAGGTACTAGAATACCCATAACCATTCTCAAGTTATAAAATGCTGCATAATGTATCGGCAGCCTGCCAAGCCTGTCCGGAGTTTGTAAGGATTCCCCCCTATCACGCAGTTGAGAAAGAACTTGAAACGAATCTTGAGCCAAAATAAGGGCATAGTGCGCAGGAGTTTGCCCCAAAGGTCCAAGACGTGTGACTGGGTCTATATATCCATTTTTAATAAGCCATTCAGTAAAGTCAACATCGATAACCATCTCATCCCTTTGAACACACCATAGATGAAATAATAGAGCAGTGTCGGGCTCAGTTATAAACCGGGGAATTCTCTCCTCCGGCTCATACTTGCCGAGCCCTAGCGATGGGGGAGTCAACCCGCTTGGAGTTTCTTCCATACCAAATGTCATGCAACCTAAAAAGCCCATCCATAAAGCAAGCATGCGAGTTATTGTAAACATCCTAAAATCTCCGTTCAACAGACGATTACCAAAAAAAATTATTTCCCATAATTATTTTACTAATGAGATATAATATTGCAAATGTGGCCTTTATTCATCGAATAAAAAATGCAAATCTCTTTACACGAAATACCATTCAGAGATTTTAATAGTAATACCTTAAAATGAGGTTTGATATAGTACGGCATCGAGCATTTTAAAGTAAAAAAGGGTAGAAGTTCTTATACTTCTACCCTCAAGAAATTGGAGCTCTATTCTATTATTTGTTGCAACCGCAACCGGGCTTCGTTTTTTCTTTTTTCTTTTTTGATTGATGTTTGTTTTTGTGGTGCTTTACTTGCTTTACTTGTGCCGTCTTTTGTATCCACCAAATTCTGTTATCGTTACCAGCACGATTAAGCTTGTAGTGATTTTTTTTACAAAACTCATCTACAGCTCGTATCACACCAGATGTCGATTTATGATAATCGTCACCAATTAAAAGCCCGTCTGCGCGCACTTTGTGAATCCATTTGAGATCGTTGCGCACAGCATCATAAGAATGGTCACCGTCTATAAAAACAAAATCCAAGGACTGATCGCCAAACCTAGTCATTGCAGTTTGGGAAGACAGACGCATAAGCTCACAGCGCTTACCAAACCTTTGTAATTTTTTTCTCGTTTTAAGGTACAAAACTTCTGCGAGTGCAGCATCTTTAAAAAAGTCTCTATCGTACGAGTCTATGCTATAAATCTTTCCTAGAAGATCAGGTTCAGCATTATCAAGCAACCATTCGGTATTTCCGCCGTAAAGTACACCTATTTCAGCACCCTGGAGCTTTTTTCCAGGTAGCGGCTTAATTTGCTTAATGAGTTTTGCAATCTCTGGATAGTACATCCAAGAAGCATCTGCTGAAAACTTTGCTTCTCGTTTTTCTATCTCAATTATTGCTTTATCGACCTGTTCTCGTGAAAAGCCCTTGAGCGATCTTGAAAGATCTTTTTCATCAACCGTAAAACCGCCATGTGCTAAAGTACATGCAAGATGTACCATACCCCAAAAAGCATACTGCCTCATTGTTCTTCCTTTTTTTCAAAAATAAACATCAGGCCTACGCTACCATTAGTAGATTTTAAAAGTCAATCTAACGAGGGGATTTATAACCCCCTAAAAGACCATTTTTAGATAAAACGAGTTGCCAAAGCTGAGCTGCACGAGCTCTAAAGAGGCCCGCACATGAGAGCAAGTAATATTTCCACATACGATAAAAACGATCGTCATACTTTTTACTAAGCGAGGGCCACGCCTCATTAAAACGATCAAACCATGCCATAAGCGTTCTATCATAATCTGCACCAAAGTTATGCCAGTCTTCCATGATAAAAAATCCCTCTATAGCGCTACTTATCTGCGTCATAGATGGCAAAGCACCGTTAGGAAAAATATATTTCGTAATCCAAGTGTCTGGTGTATTGGTTGTTACGTTGTTTCCAATAGTATGGAGTAACGCAAGGCCATCATCTTTAAGGCATCGCGAAACAACTTTCATAAATTCAGTATAATTTTTGTGACCAACATGCTCGAACATGCCAACACTCACAACGCGGTCAAAAGTACCTTGAATCTCTCTATAGTCCTGTAAGCGTATCTCGACTGGAAGTCCCCTGCAAAGTTCTTGTGCATATAAAACTTGCTCTTTTGAGATTGTCACACCAGTCACGTGTACACCGTATTTTTGAGCAGCGTAACAGGCAAAACTGGCCCACCCGCAACCGATATCAAGCACCGTCATGCCCGGCTCTAAATTAAGCTTACGGCAAATAAGATCGAGTTTTTTTTCCTGTGCAAGATCAAGGTCTGCAACACCGTCCCAATACCCACACGAATACACAAGCCGCTTATCAAGCATACGCTCAAAAAGGTCATTCCCTAAATCGTAGTGTTTTTGACCAACCTCAAAAGCACGATTTGATGTTTGCAAATTAAGAAGCTTGGCCTTTAAAAACATAAATAAGGTCGGCCAATTCCAGCTCATTTTTTCATCCATACGGGCTCGCAATACACGAAAGAAGAACTCATCCAACGAAGGGCAGTCCCACCAACCATCCATGTAAGCTTCACCAAGGCCTAGAGAGCCATCACGTAATACGCGCGCATAGAGTTCGTTGTTGTGCACCGTAATATCCCAGGGCCTATCACCGTTAATTTTGATGTCTGCATGGCTTAACAGCTTTTGAAAAAAATCCTCTGGCTCTTGCCCAGTGAATGAACAACCAACTACAAATGCAATTACTACTACGCCAAAAAACGTGCTATATTTCATGTCTTTCCATCAATTAGCAAATATCGACTCTTATTAGCATTAGGCAAAAAGGCCAAATAAGTCAATACTTAAACCACGATGGGGTTCTATACTACTCGAGGAAAACAATTAACGGGAAGTTTTCTATAAAACCAGATTTTACTAAAGTTCTTGGCTCATTAGCATCACACTTATGGAATTTTGAGGGAGCATTGATTGGAAAACGATGGAAGATTGTGCTATTTCAAAGGGTGTTAGAAAGCTCATCACCGCTAAAATTAACAGTGCCTTTATGTCTGTAATAATGTAAATACTTATAAAGCAAGCACGAGACCGTCCCACCTACTATCACCAAGAAACCGATACTTAACGGAACACCCACTGTGGTACCTATAATGACGCCTAATGGCAGAGAGTCAGATCCACCTCCGCCACTTATGATTGGAATAAGTGACACATCATTTGATCCAAAATTTGCTGTCGCAACAGAGGTCCCATCTTCTGAAAATGCTATCCCTACGCAATCGGTAGAAGTACCTGGTAAGGCATACGATGTACCCTGACTAAGAGAGCCACCTATAATTGTAAAGAGGGTGATGTCATTCGAACCACTGTTCGCAGTAGCACAATGAGATCCGTCCGATGAGCCTGTAATTGCTTGAGGATTGAAGTCACCTGAAGGCAGAGGGTATGATGTTCCATTAGCAATCGATCCTGCATCCAACTTGAAAAGGGTCACGTCATTTGAGGCGCTATTACAAGTCAAAAGAAGCACATTACCGGAAGCTTCGGGTAAAAAAACTAATGACTGTGGTTGCCGCGATCCGTTTGGCAAGGACTGAGATCTCACACCACTTAGTATGCCATTAGAAAACTTAAAGAGCGTAACATCGTTTGAACCACTATTCGCTGTAGCCAGATACATGCCATCAGGCGTAAAAGCGATCGATGATGGATTAAAAGAGTTAAGAGGCAGCGTAAACATAGTCGCTCCCGATAACGACCCTCCTGCGACCGGAAATACGATTACATTATGAGAGTTTCTTACAGCAACGGCTAAATAAGAATCATCAGGGGAAAATTCAAGCGCGGCAGGATTCGTAGCATTTAGAGGTAATGGATATGAGGTTCCACCTACCAATTGTCCTGCTGTTATCTTGAACAAAGTAACGTCATTTGACTGGCTATTTGCTGTCGCTAAGTATGCTGTACTATGCGAAAAAGCAACGAAAGAGGGACTCGATGAATTCGTTGGAAGGGCATAGGAAGTACCGCTTCCAAACGTTATCAAGTTATTGCTTTGGCTAAGAGGAAAAAGGGTTATATCATTTGATTTATAGTTTGCAGAGGCAAGGTATGATCCATCATCTGAAAACGTTACAGAAATGGGTTGCACCGATCCCGCTGGTAACGAATATGAATTTCCTGAACCCAAAGGCACCGACTGGTTTGGACATTCAAGCATCATAAGCGTGGTATTGCTTGAACTATAATTAGCAGTGACAAGATAAAAACCGTTTGGGGAGAATGCCACGGCTGCTGGATAAAGGCTACCAGAAGGTAAAGCGTACGATGCTCCATTGGTCAATATACCGCCTGCGGACACGCTAAATATAGTCACGTCATTTGAGCCTACATTCGAGCAAACAAAATAAGCCCCGTTAGGTGAAAATGCAGCACCCTGCGGATTCATTGAGCCTGACGGCACCGCATAAGAAACTCCCCCACTTAAAGCTCCGCCAGATCCAACAGTGAATACGGTGACGTTAGCTGAATTGAAGTTTGAGACAGCTAGATAGTTTCCATCTGGTGAGAATGCTGCGGTAAGAGGAGCAGCTGCACCCGATGGCAGTGGATACGATGTTGCTCCGCTTAAAACACCACCAGTGCCAACATTAAAGACTGTTACATCATTAGAATTTTGATTGACGCAGATAAGATTATTACCTGACGGCGAAAACGCAATCGATCGAGCAAGGGACGACCCTCCGGGCAATGGGTAGGAAGTCCCGGCACTCAGAACACCTCCCGCTCCTACACTAAATATTGTTACATTATTGGACCCATTGAAATTAGCAGTGGCCAAGTAGGATCCATTTGGAGAAAATGCTATTGAAAAAGGATTAACGGAACCGCCCGGCAATGGATAAGATATACCATTACTTAAGGTTCCATCCGTCCCTACAGTAAATATCGTCACATCATTTGAGAGAAAATTTGACGTCGCCAAATACTTTCCGTCAGCAGAAAAGGCCAACCAATCTGGCTGGGCCGAGCCACCAGGCAATGCGTATGAGATGCCATTACTAAGAGCTCCTCCAGTGCCCACGGTAAATACCGTAACATTACTTGAAGCACCGTTAGCGACAGCGATATATAAACCGTTTGGTGAAAATGCAGCTTGATATGGGGTAGAGCCAGAAGGTAATGGATAGCTGTTTCCAGATAACGACGGGCACCCGGCACAGCTTAACGATAATAGTAAAGAGAACAAAAAAGTATACCGATAAATTAGAGCTCTTGAAAGAGTCATTTTCCACATTCCTCCCACAAAAACCGTCAGCTTCAGCTCGACATGCATCTGCAGTAATGGTCATCGATCAAATCGTTACTAAAAAACGATCTTTGACTTAAACCTTCTTATTATTCTTGATGTTTGAGTGGCTTTTTTGGCCTTCGAAAACCTACCATCCTTTACCTTGCTTGTCAACGCGTTTTCTCCATTCGCGCAAAGCCGTGTTTTGCGTTCGACATTAAGCTTTCAAAAAAAGTCTAAACGTTAAAGCAGGTAAAAAAGGTAAAAAAAGCTCTTTTAGCTCGTAGGACGAGCAATTTACTAGATGTTAGATTTGATAGTGATTGACACCGCATGGCTAAAACTATTGACTAATATAGTATAAATAGTTTACACCTTAAGCTAGGTACTTTATAAAGGAGAACACCTAATGATGCTTGATTGGGCACTTATATTTCTTATTATAGCTATTATAGCAGGTGTACTTGGGTTTACCGGTATTGCTGCTACAGCTAGCGGAATGGCAAAGATTGTTTTCTTTATCTTCCTTGCCCTTTTCGCGCTTTCATTTGTCATGAAACTCTTCAATCGCAAGGGACCAATTCCTCCCATATAGCAATATTAAAGGCAGGTCCAGTGACCTGCCTTTAATATCTAAAAACTCTTTTTTAAGCTACTTGAGCTTCATGGGGATGTAAGGAGCCCTTATAAATGCGCAGTTTTTTAAGCTGTGCACGAGCCAGCTTACTCGAGCCAAGCATGCCTTTGACGGCGTGCATAAGAATGCGCTCAGGTGCTTTGTCCATCACTTGGCGTGCTGTTAGCTTTTTCTGGCCGCCGATATAGCCCGTATGCCAAACATACTCTTTATCGCGCATCTTATCGCCGGTAAAGACTATTTTTTCAGCATTAATAACCACAACATAATCACCTGCGTCACAATGCGGGGTATAAGCAGCTTTATTTTTGCCTCTTAAAGTATCAGCAATCTGCGTAGCAAGGCGACCTACAATTTGGCCAGAGGCATCAATTAAGCGCCAAGCGGGTACTCTATCCTCAGTGCGAAGAAAAAAAATCTTATTCATACTCATATGTTTTACCTTGAATGCGCTCCATGCTTACAAAAAACTTGTCTATTGGATATCTTTATATCCTAGATATATGTTACAATAGTAAAGCAAAAAGCATAATTGGTCAACTTGGTCAACACAAGAAGCGAGTTTCAATCTATGGACACTGGCGCAATAGTATTACTTCCACCCCTTTTAATTTTCATCTTGGCCCTAACAACCCGCAATGTGCTGCTCTCTCTAGCAGGTGGTATTCTATCAGCAACTTTTATAGCAAGTAACTTTTCGCTCTGGAAGGCCTTTTATCTAGCAGTGGTGCGCATTTTAGACCAAACTGGCCTACCTGACTTAGCCTATCAAACCGGCCGATATGACAAAATATTCATGTTCGGGTTTCTTATTTTTTTAGGAGTCCTTATCGAATGTATGACCCATAGCGGGGGGCTCCACGTTTATACAAAGCGATTACTGCATCGCCTAAAAACGGCCCGCCAAGCCCAGTTGACCTCTTTGGGGTTATCCTGTTTATTCTTTGTCGACGACTACCTAAACGCGCTTATGGTGGGCTCAATCATGAGACCTGTTACTGATCACTTTAAGGTACCACGAGCAAAGCTTGCATATCTTCTAAATTCAGTAAGCGCACCTTTAGCAGTCCTCGTTCCGGCAAGCAGCTGGGTCGGAATGATTCTTACTCAATTAGAAGCCGCAGGTATTCACAAGACACTCATGCCAAAATCGCTCATGGTCATTCACCCTTTTCGCCTTTACATAGGAGTTATCCCGTTTCTCTTTTATCCCGTACTGAGTATTTTTACGGCCTGGTACATAACGTGGAGCGGCGCCTCATTTGGCCTTATGAAGCGCCATGAAGAGCAAGCCAACATAGATGGCAATCTATTTGGCGGTAAAATACCTTTAGCAAAACGATCTATCGCTGACGGCGAGAAGGTGGGTTCACCGCTCGACATAGTATTGCCGCTTATAGCATTTATCGTAGTATGCGCTACGCTTATTCTTTATACAGGCGGCTGGATTCCCTTTGGAGGCAAACAAACGCTTGTTGACGCTTTCATGAGTGGCAATAGCGTTTTAGCGCTCTGCGCAGCAGGAGCGATTGCCCTTGCAGTAAGCGTTCTTCGCATGCTTTTGGAAGGCGTAGAGCCCCTAAAACTTATAAGGTTAAGTAGGCAAGGCTTTGACCTCATGAAAAACTCTCTGCTAATCCTTCTTCTTGCGTGGACCCTGTCAGCCGTACTCAAAGACGATCTGCATACTGGTGAGTACGTAGCAAAATTATTATCGCATACCGTAAGCCTAGCTCTCATCCCGCTCGTGGTCTTTCTAACAACAGCACTTACAACTGCAAGCACAGGCTCAGCATGGGGAGCGATCATGATTCTGACACCACTCGCTTTGCCCCTCATTGTTAATGTTCTAGGTGCTCCACCGATAGCGAGTACTTATGTGTACGGTGTCGTTCCAGTAGTCGGCGCACTCATATCAGGCGCAATAGCGGGAAGCCACGTTTCACCAATTACAGATGCGATGGTTATAGCTTCAACAAGTGCTCAAGCATACCACCTAGACCACGTAACTACACAAGCTAACTACGCCGTTATTCCTATTCTTGGCTCTATCGCGGCATTCATATGCGCTGGCATACTAAATAAATCTCCATTAAGCCTTCAAATAGGGGTCTCCTTGGCTATCGGCATTAGCTTGTGCATCGGCCTTGTTCACGTACGCTCTCGTTTAAACCGCTAAGTGGGTCAGATGACCGCCATGCACTTTCTAAAAGTAGCTCTAAAGTGCTCATTTGGGGTACCCACCCCAAATTTTGAACAGCCTTCTCGCAGTTAGAAACCAAACTGGCAGGATCACCAGCACGCATGGGCCCTGCACGCCAGCCAAGTTTAGATTGGGCTATTTTTTCAGCTTCGGCGATGATTTCAAGCACAGAAGTCCCTCTTTGAGAGCCTATGTTAAAAACGTCAGACATACCGCCTTTTTGAAGGTAATCTATTGCCATGGCATGCGCGCGAGCAACATCCAACACGTGTACATAATCGCGAATAGCTGTTCCGTCATTTGTTTGGTAATTCGTACCAAAAATGGTAAAGGCACTTTTTTGACGCAGTGCCTTTAATACAAGCGGTATAAGGTGGGATTCAGGAACATGCTCTTCGAAAAGACCTTCTTGCGGGTGAGCACCCGCAACATTAAAGTAGCGAAAAGCAACATATCGCAGGCCATATGCCCTTCTGCAATCTTCAAGCATCCATTCGCCAATCAGTTTAGTACGGCCATAAGGGCTTATCGGAGCTAAAGGAGCATCCTCTGAAATGGATGCGCGCATTGTTGCACCATAGACAGCTGCGCTGGAAGAAAAAAGAAAATAGGGCATCGTCTTAAGCTTTGATAGAACATCAAGCAATGTTGAAAAATGGGAAACATTATTTTCATAATAAGCTATGGGTCGAGTCACAGAATCTTGAACTTGGGTATACGCCGCACAGTGTACGACCACTTGAATGTCAGACTCTTTAAAAATGCTCTCCAATAGAGCTCTATCGCCATAGTTACCCTTTATACACAAGGCCCAAGGATAATCATAGCGCGTTTTGGCACTCACGTTATCAAGCATGATAACCCGATACCCCTGAGACACACAGAGCCATCCAACGTGGGAACCAATATAACCTGCTCCGCCAATAACAAGTACGGTAAGCCGTTTCAAGCCCATAGTGAACGCTCCTATTTTATAATTAACTGCTTTTTTACCCTTATGTACGCAACAAATAAATTCATAATAAGAAAGATTGACTTTCGTAACTTCTTTTTCCTAAGATCAGATTACTGTTAAATAAACAAAAGGAGTAGCATGAATAAGGTAGTATTTCTTTCCCTTATACTTTTAGCAAGTTCTATTTTGACCGCGCAGCCCGAGACTCAAGAAGCCTTGCAACATTCAAAAAAAGGCGAACGCATTCGATCACTGTTAAGGCCTCGAACAAAGCCTTTTATGCGCAAAAATCTTGGCACAGGCTCCATGCCATTAATGGCGGGAATGCGAGGAATGCCATTCAATGTAGAAATGGAACAGGCACAAGAAATTATGCAAGTTCTCGATCTTGTAAGAAAACATAAAGGTAACCTGGCTAGCTTGGTTCGTGATCCAGCCTATCAGAAAATAGCCCCGATGGTGGGATCATTGATGCAAAAAATAAAGAAAATGGGTCATGACACTTATATGAGCTTGCGCTTAAGCGAGCCTTTTATTACGCATTACGCAAACGTTATGACACAAACATTTGATGACCCTCATTATGCATCTTTATTAGGCGGCATTGCACCGGCAGCAAAAGAAATGGTTGCACTGGGGCGAGCGTTCCTTCAAAAATTAGAGGAGTTTGCAAAAAATATAAGCATGATTGATAGAAATTCCGCATGGAAAGAGCTTATCCCAGCACCTGGAGCTATGGCGCCACAAAAAAGCACTATGCCAGAATCTGAAAAATCGATGCAAAATGCCAGAAACTTTAAAAGCAAATCATCCGATGCTTAAGATGAAATAAAACGAGCGAAAAGAGAAAAGGAGTTCTTGCTCCTTTTCTCTTTTCTTTTGGCTTTAAAAAGCTATATCGTTAAGAAAATCGAATTTCTTAAGGTCTTCAGGTGAATGAATCTTATACTCATTACTATCCATAGTATCTAGGATTTGAGTCACGAGAGCTCGTTCTTTCTTAGGCAAAGAAGGTAATTTGAGAAGATGCGCAGCAAACTTATACGTATCTTGGCGATCGAGAGCTTGAAGGTAACGCCGAGCTATCTTTTGGATCACATCAGGTGGCCAAGAAATAGTAGGAGAAAAGCGGTTCGCAATATGGCGCGAAAAAGCTATTTGTAAGCTATTGAGTGACCATTTTTCAGAGGCTGTTTTTTCGAGCTTATTCTCTAACTTTTTTATGCAGCTTGCAAGATCCATGCGCAAAAATGCGTCAGGTTCTCTCTCTACAAAATCCAAATGAAATAGCTCACGGTCAAGAGATTGAGAGGTAAGACGAGACACCTCTTCAACAATACTATAAGCAGCTTCTGATATGTGCCTCTTAAAACCTTGTTTTTCATGCCAACGCATCGCTTGGGGGTTATTTTTCTCAACCTGCGACAAGAGAGTTATATAACCCTTTTCTTTCAAGTCAGCACCTATGGTATCCAAGAGCAATTTTGCATACCCCTTTTTTTGATGATCCGGGTGAACCGCTATATAATAAAGATGGGCCATTTTTTCATCTAGTAAAGCGATTTCTTGTCTGTCATATTTTGCAAGTTGCCAAAAGTTTTTAACCAGCGAGTCAAAAAGAACCAACCCTTGTCTAAGTGGAGCTCGATACATTGCAAATCCGACGGTCACACCGTCTGAGTCAACTACTTTAGCAAAAGTATCTGCCTTACTAGCCATTTGAGGAGAAGACAGCGTATACATTTCATCCGCAAATGAGGTGGAACAGGTTTCTTCCATTTCACCTAGCTCTTGCCAATATCTTTGGCATAGTTCTGTTACCGCATCATAATCGCGCTGAGGATCATAGGGACGTACTACGACTTCCGAAAAAGCATTAAACGTGAGCAACAATAAAAGATTCAGAATGGCAAAACGGACTATCATTCGCATTTCCTTACTAATATAAAAAATCATAATAACTTAGATTACACAATAGTATATATCAGTCAATAAAAATCGGGTGAAACTAGTTGTTTGATTGGCAAACTCTCGATATAGCTTTATTCATCTTCGTCTTCACTCAAGAGGTCGATGCTTGCAAGAGCTTCGATTGAGTCGATATCTTTGGGAAGGTCCTGGCTTAAGCAAATACAACCATCCTTGATTATCCAGTAGTCGTCCTCGATGCGAATACCTAGTTTTTCCTCAGGAATATAAATACCCGGTTCAATAGTTATAACATCGCCCTGCTCGAGTGGTTGGTTGATGTCTCCAACGTCATGAACATCAAGCCCTAGAAAATGGCCAATATTATGAGCAAAATAGCGGCCGTATCCTTTTTTTTCTAGAAATGAGAGCGCCAAATGGTGCAATGACTTATCTTTCTGGGCATCATTTCTTATCCAATATCCAGGAGCCGCCAAACTTGCAACGTATTCCTGTGTATCAAGCACCGCCTGGTATACTTCTTTCTGCCTTTTAGTAAATGCGCCAGACACGGGATAAGTGCGCGTGATGTCTGCGCAATACATACCCACCTCTGCACCAATATCTACAAGCACTAGTTCCCCATTCCTCATGGCTCTACCAGAGGGTGTATAATGGAGAATGACGCTATTGCTTCCTGTAGCGACAATCGTTGGAAATGCAGGACGAGCACCGGATTCACGAAAAATATATTCGATACCCGCTTGTATTTCATACTCTTTGCTTGACTCTTCAAGAGAGGCTGCAGCTCCCTCTTGCGCTACAACGGTCACTTCAACAGCTTTGTACATAAGCTCAATCTCATCATGCGACTTTTTGCGCCTCATATGTGCCACAAGCGGAGAAATATCTACCAAATGCTCACCAAGTTTTGGCACGACGCTTATAAGTCGCTCAAGCGTGACTTTCTGTTCTACATAGTGTGTTGGTTTTTCATCTTTAAGCGTAAATACCGTTCCGCCAGCATTAATATATGAATTCATGCGTTCTATAAGATTTTTTACAGAGCCCTGAGAAAAAAGCAGAGGAAAGCTATACCCTTTAACCGTCTCACCCAAAGGCAAGAGCTTTTCAATGCCCATATCCGCTGGTAACACTGACTCAAGTATTAAAGGATTTGCGATCCATTCAGCCCTTTTAGTAGCGTAGGAGGGAAGATACAGATCAGTTTTTCCATCTAGATCGATTAAAAGAAAAGCTGCTGGCTCTTGAATACCAGTTAAGTAGTAAAAAGAGCTTTCAGCCCTAAATTCTAAACGTTCACACTCAAAATTTGAGATCACAAGCACGCATCCCTTAGTTATGTGAGGATGCTGAGCCTTAATTTTTTCAATAAGATGCTGACGACGAGAAAGAAAACTTGTCTTTTGTTTTTGCTGTGCCATAATCGTATTTCGTTAGAAAAGCCTTATAAAATAGGTACACATACTACAATACTTCATGGCATAGAATAACTCAATCTTATCCTATTACGACACCTGTACTTTTAGTGGTTTCTAAAAAACGGAAGCGAGAGCTTTCGCGCCTACGCCCGGTATGGCTTAGCGGATGATATTAGATTGCAGGTCCTTAGCTCTGGCTAACCTGCCGAAGTTCATTAGCTTTTATTCATTACTTGCGGTGTTATTTTCGTAATCTAGAAATTCTATAAATGAGCCATTATCACCATAAGTTTTAACAAAATCAGCAACCGGGAGTAGGAATTTCGCTTCTTCTTCTAACGATACCAATTCTTCTTTTATAGTACCTACGGTTGAATCAAAGGACTTTTGAGATTCAATAAGTTCTGCAGGGGGCTCTTTCGGAAAAGATACTTTTCCAACTTTCATTAGGTCTTCGGATAATGATATCCACTGAGCCGAACAGTCACTGGAAAATGCTTCGATGCTCGTTCGGTCCTCGAAGAGCGCATACCAAATTCTATAAAAGAGCCCTTCTCTTTGCTCGCATCTCATAATAAGAGGATGATCTGGGCTCTCTTTCATACTTTGCTTAAAATTTGCCATTATGGTGCTTAGATCGCTTTCCCAGTAATTTTGACTTTGCTCATCATTAAGCGCAACCAGGAGATAGAGCTTAAGAGTAGCTTCATCAAGAAAACTTCCCTGTACCCCTTTGACTTCTTTACCAAGAGCTATCGCGTATGTTTTTTCTTCGGGTCGCCCAATCTGTACCACATGCACACTATCCAAAACAAAGCACAGCCCTTGCGTGTGAGAGCTTTGAAATGAACTGAATCCAAAACCCTCATTAAAAGGAAGTAAAAAACTACCTAACAGAGCGTAAAAAATAAGTTTTTTTAGCACATTGAGTCCTAATCTTTAAGCCAAACAATAGTTATAATAGCGAATTATACAATAACTGTATATTGTAAATTGATTGCTGGCACATCGTATGCTCCCAAGGTAAACTTATGCAACCTCAATCACCGCAAGCATACCTTTAGTCTCGGCGAATTTTTCTTAGTTGCCTTTGAAATAAGCTATAATGACTTTACTAGACAAGAACTCAAGTGAGCATGATCAACGCTGTTTCTGCCTCGATTCAACGTAAAAAAAAATCCAAGCTTTAGCGACCAGCATTCAAAAGAACTACTCTTTCTTATTAACAAGCTGACTCTTTATTAAAGCAGCTTTTAATTCCGCAGAAGAGTAATAGATCTTCGCGTCGGTCAGCCAACGAGATAAAAATTGAGGCACTCGAACAAACCATTGCGTTGTATCCCGTTCAGGTTCAAGCAAAAATAGTTTCATGCTCAGTTCCTTCACTCGCCGCTGCACAACCTCTTTCCATCGAAGAAATCATACTTGAGGCAAAAAATAGAGCCTAAGCCGCCTTTTTCAAAAAGTGGATCAGTGTTCTTATTGTTTTGGCATTGAAACGGTGGCTATATCGAATTGGATTATGCTTACATCGACCCTCGATCGCTCGGCTGGAACAGGCTCAATCAAGGCACGCTTACCCTTCTGAAAAATTATTAGAACACATTTTAAAAATCGTGCATAATAAACTAACCCCCGGAAAACGACTGCTATTTCGGGGGTTAGTGAGCTTGATAAAATATCCAAAAAATGGCTTTATTCGTCTTTATTATCGCGTAAAAATGATAAACCCGAAATAATAAAGCTGTTTAAAGTGCTGGCAGCAGATGTTGACGTTGTTGTTGACGTTGTTGTTGGCGGAGTTGTGGTGGTAGTGGTACTTGTTGTTGAACACTGGGCAGTAAAAACCGTTACATCATTTGAGTTAATATTAGCAGTAGCAAGATAATTACCTGATGGCGCATATGCTACTGAGAAAGTAGAAGTAGAACCGGAAGGCAAAGCATAGGATGCTCCACCACTTAATGCTCCCCCTGTCCCTACTGCAAAAACCGTGACATCATTTGAGCCGTAATTAGCGGTAGCGAGATAATTGCCTGTTGGCGAGAATACTACTGAGCGAGGAGCCGTGGAACCTGATGGTAAACCATACGATGTTCCACCACTTAATACTCCCCCCGAACCTACCGTAAATACCGTGACAATACTTGAGTTATTATTAACTGTAGCGACGTAATTACCTGATGGTGCAAATGCTATTGACCAAAGACCGTATGAACCAGACGGTAAAGCATAGGATGTTCCTCCACTTAATACTCCTCCTGCCCCTACCGTAAATACTGTGATATCATTTGAGGTATAATTAGCAGTAGCAAGATAATTGCCTGATGGCGAGAATGCTACTGACTGAGCATAAATAGAACCAGAAGGTAAAGCATAAGATGTTCCTCCACTCAATACTCCCCCTGCCCCCACCGTAAATACCGTGACATCACTTGAGTTAAGATTAGCAGTAGCAAGATAATTGCCTGATGGCGAAAATGCTACTGAAGCAGGATTAGCAGAACCGGAAGGTAAAGCATAGGATGCTCCACCACTTAATGCTCCCCCTGTCCCTACCGCAAAAACCGTGACATCACTTGAGTTAAAATTTGCAGTAACAAGATAATTGCCTGATGGCGAAAATGCTACTGAGAAAGGGCTAGTAGAACCAGTAGGTAAAGCATAGGATGTTCCTGCGCTCAACACTCCCCCTGCTCCTACGGTAAATACCGTAACATTATCTGAGTAGCGACTAGCAGTAGCAAGATAATTCCCTGATGGCGCATATGCTATCGCATCCGGAGAAGTTGACCCAGAGGGTAAAGCGTAGGATGTTCCGCACATAGCTTTCATTTGTATGTGCATGAGCATAGATAAGATTGTGATACAAATAGTAGCGATCTTCATTGACTTTTTCCTTTATGAGTCTTATCGTTTATTGCCAATATTCGTGAGCTCCAAGGACGAATATTTCTTATGTGTGCTAAACAATGATTTCTGTCGAAATAAACCTTACTGCTACTCCAAGCTCCTGTCAAATCGGGTTGGTGGAGTTATCCTATGTAATGAAAGAACCCCCCGAAACAAATGCTATTTCGCGAGGTTCTTTAGCTTGACAAAATATGCCGGTTTAGGTTCTTGAAATACTCCCACGACTGAAGTCGAGGAATTCTAACTTCAAACGGAAGCAGCTATCTTGGATAGTCTGACGCTTCCTAAGTTATGAGACAGGGAGATAGACCTATCTCTTCTGTGCCAACTCTTTGCCTTTCTATATTGCTGCATTCAGATCTCTCGCAAGAAAGGAAGAGCAGTAAGGACAGGTTCATGTTCTTTCTTTTATCGATAGCATATCATTGATAGCAAGACATTTATGGCATTATTTAGACGAAGGGTAGAACCGATCAACCACAACCAATTCAAGGTGATCAAATCAATGGAAAAGCGAGATGTAAGCCGCGGGCTTTAGCGCTACTCGCGTAAGCAATTACGAGAGTTTTATTTTAGGTACTTGTAACCCTCTTTAATAGCAAGTGGGCTTAAATGAGCGCGATGTAAGTCTATAAATCGTTTTACAGCCTGCGGACTTACTTTTGAATATTGTCTTAGTGACCAACCAATTGCTTTGCGTATAAAGAACTCTTTTTCGTGCATTAAAGACTGGCAGTGCCCAAAAAGCACTTCCTCAAGCGTGTTTTTCTTCCACTGTATTTGAAATAAAAGCGCCGTTCTTCTCACCCACATACAATCATCTTTGGCCCAATCTTTGAGCGCAGGCAGAAGGTGATGATGCTTACTAGCTAAAAAACCAACAAGTTTAATAGCAAGGTGATCAACGGTATCCCACCAAGACTTTTTCATAATAAGAGTTTTAAAAAAACTGATGCTTGTGGGAGAAAAAAGTTTTTTGTATTTAATGGCTAAATCAACTGCAACATATTGAAACTCACGAGCGTCCAAATCCCACAGCAAAAGAATTGCTTCTTTTAAATCGTGCTCATTCGCGATAGTGTACTTCTTAAAAAGAAGCTTTTGTAAAAGTGCTCTTTTAGGCTTTGGCAGCCCAAGAAAAGCAAACTGATTTCGCATATAAGCTGATTGCGATTGTGCGGTCTTGCTATCTGCCGCTTCGATGAAAGATTTTTGCAGCTCTATAACAAATTGTTTGGTCATATTTTGTTTGAAGATTTAAAAAGGCTTACAGATGTTGTAAGCCTTTTATATATCGTAATCAGACTAAGCAAGTGTGAGATATTTGATTGTCAGGCGTAGTGCCTCTACAATCTGGACAAAGAATAGTTAAGCACACTAGTATGAATACAAAAAAGAGTTGTTTCTTCATAAGTATCTCCTCGTTTTAAAAAGGTCTACGTTCATTTAGTGCCTTATGAAGCGTAAGGCGATCCAATGTTTCAAGGGCTGATCCGACTGGCATGCCTCGCGCTAAACAGGTAATTTGTATTTTCATACCCTGAAGCTTTCTTGCAATATAAGCGCCGGTTGCTTCTCCTTCAGGCGTTTGACTCAATGCGAGTATAAGTTCTTGAGTACCTTCCTTCACACGTTCGCTAAGCTGGTAAATGGTTAAATCTTCAGGACCTAGCCCTTCAAGCGGACAGATCGAGCCACCAAGCACATGGTAAGCTCCTTGATAGCTTTCTGTCTTTTCAATTGCCCAAACGTCATACCATGTTTCTACAACACAGATTGTTTTTTGATCGCGTTTCGGGTTACTACAAAATATACAGGCTTTATCGATCTCTTGCCAAGTCCAACAGACGGCACATTTTTTAAGACGTTGCTGAGCTTGTGAAATTGCCGTACAAAACTGCTCTAGACGCCGCTCATCCATTTCTAAAAAGTGATTTGCAACGCGGTAAATATGCTTAGAGGCCAGATAAGGGACTTGCTGCAACTCCTTTAAAAGCTGCAACAACGTCGGCAACTTATTGATCATACTTTAAAAACCTTTTGCAGGTAGGACTGCGCTAAGCTAAGCCAAGCATTAGCACACAAATAAAGCGTCAAACCGGCTGATAAATGAGCCGTAAAAGCTACAATCAAAGCTGCTACAAGAAGCATTGTAACACCTTTACGAATATCAGAATCAACCATAGCTTGTATAAGAAGACCAGCACCAGCCAAGATCGGAAGAATATAGTAAGGATCTCGCGCCGATAGATCAGTTATCCAACCAACAAAAGGAGCCTGATAGAGCTCTACAGAGCTTGATAGCAATCGGTTAAGTCCAAGCAAAATAGGTATCTGCAAAAGCTGTGGCAATCGAATAAGCATATCAGGTAGACCATACTTACGAGTCAGCTCCAACCGCTCACGTGTAAGTGCATCAGGATCATTCTTAAATTTCTGCTCAATATATTGCATTTTGCGTTGATACTCTTTTTGCCTTTCTTGTAGTTTTGGGCTTGAGCCTTTTAATGTTATAGGCAGCAGTAAAAGGCGTATAATAAGAGTTAAAAGAATGATCGCCCAGCCATAATTATTAACGTACTTATAAAGGAATTTTAAAGCAGTAAGCATCACTTTAACAAGCGGCGATAGCCAACCATAATCAAGGGCCGCGTTTAAACGCTTATCAACCGCATCCATGCTATGGGCATCTTTAGGACCAAGGTAAAATGAAAGATTCCACGTTTGAGCTTGCTTTATAGTAGGCCCTTCAAGAACGAATGCAATAGGTTGATCGGCTGTATAATAACCTCTTCGCGTGAAATTGTCAGGATCGGACACAAGTGCATTAATAAAATAGCGATCTTCAGCACCAAAAAGCGCAGGTGCAAACCAGAATTGATTCGTCAGTTGCTGAATCTTTTGCTTTTGTAGACGCTGGCGATCTGTATACACAAGACCTTTAGGAGGATAATCTACATCAGCCTCAGAAACTGAAGGTGCAGGAATAAAAAGACGGGGCTGCACTTCCTGGCCATGGGGATCAATACTAATCAGTACATCAATCTTAGGTAGCGTACGATGCACTACAAATTCTTTGCTAATTGTTCCTTGAGGTGATTGCGCTTCATACTTTAAACGGATAGTTTCATTCGTATCATCACGATGAACAAGCGTATATTCTGAGGGCGTTACAGGGCCAAAAGCGAGAGAAAATGCAGGGTATTTTAAAGAAGGGCCAATAGGCGTAAGCACCCGTTCTTTTCCACTCAAAATGCGCTTAAAACTCAGCTCATCAAGCACAGCTCCTGCTTCTGAGAAAGTAGCCACCCCATACTCGGTATCCACTTGAGTAAGTATGCCTTTATGCCCTTCAGGCGTAAAAGCAAAAGTAGTTTGAAGCGGCTTTGTCATTTCTTGCTGCGTTGGAGCTACAAAACTTTGACCAGGACGAGGCTGTGAATCACTCTTGTCCCCATCTTTGATAAAGAAAAATTGGATGGCCCATACGGTAATAAGAGACAAAGCTAAAGGAATAATCAAATCTTTAAACTTCATTCGGCAGTGCCTTTCTAGGGTAGTAAAAATAGCAAATTCTTAAAGAGTACATGCACCTGTAATACTGCGTAATAGAAGATAGTATCAGCTGCTGTTAAAAGGCGGACATCTATACACTTTTATGAGTATTAGTGTTAGTTTACCCCACTAATTCGATTTAATCAACTTGGGGCAAATGTGAATTGACTCTTGTCTTGAATCAAAAGAAACGCTATAAAAATATACAATCAAGGAAAAAAGGAGTTGTCGTGAAGATGGCGCGTAAAACTTTTAGAATAGGTGAAATAGCCCATGAGCTTGGTGTTGAAAGTTTTGTCGTCAGGTTTTGGGAAAAGCAATTTGGCATTCGGCCTCACCGTTCGGAAGGCGGCCAGCGTTATTATACATCTTACGAGATGAATAAATTTTTGCTCATCAAGGAACTACTCTACGATAAGAAATATACTATCGCAGGTGCAAAAGAACACCTTGGAACACGTGTGTTTAAAAAGACCCCAACTATAGAAGGACAATCTTCTATCCAAAAGGAGCCTGTGCCTGAGCAAGGTTTGCATAATCAAATAAGCATGCTCAAAAAACAACTAAAGCGCCTTAAAGAAATCCTTCTTTCGTACGGGGAGTAAGTCGTTTTAAAAAATGCTAGGTGCTGTCCTGAAATAAAAATGAGGGAAGTATACGCCTACGCGGCATCATAAGAGTCATAGTATTGACTCTATGAAAGGGCTCATAAGCCTGGACTCAGGCTTTATGACCCTTGACCCACACCCTGCTTAAACTTTTTATGTAAGTTTAATTTACCAGAAAGGAGTTCCCTTTCTGGTAAATATGACTAATGAGATAGACCGGATTTTCCGGTCTATCTCATACACAATAAGTATGTAACACACATAACAAGCAACAGGTGCAGGACGATGTCCTGCCGCTAGCCGCGTAGTCGCCTATTTCTCTTTGGCTTACTATTTAGCGACACTACTAAAATGGCCAAATACTAAACCTAAACCTTGTTTTTTTGTAAAAAAAGCGCAATTATATAAGTGTATAAAAAAATACCTAGATAAATTTCATGGTACACATATGCGCACATTTTCAGCCAGAACCCGTTGTATACTCATAATCGTGACATTCCTAGGTGGTTGCGTGCCACAAAAAATGAAACACCGCTATCATGTCAAAAAGCCTCGCCAGGAAACGTTATTCTTCGCGCCCGATCCTACAAAGCCGATTACCATCATTATTCATGGCACAAGGCTCCCACCGCTTCTTTTAGCTACGGTCCCTTTATTGAGGTACCATGTTTTTACTCCTCCGGGTTTACATAAAGCAGCGGATGTCTCAAGCTTTTACTTGAAAGCACGTTGTGCTCAAAGCTTAAGTTGTAGCGATCCAAAACAATTTCCCTACGACAATATCTACCTTTTTGGATGGAGCGGCAAGCTAAGCTTTACGACAAGACATCAAGCATCTGCACAGCTTTACGAACTTCTCAAAGCACTTCGTCAAAATCCGACTTATAAAAATACACCGCTAACCATCATTACCGTAAGCCACGGAGGTAATGTAGCTTTAGGTATGGGTAGTTTTATTCCAAAGGATCAAGTACAAAAACCTTTGGTAGACAGGCTCATTTTGCTCTGTTGCCCCATACAAGAGGCCACGCAAGACTATGCTCATAAAAATGCATTCAAAAAAATCTATCACCTTTTTGGCTCGAAAGACCTTATTCAGATATTGGATCCGCAGGGTCTTTATAGCGCAAGTGAAATGGGATGCTCTCCATCAAAGTTCTTTTCACAACGAGTATTTGCAGCTCCAGGCGATCATATAGTTGAAGTAGAAATCAAATGTGGAAAGAGGTCTGTTGGACATACCAGTTTTACCTTCCCGCGTTTTTTTAAAAAAATCCCCTATCTTTTAGAGCGTATCGAAGAGCCAAGCGCGCTAAGGCGTAACAAAGATGGCTACTACCTTCTTAATTCAGTTTTGCCTAGAGAGAAAAAAGCTTGATGTACACGTCGCAAAAGTGCTTTGATAAAGCTTATGGTATACTCATTCTTACGCAAATGAAAGCTATAATTGTTTTAACGTGTATGAGCAGGTATGTATAATAAAAAAACGCACATCCATTTTGTTGGTATAGGCGGCATTGGCATGAGTGGCATTGCTAAAATCCTCAAATACCAAGGCTATTACATCTCTGGCTGCGACCTTGATATTGAGCAAAAAAGTAGCAGGGACCTTGCGGCTCTTGGGTGTGCCATTTACCAAGGCAATAATACGCCATACTGCGCTGACACATCAATCGATATCCTCGTCTATTCGTCAGACGTCAAGCATAATCATCCAGAAATCGTAAAAGCGCAAGAACGTGGCATTCCTACCATCCCTCGCGCACTTATGCTTGCAGAGCTCATGCGCATGAAATACAGTATTGCTATAGCTGGCGCGCACGGAAAAACAACAACGACATCGCTCATTGCACATATGCTAATGGAAGCTCATTTTGATCCTACAGTCATCATCGGAGGTCACCTGAAAAGCATTTCTACAAATGCGCACTTTGGAAAAGGAGATTTTCTTGTAGCAGAAGCAGATGAAAGCGATCGAACGCTCGTAAAGCTGCAGCCAACAATCGCCGTTGTTACCAATATAGATCGCGAACACATGGATGCTTACAAAGATCTTGATGATATTAAAGAAACCTTCAAGACGTTTTTAGCACACATCCCTTTTTACGGTTTTGCAGTTATGTGCCATGATGATGTACCTACGCGATCACTGTTACCCTTGAAACATACACGCGTCATTACCTACGGCTCAACTAAAGACGCAGATGTGTATGCCCAGGACATTGAGCTCATGGCCGACGAATCGCGCTGCAAAGTGTGGCATAAACGTACCAACACATTACTCGGCTCATTTACCTTCAAAATGCCGGGTAAGCACAATGTGCTGAATGCTCTTGCTGCTGTCGCCGTTGGCCAAGCACTTACCATTCCTTTTGACACCATTGCTCATAGCCTTTCAACCTTTAAAGGAGTCGACCGTCGTTTTAGCTATAAAGGTCTTTATAAAGGTGCCGAGCTTTTTGATGATTATGGGCACCACCCTGTGGAAATACATCATACACTCTTGGTTGCGCGTAAAAGAGCTAAGAAAAAGCTTATTGTAGTGTTTCAGCCCCACCGCTACACACGTATGTACCACCTTTGGCAGGATTTTATAGACGTACTTAAAAGTCATCCAATCGATGTATTACTTATTACCGACATATACGCAGCAAGCGAGGCACCTATACCCACTATACAAAGTAGCCGTTTTGTGACTGAGCTTAAAGCTCAAGCTGCAACCCATATTGAGTACGTCCCCCATCATGAAGATTTTAGCACCTTGAAAAGAGCACTTGAGCACGTGACCGACCAAGATGACCTCATTTTACTCCTTGGTGCTGGAAAAATAAATAAGTTTGCAGATATAGCACAAAATACAAATAATCAATAAGTTGTTGATTTTTTCTCTTTTTGACTTCATACTTAAGTCAGAATATTAATCCGTTTAGGAGAACATTATGTTTCAATCACGTATATTTTTCCTAGTGCTTGGCGCTTCGATGCTCTTTGCAGCTCCTGTCTTAAAAGCGGGATCAGGTGATTTTGCTTCAGACGTTGCTGCCACAGCTATAGGTTCAGGCATCGGAAGTACTTTTGGAACTATTTTTGGCAACGCTATTTCTAATGGCTCAAGCTCAAGGCATTACCGAAGGCCGGTCAAAGAAGTAATTGTCAAAGAAGTACATCATGTACCAACACATCGTTATCATTTTAGTAAGCTCGATCGTGCTCAAGCAAGACTGCAAGCAGAACTTGATGAGCTTTTAAGCCAAAAAAGATCGCTCGAGCGTCGCATTAGAACACTTGAACAAGAACTCAATGATACTGAAAACGCAATTGAAGTACACAAAGAGTCTTTAAAGAACATCGAAATGAAAAGACGAGATCTTACTCCTTGCGAAACTGCTAAAGCTCGAGAAGTTGCAGAAATAGAAGTTCATTAAATCCGCGTATAATGTATCTTCGTAAAAAAGAGTCCCTACATTTCTGTAGGGACTCTTTTGATTAGCATCGACTGACGCCTAAAATGTAAGACCTGCTGTTTTCTTGCCACTATTCTGTACTTATTACAAAAAAAGCGCCCGGGCTTTACGGATAACACTAAAAAGCTGCCCGGGCAAAGGATGATTGCCTTACAAAAAGGCTATCGAAGGTCTTTTAAAAGTTATTTAGTTTTTTGGGGCAATTGTGTACCCTCTACCGTTCTGATCCTGGCCGGTCCTATTTCCAAAGGATGTGTTGTAGGCTCTTCCTTCATCGCTAATGCTTCTTTTAGTAAATCGGACTTATGTTGAAATCTTTTTGACAGGCTTTCAAGGATAGATTTAACCTCTTCATCACTCGTCTGCTTTGCCATAAACGCGTATTTTTGAGAAAGTAATTCCTGCTTTCTTACTACAAGCTCTAACCAATCACGCGGATGTGCTGTCATTTGAATATCTTTAGTTAATTTAAGCTTTGGCCTACGCATAAATTTTGAAAGCATTCTCGTTCTTCGTGCAAGCATCTGATAGAGCTTTGGATGCTCAGTATTTGGCGCCATTTCACGAAACTCTTTGGCTTTTTGACGAAGCATGTCAGCTTGTAGCTGGTTCCATTTATTGACAAAAGCATAAGGTACGGTAATTTTCTTATCTTTAAATTCTGCAATTACCTTGGCAACAGATTCAGGCTTAAAAGCTTCTTTTTCGCCCTTTTCCGCTGACGTTACAGGCCTACTAGCTGCAGGTTTTACTTGAGCCTGCAAAGTCGCAACTGGAACAAATAAGAACAGATATCCTATATATTTTTTCATGCTCTCTCCTTGGGTGACACTATATAGTTACTTTTAACATATTCAATTTTAGATTGTCAATATTTAAAAAATAAAAATAGTATAACTTTTCCAGATGGATATGATTCGCCTGAGCATAAAAAATCCCAGGCTTACGTCAAATAAGCCCGGGAAAAAGGTTTAAGATGCTTCTCTTGACTCATAACCCGTTCTTCCAGTCATGGATGAACTTCCCTCGTGTGATGTGCTTCCAGGCATAAACGGGCTTCCCTCGTGTGAGATGCTTCCTGTCATTTGGGGGCTTTCCTCATGCGATGTACTTTCAGTTATATCTGGCCTTGCGCCAAAGCTGAAGTGTAGATTAAAGCCTTTCTTTTCACCTGGAGTTGGGTGAGCGTAAGCAAGAGCGATAGCCGAATCTATATCTTGACTCATTTCAAGTTTGTGTTTAGCCATCTTCATGAGAATATTGCTTACTTCTTGATCATCTGTCTCATGGGACAAGCTATTAAGTTTGCTAGCCATCAAGCGGTAGCTTGCCGCCTTAAGTGCAAACATATCGTGAATATCGCTCATGGTAATTTTGATTGCGCTAGATTTTATTTTGGAAAGCTTAACCAAAGTTTCTGCAAGATCTCCCGCTTGTTGGGAAGCTTTATTGTATAAAAGACCAACAGATGTTCCATCAATCGCCACATTACGAGCTAACTCGTTAAACATTTTTTCCGCAGCAGATAGCTTTTCAGCATGCAGCTTATTAAACATATCAATTATTCTGCCTGGTACAGATACGTTTTTATCGCTAAATTCTACTATTACCTTAGCAATTTCCTCAGGTAAAATGTTTTTCTGTACACAGACTGGGGTATCCTCACTCATGATCTGACCACCTGCAGTAGAACTGACAAATCTAGGCTCGCCAACACCTTGTAAGTTTGCTGCACCTAATAGTAACGCAAACGCTAATACTTTCTTCATACCATCTCCTTTTGCTAACAGTTACGTCAATCACATTCAGTAGCACATTTGTAGCACAATTATTCAACAATTGTCAATTAAAAAAATATAAATAGTTAGTCTGTGACTCTGTTTTGATTGATCTTAGTTACTGGTAACAAAGCTCGCTGCAATTTTTTTTGTACAGTCCGAAAAGCGTACGGTCAAGTAGATGTGACCTGTTCCCTTTTCTTCCACATTCTCAACGATGCCTCGACCGAAGGTCGCATGGTACACTGTCTGATTAATATTCCAGGAGGACGTAGACGTTGTGTGATTCCGGGGTATTGCTTCTGGTGTTGGTTGTGGCTGTAACCACTGCCTGAAGTAGGCATGAAGTTGTGACAAGTTCCACTGTGAACTCTCATGAATTGATAGTGGTGAAAGCTCTTTAATAAAGCGGGAAGGGCGTTGTTCGCTTAGTTGCTTATATGTTGAGCGAAAACGTGTACAAGTTAATAGTAATCTTTTTTGAGCCCTCGTAATACCCACGTATAAGAGCCTGCGTTCCTCTTCAACCGCGTCAGCGTCAGCTGAAGCGTGGCCACTTGGAAGGATACCTTCTTCAACTCCAGCTATCATAACGGTATCAAACTCAAGACCCTTAGCGGCATGGAGCGTCATAAGGCTTATATGATCGGTATCCGCGCGGGCAGTCTTATATTCCTGCAAAAGAGCAATTTCTTCAAGAAGCTGCTCTGCAGTTGTCACCCCGAGCTCATAGCGTGAACGAACAGCACCAATAAGCTCTTTAACGTTAGCAAACCGCTCTTGAGCCTCCTCTGTTTCATACGCCGCAAGCAAATATGATTGGTAACCGATAGCCTTTGCAAAATGTTCAAGCAGATCACCCGGTGTTTTTTGTCCTACATCTTCAAAAAGCCCTAAGAATGACTTTAAAGCTTCTTGCTTTAAAGCTGGTAACAACCCGCGCTCAATAAGAAGCTCACTTATAGCTTTAAAATCCAAATGCGCCTGACTTTCCCAAACTTCAAAAAAGAGTTCCACGAATTTATCACCAAGCCCACGTGCTGGCATATTAATTGCTCGGCTAAAGGCCATACGATCATAAGGATTGACCGTCAGTTTTAGGTACGCTAAAAGGTCCTTAACTTCTTGACGGTCGTAAAACTGAACACCACCTAAAATGGTATATGCAATAGAGTGCCGTACCAGAGCTTCTTCCAAAGAACGCGATTGGTAATGCGATCGGTAAAGAACGGCAATATTTTTGAGCGGTATGCCTATCGACTGATAGTGTTGACTAAGAGCTACAAGCGCTTGTCCTTCCTGAAACGCGGACGCACAGGTAAGAAGCCTAACACGATCAGATCCATCAAGCGTTGACCATAAATTTTTCTGTTTTCTCTGCGTATTATGCTGTATCAACTGGTTAGCCGTATCTAAAATAGACTGCGCTGACCTATAGTTTTGTTCAAGCGCATGCGATGTGCTTTGGGGAAACTCATTTTTAAAGCTTACCATCATACTTGCTATTGCGCCGCGCCACGAGTATATCGATTGATCCTCATCCCCGACGACGCATAAAGATCCAACCGTGCATTCACCTTTGCTATTAAAACTCATTTCTTTAACAAGCGCATGTTGTACCTGATTCGTATCTTGGTACTCATCAACAAGGATATGGCGTATGCGTTCTTGATGGCGAACTTTCAACGCGGGTTCTTTTTTAAACATACGCAAAGTCGATAAGAGAAGATCATCAAAATCCAGACATCGAGAAAGCGTTTTTTCTCTTTCATACACGTAAAACGCGTCTCTTAAAAGCGGATCAGGAATCTCTTGAAAATTAATTACACCAGTTAACGCATTATTTTTAATACGCGAAAACAAGGAGCCTAACTGTCTGGACGTTGTATGCTTTGAAAGACTGTAGCGAGCTATGATGCTCTTAATAAGCTTTTCTTGATCGTCACTATCAAGAATAGAAAAATCAGGAATATCTAAAAACTCTCTGTGGCTACGCAAAAAATGAAGACAATACCCATGAAAAGTACCGATAAATGGTACATCATGTGGATTTTCCAAAAAATGGGTAACCCGCTCACGCATTTCTCGAGCGGCTTTATTGGTAAACGTAAGCGCTATAAGAGCATGAAAGGGCACCCCATGATGGAGCATAAGGTGCATAATACGAGCAGTGATAGTACGCGTTTTTCCAGAGCCCGCCCCTGCATGCACCACAAGTATACCATTCTCTTCCTTTACAATGTGTCGCTGCTCAGGATTAAGGTTTTTTTGGCAAAATAGATCGAATTTTTCAGTATTATTACGCATGAATACTCGTATAAATAGGGATATCTATCAGTATACAGCAAAAACTCATACGTTAAAAATGAAAGGAGGGAGTTTGTACTCCCTCCTCAACAATCTACTGAATCAATTTTTGAGCAAGTATCTCATCATTACCCTTTTGACCAAGTATTTCATCATTACTCATTGCCCAAACAAGCACGGCAGCTTTTTGGTCGGCTGACAGATCATCAACTTTGTTCTGACGAGCCTTCAGAGCAATTTCGATAAGCTGTTTTTCGCGTACGGATTCAATTAGGGTAACAAGTACGTCCGGTGTTACTGGTGCTCCATATTCAATGAGCTCAGAAAAAAGTTCAGCTGGAGGATTTAGATATTGAATATGACCAGATGAAGGAGATTCCCGCTTAATAATCTGCTTAAGGTGCTTTTCTTTTGGCTTAACACCGGCCTCAAGAAGCGCTAACGCGACTGACGTAAGCTCCGCATTTAAAGCCCCTTTCAGGTGCTTTTCAGTAACCTTTGCACCCTTGCTGATAAGAAATAGCGCTTGATCTTCAAGTTTATGCGTCAACATGTGTGACAGAGCATCTTCGGGAATATCATCTTTTGAGGTAACATATTCTTCCAAGTCTGAAAGCGAAGCCTGAAAGCCTCTTATCTTGTGATCTAACAGAGCCTTTCTAGTTTTGGAAGTGTGACTAGCGCCATGTGCGAGAAAGAATTCAACATGTTCGAGATCGTTGGTACCTCCAGGCGATATAACATAGCTCAGCGCTTTATTTACATCGTATTTTTGTAGTTTAAGAATTTGTCCTATCATTTCATGGCCACACTCTTTAGCTAGTCCAATAGGTCTTTTTACGTCGTCCAATTTTCTGAGCGGAAAAGTTGGATAAATTCCTTGATCGACAAGTTCCTGAGCACCCCTGTATCCTTTTGCTGCGAGAGTATCATAAAACAAATTGGTGTTCCGTACAGTCTGATCGATAGAAGCAGTGGCACCGGCTAGTTTAAGAGCTTCTACCACTCTATCATCTCCCATTTTTTGAGCAAACTCAAGAATGCTTAAACTTTTTCCTTGACGAGAACAATCAAACCATTGGCCACTGCATACTATGGGTGCGTAAGGATATGCATTGAGAGCCTCTGGTGCAGCAGCCTCGATGCGTAATAAGGCATGCTCGGTTGCTCCTTCGCCGACCGCATCGCCAATAAGTTCGACAATATCAGGTGAGTCAACTCGAGCACCTAAGGAAATCAGATCTCGAGCTACATTGGTATTGTGGATTTTTGCACTGATTTGAGAAGAGCATCGTCAAGAGTCTTTCCGGAAAAAGCCACAGAAAAGAACGAGGATGCTACAAAAAAAGGTATAAGTAACAAATGAGACTTAATCATAAGAAGCCCTTTCGAAAAAGCTATAGAGAAATCCCAAAAAAACACTTCAAGCACATTTTTCCATAAGCAAAAAAAAACTTAAGATAGTATAGATAAAACCATGCAATCGACAACTAAATCCATTCACCATATACGACAAAGGTTTCAAAAAAGAGCTAGTCTTTAAGCTAACTATAAATTGACACTAAAGGTAGCTAATTTGTACGAACGTTTTTTCTTTGAAGATTGCTCAAATTCGAAAAAGCCATCATGTACCCATTGCAAACATAAAGCGCGTGCTGTATGCGTTTTAAGGTGAAAAAGGTCTTTTATCTCGTAGGCAGTAACTGCCTCCTTAAGCTTAAAAAGATCAAGAGCTTTACATTGGTACGCATCAAGCCTTCGAGCGGGTAACACTAAGACATTCCTTTTAGGGACTTCTTGTTCAAGCTGCTTTTTGAGTGAGCTTGTTGCTAAAATGATACCTTGAGAAAAATAACGGAGCCATTCAGTATGATCTGCGTACACTTGATAGACTGCTGTAAGGCCCAAGGCAGCGTAATAGCGCTTAAGATCTTGAGCATAGTATGCTTCAAGAGCGTACATTCCCTTACAATCATAAGGTGTTCTTAAAAGAATAAAGCGAGCTAAAAGGCAAGCAAGGCGACGATTCCCATCAGTAAAAGGCCGAATGGCTTGTATCTGCTTATGAACAATGCCGGCTATAAAAGGGCAAAAAAAAGGGGTTTTAAGGGAGTAAACTATCCACATTAAAAGCTGATCCATAAGACGACTTATGTCTTGAGCTCTTGCAGGTCTATAGAGTATTGAATAGGTTTTAGGATCACGCACAGGCTCATCGGTTTCACGGTATGTGCTTATACGGCTTTTAGGTACTTTAGCAGTCAGTATGCCATGCAATTTTTGAACAGTATCAGACGTTAAAGGTGACACGGTCGTCAAAGCAATCTTTTCGACATAACTGAGTGCCGAATCGTAAGCACAAATGACGCGTTCGTTATTTTCAGGCATCAAATAGTCCTCATCAGACCTTAACACGCTCATCATAGCTTCTTTTGTAAAGCCAGTACCTGCGGGATTACTGCCATAATAAACTGAATCAGACCAAGCGTTTTGTCTGAGCGAGGTTAACAAGGAAGGCGTAAGACGAAAAGAATGTATTTCTTTGGTGAGTTTTTCAATACGCTTTACTTCTTCTACTAATGATGAAAGAGTAAACTGAGGACTTACCATAGCCTGCCCTATCATAAAAAAGGAGCTGGCACTAATCTGCCACTAATCTTTTATTATGGCAAGCACAATTTAGAGTTTTAGCCTCGAGTTTTTGTAGTTGTATTAATGTAATATTGACTCATTTTTTTACTATGCTTTAATGGAGGTAGTTTTGATTTTTAATACACAAATTAGCTATTTCATAAAGCTACTAATTGTGCTTTAAAGTTCATATGTTCCCACTGCAAAAGCCTTCCAGGCATGCTTTAAGTCAGCATTTTCGATGCCATACATTTTTATGCGAGTTTTGGGCAAAATAGTATATTTTTGAAGGTATTCCAACAAACGTGAGCGGCGAGTATCGATGGCAAAACAACACTCTGTGTATGACTTTAATGCTTTTTGACCAGCTGCTTTAAGTTTTTCAAGCACAGTACCGTTACATGAGGTTCCTAATGCGACATGCACACTTTGAAGGCTCTTTCCTTGATAGATAAAATCTTTAATACCGCGTAAGTCAACCAGTGGTCCTTGATTACCTGGTGAAAGGTTGAGCATCTCAGACTCTTGTATTTCTTCCTCAAGCTCGCTTATTTCAATGGTTGAAAGAGCTTCCGGCGGGCTTAAAAAAAGATCCGCCGACCCAAAATCGGTAAAAAGCTCAAGAGGCGATCCTTCATGTTTGATGCTTGTAAAATCTCCACCATGCTTAAGCTGAATAGCGACAAAATACGTCAACTCGCTTTTGCTAAGATCTTTATGAGTTTCTATAATTCTTGAGGTGTACTTATACAATTCGTGAGCTAAGCCGGTCATTTGATAGGCGGGATCTATCTTCAAATCACCAATGTAAAGAGCACTATATTCGCGCCCGCCAAAAGAAACATTTTTTTTAATAAGGGCCAAGCAGGCAACCAAAAGGCCATCGTGCTCAACGAGGATAAATGAAGGATCGCCTACAAAATGTCCAAATGCGCTATACTCTCTGCCATGAGAAAGCGTAAAAGAGCCTTCCCAAAAATGATATATGAACTGGGTCTCAAATTTTTCTAGAGCTTTTTGATACTTACTTAAGGTATTTGTATGAGTAAAAGTAAAGCACGTCATAGTCGTCTCTTTGTGGTGTACTATAACGAGCCTACTATTCTGGAACAAAAACTTACTATAGCTCGAAGAAAAAGAGCAAAAAACAACTTTACTAAAAGCAAGAAAGCTTCTGTAAAAAAAGAGTATGGATTCCTATGGTGCTAAATAGATATACTAAGCACTTAAAAGAGCTAGAGCATAAGCTCCTACAGCCATCACTATATCGCTAACAGCAATATCATAAAACATACGCATAGTTAGAAGACCGGCTGCAATAACCAATAGCCAAGCCGTTGCTAAATAAGCACCTTGTTTAGTCCAGTTTGTTAGGATAAGAAGCCCGATAACGATCTCAAAAGCCCCAATAGCGTACATGAAATGTACGACGGATACAGGAAGCATGCGCACTATAATTGGACTAAGATAGTGGCCCCACCTTGTCAACATGTTAAAATATTTATCAATACCGGCCGCTACAAATAACAACCCATACGTAATTTTTAACATGAGCCAAACTGTATGCGCTCTGTAATAAGGTGCTCCGTTCATTTGTCACTCTCCTTTATAAAGTAAACTACCGTATAGCATACTCTAAAAAAAATATCGCCATAACGCAATACCGGCAAACTATATCCGGCAACCCTCTTTTCACTTTGCAAGCATCAACTTATAACGTTAATCAAGTCCTTCGGGTAATCCCTTTTTGTAATGATATTACTTGTCGATACTTGTCCTAAAGGTTAGATCTTTTAGCAGACCTTTGCCAGCTTTGGGCTCAAATATTGAAGACTAGTAAAATTTTTTTTATATGCTACGCTTGGATTATGTGCTTATTAAAAAATATTTTCCTGTATTGTATTATTCTTTAACCAATTAGCTATCATAACTCCATTTGTATAAGGAGATCACTATGAAATTGTACACTCAAATGGGCCTAGTGCTTGCTTTAGTATTGGTAGGCCAACAATTAGATGCTTCAACGTGCAAAGACTGCACTCAACAACAGCCAATTGCGCCTAATGGGCTTAAACAAAAACCAGTAGCTAAAGAAGAGCTTGAAAAAGCTAAAGCTGCAAATGCACCATCTTCGCAAAAAGATGCGCCTCAGGTATCAAGCTGCAAAAATGAAGTTCAAGAAAAAGCTGCCACAACCGAAACTGCTAAAGAAGATGCAAATCTTGATGAAGTATTAAGTGGCTCTGAAAGCGCAGAGAAAGACGCTTTTGAGGAATTTTCAGAGGCTGACCTTCAACTTCTTGAAGAAGCTCTTCGAGAACTAAGCAAGGAATAATACGTTTTTTTTAAAATGAGCAGGGTGGTAGTTTTTGCCACCCTGTTTTGCTATGTGTCAAAAGGCTTTTTTATGCAATTGATCAAAACTAAGGGATTTTTTCCTGGTTTGTTTCTTATCTTGGCTCTAGGCTCATCCGCTAGCCTTGTATGCATGCACAAAGGCTCAGAGAAGGACGAAAAAGAAGAAGAACTTAAATGGGATAAGACGAGGCAAACTGGCGAACCTAACGCAATCGGCGAAGAATTGCTCGCTGCCATTCGACGTCTTGATCGTGCTCAAGCATTAGCCTTGCTAGACCAGCATCCCAACCTTATTAATTACAGAAGTCCAATTGTAGACACTGAAAGAATCCTTTATTTCATCGATCCCTCAAGAATACAGTTTTTAGTTGATGACACTTCCACTCCATTGTTAGCCGCCCTTGGCTCAACTTCTGAACACCTTGCCCTCATGACTGACCTTTTAGAAAGAGATGTTGATCCTCTACAACCTGGAAGCAGTAATCAGTTACTCCCTTTCATAGAGGCTATTCACCGCTGTCGACTCGATGTAGAGCTCATTCAATTTCTTGCTAATAGGGGTGGAGATCTAATAAATACCCCTGGACGAGCTGGCCAAACTCCTTTACAATTTGCCCTTCAGCTCGGTGTCGCAACATCATTTGTTGAAGAACTTCTAAGACTAGGCGCTGAAGTTAATGCTCAGGATGCAAATGGATGGGCCGCATTACACTATCTCGTCCACAACCCCAGCCCTTCATCATTCGAAACTCTAATCCTGCTCCTAGACCACGCAGCAGATCCAAACATCGCAGCTAGAGATGGCAGGAGACCCTATGAAGTATCACTAGTTCCAGATGAACATGGTTCAGCCGAACTTGCAGCTCGGATAATACAAGCCAGATCGTCGAGTCACCTAACAGAGTCCCTTCCTGAGGGCTAATTTTACTAATCCAGCGAGAAAGCCGACTTTAATAGACCGGCTTTCTTGGCCTTTTCTCTTACTCATCAAGGCGGTACTGCAAAATGCCTTTTACTCAAGATTCTCTCTAAAAGCTTTGCAGCATCTTGAGGCCTTTCCATGGATATTTTTATCTGGGGGTGATTTTTATTTAAAAGCTGCTACATTGATTGAAATAGCGCTCACTGACCACAAACTGCTTGCCTATTTTTAATAAAAAGTGCTATTTTAGTAATAATAATATTTTCTGTTATATAAAAATTAAGGGATTTTTATGGAATTAATCAAAAATAAGGGAAGCCTCCTGAGCTTGCTCTTGATCTTTGCTCTAGGCTCTCCTGTAAGCCTTATAGGCATGGAAACCGGATCTGGAGACGAGTCAAGCGGCGATGAAAGTAGTGAAGAAACAAAGTGGACTAAAGAAGATCACGAGAACGGGTACCAAATAATTAATCAATTAATTGATGGGAGAATTGATGATGTTCGGCTGCGAGCTAATCCACGTCTAATTAACTACGTAACTCCCGACGAGAGCGACAAAGCAGTCGCCATAGCTCTCGCACACCCGCGAGATGTTCAATTCACCTATACCTCAAATCGAGATCTGTCGACACCTTTATTGGTTGCTATAGATGAAAACGAGCCTTTTACTCTCATTAATGAATTGTTAGCTAGAGGGGCAAACCTCTATCTTCGAGGCGCTACTCATCATATCGCGCCATTTTTTGAGGCGATTAGATATGATCACGAAGGCAGAGAAAAAATAATCGAGTTCCTCGTTCAAAAAGACAAACAAATTATCAACAGGCCAGATCGTGAGGGCCAAACTCCTCTGCAGTTTGCCGTTCTTCATGCGCCGGAGAGCATAGTCAATTTGCTTTTGGACTTAGGTGCTGTTGCTAACATCGATGACCAGGACAACAGTGGCTGGACTGCACTTTTTTATGCAGCTTACCGTGGCGAAGTTGAGATGGTACAACTATTGCTAGCTCGTGGAGCCAATCCAAACGTAGTTGATGGTGTGGGCAGAACTGCTGACATGGTCGCGTCGGATTCTTCTTATCCAAGAGCTGCTCAAGCAGCCGCTCTTGTAGCAGGAGCACGCGCAGCTAGCCAAAGCAGCTTGCTCGGACGTGCGACTAGTGGTCTAGCAAATTTGGTACGCTACTTATCGGGTTCCTAAGTACTTACATACTCGGCTAATTTAATTAAGAGGAACGTTAAATACGTTCCTCTTTTTTTTGTATGGGCAAAAACCGATAACGGGGTCCTTAAAAGCACCTCTTAGTAAACGGGACTAATAACGGGCATTAATTGACCTTATTAATTATATCAAGCTACCTGATGAATTCATATTTATATTGCTATTTAGAATATAAAAAAGATATAATAAAACAAAAATGAAGTTATATAAGGTAGCTGGTAATGAAGAAGTTAAGCTATGTAGTTCTTATAAGTGCATTTTGTATTAGCGTGATGATCGCTCAAGATGGTGAGCCTGAAGGCAATCCAGTTGAAGACACAGAAAAGCTGGAAGAGCAAAGAACACAGCTCGAAGAACAAAAAAAGCAACTTGAAGAAGAACAGCTTGCTGCCCAACAGCGTGGAGATACGCAAACAGTTCAAAATATTCAACAGAAAGAACAAGCGGTTGTACAGCAAATTACTATAGTCGAACAAGAGCTCGCTTCAGTTCCCAAAATAGGCGACGGCACTACTGGTGGTACGGGCCAGGAGGGTGGTCCCATCACAGTTACAACGACTGTTACCGAACAACAAATTCTTGCCGCCACAGATCTTGCTGATTGGCAGAAAGAATTTAACACTTTCTCGGAAAGGCCGGGAAGAATCTGGGGCAGAGGGGGACCTCTTTTTACTGATGTAACTCCTGAGCAAAGAGCTGATCGCTTAATCGATATCATCCAAAAAACTCCAACGGAAAATTTTACTACTTTTGACGGTGTTGAAGCACTCACGAACATTGCAACGTTAGCGAACAATATGCGAAGCGGAAACTACTTTACTTCAGGTGAAAGCACTCGCGATTACAATCGTGTCATGGATGCTCTTACCAATAAGCTAGAAACTGTTATTAAATCTGTCACATTTCCACCAGAAAGAAGTGTTGCGCTTGAGTTTGATAGCCACCGTAAGCTTATGGAGCTCATCGAGGAAATGCCTGGAGCCTATAAAACTACTTTGGAGAAGGTTGTTCTACAAAAAATAAGTGATCACTTAGGAAGCCTCGTTGATTCCGGAAGAGTTGGCGATACCCCACAGGCTGTGCTTGATGCTCTTTCTGGAGGCAGTTTAGAGCAAGCTATTACAACAGCCTTCGATCCTCATTTTTTTCCTAAAGAGGTTTCGCAAGCTGTTACTACTATGCTCTCAAAAAAAATGATCGACTATTTTACGAAAACCGATTTGAATAACCAAACACCACAAGCATTCAATAACCTAGCTAACACGATTCTTAGTAGAGTGACCCCGGCTCTTAAAGCAGAAGCTGAGTCTTCAGTCGCTAAAAAACTTTCAGATTACCTTGCAAACACGCCTTTAAGCGATAATCCTACTGAAGCGTTTAGCGCTATTGCTACTCGCTATACTGATAGCACGACCGGCCTAAGTTTATCTCAATCTGATTTACAAAAAAGCCAAGAGGGTGTTAGCAAAGCGATAGATAATCTTGCTCAAAAAGCTCTTTCTTTGCCGCCTCAAGAAGCCTTTAGCTCATTGGTAGCCATGACTCAAGATAAGGCAGGTCAAAAACTTTTCGAACAATTACCAGGAAGCGCTCAAGCATTACTTGCAACTTTAGACACTGCTGTGGTATCCACATTGAATTCTCATGCCTCAACTAGCACTCTTTCATCAGCTGCTGCAAATGCTCAAAAATCTTATGTAGATAGTTATAGTAAGCAAGCTGATCAATTAAAACAGTACTTAGACTTTAGTCAAAAATATAGGCAGGGTTCGAAAGGAATTGAAGCACAAACAGCAGCTGCTCAAAGGATTACTCGACTCAAAGACTTTGCAGAAGCTCAACAAGGCTTACCCGCAAACAAACAAAATCAAAGTGATTTACGAACACTAACAAGCACCATTAAAAAATATCTAGTAAAAAATGCGCAAATAACAAAATCCTTGGCCCCTGAATTTAGTAAAGCTGAAGACATACAAAAAGCAGACTTCGCTCTTGGAGCTTTACCTGCTTTACCTGAAGATATGTTAGCAAACATTGATCGAAACGTTACTGATATTCTGGACCGTATTAGTAAAACGCAAGATCCAAAAGAGCTCAAAGACCTTTACGGCAAACTTGAACAAGCTTACGCAGATTTAGAGAGTCCACCCATTAAGGATACAACATTAAGTTATGAAGATTTAATTCCGGCTTCTGATAAAGCACTATTAGACAGCCTTTCCGCAAAGCTAACCAAAGCACTTGGTGATCGCAAAGAAGCTATTACGGCAAACGTTGAGCAGCTCGCAAAATTAAAAACTCAATTAGAAGAAACACTTCCTCAACTACAAGCTACAACATTAGACACCATAGGCGAGTTACGAACAACGCTTGATGAGATGAGTAAATCGCTTGATGCCATGACCGAGCACGCTTTGCCCGAGCCAATGGTTATATTATTCGAGAGAGTCGATGGACAGGTAAAAGCCTGGTCAAACATCCTAGAAACTGCAGAAAATTACAAAAATTTCTTAAATACTGAAGCCACGGCTGATCAAGTTAAACAGGCAAACATAAGCTTGATGAGCACTGCTTCAGCCTTACCAGATCAACTGAACTACGATGAGCCAATATTCACGGACAGGCTTGAGGTTATGAAGTCTCAGCAAGATGCTTTAGGGCAGCTTACTGGCTTACTTCGTGAACCAAAAATGAGCATCTCTGGCAAAGACCATGACCTTATTGAAGTAGGTCAATTCATAGAGCAATATTCTCAGGACCTAGATAGAGTAGATAAACCTATTTTAGACCAATTAATCGCAAACAAATTCGCTGAGGAAGTAACTGAAACCGTTGATGGGCAAGAGGTGCAGCGTTATAGAACCACCGACAAGGGTTTCTATCTTGCTAGCATTTCCGTACTTTGCAGGCAGCTTGAAGGGCGCACCCAACAATTTGATGCATACCGCAAAAACAATCCCGAAGGAAAGCAGCCCGATCCTAAAATGTATCTTAATGGAAGGCCTATTGAAATAGCTGAAGCGTATCAACTCACTAGTTTTATACCTGAAGATCAAATAAGAATACTCAGATGGGTCTATCGCAATAATTTTGTGACGGAAAGAACATTAGAAGACGCGGCTGCACGTGTTGTCGATACGTCACCCTTTATAAATCCGCCTCCACCTGAACAATTTGACGCAAGAACGACTCTGCAAGGAATCAGTGACGTTTTAGCTGTCCAGAGAGCTGAGTCAACTAATAAAGAAAGCGCTGATCCTCATTTTGAAGGTGTTATAGAACGGGAAGCCAAGATTGCTGATCTGCCTCCAGAAGAACAAGCAGCTGCCCGTGAACAAGCTGGGCTAACAGCTATGGTAGAAAATATTGCCATACTATATGGTTTTGATGACGCAGTAAAAATTACAAACGCTACTGCTCTTGAAGAGTTTAAAACGCTCTACAAAGAAATTAAAAATGTCGTCAACGGCGGACTCGTAAGCTTATCGCTACGCTGGAAAACTAGTATTCAGAAGGCAAGACTGGCGGGATCCGCTGGCGCATGGTACAGTATACTCCCTGCAGGTATTCTTGCGTTCTTTACCACAAAAATCGCCATTGGCTATGGCTCTCCAATGTTGGGAGGTGTGGTTGGTACCGCCGTTGGTGGGCCCATAGGTGCTGTTCTTGGCACAACCATCGGTAGTTTTGGAGGCGGGATTTTTTCTGACATTGGCGGCATTTTCTCGGGTCTTGGTACTGCCGCAAGCTTATACGTCCTTTCTGAACAACTAAAGCCAAATCCAGCTTCACGTGAAGCCCTGAGACAGCAAATGATCGCAGCAGGATATAAACCGGAAGAACTACCACAAAATACGGACGTCTGGAACCGTGCAATGAAGGGTATGAAGAAACTTGTTTCAACCGATCTTACCAAGCTTGTTGATAACGCAGTAGATTACAAGAAACAAGTTGATGACAAAGTTGCTACAGCTGATAAAGCTCGTGATCAGCTTTATGTTCTATTGGGGCTTGAACCTAACGCACGTGCAGTTGAAGTTGAAGCCGCATTCAAAAAAATGGAACAAAACCTTAATGAGCGCTTCTTTCTTAATCGTTGGCTAGCAAAAAGAAGAATCACTCAAGCCTATCGTTTCATGATCGATACTCGAAGGGACGCTTTACAAGCTCAAATGGTACATAACCAGATTCTTTCTCGTATTACTATCACAATCATGGCCAAGATAGCTGAAAAAGAAACAAGCTCCGTTAAACAAGCGTTTAGTAAGTTTTCTAATGCCCTTGGTTCAATTTGGAGTTTCTTTGGAGGTACCAAGCAAGGTGACGAAAAAATGACAGATGAACAGATAAAAGAACTGGGTCAACAGCTCATTGATTCGTATCATAATCAGGTCGCAGACATGGTCGCGCTTGATAAGCTTATCCAAGATCAAGCAGGTACTGTCAATAAAGCCTCACCGTGGAATGATACAACACTTACTGATGCATTCAGAGATGTTCTTAATAGTCATACAAAAAATCTTATCTCTACCTACCAGGATAACGTTGATAGCATTCTTAAAAGCTGGGGATATCAACCTATAGGCACTACTTAGGATTTGGCTTTCTGAGGGCTTTCCAATCAGCAAGCCATACTTTTAAATAATCTGTAAGCTGGCTTAATGCTCCCTCTTTAGCTGAGACAAGCACGTGTGGTTTATACTTTTGAAGAGCTAATGCGAGCGGAGTCGTATCAATTTTATCAATCTTGTTAAACACATAAAGCATTGGCTTATCGATTTCAAGCTCCTCTAAGACACTATGCACCGTAAGACAATGCTCTTGCCAATTAGGATCAGCTATATCAACAACGTGAAGTAAAAGATCGGCATACTCAAGCTCTGAAAGCGTAGACTTAAAAGCATTCACTAAGTGATGCGGCAGCTGCTGAATAAATCCAACCGTGTCAGAGATGAGTGCTTGCTTTTTATTATCGAGATACAGTTCACGCGTTGAGGTATCAAGCGTTGAAAAAAGTTTATTCTCAGCAAGTACTTCACTTTTAGTTAGTGCATTAAGAATTGTTGATTTACCTGCGTTTGTGTACCCGATTATGCATAACTGTGGCAATCCACTTTGAAGGCGTCCTTGGCGCTGGGTATGACGAATTTGTTCAAGCCTTTCCAGATCTCTTTTAAGTTTTACTGCAAGACGTTCAATATGCTGCGTCTCTTTTTCTTTTTGCGTTTCACCCGGTCCACGCACACCAATTCGACCGGTTTGCTGTGACATCGAAACACCGCGGCCTGCGAGTCGAGTTTTATCAAACTCTAGTCGAGCAAGAGCAACCTGTTTTTTGCCCTCAGCAGATGTTGCGCCTTTTTCAAAAATCTCAAGAATGAGAAGTGTACGATCAATGATAGGACAATGGAGAGCATCCTCCAAATTGCGCTCTTGCATAGCTGAAAGCGCTTCGGAAAAGATAATGACTTCAACGTCTTTCTGAGCACAAAATGCAGTAAGCTCGTCAAGCTTACCTTTCGTAAGAAAATAACCGGTATCAATAGCTCGTAACTTAATGAAAAACTCAAAGTCGAATTCCCTACCGCTTGAGTGTACAAGGTTTTTGAATTCCTCAAAATAGGAATTGATGTCTTTGATGGGATTATACGGTGCCTGCACACCAACAATAAGGGTACGTGGGTGTTGCAACACTGATGTGGCTTGTTTTTTCATATTGCTTAAGTGATTTTTTGAAAGTACTCTTATACCATCATACACTGATATACTGGTTATTCATAGCGCAAAAAATAGGTACAAGCATGGAGAGCCGCTGGAAACGTAGAGTTTTCTTATCCCTGGGATGCCTTATGACCGATCTTATCGTGACAGGATGGACGGGATATAGACTCATTTTTCCTACCCTTATTAACTATCACGCAGTACTTTGGTTTTCAGACTCGCGTATGCTCTATGCTCTAAGTGGATTTTTCCCCTTAGCTTTAGCCTATATGACCGGATCTGCAGCAATTTTAGAGATTCTCTTTTTGTCGGGAAGCGGTATGAGTGCTCTTTTTTTAAGACAGGTTCTTCAGGAGTCTAAAGCTCTCGTATCTGTGTTTATAAGCTTTTTTTTACTTCTTCATACCGTTGCATTTTCTAGCTCATATAGCTGGTCAAGCGCATTCTTAATTGGAAACTTTTTAACCATTGTCAGCATAGTATACTATCAAGGCGTCAAAGACTAGAATGGCTGAGTCTATTCTAGAATCGTAATCTTCGTTTTACGTATTTTACCTTCTTCACGCTTTTCAAAAGAAGTCAAAAAACAACATTGAGACACCGTTATCCGAGATCGAGCTTATAAAGAAAAGACTCAGAGATAATGTATGTTCATTAACAATTTCATGTATAACGTGAAACTGTTTTAGTGCTGCTTTGCTTGTCATGAGTTTTAACGGAACAAGTGTAATCAAAGCCTTCCATAAAGCCCAGCCTCGTGCTCGAGCCCACTCTTTATAGTACCTTAACTTTTTCAGGAGTTAAGCAATTTTTTCTACCCTTATAAGCTCCGCGCTTTTGTAAAAGGTGAAGTTTAAAAGGATGGTTGACAAATGCCAATTAATAATGGAAGTTTAATGTATTTCAACGTAATATGTGGGAGAGTGCGAATAGTGCGTCTTCATCGATTTTAAAGGGTCGACGAAACGTCAGTTTCGCCTCCAAAATTAACGCTGCCAGCATGATGTCTGTGCAAGTATTTATAAAACAAAAAACCAGCAATGCTTGCTCCCACAGCTAAAACTCCAAGACCTACGGGAATCCCCACGGTTGTTCCTACAATAACACCAATCGGAAGACTACTGCCACCATCTCCTGTACCAGCACCCTGGCTGCCCAGTATTGGGAATAGTGAGACGTCACTTGTGGCAAGGTTGGCTGTGGCAATGAATGTAGTTCCTCCAGAGTCCTGTGAAAACGCTATGGCCATGCAATCCGTAGAATTGCCAGGCAAGGAATAAGAAGTATTACCGTTACCTAAGATATCTTGAGCAAGAGTAAATACCGTAATACTATTTGATCCGCTATTTGCAGTTGCAAGATAGACACCATTCGATGAGATTGCCAATTCTTGAGGATAGAGATCTCCCTGCGGTAATGGATGCGATATTGACCCACTGAATGTGCCTGCGTTTATAGTAAAGATCGTAATATCGTTTGAACCGCTATTACTCGTGGCAAGAAATAGCTCGCCATTTAGATTGGGTAAAAAGACTAACGATCGGGGCTGTTTTGATCCTGCTGGCAATGGTTCAGATATGCCATTATTTAATACCCCACCAACTACTTGAAAGAGGGTTATGTCATTAGAGCCAGCATTAGCTGTTGCGAGATATGTACCATCTGATGTAAATGTTACTGCAGTTGGATTTGAAGACTCAACCGGCAATGCATACGAAGTTGCTCCCGTCAAAGAACCTCCAGCAATGTTAAATATGATTACGTTATTTGAGTTAGTTGTAGCCACAGCTAGATAAGAACCGTCAGGCGAAAATTCTACTGAAGCTGGATTAGTAGATCCTGTTGGTAATGCGTATGACTTAGCCCCTGTTAATTGTCCAGATGCTACTTTAAACAGGGTAACATCATTTGAGTCGCTATTGGCTGTTGCTACATATGAATTATCGAAAGAAAAGGCAAGAGAAGAAGGGTTTGTTGAATTTCCTGGTAGCGGATAAGAAGTTCCTAGAGTAAGCGGATCTTGTATATTAGTAGAATTGACCCCAAAAATGGTTACGTCGCTCGATTTATAATTTGCTGTAGCAAGAAATAATCCATTTGGTGAAAATGCTACCGAATCGGGCTCAAAAGAGCCGGACGATAAGGGATATGAAGTTCCTGAACTAGAAGATAGGCTAGGACAAACAATCGTAAAAAGTGTTACAAAATTTGAACTATCATTGGCAATAGCAAGGTATGAGTTATTTGGTGAAAATAACACTCTTCGAGGTGTAGCACCAGAAGGTACAAGATACGAAGTGCCTCCAGTCAGCGCTCCTCCCGTTCCTACACTAAATATCGATACATTACTTGAAGTATAATTACCAATAGCAACATATGAACCACTTGGAGAAAATGCTACTGACTGGGGCGCTGTAGAACCCGAGGGTAGGGGGTATGAGGTACCGGCGTTCAGTACTCCTCCCGTTCCCACGCTGAATATTGTCACATCATTTGAGCTGCGATTACCAGTAACCAAATACAAGCTATTTGGCGAAAATGATATTGATTCGGGAGTTCCAGAACCAGAAGGCAAAGGATACGATATACCTGCACTGAGTACACCTCCTGCCCCTACGCTAAATACTGTTACATTATTTGAACTTGCATTGACTGAAGCAAGGTATGCGCCATTTGGCGAAAATACTGCTGCGAAGGGACCGGTAGCGCCAGCGGGCAAAGAATATGATATACCTGCACTCAATACACCTCCTGCCCCTACGCTAAATACTGTTACATTATTTGAAGTAGAATTAGCTGTAGCAAGGTATGCGCCATTTGGTGAAAATTCCACGGTATAGGGATTGGTAGAACCAGCAGGCAAAGGATATGATGTGCTTGCACTCAGTACTCCTCCCGTTCCTACATTAAATACCGTCACATTATTTGAATTGGTATTAGCTGTAGCAAGGTATGCGCCATTTGGTGAAAATTCCACTGAAAAGGGATTTGCAGAACCGCCAGGCAAAGGATACGATGTACCTGCACTCAGTACTCCTCCCGTTCCTACGCTAAATACTGTCACATTATTTGTATTATAATTAGCGGTAGCCAGATATAAGCCATTTGGTAAAAATGACACTGATGCAGGAGTTGTAGAACCAGAAGGCAATGTGTAACTGATACCTGATAGTAGTGGACAAACGGCATGAGCTACTGAGCCTGGCACGAAAAACAAGGTTAATGTTAGATGAATGTAAATGGAAATGCCGCGTTTAGAAATCATGAAAAATCCTCAACCGAATTTTTATTGTATTAAGATCTAAAGACTCTAACACACCTAATTTTTTGGTCAATGAAACGATAAACAGAGCATGCCCAAAAATCTCCCGCAGAAAACTAGGCAAATTCCTCTAGACTTCATATCCTTATTAACTATCACGCAGTACTTTGGTTTTCAGATTAACGCATGCTCTATGCGCTAAGTGGCTTTTATCCTTTAGCTTCAGCCTATATGACCGGATCTGCAGCAATTTCAGAGATACTCTTTTTGTCGCGAAAGTGGTATGAGCGCTCTTTTTTTAAGACAAGTTCTTCAGGAGTCTAAAGCTCTCGTATTTGTGTTTATAAGCTTTTTTTACTGCTGCATACCGTTGCATTTTCAGCTATGATAGCTGGTCAAGCACATTCTTTATTGCAAACTTTTTACAACTATTATCAGCATAGTGTACTATAAGGCGTCAAAGACTAGAATGGCTGAGTTTATTCTAGAATCGTAATCTTCGTTTTACGTATTTTACCTTCTTCACGCTTTAGTAGCTTGAAAAATCAGGCCAAATTTGGCATATTAATAAAAAGGAATTAATATGACTCCAAAATCTCTAAGATGGATAGGTTCGAGCAAGAAAGACCTTAAGAAATTTCCCAGGAAAGTCCAAAAAGACGTGGGTTATGCGCTTTTCTTGGCACAAGAGGGAAACAAACACGAACATGCAAAAGTTTTAAAAGGCTTTGCATCAGCAGGTATTTTAGAAATTATCGAATATGATGAAGCCGGCACATATCGAACCATATACACCTTAAAACTTCACGGTATAGTGTATGTTCTTCACGCTTTTCAAAAGAAGTCAAAACATAACATTGAGACACCCTTATCCGAGATCGAGCTTATAAAGAAAAGACTCAGAGATGCAGAGGGACTTCATAAACAACATAAAAAGGAACCGCGATGAAAAAGATTGAATTTGAAGAAAGTTCTGGTAATGTTTTTGCTGATTTAGGCTTGGCTAATGCAGACCAGCTTCTACTAAAAGCAAAATTAGTAAGTAAAATCAATAGCATAATTCGCGAAAAATGCATTACTCAAAAGGCTGTAGGTGAAATCCTTAAAATTGACCAGCCAAAAGTTTCTGCTCTATTGAAAGGTAAATTTTCTGGTTTTTCGATAGAAAGACTACTGAAGTTCTTAAGTCGACTTGATCACCAAGTAACTATTGCTATTACTCCAAAGCCAATCAGCAAAAAACGCACTCTTCATGTTAACAACGTAAAAGACGGAGAATTCGCTGGAAAGCGACGGTGATTTTAAACCGTGCTTTTTCAAATAAAGCTTTGTGCATTACCGGTTTAACACCTCATTTAGCAGATTGTGTCTACGAAATCTAGGCAAATTCCTCTAGACTTCATATTCTCATTAAGTATCACGTAGTACTTTGGTTTTCAGATTCGCGTATGCTCTATGCTCTAACTGGCTTTTGCCCTTTAGCTCTAGCCTACATGACCGGTTTTCCAGCAAATTTCAGAGATACTCTTTTTGTCGCGAAAGTGGTATGAGCGCTCTTTTTTTAAGACAAGTTCTTCAGGAGTCTAGCGCTCGTATTTGCGTTTATAAGCTTTTTTTACTGCTGCATATCGTTGCATTTTCAGCTATGATAGCTGGTCAGGCACATTCTTTATTGCAAACTTTTTACAACTATTATCAGCATAGTATACTATCAAGGCGTTAGAAGCTAGATAGATTCATTTTCCGGGCTTTGTGACGTCCTTTCTAGACAGAATTTTCCGCATTTGATATTCTAGTAGACATCAGGGCGTACAGTAGACGGGCAATCGCGGAATGCACTTTTCGAGGGCATTTTGAGGAAAGTCCGGACTCCTAACGAGCACGATGCCTGGGGTAAACCCAGGGGGCCTAGAGCTACGGATAGTGTCACAGAAAATAACCGCTAGCTTTACCGCTAGTAAGGGTGAAAACGTGTGGTAAGAGCACACGGCTGCTTCAAGTAATTGAAGCAGAGGAAAAACCCCATCGGGAGCAAGATAAAGCAGTGTGGAAGTTGCTCGTTCTGCTAACACACGGGTATATCGCCTAGATTAATGGTTGCCGCTGCCCTGAAAGCAGCACAGAATCCGGCTTACAGTCTACGGTGCGTCTTGACAACCCTAAAATCCTTTTCACAAAGTTGCCTCTGGACTTTACCATTTTTCTTTTTTATAGCTGGCTATTATAGTATCTTAGGCCTTATGGGCCCAGAAACCTTTCAAGCTCCAGCACTCCAGGGTCAATCTCTTAAAGATGCTTTATCTACCCTTCTTAAGTATCCAATAAAGTTGCGAATTATAGATTGTGTTGAAGAGCCAGCACTTCCCGATGGCACCATTATAAGCCAACATCCACAGCCTGGCCAAAAGCTTAAGCTCTACCAGCCAGTCGGTATAATTATTTCTAAAAAGCCACCACTTAGAAGCGCACCAAACTTTCAAAATCTTGATGCCCAAGCTATTGCAAAACAAGCACGTGACCTTGGGATTCGTCTAAAAATGTACAACTGCCAGAGCAATACTTATCCTGTAGGCCGCTGCATTGCGCAATACCCGATAGCACATGCGCCTATGGAACATAAAACACTCATTCTCTATATTTCATCAGGCAGATCACCTATACGACTTATGCCATCCCTATGCAATAAGCCATACGGATTGGTCAGCAGTTTTTTAAAGGACGAAGGCCTTCGCTTTGAAGCGTATTGCAAAGATAAAGATGGTCGCAGCCTACCCCACGTGGATACTCAAAACCAAGAACACATGGTCACTGCTCAGCAACCTCTTGCAGGCTCTTTTATAGATTTTGAAAAACCGCCCATCATTCAACTTCAGTTGACTGAAAAAGCCACAAAACCCGACAACTCTTCCTGGGCATATAAAAAGCTCTAAGTTTATACGAACTACACTCAAAGAAAGCTTCTAATTGACTTTTTTTGTTTTAAACGGCATTATTTGAGAATGTTAAAATGTACATTAAATGAAGATAGACGAGGGAAAATACATGAATAAAATTTTACTAGCTTGTTCTTTGTTTGTTTTATTTGCAATACAGCAAGCAACTTTTTCTGCTGAGCCGCTTTCCCAGGAAAAGTCTTATGATTGGCAAGCCCTGATAGAAAGTGCAACCTCCTTCCTCCAAATCCCACATGTAAGAGAGGGTGGAACTGTGACTTTAACAAAAGAGCAACTCGAAGCTATTGCTGCTGGGGAAATAATTAATGCTCAGACACAAGAAGGCCAACTCGTACGTGTGTTAGGTGATGCGGAGTTTCAAAGAGTGCTACATATACTTATGGCGGCACCGACTACTCTGAGTATTTTGGTATTAGGCACTTTGTCCTGTTATTTATGGCAACGAGGACAATCATACAAAGCACGTTTAGAAAGAGAAATTAAATTACGCAGTTAGTTACTAATATAAGTTATATCTGACTCAAGATACGAATCTTAATTTATTCAGGGGCATCTAATGGAGTTCATTCCTATAAATGCCCTTATTTCTGTATAGCACAACGAAATCTGGAACCAAGTCCCGCAGCCATCTGCAAAAACATGTTTGCTGGATTTCAGGCACCAAAGTTTCTCGGTCTATCTTTAAGCCAAAGTAATGCATCTATAAGATGATCTTCCGTAATATCGGGCCAGAAGCATTTAAGAAAGTAGAGTTCGCTATAAGCGGCTTGATACGGCAAAAAATTGCTCAGTCGACACATTCCACCGGTTCTTATGATAAGTTCCGGTGTTGGCAAATTGCCCGTCCATAAGCAAGCTTCAAAGTCTTTTTGAGTTATCATCGAACTATCTACTCTTCCCTCTTTAACCTCATGGGCAAGCTTTTTTGCAGCTTCAAAAAGTTCTTGCCGACCACCATAACAAAACAAAATGGTAAGTTCCATGCGCGTACCACCCGCAGTTTTTTCCTCAATATCGTTGATGATTGGAACAAGCTGACTAGGAAAAAGGCTTCTATCTCCAATAAACCGCACTTTAATACCTTGCTCAAAAAGCTCGCCAAGCTCCTTGCTTGCAATTTCTTGGGCAAGCGTATTGAATAAGAAATCAAGCTCTTGCTGAGACCGCTTAAAATTTTCAAGCGAAAATGCGTAAAGCGTCAAATAGGGGATATTGTGCTTTAAGCAAAAACTAATTGTGGCCTTTACCGGTTCGACCCCTTTACGGTGGCCAATCCAGGGAGAAAGCCCCGATTTTTTGGCCCATCGTCGATTGCCATCCATTATAACACCCAAGTGCTTAATAGATGGCAACATCGCATCATCTCTCTTAGAGAATGCATGCCATCCCTGAGACAAAATGTAGATGCTCACAACAACTATAAAGCACGCAAAAAGTAGGCCCTTATTCATAAATACTCTCTTTGAAGCGCGTCAAAAGGGCAATAGGTCGCTTAGTTGATGGTAAAGCTGATTCGAGCATAGCCAACACGTAAGGAAGCTCCCCATACAGCATATTAAGACCAACAGCGCCAAGCGCGAAAAGAACTCGCTCGATAGCTGCAATAGGAATAAGGGCAAGCCAGATTTCTGGTGTAAGCGTATGGGTATAGAGCCAGAGCACTGAGCCTACCGCATGTACCGTCAACGTGCTTGCAAGGGCGTGCAAAAAGAAGTGCTCGGTTTTGACAAAAGCCATCACGAGAGGAAAAATCCATAATGAAGTATAGAATAAAGCCTGATAGCCGACAGGATGTAGCCCAAAAAGAACAATGCATACTCCAGATATTAGGCTTGAAAGGACTCTTAATAATAGGTTAGTTTGGGACGGCCTTGTCCACGAGCTATAAAGGCTTCCCAACAGAGTTGGCAGATGATATACTACTAAAAGGCTTGAGACTTTTCCCGATACACCCACCTTAGAAAGGGTTCTTAAACTGAAATAGATTAAGGAGGCCTTTGTACCACCGTGGTAGCCAACCAATGGGGTAAAAGAATGCGAGGCGGAAAAGAACGCTGTCCAAGAACCAATAATAAAGTGCATCTTAAAAAACGTTAAAAGCTCTCCTGTAAGCCAGCAGAGAGTAAAGGGTAATGCGCGGTTAAAGTACTTAAGCATAGACATACCTTAGGAGTGTAATAAGCGCTCTCATAAAAAAAGCTTGAGACCAATTGCATACTATCGTATAGTTTAATCCAATCAAAGTAAGGAATAAAGTATGAAATATAAAGCAATTATTTTTGATTTGGATGGTACAATTGTTGATACTGATCGTATCTGGAAACAGACCAACCAGATCCTTATTGAAAGCCGGGGTATATGCTATACCCCCGAATTACGAACCGAGCTTGACAGCAGAACCCATGGTCTGACCTTTCAAAAAAGTTGCATTGCAATCAAAGAGCTTGCAAACCTCAAGGAGTCTCCTGAAGATCTCGCTCGAGAAGGGCGTTTAATAGCTATTTCTCTCTACAAACAAGGCATCGTCTATATCAAAGGGTTTAAAGAATTTCATAAGGCCATTTGCACGTTTAATCTTGATAAAGCAATAGCAACCAATGCTGATGATCATACCATCAGGCTCACTGATGAGATACTTAACTTACGCCAGTTTTTTGGCAAGCATATCTATGGCGTATCGGCTGTAAATTATACCCCAAAGCCTGACCCTGCCCTCTACATGCATGCTGCAAAAGAATTAGGTTATAAACCTGAGCTTTGCATAGCGATTGAGGATTCAGCCTTTGGTGTACAAGCTGCTAAAGGAGCTGGTATGTACTGTATCGGTATTAATACCGGCGGTAATCCACTCGCATTAAAAAAAGCCGATGCCATCATCAACTGTTACACTGAAATAAACATCAAAAAGATCCTTAGCCAGGTTTGACGTGCATAATATATTCGGGCCACACCTTTCTTCTATTTACCCCCACGAGCTCCTTTGCGCATTTGACCTCCACAAAGTTATCTTTCACCGCTCATTTATCGATATAACGCTGTCTCTGACACGTTTTCCACACAAAGTGCAAGCATTAAAACTTCTTTGTAATCCAATTTTATGGAAAAACCTATCTAACATTCGAAAAACGACAAATGTTGGGGATGACGTCTATGAGCGTCTTGTTGAAAAGCACCCCAAATTAGCTCTTTTTGGCAAACATTTGCTCGCATTAGAAAATGAGCAAAAACCTGACATTGCAATGCTAGAGGTCATACAGGCTTTAAAACAACACGGCGTAAAATTGTACGTCCTATCAAACATCGGGGAAAAAATGCATGCAGCTCTTAGCGCTAAATATCCAGATGTGTTTTCACTTTTTGATGGCATTTTTATACCCACTAAAGCACTGGAATATTGCCAAAAACCTCGTCTTTGCTTTTATGAAAAATTTCTTACTCACGTAAAAAATCAAGGTCATGAACGAAAACACATTCTGTTTGTTGATGATAAAAGAGTTAACGTGGAAGCCGCGGCCATGTGCGGAATTTCAAGCATTCTGTTTTCATCTACGAGAGCTTTTAAAGCTACGTTAAGAAAAATAGCTTTCTTAGCCGAAAGCATTTAAGCACACAAAATATAACTAGACTCAATCGGTTTGTCGGTCAAATGAATGACGATGAACCCTAAGCTGTTAACTCAAAAAGAAGGCCTTCTTTTTGCGGATTTTTGTAAAAACATGGTATTCTTTTTGTTGATTTTGACCTGACAGACTGTTAAGATGAAATAAAAAAGGTGCTTGCGATGCGTAGAACAGCCATGGCCTTTTTAGATAAATGGCTTACATCTGATAATCGAAAACCTCTCATTATCCGAGGTGCGCGCCAAGTTGGAAAAACTTGGCTTGTTCGACATTTTGCACAGTCTACAAGAAAAAAGCTTATAGAGGTTAATTTAGAAAAATATCCAAAGTTAGCCACTGCTTTCTCTTCAAATGAGCCTACCGTAATTCTAAAGCGGCTAGAAGGCGCCTTTGATACAGCAATTGACGCAAGAGACACTCTCCTATTTATAGATGAAATACAGGAAGCTCCAGAACTATTAGCCAAGTTGCGCTGGTTTTCGGAAGACATGCCACATCTTCCGGTCATTGCTGCTGGCTCACTCTTAGAATTCGTTCTTGGCAAGCAGGAATTAAGCATGCCTGTTGGCCGAGTAAGCTTCCTATATCTAGAGCCATTTTCATTTGAAGAATTTCTGCTCGCTCAAAAGAAGGATGTACTCGCAACTCATTTAAAAGAATTCACGTGGGACAGCGCAATAGCTGAAGTGAGCCATGAAAAACTCATTAACCTTTTCAAGGAATATGTCATCGTTGGAGGAATGCCAGCTGCAGTTCTAAGTTGGATTAATAATCATTCACCTTCAGACGTAAGTCAAATACATCACGACATCATACAAACGTATCGCAACGATTTTGGTAAATATAGTCCTCGAATTCCTTCAGCTCTTCTAAACGAGGTTTTAACTGCAATACCGCAACACTTAGGAAAAAAAATTGTTTTCAGCAAGGTAAATGCAAACGTGCGAAGCACACAAATAAAAGAAGCCTTAGACCTCTTATCTCAAGCAAAATTATGTCATCTAGTTCGTGCTTCTGCTTCAAACGGCGTACCCCTCGCATCTCAACTCCTCAAACAATATACAAAAGCCATCCTTATCGATGTCGGACTTTGTTCAGCTGATTTAGGGCTTTCACTCAATGAACTCGAATCAGTGAATGAGTTAGATTTAATTAATAAAGGAGGTATTGCCGAGCAAGTCGCGGGACAACTATTAAGGACTATATATCCTTTTTATCAAGAGCCCGCTCTCTATTATTGGCTAAGCACGGAAAGGGGCAGAGACGCAGAAATTGACTATGTTATTCAAAGTGGCACTCATGTTATTCCCATCGAAGTAAAAGCTGGAAAATCGGGAACGCTGAAATCATTACATCGATTTATGTACCTAAAGGGTCTTTCTAAAGCCATCCGTATTAATTCCAATCTGCCAGAATTATCGGAGATAAATATCAAAGACACTCAGGGCAACAATGTCCATTACCAACTCAGATCTATACCTTTTTATCTTATTGGTGAACTAAATCGTTTGATTGCGTGAAACAACAATTATCTATAACTTTAACAAGCTTTGACTTATCAGTTAAATGCAGAACTACAGACATTCTTAATTAAAAGCCGCTACCCTAAAAAAGCTGACTCCCATTTGGCACCTTGCTATCTGGACCTACAAGTACAACTGTCTTTCGATCATCAGGAAGACCAAGCGTTAAGACCTCTGAAACAAAAGGCCCAATCTGCTTTGGCGGAAAGTTAACGACTGCTAAAATCTGCTTTCCAATAAGCTTTTGAGGATCTGGGTAGTGCTCTGTAATTTGCGCTGAAGATCTTTTTGTGCCAATTTGTAAACCAAAATCTATAAGAAGCTTATAGGCAGGTTTTCTTGCCTCTGGGAATGGTTCAACTTGTGTGATAGTGCCTACGCATATCTTCACCTTTGAAAAGTCTTGATATTCAATCATGGAAAGGCCTTACTGCAATAAGAAAAACATTCGAGACTCTTTTTGATATTTTGCTCAAAGTAGGGTAGCATTAGTGTTTAGTATACCACCCTTAAACTGCTTATCAAAAGTAAAAAGTAACAACTATGGCTCAGAACAGGTGGCATTTTCCGCATGTGCACAAAGACCGTTTTGCAAGTTATCCTGGAGAAAAAACTAAAAATACGTTTTGGAGGGCTGTACGCGCGTTTGTTCGCTTAATGTTATCATCAAGGACCTTTGATACAAAAGAGCTTAAAACCTGGGTTCTAGATCATTCCCCTTTACCACCACCCGCTTTTTTAACGCGTGAGACGCATGTTACATGGATTGGCCACTCGACTTTTCTCATCACCATAGGCGGCAAAACAATTTTGACTGATCCCATCTTTGGAAATCTCTGCTATTTTCTTCGATTTCAGCGACTCACACCACCAGGTATTACCATAGACCGCCTTCCACCCATTGACGCGGTCCTTCTTTCCCATAACCACCCTGACCACATGGACGCCTATTCTCTTCATGTGCTTAAAGAACGCTTTAACCCACTATTCTTAGTTCCCCATGGTGATAAGCGTTGGTTTAGCGCTCGCGGATTTGAGCGCGTCCATGAGTGTATGTGGTGGGACCGGTTAGCGCTCTCCGACACACTTCATTGTACTTTTGTACCCGCTGTTCACTGGTCACGCCGCGGTTTTTTTGATCATAATCGCTCTTTGTGGGGCGGATGGATGATCGAAGGACACACCTACGGAACAAGCTCAGTCTATTTTGCGGGCGATACTGCTTATGGCAGCCATTTTAAAGCTATTGCTGAGCGATATCCATCCATCGATGTGGCACTTATGCCGATAGGGCCCTGTGAACCGCGTGAGCTTATGTACTGCTCACATGTTAATGCCGAAGAAGCCGCGCAAGCATTTCTTGATCTTGGTGCACGAGCATTCGTTCCCATGCACTGGGGAGCATATCATTTAGGAATAGATAAACCGCTTGATCCGATAAAGCGCTTACAAGCTTGGTGGAAAGCGTATATGCCACATCTTGAAAACAGGAGCCTTGCTTGCTTAAAAATTGGACAAACGCTTAACGTTATTCCGCGTACGCTCATAGCACCTTATCCACAAGTTGAAAGCACTATTCAGCTTTAACTATAAAAGCCTTTTGTAAGATATGCTCTTCCCGAGTCGGTAAAGAGTGTCACAATAGTGTCATTTGGTGTCAGGTTTTGGGCGTACTGAAAGACCGCATGCGCTACAGCACCGCTTGTGGGGCCCACTAAAAGACCGTGCTTTCGAGCCAAACGCTTTAACATGTCAAAAGCATCAGTATCTGAAACTGGAAGAAATTCATCAATGATCTTACTATCAATAAGCGGAGAATCATAATCTATACCAAAGCCTTCTATTTTATACGGCTTCGGGTTTCCTTTGGTAGTCCGATAAGAATTTAACGCATCCACTGCAATCACTTTAATAGAAGGGTTTTGCTCCTTTAAGTACCTTCCAGCCCCGCTTACCGTGCCACCAGAGCCAGCGCCCGTACAAAAATGAGTAATGTGCCCTTTTGTCTGTTTCCAAATCTCAGGCCCCGTCAAGTGATAATGGGCTTCACTATTATCAAGGTTAAAGTATTGATTAAGCATGAATGAGTTTGGAGTTGATCGGTGTAATGAAAGTGCTTTATTATAATAATTATCTGGATCTGAAAATGAGCTCGTTGGCGGGTATTGCTGTACCTCGGCCCCATACGCTCGCAAGGTATCTACTTTTTCCGTACTTATCTTCTGGGAAGCTGTAATAATAACTCTATAGCCTTTAGCCGCTCCAATAAGCGCAGCGCCTATTCCCTGGTTTCCCGATGATGCTTCAATGATAGTTCCACCCGGTTTTAACGTGCCATCGCGCTCAGCTTTTTCGATCATATATAAGGCGGTACGATCTTTGATGCTGCCACCCGGATTCAGATATTCAAGCTTTGCGTAAATGGTTGCCGGTGTACCAAGATCGAGCTCTATCAAAGGCGTATTACCTATAGCATGCAGAATATCCTTGTAAACCATCAAATAAGCCTTTTTGAGAAAAAGATACCAGTTTTTATTAATGAGCTAGTATACCATGCAAACTAAATCGAACATATAGGAGCCCGCAAGAGAAATTATTTGCTTATGGAATTTGAAAATTATATAATTGAATTAATGAACATGCTGCCGAGGATTCATGAGTAAGATAGTAGCTGGCATAGACGATGCGACAAAGTGTCCCTGCATTGGGAGCATTTTTGTAGCGGGTGTTGTAGCGGATGAAAAAACGATAAAAAAATGGAAGCGTTTAGGGGTCAAAGATAGTAAACTCGTAGCAAGGAAAAAAAGAGACCAGCTTGCTGCGATTATTCAAGAAACTGCGCTTACTATCAGCATTCAACAGCTTACACCGGCAATGATCGATAACAAAAGCTTTAATCTTAATGAGTGGGAAATGTTGACCGTATTCAAGATTATAAGCGATCTGCAAGAAAGCGTTCCTGAATTCATATATGTCGATAACTGGGAAACTTCTGAGAAAAAATTTCGTGAGCGCTATGAGTTTTTAGCCAATAGTTCGACACTCCCTTTAAGCATTGTGTTCGATAAAAAAAATATACTTGATGCTCATATAGTACCCGAGCACCGTGCAGATGAAACATACACAGTCGTTGGCGCTGCATCGATTTTGGCAAAATATTCATCAGATAAGCAGTATGAGGATTATAAAGAACGCTACGGAGATTTTGGAAGCGGTAGCCCCGGAGATCCTAAAACACGCTTATTTGTTTGGAAACATCGCTTTAATCCACCACCCATTGTTCGGACAAGCTGGAACACCTATAAAACCTTAGCACCACTTGAACGTATCGAAGACGACTATCTTTATTCAAAACCCCGCACTAAGCGCACTACAGCAAAGTAGTCACTAATAACACTATACATTTCATTTTAAAATATCATTTCTCAAACTAATAATTGCTTTTAAATTATTGAAAGTAATTTTTTTATCTCTATACTTTACCTGACACAATCTTTGTAACAGGAAAAGAATGATCTTTCTAAAAAAGCTTCTTATAATTGGCCTACTGATTCCAAACATTTATATTACGATATACGCAAGGCCAATTGCTTATGATTTGGTTTTGAGAAATGCACTAGAAAGCGTTTTGCCTCAACCTGAAGCGTATACATTTAGCGCATCTATGGCTCCCTTCTTCTTTTACACCAAAGACAATGCGCACCGCATGAGTTATGAAAGCTGTATCGCAGGTGGTATTGGAACTTTAAGGTATTCCTTGCATGCGCTATGGCTAGAAGCGACTATTGCCCTCGCCGGGCAGTCTTCACATAGTAGTGTTAGTGCACCGATAACACATTTTTCGGACTATCTATCGGATGTATACGAGCTTAATGATATAACAGGCGACTCAACACTCACTTTATGCGAACAAGCAAATACGTTTGGTAGAAGTTTGACAAATAACACCTCTTTAAATACCTCAACAGCAGATTTTGGTTTTAACAGTGGGCTTTTTAGCGTTGGATATGATTTTATACGTACGCCATACAGCTTTGTAAGCCTTTATGGATTGACTGGTCTTTCCATACTGCCTTGTTACACTAGAGAACAATTAAAAGAAATAAATCTTACCGAACCAATAAAGCTAGAACATAAGTTCCATGTGTCACTGGGCACGGGACTTGATACGCTGTACACTTTTTGGGTTAGCAATGTGAGCGGTGAAAACGCAGCCGTCAAAGTAAATGCACGCTTGATTCATCAATTTGAGCGCTTTAGTACTTTAAAAGGTTTTCAGCATTACCTTCTTGATAAAGAAATAGGGTACGCAATTCATAAATTACCGTATAACTATTTCAATCAAAAAAACGATGTTGGAACGATAGTTGATTTTCTCGCCGCCCTCGCATATACAAAAGACAACCATTCTGTAGAATTAGGCTATAACCCAAGGCTGTCTTTCAATCCTTACTTTGTTCTTGTACCTAAAAAACACGTAGATCTTGCAAAAAAGAGATTATTGGATTCTTACACTCGCCACACGCTTTACGGACAATACAGCTTCACCTTAAAAGAAACTGCCTATCCTTTTTCTCTTAACGTTGGAGCATCGTATGGATTTGTACCCCTAAGAACATCTAACACTTACACAGCTTGGCTTGGCTTTTCATACCATTTTTAACAAGAGTTAAAATAATAAGCAATATTAAACAATAAATAAGCTCTAAAGCACCGAATACAGTTGTTCATGTTTGTGTATCATCGTAGTCAGACCAAAATCAGTAAGGTTATCTGGGTAATGGCGAAGTGCTATAAACAAAAGCTCATCCGAAGCCAGAGAAAGCATCCCGCGAGCAAGCTGTTTCCATTCATACTGGGGATAGACAAATCCGTTAACTCCATGATAAATAACGTCACGAACACCGCCAGTATCGTAGCATAAAATAGGCAATTTACTCAGCCGAGCTTCAATAAGCGCACAAGGAAGACCCTCCCATAAAGAAGTTAACACAAAGGCATGCCAGCTATTTAAAAAGGGTTTAACGTCATGTTGCCAACCATGGAGCGTGACAACGCTATGCAAATTGTGCTCTTTAATCCATATTTCAATTGCAGGTCGTAGCCTACCATCTCCTATTATTTCAAGGCGAACATAGCGATTTTGTTCATGAGCATGTTGAAAAGCTTTGAGCGTATCAAAAATATTTTTTTGCTTTTTAAAGCAAGCAATTGTTCCAAAAATGAAAGGTTTCCCACGATCTGGAAAAGCACTTGTTTGACGAGCTGGTATAAAAAAGTGCTCAATATCTACAGCTGCACGTATAAGCGAGAACTTTTCTTTAAAAAAGGGTACTTTTTTAATCCCCGTTTGGACATCAGCATTAGATACGCAAATATAATGCGTCGTCAACGGAGCACACAAAACCTCTATCGAATAGAGTGCAAACCAGACGGGAAAGCTCATATGCCCATGAAAAGGAAAGCCATGGATCGTATGTACTCTCTTTTTTATACCGGCAAAAAATGCTGCAAATCGACCCAATGCACCAGCCTTTGAGCCATGAGTATGAACGACGATATCTGCATGTTTCTTTTTAAGGTTACGCAAAATGCGCATCATCGAAAAAAATGTTTTAACCTCTGAAAATAGAGAAAAAAAACGCACCTCGCGTTTGAGGCTTTTAAGAAGAAAAACGTTCGGTAAATCCTTCACTTGATCAACAAGCTCACCTTCATTGCCGGTGATGAGATACACAATTCCATTTCGTTTTTGAAGCTCTTTAAAAAGGGCAAGGCATACTTTTTGCGCTCCACCAAGTTCAAGCTTTGTAATAATGTAAACAACTGCTGGCTGCGGTGAAAAAATCATGACTATTCTCTTGCATTTTAAAACTGCCTACCTAGTTTATGCAAATTTTCAGAGAATACCAATACATCTATTACAAGCATCAAACTTACTGTTCCTTATAAAAACCAAATCGTTCATATATCTTGGCAAAAGATAAACTGGAGCGTATACTTGACCCATCCAGATGATAAGAATAGACGCTCAATAGTTTTAGTTGCGATGAAATTGATCATATAAGAAAGGTATAATTATGGATCTTAGAAAGACGCATACACTTGCTGCACTTGTAAGAGATATAACTTTAAGCATCGCAATCGGACTTCTACTTCCTTTTGTCGCTTACCTTTTAGCCCGCGTCATCAAACCAACTGTCGCATATGACGATATTCAGTGCGAGTACAAAGGCGTGAACTGCAAAGACTTAGAAAAACAAAGGAGAGAAGCAGATGAAGAGCTTCGGGAATTAAAAATTACTCAAAAAATCGTCAGCACACAGCAACCAGCACAAAGCATAGAGATAGATAAAGAAGTCAATGCTCTTGAATCAAAGCTTGCAACATTGAGAAATAACATCGAAGTTGCACGTGAGAGTAGAAATACAACATATAAGCGCGTTAATGAAGTTCCACTAAAAACTCATCTTTACATAGCCATCATCATCGCTTTGTTTGCATTCTTAGGTGCATTTTTCATCCCAGTGCTTCCACTTGAAATAGGGTTTATCATGGGTGGCACCTTGACACTCCTTACAGGCCTTATGCAGTCATGGGCCTCTTTAAGTGATTTACTCAAACTTATTGGCCTTTTGCTAGGACTTATAGCTCTCATAGGCATCGGCGTCAAAGTGTACCTCAAAAAAGAACACGTTACAGAGTAAAAAAAGGCTTAAAGTCCGCAAAGCTATTCAAAAAAATCGGTACTTCAAAAGAGAAAAATAGCGAACCAAAAACTATTTATTAATACAATCTTGAAATATTATTAAATTAGTTTAGTCTTTAAGGTGGAAACATTCTTTATCAAAAAAGGTCCTCAAGATAGGATCTTTTTTTATTTAAAGTACTCGCCCACTAACTTTAGAAAGGCATTTTGTTAATGAAAAACAGCTTATTTTTTGCAACTCTTACCTGTGCGTTTTGCCTAGGATTACCTAGCACGCTTTCTGCCATAGGCGACGGTAAGCGAAAACTTTATGATCTTGAAGATCAGAAAAGTGACACAAAGCAAAAACCAAAGAGCACCGACACCAAGAAAGATCCAGCATTTTACGGAAGAAATCTCTTAATTGCACTCAAAAGAGGGAATCGTAAACTAGCTTTAAGGATCCTTCAAGATCACGAGACCGATGTCACCATTACTGACGACGCGGGGCGATCGGCCGTTCACCTAGCCGCCGGTCGAGGTTATCTTGAGATTCTAAAAATCCTTCTTGAAAGAGGTGCAAGCATCGATGCCGCCAGCGAGGATGGCTCTCGTCCCCTTCATTTTGCAGCTTCCAGAGTTCGTCATGACTGCATAGCATTCCTGTTAAATAACGGTGCGGATGCAACGTCAACAATGAACAAAACGGTCAAATCAGTTAATGGCATAACGAGAACAAAGCCTACCAATGCTCTCGGTATTGTCGTGACTGGTGCACTTTTAAGGGCGCTCAAGTCTGGAAACTATGAGCAAGAAGCCGCAGACATGGAGAACGTATTAAAGCTACTCTTTACATGCGGTGCTTCCTTCGATGAGAAAAGCTGGAACTATGCCATTACATTCATTGTAGCAGCAGCCAGAAGCCTTATTGGTAATGAATTAGTTGTTGTTAATGGACTGGACACCCATACAGTATCTAATATATATCGCTTACTAAAATCTTTTTTAGAGCGTATGAAACTCTTTAGCGACAAGCGCATCGATCTTGATATATTACTAAAGATCTTCTATTTGCAACCTTCAGGAACACGCCTATTTGCCTTAACCAATCATGAGACTTTTATATTTCTTTCTTGTTTCCTATCGCATGATCTTGTCGCTGGCCCACTTTCAACTGAAGATGCTACTCAGTTCGGTATCGAAGTAGTTGATGATAAAGGAAATACTCTGCCAGTTACCGTTAGAATGGAATGGTTGCTCGATAAAGCCGCTAAAATAGGAGCTACTTCATATACCAACTGCGATACGAGTTTGGAAGCACCTTTAATTCTTGATAACCTACATTGTACCATGTTGTTTGAATTAGCAGCATCCTTAGGTAGGCCCGATATAATGGAAGAAATTTTTGAACGCAGTTTAGCACCAGTAACTAAAGATATGTTTGCATCCGCATTAGTTTACGCCGCAGCGGCGGGCCGTGTTGACTGCTTTGACTGGATATACGAGTCTGCAAATATCAAAAACATTCGTGACCCTATCTGGCTCGATGCTCTCAATAGAGCACTTTTTCACGCATCAATTGGAGGACACCTTCCTACCGTCAGCCGTATCCTTGCTATAGGAATGCGCGAAAATGTCGAGCTTAATGTAAGAGAACCAGGGCAAATGCTTGCAGCATTTGAACGTCAACAGCCTAATGACACTTTTCGAGCTATTAGGCGCTCACTGCGAGATTTTTTGCTCCAGAGACGTGTGCTAAACCGCATTTTTCACCATTTCGACGCCGATGAAACTGAAGAATCTCAAATCGCCACAACATTAACCGGTGCCATTCCTCATCCGACAAATTTTAACCAAATGCCTATGGAAATACGTTCCCTTATTACTGAACTTGCCAGTTTTGGTAGGCTATAATGAATTAGCTATCATATCATTACTGCTACCAACTTGTATGGGGAAGGATACATTCCTTCCCCTTTTATTTATTGATCACACACTTTTTTGCACTCAAAAGCACTAAAACCCGCTAGACCCTCTTATTTTCTAATGCTAGTCTCATGATCTTATAGAGATACAAGGGACATCGTTCAATGAAAAATGCTTGCCTTTTTATAGCCCTTATCTGCATTTTAGGGCTCATACCTGACAAACTCTTAGCAATGGAAGAAAAAAACCAGGAGCAAGGTGCACCAGGCCAAGAAAAGAAAAAGGGAAATCAGAACGCGGGCGCTCTGTCATCAGCTGATTTAGGACGTAAGCTTCTAGAGGCTCTTGAAAGCGAAGATAAAAAAGAGGCCATACGCATCATCCAAGCTCACGATCTGTCAGCCACGCTAACCAATAAGCACATGCAGAGCATTCATATAGCTATAGAAAGAGGCTGGACAGATATACTAAGCATGCTTTTCTTTTTAGCTGCCCGGGCAGGGCACTACGAAGCACTTAAGTTACTTCTTGCTAGCGGAGTTGACGCAACCGCAAGCTCTCCATTAGGGCCTAAATGGAATCCATTTAAAGTTTTTGCACATGTTATAATTGGATCGATGGCCAGGGGGACTAAATCCCAAGACTACGCCGATCAAGCCGCGCACATAAGGAAATTGCTTAAGCTGCTTTTTAAAAACGGTGCCTCAATCGATGAATCTACCTGGCTTTATTCTCTGATCGCAATTGTCACCACAGCGGGACAGATACGTTTGTCTTATACTGATGAAGAATCAATCAGCGTGATATACCATTTTTTGTCTTCGTTTCTAGAAGTCATGCAGCTTTTTGGCTCTATGACTGTTGATTTTCTCGTAATGTTGCGATGCTTTCTCAACAGCCAGGTAACAGAATTTGAGCTTGCCGGGCTAAATCATGAGGAGTTTATACTGCTAGCCTGTCTTCTTTCATACGGTTTTCTAGATGGACCAAAATCAATAGCTGAGATTCCAAAGTTTGGCATCTCAATAGAGAATCCTTCAGACGAGCGGCGGCTTGAGGACATCGACATCACATTTTCTTGGTCTAGCGACCTTGCCACAATTCTAACTCTCGGAATGAAAATGCCCCATTTTACCTGGTTTTTCCCATGGTTTTTAGATGAAATGCATTGCACATTACTGTTTGATTTGTCTGCAGCTTGTGGAACGGTGGAGATGATGGAAGAGATTTTTAAAAAAAGCATTTGTCCAGTTACCCAAGAAATGTTTGCTTCTGCTTTTGTAAGTGCTGCAGCACGCAAATTGCGCCTACAAAACATTCGGTGGTTAGCTGAAAGGGCCTTGGTAGAAGAACATAATTCACTATGGACTGATGCAGTCAACAGAGCATTAGATCTTGCAGTAATGCGAGGAGATAGTCCGATGGTTAACTTCATTCTTCAATTCGCTCTGGAACACGGTATCGAACTCGATGTAACCGAACTCATACAAATACTCTCTGCAATAGAGAAGCATCGACCTAACGAGAGGTATCGAACGATAAGACGTGCGCTCAGATTTTTTTCAAACAGGCGCTGGATAAGCAGGATAATCCTTGATGGGCAACCAGAAGCTCAAGAAGGCAATGAAGAATCTCAAGTAATAACGACAGCACTAGGCGCAATTCCAAACCCGACGCATTTTACACAACTACCCATGGAAATACGTGCTGCTATTCATGAGCTTTCCGATCTCGGTAAGTTATAGTGTACGGGTAAGGTTTATAGTGACCTTACAAAGATAAGGGGGACAAAATGTCCCCCTATTTTTTACTAATTAAGAAAAGAGGAATCGACAGGTATTGAAGAGTCTAATAGTATTTTTTCCATACGATCAGCGATAAGTTTAGCAAGCTCTTTGTGCACTTCAATATCTATTTTGTCATACACATGACCCAATTGTGATAACGTACAACAACTTACAAGCAATTCTACCACTGCCGATTGACCGTTTTTTAATGCTCTTTCAAATAAAGTCAGGAGAATGTTTGGATGTATACCTTCTTCAGTTATCGGGTCACGAAAGTGTGCAAGCTTTTGTAACAATTCACCATCCATATTATTCGCTATGCGAAGAAGTTCTATGCACAGTTGCTGCAAACTCAATCGCGAACTTTGCAGATTTCCTGGATTAAAAATCTTGAGAGCAATATCAGTTAAATCTCTAGAGATAGCCATAGTAAATGCTTTGAGAAGCACTTGAGAAGGTATGCCTCGATCATCCAACATTTTTAAAATGTCCTCTACTAACTCAGCTGAAGGCTCAAAACTCGCATTTTCGAGAGCCTGAAGTAAAGGATGTGGAGCATCAGTATGTTTTACAGAAACTCTTTTTGCTCTTGGTGGAGAATCTAAAGAACTCACCGTGCATGTTGCTCTTTTTCTCTTACGAGTTAACGCCTCAACGCCTGAACGACGGTTCTCCTCAGGCAGCCCTTGATCTTCCGGATAAAGTCTATCAAGATCTTCATTCATCAGTTGTTGCGCAAGCAACGCATCAGCCACGTCGATTCCTAACTGAGCTCTAACATTTGCTACGGTAGCTCCAGTAACTTCTACGGAACCTGGGGCCCCTAAACCTTCCATACCTTGCATCGCTTGCGCGAGGCCCAGCAGAGAGAAAGTGATTAAATATCGAAAAAAATCTGTCTTAAATCTAAACATGTTTCAGCCTTATATTTGCTCGTTGTCATTAATTTTATAAATAATCGTATAGCATATCCGAAAATTGTCAAGCCAAAAAAGGTTTTTAGTTCACAGATAGGCCAAAAAATTTACCATCGAGAGACTATTTTATTCAGCAAGACCAAGACGCGCCGAACAAATCGCGTGATTAATGCTCTATTGAAATATTTTTAAATTAAGTTAGTCTATATATAACAGCTCTACTTGAACAAAAAAATGCTCGATGAGACCAGTGTTTTCTCAAGTCTGGCCTCAAGATTTTATTAAACGTAGAAGGTATACTCGTAATGAAACGTACACATTTTCTCTTTATTCTTATCTCAAGCTTAGGCTTTGCCTTACCTAGCAAACTCATCGCCATGGAGGGACAAGAACCAGACGAACCTCGCAAAGAGGAATTTGCTGATGAAAATTCTCCAACCAATTTAGGAAAAAAGCTGCTAGATGCTCTTGAGGAAAAAAATAAAGAAGAAGCCTTACGTATTCTTCAGCTTAATCCTGATGTTACGCTACCTAATGATCAAGGGTTACAAAGTATTCACCTTGCCACACTCAATGGCTGGACTGACGTAATTGACCTGCTTCTTAAAAAGGGAGCTTCGCTCGATGCAGTAGCTCGTAATTTGACAGACGACCGCCCCATTTTTCTTGCCGCGGGGGCGGGAGACCTCGAGACCTTAAGTTTCCTTTTACTTCGTGGAGCTGACGTAAATACAGCTTGCCTACTGCGTGTCAGAGGGGATGAGCCTAATACCGTGAAAAGCGTACCCATCAACATTATGGGTCATGCCGCAATATGCGCGGCCCTTAAGGCATTTAAATCTATGAGCTACTACCTTGAAGCCAAATGTTTGAAGTCAATCCTTAAGCTCCTTTTTAAACATGGCGCTTCATTCGATGAACCTTCGTTTTGGCAATCAATTCGTTGTGTTTTGATGGCTTCGAGGTCGATTACAACTGAAAATACTGCTGTGAAGTTTATAAAAATGTACACATTCTTATCTTCTTTTCTTGAGAGCATGCGGCCTTATGTCAATTTCCAACTTAGTGTAAATGACATTATGTCTATCTTCATGGACAAGGAAAGAGTAAATACTAATAAGTTCTATCCATACCCCGATATATTCATGCTCCTCTCATGCTTTTCAACGCATAATCTGCTGGCTAAACCTCATTCAATACCAAATATGAGCCGAATTAACTCTGCAGTTAACACTGGAGACGTGACTAACAGTCTTCGCATCTCGCTTTCTTGGGAAAACGACACTCTCACCGAAATTAAGTTTGATTCCAATCCCGCATGGCTTCTAGATGAAAGGCATTGTAAAATGCTGCTTGATTGGACAGCCTCTCAGGGAACAGTGGACCTCATGACAGAAATCATCAAGAATAGCAGTATAAAAGTAACTCAGGAAATGTTTGCTTCCGCGTTTTTATGCGCTGCAGGGTCTGGTCGCTCTGAAAACGTTCAACGGTTATTAGAAAACGCAAACATCACCGATTACACTAATTTATGGTTCAATGCACTAAATGATGGACTTTACTCAGCTGCCCTACGGGAACATCATAACGTAGTCAAATTAATTCTTGAGTTCGTTATCACGCATGACATCCCGATTGACGTCAGAGAATTAGGCCGAATGCTTTATGCTATGGAACGCCGTCGGCTTGAGAATGGGCTGCAACCTAACTTAAATCATAGAGCAATTCGTGGGTCATTATATGAATATACTTTACGACGCCACAGAATAAGCCGTTCGCTTTTAAATGGCCAGCCTGACGAAGCTCAAGAAACCGAAACAACTTTGACTGGTGCGGTTCTTCGCCCTACAAGCTTTACACAACTTCCTGCAGAAATGCGCTTAATTATTCATGGGTACGCTGGTTTAGGAAACAGCTTATATCAGTTATAATAAGTGACAGCTAATAGCAATAAGCGGTTAACGTAAAATTGATGTACATAATGAGGTATGTCCTTTAATGAAATACGCACACTTTCTAGCAATTATCATCTGCACTTTAGGCCTTTTATTACCAAGTGAACTTATCGCTATGGAAGGACAGAGCCAAGATGAACCTCGGCAAGAAGAGAACATTGAAAGCTTAGAAGATCTTTCACCAGCAGATTTAGGAAAAAAGCTTTTAAATGCACTTGAGAAAAAAAACAAGGAAGAAGCATTACGTATACTGAAGCTCAACCCTGATATTACGATGACTAATCAGCAAGGCTTTCAGAGTATTCACCTTGCTGCATCAAATGGTTGGACTGATATAGTCGCTATGCTTTTTCAAAGAGGAGCTTCGGTTAATGCTCCAACAGATAATGAGGGCGCTTTCCGGCCCATCTTTCTTGCCGTACGCGAGGGTCATCTTGACACTCTAGCTTTCCTTCTAGCTAATGGCGCTGACGTAACAGCACAGGCATATGTATTTGGTCAAAGTAAAGCTCAATTACTAAATGTCATGGGTCATGTTGTCCATTTTGCGTGTATTAGGACCCTTTCGACCAGACCGTATCAAGGCGCGGATGAGATCCTTCCTGGTATGAAGAAAATGCTTAAGCTCCTTTTTAAATATGGTGCTTCATTCGATGAACCAAACTTCAACTTCTCACTATTATCAATTCTACAAGTTGCTAAAAAGATTGTTTCTATTTACAATCCCCTAAAGACTATCAATATGTACAACTTCTTATCATCTTGTCTTGAGAATATACAACCTTTTAGCAATTTCCGCGCCGATTTTAATCGGGTCCTTTCAGGCTTTCACGGGACTGTCACAACAGCCAATCTTTTTCCAAATAACCATCATAAGTTCATACTGCTATCATGCTTTCTCTCACATGGCCTTCTTGCTATCACTTCGGACAGTGTTGGATCTGATTTTAATATCGAAGTACTGGATTATGTAGACCATAGAAGTATCCCGGAACCTAGCGATATTGCTCTTTGGTGGACGGATAGCTTTGAATTAAGCAAAATAAAAGTTCGAAAGGCGATACCGCCTAACAGTCCTTGGCTTCTAGATAAGATGAATTGCAAACTACTGCTTGAACTAGCTGCCTCTAGAGGCACAACAGATATCATGGAAGAAATCGTTAAGAACAGCACTGCACCAGTAACTCAAGAAATGTTTGCTGCCGCATTAATATGCGCAGCAGGGTCCGGTCGCGCAGAAAATGTCCGATGGTTATTAGGTAATGCATCTGTCTCAGATAATAGACAACTATGGCTTGCCGCATTAGCCGAAGGACTCTACCTTGCTGTGCTGCGTGAACAAGTTCCCGAAGTTAAATTAATTCTTGATTTTGCACTCGAGCATGATATCGAGCTTGATGTCAGAGAATTGGGTCGAATGCTCCATGGTAGGGAAATTCAAGAAGAAAGAGCGGGAGAACAACGAAACGAAAACTACCGTCTCATGAGACGATCATTATCTGATTATTTTCGACGACGCTTAAACATTAGCCATCTCATTTTACGTGGTGCACCAAATGAAACTGAAGCACTCGCAGTAGAAACGACATCCGTAGGAGCGGTTCCTCATCCTGCATACATTGCGCAACTTCCTGCGGAAATACGCGTTCAAATTCATGAACTTGCTCGTTTAGGAAGAGGCTTGCATTCATTATAATAAAAGGTAGCTAATACAGAATTACTTTAACCAAAAAGAGATTGTCTGTAATGAAGTACACTCACATACTTGCAACGCTTATGTGCAGCTTATTTCTTGGCTTATTTGAAAAACTCATAGCTATGGAGGGACAAAATCAAGACGAACCTCGCCAGGAGGAATCTGAAGATAAAACAGCAATCAATTTAGGAAAAAAGCTTTTAGATGCGCTTGAGCGAAAGAATAAAGAAGAAGCGTTATCTATTCTTGCGCTTGGCCCTGATATAACGATAACCAATCAGGATGGTTTTCAAAGTATTCACCTTGCTGCGCAAAACGGCTTCGCCGATATCATTGCTGTACTTGTTGAAAGAGGGGCATCTGTTGATGCTGTAGCTAATAACCAAAACCAAGACCGGCCCATTTTTCTTGCAGCGCGAGGGTGTTATTGTGATGCATTGGCTTTCCTTTTAGCTCATGGAGCTGACGTAAACGCAGAGGCTGGAATACCCACGAAAGATGACAACGGTCGAATGATAGATCCATACACAGTTATAAGTTTTGCATGCTCAAGAGTCCTTAAGACTTTGAAATATGCTGAAGAAGCTGCTCTGATGAAGAAAATGCTTAAGGTACTTCATAAAAATGGATCCTCTTTCGATGAAATGAGTTTTGGAATTTGTATTACTAGAATTGTTGGTACTGCCTCAGACCTCTTTTCTAAGAGCGATCCTCAACGGCTTATGCATATGCACAACTTTTTATCCTCTTTTCTTAAGAGCTTGCAGCTTTTTAGTAACAATTTGCGCATTGGTATTCTTGACGTCCTTTCTCTATTTTACAAAATTCAATTTACGTACTTTGGCGTACCTACTCATGAAAAATTAGCACTTCTATTTTGCTTTCTCTCGCATAATCTTCTTAGTATCTTACCTTCAAGGAAGAACATATCTAAGTTTTGGATTACTGTACAAAACCCAGAAAATAGTAATGAACCCCTAGTTGTCGAAATCTTACTTGGATGGATCACCGACCTTGCGCTCTTTGACCTTAGTGCTACGTTTGTGAGCCGCCCTGAGACTCCTTGGTTTCTGGATACTATGCATTCCAAACTAATGCTTGAACTGGCAGCCTCCAGAGGGTCGCCTTCAACCCTACAAAAAATTGTTGCAAATAGCGCCACCCCAGTAAATCAAGAAATGTTTTCCTCTGCATTCCTATGCGCAACAGGATCTAATCGCCCAGAAAATGCTCAATGGTTATTAGCAAATGCGGACATGAGGCACAACAGAGAATTGTGGCTTAATACATTAGAAGAAGGGCTTCATTTAGCCGTACAACAAGCAAATGTTGACTTGGTCGGATTGATTCTGCAGGTGGCACTGTGGTGCACGGTGGATATTGAGCTCAGTGTTAAAGACTTAGGTAGAAAGCTTTATAATAGTGAAAGGCAGCGACCTAATGGGGACCATCGAAGAATCCGGGTATTGTTAAGGGATTATCTTGTAGAGCGCTTAAGAATGCAACACTTAAACGAGATAATTCTAGAAAACCAGCAAATTCAAGAACCTCAAGAAACAGAAACAACCCTAGTCGGCGCATTTCCTCATCCTAGGCAATTTTCAGAACTTCCTCAGGAAATACGCGATCTCATTCATCAGTTTACCGGTTTACCAAGAGACTTAGCTCCACATTCTCCTATGGATAGCAAGTCGTTTTAGAAGCAACGAAGTGACCAGTAGCTGCAACCTTACTAATATAAATAGTCGGAAGCCCAACTGGACTACAAAAAGTTTGTGGGTCCAATGGAATGGTGATCGATCCATTAACGACAAGATGGTCTGCGCAGCAAGTCTCTGGCGCCGAAACACCTTGAACTCCTATCACTGGACTTATTTCTCCCGCTGGCACGTCAATGGTAGGAGCGGTACAACCGCCTGCTCGCTCTAATCCCGTAGCACCTTCTTGCCAACCGGTGCCGACGAGCTGCACCCTGATAGTTTCATTAAGGCAGTTACCAATTTTATACTCATATGCGTTTGCCAAAGATGTCATGCTAAGTACTGTGGCGACTACCAGTGCACATCTGATAAAAGATTTCATAAATAGTCCCTTTTTTATTCAGATTTATTTCAATTATAAACTATTTCATGCTGATAGTGCAATACTTCAACGATGCTCATGTACGAGCTAACGCCATCTTTTCATGAAAATAGTGATGTCTAAGCTAAGTCTTATGGCACCGATTTTACGAATACAGTTTCTACTTAGGTAAACGACATCTCAAGCACGCGTGCCATTTTTTTAAATGCGCATTACATAAAAATTTTGATTTTCAGTAAAGAAATTAAAAAAATTTGATTAAATATAAAATGTGTATTAATATATCTGCTACCATCAAAAATGTGGACCGTAGTAATGGAGTTGTTCTTTTAAACAACTTATTACGAAAGGTCTTTCATGACTTTTTATGTACGCCAGCAGCTTTTAGTATTGATTTGTTTTTTTTCGTCCCTTTCATACTCTTCATCGCAAGATCCATATCACGTATCGATAGTAAAAAGCGCAAGCTCGCTAAGAATGTCCTTTAAGAAAGGTGAACAATCTGTATTTGACATAACTCTTCCATATGCAAAAACAGGGTTTTACGATCTAGGTAATCTTTCTGCTTTAGAGCCCTATGCACAGTATTTTCACAAAACGGGTAACGTTGATTTTATTCTCGACGAACCAGAAAATAAATGCAGACTTTGCATTGCATTAGATGGCACCATTACGCTCAGTGAGCTCAATGTACAAAATCCGTTTTCACTCAAAGTAGACGGTAACCAAACGTCCGTTTTAGCATCTAACACGCTCATAGCTCATAGTGATTTTGAGCTTATAGCACCGAGCACCTGCTGTTTTAAAAGCGATGTATCTGCGCAGTGGGAAATTGGAGGAAAAGCCTCTTTTATTTTGCCGCAAGCAGTTTTTAAACTGCACACCGCTTTAAGAGCTCGCAACGACGTAGAGATCGAAGCACAAGCTTTTGAACTAGCTTACGGAGAGACAACCAGACAAAAAACCGGGCGCAGCCTACAATATTTTAACGATGGCAAGCCAGAAAAATTCGAAGACTTTGCGTTTACAAAAAAGCACCCTCGCGCACTTATTGAATCTAAAACTGGTACAGTTGCCGTTGCAGCTGATAGAGCGAATTTAGATGGCGGAGCGCTCATTGCACAAAAAGATATACGTGTTACCTATAAGCAGTCTTTAACAGTTACGCCGCACTGCAACGAACATGTTTTTCATAAAGCTCATTTTAAAAAAGGGTGGTTTAGCGATGAGTACGTGACGAATCGAAATTTTAGCCTTTTATGCGATGTTGCTGTTATCAGCGCGGGAAACGACATAATCCTCACTCATAACGGAAAAACATGCATTTTTAACAACAAACATGTTCCATGCACGCTTGGAAACTTGCTTAATGAGGGACTTATCGCCGCTCACGCATACGTGCAATCAACAGGATCGCATGAAGGATCATATTACGTAAGTAACACGCTTCCTGAGGGACCAATAGCCTTACCTTCATTTCAAGCTCAAAAAATTTCTCTTAAAAATTGCATAGAAAAAGCAACGATAGCAAAAAAACAAGCAAACACTGAACGCTTTATGTTTGTTCCTCCGCTAAACCCTACTGAGGAGGCGGTGCGTCCATTTAATGAGTTTGCATTCCTTATTGAAAACAATCAATCAATAACTGGGAACGAAAAAGCCTTACTCTCTTTGCATTTGCAAGCCGACGCTTTAAGTAGAGTGCTTTTTGAAGCAACACATATGCCCAATTTGCCCGGTTATCGGAAAAATGACTGCATAGAGCTCTTAAATCACCTTCACGATAACGGGTTTTTGTATGCCCTTGTGCGTGGAAGTTTGCATAGCTTGGAAAATAGAAAAGACATGCAACAGGAATGGCAAGACTGCTCTGAGGAAGAGCAAAAGGCATATGAGGAACTTCTTGCAACTTTCGGTAACCCGAAAAAGTTACAGCCAAACGATGTAAAAGCCCGCATGTTACAGATTAAAGCAGGAACACATTTCTTAAAGCTCTCACAAAGTGAGCTAGAAGCAGCTCCTTCAAGCTTAATCTATTACACGCTTGATAGCTTTGAAGGCCAGCAATGTTTGGTGCCAATCCTCTACTTGACCACAAACGATGTTAAAGAAAACTATCATCTAGCAACGATGACTGGCAAAGATGTGATAATCGATAATGCGTCAGATGTTATAAATACCGGAGTTATTCGCAGCATCGATAAGCTTGAAATAGAAGCTAAAACAATAGTTAATACAAAAACGCTTACGCGTCATTTTAGGATAAAAACTCCTCTACCCGGTGGGCAGATAATAGGATTTGATGTCGAGCTTTCGGTGCCCAAGAGTGAAGCTGGAGCTGGCATCTACAACCATGGTGGAACGATATTCGGCACACAAAACCTTTCACTCATTGCTGATAGCGGAAACGTAAAAAACACTGCAATACCTTTAGGCAAACATACCGTGCACCTGGATCAAGAGGCAATACACGCGTTATTTGATCGGAATCATCAGGTCATCGATTATTACCCGGGACGCTTGATTTCGGGCGGAGATATGACCATCGTTGCTCAAGCGGGTCGTTTTCTTAACGAAGCTTCTAGAATCATAGCACGAGGCGATGTTCACCTTAAAAGCTATGCCAATGTTGTTCTCAAAAGCCTTGTGAGCCATACTGCAGAGCAGACCTCGCATGTTAACGGGATGAGCTTTGAACAAATATCGCTAGATGGTATAAAAGTACATCGCTCAGAAATACACAGCCAAGGTAACGTCTTTATTGAGTCTACTGCAGGGCAGATAAAAGATACTGCCAGTAGCTTTAGAGGTGCAGGATTTACCTTTAAATCAGCTCTCGGCAACGAATTTAAGCCGCTTGCTTTGGATATAAGTCTTGCTAAAGCAAAAACTGGGTTTGACACATTTAGCTTCGGACATGTAGTCGACACAGTTCACACAAGAGGCTATGCACAAACAACGTTTGAAAACACCGGCAAGCTCGAGTTTGATTCTGCCCTTGATAACGTTTTTCAAGCTGTTATCTTTACTAACGACAATGAGCCAATACACATTGTAGCTGCACGCGACAACGTCTTTAAAGGAGCAAAGAAGCTTACGAACATCCAAAGCGATGGATGGAGTTTTGGTGTTTCGTTTTTTGGATCTAAAAGCATACAAGCTCTTGAAAACGATGACATACAAGGAGCAGCATGGTATTTAGTAAATGAGGACCCGCTACTTGCAGCTCTTCTTGCGCTTAAAGAATCATCAAACGCGGCAGACAAGGTCGCGAACAGCACCTATAGTACAATTGAAGCACTTCGGCTCTTTTTAGCCTATGAAGAGCAAGCTAAAACAAGTCAGCATCCTGCAATTCGAGTACTCGGACAACGGCTTGGTCTTACCGACGATTCCGGAAAATTCAATCCACGAATGCTCTGGCGGCTCGGAACTGTGCAATCCCACGAACATTCTACAAGCAACTTGAAAACAGTGATCAATGGCTCGCAAGTAGAACTCAAAAGCGGAAATCAGCTGCTACTTTTAGATGGCACGGAAATACACGCGCACGACGTCACAATTGATGCAAAAGAAGTCCATGGAAAAGCAGCTCGCGACGAATACGCCAAAGGAACAACTACACTGGGAATGACCTTTGGTAATGATGGTTCATTGGGCGTGGATGCCAGCTATACCCAAGAAGATTCTACATCGTATAACAATGTGAAAATTAATGCAGGCAACTTTACATTACGCGCAGAAAATGTGCATTGTCATGGATGCAGAGTAAATGTTACAAATGCCGATATTAACGTTAAAAAAGAGTTAGATCTTGCATCAGTATCCGACACTAGAAATGGCTTTACTGCCGGCGCAAGCGTCTTGGACGGTGCCTCAACAATTGCCGCTGCTTTTAACTACCATAAACGTGCTCAAAAAACAATAAGGGAACCGTCAGGCATACATGCTAGCAAGCATCTTAATGTGCTCACAGACACCTTAAATCTAAACGGTGCCTATATAACAAGCGATGACCCAGATGCTCGTGTACAAGCTAAAAACATCTACCATGAAGATATAGATGGCTATAGCGAGTCTAGCAGTATCAACCTTTCAAATACAGCCTCCACTCAAGGCAGCGATATCTTAGGTATACGAGCTATAGTAGATGCTCGTCTTTTTAATGAATCTCAGGATGAGAAAACTCGCGCTACTATCGATAAGACGATGCTCATTATAACGGAAGATGATCTATCTAAGATCAATCGCGATAGAGCACAGATACACGCCGTTGATCCTATTGAAAGTACGGTATATAGAGCAGTTATACCTATCGTTGACCGGGAAAAATTTAAAAAGGGCTTAGATAAAGTCAAAACGGTCTTATCCCATAATGAGCCCATTACTGCGGATATATTTGACAAACTAATTGAAGAACTTGGCATTCAAAAGCCAACAGAGGCAGAAAAGGAAGCAATAGCCCAAATTATAAACAAGCTCGAAAGTGATGATACAAATAAAGAACCACAAGAGCCGGAAAAAATATCTAATGAGCAAACTAGCAGCAATAACGATTCAAACCCGACTAATGAGCAAAAAGAAGCCTCTTATTCTGGCTCTGAAACATGTATTAACGGCGAAAAACTAACTGTAGAAGAGCTATCGCTAGGTACTTTGCAACAAAAAGACGATCAGCTAGTCGCGCATGTGGAGCACAACCCTGATGGAACCATAACAATCACCTACAAAGGCAAGAGCGCAATTCTTAAGGTCAGTGGAACAATAAACTATTTTGATCAACTTCTTAAAGAGTTCGATGACATTCTCAAGCAATCTGGTCTTACGAAAGATAAAAGTGAAGCAGATATTCTAAAATTGATGGTAACTGAGCGAGAGATTCTAACTGAGCATTTTAGACAACGGGGGATCGTATGTAGTTTTTTGCTCGACCTTGTTCCCGTCGTAGGCGATATCAAAGCAGCCTATCAAACCTTAACCGACAAAGAAGCAAGTTTAAAAACAAAGCTTGCCGTTCTTGGTCTGCTTGCAATACCCCACGCTCGCAGCATTGGAAAGACGGTTAAATGGTGCGCATATAAGATCTTAAAATCTCTTAAGTCGGTTAAAAAGGTAAAAACAGATTCTATATTCAAGCGTCTTTCATCCTTCGCTACCAATGTCGCAAAAACAGGCTATATTAAAAAAGGGAGTCAAGTAGTCGATTTTAATACAAGAGCGGCTGCCGAAAAAGTGGCTAATTTCTTTAAGGGAACTATAAAGGAGGCTAAAAACGGCAAAGGGTGGGTTGTTGCGATTTTGAAGGACAATAGAAAAATAGAAATCAGATTGATGGATGCTGGATCGGGAATGCGACCAAAGCCTTATTTTAGGGTTACCGTTCCTAAGTCGGCCCTCACAATTGAAGGCAAGCTATCTAACAAACCTAAATTAACTCATATCGAGTTAACTGAGAATTACTTCGAACAAATACAAAATATAGTTAAAAAATGCTAAGGATGCATTGAATGGAAACCAAGAATTTAACGTTAAATGAAACTCTTGCACAACTGGAAGAAGGCAGAATTCAAAAGCTCGAATTTGACATCCTTCAGCATACTATAGCTTTTGTCGTTAAAGTTTATAAATCAGATGATGATTTTGAGTTTGTTAATGTAATTTTCTCCAAAGTATCAACGTTCTATTTTGTAAATGACACTGGCAAAAGACGTTTTGAGATTTATGATCCCGATCCTGAAGATCGTTATGAGTTAACATCAATAAGCTGGTACAAAGAGGGTATTGGCACAATCAAGGTTATCGCGTCTGCTTCAACCAATAACGTGACCTGGCTAAATTACTGGAGCTCTTCCGCTAATTTTGATATTGAGTTAGGAGCAGCAGCTTTGTTCATTGAGGCTCAAATAGTTAGTATTAATGGCAAAGTTTTCGAAGTTGGCCGACCACTGGATTACGCTTAAACTAAATCATTGAGCAAAATTGTCTGCTAGATCAGATAATCCTTACAGGGTTTGTTATCTACAGATTATGGGCCCAATGGAGAACTCCGCAAAGAGCTATTAATTTTGATGGCCAGGAATGTTGTGTAAGCACCGTTAGATTTTCATCACATAAAATAATAAAACATCTAAAAAGAGACGAATATTAAATACTCGCCCGTCTCTGTTAGTGTCTCATCGTCCGGTTCTGAAAATATTTTTTGAGAACTTTTTAGCCATCGTTGATATCCGCTTCTCTCAGTGCTAATCTGATTTAAGTTTTAAGTCCAAAAATTAACAACCGTATTTAAGCATAAAAAAAGCTTGGAGGTTGCTGATCATGTCAATCCGAGATAAAGCCACTTACCTATCTCTTCTCTTATTATGTATTCTACTCGTACGCCCAACCCATACTGCTATCTGTCCATTGGCTGGAGCCAATTACGTACTGCCTGGTACATCTACCGCTCCGTATTACGTGGCTTTCTCACCAGATGGTTTATATCTTGCCACGGCTAACTTCAATTCCAATGACGTATCGGTTTTTCATGTGGAATCGGGAGGTAGTTTGGCTGCAGGAAACTCATACTTGCTGCCAACTGGTTCAACCGAGACTTCCACTGTATCTTTTTCGCTCAATGGCAAGTATCTTGCCACAGCTGATTTTAACTCAAACACAGTATCAATATTTCAAATAAATTCCGGCATTGCCAGTGGGGCTACCGCGTATTCATTACCTGCTGGATCTACAAATCCTGTTTCAGCGATATTCTCACCTAATGGATTATTTCTTGCAGTTGCTGCTGCAGGCTCCAATCAGATATGCATGTTTTCTGTAGGCGCAGGAGGAGTGCTGTCGCCAGGTATTTCTTATGCGATTCCCACCGGATCTACCACGCCTGAAAGCATTATATTCTCCGCTGATGGTGCTTATCTTTTTGCTTCGAACGCAGGCTCGAACGGCGTGTCAGTATTTCAGGTAAGCGCAGGAGGGGTTTTGAGCAATGCTGTAGCGTACCCGCTACCTACTGGCTCGACACATCCAGATTCGTTGGCAATCTCACCAGATGGCACCCAACTTGCTACCGCAAATCAAAATTCAAATGATGTCACTTTGTTTAATATCCAACAAGGAGCACAGCTTATAGGGGCAGTATCCTATGTTTTGCCTTCTGGATCTTCAAATCCTCGGTCGGTTGCATTTTCACCTGACGGCGCGAACATAATTTCTGCTAACTGGGGATCTAATGACATAACAATCTTTAATGTAGGAGTTGGAGTATTGACTGGAGCAATTTCCTACCCTCTGCCTGCCGGTTCAAGCAATCCGGGCAGTGCTGCTATTTCCCCAAATGGTGCGTATATTGCGCTTGCCAATAATAATTCGAACAACATATCAGTTCTTACGTTGAATTGCCCTACGACAGCAACTTCATACCCACTACCATCTGGTTCTATAAGTCCTGATGCGATTGCTTTTTCGCAACACGGTAGCTATCTTCTTACCGCAAATGCAAAATCAAACGATGTCACCCTTTTTTATGTTAATGAAACAACCGTTCCCAACGTGCTTATGGGCGCTAAATCGTATCCGTTACCAGTTGGATCGCAGCAGCCTTCCGCCGTTGCATTCTTATCGAATGACTCATCGGTTGCAATAGCAAATAGCCTTTCAAATAACGTCGTTGTTTTTGCCCTGACACAGGGTCAATTAGGAACAGGAACATCGTATGGACTTCCTATAAATTCGAGCAACCCGTCTGCTTTAGCTTTTTCTCACGACATATCATGCCTTGCTACAGCAAATAGTAATTCAAGTGACGTAACCGTATTCAACGTCCAAGCCGGCAAGCTCACCAACCCTATTTCGTATATATTGCCTGCTAACTCCCATTACCCCGTTGCCGTGTCTTTTGGATCTGATACTGTCACTAACAATACCTACCTGGTAACCGCTAATACAATATCCAACGATATAACAGTATTTCTCGTCGCAGGCGACTGCGCGCTCAGTCGTGCTATCTCTCAACCTTTACCAAGTGGATCAATAATGCCGCAAGCGGTACTCCTCTTACCTGATGGCAACAATAACCTGTTTGCCATTACGGCTAATGGCGATACTAACGACATAACCACCTTTACTATTAGTGCAGGCGTCCCGAGCAATGGAACTTCGTATCCATTACCTCTAGGCACATTCAATCCTAGATCATTGGCTGCATCTGCAAATAACCGCTTTATTGCTAGTGCTAATAGTTTTTCTGATAACATAGCACTGATTCAAATTTCTGGCAGCACCATCAGCAACCTAGGCGTTCCTGTTTCGTTACCCCTCACTTCGAGTGACTGTGTAGCAATCGCTGTTTCTCCGGTTATGTCAAATGGACAAATATTGGTTACAACAGCTAATAGCCAATCCAACGACGTCTCTCTTGTTCCTCTTCTTGGACCAGCACCGGAAGATAGCTCTGGCACTTCTTATCTAGGACTTATTATTGGAACGTCGGTAGGTACTCCAGTAACTCTTGGTATTATTGCTGTAGCGGCCACAGGAGGACTCTTGTTTTACAGGCTATGGCGTAAATGCAAAGCCGCTGGTGGAAGTGTGAACTTTGGCCCAAGTGATGGAATGTCGGCTAGCGAAACGATTTAATAGAACTAAGCAATTAATTTCTGAGCTTATCCATTGCTCTTTATTCAAGGAAGATTTAAAAGCTTATAGCCACTTCTTTATAAACTCATTAACGCATTTTGGAAGACTCTCATTCAGGCTTGTTACACCTTTTCTTCGCCTATACGGCGATTTTGCCAATTTGTGCAGCAGTTTTTATACCGTATTCCTGTAGGATAGCTTTGACATTAGTTTCGTATTCGTCTCGCAAGGCTTCAACGCGTCCATCGATAAGAGATTGAAAAGCTATAACATAAGTATCATTGCTAAAAGGAGAAGCTTTTTTGATATCATCTTTGTCTTTCACGATAAAATCTCTCATGGCCATAAGATCAGAAATTTGTCTGCCATAAAAATGGTCTACCTGATTTTTAAAATCAGCAAATTGATGCACAGAAAGCGTGAGCCCCTTTTCTGGTTCAGCAGAAGTGCCGGTCATCCACCGATATAAACCTCCGGCAGCGCCCTGGAGCCTGTTCCAACCGTATTCAAGACTGATACTTTCACTTTGTTGGGTTGGTGTTATGCTTTCGTCTGAATTTGATTTAAGACGCTGATATAGTTAGCGTTTGCAGTAACAAGATCAATATTAACGGGAAGCATAAACTGATAAGCTCTATTATCCCGTCGCCCGATTAACCACCGAGTAATTCCCCAACTTGATTCAATTTCAGCCCGCTTTGCAATGAGGGCAGCTTGATATTCAGTTTCGGTCCACTACCACCAGAATCATCATCCTCTTCCATAGCTGGAAGGCCGGAGAAAAAACTGTTAGAAGAAGTCTAAGCCAGATTCGTTTTCTTCATTGCATCAATGGAAAATCCCTTTAAAAGTTTCAGACAATCAATATTAACTACTAAAAGCAACATTTTTCAACAAAATTAGGCAATTTTATGTGTTTGTTGACTGTTTATTAAATGAATGTAGCATCTGTTAAATGAAAGCATCCGCATGTTCTTAAGGACATCTGTAAAATTGAGAATACCTATGCAGGAAAAAGGATTTGAGGCAAGTATCGTAACGCTCATCAATTAGTACTCTGGCCATGATTAAGACCTATTGGATAATGGCTTGGAATCCTGATTAGCACATAGTTCTCATTGACAAAAAAATGTTTTTAAAATGTTAGTACGTTCTAGGAATTAAAAACACAAGGATTATTATGGTTTTCACAAGAAGTACTGCATTGTGCACTTTTCTCGTTCATCTTTTTCCCTTTCTACTCTTTCTTTTTTTTCTTGGAAATAGCCAGATTTATGGCATGTGTGGACTTTCGAGCACCAGATATACGCCTCCTGGGTCTGGAGTTGAACCTGGCTCGGCGGCCTTTTCTCCAGCAAGCTCACCAATTGAATTGCTTGCTATTGGGTATGAGGGTAATAACACCCTAGTAGTGACACCAATAAACCATGACGGAACTCCAGGCACCGGGGCTGCTTACACCCTTCCTGCCTCGTTTGCAACGACACCAAAGTTTTCACCAGATGGGTTATACCTCGCCGCAATTAATAATCAAAACGCAGTGTTCATGATCCCCGTTAACTTAGACGGCACTCTTGGTACACCAGTTTCTTATCCATTACCTGCTGGTTCTTTGGGTTCAGGATCACTTGTTTTTTCAAAAGACGGAAAATACCTCTTTGTTGCAAATGGAATAAGCAACGACGTTGCAGTATATCAAGTTTCATCCGGAGGTGTTTTGAGTAGTGGTACACGGTACCCTCTTCCATCCGGTGCGTCACCTTCATCAATAGATACTTCGCCCGATGGCCAACTAGTCGTTACCGGCAATCTTTCGGCTAGTCTAACGATATTTCAAGTTGGATCTGGTGGAGCTTTGAATGGCGGCACATTATATACCGAAGGCGCACCAGTCACTTCAGCTGTATTTTCACCGGATGGGCAATATGTTGTCGCTACTGGACCCGGAATCAATGAGATTATCGTGTATACCATCGGTTCGGGGGGCACTCTTAATACCCCCGGTACCCCATACTCGTTACCACCCGGATCTGGCTCTGTTCAACCGGGTTACTTAGCATTTTCGGAAAATGGGGCGTTTCTTGTAGTTGGAAACAGCGGTTCAGGAAATATAAGCAATATAACAGTTTTTCCTGTGGGACCAGGATGTAATCTGAGTTATGGAACTACTTATCAGCAGCCACCAGGTGCAGTAGGAGTCGGTATCGTTGCTATTTCACCTAGCGGTTTGATTGCTACACCCAATGTAACCAGTGGAGATGTATCCTTATTCACTTGCTCTAGCTTTGTTAGTTCAGCAAGCACCTCATATCCTTTGCCTCCAGGTTCTCGTCAACCTGATGCTATCGTTTTTTCACCTGATGGCACCGCCTTTTTTACTGCCAATTACAACTCAAGCGATGTGACTGCATTTATATTTAATAAGCTCTTCCAACCTATCTCTTATCAATTGCCTGCTGGATCGCTATACCCTTCAGGCATAGCCATTTCCACGAATGGTTTATTAGCAACGTCTAACAGCGGTTCGAATACCGTCACTCTTTTTCAGCTTGCTCAGAACCAACTAACAGGCGCCAAATCGACACCATTGCCTGGGGGCTGCTCTAAACCCACAGCATTAGCATTCGCGCCCGATAATTCATATCTTGCTGTAGCTGCTGATTCTGGTTGCGTCGTTATTTTTGATATAGCAGACAACGCATTAGCAACATCTGCTTCTTATCAACTGCCAGCAGAATCTTCAAATCCTGTATCGATTGCCATTTCGCCAGACGGGTTATTTTTGGCAACGGCAAATTTAAACAATAGCATCGCCTTCTTTACAGTACTCAATGGCAAACTTACGAGCAGAGTTACGCAGCCGATGCCCAATAATGCTGCTGGACCAGAATCAGTAGCATTTTTAGGTGTAAATGGTGGTTTGCTTGTTGTCGTAGCTAACAGCTATACAGATAATCTGATGACCTTCGCGGTCAATTCGGGCAGTCTGGTTAGCCCGGCTGATTATTCGCTACCTCTTGGCGCTGGCAATCCACAAGCGCTAGCCATCTCATCCAACAATGCATACGTTGGAACAGCTGATGAATTGAGCGATACCATCACGGTATTTCCTGTCAATGGTGGCACCCTCGGCCAAGGTCTTTCATATTCATTACCGTTTAATTCAACTGGTTGTGCAGGATTGGCTTTCTCGCCTATAATCTCAAGCAATGGGCAAATGGTCGTCGCAACAGCCAACGCCATATCAAATGATGTTTCGGTAGTCCCTCTACTCGGCTCTTCTAAAAGTTCAAGCGGCAGCACTGATTATACCGGGCTTATTGTTGGGGTCTCCATAGGAATACCGGCTCTATTTCTTACCGTAGCGGCAGCGATAACTGGAGGCTTTGTTATCTACAGATTATGGCGCCAATGGAGAGCGCCGCAAAGAGCTATTAATTTTGATGGCCAGGAACGTAGCGTGACCACCGTTTAGATTTTCACCCAAAATAAAAAGAGACGAGCGAATATTAAGTACTTGCTCATCTCTTCTTTTAGAGCTCACCGAAATCCGGTTCTGAAAGGTAATTTTTGACAGAAAAACTTTTTAGTCGCAGCTACAGAAATATTTGATCAAATTTAATTTCGCAACTCCTTCATGCATCTTTCTTGACGACTCAGAATCCTTCGACCTAAGATCTAGCCTAAATTTGTTGAATATTTTATGATGGGGCTTGATCGATAAAACAAAAAGAGATTAGGAATAAAATGAAAAAGATGCTATTTTACCTTATTCTGTTTGCGCATATTTTATTACTTTCTCTTAATGCTAAGTCGATCGAAAGCGATAGCGTAACTGAGCAAACTAAAAAACAAACCGCTGAAGCTTGTCCGCTTGTTATTTCACTTATTCCAGTAACTTCTTCCATTTGCGAAGGTGACTCAGTAACACTTTCTGGAATCGTTACTGGCGGTATTCCCCCTTTTTTATTTGATACAATATGGTCACCAGACGGTTTTAGTCAGAGCCTCATTCCATCACCCGTTCAGCACAGTGTGGGCGTGCCAAACTTTTATTCTGTAACTGTTGAAGACCCTAATCTAGGTTGTTCTTCTGTCTCAAATACTGTTGATGTAAATAATGCGATTAATGTGGTTCTTACACCAAGTAGCCAAACCATTTGCGTCAATCAGCAGGCCGAAATAATTGGAACAGTAACAGGTAAAGGCCCTGCATATGATGCAACGCTCTCTGATGGAATAACAACCGCATCAGGCGGATCTCCCCTCACGTTTACTGTCAATCCGAGCATTACAACTAGCTACGCAGTTGCTACCATTATTTCTGGTTCATGTCTGGTGGTTGACCCATCCAATTCTGTTATTGTTAACGTTGCTCAAGGATTTTCTATCGCTTTAAGTTCGAATCCCTCAACCATTTGTGCTGGTAATACCTCTCACGTGTCAGTAACTGTAACAGGAGGCACGGGTCCTTATAACGTCCAATTATCTGACGGGCAATCTAAAACAGGCGTAACATCGCCCATAGTATTTGAGGTCTCACCAACGACAACGACAACGTACACTGTTTTAAGTATTACGGACACTACAACTAACTGCATGCTTACTAATCCACCCGCATCTACAACTGTTACGGTGGGAAATACAATTGGTGTTGCGCTTACACCAGCTAGCCAAAACATTTGTCTAGGCAATCAAGCACATCTAAAAGCTTCAGTAACGGGTGGAACTCCCCCGTTTGCAGCCACACTCTCCGACGGCTCAACAGCAACCGGAAATTCGCCGCTTATTTTTACAGTCACTCCTGATGTAACAACAACATACACTTTTATCAATCTCGTTGATTCAGCTGGTTGTACAGCAGCTCATTCTAATGATGCGACGGTCAATGTTGTCAATTTGAGTGCTACTTTGACAGCAAATCCTGCACAGATTGCTGCAGGTCAATCATCAACTCTTATCATTGATGTTGAAGGTTCAACCGGACCAGTAAATGTTCTTTGGTCAGACAATGTTAAGCAAAATAATGTTATTCCTCCGGTAATAAGAGACGTAAGACCAACAAAAACCGAAAACTTCTCTGCAAAAATAACTGATGCCACTGGCTGCACGAGTGAGACACCAACCGTTACTGTTCAAGTTACAGCGCCCCAAAATGCGATAAAATTAAGAACCAACAAAAAAGTCATAACTTTGGGTCAATCAGCTATCTTAACCGTTTCTTCCATTGCAGGAAGTTCCGGAATAAAGGCTACACCTGACAGCGCAAAAGTAACCCTCAGCTGGTCCGACAAGCACATAGACCCTAACGTAACTTTACCATTCAATCGCGCGGTAAAGCCTGCTCACACAATAACGTATACTGTTGCAGCCCAGAACACAAATAGTCGCATTAAATCAAACCCTGTCACCATCGGCGTGCAAACTACTACACCAAGCTTAAGCGTTGAGCTTAATGCAAAATGCTTGTGCGAAAATTCGTGCACAACGTTAAGAGGCACCATCAAAGGTGGCACAAAACCTTTTGAGGTGGAGTGGTCGACAGGACGCACTAAAACCACTAATAGTCGACACATTCATAAAAAAGTTTGCCCATGCAGAAAAAAATCATTCAATGCACATGTTCGCGATGCATCTGGCAACAAAGCCACTTCAAATACGGTTAGAATTAAGAACTGTAAATTGCGTTAAAACGAATAAGGGGCACTTTTACGCGACCCTTTTCTTTATCTTTTTAACCATCAATTTGCGGTATTGGTTGGGTTGCCATTAATAGTTGATCAAATCAAATTAGAAAGTTTTATTTTTGATTTTTTCACCAAATTTCATAAAAAAGTTGACATTTGAGCTAAAACTACTAATGTATAAAGAGTTTAATGTTATGCAGCAGCTTAAGACTTTACCATGAAATATTCATACTGTCACAAAACTCCAGCTTCTTTAAATCTTCCTTTTACCCTTCGCAACACTCATTTGTTTAACAACGAATTTTATTTGATTTTCAAATCAGTTTTAATAGCGAGTAAGCTATGAGCACCACTTACTATATACATGCAGCTATTCCACAGTCGCCGACAAAAGAAATAGTTAGTAATATAATGACTAATCTTCATCAGCTAAATCCTGAAAAAATGTATCATGAAGTCTATGACGATTCACAAAAGTTTATCGAAAGTCGAGAAATAAGCTTTGATAAAGGAATTGATATTGCTTGGCAGGAGCTGCTAAAGAGAAATTATTCTGAATTTTTATGCGCATTTGCCTGTTTTGATGAAGAATGCAGATTGCGGCCTCATCATGATTATTTGGGTATACAACACGTAGAGTCTGCTTATATTAATTTTTACGTAGTTTCTAACGGCACTCGTGTGACTTTTTCACCAGGAGATCTTATACCTTATAAAGAAAACGGTGCTACTTCTATACATTATGACTGGTATATCGACAAGTTACTAAAAATAACAGCTCCCTACGCAATAGGGGAGCTCATAGCATACAACGATTATCTTATGGACGAGAGGTATGATGACGTTAAAGTAGGGGAGTGGAGGGTAATGATTAGTACTTCGGGATTCTATTGGGCACCTAGAGCAGCTATTGCAAAAAACCGGACAGAATCTCACTTAAAGGACATAGCAGACGACTTATTCGAATTACAACAAAAGTGTCTCTCTAAAGGCTATGAGTTAATAGATTTAGATATATTAAAATTATTAAAAACAGATTTGCCCTTTGTGCTGCCAATAAAAGCAAAATGGGGAATGGCTAAGTTGGTGCTATACGAAGACCTTTCTATCATACCATTTCAACAAAAGGAAAAGCCTGTAGATTTAAGACCTTATATTCAAGTCATACTCGACCTAACAGAAGGACGAGATATTTATTCCTTTGAGGCTTTTAACGGAATCGACTATAAAGAAAGAATTTATAAAGTTTAAGAAAGACTTTTTAAAAGGTACGCACATGCATCTCATTAAAAATTTATTTCAATCTTTAAGTTGTTTATTATTATGTTTTTTCTTAATTCCAGAATCATCTATTAAAGCACAGTTTTATATTCCGCCAGAGTTACTAGCGGAAGCGCAGGCTCATGAATTAACTAGTCAAGATATCGTTGAGTACAGCTTAGCCGTGGGACGAGGATTTAGCAGAGCCACGAAAAAGATGCTTGATAATCCTCGGGAGCTCGCCTTTACCATTTGTGCAACTGGAATCATTATCGCGTTTCCTGGCATTCTTATTGTTCCCGGTGTTACTCATGCTTTGCTTTTCATTACCGCTGGTGGAATGCTTAAAAGTGCTTATGATGTTATTCATAGCCCAGAATTTCAACAGGAATATGGAATAGATCCTACTAAAGCGACTTTAGCAGCTGCTGGCGAGATAATTGGACAAGGACTTGCGCATTACCTTGTCAGTCTGGGAACAGCTAAAATTGCTCAACTAACTCCCAAGTCAGTTTTAAATTTAAAGATTCCTTTTTCAAAGAGTGCGCAGCTAGCAATAGAACTAAATCCTAATGGTTATCATAAAGTTGGATTATTTGAAGCTCAGGAACAAAATTGGAAATCGTTTGCTTCATTCAAATATGATCAAGGTTTTAAGTGGCATAAAGTGCCCGAGCCCGTTCTTGAATTTCCGACCATGCCTTCATATGCAAATTTGAACATTGAAGAGTTAGATTTTCGGCCTACCATCGAATATTTTGCAGACACTAACTCGCCAAATGGCGGTGGTCGCGCGTTAAAACCCCATGATCCTCGTAATTTTCCTGATCATTATCCTTTACCTTATCAGGGAATAAAAGACCCTCATTATAACCACGACCTTAAAATGCACCATTGGCTCAAAAAAGATCAATTGACCAATTTTCTAAAAGCTCCCATAAACAATGATCCGCTAATTCAAAAGGTAGCAGCCGATGCAAGAGATATAATTAAGCCCAGTGAAATTATACCTGGCGTTGGTTGCCGGGAAGCTGTATTTCAGCTTCTCATACGAACTAATCCTCAAGGGTTAGGCTTCCCTGTTGAAAAATTGGAGCAATTGCCGCGTATATTTCAGAGACTTAAAAACTTACCGGGATTAGAAGGAGATCCAGAAAATGCTTTAGCAAGATTTTTCAAAGGAGTTTTCCTTAAAAAAGACGAAGGTCTAGCAAGGGGGGCTTGGTATGAATTGGAAATGCTTGATAAAGTCAGTAAGTTACCCCAATACGAATTAAAAGAAGTGGGACGCAGATTTACAGATTTCAGCGTTTCGTCAAAATCTAGAGAGTTTGACATTATAGCGGACTATACAGATCAGCTAGGAACTAAAAAAATATTTTTTGAAAGCAAAGATAGAAAAAATCTTAGAATCAACTGTGACAAAGCTCAAGACATGCAACAAACATTTAAAGCACAGTATGAGGTAGCAAAAAGCAATGATGCTGAATTTGTTGTACTTTCAAAAGGACCGATTGATCCTTCATGGAAGCAGTGGTTTGATGAGCGGGGAATACATTGGAGAGAAAATGGGGAGATGTATATACCAACAAAAGTTACTCCTTCTCAGTCTACTATGTCAGAATCTCCTTACATTCCTTCTGACAACATCCCTCCAAGTGACATTCATCAAGCAAGCGGGCTTTTTATGATGCCTGGTATTTTTAGCGTACTCAGGCAAGATAGCAATCAAGCAGCATCTGTTTTTCCTACACATGAAGATTCACAATCTATAGCCATCAAAGAATTTGTTCAACAGTCTTTTTCTGAAGCGCTCAGAGAAGGCTTACAGAAGTATACCTACCAAGGTTTTACCCCACAAGACTCAATGCATTTTGAATCTAACGTGAATGAGAATATTAAGAAAGTTGACGAGAGTAGCTTACATGAGCATTACAAAGATTCTGCTGCCTCACTGATTACTGAAGTTCATGATGTAGCTTCTGATCATCACTCTAGTAGTGGCTATATGGATCCTGATGTGTATGGGTATAGAGGAAGTCCTTGCGCCACGCCTATAGCATCACCATATAACCGCTTTGACCTTGGCCATGACTACAGTGCAACAATTGGAGGTCAGGCATACTACAGTAACGAGCAAGGTGTTGCCACAGCAAAAGGTGCTTACGGAAAAGCTCGGGTCGAAGGGCCATTACCTGAGATGAGTGAGAAGTTGATAGAAAAAGCAGTCAAATACGTGCCTTCGGCTGCGATTATTGCGGTGGGAATTATCGCTGCAGGAACCGCGGCCTATCTTCTATACAATCATTTTACTTCGTGCGATACGATTGATTTAAAAGACTATCCTGATGAAGATTTTATAGACACCCAAATTCGTAATTACGACCTTAAAACTCATGAGGACTGGGAAAGAGAGTATACCTACTACATAAAGGCTCTTGAAGAATGCGCATCTTTTCCAGACCAAGTTTTAATAAAACCGTACTTTGACATAGATGGGTACATTCTTCCTTTCTGGCTCTACGATAGAACAAAGCAACTTAAGCTCTTTGACAACGCTGACCAGCGCGCTCTTATAGCAATGGGTGTGCCGGTTCGCTTAGACGTTCTTCCAATAGAACCCACACGCGTAATATTGAATGGCGAAGACTCGTTTGCAAAACAGCAAGAGGACTTAGCCAAAACGATGAGCATCAGCCAGCTTGCTCAAAAAATTGAAGAGTTTGAGAACAAGTTGCAGAAAGAAAAAACTGGTTACGAAGAGAAGTTGACCTTAATTAAAGATAACGTACAAGTTATGATGGATACCATATATAGGTATAATCAACACAAAATAGACGCTCATGAAATTAGTATCGTAGATAGCTCTATACGCAATGCGTTTCTTGAACTTTACCATAAAGCAGCTTCTGCTCATTTGTACGAAAAATGTTTAGCCGCATACAGAGGTATTCTTCAAACACAATTTTTACTCTTAAATATTCTCCAAAAGCAAAAAGGCTTTGACCATAAAAATGAGCAGTTTTCAACATACACTTTCACAATTGATGGCATTACGCAAAAAGCCTTTGCAAAACACGATTTATCAGTAGATAGCCTAACTACACTTTACGCAACTCCCTTTCAAAAAGATATTTTCGATAAACTCCTTACAGTCATAGAATCAGCCGTTACCTTATGTAGAGCTAGTGGAAAGTTGAAATCTGACGAAAAGTCTACTCTGAACGCCCTTTGTGTTTTTGTAATGGCTCTCGCTCATCAGGCAGCACAGTATACTAAAAGCGGCTATACCGATCAAGCGGAGGAGCTTACAAAAACTGCTCTTTCATGCTTAGGATACACAAAAAAGCTCTATGAGCACTATAATGGCAAACGTGCTTTTGTAAATGTACGCTACTTAAAAATTCCGGCTTTGGGTATAGCTCATCTACTAAAGCAAACTATTCCTCAAAGCTACACTGAGCCTCTAGCAGAAAACGTAGAACACTTTGTTCGTTCACTACAATCAGCGTTGCAGAATAGCGCTTCAAAGTTTAAACAAGAATGCAAAGCACTTGGGGATCTTATTAAAGGTGCTTTAAAAGAGCTATCTACCATGCCGATTGATCTTTTATCAAACTCAACTTTAAAGAACGGTCGGTTAAGCGAAAGGGAGGTTACTACTCTCGTAACGTCGCATCCTTTAACTACACTCTTTGCATACCGATGATCTAAATTTTATGATGTTTCTGAATCAAGCTCCGCTTCAAGCTCGGCTGCTTTTTGAAGGAGTGTTGAGCGTTTATCCTTCCACTCTGGCTTTTGGCTAAAATAATTATCAAGCAGTTGGTTAAAACCCATAGTAACTTTAAGCTGTGGACGGCGGTCACGCGTTTCAAGAGCGCGAACCGGAATAATGCCCGACAAATAATGAGCGCGTGCACTTGCTTGTTGGACAGCCAAAAAATCTACACGGTCTTTTTTGCCGGCAGGAACGTGGTAGACGATTTTAAGTATAGCGTTTTCCAGTTCGTGCTTATTAAGTTCTTGCAGTATGTGATCGGTTTGACTTTCACTTCCTTCAAGATATACGTCTAATTGAATAAATTGGCGAATGGGCGTTTTTATAAAGACGTGGTTTGTCCGTTGCTTATCTTGGATAGTGACTAAGCAAAAACCTTTTTCTTCTTTCCTTTCTCCAAAATCAATACGGTCTATCGATCCGGGATACACGATTGGTGGATGGCTCTGCACATTAAGGCTTTGATATCTATGAAGATGGCCCAGGCCCACATAATCGAAGGGAGGAATAGCAAGCTGCGACGGCAAAAAGATTGGGTCGTTACCGTAAATAGCTTTTTTTTCTGAGCCCGAATACACGCCAGTACTTACGGTCAAATGACCAGCTAGTATAGCAGGCACGTTCGGGTCGAGCTTACTGGCAAATGCACCAATGATGCCTGACACAGCGCGGCTAATGTATCCGCTCACATCCACGGCCGAGCTATTTGCATGTGCGGAACTGAGCGCAATGTTAGAGCGAGACGGCCAAGGTATTCCGACAATTTGAACTGGCCCGCTTTTTGTTTTAAGCGTTAACACACCAGGCTTTGAAAATACGTGAAAGCCGTCAAGCGGTAGCTGGCCAAAAAGCTCAAGTGCATGAGCTTTGCCAAAACTTAAAGGATTATCATGGTTTCCAACAATAATAACAAGCGGTATGTTCGCCTTAAAAAGGCGCAAAAAACAATCGCACAAAAGCCGTTGTTGCGTGGGACTTGGGTGCGCAGTTTTATAAGCGTCACCAGAAAAAAGAAAGAAATCAACATTCTCTTCAATAGCACGATCTACACAAAACTGAAGAGCAGTATAGAAATCTAATAGGCGCGTATGTATTCCTGTCTTTGCATCGACACGCCCGTAATTTTCAACACCAAAGTGTACGTCGGCCGTATGAATAAAGCGAATCATGCAACCTCAATACTCATCGCAGCATTAGCTTCATGAGCACAGGTACAGGTATGCTTTTCCTCATACTCAGCTTCCTTAAAACGGGACCGTAAACGTGATGCATACCCTTCTTTATTTATTTGAGGTGGACGAGCTATGCCTAGCGATTGATCGGGTACATGCTTTGTTAAGGTTGAACCTGCAGCTGTCATTGCCCCTTTTCCAATCGTAATTGGCGCTACAAGAGTGCTATTGCTTCCTATAAAAGCCCCCTCTTTAATAACGATTGGGTGCTTAGTACCATGACCGTCGTGATTACCCGTTATAGTGCCCGCACCTATGTTGACATGTGAGCCAATAGCAGCATTACTTAAATAGCTAAAATGTTTGGCTTTGGTATGCGAGCCAAGCGTCGTAGAACTTACCTCTACAAAATTGCCAACGGTAACGTGCGTATCGATAACACTACCTTTTCTTATATGGGCAAAAGGGCCTATTTGAGCATAAGCATGTATTGCAGAATCATAAATATAACAGTGCGGCAGCAGATGCACATGATCGTGAAGTATGCTATTACTTATATATGTAAATCCGTCAACAACACAGTGAGCACCAATATTCGTACCGTTTAGAAGATGAACTCCAACACCTATAAGCGTGTCGGGACCAATGGTTACATCGATATCAAGATGCACATTTTGAGCAAAAGAAAAACGAACACCTTGCGTCATCCAATAACTTATAAGCTCTGAGCGCTTTATGTGCTCAACAACCCATAAATCTTTGAGCGTGGTAACATTACGTACGTTGTCAAAAGGCAGCTGAACCGTTTCAACAATTAGCCCCTGAGCACTTGCCATACCAATAAGCTCCGGTACTCCAAATTCTCCAGAATGTGTATAAGGGGGTATACGATGTAACGCAGCTTCTAAAAATGAACGCTTAAAGATATAGATACCACCGTTAACGCAACAGAGGGATGACGTATCTCGTTTGTCATTATATTCAATGATCTCGACCGCGCTATCTTTACGCATTACACGGCCATAGCCTTCAAGCCCAGGGTCCTCGTTATGAGAGGTTGCAAATGTTACCGTTGCATCATTCAAAAAATGCTGGGCAATCATGTCTTGAATCATTGCCGGTGTTACAAGAGGAGCATCACCATTAATAACAAGAACATGCTCTGCTTGTAATTGAGCACGCGCACATAGAAGAGCATGCCCAGTACCCCGCTGCTCAAGCTGCTCAACATAGGTTATGCTTGAGGCTTTTGCGTCGATAATTTTACGTAGAAGCTCCCTTTGATGCCCCAAAACAACCGTCGTGGGTATGTTAAGGTTTTCAAGCATCTTTACCGGGTACAAGATCATCTCCTGACCACAAATAGGAAAGCTCAATTTAGTGTTTTCAGTTTTAAAAAGTTTAGATTGGCCAGCGGCCAGTATAACTGCCTGCACATTAGACCGAAGGGCCATTGCTTTCTCCTGCACATTAAAATCGTTAAAAATTACTTTCCTTAAAATACCACTCGTTCAAAGAAAGTCCAAGCCAGTTCACTAGGTTCTAAGCATATACCAAAAAAACCTCTTAGCGAGAGTATAAATAACATGCACCGTGATAAAAAAATTGCTAGTCGCTTAAAAAAGCGGCTGCTTTAAAAAAAGTCTTTAGCCGCCAACGCGAAAAAGGTACAATGCGTGCTACACTACCTAGAGTTATTTCTTAAGGATCTTTTACATGATATACCATACCCTTATTACCTTTCTATTATTTTCCACCATCATTTTCCAGACCGTGCGTGGTCAAGAAACGTGCACTGCGCTCACAGAAACGTTTGCCCTTATAAAACCTGATGCAGTGGCCGCACGTAACTCGGGCTATATAGTAGCCCTTATTGAACTTAACGGTTTTACCATTACTCGCATGGAAAAGCGCTTATTAAAAACTAAAGAAGCTGAGAAATTTTATAGCGAACATCAAGGAAAGCCCTTTTTTAAGGAACTTGTAGACTATATCACCTCTGGTCCAGTTATTGCTTTAGTCCTTAAAAAGGAGAATGCTATTGCTGATTGGCGCGCGCTCATGGGGGCTACTAATCCACAGCAAGCTCTCGTAGGCACAATCCGAAAAATGTTTGGTACCAACAAAACATTCAACGCTGTTCACGGCTCAGATTCAGCCGAATCAGCAAAGCGCGAAATAAACTTTTTTTGGAACAAAAAAGCAAAAAAATAACCCGCATCGTAGGCGCCGACGCATGTCGGCTTATTGCAGCCCTTCCTCTGCACCGGATACAAAACGGAACAAGCGATCCCGCCTTTTCAAAAAGTGATAAATAGTATATTCTTGGGAAAGTAAAAAAAGTGCTTAGTGACACAAAATATCGCACATTTAAGGAGAGATGGCTGAGTGGTCTAAAGCGGCTGCCTCGAAAGCAGTTATCCCAAGAAATTGGGATCGTGGGTTCGAATCCCACTCTCTCCTCCACATTGCTAGCCTCAGGATATACCATGAACGCTCGTTGGATTTTATTACTCATACTCTCATGTACTTCTTCATCCCTTCTTGGCATGACGTATGATAACCGTTTTTTCCCATTACTTGATAAACCCATCCGGAGACACGAAAACCCCGGCTTCTTTTTCCGACTTCAGCCGTTTGTCATGTTTGCGCATGATTCATCAATACGTGAAGAGGAATTTGATGATGAAAACAGCCATTTGTTTGATATGGAGGGCGGCCTTTACTACAGTTCCCTCCACGATTCTATAAAGCTATCCGGAAAAAGCAGCGAGCTTCTTGTGCACCCAGACCTACTCTTGAGATGTAGAAATTTGTGGTGGAGCAGACCCGGTAGACTTGACTCTGCAGGACTTGCTCTACGGTGGTATTATAGCTTGACTAATCATTGGGAAATCGGTGGATCTTCGTTACTTATGGGAGCGCGTTCAAGATTTACTACCTTTTTACGTACACCTGGTGATATAGTATTAACGCCAGGCGATAAAAGTGACATACAAACGTCCCAGTCACGTTTTATGGACCTTGCCGGCATAAAAAGTTTTTTGTGGACTAAATTTGGCGTAGGTGATACCGATCTTTACCTAAGATTCGGAGCGCACAAAGACTATTTTTTACGGTGTAAAACATTGGATGCAGGAATTAAATTGGGTATGATAGCTCCCACTGGTGTACAACATGAACTAGATAATCCAGCCTCGCTGCCATTTGGCGGCAATGGGCATTGGGGCCTTTACTTCGATGGGGCCGTTGACTCAGAGCTTAAAGATGACCTTTTTGCAGGCTTTAACCTACGTTTTATTCACCGCTTTCGGGATACGAAAAGCATACGCGTTCCGCTCTTAAAACAGGGGATTGCGGATAGAACAGATAGCACTTCAGTTTCTGATAGCTCTGATGGCACCCGCGACTTTAAGAATCTTCCTCTATCATTTGCGCCACACATAAAACGTGTGCGCGTTGATTCAGGATTTACCTTTGTGTTTTCACCGTACGTTGGGTTTGGTGATTTGCGTGATGGGTTTGGAGTTCAAATAGGGTATACTCTTATACTCCATAACCATGACCGCTTATCTCCTCGTGAAGATGACGAATTTCCTTTGATTGATCGGGAGCTTTTTCAACACCGATCCGAATGGAATCGAGAATATGTAACAGTTAGCTTAATGTATGATCTTGCCAAAGATCGGGAATATCGAGGTAGGGCACCATTACTGTCTTTAGACGTTGATATTCCTGTTGATATACTTGCGAGTAAACAATCTTTTAAGACATATGCAGTCTCTTTACGAATTGAGTGGGACCTATGGTAAACGTATTAGCGCGTCGTGTATTTAGTTTTTTTTCTAATGACCTTGCAATAGATTTAGGCACGGCAAATACCGTTGTCTACGTACCAAAAAAAGGTATCGTACTCAACGAGCCGTCCGTGGTAGCCGTAAAAGCAAACACAAACCATGTTTTAGCCGCTGGAAGACGGGCTAAAGAAATGCTTGGAAAAACACCCGATAGCATTGTAGCCTGCCGCCCAATGCGCGAAGGCGTTATTGCAAACTTCGAACTTGCTGAAAGTATGATGCGTTATTTTATTCGGGAGGTTAACGGTAATAGACGGACTCTCGCAAAACCGCGCATGGTAATTGGTGTCCCATCTGGCATTACGCAGGTAGAGCGACGTGCTGTTGAGGACTCTGCACGCAATGCGGGAGCGGGAGAGGTACACATCATTACAGAGCCGTTAGCAGCTGCAATCGGCGCAGGCTTACCAGTTCATGAGCCCACTGGCAGCATGATCGTTGACATCGGCGGTGGTACAACTGAAGTTGCTGTCATCACGCTTAAAAACATGGTGTTTTGCCGCTCGGTACGCGTAGGTGGTGACGAAATGGACCGAGCAATCGTCAACTACATCAAGCGTAAATATAATTTACTTATTGGTGAACGGACAGCAGAAATGATTAAAATTGGCATAGGTACCGTAATGCCAAGCGAGCCGATTGAAACCACTGAAGTTCGCGGTCGTGACCTTATGACGGGTGTACCTAAAATAATTCGCTTAACGAGTCCTGAGGTGCATGAAGCTCTGCTGGAAGCAGTTTCAAGCATCGTTGAAGTTGTACGCGTTGCTCTTGAAAACACGCCACCTGAGCTTTCTTCAGACCTTGTTGATAAGGGAATCGTGCTTGCAGGCGGTGGTGCTTTGTTACGTGGTTTGGATAAGCTTCTTTCCAGAGAAACATGCTTGCCGATACATATAGCAGAAAATCCGCTTTTGTGCGTAGTTAATGGAGCAGGACGAGTATTAGAAAACTTGGACTTTTTCCAAGAAGCACTCTTAAAATAATCCCTGAACGTTAAACTGTTTTTTTACAAAAAAACACTACTGCGCGAAAGAACTTGCATGAAAGGTAGAAGAGGACCTGCTATAGAAGGCATTTCTCTTAAAAAGCAGTACGGTCAGCATTTTCTGCGTGACTATACTGTTGTTAATACTATGCTATCAGCGGTAACGCTTAATGATAAAAGCTCAGTTTTTGAAATCGGCAGCGGAGACGGTTTTTTGACGCAGTTAATTCTCGATAAGCCACTAGAAAGATTCTGGGTTTTTGAGATAGATCCTGAATGGGCTTCGTATGTTGGAAAGACGATACATGATAGCCGGCTTACCATTTTTTGCGAGGATATTTTGTCGGTAGATTTCAAAGAACGCTTTGATCTTTATAAGCCATGGGTACTCCTTTCAAACCTACCGTACCAAATCACTTTTCCGCTTCTTAGGCTGTTAAAGTGCCACCGATCGCTTTTAGCTGAGGGTGTCATCATGGTTCAAGAAGAAGTTGCTCAAAAAATACTGGCGCAACCGGGGGACAGCACTTTCCAGTCACTGTATTACGGTTACTATTTTCAATGGAAGTCTCTCTGCACGATACCTCCAACAGCATTTTATCCAGCACCTTCTGTAAACTCTCGTCTAATTTATTTTAAACCGAATAAAGATCCTATACCAATAACTGATGAAGAAAGGTTTTGGCAGTTTATGAAAATGTGCTTTAAGCAAAGGCGCAGAACATTGCGCAATAACTTGATGCAAAGCCACTATCCTATTACGCTTCTACCTCAAAAGTGGTCACGAGCTCGTGCGCAAGAACTCTCATTTACGGATTTTATAGAACTTTGGGAAATGGTACGTGTCTAAGATAAGTTATATTCCTTGCAGCGCTTATGCACCGAAGAACGGTTGACTCCCAAAAACTGAGCGATTTTTGCTTGGCTTTTGAATTTGTGCCAGAGCATCGTAACAATACGCGCATCCTTAAGAGCATTTTTACCAAGAACAGCAGCTTTTTGCAACTCCGGATCAGCGGCCACAGGAGCATTATCAAGTGCAAATTCGGGAATTTTCTTCTTTGCAGCCTTTGATGCTATAAGAAGATGGACACACCTTCTTAATTCGTCAAGGCTTGACGGCTTTCTTTCGATAATACTTGCTTTTTCTTTAGGTGAAATTTCAAGAAGCGTTTGAGCAGCCTCCTTATGCAATATCTGCTTTCTATAGCTTTCTATTAACGATTCTTGCTCAGCAATAGGAAGCTGGCTAATTAACGGAAGAGTGATTGTCCACTGGGATAATTCTTCAGCGAGCTCTAATGAAAACTCGCCCTCATGAACAAGGCTTTTAATATCTTTCGTGCTTGATAAGATAAGTCGCACATCTGTCTCTATTCGCCGGTCGCTCCTAAGGGGATGAAAAAAACCATACCGCAGGTATTCTACGAGCGCTATTTGCGTTTCTATGTGCAGTAAATCGATATTCTTAATAAGTAATGTACCAAGGGCATTAAGCTTTTCTAAAAAAGGACGCTCTTTAGGTGCCCGCTCTAAAAGCGGGTTACTTCCCAAAAGCTTAAGGCCCACCTCATTGTTTTTTTCAGGTTGCAGAACCTCTAAAACCTCAAAGTACGTTCGTGAGCTTGTGTAATGAATTATGTCAGAAACAAATGCTACATCTTCCTCAGGAATATGCAAAAACAAAGGCTTTTCACTTATTGCAGCCCTCAAAAGACTCATTTTAAACTGAGTGATCGTCGGCGTAGCCCCAGGTATAAGCTCATTGATTCTCTTTCCCGCCTTAGTCGTTTGTAAAAATAGGGCGTAATCCCAGTCGGCCGACGCTGATAGTGTGGGAAGCGTGTAATTGAGAATGTCACCAATTTCAGCATGCATGACAATAAAGATGATACTACTGTCATGGCTATTTGGCATGCCCCGAATAAAAAGTGGGTGACCTTCGTGGTCATAACTGAGCGTTACGTGAGCTGTACCATCTTCTTTGATTTGATCACCTAATCCTTTAAGTGTCTGTGTGACATAGTGGCCGGCTTCATTATCAAGATCGATAGGTATGACATGGCGAGCTTCCGTATTAACGTACTTAAAGTGCCTATTTTTATACTGTATAATACCGATTTTACGATCGCGTCTATATTGATTGAAGCTTAAAAGCGCATCTTTATAAAGATTCAATTCGTGATCTTTTTCCTTTAACTCGTCATTAAGTGCTTTTTGTTTTTTAAGCACGAGTTCCGGATTTGCATGCTGCAACAGGTTAATCACACGTTCAAGATAAATAGCCATGGCGATCATCTCTTCTTTGTCAACAGCGCTGTAGAGTTTATGTGCACGCGCACCTTGACAAACAATAACGTAGCCTATTAAAAAGTGCTTGTCATAAATAGGCAAAAACACTTCTGCTTCAGCACTTTTGAGAAACGTAATAGCTCTTTTTACAAGTTCATCGGGCTGATAAAAGTAAGTAAATTCAAGGTCATCCAATACCAAAATTTTTGATTGCTCTAATAAGGCACGCAGTGCTTGATTTTGTGGAGCGTTGGCAAGATGATTTTCAATCGTTAATTGTAAACCTTCCTGATAAAGATCTAGTTCTGGCAAAGCTTGATTTGACCTTAACGGCCGTACAAACACAAGGGTCTTTTCAAAAGGAATTTCAAAAGCTTCTCTAACAAAGTTTTTGGTAACCGTTTCAACCTGATAGAGGGCAGTTGCTTTTGCAAGTCCTGCAAGAGCATCGTTAAAATACTTAATAAATTCGCTGTCGTATTTAACCTGGACGTCCTCATATAAATTAAGAAAGCGTAGTTTCATGATTCGGCGAGAGCAGATGTAGAAGATATAGTTGACGGCTATAGCAGATAAACCAAAAATAGGATAAAACTCTTGTTTTCCAATATCTGAAAAAAGCGTTATAAGAAAAATGATACATCCAATAGATACGTAGGGTGTTAACGCGTACATTAAAAGTGCTCTAAGCTGTGCGGTAAGAATACGCGGTAAGACGTTGCTGCGAATAGACCTTAAAGCGTGATGCAAAGTTGTTGCAAGAACGGTCAAAGAGTAGAAAATGGTAATTCGATATACGGTTAAGTCAATGTCAAGGAGCGTGTCCATAACCTGAAGACGCTTTATAGGAAGCGTTATAGATAGAAGTTGGCAAAATAACAAAAAAGCCCCAAGTGTAGAAAATACTATGGCAGTCCTTGAAAGTTTCTTTCCCCTATCTAACTGAATAAGGCCATTGATAAACAACGCGAATAATACGCCTTCGGCTATACTTATAGGACGTGTAAGCTTTCTGCATATTGATGCGACTTCGTTAATAAAAAAAGAATCGCTCAGGTATTTAAGGCCAATATACACAATGCCAAGCACGTCGCCTAAACTGTTAATGATAAGCGAAATGATTAAAGAATATCCTAACCGCGGTGGTACCTTGGTATGGATTTTAGCCTTAAAGAGCTCTGCAATGAAATAAACCTTAAAAGAAAACATTAACAGTTTAAGGCTTGTAAATATGAAAGGGTGCGTCACAGCCCTAAAAAAGGAAACAAACAAATTCAACATACTTACCAATGTTTTTTAAAGTTTTTGCTTTTTTTTTATTTTAGCCTACACTTTAATCCCTAGTAACAGGATTTTTGATACTTCAATAGTTCAATTCCTAAGTATAGTCGGTTTCATCCTTATTTAAAGAGGAGACGGTATGTGCTCTTATATCTCTCTAGATTGGCCTTTAGGTCGTCAAGCAGCTTCATGGCCTTTGGGTCGTAAGCCATCCTGGCCATTGTCACATTGGCCTTTGTAGTTTTAACTACTCTCGAGCTACATTTTTTAAGCCTTTAGAAAATGTGCTTAAAAGCTCGACCGCTTTTTGGCCTAGCCTCAAAGGCGAGCAAAAGCCGCGTAAAGTTGGTCGAACCTTGATGAGGCCAGAGGGCGAGCAATCGCCCTCTGATTTTTTAAAAGGCCTTCATCACCTGTCTCAAAATCTTGTCGTAGTTAGCCGCTGTTGTATCGAGTGTGAAGTTTTGAGCAACTGTTATTTTAGCAGCCTTCCTAAAACTCTGCCTCAACCCATCATCAGTGAGAACCATACTCAAAGCATCGGTCAGCGCTTTACCGTCATTTGGTTTTATCAAGAACCCATCATGAAGATGTTTAATAACGTCATGCTGCCCATGAGCGCTCGTCGTAATAACTGGCACTCCTAGAGCCATGCTCTCAAGGAGTGCTAATGAAAGCCCTTCATAGAGCGACGGCTGCACAAAGCAATCGAAAAGGTGGTAATAAGGTGCCGCCTCCTGATTGACAATAAATAGTACAGCATCCTCTATACCTAACCTTTTTGCCTGCATTCGCAAGACGCTCTCTTGTGGGCCGTTACCGACTAGGATTAGCCGAATAGCGTTATGCTGCTTTTTAAGCTCGTAAAAGCTTTCAAGAAGAAGCGTATAATTTTTGACGGGAACAAGGCGACCAACACTCCCAAAGGTAAAAAGGTGATCCCGCTTGTATGCTATCGGTCGTTGAGCTTTTTGGGTTAAAGCATAGGTATCGATTCCATTTGGTATAAGGGTAATCTCTTTCAAATACGCTCGTCCCGATCTTTGAAGTGATTGGGCAACACCATCAGACACCGCTATAAAACGCGAGGGAGAAAGTGCACCAAAGCGCGCCATGAGTGTACGTAGTTTTCCTTCATGCTCACACAGCGTATGGAAAGCGCTTACGACAGGAACGCTGCACAGCGCACCTATGTAGGGGCCAATAAGATTTGCGGCCCATAAGGACGTATGAATAACGTCTGGCTTAAAGCGACGGACGCATTTTAAAAGCTTGTAAAAGCCTATTGGGTCATAGGGGGCCAGAAAACCCTTTATGCGGGTGAGTGAAATGCCTGCGTTTTCAAGCTCTGATCGCAAGGGACCTTCATGAAAATAACACACGTGATGCTCATACTCAGTTAAGCGATTTACAAGCATAACAAGTAAAGTTTCAGCACCGCCTCTATGTAAGCTTGATATAACGTGAAGGACTTTTTTTTTAGCGCGCATCAGTTTCTCTTTTGAGTGCTTTTTTGTCGACCTTACCGGTTGTCGTCATAGGCAGAGTATCGCGAATATAAAAACGGCGCGGTATTTCGTATGTCGCAAGATGCGACGCGCATAAAACTCTCAGTTCTTCCTCAATAACTTGCGCATCCTGTAAGGCTTGTTTTCTTACGCTCACGTACGCAACTGGTATCTCTTCTTCCCCAGTCTGCACACCTACTACCGCTGCTGCTATTACAAGTGGATGTTCCAGGATTACATTTTCAATCTCCTGAGGGTACACCTTGACACCTTTACTTTTAATAAGGTCTTTTTGGCGACCGTAAAGCACTATTTTTCCTGATGGAGTAAAGTACGCAATATCACCCGTGTTAAGCCAACCGTCAACAAGAACATCTTTTGTAAGCCCTGGAGCGTTATGATAACCAAGCATAACGTTTTTTCCCTTGACCCATAAAATCCCGGTTTCATTCGACTGGAGCTCAACACCTTCTTCATCTTTAAGTGAGCATTCGATGCCTACAAACGGCTTACCAACCGTGTCTGGCACCTTTAAGGTGTCATCGGTGTCGATAGAGATAAACGGCGAAGCCTCGGTTAGGCCATAACCAGTACAGATTTTTCTTCGGTAGATCAATTCGAAAGACATGCGCGTTTTATTAGGAAGAAGATCGCCACCCGACATAAAGTAGCGCACTTTTGGAAATGGTAAGTTTTTAAGAAGACAAAAAAGCCCATAAAGCTGAGGGATGCCGAAAATGACTGTGGGATTATAAGCTAATGCCTCAATAAGCATGCTGCGCTCAATCTTTGGAACAATAATAGTTTTTAAACCAAAAAGAGTTGAAAACCATATACAGCTATTTTGTGTGTAGCTGTGAAAAAGAGGCAACACGGCCAAAAAACTGTCAGTGGGATAGATGGTAAAACGCGCGCTAGCTTGTATACTGTTTACAAGAATATTTTCTGAGGTTAACATGACACCTTTTGGTATTCCTGTCGTACCCGAGGTATAAAGAATTACACTCAATTCTTGCGGCTCAAGGCTTTCCAGTTTTACTTCTGCAGTTCCTTGTTGAACGAACCGTTCTAAATCAGCTGTAGTCATAACGTAAGGAATTGTCTCTATGACGCTTTTATATTTTTCATAAAGTGTAGAAGAAATAATAAGCCCGTCAGGTTGCGCATTAGCTATGATAATAGCTAGCTCGTTTGGATGGAGCATCGTGTTGACAGGCACTATCACAGCGCCGATCTGCCAGACGGCATGATAAGCTCTATAAAAATTAAGCGCATTTTCGTATAAAAGCATAACGCGCTTTTGTCGTCCTATGCCAGCTTTTGAAAGCTGGACGCTAATTTTGAGCGCCTCATTAAAAAGTTCTAAAAACGTCAGCTGCACACCTTGGCATATAACGGCAGTACGTTTCGGCCAGCGCCTAGCTGCTCGCTCCAAAAGCCGACCAGCATAAATCGGCTTATCGTCAAGTATCTCTTTGAAAGTTAGAGAGTATTTTTCCTGCTCACTCATCAACATACTCTCTCCTAAAAGCTTCTTTTTGCGACTATATTAGCAAAATCTCATACCAAAAGCGATATACTAAGTCTATGTCTCCTGAAAAATCAAATGAGGAATAAAATGGAATTAGGTGGGAAAATGCGGAAGAGTAAATCTGGCTTATCAAATGCCCAAACCTGGACCTTATAACACAAGGAAAATCAATTACCACAAAAGGATGGGGTACCACAGCAACTAATAGAACGCTTCTTTGAGAGCTATTGCAAGTTTCCTATGCCTCGTTAAAGTATCCGCCGCCGCCATTTGCTGAAAAATTTTCACCTTGAAATAGATACCTACCATTACCGCTATGGTGAATAGAAGTCAATGTCCCTTTGGGTAGACGGAGAAAGATTTCAATAGGCTCTGATCCATCCGGTGCAGTGATTACAAGCACGCCATCTTGAATTCCTATAACAACTTTTTCGAGAATTTCCGGTTTGCCTTTAAGCTCAAGGTGATTAACGGTTACAGGCTCTTCTTCACGTACTAATGCATTAGCGGTTCCCAGAATGAGCACCTTATCGAAGCTATCTTCAATATCCCAGCTATCCAGACTAAACCTGGCGATATCAGAAGTAAACGATTCATCATTCTCAAATAATGTTGCGCAGTTAGAGCTGCTTACCGATGCAAGGCTACACATGATAATCACAAATATTGCATTACACATTTGAGGTCCTTTCAACAAAAAATAACGGTGTAACTATAACAAAAATTATTGATTACCGCGAACATTCGAATGACGTTTTACATTCCCTAAACTTTAATAAAAATGCAAAAAAGTCGGCAGGATTTAAGCAACTATTGCCTTAAAAAGCTCATCACTATTTTTTATTAATCACGCCCCAAGAGTTAAACAGGTGGCTTTGACTTGCCAGAATGTGACCTAGGTCTTACAAAGCCGGCCAAAGCTTGAAGCTAAAATCAGAAGATCTCTTATCTTGACCTTTTGCACCGCAATTTTATCAACGTCTTGATTAATTTGCAGTCCAATTACTGAGTTATTCACTGAATCTTAGCTGCCTTACTTTCATCCTCTTTCATCAGCATCCATTCATAACATCCTTATCCATTACTTCTTTCAGTAAGTAGATAAGGTTTGTTCCTGATCATTATGAACTATCAATAGCAATTTCGCTTAAGGCTGCAGCATATTGGCGACTTGACAAACCCATGACGTATAGTTAGCTTAAGCCAACCAGATGCACATTACAATTTGCGTTGATGTACTATTTGCTTATCTGATGCCTTATGGTAAAGCTGTTTTTACACAAAACAGAAGGTACATGAACTGCTCATTTGAGGGAGATGAATGAATGCTCATTTTCTTAATTCTAATACTTTCTTTTGCAAGCAATATACAGCCTAAAAGTTGCTCAGTTGCATCTTCAAGCACCCATGATCTACATGACAACGTTGTGAACCCAGCAGGCATGGCATTTTCGCCAAATGGAATCTATCTAGCTACAGCTAATGCTGATAGTGTGACAATGTTTACGCTAACTAATGGAAATTTGAATGCCGGCACGACCTACCCCCACGATAGTCATCAGTCGATACAGTTTTCACCGAACGGCTTATATCTTGCTACTTGTGCTGTTGGTGTAGCCATATCTACGGTAAATCCGGACGGCACATTAGATCCAAATACAAGAAACTACAACTTGCCTGCAGAATCTTCAGAGCCTTATTGTGTAACATTTTCACCAAACGGCAAGTTCCTTGCAACCGCCAATTGGCTTTCCAATGATGTGACAGTATTTAAAGTGGAAATGGGAGGCACTTTGAACAACGGTACTTCGTACCCATTACCTTCTGAATCTACTCGCCCCTATTCGTTGGCATTTTCACCCGATAGCTCATATATTGTTACGGCTAATCAAGTTTCAAACGATGTGACCCTATTTAAAATCGAAGAAGGAGCGACTTTAAGCAATGGCACTTCCTCCCCTTTGCCTTTGTCTTCAAGCACGCCTCAATCAGTAGCGTTCTCTCCAAATGGTTTATTTTTTGCCACTGCTAATACTGGCTCAAGTGATGTAACTCTATTTAGATTTGTGAACGGACTACTAACTCAAAAAAATTCGTACATTTTACCTTCAGGCTCCGATAAGCCTCTGGTAGTAGCATTTTCGCCAACTGGCTGCCTAGCAACTGCTAATGCTTATTCAAATGATGTGACCCTATTTACCGTAACGCCTGAAGGTTTAAGCAGCCCAATTTCTTATGTCTTTGATACACACGATACGGTATCTGAAGCAGTGGCTTTTTCACCTAATGGTGCTTATCTTGCTACTGTAAACGGGCTATTTGTGGGTACGGGTAGCATAACCATAGCAACTTAGCATCAGATAGTTCTGGTGACGGTTGTAGCACCGCTTGTATTGTGGGAATCAGCATCGGAGCTGGAACAGTAGCTTTGATCTTGGCTATCGCTGGCGGAATTGGGATCTTTTTACTCAAAAAGCGTTTTTCTAAGGCTACTATGGAAGAACAGGCTAGATTAGTTAATTAATGAGCAACCTGCCCATAATGAACAGTCGATTCATCTTTAATTCGAATCCAAGTGCATAGAGATTTTCCCCGCAATCTCGATAAACTATTCTTGACTCACCATCAATAAGATGACGAAAATAGTTAAATGACTTTAAAATATTGTAATCCGCTCTAGTTGTTAAAAGTGGCTTAAAATACTAATGACGGCATCTTGAACAAATTCAAAAGCCTTATCAGAATTATATAGAATCAGTGTTTCAACTGATCTTGCCCCGGACAAAATAAAATATCTTTCGACCTCGCGCAATTCTCAGCTAAGTTGTTTTATTGACTATTGTTCATTAAATGAATTAATATATAATAAATACTGTTTTTTTAAAGATTAGAAATCTTGGGACGTCGAATGGATTTTAAAAAATACGCTATCGTTATTTTACTTACTTTTACCCTATCCTGCTCATCCGTGCCCGAGAATTTTCCCGAGCTTGTAGTAGAGCTACTCTCGAATCTGAAAGATGTGGAATCAACAAGTTACTATAATTTTTATAAAAAATATTATGCGCTAAAGGCATACAATAGTTTAAGAGAGCTTTTAAAAAGACCAACTGCTCTTTCCTTGAGTGATATCGATAAGACGTGGATCCAAGAAGTAACTGATGAAGCATTCCCTGTATACGAAAGTGAGCGTCTAAAAGAGAAACAGAAACACAGCATCGAGTTAGGGTATCACACGTCGACAGGCTACGGTGCTTCATACCCCTCTCCAAGCCAGATAGCACTTATTGAAGAAGCTCGTCGTATTTCAGGCATAGAACATTCTGTAATCCCTCTTTCAACCAAAGGCAAAGGGGGCTGGGCTGGGATCGGCGTTGTTGCACTATGTTCTAGCCCCGATCTCGATGATCGCCTCTACACTGTTTATCATGAATTAGGCCACATCGCAAAGAATCACGTTGAAATTCTACATTATGCAGAGAATAATAATTATTACACGTTCTATCTTGAGAATCCCGTTTTTAAGCAAATTCCAGAAACAGTAAATCACTATATCGGTTTAGCAACACGCGCTATAGATAGTAGTAGTGAAATAGGAAGAAGAATAAATCAAATACTTGCAAAAGGTGAACCTTTCTGGAACCCTCCCGATGATCCTCAAAAATTTCAAAAGAAGCTTCTATCCATAATCATCGAACAACAAGCCGACCTATTCGCGCTCAAAAAATTATGGGAAAAAAATCACTTAAACACAATTCTATGGATGATCAATCAATTTAGCGTTCCCGGCATTGCCAACGAAGATGCAGTTCATCCATCTGGGCTTAAAATTGCACTTTACACAGCGGGTTTTTTAATAGCAAATGGAATTGATATAAATAAAGCTTTAAGGGATTGGGACACAAGAGGACAATGCCTTCCAACAGGCGCTATTGAGAGAACAGCTAACTTCTTTATTCCAGCCAAAACAAGAGGTGCTCTCGATTTTTTAAAGGTGTATAGCGCGTGGCAAGACCGGCAACAAGCAAAGGATTATCAAGAATGGAAGACGGCTCGCCTAAAAGAGTTTGAAACAAGAGCGTTCGAACACGAATTCAATTGGCATCTCGTATGGGATACTAAACATAGCTTGAAAAATCTCAAAGATTTTCCCGACAGTACCTTTTACAAGCTCGAAGCACTCTATAGCTATAATCTTCTACGTGAGCGATTAGGGTCTCAGTCAGTAAAATCAATTGCGGGAATTAACCTTTCGTGGCTTGGCGAAGCCGAGGCTAAAGCCTTCCACCAAATGGCTCACAAAGAATAGTAATTGTCAACGCGTAGGGAGCTTTACCCATCTCGCTCAAAAATCAGGCTAAATCGTGAAAGTTTTTATAAGATGTTGTCTTCATGAGGAAATCCTCGTTTTTATACCCTCATCATCCTACTTGGAGCTTTGGGATTTGAGTCATTTCTCCTTCTTTCAAGTCCGGAGTTATGAGAAAAAGCAAAGCTTACAAAAAAGAGGTACATAAAAAAATTCACCAGCCTGAAGAACGTCTTATCTAAACCCACCGAGAAATCCTTATGCGCATTTGTCGCTCTCAACAAAATTGAGCGATTTCATAACTATTTTAGGCACTATTTTAGAAAAGCTTATTCAATGATATAATAAGCTTGGTCTCTAGCATTATTGAAATTTTGAAAAAGCCATTTGTTAGGTAAACAATGAAAAAGATACTTTTGTTAAATATAATTTCAGCGATGCTTTTTTCGTGTCACCAGCTGATTTCACAAACAAGTGACAGTAATTCCACTTATATAAGTGATCCGGAAGAAAAGCACATCGTAGATGAATATATTCTACGCACAGAAGACGAAGAAAAATCAGAAACATTAAAGACGCGCGCAGATCAAGGTGATGTCAATGCTCAAGTTGAGCTTGGCAACACTTATAAGAAAATGGGAAAGCTATCAGAAGCGGAAAAATACCTTAAGATGGCAGCTGATCAAGAAGATAATGCAGCTATATTTCAACTGGCCCTCTTTTTTACCGAAACAAAAAAATACGATCAAGCAGACCACTATTTGATAATAGCTGCTGATCGCGGACACGGTCCAGCTCAATATAATCTAGGCTTTCTCAGTATCGGATTAAAAAAATACGATCAAGCAGAAAAATACTTGCAAATGGCTGCTGATGGAGGAAATGCCGGCGCTCAGTTTAATTTGGGTGTATTCCATTCTAGAATGGGAGATCCAGGAAAGGCAGAACGCTGCTACAAGATGGCTGCTGCTCAAGGATATGATCCTTCTCTCTATGAAACAATGGCTAATGTATCAGAACTCGAGCACTTTTACCGAGTGGCCGCCAAAACCGGAAATGCTAATGATCAATTTTTGTTCGCTTATTTTTCTTACCAAATAGGCAAACACGAACAAGCAGAACAGTATTACAAAATGGCCGCAGATCAAAAACATGTCAGGGCACTCACTGATCTGGGCGCACTCTATGCTAACAAAGGAGATCTATCAGAGGCAGAAAGCTACTACAAACCGTTAGCTGATCAAGAAAATGTCGTGGCTCAAGCTGGTTTGGGCTATGTTTATGAGAAAATGGGCAACTTGCAAGAAGCGGAACGTTACTTAAAACTGGCTGCCGATCAAGGAGATGGTCCGTCTCAATTTGACCTGGGTGTTTTGTATGCAGAACGAGAGGAATATGATCTAGCTGAAAAGTACTTCGCAATGGCTTCCGATCAAGGGGATGTCAATGCTCATTTTAATTTAGGCATACTCTATACTAAAAAAGGCGATGTAGTAAAAGCAGAAAAATTTAATAAAATGGCTGCGGATGCCGGAAAAGCTGAAGCACAATATAACCTTGCGTTTCACTACGTTCAATCGGGAAAATACGATCTAGCTGAAAAATACTACAAGATGGCTGCAGATCAAAACTTAGTCCAGGCCCATACCGACCTAGGCGTTTTCTATTACAACCAGGGCAATCTAGTAAAAGCAGAAGAATCCTATAAAAAGGCGGCGGATCTAAAGGATGTCAAAGCTCAGTACAACCTTGGTCAGCTCTACGAAAAAATAGGAAATGTAGAAGAAGCAATACGCTTCTACAAGATGGCTGCTGGCCAAGGATTTGGTATCGCCCTGCAGGCACTGGGTAATCTTTATAATGACTTGGGAAAACCAAATGAAGCGCAACACTACTTTAAGTTGTTTTCTGACCAAAACCACGAACGATCAAAGTAACGCGACCTTACGATTTATTCCATCACTGACAGGAAAAGTTTGCGGTCAAACAGGAAACGATTGAGCTGTAAAGACATCGACCTAATTTTCACCGTCAAACCTTTTCTAAAAAGAGTTAGTCGCGTATACTTTGTAGTATCATCTTTTATAACCTATAACAGCACTACAATGATAACACTAGATCGTGGAGTATTAATAACTTTCGAGGGCATTGATGGCTCGGGAAAGTCAACGCTTTCAAAACTACTAACCCAAAAACTGCAAGAAGCAGGATTTGAACCTCTTTTGACTAAAGAACCGGGTGGTACAAGCGTAGGCTCAGATATTCGAAACCTTGTGCAGCACCAAGCTTCTAAACTTAATCCACTAGCGGAGCTTTTTTTGTTTGCAGCTGATAGAGCGCAACATGTCGCTGAGGTCGTAAAGCCCGCTTTACACGAAAAAAGGCTCGTCCTATCTGATCGAATGGCTGATTCGAGTAGAGCGTATCAGGGGTTTGGAAGACGCGTGGATAGAAATTTTCTTGAATCGGTCATAGATAAGGCCGTTCAGGGAATAAAACCGGACGTCGTTTTTTATCTCGTGCTTGATCCGGAAAAAGCATGGGAAAGAATTATTGCACGTAAAGAAAAACTCACGCGCTTTGAAGCTCAAGATAAAGATTTCTATCGAGCCGTCATTACAGGATTCAACACCATTTTTGCTGATAGGCCCGAAGTTGTCTTTCTCAATGCAGAGCAGTCACCCGAAAGTCTTTTAGAAAAAACGTATGAGTATACCATCCAGTGGCTCGATCTTAAAAAGGTACGATAATGCGCCAACATGCTGCTTATATATTCGTAGGTCCTCGCTCAGAAACAATTAAGCATACCGAGGAGCATTTAAAGCGGGTCTGGTGCTCTAAACAAGGGTGCAATAGCTGCCCTACCTGCACGCATATTAAAGCTCATCACCATCACCTTCTTTTTTGGCTTGTTCCGGAAAAGCATTATTACACGGTTGAGCAAATGCACGAGCTTGCTCATTCTCTTTCTTTTTCGGTAGTTGAGGGGGAGCACTCCTACATAGTCTTTCAGGAGACGGAAAAACTTTCATCAAGCTCGGCGCATACGTTACTTAAAGTGGTTGAAGAACCCCCAGCTGGATATCACTTTATTTTTTTGACAGAGTCTCTTGAATCAGTTCTTCCAACGCTTACATCTCGCTGCATCATTCTTCATTTTGAGCACAAAAATACTCAAAAATGGGAAACGTTTTGTGGCTTTTTTACAAAACCTGATCCACAGGCTTGGGTTACTTTTGCATCCGTAGTTGAAAAAGAGATGCCGTCAGAACAAGAGACAAAGCCCATTCTTGAAACTATTGCTCATTACTGGCTTCAAGAATACAAAACCGCAATTGCAAAAGAGGACACACATAAAGCCTCATACGCCCTTTCTAAAACAAAATCTATACAAGAGATGATTCAGTACCCACCACTTCCGGGAAGTGGAAAAATGTTTTGGAGAACACTTTTTTCACGCATGACCTTTTGAAAATTATCTTAAATAAAGGCTTTTTACGTATGAGCTCTCGCATTATGCTTATTTGACAATAAAAGCAAATTGTGATAGTTTTTCAACAGCATATGAGTATTGTTAGCATCTGGAATTTAGGATTTCTTATGAAAAAAATGTTCTTACTATTACTGGCTTTTGCAAGCATGTCTTTTTGTGCTACAAAAGCGCAGATTCTTACCGTTATTAATGAGACGGGTGGGCGTTTAGGTTTTATTGCACTTAATAAACCCTTTACACGATCTGATGCATCAAAGCTGACGTTATATTGGATTTCCGCTGGTGAAAAGCAAACCATCTTTACAGATGCTCGCTTATTAGGATGGCATCGCCCGGGTTTTGCAAGTGGTTATACCGTGATTCAAAAAAGTGATGATACCATTGCTTTTGTTGAACACAACAACACAATAAAGTCTATCCATGGCTCACTTGTTAACCATAAACTTCAAAACTCATTCGATGAAGCGTACACTTTCCAAACAAAAAATCCTCATCATAAAGAACAGGACTGCACAGAGTGCGCCGAAAACTGCTATCGCAGAGATAATACGGTTGCCTATTGCGTCTGCCTTAACTGGTGCTGGGATCATACACTTGATAGAGCTTGGTATTTGTTTCCTGGCGATGTGATCAATGTACTTGTTGCAAGAGGAACTAAAATAGGTGTCTATGAAAACGACAATGTGGGTCGATTCAGCTGCCGCGACGGCGAATGCGAGACAATAAGCCGAACAACCATTAAAAGATATTACTAAGTAACAGGCAAGCGTGAGCTTATAATTGCTCTACACGAAGGCCTATGGCCTTCGTGTACCATCGGATCATGTAGTATAAGGAGACTTGTTTATGGCGTATTTCAAGCTAAAAAGGTTTATTAATATTTCAGCCTTTCTGCTTTTAGGTCTTACGACCGTCTCTATAAAAGCCCAAGAAACGAAAAAAATCGCCAAAATAAGAAAATATAACTATAGAACTGATTATCAAGCAGCTCGTTATCTTTGCCGTCAACAATGGGAATTTTTGGCAGAAGCGGATTCTACGTGCACCGGGCAGTTTGACACTTTTTTATTAGCTTTCTCTGACACTCCCTCAACGACAGTGCGCGCAAGTGGGAGCGGCTTAAAGAGTAAGGTAATTCTCAAAGATAAAAAAATAATGGGCATCGCGTTTTATGCTTATCCTATCCCAGCGCATGACTGGCTTATGAAAAGGAGCTTTGTGAACGATAATTCTTATGCGGAACTTACTGTTATACTCATCGACAAAAATGCTCACAGTAGCTATAAGAATCCGCTGTTTAATTCGTGCAAATCGGAGTTTTTAAAATCTCAAGAAATCAAAACGGTTTTAGCACGTGTAGTTCGCTCAAATAGAGCGTACAAAGCATGGTTAGAACTGCAAGGATTTGTCCCCCTTAACCCCGTAACTGCAAGCACCCCTTTTGAAGAAGCTTATCGGCTTGATTCTGAGGCTGCAAAGCAGGATTCTTTTAAATTAGAACTGGAGCCCAGAAGCAATGTTGAGTGGGGCGATTGGAAGAGACACTTTCTTGAAGATGCAGAAGAATTCCAAATATCCGTGCAACGAAATATCTTATCCGATTTAGCCCAGAGTAAATCGGCACATATATTGGCCGAAGGTACAGCACATATAACCGAATTCACTTACGATCAACGTCAGTCGATCGCTCGACTATATCTTAGAGTTGGCGATAGGCAGAAAACATCCAAGATTGTTGCTTACACGTTCGGACTTACATCAATTACCCGTGAAATGGAGCAGTCTATGGAAAGGCTATTTGATTACGTTGATGCTAACTTGCCCGCTCTAGAAGATCTATTTAATAGTCCCCAGTATCTGCAAAAACTTCTAGATGAGATTGGAAACATTCTTCATTAAACCCCAAGGAGCGTTGTTTATGGCGTATTTCGAGCTAAAAAGCACCTTCAATGCGACACTTTTTCTACTTTCCGGTTTTGCAACCATCCCTATTCAAGCTGCTAAAATAAGAAAGTACAATTACAAAACCGATTATCAGGCAGCGCATAATATTTGTGTTCAGCATTGGAAATCTTTTGCAGAAACTGATTCAATATGCTCTGGAATTTTCGATACACTTCTCCTGACTTTCACAGACCTTGAAACTAAGCACGCTAGTCAACTCGGCTTAAAGAGCAAGGTCATTCTCAATGAGCCAAAAATAGTTGGCATTGTTCTTTACGCGTATCCCCTTCCGGCGGCCAAACTGCTTACGAAAAAAAATATTCCTCATGATGACTCGTACGCAGAGCTTTGCTATATAGCAGTTGATAAAAGTGTTAAGGGCGATTATAAGACCGCTCTTTTTAATTCATGTAAAGCCGAATTATTAAAATCTCCAGGCGTTAAAACAGTTTTAGCACGTGCGGTTCGCACAGATAGACCGCACATAGCCTGGCTAGAAAAGCAAGGCTTTATCCCCCTAGACCACGTCACAGCAATTAGCCCTTTTGAAGAGTCTTATCGACTTGAGGCAGAAGCCTCAAAACTGGATCCCTTTAAATTAGAACTGAAGCCGAGAAGCGCCATCAAATGGGATCAGTGGAGGGGACACTTGCTTGAAGATGCTGAAGAGCTTGAACAATCAGCCGAGCAAAATACTTTATCCGATTTAGCTCAGAGTAAAATAGCACATATGCTAGCTGAGAGCACAGCTTACCTAACTGAATTTACCTATGAGCAACGTGTATACATAGCTCGACGATATCTTCGAGATTTTAGCGAAAGAGAGAAAACGCTCAAGACCATCGCTTACACACTCGGACTTACAAAGGTTACCCCTGAAGTAAAAGGGGCTTTGGAAAGGCTATTCGACTTCGTAGATGACAACGTGCCAGCTCTAATAGCCCTTATCAACAGTCCTTCGTATCTGCAAAAACTTCTAGATGAGGTCAGCAAAATTCACTAACACAAAAATAGGAAGACAATTATCGTGATACACATGAGTAATTCTCTAAAGAAAATCTCCAATACGCTTAGTTTTATCGTGGTGGCCCTTGCTTGCTTCACACTGCATGCAGCTACCATAAGAGAATACAATTACAAAACTGACTACAATGCTGCACATGATATTTGCGTACAACACTGGAAAGCTTTTGAAGAAACTAATGCACTCTGCTCTGGTTTTTTTGACTCACTTCTTTTTACCTTTACGCCATATGGCCATACATTGATTGATGGTGCAAAACCTGCTAGAGCAAAAGTCCTTATTGATAATAACGACATAATTGGAATAGCGATGTATGCGACGATCGACGTTGTATCAGCATTACTTTCTGATACAGACTCAGTGTCCGATAATTCCTACGGAGAGTTATCGTACATTGGTATTGATGAGAAGCACCAAGGTAAGGGTTTTGGAACCACGCTTTTTAACGCATGTAAGGAAGACCTGCTACAAAGCAACGTAAAGACCATCCTGGCTCGAATCAGCAGTTCAAATATGCAAGCTTTTAACTGGCATAAAAAGCAGGGCTTCGTGCCACTAACTGAAATGTCTGCTAGCAACGAAGTTGAAGAAGCTTATCGCATTGAGGGTAAATCCAGTGGACAAGTCGCCTTCAAACTTGAGGTTGAAAAAAGGCAGAACGTTGACTGGAGCAAGTGGAAAAAGTACCTACACACTAAAGCACCTGCTTTCACGGATGAAAAAAGACAGAAGATCTTAAACGGTTTCGGTCAGGTAATGATAGCGGATCGTATAGCTAACCTTACAGCAGATCGTAAAGGGCTATTAACTATTGAGGCTAGAGCTCGAATTGTTCGGCACTACCTTATTCGTTATATGGATAAAGAGGTTACACGCAAAATCGCTTTGGACATACTCGGCAAAAAAAAGCTTGATCTTAATGTTAAAAAAGCTATCGAGAGCTTATTCAAGTACATCGATGACAACATAGAAGCCTTGGGTGCATGGATTAATAGACCTGAGCAAATTGAAAAGATAATGAAAGAGACCGATAAAGCACTGGCCATGGACACGTTCAGACAAACTGAGGCTCTGTTTGTTGACGAGCAGAAAGCTATCCATTAAAAGACTTAAAATCTGCCAATCCTCAACAACTTCGTCGAGGATTGGTTTGATATAAATTGCTCTATAGGCATTGTTTTTTCTTGGCTTCTTTGTTATGACTTAGTAGGGCTCTTAACGTTCAAGCTACTTAATGAATAAGAGCATCCATAAGTTTCTTGCTTGCCCTCTAGGCCAAAGAGGAAAAAAGTATGACAGTAGCAATCAAAAAATTACTCGACTCTTTACTTACCTGCTCACAAAGTGACTGGCGCTTGACGCTACTACAAAAGTGGGAACAGTTAGCTGGACCACTTCATAAGCGCGTTCGCTTTGAAAAAGTAGAGGATGATGTGCTTATCCTTGGTGTATATGATGTGCATTGGATGCAAGAACTGTACTTGCTCTCGCGCACCATCTGCAATCAGCTTAATACCGCGCTTGGCGGCACATACATACGCCAGATTAAGTTTAAATTGATTGAACCACATAAGATCACGATAAAGCAAAGCGATCCAGTTACAAAAGATATCGCCTATCAGGAACACACACTTACTGCCGCGGAATCCCAGGCGCTTGCAGCAGTAAAGGATGAAGATCTACGTAAATCTCTTTACCTATTCTACAACAGAGCTTTAGGAAAAAATCATGTTGCAAAAAAGCGCTAGCAAGCGCATAGCGTTTGTCGGTGGCAAGTCCGGTGGTCATATACTGCCTGCTTTAACCCTAGCACGAAAAAGCCAAAAAGAGGGCTTTTCTATCCTCTTTTTTTCCCATAACCTCCCCCTTGATAAAACAATCATACAAGAGGCTCCCTGGATTGATACACACTGCACTATCCCCGTTTTACGGTTTTCAAACTTTTACAGCGTTTTTAACGTTACATTCAAAGCACATCTTGCATTTGCAAAATGCCTTTTCAGCTTAAAAAAGCATAAAATTCGTGAAGTAGTAAGCATGGGTGGCGCTTTGTCTGTTCCCGTATGTTTAGCAGCTTATGTACTCCATATACCATTCACTCTCTATGAGCTTAATGCCGTACCGGGAAGAGCTGTACGGTTTCTTGCACGTTTTGCTCAACGGATTTACGTCTGCTTTCCTGCAGCGCGAACTTCATTTACAACATGCCCTCAAAAGGTACAGGAGGCTTCTTACCCCTTACGCTTTAGTGAATCGGATAAATGCACTAAAAATGAAGCAAGAATGCACCTTCAGATTCCGATTAATGCTCGCGTTCTTTTCGTGATGGGTGGTTCGCAGGGATCCGAGTTTCTCAATAGCTTTGCCGAAGGATACATTCGCCACCGTATGGTAAACTATGGCGCACAGGAAAGCGTTATTATTTTCCATCAGACAGGGCCAAGCCAACAGGAAGGTGTTGAAAATTTCTATAGGCGACTCGGCGTAACAGCCACCGTCTTTAGCTATAAATCCGCTATTCAACATTACTATACCTCAGCTGACTTAGTTATTACACGAGCCGGTGCTGGTACATTGTTTGAGCTCGCCTTTTTCAAGGCACGTTCCTTGATAATACCGCTTGAAAGTAAAACAACAAGTCACCAGCTTGATAATGCTTATGCTATGGCACAAAAATACCCGGACTATCTTAACGTGCTCCGCCAAGCAGAAGTCGAGCGTGCACCGGAAGAAATGTACCGATATATTGATGCTATAATCAACACCGCTTAATTGCGAGGTCACGAACATGTTTTGCTTATTAGCGCTCGTATGCATGAGCGCGTACTCTGTAAATACTTATGGACCGATGGAAATGAAACAACAAGAAATTGAAGAAAATCCGTTGCTTCTTGAAATCCTATCAAAGCTCAACATTAAGCACGATAAAACGCTAGAAAGCATCGTTAGAGCTACTCAAAGAGAATTTTTGAGAAAAGCCGGTACCGAACGGTGGGAAATAGAGGAAAATGACAACGATAAGCTCCTGAACGTGTTATTGCCTCTTTTTAAAGACCTAGGTATGATCGCCGAGAAAAATCCTACCAAGAAAAAATATAAGTACGTAGTGATTTTAGGATCAACGTTTGAGTCGATGCTAAAGCGCTTAAAATTTCTAGAAAGAAAAGCCGAAGAAGGCCTAGAATTTAGTCAACTGCTCATGTTAGGTGGCCAACGAAAACTTACAACTATCGAAAAAGAAGAACTTGCAAGGCACGGTTATCCGGGCATTGATGATGAAAGAGATATGCTTAAAATAGCAGTAAAAATGGCATCGCCTGGCAGCATAAAAGTACCCTTCCAATTTATTACTTGTAAAGCAGCCCCAGGTGCACACCGTGCAACTACAGAAGATACTGTAGCTGAGTGGTTGAAGACAAACCCTGAGCCAGGGGCAGTGCTTGTTATATCGAGTTACCCACATGTGCATTATCAAGAAGCAGTACTTAGAAGGCTATTGCCAGAAACGTTTTCCATCGAGGGAATTGGCAATGAAGCTCGCCCAGGCCTCGTTCTAGGAGTTTACACGGACGCTCTTGCTCGATTTCTTTACGAATGCTTTAAAGCGAGAAAAAAACTTTCCGAAAAGCAAAATATGAAAACAGTAGATATACAGTAATCTTCACATAAGGACACTTACATGTTACGCAGAAATTTTCTCACCCTTTTACTGTTTTTTGCAATACAACTTACAGCCGACGTAGAAGAAAATGATGATGAGGGCTTTCCTTTTTGGACGGTTGTTCAAACAGAGCAAGGTAATAAGAGATTTAATCAGATTCTTAAATATGACATGCTTATGACATTTGCGGACAATAAAGTTTCTACAGCTTATGCAATCGAGCCTGAAACATCTGACGGTCTACGTACTTTGTATCGTGTATACATTGGTGAGGAAGTTCTGACCTGTGGTGGCGCAACACGCTTTTTTGTCGCCAATAAAAATGAGTGGGTTAAGGCCGTAGACCTGGAAAAAGGCAACTTACTAATAAGCAACAAAGACAATAAGCCAAAGTTAATTGAATGCAAAGGATGGGAAGAAACGTGTTTTGGCGATGTGCTTCTTAAAATAAAAATCGAAAGTCCTACACGCTGTTACTTTGTTGGGCAAAACTCCGTCTTGGTACATAATCATATGCCTGAATTATCGATAACTTTTAGCTGGGCGTTTGGTGAAGGTGCTGTGGCAGGAGCCGAAGCGGGCGCAGCTGCGAGTTCGTTTTTTAGCCCCCTGACCATCGGCGTCGGAGCTGCTATTGGCGGTATAGGAGGACTCTTGTGGGTGAGCAATTTGGGGGAATCAGCACGACCAAGCTACATAGAAGAAGCTGAAAATCTGCACTTTGACGGCGGTGATTTTAGAACAACCTATGAAAGCGGTTGCGGAAGCGGGGGAATTCCTGAGGATCCCAAAGATCCTAAAAATAAGATGGGGCAAAGCGCTACAGGTAAACCGCCGAAAAACAATTTGGAAGACGCAAGCGATGAAAATATTAAAAAACGAATCCGTGGCCAGGAAAAACAAGTTAGAAAGCACGAGCAAAAACTTGAAGATTACAAAAAAGAGCCCGATGCTCATGATAATAAGGAATTTTTAAAGAATGCACGAAACCCTCAAGAAAGACAAGAAAGAATTAATACAAGAATCAATGAACTAAACGAGCAAATAGAAAAATATAAAAGAGAAGCACAGAAATTGAAAGATATATTACACGAAAGAGGCGCTGAGTGAAGCTAAGCTTTAACGAACTTTCTGAAGTGTTTGAAATTACGATAAGATACCTTCTTCAGCAAAATGTTAAGTCAATTGCTTTTTGGAACGATGATTTTTATCTGGTAACACATTCGAATGAGCATATCAATTATAACTCCTCAAAAACCCCGGTCTTCGGACTTGGATCTTTAGATCATGATTTAGAAGTCTGGCAAGAAATATTGAGTAATAAGAAAGAAGCTGTATATGAAATAAGCGGAGAAACCATTAGAAAACTTGGTGCAATTCTCACAGCTTTCGGTCAGGTATCTGATCAACTTGATAATCCACATGTTATTAAAAACGTTGGTTCTCGCCGCCAATCTGCTCCGCAAATAACTGTTAATGAGCTTAATGAGATTTTTGACCTTGTACTCCAGACCCTGAAAATGTGGTACAAAGCTCCAGATGTATCATTTAAAGATCCAAATTACATTAAAGTTGCTTTAAAAGACGAATACTTGAATATGACATCTCCTCCTTACACGATGGGTTCATTGAATGATGCCTTAACTGTTTGGAAAGAAATTCTAACCGGTACTCGTAAACCCTCCGCCTGCGCCATCGAAAAACTTGGCGACCTATTAACAGCTTTCGGCGAAGAAATAAGTGCAAGATGAGCAACATCAGGCACAGAAGACAACGCTACAATTAACTGTTGCACGTTTCAAGAAAGAAAGGGTACTTTAATCAAGTCCCTTCTTAAATTATTTCTGGCAATATAGGCGATTCAGTTTTAGAAGAAACTGGTACGCATTCACCATCACAGAAGATCACTGCGCGTGTTTTTCCTGGACCTTCCATACTAGGACCCATTAAAGTACCTATATAGTTTTCAAAGCTTAACCAGCCAGGCGTACATGTAGCGCAGGTAGGCTTCATGGCCGCATTCTTAAAAATAGTCTGACAGGTAATCACTGGGCCTTGCTTAGTATGATACACAGAACAGTGAGCATTGTCAGGTAATCCTACCTTATTCCTGTTAATATTAATTGGCTGCAGTTCTGGTACTAATGCAAAAGCAACGGAGCTTGCTGCTGCAAAAAACAACACAAAAGCTTTTATTAGCGTTAACTTCATTACGTATCTCCTTATAAAAATAAAATATAGATTTCAATATTGAAATCTATCATTATGATAATAAAATAGCATTAATACAGCATAATTATCAATAAATTTTCCATTCGTATACTTTATTTGGCACTTTACCATCTAGAGCAAAAAAAGAATGGGCTTTAAGAAGGCCAATTTTTTGGCTTAGCCCCAGATAGATAGGTGTTTGTTCCAGCTTGGCGCAATAGGGGAGGATTTTTAAGGCTAACGGGCCCCAATAGTACAAGATAGAGGGACTGGATGCCTTGGGAATTGAATTGCCTGTCACCAGGGGCTGCTTTGGGATTGGTAAAAAGCGTCGGCATCCCCTTAGTCTTGAGGTAGCTTGTAAGCTCGGGTACGAGGGCTTCAAGCTGCGACTGGTAGCTTTGCGCGTTACTGATAGTACTATTTACAAATTGCTTAGGCTTATAATTGGTAGCAAAGGTAGTAAGCCATGCGCGGATGTTTTGCATGAACTCGTTTGTAGCAGCTGTAAAAGCTGCATCTCTTGTAGCACCGGCTGTCTGGAAGAGGCTCAAATCAAGCTGTGAAGTGACTGTGCTTGCAAAAAGGCTATTAAGACTTACAAGTGGAGGCAGCACTTCATAAAAGCGATTGCGGTCTTGACGGCCACCGTAAGCCAAAAAGGTATCGGCAAGAAGAAGCGTACCCTTCACTCCGGTAACGCTATCGTTAAAGGTTGCATTAGCTACTGAGCCGAGAGCCTGAGCCACAGCTTCTTCTATTTGAGTTGTTGTTGCAGTGTCGGGATTAGGTATATCAACAGCAAGAGCCTTTGAAAGACTGCCGGGGTTTGAAAGCATGCGACGCAAATAAGAGCGAGATTTATCTGGATTATCGCTATCAAGAGCAAAAACATAAAGGCGTGAACTTGACTCACTTGCAGTAGGTCTTATAAGTGAAAAAGAGGTAACTTTTGCGGGGGTTAATTCTTGAAAGATGGTATAATCCTTCGTTGCGTATGCTGCCCAAATATGTTCCTGACTTTTGTACGCAAACGTTTGTGCATCAGCTTTTTGATTTGACGAAAACTGCTCAGGAGACTGGCACCAAACCTCGCACAAAATAGGGTTTATGTCGCGTATTGGAGACAAGCCTTTGGGGGGTGTTTGCGATTTTACGATTGGTACTCCCGTTTGGTTATGGTTTCCCATATTAAAGCCCTGTATTCCTACTTGTACTCCGCTTTTTGAAGTACCAAACATTTCATACGTGGTCGTTAGGGGAATCGCAAGACTCGTTGAGCTTGAGGCGTCCCAATAGATTTGGCCAAGCCCTTGTGAATTAATAGGAAGACTCGTCTTTGATTTATTAGGCAAGTTAAAGCTGAATGAGCCGGTTTTGGTAACGTCTCGGATCGAATGGGGTTGCGTGCTATCTGAGCTTAAAAGATTAAACGAGCCTGCTTCTAATATAAGTGTATAATTTGCCGGTTTATTGTTGGCCGAATAATTGAATGATAAAGAAACGTCGTAGGTTGTATTATTAAAAAAGACACCATCAAATTCAGAGGTTTGAGTATATGGACCACCATAAAATCCGGGGCCCATGAATTCAGCTTCAGGGTTTCCTTCAATAGAAAAGCTGTGATAGTAATAGACATTCTTATCGGTCTTATCTATATCAACACCCCGGGCAAAAATCTGATGATTTAAAGCATCTATGCGCACAATGCCATGACAGACGTGGACCGCGTTAAATGTACTTGCGCTTGCCGAAGAATATGGCTGAATCATCGTAGAAGCGGCGTTTGATGAGTTAAACTTCGCTCCTTGAACAGAAACAACTGATTGGATACGTGCATAGATTGACTGGCTAAAATCATTCCACACAGACATGCTATACGTATAATCTGATGGGCAATAACCAAAGCCCATCGCAAACGTCTCGGGAAAGGATTTAATGCTATCCAACGTGCCATCCATTTGACCGCCCACGTCACCGGAATCTTGACAGTTTATTAGAAAAAAACAGGCAAAAAGCGAGCTAAAAACAATAACTTTACGCACATTAAACATGGCTATTTTCCTGAGCAGATAAACATCAAACTACTCTTTCAGACAAAAGACCATATTTTATAGTGGGAAGTCAAGGATTGTGCGATAGATTCTTATCTAGCCAAAAGAATACTTATGGGTTGCATCTGCTTATTCTTCGCTTTTTCGTTTTTCTTAGGTATAAATCGTTTGCCATTTAAAGGATCTATCAAAACGCGCTCTAGCGAAGGCTCGATCAAAAAATCTGATCCATGCAAAAAGCTCTTATTAACTTCAAGCCATAACGCAAATGCGGTCGTGCTCGGAAAAACGTCTTTTCCTAAAGGCTGATTATCATCACGGCCTATATAGACGGCTGTGGTGTATGAGGGCGTACCGCCCGCAAACCAGCATGTTCGGGAATCGTTGGTGGTTCCAGTTTTACCGAATGCTTTAACATCCCCCCAAAGCTGCGGATACCTGTCTTTAAGCCGATCAAAAGCTGTCGAAAGCGCCTGCATAATTTTACTACTCGTTTTCCAACTTAAAACTGGGGTGCGCACCTCTTTGTGCCTCCATAGCTTTTTACCCCAACAGTCCTTAACCCAGTCGATCAAATGCGGCTCAACCATAACACCCTGATGTGAAAACAGCGTAAAAAGAGAAGCTGCTTGAAGTACCGTTGCATCTATGCATCCCAAAGCCAACGAAGGATAAGGCTCTAAGTATTGAGCAAGATGGCACTTTTTAGCACATGCTATAACATTATCCATGCCAACTTTCAGCAATGTTTTAACTGAGATCGTATTTTTGGAAAGAGCTAACGCATGAGCAAGCGTCATACGTCCCTCAAACTTCTTGTTAAAGTTTTTTGGACTCCACACTCGATTGCCATTCATAAGCGTTATCGGTTCGTCAATCTCAGTATCATTAAAGTCAATAACGCCCCTCTCAAGACCAACACTGTAAATGATTGGTTTAAAAAGTGAGCCAATTTGGCGTTTAGCGTTTAAGGCTCTGTTAAACTGCGACGCTGAAAAATTGTAGCCTCCTACCATTGACTTAATGCTGCTATCATGGACAGCCAACGTCACTAATCCACCATCTACAGCACCGCTTATTGTCTTTCTCAATCGCTCGATATGCTTTTTAAAGTGTGCAGTAGCAGATTCCTGCATTTTTCTGTTAAGTGTTGTTTGTATAATAAGGCCTTGAGTGTAAAGCGCAGATCGGCCAAACTGATTTTCAAGAATTGTACGTACGTATTCTCTTGCATGGGGTGAGCAACAATGCCCCCGTATATCGCTAGCTTGAACTGTAATTTCCTTAGCAGCCGCACTTTCATACTCTTTTTGTGTAATACTGCCAAGCTGGAGCATAAGCTTGAGAATAAGATCTCGACGTTTACGGGTTTTTTGAGGATTTATAAGTGGACAGTACCGTATAGGTGCCGGAACAATCGCTGCTAGAGTAGCTGCCTCATCTAATGTAAGGTCATGCACATCTTTTGACCAGAAACGTTGACTTGCAGCTTGAACACCGTAAATGCCGCACCCAAAATAAATGTTATTAAGGTACGCTTCCAAAATGACTTCTTTGCTAAACTGCTTTTCTATCGAAAGCGAAAGAAACTGCTCTTTTATTTTTCTCATAAACGTTTTTTTAGAATCAAAAAAAAGAAGACGAACAAGCTGCTGAGTAATGGTGCTCGCACCCTGAACCCGCCTTCCACGTAGAACGTTAACAAGCACTGAGCGCACAATACCTCTTACAGAGATGCCTTTGTGCTTAAAAAATGAGCGATCCTCAGATGTTAAAAAGGCGGCAATAAGCGCCTCCGGCATTGCATTAAGCTGAACAGCCTTCCTGCGGTCAAGCTGAAACCTTCCCCACTCATTACCCTCATCATCAAGCAGTATAGAAGGCATCGCAAACTGATTAAATTCAAGAGCAGAAAGGTCAACCCACGGTATCGTAGTAACAAAAAAAAGCATTCCCAAAGCATAAGCCATAAGCGCAATGAGAATGATAAAACTGTAAAAAAAAGCCTGGTGATTAATTTTCATACCAGAAGAGATTTCAAAAGAGACATGAAAGACCTTGCATGCAAATAGTCTTTATAGGATACTATAGCCGCCACCGTGCGTAAACTACTTAAGTTTCTCGAAGGGCTTTGATTAGGTGCTCTAATGAAACATATGGTTAGCACCCTTTGGGTATTCGAGTAGATGGTCATTTTCTCGGTCGCTTCCAGGCCATCTGCGATTAAATCCTACTGAAGCACTCTATAAACTCTCAGAGCCAGAACTATTTGTAAAGTCGATTTAACAAATAGTCCGACTAAATGTAAAGTGGACTTATCATTTGGTTCGCTTACTCGATCAGCTCTCTTGATTTTAAATAAAATACCTTGTAAAATGTAAACGGATTTGCAAATTTCAAGGTATTTTTTATGGAACGCACACATTATCTCGAGGAGGTTGAAGCTCAATTTGGCATCCATTCCGCCTGTGGCATTCTTGGGGCACGGCAAGTTGGAAAAACGACCTTGGCAAAAGCTTATGCGGCAAAATATTTCCCACAAGATACTTATTTTCTCGATTTAGAGAATCCCTTGGATCTCGCCCTTCTTGAAAACCCAATGCGTACACTTACAAATATTACTAAGGACCTTATTATTATAGATGAGATACAACGAAGGCCCGATCTTTTTCCCATATTGCGCGTGCTCATTGATCAGCAAAAGAAGAACAGGCGATTCCTTATTTTAGGAAGTGCTTCACGCGATCTTTTGCGTCAATCATCCGAATCGTTGGCAGGCCGTATAGGTTATATCGAGTTGCCTCCGTTTTCACTTGCTGAAGTGGATAACAGCAATAAGTTATGGTTAAGAGGTGGGTTTCCTTTATCATATCTGGCCGAAAACGACGAAAAAAGCTATAGCTGGCGACAGAGTTATATAAGTAGCTTTCTGGAAAGAGATATACCGAATCTTGGATTTAATATCCCGCCACAGCAAATGCGCCGGTTTTGGCTCATGATCTCTCATTATCATGGACAAATATTTAACGGAAATGAAATAAGTAAATCTTTAAATATATCTAGATACAATGTGGGTAAATATCTTGATGTTCTAGCTGGAACATTCATGATACGTATTCTTTTGCCATGGTACGAGAATATTCAAAAACGACAAGTGCGCTCACCTAAGATTTATTTTCGTGACAGTGGTATTTTAAATGCACTCCTAACAATTCGCAATCAAGAACAGTTACTTACGTATCCTAAACTTGGTTCCTTCTGGGAAGGCTTTGCATTAGAAGAAATCATTCGGATCTTCGAAGCTTCAGCAGAAGAGTGCTTTTTCTGGGCAACACATGCAGATGCTGAGTTAGATTTATTGCTTATGAGAGGAGGAAAACGTCTGGGTTTTGAATTTAAGTATACTGATAGTCCAAAAGTAACAAAATCTATGCGTATTGCTCTCGAAGATCTTGAGCTTCATCACCTTGGCCTAGTTTATCCCGGTAATGTCAACTTTCCTCTCGACGAAAACATTAATGCATACGGGATTGATTCGATTTCTTCGGATGATTTTCTTAAGAGTTTGCTCGGATAGGTTACTTGGTGCACCTAATGAACGCTTTCTTGAATGCCCATTCGCATTCCCTTTTACAAAATCATCTACTTGGGCAAATGAGGTCGTACCGTTAATCCTAAGATGAGAGCTATAAGCTCGGTAGGAAGTTTCGGCATTAACTGTGACAGAGTTGCTAGCGCTGTGTTCTGAGCTGCTGCTAAGTTAAGTTCTCGTAACCGAGGAACTGCAATAAGACTTTTTCCAATGCGATTTAACGCTTCTCTCTCATCCTGCGTAAGGTCGCTGCGCGTTCTTAATAGCTCTGCCACGTGTCGACCCACGTCTGCCACATTAAGATCCGGTATCTCACCATAAACAAGTGCACGCTCAAGTATAAAACCTACCGCGGGCTCATTTCTACGGGTGACCGCCCACAATAATGCTCTTTCTATCGCCCTAGTAAATCTCCTTGCAGATAAGTTTCTTCTTGCAAGACGATAAAACCTCTCAAAATTTTGTAAATTATGGGCTGAAATTGCGCTTATAAGAGCTCTTTCAATAATCTTTTTCGGTATGTTGTCGCCAAAGTGCCTCAGCAATATATCCACCGTGTTTTGGTCATTAAGAGCCACGGCCAACGGTAACGCTTCTCGAAGCTCTTCTTCATTTAATTTGGTCGGGTCAACTAAAAGGCTATTTACGCCATCGCCGTTTCTATTCAATAGAGCTGTGATGAGTGGTCTAGATTTAAATGAAAAACTCGTGTCTCCTAACCGAGCACCATGCTCCACTAAATATTCTACCGTGGGCAAATCTTTCTTAAAAGCAGCCCAATCGAGTGCTGTTTGCTCATCCGGATTTTGAATATTAACGTCCGCGCCGTGCTCCACGAGATATTCAATAATGGGCAGAGATTGACGAAAAGCAGCGCCTATAAGTGGAGTATAGCGCAAAGTGTTTTCAGTATTTCTACTATTAATATTGGCTCCCAAATCAAGAGCTGCCCGAACCTGATTTAAGTTTTTCCTGTAAATAGATCGATGCAGATAATTGTTAAGGTGATACTGAAAAGCGGGCTGGGATCCTTCAGGTAGCTCAAATCTGTATCCGGTTAATAAAGCACCCCGCCCTATGAAAAAGTCAGCTAGAGCATCGTGACCAAACAGTAGAGCATATATAAGAGCAGTCACTCCATTGTTATTTCGCATATTAACGTCAGCGTCGTGGTCTACCAAATATTCGGCAATCGGTAAATTCCCCACTCGAGCTGCGATCATAAGCGCAGTAATCCCATCATCATTCCGGGCATTAACGTGGGCACCTTGACTAACCGCTGCCACAACTTTTGACTCGTCTCCTTTTTCTGCAGCTTCAAATAATTTGTCATCACGCTGTTTTTCAAGCAGTTTTGCTTGCTCATCATCGTTCGACCAAATAATAAAGCTGCTTATTAGAAGCATTAAGCCAATTACCCTTTTTAGCATCATTCACCTTATAAAACTTATTTTTATTTATATTAAGACATATTATTTCCATTTGTCAATAATAGGTTCTCAAGTAGATGTGCTTATCGTTCAAAACTTAAAGGCTGGCTTACTATGTATACCGACATAAAAAGATGATTAACGCGTATAATTGAAGATTGCCTGCTTACTTGGGTAGGTTAGGTTGCACCGTTATCCCCAAGATAAGAGCTATAAGCTCAGGGGGAAGCTGTGGTATTAGCCCTAACAGCCTTTCAAGAGGTGTTCCTTGACTAGTTGCTCGGGCAATTTCCCGTAATCTAGGTGCTGCCACAAGACTTTTTCCAATGCTCTGTAATGCTTCTCTCTCTTCTTGCGTAAGAGGTGTTCTTAACAGTTCCGCCAGACGTCGCCCTGCCTCTGCCACATTTAGATCGACTATTTCGTTATAAGCAAAAGCACGCTCTAGGATAAAACCTACAACCGGCCCATCTCGAGAAGTTACTGCCCATAGTAAAGCGGCGTCTACGGCTCTTTTAAACTCACCATAAGATAACTTTTTTCTTGCAAGAAGATAAAATCTCTTAAAACTCTCTAGATTTTTTGCTGAAATCGCGCTTATTAAAGATCTTTCGATGCTCTCATTGGTTATATACGTACCGAAATGGGCTAACAATGTATCAACTATACCTTGCTCATTAAGAGCCACAGCCAACGGCAAGGCCTCACCAATTTCTTCTTCATTTAGCTCGATATTGCCATAATACCGGTTAGCTAAAATGCTTTTTACTTCATCGACATTTTTATTCAAGATCTCCGTTAAGAGTGGTTTTGTGATAATAAATGAAAAGCTGAAGCCTTCGACTTGAGCGCCATGCTCTACCAGGTACATAACCAGTTGCACATCTCCGTGATATTTCGCCCACGAAAGCGCTGACTGCTCGAGCTGGTTTTGACTATTAACATTCGCCCCACGCTCTACGAGAAGTTCAACCATAGGCATATATCGATACTGAGCAGCCGTTACAATTGGTGCGTCCATGCGCCTTTCGTCACCAATGGTCCATCCGTTGATATCGGCACCCAAATTGAGAGCTGCCTGAGCTCCATCTAATCTTCTTCCGACAACTGATCGGTGAAGATAAAAATTAAATTTGGTTTGAAGAGCTCTAAAAACTTTATCACTTTCCTTAAACATGAATCCCGTAGATCTAGCACCACGTTTGATAAGAAAATCGGCTACACCAAAATGACCAAAAAAAAGTGCATATATCAAAGCGGTCCACCCACCGGTGTCCAGAGCGTCAACCTTAGCTCCACGCTCCAAGAGGATTTCAATGATTTGCTTACGACCCTGCCTTAACGCCAACAACCCGTGTGTGGACGCCACCATGAGTGGCGTACCGCCGTTTTCCATTTGGGCATTAACGTTGCCGCCGGCATCAATCGCTTCAACGACGCTTTTTTCATCCTCTTTTTCTATAGCATCAAATAATTTCTGGTCACGAAGTTTTTGGAGAGCTTGAGCTTGGTCATCCTGACCTTCCATTGACCAAAGCATGAATCCGCTCGTCAGAAATATTAAGCCCACAAGCTTTTTCAGCATCATTTACCCTCATCATCTTGACCTAATATTAAATTATATTAACTTATATCATTTCAAATTGTCAATATTTGGACCTCTTAAAACGTTTCTCTAAAAACAGTCTAACGTGGATTGCAAATGATATTGTTTCAGTAGCTCTGGCACCTAATTAATGTTATACTGAATGAAAATGTTTCAAAATTGGCTCTAGAGGCTGTATGTTCGATTTTCTTTCCAACAAATTTTCTTCCATTTTTTCTGCCCTAAAAGGAAGCACTCGTTTAACTGAGGCGACGGTCAATAAGACTTTTGATGCAGTTCGTGATGCTCTTCTACAAGCAGACGTCCCTTTACAAGTGGTCGAGAGCTTTGTCGGAGAGCTTAAAAAAGAGATCACCGGACAAACAATCACAAAAACGCTCAAGGCTGATGAGTACCTTACAAAGCTTGTTTATGATAAAGTGGTACACTTTTTGGGCGGCAGTGTCGGCAAAGAGACTACTTACAGATTCAAAACGCCAATAAAAATTATGCTGATGGGCCTACAAGGCTCTGGAAAAACAACGACAGCAATCAAACTTGCTGCATTCATTAAAGCTCAAGATACAAAACCGTGCAAGATTCTTGTAGCCTCAGTAGATTTTTACCGACCAGCGGCGATCGAACAACTTGAAACACTTTCTAAGCATGCTTCCATCGATTTTTATAGAGCGGAATCAAAAGATCCGATAACTGCTACAGAAGAAATAGTGCGCTATAGTAAAGAAAAAGGCTATCAGGTACTTATTCTTGATACGGCTGGCCGCTTACAAGTTGATCAGCAGCTCATGGAGGAGCTTGGAGAAATAAAGAGCATTGTAGCTCCTGAGCATGCTTTCCTGGTGCTTGATGCTATGACAGGCCAAGAATCGATTAGGGTTGCACAAGCATTTGAAGAGATGGTCGGTTTTTCTGAAGCAATCTTGACCAAAATGGATAGTTACGCTCGAGGAGGTGCGGCATTCGCCTTCCGGTATATGCTCAAAAAGCCCGTTAGTTTTATGGGCGTTGGTGAAAAAACGGCAGATTTGGAGCTTTTTAAGCCTGAGCGGATTGCAGGCCGGATGCTTGATATGGGGGATATATTAAGCCTTGTCGAAAAAGCCAATAGTAAGATTGACAACCAAAAACAGGCTCAATTATCATCCGCTTTAGAATCGGGCAAGATCACTCTACAGGACTTTGCCGATCAGCTTTCAATGATGTCTGGCCTTGGATCACTTTCATCACTCATGCGCTATATACCTGGTAGCAGCTCACTATCGATAAATCAGGAGATGCTCGAAAAAGGTGAGGTTGAGCTTAAGAAGTTTAAGGCTATTATAGGATCGATGACGCGAAAAGAGCGCATTGAGCCCAAGGTTCTTAATGCTGGCCGCAAAAGTAGAATAGCGCAAGGGGCAGGTGTTAAAGTGGCGGATATCGACATATTATTAGCTAAGTTTGAACAAAGTCAGCAATTTGTTAAGCTTTTTAAGAAGATGGGGGGCGCTCGCTCCTTTTTTAAGTAAAGTACCCATTAAACGAACGGATAGTTATTATGGCAGTGAAAATTAGATTTGCCCGCATAGGAACCAAGAATGCCCCGGTATACCGCATCGTGGCTACGGATGTGCGAAATAAGCGTGACGGTAAAGCGCTTGACGATCTTGGAACGTATAACCCAGTAGATGGAAAAGTTATACAGTTTCATAAAGAGCGTATAGATGCCTGGATTTCCAAAGGTGCTATTATAAGCGATGCAGTCAAAAGAATCTATAAGATTTACACCAAACAACAAGCTACATAATCATGATTACCACTCTTATAACTTTTTTGGTTAAAAAGCTTGTTGATAAACCAAACCAGGTGACTGTTCAGCAAGTAGATGTTGCTGGAAAAGCAGTCGTACAAGTCCGCGTTGCGCCTCAAGACCTGGGCCGCGTCATAGGTAGCGAAGGAAGAACCTTTAAAGCTTTACGCACTATTGTTCAAGTTGTATCTCCAGAAGCCATAGACCTTGTTGTTGATAGCGCAGAATAATGTTTATCTCGGTTGTAACGCTTTTTCCAGAGCTCTATACTTCTTTTTTAGATGCAAGCCTTATCGGGCGCGCTCGTGCGCAAAACCTCCTTCAAATAGAGGTTTCTAGCCTCTTAAACTTTAAAGGATCAAAGCAGCGAATCGATGCACCAACGTACGGGCATGGAGCAGGCATGCTCATAAAGCCTGACGTCATTGAACGCGCGGTTGAGCACGTGGAATCAGCACATGGTCCGGCTTTTAAAATATTTTTCTCTCCCCAAGGCCAAATACTTGACCAGGACGTGCTCAAAGAGCTCTATGCTAAGCTCTGTAAGCATAAACATCTTATGCTTATGCCTGCTCGCTATGAGGGTATTGATGCAAGGGCTGAGGAGTATTACTCTGATAAAACGCTTTCTGTCGGCAATATAGTTCTGATGGGAGGAGACCTTCCCGCAATGATGCTTATAGAAGGCCTTGCTCGTCTTATACCGGGCGTTGTTGGTGATGCTCAATCTGTTGAGCACGATTCATTCACGCGAGCACTTGTTGATCACCCAGAATATACCGAGCCGGTCGTTTGGAAGGACCGGGCAGTTCCGGAGGTCCTTCGCTCGGGCAATCACAAAGCTCTTGAAGCGTGGAGGCGGCAAGAAGCAGTTCAAAACAGCTTAAAGAACCACTTTGATTGGCTTAAGAGTCACGTTTTAACGCACGATGAAAAAAAGTTGGTTCTTGAGGAGATACCTCCTCATTATGTTGCACTTATGCATACGCAAGTTATGCTGCCGGATAGTCGCGAGGGCGAAACATCGGTCACCTCAATTGACATTCATGATATTGCTCGTGCTTCCTCTACGTACGGACTTAAAGAGTATTTTCTTGTAACACCGCTTCTTGACCAGCAAAAAATTATTACGACCCTTCTTGATTTTTGGATGTCTCCGGAAGGTACTGCCTACAATAAGCAAAGGCAGGAAGCAGTAAGCAAAGTAAGAATTGCGCATACGTTATCGGAAGTCATTGAAGCTATACAAAAAGCCGAGGGCAAAGAACCTCTTCTTATAGCTACATCAGCGAGGAAAGAGGAATATAATAAACACAAAAACCCTATTACCTACCATGATCAATCTGCGGTTTGGAAGCTGCAACAACCAGTCTTATTTGTTTTAGGCACGGGTCACGGATTAGCGCCGAGCTTATTAGAAAAATGCACGTTTATGCTGCCACCTATTCAAGGCTTTACACCATTTAACCATTTATCGGTCCGGTCAGCGGCAGCGGTTATTTTTGACCGCTGGCTTGGCAATAACATCAAAACTTTTTATCAAGCTCCTCGAAAGGATTTCTATGAAAACTAACAAGCACACGAAAGAAACAATTAACAGCGTGGACCTTCCAAAGCGAGATTTTCCCGATTTTAAGGTTGGGGATACAGTAGCTGTCGAACAAAAAGTTATTGAGGGCGATAAGAGCCGTATTCAAACGTTCGAAGGCGATGTCATAGCCATGCGTAAAAGCGGTGTTTCTACGACATTCACTGTACGCCGCATGAGCGCTCATGCTGTAGCGGTTGAGCGCATTTTTCCGCTGTATTCACCGCTAATTCAGGCCATCCGTCTAGTAAAACAGGGACAAGTGCGTAGAGCCAAACTCTATTACCTTCGCGACCGCGTTGGCAAAGCAGCGCGTATTCAAGAAAAGGTGACGAGTGAAGCAAACAAGACTACTCAAGCTACAGAGTGATTTCTTGCACAAAGCTCGGCACGCAGTTTGGTACGCGGCTCTGCTTATTCTATCGGGGTGTGTTCCACGGTGTCGCACGCGTGTTTTAAAGCCCACTTTGCTTGCAAAAAAAGGGGAGTTACGCATGTGCGAAGCTAAGTGGAGTGACGTTCCACTCCCTCTTGGCATTACCCCTGACACACAAAAAACGCGAGAAGCGCTTGATGGTGCAGGTTGCATTTTTGCGTATACGACCCCGCTTTTACCGGATGAGTGTCTCAGTTTTTATAAACGCGAAATGGAGCGCCTTGGCTGGCGTGAGGAACTTATTCTCTCTTTTAATAACCCAGTTGAATACATTGTCTCCTACGAAAAGCCCACACAGCTTGCTACGCTCATGATAGATACTGTTCAAGGAAAAACTCGCGTTCGCCTACATAGTGGCTTTAAGAAAAGCAATGTTCGAGAAAGAACCTATTCGGCGACGTAAGTACCAAATGCTTCCGCTTCAAGACGGGCAATAAGCTCGGTGCGTTGGGGCTCTAAAGCAAGTTTTACAATAAGAGGTTGTCCTTCATACAAAAGCGCGGGCTCGGAGCGTAGAAGCTCTTCAATAGGTGTATGTGAACCTAAGACAATATCTTTTCCAATTGTTTTTCCCTTTTCAAGCTCAACACCATCTCCAGGAACAATGTAATAGCCATGATCATTTTTAAGGACATAGTAGTAGTGGTCCTGAATCTTTGGCGTCTCTTGGCTATATGGCCCTGCCCACTTTGCAGGAAACTCAAGACTCATCGATCCGACGGTAGAGCCTACAAATGAGCGAACAGTGAGAAAGTTAATAGGCGTTTTTTCAAGCTCAAAACCAAGAATGTGCGCGTCCTTGTTAATTTTAGTAAAAAGAGCAGCTAGCTTTTGAACAGTACTTACAACGGACGCCTCCTCAACGCGGCGGGCTCGTTGCAAAAAATAATAAGCAGGCACTAATAAAAGCGCTAATAGTCCAAGACCAATCAAAAAAGAAACACCCACGCGAAAGCAATCATGGCAGGTAAGCCCCCCAAAGCTTCTTTTTAACAATTTCATACTATTTCCCCCTTTTGGCCATTCTAGCAGGTTCCAATGAGATAAAGCAATTAAACTTTTTACGTTAACTTGAAGTTAGAAAAGCGGATGCTTAAAGAGTCCCAACTCTGCGCAAATTATTTAAAGCAAACGTTAAAGGGTCTCCAAAAATCATTGAAGCAATCCTACTAAGTCGAGAAAAACGCTCATAAGAAAGGAGCCTTTCTACGTCATCGTCTCGCTTTAAAACTCGTGTGGCGCTGTATCTTCCCAACGCGGCGGCCCATGAAAGACCTGTCGCTGCACCGACATAGAAGACATTTGGCATATGCTTGTCTTGGCTTGCGATTGGCATAACATCTTTACTGATACCCAACATACCAGGCCATATATAGGAGAACTCTACAGAAAGCTGCGGGAATGTGCGTTTTATATAGGCATGAAGGTTAGCAGCCTGACGATAGTTATTATGTTTTTCTTTATAAGCATAGGTGGAAAGAAGTTCAGCTCCCCCTACCATTAAGCGATTATCAGCGGTCAATCGATAATAATTGTAAATCGTATTAGTATCCCAGACCATGCAAGGCCCTTTTGGAAATATGGCGTGAATCTGACTGTCGGATAAAGGCTCGGTAAGCGTTAAAAAGGTCTGCACATGGAAAATATCATGCTTCAGTTTACCTAAGTCTGTTACAAATCGATCAAGGCACACAACAACGTGTTGGGCTTTAACTTCACCTTCAGTCGTTTTTACGCCGTGCTCAGTTAATTCAGTAACTGGTGTTTCTTCATATATTTGAACACCCTGCTTTATGAGCACTTTTTTAAGCTCTTGGCAGTAGCGGTAGCCATTTATGCCAAAGGTATTTTCATAGCGAATACCGCCGTAATACGTAGAGGATTGTATATACTCAAAAAGCTCATCGGGACTTAATAAAGTACTTTTATACGACAACTCGTCATAGGCAGCTTGATCCGGCTTTAAAATAGAACTCACACTTCTTTCACTTGTGGCAACTAAAAATGCATCCTGTTGCGTGTAATCGCAGCCAAGATTATGAGTTTTTATAGTTGACCTAATATGCTCAACGCCATCAGTGACAAGCTTCCACAACACTCCTGCATCTTTGGGCCCGTAAAAACGAATAAGATCGCCGAGCGAAAACTCGGTGTTTGGAATGATAAACCCAGAACTTTTGCCCGTTGCACCGGCGCCACAGTATGTTTTTTCAAGAAGGGCAACGGATGCCCCTTGTTGAGCAAAGGATTGAGCAGCACTAATACCCGCCATACCACCGCCTACAACAACAACATCAACTGTTAACGGCCCCTTTAAGGAAGGCTGCAGAACGTCTCTCATAGACCAAAAAACAAAATCCTGAGGTTTGATGGTAGCTTTCATACCGGCATCACCTTGTTTACTTTATTATTTTGCCGAGCATATCATGGCAGATAACACATTTGCTACGGATTAATATCAATAAGATATGTATAACGCTGTTACACCAGAGGCTGGATACTTGTACCAACTAAAGTGTGCAGTTTTTTATTAGAGTTTTTGCGATCGTTATTAATGACTCTTGTTATTGATTGCTTGCTTCGCTTGACTTGTAGATTGCGAGTTTTTTTTAAGAGGGAAATATAAATGGAATGGCCCAAATGTCATTTCTCCTCCAAAAAAAGCAGTGATATTTACTGTCGTGACGAGAAGAACCAAACAACAGTAATAAAAAGCATTTACCCCGAAAAGCTCTCTAATAAGAGCAACAGCTATACTTAGAATAGATGACGCTATTCCGAGCCACATGTGCCAAAAAAGAAATGTCTCCATTACTCCATAATAAGAAACCGAATAGCTGTATGCTAAGCCAAGAAAAGCTGTAAGAGGAGATAAAATTGCAGCCGCGATTAACATAAAGCGGGAAGCTTGTTTAAATGGAGCTTTTCTATATCGAGCAAAGATGAAGTCGGATATAGCAGTCATGTTAATTAAAGCAAGGGGAAAGTGTAAAAAAAACAAATGAAAAACACCCATCCATTGCATCCATGTTTGAGGTCTACCGCCATCATGAGACTCATTCGACTTAATACTTTCTTGTTCTATAGTTATTTTGTCATGCCCTTCATGTGCAAAAAGAAACTGGCCAATAAAGATACACGTCAAAAAGAAACCAGGCTTCACTTAACCTCCTTATGTCTGTATTTTCCTATATACACGACTTTACTCTGTTACCTTCTGTATTACGGGAGAAAAACCGATGCATGTCTCCTCAGTATTCGTGGGGTGACCCCAAAAAAACAGGATCTATTTGCTTATTTTGCAGTATGCTTATCTTCCCAGAACACCATCAAGAGAAAGTTCCGGAAATAGTTTTTTTGATCGCGACAAAATTTTTAAACAGCGCTCATTTTATTGACATTTGTTAATATTTTTATTTATTTTAAAGAATAAAACTTACTAGGAGATTTTCAATGCGATTGAGAAATTGTACATTATTCGTTATGTGTATGCTGCCCACACTTATAAGCGCTGCCACAAACTTTACGCTTAAGGATTTTGCGGATGCTTTAGATAAAGACCCATCTCAGACTTACAAAAGTTTGCTTGAATCCCCTCAAACTAGAATCTCTACAGCGCCATTGGGATTTACAAAAGAGCAAGAGCTTGCTTTTTTATTCCAGTTACTGCCCAACACATCTCAAGCCACCTTGCAACAAGAGTTTTACCAAAAGTTTGGCACCGATCCTCAACATTCGCTTCCTAAATTCAAAAGCGTGTTTACCTATCTTGCACTGATCATGGAATCACCAAACCCAAATCGTCAAACCTTATGGCTTTTGGCTCAGCATCTACCCGAAAATACAATGGAGCAAAAACGTCGCAAGGATGAGTTAATCATGGCAATTCGAAAATGATGATAAAGTAGGCCGACTGGCCTTAGCCGTAGAATCATCAGAAATTCAAAGAGTTTGTGCCGATTCGGTGCCGTCAAAATTAACGCTGCTTGGGCGATGCCGATGCAAGCATCTATAGACTGACCAAGAACTAACTACACCTATCGCTGTTAAAACGACAAGACCGACGGGTACTCCTACCGTTGTTCCTATAATGACTCCTAGAGGAAGACTGCCACCATCTCCCGTAGGACCAAGAACAGGAAAGACCGACACATCGTTTGAGGCAATATTAGCCGTTGCAAGCACTGTGTCCCCGCTACTTGAAAGAACTGGTGAAAATGCTATTGCAACGTCCGTGCTTGACGAAGACGGTAGGTAATAAGAGGTACCCTGATCTAACATGTCGCCCGTAACTTTCAAAAGGGTAATACTATTTGAGCCACTATCAGCGGTGGCAAGGTAAGAGCCATCAAATGAGGCAGCTATAAATAAAGGATCAAGAGCTCCCAGAGGTAATGGATAGGATACGCCTGCACTCAATACGCCCGCATTGAGTGGAAAGATGGTCACATCATTCGAATCACTATTAGCAGTAGCGATAAAATAACCGCCACTTTTGTTCGATAGGAAAACTAGTGACCGCGGCCGATTAGAACCAGAAGGTAAAGTCTTAGAAGATATACTACTTAACGTCCCATTTATCACGTTAAAAAGCGCTACGTCATTTGAAACAACATTTGCTGTAGCAAGATACGAGCCATCCGGTGCAAAAGCTACGGCTACAGGATCTAGTGACCCTGCTGGTAATGGATAGGACAGAGCACCAGTTAATGCGCCTCCAACGACTTTAAATATGGTCACGTCGCTTGAGTTACTATTTGCAAGAGCTAGATAAAGATCGTTGGGGGAAAAATCAATTGAGGCGGGATGCGTAGATCCTGCCGGTAATGGATACGAAGTACCTCCAATGAGATTTCCACCTTCTACTTTAAACAGTGTTACATCATTTGATTTGCTATTGGATGTTGCAAGATATGACGTATTAGAAGAAAAAGCAAGATCAGAAGATAATGAACCCAATGGTAAAGCGTACGATGCTCCAGCACTGAGCGCACTTTGCGAACTTACTTCAAAAAGCGCGAGATCACTTGAATTATAATTTGCGGTCGCAAGATACAAACCATCCTGCGAAAAGACTACTGAGTCAGGCTCTTGAGAACCAGCTGGTAAAGGATAAGAGGTCGCCGGACTCACTGAGCTTATAGCACAATCTAAAGTAGCAAACACTGTTACACTATTGGAGCTTTGATTAGCAGCTGCCAGGTATGCCCCCGAAGGCGAGAATGCTACTTGAGTTGGATTTGAGGCACCTGCGGGCAAAGCATACGAGGTACTATTACTTAAGGTTCCACTTGCTGACACGGTAAATACCGTTACGTTATTTGAAGTGAAATTAGGAACAGCTAAGTATCCGCCGGACGGTGAGAATGCCAATGGGTTGGGATTTGAAGAACCGGTCGGTAATGGATACGAAGTGCCACTGCTTAAGACCCCGCCCGGTAATACGGTAAATAAGGTGACATCGTTTGAAGCGCTATTAGCAGTAGCCAGATATAAACCGGAAGGCGAAAAGGCCACTGAGCGGCAATTAGTCGAAGCGGCCGGCAATGAGTAAGATTTACCTCCACTAAGTGTTCCCCCTGATGATACGGAAAATACGGTGACATCATTTGATATCTCATTAGCGACTGCCAAATACGCACCAGAAGGTGAGAACGCGAGTATGTGAGGATTTGTAGAACCCGCAGGTAAAGCATAAGAGACTCCAGCACTCAAAACTCCTCCTGCCCCTACGGTAAAGATTGTTACATTAGCTGAGTTATAATTAGCGGTGGCTAAATAGCTACCAGAAGGCGAGAATGCCACCGAGAACGGATTAACTGAACCAGAAGGCAAAGCATAAGAGATACCCCGCTCAAAACTCCTCCCACTCCAACGCTAAATATTGTTACATCATTTGAAAGATTGTTAGGAGTAGCCAAGTATAGGTTATCCGGGGAGAACGCTACCAGCTCCGGCCCTGAAGAACCCCCGGGCAAAGCGTACGAAGTGCCAGCGCTTAAGCCTCCACCCGCTTGCACGGTAAACATGGTCACATTCGCCGAGGAGTTATTAGCAGCAGCCAAGTATGCTCCGGAAGGCGAAAAGCTTACTGAGCCAGTAGCCGTTGAACCTGGAGGCACAGCATACGCTATCCCTGATTGTAGAGAACATCCACCATGCAATTCTGCATTTACAAGAAGGCATAAAACTACGCTTAGCAAAACACCGATTTTCATTAAATTTTACCTTTAATAGATGAGGCTTGCATCTTCTCGCTATCTTCTTTTGCACGGCCCAGAATTTTTACGGTATGAAAGCCTATACAAAGAAAAGAAAAACACAAGGGGCGCCAAGATGAGCAAGTAAAAGAATCATACGAATTGCGACTTTCGCCTTACAATTTTATAATTAAAGAAATAATATTGTTTTTTGAGGCCACAAATGAAAAAGTGCTTAATATTGCTGATCCTGATAGCAGGTATGAAACTTTATAGCGAAACCAAACCCATTTCAGAAAGTGCAATTGAGGACTTGGTAGTTACTAATGAAGATGAATTTATTCAAAAAATTAGCTCATTCGAAAACGATGTCAGAAGGCTCTTAAGTGCTCCAACCAATGTCGCAACCAAGTCAAATGCTGATCACCTTTATAACCACATATCTACGTTTATTGAGATTTTTGGCGATCGGTATAAATACTCAGGGGGAAATGTATTCGAGTACGTTGATGATCTTCTGGGACGTCTTTCCGTTAGATTCAAGCTTAAAAGCCCTAATCCTTTACTCATTCCTATACATGAGGAGGTAATAGAAACCCATGGAGACGAAACTCCAAGCATTACTGATCTTTTATCTTTTGCAGCGACAGGTAAGGATCTACCGTTGACGCAAAGTGAGGCCTATCTTGCAAGGCCTCTGTTGCAAAAAGCTCTTCTGAACAGCAAAGTTGTGCGTGAATTAAGAAGAAGAACGGGAAGGTTTAACGAATTATTCATTCGCGCCATTGCAAAAGAGCGAGCACACAGAGATCATTTCGTCTTTTATCACGCACAAGATAAAAATTTCATTCTCTTTTACGACGTATTGCGCGAGCTAATGCGTCAACTGTATCAAAAAGAAATTCCTCAAAATTTTGAATATATGCGATTGCCTTTCACTACCGCATACAACAAAACGTTAGCCCAAATCATTAAGAAAGTGGTCCGTGGAGATCGCGCTGCCGAGATCGTTCAACTGCTTATCTCTGCTAATATATCTTTATTTGGAAACTCGTTAGACTGGAGTGAAAATACATTCAGATACTTTGCTGCTAACGCCAGCATAAGTCCACCGGCACAGCTTTTAGGACTCATTTTTAACGCACTTGACCTCGATTCGAAATATATACGAGAGCTAGAATTACTATTTAAGCGCTTTGCTCCAGAGGACGGCGGCAATTTGTTACAAATCTTTGTCCCCGTAAACAAGGTTAATACATACGTCTATTTAGCCCAAGCATATGGAAGACCATTAAGTGGGCCATCCACTCTGCCCTCAAAAATAATAACGGTGAAAGATAGCACGTATGATCCGGCGACCTTAGATGCCAAAACCTACCTCGACCTCTACCGCGAACATCCCGAGTTTATTGATCACGAAGATATGGATCGTATTCAAGCTCGTATTCTAGTTACTGATGATTTTTTGCTCAATCCAGAAAGTGAAGTAAAAATATATCGTTATAATATGATGCCTGAATATGGTCTTACAGAATATAAAAAAGAACTTGAAGTAATTGTCGCTAAAGTTATTGAAGAACGCGGAAAAGCTCTTTTGTTACCCCTTTCCATGACTGATTTAGATGCACGATTATTCGCAGCCGTCCGAAGAGATGACATCAAGGCCGTCATGGACATTGTTGAAGAGGGTGCTTATCTTGAGACAAAAGACCACTACGGACGAGCACCCGTTATGATTGCGCAAGCATTAGGCCACAAGGCTATTGAAAATTTCCTCATGGAGTATCCCCTTGTTATAACAGGAAATGCGAATGCAGCGACCAATGGTTTAATAAAAGCTGTTAACGGTAACCAGCCCTTAGAAGTTGCACAGTTTTTTGTAGAGCATGGAGCAACCGTAAATGTACTGAAGGAAGATGACTTAGGAACACCACTTTATACGACGCTCATTCATGACAGGTATGATCTTGCTGAGCTTTTGCTGTCCCATGGAGCAGACCCTAACCTTGGTAACAAAAATTTTCCGCTCATGCTAGTGGTAAGCCACCAAAATATAGTTTTAACGCATCTTCTTCTTAAATATAATGCTCGCACTACTATCAAAGATGCCTTTGGCCATACCCCGCTACATTACGCCGTTTCATGCAAAGATGAGTTGCTCTCAGAACTCCTTTTAACACATCATGCTGAAGTTAATGCAATTAATCATAATGATCTAACTCCTTTGGACATGGCGCTAAAGGTAGACGCTTCAAAGGAACTTATAGATCTGTTGCTAAAAAATGGAGCTAAAACTGGACAAGAGCTGCTTGCATTCAAAGAGCAAAAGAAGTAAAAGGCAAGTGTTATTATCTAGATCTGATTACAAGGAGCTTTGGGATGCCAACAAGTAAAAAATATCAGGATCTTTTGGCTGACTCTTTAAAGGATCCGCAAGAAGCTATTGCTTATCTAACTGAAGTTTTACGCGAGTATGAAAAAGCAGATCAAGAATCACAAAAACTTTTTTACATGGCTCTTGAATCAATTTTGGAAGCGCTTGATAGGCGCGAAGATATGGCTTTATCAACAACCGCTAAAATTCGAGATTACAAAACCGCAAAAAAAGTTAAGCACAAAGATGCCTGGAGGTAATCTATATGCCACTGAGTATCCTGAGGTGTAATGAGCGCGGCCGCACTATCTCTAGCTCGTGCCACCAGGTAGTTTACGAAATGAATATCCGCTTATTCCAATATCCCTTACCGTCTTTGCGAATCCAGGATTTATTATCTTCGTTAATGAAAACTTTCAGCTGTCTCATGTCAATATCATATTTACAAAATAATCCGATAATCGCCCTCAGATCTTCATCAGATATGCGTGCACTTTTAACCGTGAGGTGTAGCTCATCACGAATTCCTTCATCGCCAGGATATTCAAAGCTTATTATAGAAGGTATTTTTTTTATCCAGTCAAAAAAAGCATCCTCGTCAAATTGATGGCAGAACTTTACGGCTTTACAGACGAGTGCCAAAGGTTGTTCATTCATTTTCTTGATCCCGCCTTTGTAGCAGGCTTAACGTTAACATGGTTACCAGTAATCAAGGCGCATTACCTCGCGCACTTCTTTCATGGTCTTTTCCGCACACGTAAGGGTACGCTCAGTACCTTCTTTCAGCACCTTCATAACGTAATCATGGTCCTTTTCAAATTGCTTACGGCGCTCACGTATTGGGGTCAAGAACGACTCTAACACTTCAAGCAATCTTTTTTTGACTACCGTATCTCCTAAGCCACCGCGTTGGTAGTGTTCTTTAAGTTTTTCTACTTCCTGTTTATCCGGATCGAAAACGTCAAGGTAGTCAAAAACGGGGTTTCCTTCTACTTTACCCGGATCTGATACCTTAATGTGTTCAGGATCTGTATACATGCTACGCACTTTTTGAGCAACAATGTCAGAAGAATCAGAAAGAAAAATTGCGTTGCCAAGTGATTTACCCATTTTGGCCCGACCATCAGTACCGGGAAGGCGCGCACCACGCTCGGGAATTAATGCTTTTACCTCTACAAGCACGGGCTTTTTGTAGATATGATTAAAAGACCGAACGAGCTCGTTCGTTTGCTCTATCATAGGAAGTTGATCTTCTCCAACAGGCACTAGATGAGCTTTTACAATCGTAATATCGGCAGCCTGGCTTACAGGATACATCAGAAAACCTGCGGGTATTGCTTCTCCAAATCCCCGTAATTGTATCTCAGCTTTGACGGTAGGATTGCGCTTTAGGCGACTAAGGGTAACTAAATTTAAGTAAAAAATCGTTAACTCGGCTATTTGAGGAATGCATGACTGTATGAAGATAGTCGTTTTTTGAGGATCAAGCCCAATGGCGAGGTAGTCGAGTGTCACTTCAACTATATTATGTCTAATTTTTTCAGGGTGATCGTAATTATCGGTAAGTGCTTGCACATCTGCAAGCATGACGTACTGCTTATAATCGGGCCTTTGTTGAAGGTCAATCCTACTTAAAAGCGAGCCTACGTAATGGCCCAAATGGAGTGGCCCTGTAGGTCTATCTCCGGTTAATACAATTGTTTTTTGTTGTTGTACAATCATGATTTTACCAATCCAAGGTAGAGATTACCCAAATCTTTCATATAGCTAGACATCTCTAGTATAGTAGTTTTTCTAAAGGAAAGGTAACCGTGGTACAAATATTAATGACCATTCTACGTGATACTTTGCACATCTACGCGTGGCAGGACGTTGTAGAAATAAGTATTCTCTGGTACCTTATCAACTATTTTATAAGCTGGCTTCGGCACGACACAAGCTACCGCCCACTTAAAAGCTTCTACGCCTACGCTTTTCTTACAGGAATAACGTACTATACACAGCTTTATGTAGTAAGCTCACTTCTTTTATGGGGCAGCCCCGTTGTCATTATGATACTCATCATGACGCATCATCAAACGCTTCAAAATTACCCTCTTGGCGCAAAGAGACTTAAACCGCCCTATCCGGTCCATTATCTTTGGGTCGACGAACTCGTTAGAGCTTCACTATATGGCGTTGCAAAGCAAAAAGAAATACCTTTTATAATCGAACGGGACGACACTTTACAAAAAATCCTCGTCCCCGCGTATCTTCTTAATGCACAAATGCACAGCGAGCTCGTTAAGATGATCATCGACGCAAAACAGGATACCGATTTTGTATGGATTACAAAGAATGGAAGCATAAAGGCGTTCAATGCAGATCCCATTTTGAATAGGGTGTACAAAGATACAAGTGGAGAAACTTTGTGCACATGGCAAAAAAAAGCACTTATATTAACCCAAGAAACAGATGCCTTTGTCCTTTCGCTATCGCCACAAACACGACTATTTTCGTGCATCGTTCAAGGAAAAATCATTGAAGGTTTGACTGCATCGCACACATGTGCTCTTATAAAACGTTATCTTGTCTTGCCTCGGCAGTTAAATGTCTACGCATATTCAGAAAGAGGTAAAGAAAGTGCAAAGGACTTGGCATGAAGCATACTATAGCCCTTGAAAGCAAGAGTGTTTCTTACGTAGCTGCCTGCATTATTGCATACATACTCTGGTCCCTATGGAGCGACCGCTATCTTGTAGAAGCAATATACCCGTTTGAGGTATCAATTGAACTTAGTAAAAACCAAACTCTTGAGGATGCCCCAAAAGAAATCAATCTAACACTTAGAGGGCTACGCCGTTCATTACGATCACTTACCAGAAAACAGAAAACAATTTATATTCCGGGCAAAGGCCTTAAACATGGCACTCAATCAGTTACGTTAAAAAGGGAACATTTTGCGCTTCCTAAAAGCGTACACATCGTAGACCATGCCCCTTGCATGATCAAGCTTTCGGCAGTTGATTAGCTTTTGCATTCCATTGAGGTATCTTTTGATCGAGGTAACGAATGAGGGCCACCGTTGAAGCGTAACTTTCATAGATATATTTTTTAGATCTAGAAAGCTTTTCTTTAAGCTTTGCCTTATTTTTAGTGTAGAAGCTCGTTTTTGCAAAAAGGCCAGCCTCGTGAGCGAGGCTTTCAAGCCTTGCATACACAACACTCGGCTTATACCAATTTACCAAGCGCTTTAAGGCATTACGGTAAATGGTAAGTCCCTCAATATGCGCAGGAGTAAAGACGAGCATTCTCTCTATGAGTTTCATATTTTCAAGAGCTATGCCAGCTAAATTCGCACTAAAGCCAGAACCAAAATCGATTCCATAATATGTGTTTGTTTTTTCGTCGTACATTACATTTGCGCAACCGCGATCCGTGCCCCCCATAAAGGTGTCCAAAGCGACAATAAGCGGCAAGGTTGGATGCTGTGACATATTTTTAACCACATCGTCACTCATACCACAAAAATTACGGCACCGCTTGCCAACTGGTTGGTAAATATTAACGCGTTTATAACAGGCCATTTTTCCCGGTAAAAAATTATGCAAAGTCGCAGGATAGTTTTTGTATTTCTTATATTTCGTACAACTATGAGCGGGAACAAGTTTTACTTTATTGCACGGAATACCTAAAAACTCGGCCATACTACCACCAAGCGTTTCCGTTACACATATAAACTGTCCGTTTATTGATGAATCTCTGCGCTGTTTTATAAGCCACTGCGAGCGATCTGCTTTACGCAACAAAGATATATGACTACACATTGCAGCAAAATGATTTTTAGCAACAACGTCGTCGCAGATGCCATCTTTTTTAGCACCAAAAGCAAGACCGTAAGAAAGAAATAGGAAAATAGAAAACACCGATCTACTGTTTAACATGATGCACTCCTCACTGTGGTTCCGGTTGTATACGACCTTGAAAACGCGGCAAAGCTTCATTTAAATAACGCACAAGCTTAGTTGTGGAATGATGCGTATCGTGCATAAATCGTTCATGTAGAGCCAAGGTTTGTTTCAACTTTTTTTTGCCCTCAGCAAAAGAGGCACTCTTACTAAAAAGTCCAGCCTGCTTTACTAGAACACGAAATTGAGCAATCATTGTTTCGGGCCTATAAACCGTCAACAACGTCTGCAAAGTGTCCCTGTACTTTGTAAGTGCTTGTACTTCAGAAAGCGACAAGACTGCGCGAGACCCATCAAGCGCGATCAAAGTTGCTAATGCCCCCTTTGCAAGATTAGATTTAAAACTGAATCCAAAATCAATCGCATAAAAATTATCAGTGTTGGGATCATAAAGTAAGTTGACAGAGCTGCGATCGCTGTTACCAATAAAGGTATCAAGCGCTACAATTGCCGGCAACGAAGCATGTAGTGCCATACCTGATATGACCGGTCTTGTAAAGCCACACTTCTTACCACACGGTCGTTCCATAGTCTGATGGATATTAAGCGATGCCATATGTTTTGTAGCTCGCGGTGATACGCCTGGAACCAACGAGTGAAGCGTAGCTGGCCGATTTTTTGCTCGCTTATATTTTTTACATGCATTAATTGGAACAAGACGCACGTGATTACAGATAATACCAATTCTTTCAGCCATGCTTGTACCCAGTGTCTCAAGCACAGGCGTCAGCTGTGAGTCGACGTAAGCACCTTTTCTCTGCTTTATGAGCCATTGCGTTTCCTTACTTTTAAGAAGAAACATGTGGCTGTTTCGACTCGCATAAGGGCGCCGCGTGACTACATCGCTACATAGTTCTTGCCGTGCCAGACCATCGATGCATTGAAAAAATATGAACAAATACCAGAAGACAATTATGTATATCATTGCTCATCCACTATTTCAATTTAATAAAGCGCGTTTTTGTCGGCAATCCACACCAGCAACCCTCCTATACTACCGCATACTATGAGTTTGAGGCTAGGGCTTTAAGCTGAGTATGTGATCTACTTGCCCATTTTGACAGCGTATAAAAACATCTTTTTAAAAAAGTTGCAGATGAAATAATACGTTCAAGCAATCCCTATCTTTTTTGTATCAATTAACAAAAAACATAACCCACTTTTACGCGTGTAATAAATTGGTATATGTAGTGAATCAAGCACTTGCTTGTTTTTTTTGGCGTGCTAGACTGCTTATCGACAAGAGGTGTGAGTGGAATTTTTTACGCAGAATCCGAAAGGGTAGGTATATGCACATATTAGCAATTGCGATCGCAAGCGTTGCAAGTTTCTTACTGGGAAGTCTTTGGTACTCTCCTTATTTGTTTGGGTCAATGTGGCGCAAGGAGTTTGGTTTGAGTGTTGAAGAGTTCAAATCAAAAGGAACTGCTCCATTTATTATCTCGTTTTTTTACACAATCGTCAGTGCTATTGGCTTTGCGTACCTTTATGAAAACATAAGCTCATTGACGGATTTAGTAAAGGCAGCATTGGTTATCGGCTTGCTGTTTGTTGCGCCATCGATTGGCATTAACTATCAATTTTCTGGCCGCAGCATGACATCATTTTTAATCGATGCCGGCTATCATGTTGCACGCTTTGCAGTTTTTGCTTTAGTGTTCTGGTATATACGCCGGTAATGCAATTTGCTTTCAATTTCTTAACGCTCTGCTAGGCATTTTGAAAATCTAGCAGAGCGTTTATATTTAGTTAGAGCTCATCTTCATAACTATGATTCACCTGGAAGACCTCTAGTTGCTCTAAAAATCTACCAAGGCTTTCGAGCGGGATACTGGCCGAATCGACGCTTTCTTGCATTAGGTTGATCGTCTTCAAGACAGGTTCTAGCGATGAATCTAAAGTTCATGAATACTTGTGTATTTCATAATAGTAAGTATACTAGTGGTATAAGGTTTTTCATGAAAAATTCTTATTTCTAACGGTAGCTTAAGAGTGCTTGTAACTCAGGTAGTTAAGTTGAAAGGAACTTTTATGAGAAAATCATCACACCATTTAATAGCACTTCTTCTTTTCATACCTCTCTTTTGTAATAAAACTTTTTCTAATGAACTAGTAAATGATGCTCTTCTCAAATCGCTAGAAGGAAGAAATCTCGAAGCTTCTCAAAAGCTTATGGGCTTAGGTGGGCGAGTTAGTTCTTCCCGAATCGTGGAACTTATCGGAGATGCTATTGCTGACGGAAAGTTCGATTGGGCACAGCTATTTATTGAGTCAGCGACACCTGAAAGCCTCGATAAGTATAAGTACGCGCTTTTAGTGTGCACGGAGAACGATGATTGGTACAATTACTGCAGCCGGGACCATAGACCTTCGAGTCTTCTCTATTTTGCACAAAAGAACGGCAATCAAGAGATCGTTCAAGTGCTTGAAAGTGCTGGGGCTCACTTGACCGCTAATGAGATTCAGGAGAACAATACAGATCTTTTTTATAAAACACTCGACTCAAAGGGATGCAAAGAGGCCCATGATCTTGTTGAAAAGGGCGTTTACCCTACATTGCCACAAGATATGTTGAGAGATGCAGAAAAACCCTTTGACCTCGATAAACGGTGTGGTAACCAGCTTGTCTCAAAAATCCTTAAAATGCAGAATTATGACCTAAATAAAGCATTAAACTCAGTTCTTCACAACTATGGTACGCAAAACCTGGAACATGCTAAGTTCTTTATCGAGCAAGGAGCTAAGCACAATTCCGAAAACAGAAGGCAAATTTTGGCCCTTCTTATAAAAAACAAGAAAGAAACCCTTGAAGCCTTCAAGGAATTCGCTTTATCAAAAGAAGACATCCCAGAAGATGCTCTTTTGCGAATAATAGAACGTTGCCAGACTGAAAACGCGCTCTTTCTCATCGAAAAAGGAGCAACAGCTAACTCATATCACCTTATAACTGCTATTCGCGCCGAGCTTTTAGAAGTTACTTTAGCGCTTCTTAATGCCGGCGTCCAGCTCAATGCAGATCAATGGTTTGACATGTTTTTTGCAAAATCAGGCCGTGAACACTTTTTTATAAAATTGATCTCGGCTGGTGCTCGCAGTTCGGAAATCCTGATAGCGGTCAGTCGTCTTCCGATGCCTTTAAGTAAAAAATACCTCACTACCATTTTGAGCGCTCAACACATTAAACTTGAAGATCTTTCAAATGATCAAAAAGCGGAGTTACTCGTTTGGGCAATAAACAATGACACAGAACTAGCACAAAAACTCATGGCCTCATAGACCGTAGGCTCTTTCCATATCGTTCATAACTTACAGCAAAAGAGCAGCCCGGCTATAGATGCCGGGCTGCTATCGACTTATTCAAATGCTATTATATTAGACGTTTTCCTGATATCGAAAAACCTCAGCGTATCAAGCATTCGCCATTCAGGCTTAAAATCTGAAGCACCTTTTTCATACAAGTTTAAATTTGCAGTACTTTAAAATACCCAATATTACGACAGAATTATTAAAGCTAAATCTCGATTTGCACGATACATGATTTGCAAAAACGATGAAGGGAGTTAAGCTATTTTTGTACTATTTTTCGAAGGAAGAAAATGATTCTATGTTCATTTATTTTTTACGCCACGATTATAATGACATCGATGACACATTTAGGCGCACAACAAGCGTCAACCACTCCGCCTAGCCGTCAAGTTGAGTCATCTGAGCTTATCGATTACTTACACAAGTTCAAGCTTGCTTATAATAGGGACTGGAACGAAACAACTTTTAATAATGCCTTAAACAGCACGTTTAAGCATATCCAAACTCTCTCTGAAGAAGAAGCTGCAAAGCTTTTTGAAACGGTAAAAACAGACTGGTACCACGCAAGTCATTCACGTGGCTTTTACAATCGAGGGACATTTGTATCTGTACCACTTGCGATCTTCTTTGCTCTTACAACAGCTTTTTGGGCAACCATTGTTAGAAATAAAGATGCTGTAAGTAAATACGATGCAGATTTACGTAAAGGCTGTTTGGGAACGCATGCTTTGTTTGCCGTTATACTTCTGGGTGTTTCCGTTTTAATGTTTATGACGGAAGGTGAATCGAAGATAACTGATTTGTATCCTGGAAAATCTTTTTTTGATTCCCCTGATGAATATTATCTTCCATTATTAGAGAAGTTAATGGATCAAGGAAAGCTTCCATCTGATGCGCTCAGCCCTACAGGTGCTTATCTACCCTAGTACGTGAAGCTTGTGTCGAGTTTTAAGGTGATACAACAACACAATGACGACAAGCACTCCAAGAGGAAGTGCAAAGTTCGGGATATCGCGATTTTCTTGAAGCTCACAGATGCCTTTACATCCTAAAAACCCACCGCAGTTTACTATGTCTTTATCTTGGCAGACTCTTGGATCAATACTGGAGCGCTCATGCACACGTCGACAGAGACATGAAAGCTTGTCCGGATCCACATAGGCACAATCGTAACATGAGTCGATATAAGAACCTTGAGGCAACCTGTCGCGTGAGTATTGACGGCACATCAGTTTTCCTTGAGAATTAACGATCTCCTGACCACTGCAAGTAACCGGATCAATTTCACTATACTCCCGCATTCCAAGGTCCTTTAAGCATAAGCACGCAAGCTGTTTTGGGTGCTCAAAAGAACAGTCACATGTTTTACGATATTCACCGTCAGGCAGTTGAATATTTGAAAGAAGGCTACCCGTAAACCAGAGTAATGCCATGACGGTGCAAAAAAAGAGTTTCATAAATACCTTCGTGCTAAAGTCCATAAGGATCTTGAGCAGTTTTAATCAATAATGCATTACTTGTAAGATTTATTTACCATCTTACAAGTAAATGCTCAAATAAGCAATTCAAAATTTTCCTAGATGATTTCGATGGTGGTAAGATTACTTATATAATGAGGCCATTATTTTTAAGTTGAGAAGTAACTGAAGCAATTTTTTTAGCTGCACACAGCCCAGTAAATAAACCATTACATATTTGAAGATGAAGTCCAACTGTTCATCGCGTACATCATAAGCATCATTGCCACCAACGTTATTCTCGGGTGAGACGTTATCAAATTAGCTATGCTATCGCGCACTCTTTCTAAAGAAGCAATGCCCATATTAAAAAAATGTGACCGTAAATCCCGAGTTTCCGCAACAGTTTGGGGCGGAGCGTTAGAAGGACCTAGTATGAAATTAATAATAAGCTCCGCTACTTCCCGAGGTATTTCGCGGACTGCTATTTCTTGAGGCTCCTCGTGTTCTGACGGCACTGCATGTACAACATTTCTTATCAGATTGGTTAACCGAATATTTGCATCATTAAACCCCGATCGAGTGTGATGCACTCCAGCACTTAGTTGTAGATAAGTCGCTCTTCTCAGACAATCTCTCATCCGCCTGAACATCGCATACTCGTGCGATTGCAGCAATTCTCCTCGATTTTCTCTCGCCAACCGATCGTGATACCTTACTATTCCTGTAACCATAGATCCCACTGCGGAAAGCCGTATATTCGGCGCGTGGCCATACGCTATCGCTCTTTCCAACAAAAAATAAAAGAGTGGTTCTGCTCTACTAATTACACTCCAACGTAAGCCAACTTCAAGCGCTCTTCTAAAACCTTCGGCACCTTCTTTACCAGCTTTAAGCTGGCCATAAACAAATGAATATATTTTCTTCAAAAGCTCAAGATTTCTGGTACATGCTGCAACTTCAAATAGGTCTTCCCAAATATCCTCTACGGAAGATCCATGGCTTTGCAAGGCAGCATCCAGTATTTCTTCGCGTTGCAATGCGATCATGAGCAAAATAGCTGCCTGAAGTTCGTGGTCTCTGCCTTTAAACTTCTCTAACTCAGTCTTTGCTTTCTCATTTTCACCTAATAATAGTGCCAATAGAAGCGGCTTAGAAGCATACAGTAACCTAAACCAGTACGCGGATGCAGAACAATCTTCCGATGAAGCCCCATAGAGAACGAGCCAGAATACGCTGTCATAAGATAAAAAAGGCTCATCTTGGCCACGAGTACCATCTGTTAAATTAGAAAAAGCAGCGTCAAGCGGTTGCAACAATGGTCCAGCATCGTTCATACTACTGATATCGATGGGGGTACCGCGCTCTAATAGCCATTTAAATGTATCAACAGCGCTATTAGAGGACTCAACGGAAAGGTCTGAAGCGGTGTTAAGGTTATTTGCAGCCTCATGCATGGGAAATTCACAATCCCTATCATTTATATTAGCGCCATTCTCTACTAGCCATTCTATTGCTTCAATTTGACGATTTCTATCTGCATAGCAAGCTGCCACATTTAGAAAGTCAGGAGTAAGAAGGGAAGGACAATTAACTTTCAACCATATTAAAACGGAAATACTACCATGGTAAGCTGCCTCAAAAAGAATATCAAAATAGCCCAAATTAAGAATCTCGAAGACCTCGCGGTTTTCATATAGCCTTGGTAGATGATGTATTTCTTGGTCAAATCTTCGCCGAAGCGATACTTTTCTCTGCAATAAGAAATAAGCCAATCTAATACCTCTTGATGGCCAGCTTGAACGGCGCCGATTACTATGGCTGCAATCCTTATTGCACAACCATAGTTTTTATCAACCTCATCAATAGGGTATATATTTTGATCAAGCCATTCAAGAACCCTAAGCTCACCCATTTCTGCGGCTATTTTGAATAATGAAACTATATACTCATCATCGTAAGAATCTGACTCCTTATCCTGCTCAATTACATTAAGCTTTCTAATGCATTCCTCCCCTGCACTACCAGATTCGATTGCGGCCTTGAGTAACATTACTAATTCATAATTTATTGTCCGGCCCTCTTTAGCCTGATCTATTAATTTCTGATGCTTTTGCTCTTGTGTGGGTTGTCCCTCCATAGACCAGATGCCAGCTCAATAGAAAAGTAGCAATGCGCTCATCAATACTTTTTTAATACATTTTCACTTTGTTTACTAAAATCATCTATTCATCAGCATCATGCTCAATTTGCAATAGTCAACCAATGAATTTAGCACTGAAGAAACTATAATCAGAGTCCTTTGACAAAATAGCTCACAAAGCTAGTCGGCCACTTTTACTGGGCCCACCAATTGCTGCGGCAATTGCGTAAAGCGGATAAGAACGTATTTTCTCGTGAGCTGCATAATTACGTACCGAAAAACGAAGACCAAAGGGGGAACTCTGATGTGAATTAAGGAATGCATGCATACTTAAAAGAGTAGAGCTTTTGCCACCCTTTACCTCGATTGGTATTATGAGCTCATTTTCTTGAATAACATAATCAACCTCCGCCTGACTTCCGCGCGACTGTCTTTGCCAGTAATAAAGCCGCTCCTTCATATAGGGATAACTGTAACCTAAGAGCTCCTGGCCAACGAAAGATTCGACAAGAGCACCTTTATTAACAATGGCCTCGAGGGGGTTTAAAATCCATTCGCTTATTTTAACGCCTAGAATAGCCTGGGCAAGAGCCACATCTATAAAAATTGCTTTAAAATGCTGCCTGTCAGCCTCAGCCCCCAAAGGCGTACCATGCGCACCCGTGTTTACGACGGAGTGTACAATGCCTGCCATGACCAGCAAGTCGAGAGCTGGAGCCAATTCTCTTTTGCGGTAATCGCCCTCAATCGCGCTATATCTAAATCGTTGTCCAAGCAATCGAGGCACGTAGTTAAACAAAAGGTCTACATATTTTACTTGAAATTCTTGCGCATATTTACCAAAATCCTGGCGATAAGTATCTATAAGCGTATGGAGTATAAGAGCACACTCCAACGCATTTTTGGTTTCTTTAAAACATGCTACCACTTCAGGCATCCCACCGATAGCAAGATAATAACCAAGAAGTTCGAGAGCTTTTTCGTGAACTGACAGAGCTATTGGCTCGGTAAAAGTATGGCGCATAATTTCAGCAGCAAGAAGCTCATGTCCAAGAGCATACAAAAATTCTATGAACGTCATCGGATACATGTAAAGAGAAACGACCCTTCCAACAGGAATACCAACTGCTTGAATCGCAAAGTCAAGAAGTGAGCCCGCAGCAATGACATGCAGATCCGGCATCATCTCATAAAAATAACGAAGCGCAATTATCACATTTGGCGCAGCCTGAACCTCATCAAAAAAAAGAAGCGTTTTTCCCGGCACTATTTTTTTTTCAGTAATAAGCGAAAGTTCTTGGGTAATCCTTTCAGGAGCAAGATCTTTCTCAAAAATCGCTTTTGCGCGAGGCATAACTTCAAAATTGATCTCAACATAACCCTCAAAAGATTTACCAAGCTCACGAACAGCATGCGTTTTTCCTACCTGGCGAGCCCCGCGTAGAAGAAGCGGCTTTCTGGTATCTTTTTCCTTCCAGTCAAAAAGGATGCGGTCAATAAATCTCTTCATAGCACCCCGAGTTGGTCGAATTTCAAACCATATTTTATCAGGTTATGGCTAAAATTCAAAGCATTTTCTGGATACTCATGGTTCAAATTCAAAGCATCGAATAATTTCTTATCAAAAAACAAAGTGTTTTTTTAAATGGGTGCAGTGAGTATGCCGCTACATATTTGAAGATGAAGTCCAACCATTCATTGCATACATAATAAGCATCATTGCCACAAACGCTATTCTTGGATGCGATATTATCACATTCTCAACGGCCGAACTTGCGGTTTCTAATAAAGTACCCGGGTTAAATGAATGTATAGCTTCACGTTCCCGAACATTTGTCTCCGGTTCAGCATTAGATGGACCTAATATAAAACTCATAATGAGCTCTGCTATTTCTCTAGGCATTTCCCGTCTTTCTATTTCTTCAGACACTCCCTGGGCAATCTGTGTCATGAGATTCGTTAACCGATTATTTGCGTCATCAAACCCCGGCCTTGTGTGATAGACGCCTGCACTTAGTTGTAGATAAGTAGCCCTTCTAAGACAGTCTCTCATGCGCGTAAACATCGCATACTCATGCGATTGTAGCAATTCTCCTCGGTTTTCCCTTGCCAATCGATCGTGGTACCTTAATATCCTAGCAACCATAGATCCCACTGCTGAAAGACGTATATCAGGCACGCGACCATACGCTACCGCTCTTTCAAGTAAAAAGTAAAAGAGTGGTTCTGCTCTGCTTATCGCGCTCCACCGTAAGCCAACTTCAAGAGCCCTACTAAAACGCTCTTCTGCATCTTCTTTGCCCGCTTCGATCTGCTTTCGAGTCTGGCCAAGGATAAATGCGTATATTTTTTTAAAAAGCTTGAGGTTTCTGGTGCACGCAGCCACTTCAAGCATATCTTCCCAAATATCCGCCATAAACAAGCTATACTTACCGAAAGCGCGATCTAGTACATCTTCCCGTTGCAATGCAATCATGAGCAAGATAGCTTCCTTCAGTTCATTGTCTTGACCTTGAAAAATCTCTAACTCGCTCTTTGCCGTCTCATTGTCCCCTAACAGCAATGCATATAAAAGTGGCTTACCAGCATATCGATCCGCATAGAACTGTCCAGGAGTACTTCTCAACTGAAGAGTGGAGTTAAAAAATCCTTCTGATGAAGCCCCATGAAGAATGAGCCAGAATATGCTATCAAATGGCAAAGAATGTATATGTCGGTCTCTAAAAAATGGTGAAGGACTTACTGCATAAGCAAAAGCAGTATCAATTGCTTGCCAAGGCCCGCTTGCGGAGTTCTGACACGTGTGATCGATTGCAGTACCATGCTCTAAAAGCCATTTAAAAACATCAATAACGCTATCAAAAGACTTGAGGTAATGTTTTGATGCGTCGTCCAGGCCTGCGGCGGCTTCATGTATTGGAGCACTATATTCCCTGATATTTATATTAGCACCATGAGCTACTAACCATTCTAATGTTTCGACTTGACAGGAAGCCGCCGCCTCGGATGCGGCTTGATCTAAGTATTCGGAAGTAAGAATCGAAGGACAATTAACTTTAAACCACATCAAAACCGCAATTCTTCCTTGCAAAGCTGCCTCAACAAACGTATTTAGAGATTCCAGACAAGCCAATTCACCAAAAGCCTCACTTTGTTCTTCTAAAGCTCGAGACGTAAAGCCCCGGTGCATAATCCACTGCTTAATCAAATCTTCGCTCAAGCCATATTTTTCTCTGCCATAAGAAACAAGCCAATCTAACAACTCTGCTCGGCCAGTTTGTGAAGCAGTGATCGCTATTGCTGCAACACAAGTTACACAATTAAAAATCGAATCAATTTCAAGAACACCGCGCACTTTTTGATCAAGCCACTCAAGGACATGCAAGTGACCTGCCCTCGCAGCAATTTGGAATGTCTCAAGTACATATTCATCATAAGAAGCATAATTAAGCTTAAGCATTTTGAAAAGCCGAACAAGAGGTTCTAAGTTACCGGCGCTGACAGCACTTTCAAGTAACTCCATTAATTCTTGACGCCGTTGATAGCCCAAAGGCTGATCTTCTGCGGGTTGTCCCTCCATGCACCAGATCCCAACCCCATGGAAAAGCAGCAATAAACCAATCAGTATTTTTTTCATATGTTTTCACTTTGTTTACTAAAATATTCTCCTCATCAGCATAATGCTCAATTTGCAATAGTCAATTTAATGCATTCCATTCTATGTCTCTCACGTAGGAACCTAACTTGACAACCTGATAGCAGCGTGCTTAAATCAGCGACAATATCGAGTAGGACCGTTGCTGATCTGGTCAAGAAAATGGAGAGTTTTTTGATGCTAACATTTCATTTGAAGTACACTTTGTTTCTTAGCTTGTGTTTTTTTCACTTTTCGTTGCACCCTGCACTCTGTCGACTAACCGGAACAAGCTATACATCACCCGCTGGCATAAACCCGATGGGAATCGCCTATTCTCCAGACGGTTCTTATATAGCAAGTGCCAATGTAAACTCAAGCAATGTGACTCTCTTTAATGCAAAAACGGGATCATCAAATAGCTATTTATTACCAACTACTTCCCAGGGACCTTATGGAGTAGCATTTTCCCCTAACGGCTTATATCTTGCAAGTGCTAATGTTTCAAACGATATAACCTTATTTCGAGTTAGCACAGGAACGTTATCAAACGAAATTTCCTATCCCTTACCGATCGGCTCTGTGCAACCTCAGTCAATTCAGTTTTCACCCAATGGAGCTTATATTGTTACTGCTAATGCTTCTTCAAATAATGTCGCCGTCTTTCAAGTTGGATCTGATGGAATTTTAACGGGACAGATGTCCTATGCTTTACCAAGCGGATCTTCCATCCCGTTAGCCGCAGCATTCTCACCCGATGGGTCTTATGTTGCTACCGCCAATGATGGTTCTAATGATGTGACGATATTTCATGTAGGACCACAAGGCACATTAACAGAAGCAATTTCTTATAAGCTACCTTCTGGTTCAGTCAATCCACAATCAGTTACTTTTTCTTTCGATGGGAAATATCTCGCTACTGCTAATGCTTCGAGTGATGTAACGGTATTTCAAGTAGCATCGGGCGGTACGTTGACGGGCGGTATGTCGTATCCGGGAAGCAGCTATCCTACTTCGGTAGCCTTTTCTCCCAATGGAGCGAATCTTGTTACGTCAAATCCCCTTTCGAATAAAGTTACGGTCTTTCAAGTTGGCACAGGAGGAGCATTATCAAATCCTATAACCTATTCGTTGACAGGTTCTGTTGTATTTTCCAATCCCGCTATGGCACAATTCTCACCGGATGGATTACACGTTGCTGTCAGCAACCCTTCTTCAAATTGTATAGAAATATTTCAAGTAGGTGCTGGAGGCGTCTTGTCTGGACTCGTTACCTATCCCTTGCCGGCCGGACCACAAAACCTTACATGGATAGCGCTTTCACCGAATGGATCCTATGTAGCTTTCACTGAGAGCCTTTCCAACTCTGTGCTGATATACGCTGCGGATGCGCAAGGAACATTAAGTAACAGTGCTTCGTACCTCCTGCCGAACGCGTCATCAGGACCGGTATCGGTCCAGTTCTCGCCATCGGGTAATTATCTTGCAACACTTAACTATAATTCAAACGATATTACCGTCTATACCGTGGGAACTGAAGGAATATTAACAAATGGCATATCATATCCTTTACCAGCATATTACCAGGGAGCTTTGACGTTAGCCTTTTCACCATCCGGAAAATATCTAGTTACCACGAGCGACAATATTGATGCCGGATCATGGGAAGTTATTATATCTACCGTTGAGCCGGGAGGAAGCTTATCCGGACAGACATCATATGCCTTGCCTTCAGGCTCCAACTATCCCATATCAATAGCTTTCTCACCCTCCGGCAAATACCTCGCCACCGCAAATTCTGAATCAAACGACGTGAGCATATTTCAAGTTGGTGCCGCTGGCGACTTATCCGGAGCAATCTCTTACGCCTTACCAAATGGTTCTCTCGATCCTTATTCTGTCGCATTTTCCCCCAATGGCTCTTATCTTGCAACAGCTAACATCGAATCTCATGATGTGACGATCTTTCAGGTAGAGCCGGGAGGCGCATTATCGGGAGCTGTTTCGTATCGTATACCTTCTGGGGTCTTAGCGGCCAACAGAAAGCACGTGGTCCACAGTCACTAGCTTTTTCTCCTGATGGCTCAAAATTGATTACCGCAAACGGGCCTACCGTGACGCTTTTTAGCGTCGAGCAGGGAGGAATACTTACAAATGCGGCCTCTTATGCTTTTCCAGACGCTGCAACCTATGGCTTTTCGATTGTATATTCTCCATCAAGCTCATATGTGATAACAGTCAATTTAAACCCCTATATAACAACAGTTTTCAAGTGCGCGAATTTTCCTACACCTTTTACTTCTATCCCCCTGCCTTACGGATCAAGTGAACCGCGTGCACTTTCTTTTTCAAGTAATGGAAACTATCTGGCCACGGCAAATTATAACTCAGCAGATGTGACATTATTTGGCTTTGACATAGCAAGCAACGCAACACTTAATTCGGTAATTTCTTACCTGCTTCCTCACGGTTCTTCCGGGCCGACAGGGATAGCATTTTCACCTAACAATGCTTACCTCGCTACAGCAAACAGTAATTCGAGCGATGTGACGCTTTTTAACGCAACGTCAGGAAGACTTTCAAGCGCAACATCTTATAAGCTGCCCCTCAATTCTTTACAGCCCGTGGCGGTAGCTTTTTCACCTAATAATGTCTATCTTGCCACAGCAAATAGCGCTTCGAATGACGTTACCCTTTTTAAAGTTGCGGCGGGCGCTCTTCAAAATCCGCGTTCTTATTCGTTACCAATTAATTCTACACAGCCAGTCGCTTTGACGTTCACACCTTCAAACGATTTCTTGGCCGTCGCTAATGCAGAGTCTCAAGATGTTACTCTTTTTGAGGTACTTAACGGACTATTAAGTAAGGGCTTCTCAAAGCCAATTCCAAATATTTCGACGGTTCCTTCATCGATTACCTCCTATATCGATAGCGCCGGAAATACCATAATAGTAGTTGCAAACAGTGGCACTGATGACATTTCTCTCTTTCTCGTTACCGGTAATACTTTATCAAATGGCCAATCCAGACAGCTACCTCAAGGACACGCGCAACCAGCTAGCATTGCTCTTTCACAAGATACATCTTATTTTGCTACGGCTAATAGTGGTTCAAGCACTATCGCTCTTTTACAAAACACAAACGGTACTCTAGTTAATAGCACGTCTTATTTTTTACCAAATAATTCCATGCAATGCGTATACATAGCATTCTCTCCAGTGCCCGCAACTAGCGGAAGCCCGATCATTGCGACAGCAAATTCCCAGTCTAACGACGTATCTATTTCTCAGATTTTTGGATCACAAAACGGGAACAGCGGCGATGGTCGTGGTGTGCCTATTGACCTTATCCTAGGCGTCTCAATAGGTGTTCCAGCTGCTATGGCGTTAGGAGCTGCTATAATTGCAATTAGCTCTTGCCTCATTTACAAGTATCGCTTTCGGCATCGTGGAGTGGAGATGGTAAACATAGGTTCCGAACCATCAACATCATATGAGCTAATGTGAGAACCATCCGCCAATGGGCCAGAAGTTTATTATAACCATAGCAAGTATCATTGCTATAATCGCTTTTCTCGCTGGAGAGCTTATTTCTTGGTATGCTCTATCTAAAACGTTACGGGCATTATTAAAGGAAGGAATCAGCGTTTCTGAGCTTATAGTAGCTGTTCTTGGGACCGGAGGGTTTCCCGGGGCCAGCACAAAACTCATAATATTGTGCGCTATCTCGGTAGGAAGCTCTCGACCAAGTGCCTCCGCTATCAACCTATTACTGAACTCGTTCCGTCCGCCAGATCCCGGCAACAAGCGGTAAATTCCAACCCGAAGCTGCAAATATGTTACTCTTCTTAGAGTATCTCTAAAATACTCCAAAAGTGTTACTTCTTCCTGTGGACGTTGACCGTTGCTATTCCTCAATATGGCGGTAACCATCGCACCCACTCGTGAAAGTCGAAGGTCAGATGCTTCTTCGTATACAATCGCTCTTTCCATTATAAAGTCGAATATCGATCTAGATCTACTAAGAACAGCCCAGTATAAGGCTCTCTCAAGAGCATTTCTAAAAGCTAGGTACCCGCCTTCTTTTGCACTTGCAAGCTGCTCAAGTAAATAGAGATACACCTTCCTAAAAAGTGCAAGATTCTTAGTGCAGGCTACTACTTCAAATATGTCGTACCACATTTTTCGTATAATCTTAGGATAAGTATCTAAAACGTGATTTAAAAGCTCTTCATTTTGCAAGGCTATGATGAGCAAAATCGCCGGTCTCAGTCCTTGCACGCCTCCTTGAAAGTTCGCCAATTTATTCAGTGCTTCTTGTGTTTCCCCCCGTACTATTGCATACAAAAGTGGATTTTGAGAAAATCTGTGTCCATAATGAATTCGAGGATCGATAGGATCAGGTTCGCCTACAGGTATAAAACGAGCATCACAAAAGAGCTTTTCTGGTGAGGCTCCGTGTAGAATTAACCACATTATTTCTTCGTACAAGGGAAGCGGACTATTTGGCTCTTTATCTATTCCTTCATCAAAGTCTGCAATGCATTTAAGAGCGCATTCGATTGGCGTACAGCCATTCTCGTCTTGAAAATCAATAGAAGCACCACGAGCTAAAAGCATTTCAAAAATCTCGATGCGATTGGCTTGAGCGCAATCATCCTCATTTTCATCGATAACTGTTGCTCTATGTAGAAGACGGTCAAGTGTTCTAGGATTTACGTCTGCTCCATGAGCTATAAGCCACCCAAGCAAATTAGCGTGACCGTATAAAGCCGCATATCTGGCAGCGCCGCTTAAAGCAGGTCCATGATTAAAAAAAGGAAAATGGGATAAAAGCCACTGCAAAACTTCAACCCTCGAATAACATGTAGCAACGAAAAATAGATCCCCTTCGTCATCTGTCTCTACGAAGTCGCTGCTACCATATAAGATTAACTTAGCTAATTGCTTACTATTAAAACCCTTCTTTTGACCATAATTAATAAGCCAATCAAGTAACTCCAGTTTGCCAAGCGCGGCAGCCATTTTAGCAATTGTAGCTAAAAGAAATTGCCTACCTTCATTGAGTATACCAAGTTTGTAAGCACCTTTAAGAAATGTAACCGAAGACTTTCTAATTTGTCTAATTTGAATTTGGTTCGATTGGAAAAGTTCAACTGTCATTTGATCGAGCCATTCAAGAATAGCTAAAGAGTCAGGGGCTTCTATAGCCCTTCTGACCAAAACCCCAATGAAAGCTCTATACTGTTCAAGATCCTCAGATAAACCTTCAACGAATTTAATAAATTCCTCAAGGCACCCATTTTTGTTAAGAATATCCGTAAAAAGGTTTGGAAATCGCTCATTTATGATGTCTGTTGCTTTTTTTTTAAAGTCTGGCTCTTCCATTCCCACTATGCCACATGCGTGGAAAAGTAAAATGAAACAAAAAAATGCTTTTTTCATTCTGCTTAAATTCCTATTAATACTTGGAAAAAGTGACCATCGCCTTGTTATCCTGTTAAAAGGTAGAGATATAAAATAGTGGGTAACCCAGATATTGCTAACTAGAAACCTTACTCTTTCTATTAACAAGCTATATTATAGTATAGCTATTTTAAAGGCGGTGTAACATTGGTTTTTTATGCGCTCGGGGCAGTATCAAGCCAGCTTAGCAACTCTTAACTTAACGTTATGAATTTATTAGTTATCAACAAGGTATACTTCATCATTTAAAAAGCAGCTGCTTAAAACAAAGATCGTAACATCATTTGATCCGTTAGCGGTAGCAACATAAGGACTGCTTAGCGAAAATGCTACCGAGTAAGGGTTGTGGGAGCCGGAAGGCAGCGTATAGGAAGTCCCATTCATTAAGATACCTCCTTTGCCAACACTAAAAACTGTTATATCGTCAGAATCAGCATTAGCAGTAGCGAGATACGCTCCATTCGGTGAAAACGCTATTGAAACGGGACGTGATGATCCCACAGGCAAATGATATGAAATACCGTCGCTTAGAGTTCCTTTCTGTTGAACCCTAAATATCGTCACGCTATTAGATTGAGCACCTGCAATAGCAAGATAGTTACCATCGGGGGAAAATGTTACCGACTGCGGGGTACTGTGAGGCGGTAATTCATAGGACAAGCCATCACTTAGAATGCCGTCATTCCCTACCATAAATACTGTCACATCGTTAGAATCATAATTAGCGGTAGCAAGATATTCTCCGCTGGGCGAAAAGGCAACGCATTTAGGCGCCATCGACCCGGTAGGCAAATGATACAAGGCACCACCGCTGAGAGCACCCTTTTCTAGAGCAAATACCGCCGCCGAATTCGAACCGAAGCCACTATTAGCAGTAGTAACGTAGGAGCTATTAGGTGAAAACGCCACGAAAGATGGCAAAGAATGAGCGGGTAATTCGTAGGAGGTGCCGTTGCTTAAGATTCCTCCCTTTTTCATGCTAAATAATGTTACATCATTAGAAAGAGAATTTGCAGTGACAAGATAAGTTCCGTCAGGTGAAACTGCTACACATAAGGGATAAGTAGAACCATCGGGCAAATCATAAGACATGCCTTTATTCAAGTTTCCATTTACTGTTATGTTAAATATTGTGACATCATTTGAGGCAAAATTAGCGGTGACCAAATGTACACCATTGGGCACAAATGCCACCGAATTAGGAGTTTTAGAGTTAGGCGGTAAGTCATATGATGTACCATTTAGATAACAAGCTGCATCCATTTTTGCGCTGATCACGATTGCTAATAATGCAGTAAGTAAAGCAATTATCTTCATTTATAAACCCTTTGTGTAGTAATCCTAGCCGTTTTCAAACTCTTTTTAAGTGAGCTTATCTTGCTCTTGCAATTGCTTGATATAGCAAGCAAGTTGAAAAATACTGACATCATTTGAATTGGGATTAGCGATTGCAAAGAACCCACCATCCGGTGAAAAAGCAATTGATGTAGAGGGTCCTTTAGAACTATCGGGTAAAGGATAAGATTTTTCATTGCCTAAGGTACAATTTGAGCTCACCATGAATAATGTAAAATCATGTGAATCACCATTTGCGGTAACAAGATATTTTCCGTCAGGCGAAAATGCTATTGAGCGAGGACTCGTTGATCCAGAAGGAAGATGATAAGAAGTGCTATTATGTGAGCTAATCATGCTCACATCATCTGATTGCCAATTAGCAGTCGCAATACAGTTTCCGTCAGGTGAAAATACTGCTAATAAAGGTTCATGTGATTGAGAAGGTAATTGATTAGAAACAGCAGAACCTAATGTGCCATTTGAATATACCGGAAATACACTTATAGTATTTGACGGCGTATTGGCGGTGCAAAGAGCCGTTCCATCCTTTGAAAAAGCAACCGAATGGGAACCTAATTGTTCTGGTGTATTATAAAGTGACTGGCTGCCTAACGTTCCATTTTTATTCACTTGAAATATCACCACATTATTATAGTCAACTGCAGCGGCAAGGTATTGAGCATTTGGTGACAATGCTACAAAAGTCACTGCAGACAAAACGTCATGCGGACCGCCACGAGGGTAATAAGCAGATGCATCACTCAACAATCCATCCTTAAGCATAAATACAACAATATCTCCGATAGCATCCCCGACAACAAGAGCGTTTGGCAAGAATACTACTGACTGCGGATCACGAGAATAAGGATAATAAATGGCTGGTAAAGCATAGGAAGTTCCCTTACTTAGCATCCCATTACTTATGGCGAACAACGTAACATTTTTTGTATTGTAGTTTGCTGTAGCAAGAAAAAGTCCATCTTGCGAGAACGCTACCGAACGAGGATTTTGTGAGTCGGGAGGCAGAAGATAAGAAGAACTACAAGGCAAGCTGATAGAAAAGACTGAATGCCCTACTAAAAAAGCCAGAACTAAAATGGACAGGATGTTATTGTTTATTTTCATAATTTTCTCCAATTAACTGGATCAACAGTATAGTTTTTCAAAGAAGCAACGTTATCGTCCAAATTTTCTTACCAATCAATATCGGTTAAATCTACTCGGAATCACATTTGGAGCGTTATTCCTCATCGCTAGTGTCTAAAAGGTAACGAGCTAACGCAAAAGCGTAATTTCCTGGGGCGTTCGTTGCGCCCGCAGCAAGAAGATGTCCCTTGTTATCCGTCACTATACTTGTTATGGCATTGCTTGATCCACCAAAACTGGTAACCACGGTTCCTGGTTGTTTGCCATTCGGATGGAATGAGGTGTCCAGGCTTCCATTCTGATAATAACGCGCAAGGGCAAAATTTTTGGCTCGTCCGTCAGCTAAACCACCTACGATCATATTGCCATTTTCATCTAAGGTAATAGCATGTGCTTTAGCGCTTAAAAAAGAAGAAAAACTGGTAAGAACTACGCCTGCTTTACCAACTGCACAACAATCGGGACTAAAGCACTCGGAATCTGGATTGAATGATGTATCGAGAGTGCCATCTGAATTATACCTCGCTAATGCAAAACAGTTGTCTGCCCAACCTACGACAATAATTTTTCCATCTTTTTGCATTACCATATCCATCACAATGCTAGCCTGTGCATTTTTATTAAAAGTATCAACAAGAACGCCCGGGCGCTTGCCATTTTGATTAAAACTTGTGTCCAAGTGGCCATCTTGAGTATAACGTGCTACCGCATAAGAGGGCGATCCAAAAAGTTGAGTTAGGTATCCTGCAATGATGATTTTATCATCTTGTTGTATGCTGCCGCCCGTACCGAAGGCGCTTAAAGGGCTAAAGTCAATTGTGGCTGTTCCAGTACCGTTAAAAGATTTATCAAGAATTCCATCTTTGGTATAAAGCGCAACAGCAAAAGCATTCATGCTATTTCCCATTACGGCTATTTTGCCATCTGATTGTAGAGCCACCCTGTATGCCTGGCCCACTTTAAGAGAATCAGTAACGATAGTCCCTGGTATTGCACCCTCGGCGTTAAACGACGCATCAAGCGTGCCATTCTGGTTATATCGTGCTAGTGCAAAACTAGATAAGCTATTAATATCAGTAACATAACCCGCAACAAGAATTTTTGCGTCTTCTTGCACGAGTGCTGCTTGAGCTTGCGCTTTTCTAAACTTATTGCCAAAGTTTGTTACAACAAGTCCTGGAATTTTTCCTTGAGGATTAAAAGAGCCATCTAGCGTACCATTAAAAAGATAGCGAGCAAGAGCAAAAACGGGTAATTTCTTGTCTCCTATTTGTCCCGCTGCAAGAATCTTGCCATCTCGTTGAAGAGCTAAGCCATTTGCAAAATCATAGAACCCATCAAAATTACTCGAAATAGTTCCATTCCCTCCGAAAGTCTGATCAAGTTGACCATCATATGCTTGTGAAGCTTGACTAAGAAATAAGAATACCAATGTGTAGACGCGAGTTCTCATATTCATTACAATCCTCTTTTTCTTGAACTTTGCAACAAGATACTATTTTTTGATCAGCCACGCAACGATCAGATGCACTTTTGGAGGCAGAAATTAAGCTCAGAGTCCTCGCTTTTTAGAAAGCTTTGCAACTTAGCAACTCTTAACTTAGCGTCAGTTTTTGAGTAAAATAATGACATAAATGCCTTTTGCCCAATCATTATAAGCGAAAGAATAGCTATGCATAACATAAAAAAGTCAGTCTGGAAGAAATTCGCTTTACATCCAACTCTTCTTCTTACGTTACTATCCTTCTTAACGTTTTCTATCATCCCAGCCACCTTAAATACGGTAAGTTCTCACGAATCTTTTAAATCTAGTACGCAAGAAATACTTGCTACTTTTCCAAAAACGGTAGAGGACATAGACAAATTTTCCAATAGCTCTATTTCGGAGCTTGAAAGTGGAATACGCTCATTCATTGCTCAAAGAGAAAGAACTTTTAAAAATACCATTCTCGAATGGGATCGACTGGGCACAGCTTTTGTAACGAACATGAGGATGCTCGAAGGAATGAGCACGGTAACCCAGGATCAATCTGTGTTATTTGCCGCAAACGCAGCGGTAAAAAAGATGAAAGCAACATTAAAAGCTGCATTCAGTAATCCAGACATCAAAGCCATTTTAACAAAATACGTGGCAAGAGTCGCTGCTTCTCCAAAAGCATTATCTGCCTCTCAATGGCAGTATATTAACGAACTTATAAAAAGCATGGATCTTTCCAAAGTCCCAACTCTTGAAAAAAGTGTTATTAACCACTATCGATTACCCTATACCTTTTTAAAAGGCGTCGCCGAAGAAAAAACCGCATCAGAATCCCTTTCCGTTTTGACGTGGAATATGCTCGGATTTAAAGGTCATTTATCATTTTTATATGGAGGAATGCTGCCCTGGAAAACACGCATCGACCACATAATCAATAAACTGAAAGCTATAGACGCTGATGTGATCTGCCTACAAGAGGTCTTTGATGCTGAACTTGCGGACGAGCTATATGATCGGTTAAAAGAAACCTATTCCTATTTTTATAGTAAGATCGGAGTAAAAAATGTTGGCCTTACTATGGACTCTATAGGCATTTCGAGTGGGCTCTTTGTTGCAAGCAAGTACCCACTAAGAGAGCCTTCGTTTACCCCTTTTACCAACAATATACCTTCGAGAAATTATGGCTTTTTTGAGTGTAAAGTCGTAAGTAAAGGAAAACCAGTAGCACGCATTGTCACCACCCACCTTTATCCTTTTAGCGGATTGAAAGATCAAAAGCTCAGGCAAGAGCAAATCACGCAGATTATCGAAAGACTTGAATGTATCGCACAAAAAGACAAGACGACCCCTCTACTTCTTGTTGGAGATATGAATGTTAAATGGGGCAGTAATGAAAGTGCTCTACGCAGCATAAAAGAACATTTTATTGACACCTATAATCACGAACCGACTGCTACAGATTTTACAGATTATTGGTGGGGCATAAAAACACCTCCAGTAAAGCGAAAAAGCATCGATTACGCTTTGCTTTTTAAATCCCCTACATATTCACATTACTCCTTAAAAACCGATAGAATTGTTATGTATGACGAAAAAAACCCCGAAGAATCTCTATCCGACCATAACGCGTTATTGAGCACTATAACCAGGAATCCACAAAGTAATACCGGCATCTTGCAAGCTTGTGCTCCGAATAAGAAATATTTGGAGCATAAATCGACTACTTTTTTACTCATCCGTCACGGCAAAACTGATTGGAATGTTCAAAACAAAATCCAGGGATATTCTGACATTCCTCTTAATGACCTTGGAAGAGAGCAAGCAAAAAAAGCCGTACAACTGCTCCTGGAGCATTACCCAAAAATAGACGCAATCTATTCATCTGACCTTAAAAGAGCGGTTAGCACGGCCGAACCAATTGCGCATGCTTTTGGCTTAAAGCTTATTACCAATCGGGCTTTGCGCGAGCAAAACATGGGGGATGCGGAAGGTATGCCCGAAGAAGAATATGAAAAGCTCTATGGTGCAGCATTTCGCAATTTAGAATCTAAGTACCCCGACCAATGGCAGCGTTGGCATCATAATCCTGTGCCTCATGCTGAAACCAAGGCTCATTTGTTTAATCGAGTCGAGAAATTTCTTAAAAATATCGCTCGAAAGCACCAGGGAAAAACGATTGCCATCGTTACACATGGCGCTGTCATGAAAACCCTTATCGCTTATTACACGCAGGTTATGCACCATACTCCAAATTGTTGTGTGGCTGAAATGCGCTTACACGCGGGCAATAAGGATTTAGTGTTTATTACAATAAAAAAATAGCTATTTTTATCTGGTGTGTTATAAAGATAGAGTTCTTGTAAAAGGTCTTTGGGGATTAATTCCCAAACGTTCAAGCTCTATTGTCGTGAGCAAAAGTAAAATATCTCCCGAGCCTTGGAGGATGAGCTAATGAAAAAAGCTTCCGTAATCTGTGCCTTATTGGTATGTGTAACTGCAATGGCAGCTGGTAATTGTTCATTTAATATCACCTCATATCCTCTGCCATATGGTTCTAAGCAAGCAAATGCAATCGCCTTCTCGCCGGATGGCCAATATCTTGCTAGCTGTGATACATCATCAAACACAGTTATACTCTATAATGTCCTTCAAGGTGGTCGCCTTGATAATGCTATGACGTATCCTTTGCCACCCGGATGTTTGGCTCCCTTGGCGATAGTATTTTCGCCTGATGGCAAGTATGTTTATACAGCTAATAGAGATTCTTATAATATCGTGGCATTTGATCTCGATAATGGAGCACTTGTAAATCCTATCATTACATATTTACCACCTGGTTCTGCGCCAATCGCTTCGATGGCGCTCTCTCCCGACGGAAGGTATCTTGTCACAGCAAATCAGTGGCTATTTCGTGAACCGCTAGGCGATGTAACCATCTTTATTGTGCTACAAGGGGGGGAATTAAACTACGGTACCACATTAGTACCCATCAAGGTCCCAGTTTAGGATCGGTTGCATTTTCTCCTAATGGTTTATATGTTGCAACGTCAAATTTTATGACGAATAACGTGACCATTTTTAAGGTCGAATTTGAGGGAAAATTAAGTCAGCCTGTTTCGTACGCTTTGCCAGCTGATGCTAGTGTTCCTCAATCAGTGGCATTTATCCCGAGTGGTAGATATCTTGCAACTGCCAATGATGAGGGAGCAAGTATTACAATGTTTGCCGTAAGCCCCGATGGCAAGTTAAGCAAAGCTACATCATACATTCCGTATAATCATGGAGAGAAGCTTTTATCTTTTTCACCTGCTAGTGATTACCTCGTCTTTGCTTCCTCTCGATATGGTATCACGTTTAATATCACTTTGTTCAAAGTAAGTAACCAGGGAGTGCTTACACTAGATGGTAGCTATCCGCTGAGCGAAGAGCACCCAAAATTAATGAGCTCGATCGCCTATTCGCCGACTGAATCCTTTTTTGTTGGCGGAGTTGATAACGATATAGATGTATTTACGTGCACCTGAATCCGAAACATTATAAAAGCCCAAGAATGTTCGTAAGATTAAAATCGCACATCTCCTCTTTAAGGCTTCTAGAGCTATCGTCTACGATCTTTGGTTGCCATTGAAGTTGATCCCGAAATGGCTTTTTCATTGCAAGTGAGAAGATGCAGAATTTTGAGCGGACTTACTCAAAAGGAAGCGGCAAGAAGAATGGGTTTTGAACAAATCTATAGCTATCAAAGGCTTGAATCTATAAAGTGTAATCCAAACTTGAAAATTATTTCGAAAGTTAAGCAACTTTTCCCAGATTTCTCGATGGATGCTGTCTTAAGAAGTTAATGATCAAAATACTCCCAAGACTAAAGTTCCAGGACTTTTTCACTTACCCACAATAAAAGAGCTCTTAAAAAATTTCTTTATGTTCTTATTGCTTAATTGTTGCTTATTTTGAGACACTTAGTCTGCTAAAAATTCATCAATTTTTCGTTCACGTGTCAGGTGAATTCGCTAAATATTACGAGCACAAGCACGCAGTCTTTGATATCGGCATGTCGTGCCACCTGAGTGGTTTTCTCTCGATTGGCGAGAACCAAAAATACCAATCACTGGAAATTTGCTAAAGCGGTCGTGCGCATCTGTTAGGTCTCTTAAAATCAACGCTATTCTCTGTGCTGATTAAGCACTTGAGACAAAATAGCATAAAATTCCAGGTATGGCAGAATAAACCATTAATAATTTAGACATTTCTCACCGATAACAGTCGATGGTTTAAGAAAAAAACCTTGTTGAAATAGCCACATCAACGTTCGATCCTTATAAAAAGTTCAGGCTTGCTGAAAAATCTATGAGCAAAAATACCACCGTAAAGGGATCCTTATTATTCTTTGGTCTATTCCTTACTCGCCAAAGATCATCACAAGAGCCATAGCTAGCATGATGACATTTTCGCTAACGGTAACCAGACCGACCGGAACATTAAGAGCTGAGCCCATGCATTTACATTCGCAACAATGGGAACCACTTCGTATTTTTCTCAATGCACTCAAAACTCCAACAGTAGAAAGTATCGTAGTCAAGATGTTAATGAGTCGTCCGGAAACGTTGCTCAGATACATACTGCCAAGGGCTATTTCGATAAAGGGGTACATCTGGGCATAGATGGCACTTCGCATCGCAATAAGGTCGTATTCTTTATACTTATTTACAAAAGCCTGATAATCCATGAGCTTAAAAGCCCCGAATATAGCGAAAAACATTCCCATAAAATCAGACATCGCTTTAGACACCCGCCCTTCGATTTCAAAAAGCTTCAAAGCACTAAAAAGGGTAATAAACTGAAAGGCTACTGCAAGCGCTACATATTTTTGCATCGAAGGCGGTATTACATCACCAAAAGAATGTTTTGCATAATTAGATAACTTTATTATGCCTATAGCCATAGCAAGAACGGGCAACCAATCTAGTGTTTTAAAGCCAAGCAATTCTAAGCTGTTCAAAACCGTAAAAAGGTTTATGAGTGTTTGAGCTTCGTCCAGGTTAAAACCGAGAAACGATAGTCCCTTTTCGCTTAATTTAGGACTCTTTGCCAAAGCTACTGATGCAAAAGCTCCGGTCGCAGATATAATCCCGCTCGCAAGCTTTCTATGAGCTATCTCTTCGGTCCCTTGAGCAGACATACAGGTAGCTACACCCAATAAGCAAATTAGCTTAAAGATTTTTCGCATATTTTTTTTAACCCAAAGCCCACCCTAGATTAGGTTTTCACCTTCTTGCAGTTACAAGGGTTACATGAACAGTTTGGGCCGCATGGACAGTCATTGCACATAGCTTTCTTTTCATTTTTGGCAAAAAGTGTGCGGTTTTTTGTTATAAGCGCCACGCCGGCCACCAAAACTATAAGCGTGCAGCCCGTCAGAATCATACCTTTAAAAGTCATTACTTTTTCCTTTAACATCAAAAAAAATCGTTTGAGGATAGTATTACTTCATTACTTTGAAATTGCAAGATGAGTAGATAAAACTCTGGTTATCTCCTTTACGGGCCAAATCCACCGGATAAAAATTTTAAGCAAAAAAGTTCCATTCCAGCGTTTGATGTAACCGACCCGTGCTTAAAAGCATAGTCGAATGCATAGATAAACGAATGAGCTCTTACGAGTTCAGGCGTCTTATATTTTCTAAAGCCCTGTTGAGTAAACGAGAACGGCAAACGATATGATGGCGCTTTAAGTTTCTGTTCTTGACATACTATAAAAGAAAGCGCTTGCCATAACTGGTCAGACCAATACACTATCCAAAATTCAGGGGGATAGAGCATGAAAACCTGCTTCCATAAACCCAAGAATGCGGCATAATCCTTTGCAAAAAAATATTTACTCAGCTCAAAAAGAGAGTACTCCTGCCGAACAATGCGCGAGAGCCACGTCCCTAAAAACTGCTCCGCCTGGCGGCCTAGCATACTCTGGTAATATGTAAGCATACATGCAGTATCAACGTCGATAGCCTTACATTTTTCAAACATCTTTTTGGAAAAATCAGTTGGGGTAAAAGGAGAACTGTGAATAAGCTCATACAAGTAAGGGTAATTAAGAGCGGTAATTTTTTCATCAAACCTTAGTACCCGTAGGCCTGAATGTGCACCTTTGCTTGGCTCCTGATCGGTCGTATACAAAAGTGTATGGGGACCCTTATAAGCACTTATAATTGATTCAAGATGCTTTCTATCGGCCGCAGAAAGCTCATCGACGTCTTTGACCCAATAAAGCCTTGCAGTACCTAAAAATGATGTAGCAAGCTGCGCTTGTATATCGTTCAAAGAAAGGTCTCCAAGGGAAAAGTGCTTGATCTCTCTGCCTAAAAAACGGGATAAGCGGTCAACAAAAAGATATGTACAAAAAGGAGACTGATTGAGCCCCTTTGACCAGAAAACGGTAACTGTCTCTAAAGAGCCTTGTTGCCTTAAAGCATCTACAAGATTCGAAAGATTCATGGACGATCGTCACAAATGAGTGGGCTAGAAAAAGAAGAAAAAACAAATGGCGTTGATGCTAAATACTGCTGCTCCTGGGGAACAGCATACGTGTCGTAAAAGAAGAAGAGCTCATGCGCGCCTTGAAGAGCAAGCTCTCGCATTTCTCCATACTCGTCCCAACTAATAGCGGACCTTTCGGCAGATCCCTGAATTTCAACAACCTTGCCTGAGCGTGTAAGCACAAAATTATAATCAGCATCGATAATGCTGTCTTCAGCAAAATCCATGTCCAAAAGCGGACCCTTTGCGCCCGAGCCAACCGATACAGCAGCTAACTCATCGCGTAATAACGAAGGCGATCCGAGAATACCCTGAGAAGCCCAACGCGCTTGCGCTGCACGCAAAGCAAGATAGGCTCCCGTAATAGATGCAGTTCGAGTTCCACCATCCGCTTGCAGTACATCACAATCGATAAAAATAGTTTGCTCACCTAAAACACTTAAATCAGCAATTGCTCTTAAAGAACGCCCAATAAGCCGAGATATCTCAATAACGCGACCACTACGCCTATTTGCAGTAATTTCGCGTACTGTTCGCATCGGCGTTGCAGTTGGCAGTAAAGAGTATTCCGCCGTTAGCCAGCCAGTCTTTTTTCCCCTTAAAAAGTGTGGAACACCACTTTGCAAGGTCACAGCACACAACACTTTAGTGTTGCCAAGTTCAAAAAGAGTTGAGCCGGCAGCGTAGGGATAAATCCCATAGGTGACTTTTAGTGATCGTAGCTGGTCATACAAGCGGTTTCCTGCGCGAACACCGCTTTTCTGTTTTTGCATATTCCTTCTCTACACAAACTTTAAGCGAATACGACCCGTCTCAGGATCATGATCTATGATTTCAACATTAACCGTATCGTTCAATTGAGTATTGCGCATTATAGATTCTTGGTCTTTACGTGGTATCGTTGAAATGTGCACAAGGCCATCAACTCCCGGCACAAGCTCAACAATAAGGCCAAAATCAGCAATACGCCTTACCTTACCTTCATAGCGAGCACCTCTTTCAACATTACCACCTAGCAGTTTAACCCACGCTACTGCAGCATCAAGCGTAGGCCCCGGTTGGCCAAAAATCTTTATAAGCCCAGTATCTTCAATATCAATAGTGGTAGATGTTTTTTCAGTAATCTCTCTAATAACTTTACCACCCGTTCCGATAATAGCACCAATTTTCTCTTTAGGTACCTTGACTGTCACAAACCGAGGAACAAGATCGGAAAGCTCTTTACGAGGCGCACTCAGTACAGTCTTCATTTTATCTAAGATATGAAGACGACCTTTTTTTGCAGCCTCTAAAGCTAGCTCAAAAACTTCTCGTTTAAGGCCACCGCGATACTTAACATCCATTTGAATAGCAACAATGCCTGTGGCAGTACCTGCCAGCTTAAAATCCATAAGACCAAAAGAATCTTCGCTGCCCGAAATATCGGTCAATACTTTAAAAGTACCATCCGTTCCACGTAATAGGCCCATAGCAACACCACTGACCATTGTGCGAATAGGAACACCGGCATCCATAAGTGCCATAGTGCTACCGCACACAGTAGCCATAGAACTCGATCCATCAGACTCTAAAATATCCGCAACAATACGAAGCACGTAGGGAAACTCATCTTTTGCTGGTAAGACTTGTCTAATAGCAGAAGCCGCTAAGTGCCCATGCCCAACCTCACGACGGCCAGGAGCTCTCATAGGTTTTATTTCGCCAACGGAAAATGGTAAAAAGTTATAATGCAGTAAGAACATACCATCAGGCAAATCGCCCATGAGACCTTCAAACTTAAACTCTTCAGAACCACCGCCCAACGTTACACTCGTTAAAGCTTGCGTACGGCCACGTGTAAATAATGATGAGCCATGCGTAAAGGGAAGAAGACCAACTTCAACACTAATAGGTCGCACTTGATCAAAAGCACGTAAATCAAATCTGTGGCCAAGCTTAAAGGTAAGCGCTGTAATCTTTTCTTCCCAGACTTCGTCGAAAATATATTTTAGAAAAGTATCTGATACAGTTTCTTGCTCAACGCTTTCACTATGCATCGTCAAGAATTCAGTTTGAAGGTTACTGAGTACTTCGTTGCGAACAATTTTATCGGCATTGAAAAATGCGCGTGCTTTTTCTTCAGTCAAGAAAACTTGAGCACGCTCTTTCCATTCCTTCCAGTCAAACTGATCGACAATCTCTTCTTTAGGAACCTGCATCTCATTAGTGATCTTCTTTTGCCATTCAACTTGCTTTTTCACCACTTCATGGGCCATAAAAAGAACATCGAGAAACTCTGCTTCCTCTATGTCGTGAGCAGATCCCTCAACCATACAGATACCTTCTTCAGTACCAGCAACCATGATTTTTGCTGTCGCTTCAAGTGTTTGAGGATAGGTTGGATTTACAACCCAGCTGCCTTTGACACGAGCAACTTCAGCTATACCCACAGGACCCAAAAAAGGGATTTTAGAACTCATCAACGCGATCGAGCTTGCAAGCAGAGCAAGGCCGTGAGGCATATGCTCTTTATCAACAGAATATACTGTTGCAAGAATTTGAACCTGGTTAAAAAAGTTAACAGGAAAAAGAGGCCTTATAGCCCGATCAATAAGGCGAGCAGTTAAGACCTCTTTATCGGTAAACTTACCTTCACGCTTAAAATATCCACCTGGGATTTTACCAGCGGCCGAAAAAAGCTCACGGTAATCAACGGTCAAAGGCAGGAAGCCGGGAAATTCCTTGGCCGGAGTAGAAACGACCGTTGCAAGAACAATCGTACCTCCCTGTTGAATCCATGCCGCACCATCTGCTTGTTGAGCAAACTTGCCAAGCGTTACTTCATACCCTGCGTCTTCAAATCTAAATTTTTTTTCTATCATTCCTATAAACCTATGGCTACAGTAAGTGTCGTAAAACTATCTTAAGCGCGTAGCCCTAAACGTTCAATAATATTTTTATACGTTACAGGATTTGTGCGTGCTAGATACCTCAAAAAGCGTCTACGCCTACCAACAAGCTTCATAAGCCCAACTTGTGATGAATAATCATGTTTATTATCACTCAGATGCTTATTAAGCATGTTGATACGATCAGTAAGCATAGCTACTTGTAGTTCTATTGAACCAGTATCTTTATCGTTGACGCGGTAATCTTGCATAACGTTTCTTTTACGTTCCGGATTAACCATCCAAAAAACCTCTCTTATGTTTGGTAGGCGCGAGCGGATTTGAACCGCTGACCCCTGCTACGTCAAAGCAGTGCTCTGCCTCTGAGCTACGCGCCTGTCTTTTTTTTATTCTACCTCAGGCGTTGGTCCCTGCTTTGTGTACTCTTCAAGGTATTTCTGTCTGAAATGCTTTAGCCCAGTACCTGCAGGAATCAGCTTACCTATAATAATATTCTCTTTTAAACCATAAAGATAGTCAACTTGGCCCCCAATAGTCGCTTCTGCTAAAATACGCGTCGTCTCTTGGAAAGAGGCTGCTGATATAAAGCTTTCAGTTCCTAAGGAAGCTAAGGTTATACCCATAAGCACCGGCTTTGCCACTGCTACACGTTTTCCCTCAGCCGCTAAAGCCGCATTAACCACCTTAAAGTGCATCTTATCCACACGATCACCGATCAAAAAGTCGGTATCGCCAGGATCGACAATGCGCACTTTACGCATCATCTGTCTAACAATAAGCTCAACATGTCTGTCATTAATATCAATGCCCTGTAAGCGGTAAATCTCCTGTATTTGGTTAACCAAATACTTTTGAAGAACCTCAGGACCTAAAATACGTAAAATATCATGTAAGATCGGTGTACCCGACGTAAGCTGATCTCCAGCACTTACCTTATCGCCATTTATGACGTTAAGCTGTTTACCTCGCGGTATGAAATAGTCAAACGATTCATCCCCATTTACGACGGAAACTTTACGCAAACCTCGATAGATACCACCAAATACGACCTCTCCGTCAATATCTGAAAGAATTGCCGGATCTTTCGCCATTCGCGCTTCAAAAAGCTCAGCAATACGTGGAAGACCCCCGGTTGTAATATCCCGAGTACGCGACATTTCACGAGGCATCTTAACCAGAATATCTCCCGCTTTGACCGATTGTCTCTCTTCGACATTCAAAAGCGATCCCGTTGGCAAGTAATATTGCGCAACCTCGTCACCCTTAGCATCAAGGATTATAAGACCAGGCTGATACTTGTCACCTTTGTGTTCAAGTACCACTCTATTAGAACGATTTGTCGCTTCGTCAAAACGCTCTTGCATCGTCACGTTTTCAATGAGGTCATTAAATTCAATTTTACCGCTATACTCGGTAATAATGACGCGGCTATTTGGGTCCCACTCAACAAGGCGGGTTCCGGGCTTTACCGCATCACCATCTTGGACCAAGAGGATCGAGCCATATTCAATAGCATGCCGCTGCAACTCGCGACCATCAGGAGAGACTATAGCAAGTCGTGCTTTACGGCTAATAACAACCGATTGCCCTTCCTTATTTTTAATACTACGCGTATTACGTAACTGGATAACACCTGCGCGCTTTGCGCTCGCAAACGACTGCTCCGTCACGCTTGCAGTACCACCGATGTGGAAAGTTCTCATAGTAAGCTGTGTTCCAGGTTCACCAATCGATTGAGCTGCAATGATACCAACTGTTGTACCAATCTCAACAAGCTGCCCTTTAGAAAGATCAAGCCCATAACATTGAACACAAATACCCCTTTTTGCTTGGCAGACAAGCGGCGAGCGCACTTTAATCTTGCTCACGGCAGATTCGCTAAGTCGCTCAATCTCAGGCCGGCCAATAATCTCTCCCTGACGTACAAGAAGTTGACCGGTCAACGGATCCTTAATGTCAGTAGCTGCAACACGCCCAGCCACACGATTAAGAAGCGGATAAACAATATCCCCTGACTCCTGAAGATCTTCCACTTCAATCGAACCTAATGTTTTACAGTCGCTAATGAGGACTACAACATCTTGAGCAACGTCTACAAGGCGGCGGGTTAGATAACCAGCTTTAGCAGTCTGGAGCGCTGTATCAGCCTGTCCTTTACGAGCACCGTGTGTGGAAATAAAGTACTCAAAAACGCCTAAGCCATCCTTAAAGTTACTCTTGACCGGTGTTTCCATAATCTCACCTGTTGGCTTTACCATAAGTCCTCGCATACCAACAAGCTGCTTTATCTGCTCTTTTGAGCCTTTTGCTCCGGACTCGAGCATCATGAAAATCGGGTTAAATGGCTGATCTGTTTTTTCCTTATTTAAGAATGCTTCCTGGTCCTGCTTTTCAAGATCCTGGGACATGTTTCCAGCAACCTCAGCTGTCGCTTGACCCCAAACGGTAATAACTTTGTTATAGCGCTCACCATTCGTAATAACACCATCTAAATAAAGCTGTTCAATGTACTCAACTTCCTTTTCAGCTTTTTTCAAAATGGCATCCTTTTTGCCCGGTATTACTAAATCGCCAAGCGTAAAGGAAATACCAGCCATGGTTGAATGATAAAAACCAAGCTTCTTGATTTTATCAAGGCTTTTTACCGTAGCATCAGCACCGAATAAGTGATAGATGCGCTCAACCATCTTGGTAAGATCACTTTTTGCAACAACCTTGTTTACCCAATCAAAGTTAGAACCTTCTGGTAATGCCTCGTACAAAATAACACGGCCAACCGTCGTTTCTGCCATCGAAGCATTCTTAAGGCGGACCTTAATACGCGCATGTAAATCGACACTGCCCAATTCATAGGCAGAGATGACATCTTTTGCAGAAGCAAAAATCGTCCCTTCTCCACGTGCACCAAAACGAATCTTGGTCAAATAGTGTAGCCCAAGCACCATGTCTTGTGTCGGAACAGTCAGTGGTCGACCATTTGAAGGCGATAAAATATTATTTGTCGACAAACACAGCTTACCAGCTTCTTGTATTGCCATTGTGCTCAGAGGAACGTGAACGGCCATCTGGTCACCATCAAAGTCAGCGTTAAAAGCTTGGCAGACCAGTGGGTGAATTTTAATAGCCTTGCCATCAACTAAGCACTGGGTAAAACGCTTGAACGCTCAAGCGGTGTAAAGTTGGAGCACGGTTTAAAAGCACCGGATGATTTTTAACAACCTCTTCTAAGACGTCCCAGACTTCAGGCACTAATTCTTCAACCATGCGCTTTGCAACACGCAAATTTGGAGCTAAACCGCGCTCCAAAAGACGACCAAAAACATGGCATTTAAAAAGCTCTAACGCCATAATTTTAGGAAGCCCGCATTGATCAAGCTTTAGCTCAGGATCGACAACAATTACCGAACGGCCCGAGTAGTCAACCCGCTTACCAAGTAAATTCTGCCTAAAGCGACCCTGCTTACCACGAAGCATCTCACTAAGCGATTTCAATGGGCGCCTGTTTGATCCGCGAACTGGCTGACCACGACGGCCATTATCAATAAGCGCATCAACAGATTCCTGGAGCATGCGTTTTTCATTTTTAATAATAACGGCAGGTGCTTCAATCTCAATCAACCGCTGCAAACGAATGTTTCGGTTCAAAACACGCCGATACAACTCATTAAGGTCAGAGCTTGCAAACCGGCCACCTTCAAGCGGTACTAACGGACGAAGGTCGGGCGGTAAAACTGGAAGGATCGATAAAACCATCCACTCAGGCCTTAAACCCGCTTGCGATAACGCCTTAAGCACCTTAACACGACGCATAATTTTGTGCCGTAGTGGCCACAGAATTGGTCTTAGCATACTCCTCAATAAGCCTTTGCTCTTCATGAGCAAGATCCATAAGCAGTAAAAGCTGACGAACAGCCTCTGCACCCATGTCCGCATAAAATTGAGTGTCTTCAGGGTGAAGATCCACGTACGTATCGTAATCGACTGACGACAAAAGCGTCTTACGAGGATACGGCGATTTTCCCTGATTGACAACTAAGTAAGCATCAAAATAGATAACCCGCTCAAGGTCTTTGACGGGCATATCCAACATTAGACCTAGATAGCTTGGAATCCCTTTAAGATACCAAATATGGGACACAGGAGAAACGAGCTGAATGTGACCCATACGCTCACGACGAACGCGAGACTGGATGACTTCAACGCCGCATTTTTCACACGTAATACCGCGGTGTTTCATACGCTTATATTTGCCGCAATTACATTCCCAGTCCTTCACAGGACCAAATATGCGAGCGCAAAATAGGCCGTCCCGCTCTGGCTTTAGCGTTCTATAGTTAATTGTCTCAATCTTTTTAACCTCACCATATGATAAAGACTTAACTTTATCAGGTGAAGCGAGACTTACTTTAAATGCGTTAAACTGGTTTGCCTGTATATATTCTCTAAATCTCTCAAGAATCAAATTACTCACCAACATCCTCCTTGCTGCTCTTAAAGAGATCAACTCGTACAGCCAAGCTTTGTAATTCTTTAATCAACACGTTAAAGGATTCAGGTAACCCTGGCTCAGGAACATCTTCACCACGGACAATCGCTTCATAGACCTTATGCCGACCAGCAACATCGTCAGACTTTATCGTCAACATTTCCTGAAGCATGTATGCAGCTCCGTATGCTTCTAACGCCCAGACTTCCATTTCCCCAAAACGCTGACCTCCCATCTGTGCTTTACCACCAAGAGGTTGCTGCGTGACAAGCGAATAAGGACCAACAGATCGACCATGTAGCTTATCATCAACCATATGGTTCAGTTTCATCATGTAAATCTCGCCAACGGTAACCTTTTGGTCAAAATACTCGTTCGTCCTGCCATCACGGAGCCTAAAAGTTCCCGTAAGCGGAAGCCTGCTTTCTTGTAAGAGAGGCTTTATATCACCTTCAAATGTCCCGCTATCAAAAACAGGCGTCTTATAAAACACACCGCGCCGCGCTGTTTGCATAGCAAGCTCTCTAATACCATCCTTACCATGGTGCGCCTCGTAGTGCTTAATCAACTGAGTACCATAGTAATGCTCAAGGCGCTTTTTAACGTCCTCATAACCGGCAGTTTCCATGAGATACTCAAGCTGCTTTCCTAAAGCACGGCCAGCTATACCTAAAATCGATTCTAAAATCTGACCAACGTTCATACGCGAAGGAACACCAATCGGGTTAAGCACAATATCTACGGCCGTACCATCATCCAAAAATGGCATGTCTTCACGAGGGACTATAATAGAAACCACACCCTTGTTACCATGACGGCCTGCAAGCTTATCGCCAACCTGAATTGGCCTTTTCATGCCGATATACACCTTGACCATCTTAATAACTCCAGATGGAAGCGGGTCACCACGCTTGAGCTTATCAATTTTTTCTTCTTGTAAGCCTGCAAGTATCCGAAGCTGATTTTCGAAAGTGCTTTTAAGCCCTTCAATAAAGGTATTCGTCTTCTTTTTCAGAAGCTTTTAAGGCTATAAGTTCCTCAAATGGCAACTCAGCTATTTTTGCTTTATCAAAGACACCTTTTGTTAGAAGCTTAGATGACGTTTTAGCCTGCGGCTCTTTACCAGCAAGCTCATCAATTATTTTCTCACTAACCATTTTTTGGAGCGAACGATGATACATCATAAACTCAGACTGCAGACGTGCAGTTTCTTGAGCAACAAACTCCTTATAGCGCTTGTCTTTACGAACACCGCTTCGTGAAAAAACCTTCACGTCTATGACGGTTCCCTCAACGCCCGGCGGAACACGTAAGGACGTGTCTCTCACTTCACGGGACTTTTCACCAAAAATAGCCCGTAGAAGCTTTTCCTCAGGAGAATACTGCACATCACCTTTAAGGGTTACCTTACCGACAAGAATATCGCCGGGGCGAACACGCGTACCAACACGCACAATACCATCTTCATCAAGTCCCGCAAGCGCAACCTCGCTGACGTTTGGTATATCGCGCGTAATTTCCTCAGGTCCGAGCTTTGTCTCACGCGCATCAGCTACATATTCGTCGATGTGTACCGATGACAACACGTCTTCAGCCACAAGCCGCTCGTTAAGAACAATAGCGTCCTCAAAGTTGTAGCCGTTCCAAGGCATAAAGGCAACTAATAGGTTAGCACCAAGCGATAGCTCGCCATTATTAATCGAAGCAGCATTGGTAAGAAGATCATTGGCTTCAACATGATCACCCGTTTTTACAATAGGTGTCTGATGAATCCAGGTACTGTAACTTGAGCGTTGGAATTTACGAAGATGGTAAATATCAACACCTTGGGAAATCCAGTCTTCGGTATTTTTAAACGCGTCCTCGTTAGCACGTACGACAATTTTTTCAGCCGATACGTAGTCAACAATGCCTGATCGTTTTGCACCGATACACGCACCTGAAGCATAGGCGATCTCTTTTTCCATGCCGGTTCCCACTAGAGGTGGCTGCGTTTTAATAAGCGGTACCGCTTGCCGTTGCATGTTTGCGCCCATCAATGCACGGCTTGCATCGTCATGCTCAAGAAAAGGTATGAGCGCTGTTGCTACAGAAACCAATTGCTTTGAAGAAAGATCAACGAAGTTAATACGGTCCGCATCGACATACATGAAGTTTCCATGATGACGGGCAAATACCGGCTTTTTCTCACCTTTTTGGCTATCTTGTAAAGCATCTGCCTGTGCTATATATTGACTGCTTTCTTCAAAAGCGTCCAAAAACACAGCTTTATCCTGCGCTACCCCATCAATAACGGGGCGATACGCAGTCTCAATAAACCCAAGATCGTTGACAAATGCGTATGTAGCAAGGGAAGAAATCAAACCAATCGTCTGACCTTCAGGCGTTTCGATAGGGCAAATACGCCCATAGTGCGACGTATGCACGTCACGAATCTCGTACGTTGCACGATCTTTCATAACACCGCCGGGCCCAAGCGCAGATAATCGCCTTTTATGAGCAATTTCAGCAAGTGGGTTTGTCTGATCCATCGATTGAGACAATTGGCCAGTACCAAAAAATTCACGAAGCACGGCACTTAAGGGCTTCACATTAAGAAAATCCTGGGGCATTAATGCGGTATGTGTTTCCTGAAGCCTGAAGCGCTCGCGAACGATACGCTCAATGCGTAAAAGTCCCAAATACACCTGATTTGTGAGTAATTCACCAACCAAGCGAACACGACGATTACCCAAATGATCGATATCATCAAGTTCACCTTCGCCCCGCTCACGCAAGTTAACAAGGTATCTTACTGTTGCAACGATATCTTCCACCGTTAAGGTAAGAACGTTGTCAGGCGTCGATAGCCCAAGCTTACGGTTAACACGAATACGGCCAACACGCGTTAAATCATATAAACGGGGATTGAATAGGAGATTTTCAATATGCTCCTTCGCTTCAGCAACGGACGCACCATCCCCCGGCCACATTTTGGTATGTAGCTCACGTAAAGCATCCTCTTGGTTTTGCGCTTTATCCTGGCTGAGCGTCAATACGATTGTAGGCTGTAAAACATACCCAGATGACGAAATAAGATCAACTTCAAGCTTAGGATGTTTTTGAAGCTGCTCGAGTGTCTCTTCAGTCAGTACAGTACCCGTTTCAAGTAAAATCTCACCCGTCTTAGGATCGATAACATCAGCTCCCACGATACGGTTAATCAAATTACTTTTTCGTAAGATAAGATACTCAACACCCGCTTTTTTAAGACGTGCTAGAAGCTCTTTAGTGATCCGGCGACCAACTAAGCTTTCCTCATCTTTAAGACCGGTCATGCCTTTTTCAATACGCAATCCAAGAAGCGTATCGTCAAGACGTTGAGTATATTCCCCTTCTGCGAGTTGGACACGATCAAAACGATAAAATAACGGTATTATTTTATTGCGATCAATACCCAGCGCTTGTAAAAAGGTGGTTACTAAAATCTTTTTCTTTTTATCAATACGAACATAGAGATAATCGTTATTGTCAAACTCGAAGTCAATCCATGAACCACGCATAGGAATCATGCGAGCTAGATAGTAAGGTTTGCCCCGTATATCTTTTATTTTTTTGCTATGCGAAAAAATAACACCTGGTGAACGGTGAAGCTGGCTTACAATAACGCGGTCAACGCCATTGATAAGAAAAGTTCCCAAGTTACCAAGCAATATCCGATTATTCTCTTCGTACAGATCAACCATGACAGGGATATCAGCAAAAAAGATATCCTGCTCTTTTATGTCGCGAACAGCTTTGACCCCCGCTTCATTAACATCCCAGGTAATAAGCTGCATCGTCACACGTAGCGGCATCGAAAAAGTCTGTTCACTTGAACGACACTCATCAAGTGTTAACGGTAGCTTAATAGTAACGCGCGTCAAGCAGTTCGGACACGTTTTATACCGCGCTGTATTTTTATGACAAAAAGTACAGGTATGTTTCGCATCAAGCCGAGAACAATCTGAGCGTTTACAAGCGGAGCATACCCAGGTATAACGATTAGCTATACCTGTCACCTTGCCACAAATACATGCCCAGTTTCCCAGCTCATAGCTCACGTACTCAAGAGACATTTTATCGGCGTAGTCTATAGGGAATATATCCCTAAAGACTTTTTCAAGACCCATTGCTTGCCGTTCGGCAGGCAAATAGTCAAGCTGAGCAAATTCATTAAAAGAACGAGACTGAATCTCAATCAAGTTAGGAACGGGAACGATATCTTTGATCTTCCCAAAAGATCGACGAATAGTATCTCTACGTGCACGCAAGCTAGACATCCAATCTGCTCCCCCGTAATACCTTAGACATGATATATATATGAAAAATTAGGAAAGCTCTACTTTAGCACCAGCAGCCTCAAGAGCTTCCTTCATAGTTTTAGCTTCATCTTTAGATGCAGCTTCAGCTAAAACAACCGGAGCACTTTCAGCAAGCTCACGTGCTTGGGTTAATCCCAGATCTTTCTTAATTTGTCGTAGCGCTTTAATAACGTTGATTTTGTTAGCTCCAGCATCAACGAGCTTTACAACGTATTCACTTTTTTCTTCAGCCTTTTTACCAGCGCCAGCTTCAGCGCCTGTCGCAGCAGCAGGTGCCGCAGCAGCCGTCATAGCTGCCGATACACCAAAAACGCCTTCTAGCGTCTTAGTAAGCTGTGCAAGTTCTAAAGCCGTAAGTGAACTGATATCGTGTACTAACTGTTCAATTTTTGTTGCCATGTGCATTTTCTCCATCGTTAAGCAACTTGAGAATATCTTAAGTAAGACTGAAAAACTGTTCTACGCTTGTCGTTTTTTTGCTGCACTTTCAAGGACCCACAGCAGCCGAGCAAGCATCTGATGCAATAAAGACACGTGTCCCACCAATGGTGCTTTTATAGTTCCGCAAACTTGAGCTAGCAGAACTGGTCGTGGTGGCAAAGTAGCTAGAAACTTAATCATATCTTTATCGATAAGCTTTGACTCAAAGCAACCTACAACCAAGCTAAACTTTTCGTTTGATTGCGAAATAGTCCAAAGCACATTTGCCACTGCAGGAGAATCTCCCTTTGCAAAAACTATACCAACTTGGTTTTTCAGGTATGGTTCGAGTGCACATACAGCCTCTAGCTCATGAGCAGCTCTTTTAGTAAGCGTATTTTTAGCAAGCCGTAATTTACCGCCTTTTTCTCTTAAATTTTTACGAAGCTCCTGAAGCTGATTAACGGTTAGCCCTTTAAGACTAACAAGAAACGCAGCCTCGCTCGTTTTAAAATCATTACTCAGCGAATCAATAACGACCTGTTTTTCTTGACGGTTCATAGCCATAATTTACATCCCGGTTTTAGCGTATTTCATCAGCATTGATAGAAATGCCTACCCCCATCGTAGACGAGATCGTCATCTTTTTGATAAAAACTCCTCGAGCTGCCGAAGGACGAGCTGCGCTCAGAGATTTTATAAAAGCCTGGAAATTTTCTTTGAGGTTTTCAACAGGAAAAGAGACTTTACCAAAGGCAAAGTGTACTATTCCACTTTTATCGTTCTTGAAAAACTGCTGTCCGCCCTTAAGGTTGGACACAACAGCTGCAACATCAAAGGTAACCGTTCCCGTCTTTTTATTAGGTAGTAATCCGCGTGGTCCAAGGATTTTAGCTACTTTTCCTACAACACCCATCAGATCTGGTGTCGCAATCGCGTAATCAAAATCAGTCCAACCAGCTTCAATTTTTTCTAAAAGATCTTCAAAGCCAACATACTCAGCTCCAGCTTTACGCGCAGCGTCAGCGTAATCACCTTTAGCAAAAACAAGAACACGCACTTTTTTACCAGTGCCATGCGGCAAATGTACCGAGCCTCGTACAGCTTGTTCACCCTTTTGAGGGTCTATGCCCAAATTTACGTTGGCAGTTACCGTCTCATCAAAACGAGCAAAAGCTAACTCTTTAACTTTTGAAAGCCCTTCTTGCAAAGAAAAAGTGGGCTTTTTGATTGCATCAAGCTTGCCGCGAGCTTGCGTATATTTTTTTCCATGTGTATGCATACAAAAAACCCCTATTCAACCTCTATGCCCATACTACGAGCTGTTCCTGCGACCGTTCTTTTGGCCTGCTCAAGATCAAGTGTGTTAAGATCAACAAGCTTTTGCTTTGCTATCTCTTCCACATCTTTTGACGAGAGCTTTCCTACCTTTTGCTTATTTGGTTGAGAAGACCCTTTAGCAAGATTGAGCTTCTTTTTAATAAGTTCTGATATAGGACTTGTCTTTACCTGAAAGTCAAACTTCTTATCCACGTATATGGTTACAAGCACGGATACCGTCTGTCCTTTTTTATCCGCAGTCTTTGCATTAAACTGCTTACAAAAATCCATGATATTGACTTGTTGCTGTCCCAAAATGGAACCAACGGGCGGAGCGGGTGTTGCTGCTCCTCCTGGAAGCCTGAGACGCACACGCGCCTTAATTTCTTTGGCCATACCAGTGTACCTTTCTTATCGCTTTACTTGATCAAAATTCAATACAACAGGAGTCATTCTCCCCAAAATACTTACCATGACAGTAAGCTTTTGATTTTCTTCATTAATTTTATCGATGATGCCAACAAAAGTAGCAAACGGTCCCTCTTTGATCTCGATCTCTTTCCCAACTTCAAGGTCGTGTTTTTGCGTAGGAATCGCAACATCCCCGCTAATTTGAGCTTTAATGCGCTCCACTTCACGATTAGACAATGGGCTTGGCTTATTGCCTCCTAAAAAGCGACGTACATCAGGGCGCTTGCTGACAAAATGAATGTTCTCGTCGGTGTCTTCCATCTCAATAAGAACATAGCCCGGAAAGAGCTGTTGGTCACGCATAGCATCGCCAACTTCGAAAAACTGACGCATCTTGACTGAAGGAATTAAAATTTGCCCAAACTGGTCCTGGAGACCCTTTTCTTCGATACTTTTTAAAAGATCAGATTTGACTCGTTCTTCATAATTAGCACGAACTTGAACAACATACCATCGTTTCATTATCTTTGAAAGTCCTTACAAGCTATAAGTAAAAACATAGTGGGCTAGTTGCTTAATGCCCTGATCCACACCAAAAATGAAGAGTGTAAAAAAGGCCACAATAACAAGCATAATAATAGTAGAACCAACAAACTCTTCAAAGCTCGGCCACTCTATTTTTGCTACCTCAGCCTTAACCTGTCCAAGAAACTGATTGATATTTCTTATGGGACTGTTCAACAGAACACCTCTTATTTTGTACACCAGTGCTTTGGCAGGCCAGGAGGGATTCGAACCCCCAACCCGCAGATTTGGAGTCTGCCGCTCTGCCGTTAGAGCTACTGGCCTACTTTGCCTATTTCGTTTCTTTATGCGCTACATGCTTACGGCATCGAAAGCAAAATTTACTTAGTTTTAAAGAGCCTGCCGATCTCTTTTTGCCTACCACCTGAGAATAATTGCGTTCTTTACACACTTCACACGCAAGATGAGTAGTTACCCTATTTTTTGCCATAACCGATAAACCCTAAAAAAACTATTCATTAAGCTAATTTCTTGCCATGGAGCCCACAACCGGATTTGAACCGGTGACCTCTCCCTTACCAAGGAAGTGCTCTAACCAACTGAGCTACGTGGGCACACACTTTACTTGGCTTAATTACCTGCCTTCTGGGGACTTACCCCAAAAAAGACATGATAATGCTCTATTCTTTGTTTATATTAGCAAAAGCAAATGCTTTTGCAATAAGAAAAATGCATCTCTTTGCAGAGAAAGGTCCGTTTGAGCTTGTAAGTAAAAACGAAGGGCTTCTGGAGCTGGCGACTGGACTTGAACCAGCGACCTGCTGATTACAAATCAGCTGCTCTACCAACTGAGCTACGCCAGCATACAAGCTTTTTAAAACCCCCAGCTTGTTGCCTTATATCAAGAGAAACCATATATGCCAAACCACACCGCTTTCTGTAGAAAGCGCTCCGGATAAAACACATGTTACTTCGTGTGCGCTCCGGATAAAATATGCGTTAGTTCGCATACCCTTCGCTAATCGCTTTCTATCGAAAGCTGCTCAGGACACAACACATGTTACTTCATGTGTTGTGTGGTGCGGGAAACGGGACTCGAACCCGCAACCTACAGCTTGGAAGGCTGCCACTCTACCAATTGAGCTATTCCCGCTTTCTTCTGCTATAGAATAAAGTATTTTTGCTCTTATTGCAAGGGCGCCTCAAAGCCTTTTCCTTACATTACGCCACAAATATCTAAACATCAGCTGACGTATTTCTTATCTTATTACAAGAAAGCTTTCACAAGGCGCGGACTCACTAGCCAACTAAATAACCATTTATAGTGACATCATGTAGTAGACAAATATCTTAAAAAGTGACTTTTAGAAATTTTTAGCTATACTAGAATGCATCGGTAAACATGAAATAGAGTAGCTTTTCATTATGAAAAAAACTTCGAAAAACAAATTTTTTGGCTTCATTCTGGCCCTTTTACTAATACCCTTTATACCCCATGGCCTTGAGGGCATGGAAGAGTGCTCAGACTCTACGACTCTTGATCGGCTAGAGACGACTATCCTTTTTGAAAGAATCGTGCGCGAAGGGCCTACGCTTTTAGTGAAGCTTTTGAACGAGCGCTATGATTTTAAAACGGCTCGAGACTGCCATGGCAGGACTTTAGCTCATCATTTAGCATCATGGGGTACTCCCGAGCTTATACAACTGTTTATGAGCTTTTATAGCCATTGTACCGTGTGGGTAGATAAACAAAAGAATACCATTTTTCATCTGGCTCTAGAAAGACCCAGCTTATTTCAAGCGGTCATGGCTCAAAGAAACGGGGCTCATGGAATTAACAGCCAAAACAGCCATGGTCACACACCACTCTTTCTTGCTGTGAGCTTACAGCTTCCCAATGAGGTAAGGCAATTACTAGAAGCCGGTGCGCACATAACTCCTGCCTTAGTAGAACTCGCAATAAAATTAGCAGCAGTATCTTCTGCTAAAATGTGTGAAGCTAATGCGATTGTAGCATTATTACTCAGTCATGCTACAAATACCGAAGTCCATGCAGAATATATAAACCTTGGCCTACTCGAGCTTGCCAATCAAAGCAACAACCCGCAACTTGTGAATCTTTTATATCATTACCTCCGCCAAGCTGGCAGTAATAGATATCCGGTAAACATAGTTCCAATAATGATAATACCTTATGTTCCAACCATACCCATTTTTACACCTAAGTCTCAATACCCAGAAAGCAATGAAGAGACTCGCTCACATAAAAAAGCCAGAATTGACGAGCCTATGCCTAGTAGCGATGGCGAAATCTTTTACCTGGGGTTACCTTCTTGGCGAAGCTTACGTCAAGCAGCTCATGAAACTGAACGTTTTAAAAGCGCATTTCAAAACGATTCAGCCTCTTTCGATCAGATTTTAGCTGAGCAGTTACAGGTAAATTTGTATCGAGATAGACAGGGACGGTCCCTTGCACATTATCTTGTAATGCACGACAACATCAGCGCCCTTGAGCGATTACTTAACCAGTACGGCGCGGAAGGAATGCCAGCGGATTACGAGGGAAATAATCCTGCACATATTGCCGCTCAAAGAGGACTACATCATTTTGTAACTCTTATTTTTGAGCGATTGCCAGCACTCATCGAGCAGCCAAACCGCGCAGGTCAGACGCCTCGCACAATCCTAGAAAACGTAGCTTTTACTGAACATAATATTGATGAAACTGTACCAACACAGAATCCCTCATCCAACCTAAGAGATGATGATACCCGGGTAAACGACATTGCTCACTATGAGGCTCCTTTTGGCGAATCCTTTAGAAGATACACTCAAGGAGTCTTTGAAAGCTCTAGCACAAGTTTTACAGAGCTAAATGAAGTTATAGACCTTACTGGCGAGGAAGTCGAATCTCCATCGGATGCTCAAGTCTATCAAACGACTCAAGATAGCCCGCAATTACTCTCGGTAAGCACTTTGCTACATCAAGCAGTGCTTAATAACAACTTAAACGCTGTCAGAAGCATTTTGGCACAGCCCTCCGCAAATCCAAACGAAAGAGAAGACACAAACGGGTGGACCCCGTTACACCTCGCAGCAATTTTAGGTTACCATGCCATAGCACAGCTTTTAATCCTTGATCAACGTACTGACATAACTATCACTGACAACTTTAACCGGGACGCACTGTCATACCTTCTTGCAAGGCCAAATAGCACGAACATACCTTTATATGAGCCAGTCCAATTGGCTCTCAACCTAGAAAGCCAATGCCAGTCACTTGACCTATAAGGCTGATGGGGTGACTTTTTTTGTATCTAAAATTATACTATGTGTATATAGCGACATTAAATAAAGTAGTTTTTAACTATGACAAAAATTTTAAAGTCCAGACTTTCCGGCTTTTTTCTAGCTCTCATATTCTTGCCTTTGGTGCCTCACACGCTCTGTTCTATGGAGGGTTCTAGCTATTCTATTCCTGACTCGACTGAGGTAACGGACCTTTTTGAAAGAATTGTACGCGAAGGCCTTCCTCTTTTAAACGAGCTTCTTAACGCAAACTATGATTTCCGATTCTCTCTAGATACAGAGGGCAATCCGTTACCCATCTATCTAGCACGTCGTGGACACAGCGCGCTTTTAGTCGCTTTTATGAAGGCTTACAAAACTTGTTGTTTTTGGATAGATAATCATAAAAATACTACCTTTCACGTCGCCGTTCAAAATCCAGATCTTCTGAAAGTTATTCTCAATGAGATGAAGAAGCGCCACGGAATTAATAATCTCAATGCTGCCGGCAGAACACCGCTTTGTGAAGCTATAGCTCAACACCAGCTACGTTCAGTTGAGCTATTGATAGACAGTGGAGCTTTATTAGTTGTTCGAAAGGCAAATGCCTTGGAAAGTGCCGTAAGAGTGGCCGCAACGGCAACTCCCGAAGCGCAACCCGCTGCTAACTCTATAGTTGAGCTCCTTCTAAGGTACTCTTCAGTCGAAGAAAGAAATAATTCTCGTAGGTACCTGTTTGCGGTTGCACGTGAAAACGCATTCAATAACCCATCGCTTTTGGTATTTTTAAACAGGTACATTGAGCAGCCTCCCATCCACACTCACTTACCGATCTTCACCCTTGCACCAAGACCCCCCACTTTCATACTGCCGGCCCCCGAAGTAGGTCAACCAGCTCGAAAAAGGCAAAAACTCGCGAAATCCGACTCCACACGAAAAATATTCTACTGTGGACTACCATCATGGCGCGAGACAGCTAAAATTCGTGAAGAGGATGAAGAACTTTTAGAAAAAGCTTTTCAAAATGACGAAAATGCTCTTCAAAAGCTATTAGGCACTAAACTAGCCACCTATCACTATCTAGATGCAAACGGACAATCCTTAACGCACTACCTTGTAAAAAAGGGTAATGTGAAAGCTTTTCAAAAATTGCTTGAAAAAGAAGGCGAAAATTGCTTGATGCCCGACGCTGATGGAAATACCGCTGTGCATCTAGCAGCCCAACAAGGATTACAGCAAATTATCGATACCATTGCTTTGAACTATCCACATCATCTAGACCAGTTTAATTACAGAGCTCAAACCCCACGGTCAATACTGGCAACTCGATCGATAGCAACCAATTTTAATAACCTTCCTCTTTTATTTTCGTCGACTTCAGAGCAGCAAGGCCAAGATGAAGCCGATGACAGCTTTCTAAAATTCTTGGCAGCAGACAACGAACTCACTCAACAAACAAATACCGTTGATCTTACTCAAGCTATTCCCTCTCCGCTAGCTCCCGCGGATGATTCTCAGGATAGCCCTCAATTACTTTCAGTCTCACCAGATTACTCGGGCTTGCCTCTACATTACGCAGTTCTTCATCAAAATATTGATGATGTAAGAAGAGCCTTAAGTGATTCGAGGATAGATCCGAATGGGCAAGATGTACTCGGTAGAACTCCGCTTCACGTTGCAGCCGTGGTGGGCGACACTGACATTGCTCGTGTCATCTTAGAAGACCCACGAACAGATATTAGAATCACCGATCGCGCAGGACAAACACCGTTTGTGTATGCTCTTGAAAGGTCTCATCATTGTTTGATGCAGCTATTAATACCTAGAATGTTGGATTTGCAAACGAGATGTAATGTATTTGGTCTTTAAAACTCTGTCGCTTTGTTGTTTTGCGGTAACATACCGAGTGATTGTAGGCCCTCTTTGGCTCGCTCAAAATCTTTATCTTTGACACAAAACGCGTGCATACCAAGGGCACGTGCAGCCTCGCAGTTTTCTTCTTGATCATCTATCAGAACTGCGTCCTTGGAATCTACACCAGCACTATCCAGAAGAGACATAAAAAAGCGTGGCTCGGGTTTTAACGCGTGTTTTTGACCTGATATAAAAATATGATTTTGCTTAAAGTTTTCAAAGACTACATCATTATCGCTATCTGATGATAGGTAATAATAAGTTTGTTCATCGAAATTTGAAAGAATGTAAAATCTAAAGAGCGGATTTCCATAAGTATCCTTTTGATCCGCACAGAGCTTTAAAAGGTCGACAGCCTTGCGTATGGGTATCCAGCTTTCTGCGTATGCTTTAGGAGTAAACATCCACGTAAATACCTTTTTGACAACTCTTTTTTCTAAAGAACTCCTAAATCCACCAAAGCGCTCCACGCAGTCTTCCACGATTTTTAAAACTTCCTCGCTTGTTTTAGCACCAATAAACCACTCAATCATGAGGTGCGGCAATGGATATCCATACGGATCGTGAGGCAAAAACTGGCTTTCAACCAAAAGTGGATGGCCATTGTAGAGGCTTAAAACATCCCACATTAAAGATCTCATCACCTCAGTACTGCTCATACCATGCCGGCAAAAAAACCAAAACCCATCCCAGAAGCCAATAGCTTTTATTTGGCTCAACCAACTCCTTTCAAAGAGCGTGTGGCCTAAATCCCAAACGATAACTCGAGGAGTCGTCGGCATATGGCATATTCCTATCGAAAGAAGACCTATAAGCAGCAGTGTTCGGAGTCTCATTGTAGCCTATTTTAGATTGCTGTTGGTAGCGTACTTTACTTTTACCCTTCTAGTATAGACTAGACTTGCATCATTCACAATGGCTATTTTCCCGGAATCCTTTTGTAATGGATATAATCAGTGCTGAAAATACGGTTATTCCCATTGGCTAACGGCTTATGACACTTTTTTTCAAAAATGTTGTAGCTAAGGGGGCGATACGATGAATTTTTAGTCAGAAAAAGAGGGGAAAACGAGAAAAAGTGGTGGCGAGAGTAGGATTCGAACCTACGAAGGCAATAACCAGCGGATTTACAGTCCGCCCCCTTTGACCGCTCGGGAATCTCGCCATTTTTTGTTTAAAATATGTCCTTATATAGTGATTTTATAGCACAAAAGAGTCCTAAATGCAATTGGTTTTTAGACCACTGGACGCTTCGGTAGTGCTCTATTTAGGCTGTCTATAGCTAAAAGCATTAGCAGAGCCGCGGTACTACCAATACAAAGCCCCACATAGAGCCAGTTTCTGATGAAAACGCTATTTTTGGCCTTTTCAATCCACTCTTGATCAATAGCTTCGGGAAAGTACTCTCTTTTTTCATCAGTCAAATCGCGAATGAGGTTATACATGTAGAGTGGCTTTATACAAGCGTTCGGCTTTTCCAGTGATTTTAAAGATTTTTTTAGATCATCGATAACCGAGACTACATTTTGGTGCTTTTTATTCGCCTTTTTCCAAGCCAGGTAGTCTTCATTGCTTAATGCATAATAGACCGAAAGCGCATCGCGGGTCCCAGCGTGCTTCATAACGTGTGCACAGTGTCCCTTGCATGTCAATTGTTCAGCATCGACGCACTCACCCTGACTTTCCCATTCTGTGACCGATTTTGCAACATCTTCGCCTTTGTCTGCTAAATAACCAAGACCGTAGAGAATGCGTTCTAGATTAGATGGATGAACTATCTTTCCTCTTTGCACAATGCTATTGGTGTCGGCTGAAAATTCACGAAATTGGGCAAAAAGTGCAGCAAGCTTATCATTTTCATATAGTTTTTCATAGCTAAAAAGATCTGCACGTTGTTCTGTAAATCTTTCGTAGAGGGTAGAAGCATATTCCTCAGGTTCTTGCTTTTGGTAAGCCTCAAGCTCAAGATCATTGGAACCAACCCATAAAAATCCTTGGGTCTTAATAAGCCCCATTGCTTCTTCATTACACATTTTAGAGAGCCTAGTTCCTAACTGAGTGCCTTGTAGGCTTGAAAGAAGAGAGGCACCTTTTTGTACTAAGCGCTCAACTTTTGCGTTAAATTTTTTAAAGTGGTCCGTTTGGACGTATTTTTCAATTTCTTCTTGAGTAAGACCTATTTCTGAATCCTTATAAAAAACGTGGCCGAGTTCATGGTACAAAATTGATGTACGTACCTGCAAATCCGGATCTAGCCCGATACCTATCTTGGTAAAGGTGCCATAACGAGGAAAAGCCTTTCCGCCCTCATAAGTCAAACCAACGGGCACAAGATGAGATTTAATATCTAGGTCTTTTGCGGCTTCCTCTAAAAGCGCTTCTTGGGACTGGCTTGGCAACATAAGCAAAGCCTTCTTACAGTCATTCTTTAAAGAATATTCTAGCGAAGCTAAAATGGTAAACTTCCTCTCAAAATGAGTAAGCCAATCAGTATCAATCTCATTGTTAAGAGAAGCAATCGGCACATGGGCTTTTTCACGCAAGAAGTTATAATAGTGTAAGGCACTACGCGCAGCCTCAGGATCAGCAAGAAAGTGTGCTGCATCCACGGCAATATCACGCACCGCAATAACTTTGTCGGAAAAATCAAGTCGCTCTAACCGATTATCTAGCTTTTCAAGCGCTTTACCACAAGAGCACGTGAATAATAAACATACACAAACTAAACGATATAACATATGACTCAAACTATGGGGTAATTATTGTATTCAAAATAACAAACTGAATAATTTAGTCAATAAGAAGTTTTCAAAAAATCCATAAAATGGCTAAAGAGCTTTCCCCCCGCACGAGTATCTATGATAGACTCTTGCAATTAATAATTAAATAATTGTAATATATAATTACTAATAATTTTGACATTGGTCTTAATTCCTTACGTCAACAAGAAGGGATATCATGAAAAAAGTATATATAGTAGTCTTACTACTCATGGGCGCATCATCTGTTTGTCTTGCGGAAAATGCGCAGCACTCATGTAAATCTGATAATGACTGTGACGCAGGCCGCTGTTGCAGCCAATTTGGATTTTGTGGAGCAGGCCGTGCATACTGTGAGTTGTTACCAGGGCGCTAAAAAAGCACTCATAATCAGCTCACGTCCCGACTGTTGCAGTAATCGCGCTATTGCGGATTAACATTTTGGTTGACAAGTCGGCACTTTTTCAAGATGAAGTCTTAGCAAAAATAGAATTGAGGTACTCTGTGAAAACGTCATTAATACTAGCGATTTTTATCCTTGCCCTACCCTCGGCAAGTTTTTCTAAAGAAGATCCTTCAGGCAGATGCAAATGCAATCGTGATTGCGATCCTGGCCGTTGTTGTAGCGATGCCGGCTATTGTGGTAGCGGTGACGAATATTGTGTTCGACAATTCGGCACTTCGCTCAGATGTGCGATGGCTGAATACAAAGCAGGACAAAAAAAATGATCGGGATGCTTCTAATCAATAACCGCTTACATAAGTTTCTGCCTTTTATCTTGATCATCCACATCCATGTGCCTACAGGCTTCAGTTTCACTTAAAGCATGCATTGCGTCGTAATACATGTTTTTATAGGTTTCTATAGTCGCTTTGGCAAATAAATTTCTTAACTCTTGAAGATCCTGTCTTGTTATAGTTTCTTTATAGAAGGGCTTATAATCCTTCATAAAGTCTTCAAACGATATGTACCTCTCATCTGGCTTAGGATCTCTATATTCGTAGGGATAATTAGGAGTTATCTCTAAGTAATAGCGATTAGCTTGTTTATAAATCCATGTAGTGAGGTTGGGTTGCGGATAACTTGGCGTAGAGCAAAAAACAAATTTTAAGAAATCTTCAGATTCAATACCGTGTGGCAAAATTTCAGTATAAGAATATTCATTCTCTATATATCCAATGTTGCTAATTGACGGAGAAAGCTCGCTCGACTGATTGTTTAGCAATTTATCTAAAAAAAGATACTTATCTTCGATGACATTCAGTACATCTAAAAACAAAAGTATTCTTGAAAAACTTTTGCTAGACGCGTAAAGTTGTATCGCACCTTTTTCCTTATTATAAATAAATTCTAATTTTGGTAACATGATATAAAATCCTGCCTTTTTTGTTCACTAGGCCAGCTTTCTCAAGCATACTTCGGGCAGATTTATCCAAATCATCCCACTCTACAAATCCATGAAAAATACAGTTATTACTGTAGGGAAGTTTAACTATTTCGCCTTCACTAACACCAATACGAGCATAACTACTTCCACCAATTGGGATTGAATTGCGCAAAGCAGCTAGACCATTCTTAGGCGCTCTACTTTTGCCGCCTTCAGCACTTCCCCGACTCTGATGATGGTGGTACGGTGCATCCATGTATGAGCATGTATGAGGAAATGCCGGATCACAATCCTCCTCGGGCTTTTTGTCTGCTGCATCTACTTTAACTCTAAAACCCGTATTTTCCCATTTCTGTTTGGTTTTATCATAGGCATATTTTGCAGCAGCTCCAACAGCAACCCCAGCAAAAATCACAACTCCATATACGTTGAAATTAGCAAATGCATAACTTGCAAAATCAAATAAGCCGTCATGGCTAAATGTAATCTCTACGCCTGCAGTCCAGGGAAAGTTATGCACCTCCACTTGATCTATCAAACAGAATTTTTGGTCTAACCCCGCAATTTCTAAACTGTAAAAAGGAAGTGGCTTATGAAATAGAAACTCGATCGAAGTAACCGTGCAGAACTCAAGCCAAAAAAATAAGTCCGCCAGCTATCATCGTCATAACAAGGATAAAGTTCATAAACAAAACGATGTTTGTATCTAACAGGTACATAGATGCGTTGGTCTGCTGCAACCCACACTTGCTCCTCGTTACTAAACTTTATTATTACAGACTCAGTTACAGAGTGAATGCGAACATTAGCTATCCTTATTGTGTCATAGTGATGACAACGAACTGTATCACCTTTATTAAGCAAATAAATAGGCGTAAATCCGTTAAAAACAGGTATCATCGTGTAAGGCCCAAAGCCTTCACCATATATGAGATTCGAAAAACGAACAGCCATAACAGTGACAAATAGCGCATCATAGATTTGCCTTTGCATACAAAATGCCTATAAAGCACAGTTAAACCATGCAGCAAGTCAATAGTACGAAAAAAAGAAAATCGATTTAAAAGTTTATTTTTTAATTGAATAGGTTAGTTTTCTTCTATCTTGGCCGTAATAATCGATTACAAAATCAGCAACTTTACAAGTTAGTAATGGCTTTATGACTGCGGGCCACTCGATAAGAGACCAGCTATTAAGCTCGTAAAGATACTCTTCAAAGCCGGCTTCACGAAAATGCTGTAATGATTTAATGCGGTAGAGGTCAAAATGATAAAAGGTTTGGCCGCTTGAGTTCGTGTATGGAGACAAGTAGGTAAATGTGGGACTTTGTATTACGTCAAAAATACCGCAACGCTTTAAAAGCGCCTGAATAAGGGTTGTCTTACCAGCGCCTAGGCTGCCGCTAAATGTTAAAACGGAAACGTCCGGTAGAAGCTCATGAAGGTCCTCGGCAACGTCGTCTATGGTATCAAGCGTGTAGATTAGTTCATGTACTTTCATAACTTGCTTATCAGGTAAGAGAGTTTTCGTTCTTTTTTTGATGTCTTTTCTAACGCTTCAGTTTCGGGCAAAGCTACATCCTCTTCCTTTATAAATGTTACCTGTGCGGCCTTTTGCATCAGTTCATCTAGTTCGACACTACTTTCATGATTCGTTCTTTTTACCGGAGCTTTTTTATCTTTAATAACGCGCGGCTTTTCAACTACATTGGAAGACTTACTATAGCGCCTAAAAAGAGATGGCTCAATAGAATTAATACTATACCGCCAAGCGTACGTACGCAACATCCTATCTGAAGTTACAAGCAAAGTATCAGCAGGGTTTAGTATTTCAAGAAGCTCTTTAATGGCATCATCAGCAGATCGCGATCTACCCGCATAGATGACTTGAAGGTAATCTTTTACTCTTCTTGAGGCGCGCACATCAGGACCACCGTCAAAAACAACAAGCAGTGTGTGGTGCTTACGTTTACTATATGCCCACAGGTCATCGATAAAGCGCTCAGTCACGTGCGGTTGAATAAAGGCATTGCCAAAATCCGCCTTAAGCACATTATAAGCATCTATGACTATAACCATACAAAGCGCGCTACCCTTTTTTTGATTTGCAAAGAAGTTCTAGACATCGTACATTAATAATAGCGTACTCTATTTAGTAAATAATTATGAGGGTTTAAGCATGTCTTTACTCACTCAGTTGCGCCAGCGGCTGTTAGCGACTGAGACTACTCAAAAAACAACAAATGCGATGCGCCTTATTGCAATGGCATCCCATAATCGCTTGCAGCAAGAAAAATCTTCGCTCGTGCTCTATACCGATACTGTTGAAAGGCTTTTACACACCCTCCTTGCTAAAAGCACTGCCCATAGCCACCAAACAGAGGAAGTAAATCATCCCCGAAAAGAGCTGGTCGTCATCGTCGGGTCCCAAAAAGGGCTGTGCGGCAATTTTAACGTTAATCTGGTGGCCTATTTTAAAGGGCATAAGCCATCAAAAAGTATCGATTACGATATTTTGGTTATAGGAAAGCAAATGAAAGAGGCATTGCTCTATCAGAGCATCGTGCCCGTTTTTTCCTTCGATGTCTTTGGGTCGCACGAGATTACGAACATAACTGATGAGCTTGCTAAATATATTGTATCACCCCTTTACGATTCGGTTACTCTTTACACAAGTCGCCCTAAAACCTTCTTTACGCAAACGTATGAGCGCATAACATTCACTAAAGATATTTTTCAAGCCTCAAGCGTCTCACTGCCTCGTCAAGCAGTATCATTGGTACAAGAACAATCATATCAAGATACTCTAAACACTCTCGGAGTTCTTGCTATCAAGGCACGTATCGAATCATTGCTTATGGATTCTCTTTTAGCCGAGTCGTCCGCGCGTTTTCTTTCTATGGATAGCGCGACCAGAAACGCTGAAGAGATCATTGCTAATCTGAAGTTGAGCTATAACAAATTACGACAAGCAACGATCACTCGCGAACTTACTGACCTTATTGGAAGCTTTATAGACTAGCATCAGCGGTTTGTGGCCTATTTTCAGTTGAAAAAACGGGCTTTGCGTCATGGAGAACATTTTCATATGAAGCGTACCCAAGTCGAGCTCCCAAGTATGAAAGCTTGCGTTCAATGTCTTGGTAGCCGCGCTTTAAGTGGTGGATACCCGTCATAATAGTCTGACCCTCGGCTCTAAGGCCAGCAACAATCAAAGCTGCAGATGCTCGTATATCTGTAGCTATAACGCGACTGCCGTAAAGCATTTCAACCCCTTTGATTGTAGCCGTTTGGCCATCCAACGTAATATGCGCCCCCATTTTTTGAAGCTCACGCGTATGGAGTAGGCGATTTTCATACACTGTTTCTTGAATGTAACTTACACCTTCAGCAACACACTGTGCCGCAAGCATTGGCGCTTGAAGATCAGTGGGAAAGCCCGGATAGGGCATGGTTCTGAAAGACACCGCTTTAGGCGAATCTGTTGCTTTGAGTGTAATATCCTTGCCCGCAGGCCCCATTGAAATGGTATGCCCCATTTCAGATAATTTTTCTAAAAATACCTCAAGAGTTAAAGCGGAAACATGTCGTACCGTAACGGTCCCGCCCGTCATAGCAGCTGCTACAAGAAGCGACCCAGCCTCTAACCGATCAGGCATAATGGTATGCTCGATTGGTCGTAGCTCATCCATGCCTTCGACTTCAATTGTTGCAGGAGCTTTTATCTCTATCGATGCTCCCATTTTCTGAAGCGCTGCAATGAGGTCAAGCACTTCGGGCTCTAAGGCTGCGTTAACTACGGTCGTCAATCCGGGTGTTAAAGCCGCTGCCATAAGAACATTTTCGGTACAACCAACGCTTGGGTATTCAAGCACGATGCGTGTGGCTTTTAATTGACTTGCAGTCGCTTTGATAAATTCGCCCTGCAGTTCTAGTTCAACTCCCATGCGCACAAAACTTTTAAGGTGAAAATCTATTGGACGTTGACCTATAACACAGCCTCCGGGTATGGCCACTTCTGCTAAGCCAAAACGAGCAAGAAGGGGTCCCATGAGAAGAATAGAAGCACGCATCTTGCGCATGCTTTCTGGATTGATTGTGTAGCGATTAAGGTGCGCAGTATCAATCTCTAACGATTGGTTAACACGGTTAAATTCGACGTCCGCTCCCAAAGTCCGAAGCAGCAAAGCCATGTGCTCCACATCTGCGGACCAGGGTACATTAAAAAGACGAGATTTTCCTGAGGTCAAGATGAGCGATGCCATAATAACAAGCACAGCGTTCTTGGCACCTGCAACATCCACCGACCCACGTAATGCAGGAGATTGGTCAATTACTATACACTCAACCATTAAGCATCCCTCTCTTCAACATACAACCCAACTTAGCTAAGCATTTTTATTCTCATTGCTCTTGCTTTACGCAATCAGGGGAAAATATCTACAAGAATATCTTTTTTTGAATTTGTTGGGTAGATTTTCTACAATTTGACCCGCGTGCGGATTATTAGGTGTTTATTCTGAAGGTCCGCGAAGCGCTAGAACTGACAAAGTACATCAACAGCAAATGGGTTCCATCCAGGCTAAAAAAAGCGATCGGAGCTTACCACGTAACGGGTAAAACCACCGCTCACTATTTCCACTACGATAAATTACTGTTTTTATAGTTCACGTGCCACGGATTTTCCTTGCTATGACTGTGCTTGCCCATATAGCGATAAGCATTATGGACTGCAATTTTCTACGTATGAACATTCACTAAAACTAACTATTTCAAGTTACGCAATCTCACGCGTCCATCTATCTTATTGATCAATTAAAAGCTTGAGCTTTACTAGAGCCACATGAAGTAAGTCATTATCACATTGGACAATAAAAACTGCTTTTCTTGATAACCAGTTCAATGAACGTATTTGATCACTTAATATCGCTCCTCTAACAGACCCTTCATTTATAACTACCTTAAAAGGATAGCCTTTGATTTTGCTCCTAATAGGCATGCACAACGCTAGACCAACTTTTGAGTTGTAATTCTTTGGTGAAACAATCAAAGCAGATCCGTTTTTTGTATTTCTCTACCCTTTTGAGGCCCAAATTCAAGCCATACTATATCACCGCGATCTGGTATATACTTTACCATTCTTCAGCGCCTCTCCTATTGCCATCGTTCCATTCTAAACCACGCTTATTCTCTTCAGTTATCTGGCTGAGCATAGCGTCTAAAGAATATTTTTCCTGGATTCCCAATTTGTACTCTTTCTAGTTTGTCGGCTTATTTCAACAACTCATCCGGCTATACGAAGGGAAAGATTTTCGAAGCTTACTTTTCGATGAGTTTTGAAAACATTATAAAACGTCCACGCCATTTTCGATAAGCGGATCGCTTAAGTTTTCATTTCCTAAGAAGTTGACCTGACCCATGCCCTTGTATCGATATCGGTATTTATAAATAAGCCAACTACCAACTCCAACGGTTGCTACTAGTAAGCTCAGCCCAAGGGGAATCCCCACAGTTGTTCCAATAATAAGACCAAGAGGCAAGCTGCTCCCATCCCCTGACTGAGGGCTTTCCAAAACTAACACGGAAACGTCATTCGAGTTACTATTTGCAGTCGCAATCACGCTATCATTATAAACAGAAGGATAAAATGCCAACGCTACACAGCCTGTTGAATTAGCAGGTAGTGTATAAACCGTACCTTGACTAAGCATTCCCTGCAGAACAGTAAATATCGCGATAGTATTCGAGGCATTATTTGACGTAGCAAGTTGGGTTCCATCAGGAGAAACTGCGATCGATTGAGGACCAAGAGCGTTAGCTGGTAATGGATAAGATCGCGGATTACTAAGAATACCGTCTTGAAAAAGATAAACAGTTACGTCATTTGAACCGCTATTAGCAGTTACAAGTAATAAACTAGTATTGCTACCAAGCGGAACAAATATGATTGATGCAGGTCCTTTAGAGCCTGATGGTAAGGGCGTTGTTACCGGATTGCTTAAAGTACCTTCTGTTACATTAAAGAGGGTAACATCATTCGAGCCCTTATTTGCTGTTGCTAGATAGGCACCGTCTAGCGTAAAAGCAAGTGCTTGAGGATCTAATGCTCCAGCTGGTAATTGATAAGTAGCCGTGTTCTCTAAAGCTCCATTCTGAGTAACATTGAAAACTGCAATATTGTTTGATCCGCTATTTGCTACAGCAAGGTAAAGATTATCCGGCGAAAATTGTACAAAGCTCGGGTTTTTTGCATTATCAGGCAATGGATAAGTGACCGCGTTAATTAATTGACCAGCCACTGATTCAAATACTGTTATATCATCAGTCTGTTGATTAGCAGTTACGACCTGAAAACTATTCGGTGAAACGGCTACTGAGGCAGGTAGTGATGCTCCTAATGCCGTGTTGTAGGGCAAGGGATAGGAGGTTTTATTTTGCAAAGCATAACCACTGCTTGGTAAGCCAACGTTAAAGAGCGTAACGTCACTTGAGTTATAGTTTGCAGTTACGAGATATAAACGATTAGGCGAGAAAGCGATCGAGTCTGGATTTCGTGAACCAGTGAATAACTGCGGCAAGACGTAAGAATTATTACCAGAAAGCACCCCTTCAGCAAAACTAAACAGTGTAACGGTTGAAGGGCCTGTGTTTGCAGTCGCAAGATATAAACCGTTGGGCGAAAAAGCAACAGCAGCCACTTCTGTGGCCGGAGTATTTGAGATTGCATAAGAAATTCCCTCAGTAAGCGCTCCGCCATTTTGCACTTTAAATACAGCAACGCTGCTAGAACCGAAGTTTGACGTAGCAAGATAGAGCCCATCCGGAGAGAATGCAGCCCCGAAAGGACTTGTGGAACCCGCGGGCAGCGCGTATGACTTACCGGAAGACAGGGTTCCGTTTTTGAGAACCTGAAAAATAGTCACATCGTTTGAATAGTTGGGAGTTGCAAGATACTCACTATCGGGTGAGAATGCTACCAAATAAGGGCTCATAGAGTTCAAAGGAAGGGGGTACGATCCGGCATCGCTAAGTTTTCCGTTTGCCGCAACTTTAAAGAGCGTCACATCATTTGAAATGGAATTTGCGGTAGCCAGATACATGCCATTAGGCGAAAACGCCACCCACGAGGGGTAAAAGAAATTGCCACTATATGTTACATCGTTACTTAACGTCCCACCCGCTCCAACCTGAAACACCGTGACAGCGTTAGCAGCGGGACTAGAAGTGGAACTTGTAGTAGCGAGATATAAGCTATTTGGCGAAAACGCAACTGAGGAGGGTAGACCCAAACCTCCAGGTAACGCAAAAGTCTTACCGTTACTCAACTTTCCATCATTTGCAAAATTAAACATAGTCACGCTGCTCGAAATGCCATTGGCTGTGGCAAGATATAGGTTATTTGGAGAAAACGCTAATGTGTTAGGTGGTACATCGTTTGATAGTACTTCATAAGTTCCCACGGCTGCTAATGTTCCATGAGCTCCTACATTAAAGACAGTAATATTACTTGAGCCATAATTAGCAGTAGCAAGATATAACCCGTTTGGAGAAAAAGCAAAGGATTCAGGCAACGTCGCTCCAGATGGCAAGTTGAAGTTGGCACCCCCACTAAGAACTCCCTCTGAAGTTACAGAAAACATGGTGATATTATTTGTCCCATTAGCTACAGCTACATACGCGCCGGAAGGCGAAAAGTTAAGCCAATAAGAGCCAGAGGCACCTTCAGGCAGTTTATAGGATGTCCCTGCGTTTAATACTCCGCCCATCCCAACGGTAAACATTATTACAGCTGAACGTATATTAGTAACGACCCCAAGATATAGGCCATTAGGCGAGAATGCTATCGACTGCGGCAATTGAGAGCCTGCGGGCAAGGGATACGTTGTGGGTTCTGATAAGACACCATCGGATTGCACGGTAAATATGGTCACATTGCCAGCAAACAGGGGGCCATTTGACAGTTGATTGACGGTTGCTAAATAGGACCCGTCCGGCGAAAACGCCAGCGACATAGGCGAAGTATCTGGTGGTAAAGCGTATGTTGTGCCAGGACTTAAAACACCATCATTACCTACAGCAAATACCGTAACATGATTCGGGGCGTTCGCCGTAGCAAGAAATAAACCGTTTGGTGAAAACGCGATGTTAAGAGGATCACCAGAACCCGTTGGCAATGGATATGAAGTAGCTCCCACCAAGCTTGCCGCTTCAACCTTAAATATCGTAACATCGTTAGACATGTTTGCAGTCGCAACATAATCACCGGAAGACGAAAACGCTACAAAATTAGGATAAGCAGAGCCAGCAGGCAGAGGAAACGAAGTACCCGGCGACAATGCTCCGCTTTCTTCTACGACAAAGAGCGCCACACTACTCGAGCTTCCATTAGCAGAAACAAGAAGAGAACTTTCCGGTGAAAAGGCAACAGCATTAGTAATTGCTGGACCAAGGGGTAAGCCGTATGATGTAGCGCCGCTTAAAACTCCCGAGGGTCCGACATTGTACACGGTTACATCACTTGACCCCATATTGGCAGTTGCAAGATATCCGCCCGAAGGCGAAAATGCTACATCGTTGGGCCATTTAGAAACTCCTGGCAATGGATAGCTTTTACTTGATTGCTGGCCGTTTGCAACACAAAAAAACAGCATAAAAATAAACGAGAAAACTTTATATAAAACAGTCATACAGGTGCTCCTTAATACTCCTCTTAATTACATCATCAGCACACGCTCACGACAATGAGAGCTGGTACCCATCTCAAGTCGTCACTGCCAAAAAGAATTCTTTTTTAGTAGCAAAAGTGAGCTCAATCACACTGATTTCCATACATGGCAAGTTAGTACAAGTTCTTTCTCTTTGCAAACCGCTGTCTCCTATTTCAAACGCTTCCTCAATCTCGTATGCCAAACTGGTAAAATGGTAGTTTATTGACTTTACACACTATTTTTTTTTATAATAATTGAAATAATTACTGGAAACCGAGGTTGATAATGCTTTTAAAACATCTAGCACTAATTGCATTAGCAGGGCTTTCTCACTCAATTTTTCTGCCCACCACGCCAATGAATGGGGATAATGCAAACGCAAACAAGGCGTTGACTGATGCAATTTATGCCTCAGACGACAAAGCGTTGAGAGCAGCAATTAAAGCGGGAGCGAGTCTTGGTGCGGAATCCCACAACCATTTTTCTCCTTTACATTTGGCAATTTTTTCACTCCAAGGCCCCGAAGGCATCACAATCATCCGCACTCTTATTGAGCAAGACGCCGATATTAATGAGTTGAGCCGCGACAGATCGCCTTTATTACTTGCAATTACTGAGCGAAGAAACCATTCATATAATTCGAGACCTAAACAGGCAGCGTTATCGTTTGAGGTAATACGATTACTCATTGAATCTGGCGCTGACGTTAATGTCGGTAATCCTTTATTTCAGAGTCTACTTGACAAAGATTTAGAAACTTTTGAGATGCTTCTCGAAGCCGGAGCTGATCCCAATAGGATTAGGATAATGGGCCATTCAATCCTTGAGTTCTCTACTCGGACTAATAGTAACTTCACCAGACTTATGATTGAATATGGTGCAGACTTTAATACAGTAAGCGAAAACGAGAAAAAAGAGGTTCGCAAAGAAATTCTTCATGCTTTTAAGAATGATCCCATTTTACAAGCTATCGCCCTCAGAGAAACCTCGCAAGCCGAGGACCTCTTGATAAAACTTTATCATACGGATTTTCCCGAAGAAGCTCTAAAAGAGCTTACTGAAAGATTAAACGAGATATTTTTGCTCTCCATTGCTCAAAATAATTCGCCTATAATCCATCTTCTAGTCAACAATTTTTCTAGCTATATCTCATTAGATGACGGGCTTGTTATTGCAGCCAGACAGGGCAACCTGGACCTTGTACGAGAATTTAATGAGAGGCTCCAAACTCACGCATCCCCGCAACATCTCAGCTTAGCTCTTTTGTACGCCGCTCAAGGAGGCTTTTTAGAAATCGTTGAGTATCTTCTGCATCAAGTTCGAAGTAATACTCAGGTTGAGCTATTGCCAGCCCTTCATCGAGTCGAACGTTTGGCTAGATATCCTGGACCCGACCATGCACGATATGAACTGATATATAGTCTTATCATGCACGAAGTTCTAACACGCGGAACTGAAAGAATTTTGACAACTGCACGAGCGGGTACTGGCGGTTCTCCTTTTCTTGAGTTACCAACTGAACTAAGAAGCATCATCGCCGAGCATGCCAGTCAATCTTGAACCACCCGTCACGACTTTTCTTTTTCAAGAATAGAAATACTGTTTCATACAACGATTAAAGAAAATGTTTTTCTTCAATAAAGAGCTAGCGAGGAATTTTTTGGTAACTGGCTTTACTAAAAGAAGCATTGACTCGTTAATTTAAAGGCTTCTTCTAAGCCACTTTTTTCTCTCACAATTCTTCTTTACTATATCCATGAGTGAGAGTATGTTAAGAACGTATACGATATACGCTCTTAAAAAAGGATTTATGTTATACCTTGTATTTATCAATTTACTGTATGCAATCGGCTATCCGCTCACTAAGGTTGTAGTTGATACCATGCCTCCTCTTCTCTTTTTAGGAGTGCGCTTACTCCTTACCGGTATAGCACCCCTTTTCTATCTGGGGTTCATCAAAAAAGCACTTACACTGCGCTGGAAAAGTCTTGGGCTCATCTCTTTGAGCAGCATTTTAAGCATATATCTTTATAATGCTCTGGCTCTCTGGGGACTAGCGACAGTTGCTGCTACCAAGGCAGCATTTTTGGATAACACAGCTGTTCTTATGTCTGCTCTTTTAGAATGGATAATTTTTAGTGAGCGTCTTACCGCTTTTGAGTGGATTGGTCTAGGCCTTATAACACTGGGAACAACGCCTTTTTTCAGTCCAGTGGACGTTTTGAGCCAGCTTTCTTACATGCCAGGCGAAATAACGATAATTTTAGCCAATATTGCGTGGACATGCGGTTTCATACTTATACGTGACCTTTATAAAGACAAAAACTTTGATCCTTTTATGCTAACCAGTGTTAGTATGATCATTGGCGGCATTTTAGCGGTAGCTCACTCATTTTTCACTGAACAGTGGTCTCAAATAGATATTGCCAGTTGCATACATAATCGCTTTGATGTGCTGGCCTTAGCGCTCATTTACCATGGCTCCGTTGATCATATCTATACGACCATTGCGCCAAGGTACACAGTCACTATGCTTACCTTATCAAGCTTTAGCATTCCCTTCCTGACGAGTGTTTTAGAAGCTCTTTTCCTTGGTGTTCCTATAAACTCTACCGTCGGCATAGCTGGCATTTTCATCAGCATGGGAGCTGTCTGTTCAGTATATAAACACCAGCTTGAAAAAAGTTTACGCACACTCTTCATGCGCCCATCCAAAGCAAGCGTATAAGAAAAGGCAGACGCTCCTTACGGAACATCTGCCCATGCTTTTTTTACTACTTTTTTATAACTCTTCTCTTCCAGCAAACTTGAAGCCTGGACCTTTTTGAGATACTCCACAAGAAAGTGAAGCTTTAGACAGATTTTCAGCTGAGATAACTAGGTTATTGCCGTTGATCGTGCCCAGAATAACTTCATGCGCTTCTAAACTTTCTTTTGCTGGCTTGAGGGTGACAGGACCAACACCTACACCGCAAAAATCAAGAAAGCCCTCTTCAGGATTATCTTGCGATACAAAAATCCCAATCAAACGAGGAGTAAAGCTTACCGCACTCGTCTTATTGACATAACCGCTGTATCCACGGCTCTTGCCGGGAAGAAGGGGACATTGTTCAAATGAGCCAGCAGCTAAATCAGCTTTCTTTACAAAAATGCCCTTTTTAGCAAGCTTTCCAACGAACAGTTCGCCATCTTGCTCTTTGCCGTTTTCTTCGAGTCTTATAGTTGCTACCTTCTTACCACAAAAATCGATAAACCCTTCTGAAGGATCCGTCTTACTAACAAAAATACCTACAAAACGAGGATTGAAGGTGGTACGATTTGTTCGGTTAAGATAGCCACTTAGAGCTCTGCGTTTAGCTTTTTCTACCGTTGTGCTCGATGAATCGGACATGACTGCAAGCCTGCACTCCGAAACAGTTGCAGCAAGCAACAGGACAGATAAAAGATAGAAAAACTTAGAAGTCGATTGCATAATTATACCTTCCGTTTGGTTATTGAAAAATATCACCTTACCTCTAATTCTATCATATAAAATTACGAATTTAAATATATATATTATCACCAGATTGAATTTATAAGAATTGTTCAGTCACTCGCTTAGCTTTAACGTGAGCTCTTGCACTGCTACGCCATGACCCTGTTACACTAAAGATATAGTCTTTTAGCAAGGTGCTCGTAATGACAAATGAGAGACTCAAAACATACCGCTCCAAACGAACTTTTGACAAAACACCAGAGCCTTCGGGGTTGCCTGCTCAACAAAAAGATAAAGCGATCTTCGTTGTACAAAAGCACGCCGCAAGTCATCTACATTATGATTTTAGGCTCGAAATTGATGGAGTACTCAAATCATGGGCGGTACCCAAAGGTCCACCACTTAAAACCGGTGACAAACACTTAGCCATTGAAACTGAAGATCATCCACTCGAATATGCCACCTTTAAAGGTACAATACCTCCAGGAAATTATGGGGCAGGAACGGTTGAAATTTGGGATCACGGCACTTTTTCTATGCTTAAAGATATAAGTGCCGAAAGAGCGTACAAAGAAGGTCACCTAGAAATACTTCTGCATGGAAAAAAACTTGAAGGCACCTACGCATTAATCAAAACAAAGATGTATCAGACTTCTAAAAATGCCTGGCTTTTTTTAAAAATGAAAGGGTAAGGCGAAAACCTTACCCTTCATCGATAGCTTCTTTATAAGAAGACAATCTTAATAATAGGTGGCATAGGAACCATCATCATAGCCATAATCACTATCGCTATCTACAACGTAGGTAGTAGAACTTGGATAGGAATAATAACTGGTTGAGCTTGGATAAGAATAGTCATAGTCATCGTACCAAGGCCAGTAACCACCGCCCCAGTAGCCACCCCATCCTGGGCCCCACCATCCACCGCCGCGTCCAAAGCCACGATTAAAGCCTCTACCACGGTTAAAGCCTCTGCCACGGTTAAAGCCGCGTCCGCCACGATTAAAGCCTCTGCCTCGACTGCCGGTCATTGTACGCATTCCGCCTCGAGCCATACCACGGCCACCACGGAATCCTGATCTCATAGCTCCGCGACCCATGCCGCCACGACGACCCATGCCGCCACGACCACCGCCACGGCCCATACCACCACGGCCTCCACCGCCTCTGCCTCCGCCGCCGCCACGGCCTCCGCCACGAGCTTCAATCATAAGGCCACTCAGCGCCATGCCAACCGCAAGCGCAATAGCCACATACTTCTTCAACATATTACTCCTCCTTTGTATCAGGTAGTTATGTACTTATTATTTTACTACTAGTAATTATATTAAAAAAAAGGCTTTTAAATCAATGGTTTTCAAGATCATCTAGAATGTCTTATAAGAATATCTCAGAAGAAGGGGGCTTAGAACAGTTTTCCCGTATAGACAAGATATGTGCTGGTGGGGTATGGTAGGAAGACAATGAAGTCTCTTTTAAAGTATGGCCATGCACTTTTATCAGATCGATAACTTTCTTCTTGAGCTGCTGAGTATTTCGTACACGGCGGTTGTCATTATCTTTTTATTTTATACAAACATAAAGACGCTTAACAACGTCCAGATAAGCGCACAACCCTCCCCTTTTTATCCCCTTGCCGAAAATGCAAATGTACCTGAGGTGCACATTGGGCTTATTATTGAAGACTTCCCTCTTTTTGATATAACGGGAAACTCGTTCATACTCGAGGGATTTTTATGGTTTTCTTATAATGCTGACGCAATAAACAAGAAATATCTAACAGCATTCACCTGTAGACGAGGAAAAGTGGCGGAGCTTTTTGAGCAAGACGAGTACGTAAAAGATGGAATAACCCACACTTTTTTTAAAATAAGGGTCCAATTTAGTACTGACCTTTATTATCAATCATTTCCTCTTGGAAATCACGCCATGCACCTCATTCTGGAATACCCGTCCTCCATACTCAGCAACATGTCATTGAAAACGACTAAAGAAAGTTTGGCTATAACGCACCCTCGCATTCCAGGTTGGTACCTGAAGGTAGAAGATGCCTATGCTCAAATGGATCGGCGTGGGCACAACAGCAATGTTGTCGAGTATCCAACACTCGTCTTTACCGTAAGCTGTATCAGGGAAGGAACAAGAAAATTGTTTATTATCGCGCTACCGCTCTTTTTTGCCTTTTTTATCGGTTTTCTTGCCCTAACCCTTAATCCGGAAAAGTATCCTCAGCCTATGGTAACGCTCAGTATCGCGAGTTTGACCGGACTTCTTGCCTATCGTTTTGTCATCGAAAGAATCTCGCCCAACGTGAGTTATTTTACTCTCTCAGACCATATTTTTAACATCTTCCTCATACATTCCTTCATAGCATTCCTCGTTATGCTCGCTCTTCTTGAAGGAGCCCACCGCTTTCCCGAGTACGTTGTCCCTCTTAAAATCTCCTCCATCATTCTCATCCAGATAAGCCTCATCGCCACTTTTGGATTTCTCATCTACCACTGGAAAAAATTCGCAAGCACCAGATCTACATAAATTTTGATGCCTATCAAGTTCACAAAGCCCGCAGTTTTATTGCTTTTTTAAGTATATAATTTATAATTGATAATGAACTTACAATTTGGATGTGAACACGATTTTTTATCACATAGGTATAAAACGTTAATGAAAAAGATAATCGCTTTTTTTAATAAATTATTTTTAATCCTTTTGGTACCGTGCTTTTTCTTTGCACCGCTTTGTGCGATGGAGCCTACCAAGCCATCGGATGGTTCTCAAAACCTCGACGACGTCGAAAATAGAGATCCTAACCGTGGCCGAGACGGGGCTGATTCTCCTAGAGGCAAAAAGCGCAAACGGATGCAGTACGAGGAAGGGCAACAGGAACCTCAAGTTTTTAGTCGTAACCATGAACGGCTAACTGATCTTGCCGACGCAAGCACTCCTCGCCGAAAAGAGCGCATACGAAGAGAGGCTATCGCTTTGACTCCCTTTTTTAGGCAAGTGTATCCCATTACCCATGATACAGACAACCCAGAAAATCCGAGCCCTCTAAAACAGATTGGATCACGAGAGAGCAAAAGTAGAAAGCGAAGGAAAAAACAAGATTCGGGGACGGTGCGCAGAAAAGTCCGCGTGCTTGCACGCGCTATATTTAGGGAAGGCGAGCACTGGGATGCGATCATTGAAAATCCTTCTGGATACACGTTTCATCAACGCGACGGCCTGATCGATCCATGGCACGTAGATACCAACGGACGCACCAACCTCGAGCGAATGTTGCGTGGTAATGCGCCGATCGGTCCCGATGGTGAATCTGTCGAGTTACACCACTTGGTTCAAGAAGATCCAGGACCACTCGTTGAGGTGTCAGCCGAATTGCATCGACGTGAATCGGGAGTTCTACATACCTCGGGCCCGGGTTTAGGTGACCGAAGAGAACACTTTAATCACTTTAGAAGCAATGTCTATTGGCCAGCAAGAGCTTGTGATATACTCGAGTCAGAGGGTCTCTACCCTGTCTAAGAGTTATATTACACAAGGGCTGTTGCGATGATATTATCAGGACTTGAGATAAAAAAAAGATTAGGAAACGATATTACAATCGAGCCTTTTAACGAAAAGCAGTTGGGTCCCAACAGCTACAACGTGCGCCTACATCATGAGCTTTTACTCTACGACGAGCCCGTACTCGACATGAAAAAAAAGCATTCAACAAAGACTCTGGTAATACCAACACAGGGCCTCATTTTGGAGCCGGGAGTCCTCTATCTTGGACGCACTTTAGAATATACCATTACTAAAAATGCCGTGCCGATGCTTGAAGGCCGCTCATCAATCGGAAGATTAGGGCTCTTCATTCACATTACTGCTGGGTTTGGTGATGTGGGCTTTTGCGGATTTTGGACTCTTGAGATGTTTTGTGTGCAACCAGTAAAAGTCTATCCTGGGGTTGAGATCGGGCAAATTTTTTATCACACGATCGAAGGGGATTACACCCCTTACTCAAGCAACAAATACCAACATAATAATGGCATTCAACCAAGCATGCTCTACAAAGATTTCGAATTTTAAAGGAAGGGCAGCTGATATCGCTGCCCTTTAATCTCAATCAGATCGGCGCGCTTTTCTGTCTTTCGACAGCAATCAGGCGTCCGATAGCGCCTTGAGCATTATCGACGACGGTTTGGTCGACCGCGACCTTTTGCGCAGCCGCCGCTGTTTCGAGATGCTCGATTGCGCCCTTCAGTGACGCTATCGCTCCTGCTAAGTCCTTATATGAATCATAAGCGTTTAACGAATTTGCGTAATTCGTGGCATCTACGACAGATTTTACATAGAAATCCATCGTCGGCTCATCTACTCTTTGCACATTCCCAGAAAGTACCGGAGCATTCAATTTCGCTTCTATACGGTTAATAGCATCTTGTGCTCCATCAACAACATCCTTATCTGGCCTTGGCTCATTCTGAAGATCAGTTAAATTCTTTTGAAGATCTGCCTTCAAGCCTCCAAGATACTGCGTTGCACCGCCTGCGAGCATTACATTAGCAAGATCTGTCAGATTTTTTACAGATTCAGCTAAGGGTGATAACGGCTTAAGAGAGCTCTGACGAGGTGCTGGTGTCTTAGATGGCTCTGATTTTATCGGTAGCAGTAAAGGCTTAGCTGCAGCCCTAGCTGCAAGCTCATTAGCCACTTGTGCCAACTTTAGGCGACCATCAGCTATCATTGCGTAATCGATACCTTGTTTGTTATCTGCAATAGCTTCATCAATAACAGTTAGCTCGTTTGTAAGCCTTTCTTCAACAGATTCTAGATATGCTATAGGTACACCTTTGCCAAGAACTTGATCAGCAAAATCTATGGCACTACGAAGCTCATGCATGCTTACCGCATTAGTTGTTACAGGTTCGGGTTTTTCGGGGACAGAAAGCTTACCGATAAATGCTGAAAGCCCGACAATACGATTTTGAGCTGCGCTCATAATCGTTGGATTTGAATTTGGCGTATCTTTATAGTCACCAAGAGCATCGTTAAGGTCCGACCTAATAGACTCGGCTTGAGCCGCCCTACGAGAATTAATTTTCCGGAGCATTAAAGCATCAGCTTTCTCGATTAAATCAATAAGCTTTTTAACATCCGCAAATTGCGAGGCTTCTGCCTCCAATCTCTCTTTTTCATAATCTAACGATGGGTCTACCAAGGCTTCCTGGTCAGCCACACGCGCTTCCAAGTCTACAAGTTTCTTCTGAAGACCGGCTACGGCTTTGGTAACGATAGACTTTACCTCGTCTAAAGTAAACGTTGTAGTTGGCTGACTTAAAAGTTTATTAACTTTGCCTTCGACCTCGCCTACTTGAGCCTGAAGTTGCCCGACATCTTTTCTAACTTGCAAAGCTTCTCGCTGAGCAGTTTGGCGAGCTTCTGCTGGAGATGGAGTTCTTTGCGGAACTACCGGTGTTGTTGACATGCCGGCAATCGCTCCAAGAACTGGTAAGGTCAAACGGTACTTCGCTAAATATTTCTGAGCGTCGCGTTCATACGCAGGACTTAATTGTCTATAAGCAGCAACAACACGCATTGCAGCTCTCCTGGTCCTACGCGGACTTCTTCTTCTTTGCACAAACCGGTCGACTGCTTCTTTAAATAGTAAGAATTGCGTATTTCTAAAAGCTGATTCTTTAAGCTCTGTGCCACTTATCCCTTTTTTTTCTAGTGCCCTTCGCGCACTTGAAACTCCTCTTGGGGTCCGGATTCCGCTTGCAGTGTTCAATATTCTCGTACCTCGCCTATCTCTACCCTGCTGTGTACGCGCCTTATTAAACTGATGAGCATTGTAACGAATACTTGCCACACGCCGTGCATCGTCAGAACGAAGCTGACCATTACAAATCGAGCTTAAAGTGAGCGATACCGAAAGCATCAACCCCAAAAGCTTAAATTTTTTTAATTTGTTAAACATGACTACCTCTCTTTTTAGAGAAAACGATTCCTAATTGTACGGGCAATAGGCCCTTTACTTTCACTAATCTACAACATTCAAGATTGAAAAATCAATATTTGAATTTTTAAAAAAATAAAAATAGACCGGATTGGCTATAAGAGAGAGTAAGGTGTAACTATTAGCTCGTGATTACCTTAAAAAGTATACTAAATCGCGTTTTTCATTCATTATTTGATCAACAAAGAGAATAGGCATCTGTTCTTTGAGCCAATCAATGAGAGACACGAGAACCGTTATATCTTGCATGAGTTGATTCTGTGGTTTTAGCACGGTATCTGCTTTTTCAAATAATGCTCTATCTGACTTTAACTTGTCCTCATACCACACGTAGGGAAAATGCGCATTCGAGTCGAGAATTGGCTGTAGAAGAGCTTCGCTAAACGATGCTTTCTTTTTGGCTTCTTCATACTTATGCACAATAAGCTGTTTAAGGTTTTTTGACAAACTTTCGGTATCTTTTGTTGCCATGTATGCGTCGAAAAGTTCTCTTTCTTTAAGGAAAGTACCGCTCGTAGTCGTATAAACTCGGTTTAATTGTTCGATGTTCGCAGCCCCTCTTATCGCGTCCTGGCGAGCTTTGTGCTCGGCTCTAAATGGAGAAGAATTTTGCTGCTGACCACCACAGCCGAGAAGCGTCAAAATCCCAATGCACATACTTGCGCTGCGAAAAAAATAAGAAACCATAAATACCTTACCGGGAAATTTTTAAAAAAAATCTATTATTCATCATACACAAAGAAAAAACCCTAGCAAGAATAAACAGTGACTTTCTTCATTGAGCACAAGCTTAAGACGTATGTTTAAAGGAAAGCAATCACGCGGCAGGTGGTAGACAAACTCTGTTGTAATACTATACTAAGCCAAAAGTCAGAGGCAAAAGCTTATGTTCTCGAGTTAAATAAGTTTGCGAAGAATTAAGCTTTTGGCCCTCGTAATTGAAAGGATGTTTACCATGTCCATTTTTCACGTGCTCTTTAGAGCTTTACCGTTTTTCGTTTTTTGTGTTCACACTATAGCCTTGTCTTTTAACGCCACAAACTATCTGCTTCCGGGTGCCTCACGATACCCTACCGAAGCTTTGTTTTCCCACAGCGGAAAATATGTTGCTGCATCAAATCAAAATGACGTTTCTTTTTTTAGCGTCGATACAAACGGGAATCTCTTTAATGGTGCATCTTATCTATTGCCACCAGGTTCAACAAACCCTAATTGCGCAGCATTTTCGCCAAGTGGTAATTATCTTGTAACTGCTAATCCTCAAACTAACGATGTAACCGTGTTTACTGTAAGCGGGAACACCATAGTTGGCACTGGTATCCCTTATACTTTGCCATCAGGATCTCAACAAACAAATGGTGTAGCTTTTTCGCCTGATGGTTCACTTTTGGCAACTGCCAATCAGTCTGATGTAAGCATATTTACCGTAACCCCGCAAGGAATGCTAACAGGCGGAATATCGTACGATCTACCTCCCGGTTCCTCTGAAGCATTTTCGGTAGCATTCTCTCCTGCCGGAGATTATCTTGTTACAGCAAATGTGAGCTCGGACGTTACCGTTTTTGCAGTAACACCGCAAGGAACGCTTAGCCCAGGCACTTCTTATAAACTGCCAAGTGGTTCGATGTTTGCTGGTTATGTCGCCTTTTCTCCCTCAGGCTCATTGATTGCGACAGCTAATTATGGTTCTGCCGATATAACAATTTTTACCTTTCAAAACGGCGCACTTAACGCAGGAACGCGCTACACATTACCGGGCTCAACACCGCAGTCCCTTGCTTTCTCAGCAGATGGGTTAAACCTAGCGGTAGGCACTCAGGTAAGCAATATTGTTACCTACAACGTAGCTGTAAATGGAACGTTAAGTAATCAGCAAACGTATACAATTCCCGGACTTTCTAGAGCTCTAAACTATTCGAACGACGGTAAGTATCTTGCAGTTACTGGCGCAAATCTTATGCTCTTTGACGTAGGATCTGGCGGAACATTGACAGGACCTACTTCCTACTCATTACCGGGCGAGGCTTTCAGTGTAGTATTTTCGCCTAATAATGCTCTTCTTGTCACGGCTAATTATACTCCTGCTAACATTAGCGTATTCGACGTAGGAGTGGGAGGCTCTCTCACCCTCGCATCTACCAATCCCGTTGTTTCTGATTCAGTACAACCTTTTTCACTTGCATTTTCTCCCAATGACTCATTCCTTGTGACTGCTAATGGTCAGGCAAGCACATTAACTGTTTTTGCTATCACAAACCAGGGCACGTTGACTAATGGGACATCGTACGCCACGCCTTCAGTTTATGGGCTCAATGCTATGGCATTTTTTCCAAGCGGAGCCTATCTTGCTGTTGCTAATACCGTAGATGTAACTACGTTGACCTTTGGATCTGACGGTAGCTTGACTAATCCCCAAACATGGTCACTGCCCGCAGGTTCGCGCACTCCCAATGGGCTTGCAATTTCTCCAAATGGAGCATTTCTTGCTACCGGTAATAGCGGATCTAGTGATTTTACCCTCTTTCCTATACAAGCTGGAGGTACATTAGGCACGCCAACATCGCACCCCATTCCTGGTAGCAGCCCGACCCCTTTTTCCATCGCTTTTTCACCTGATAGTTCAAAGCTCACAATAGGCAACTTTCAAGACAGTATTGTTGTTTTTAACGTGGGCCCAACGGGAACTATAACCGGACCAACAACTGACATAAATAATGCAGCTGTGCCCCTTTTGCTTTCTTATGCGCCATCAGGCTCTTATTTGGCTGTTGCACCTTTTGGACCCAGAGCAGTTAATATTTTTAACGTTTTAAGCAACGGAAGCTTAGTAAATGAAGTTCAGTATTCAATGCCGGGTAGATTCAATAACGCTGGTTCGGTAAATTTTTCACCTAATGGAGCATTTTTAGCGGTGGCTAGCCGAGACATTTCTGCTGTCACGATGTTTACGGTAACTAATGGAGCGCTTAATACTGGAACCATATTTCCTCTACCACCATTACTGCGAGGATCCAAGCAACCAAATGCTGTCGCTTATTTACCACAGCAAGCGTATCTAGCAAGTGCAAATTATGGGTCGAGTGACGTAACTCTATTTACTCCAAACAGCACGAGTACTCTAACTTTTGGCACAAAAACATCTTACCCACTGCCATACAATGGTGTTACGCCTTCCTTGCCAGTAGCATTGGCATTTACAACTGACGGATACCTTCTGACTGCCAATCAAAAAACAAATGACGTAACTACTTTTAATGTTGTAGGCGGCCAATTAACAGGAGCTTTTTCAACCAAGTTACCAGCAGGTTCCTCAAACCCAACTAGTATCCTAATAACCCCAGACAACGCATTTTGCATTGTCGCGGATGGTGGATCGAATGATATAACTGTCTTTCAACTTGCGCAGGGTGTTTTAAGCAATCCTATCAACACTCAGCTTCCAACCGGAGCCGTTAACCCCCAAGGAATTGCTCTAAGCCCTGACAGTTCTCTCCTTGCAGTAGCTAATTTTAAATCAAACAATGTTGTTCTCTTTGACTATGCTCAAGGGGCGCTCAGTAACGGTATGTTGACAAGTTTACCTTCTGGTTCGACAGGGCCTCAAGCTGTTGTATTTGTCCAACTTCCATCTGGACAACTTACACTTGTTAGCGCTAATAGCGGATCGAATGACGTTACGGTTTTTCCTGTTTCTTCTGGTAGCTTGGGTACTGGTCAATCATATCCTTTGCCAGCAGGGTCGCTCAATCCTCAATCGATTGCATACACTCCAAGCGGATTTCTAGCGACTGCAAACAGTGATTCAAATAGCTTTACGCTTTTTAACCTTACTGGTAACACCTTCAATCAAGCAACTTCTTATAACTTACCTGCAAACTCAATTAAAGGTATTATATTTGCTCCCTACACATCGAGTAGTGGTATTAGCGAAAACGTCGTAACGGCCAACTTCGCTTCGAACGACGTCTCGGTTGGTGTGCTCTTTGGAGGAAGCTCTCAGGGAGGATCTTCACAATCGGGTGATGGAAGCAGCGTGCCTACGGGTGCTATTGTGGGCATATCACTGGGTATCCCTATCGTTTTTACAGGCATGGCTGTTGCGGTTGCAGGAACCACCTATTTACTCTATAAATACCTGCACAGACATCCTGCCAGCCACGTTAATTTTGATGGCACTGAAGGATCGATAGAAGGCGCATAGATAAAAAGATCGTTTACTTATGGTCACCACCACCTGAAACCTTGGTATCTCTCAGGTATAACGCACATGCTAGCAAGAAGACAAACATTATGTTTGGTTCCTCTACTAAAGTGCTGGTTGCTCCCAACCTAAATGTGGCAAGGTCTCTAGTAAGAAAGTTAGCAGTAACAAAAGAGTCTTCTGACGAAAATAATACTGCAACGGGACCGGAAGAACCTACAGGTAATAACCTGTGAGAAAATCTTTCTATGATCGTAGTTCTAGGCCTTAATGAAGCGTAGACTGCACTATTCGAGCCATAATTAGCAATAGCGAGTGCTGTGCCAGACCTGTCATAAGTTACAGAGCGAGGCCCTTCTGCGCCAAGCGGGAGATGGTAGACCGCACTTTCAGCCATGACTAGTCTTTGATCTCTTATGGGAATTAGCATTATTTGATTAGAGCCATAGAGCGTGATAGCAATTGAAGAGCCATCGGGAGCAAATACAACACCCCATGGATTACGAGCCAGTGGTGGAAGTTCATATGTTTCACTATCTTCTAATCTGTCTTGCCGTAAAGCGTATATCGTAAGATTGTTCGTACCAAAGTGTGTAATAACAACAAGCAAGCCGTCTGGTGAAATTGCGACTCCTTGAGAAAAGGCAGTATTACTGGGTAGACGAAAAAGTCCCAGAGGAGTACCAGCCATACCTACTCCTGCCAACCTTTCTAAGGTAGCGAAATTTCTCAACGAATCAACAACCACCCTGTGCGGAGAAGTATTCGAGTACGCCACAATTGGGGGAATTGGAGAGTGATCACCTATATTAATGCTAGCCGCTTGCGCATCTCCTACGCGAGTCAGAAAATAAGGTCTTCCACTTCCATTGGGCAGAGAGCTTCTTGTTACTTCTGTTATTTCTTTATGACTACCTTTTTGCTCTTCCATTGCGCAGATATGTAAATCAGTGAGCAAAGAAAACAAGCTCAAAGTAAGAAGAGCACTAAATCCAAGATTATTTTTCTTGCAAAACATAATTTGATCCTCAAAAAGCAGTTCATTATGGAGGCTGATTTTATCACAAAACAAACAAATCTGCCACGGTAAACGCGGTGGTATAAGCTCTATAGTATTCCCTTTTGCGTCTTACTTAGCCGGAGGGCATATGCTACCAATACTAACATTAAACATGCTGGCAGAGTGTCCACTAAAGTAGCCGCATCACCTAACATGAATTCTGAAAGATCGCGAGATAGATAATTGGCTGTCATAAAAGAGTCGTCCTGCCGCGAAAATATTATCGCAACTGGGCCTGAAGAACCTGGGGGTAATACTCGATGGGAAAATCTTTCTAGGACTGTAGTTCCTGGTCTTAATGAAGCATAGACTGCACTATTAGATCCATAATTAGCCACAGCAAGACCCGACCCGGAAGCCGCATAAGCTACCGCGCTTGGACTTTCGGCACCGGGTGGCAGATTGTAGATAGCACTTTCGCCCATGATAAGTCTTTGATCTCTTAACGGGATTAGTATTACTCGATTAGACCTTTCAAGAGTGATCGCAACCGAAGAACCATCTGGCGCAATAGCAGCACCCCACGGACTATCAGCCCCATCAGGAAGGTTATACGTCTCAAGTTTTTTTAATCGATCTTGATGCAGTGCGTAAGTTGTAATCACATTGGTCCCAAAGTGTGTAGCAACCGCAAATGTGCCATCAGGTGAAATTGCTACTCCATTGGAACGTGAAGGCAGAAGGCAACTGTCCAAGCGGGTAGCCGCACCTGTTTGCCCAACCATTCTTTCTAGTGATATCGTGTCTGCTAAAAAATCGACTACAAGCCTGTGCGAAAGTGACATCGTGTATGCCACAATGGGCAGCATGTAAGGGTTATTGTTATCCTCCAGACAAATCGTACACACGTGCTTATCTTCATGAAGAACGAGGTAATATGGCACTGCATTTTCTCTACCCAAAGGCAGTTTTTTTACTTCGGTTATTTCTTTATGAGTCGGTTTTTGCTCTTCCATAGCGCTGATAGGCAAGTTACTAAAAAAAGGAAAAAAGCTCAAAGTAAGAAGAAAAAAATTAAGACAATTTATCTGGAAAAACATAATGTGACCCTTTGATCAAATGCAGTTCTTATTAGGATATCACAAAGCAACTAATCTGAAATGATAAAGGCTTTGTTTTGATGAGCATGCCGACAAGCGGCATTTGCCATTACTCCCGATCTTGTCTAGAGGGTTCAACATTTGATCAAAAAAAAGACCGTAGCTTTTAACACTACGATCGTTTTTACTTAACCCTGGCCTATTTAAGTTCTCGGACATCAACAGATAATTAGCTGCGCTACAAGCTTCGCTCTACCGCTTTAAGTTTTCTTTCCAGATCCTTTATATCTTTAATAGCCTCATTACGTCTTTGCTGTGCAGCTTCCACATAGCTCGGATAAACGCTAAAATCTCCCATTGCACTATAGGTTTTAATATCACGCTCAGCCTTCTCGATTTCCTTCTCGGCTGCATATATATCCATTTTAGCTCGTTCGACGTCTGACAGATATCGGCTACGAACAACGCCTGTCAAACCAAAAGCAAATCCCAGAGTACTTCCCAATAAACCAATCATAAATAAGGTTTTCATACTATTTCCTTTCGAAAAAAATTAATAAATACTAATACTATTATTATAATTAAACTCTCATGGAATAACAATAAAAGAAGAATAGCGTAGACGTAAGCTTAAGGTTTAATGTAAGCCTTGTTGAGAAGAGATTTTACATAAAAAGAATCTACAAGAACATGATAGTTTCTTCCAACTATCGAATAACATGTATTCGCTTTTCTACAAAAAAAAGGTCGCAGATGTTCTGCGACCTTTTTTAATTTAACCCTGGCACTACCTGCTTTTCCAGTCCGTTACCAGACAAGTATCATCGGCGCTGTAAGCTTAACTGCCGTATTCGAAATGGGAACGGGTGTTTCCTTACAGCTATACGCACCAGAGAATTTTTCAAACTTGTCGTGTTCTCGAAATATATAGTGCATGTCCTAATAACTAAGATGTAGAGTATCTTTAAAAAATATTTAAGTGATTAAAACGTTCGATCTATTAGTACTGGTTAGCTGAACACATTACTGTGCTTACACACCCAGCCTATCAACCTTGTAGTCTTCAAGGGATCTTATGATTTCGATTGCTCGAAAACGGGGGTATCTTATCTTGAGGCAAGCTTCCCACTTAGATGCTTTCAGCGGTTATCTCTTATGAGCTTAGCTACCCAGCCTGCTTTTGGTAAACAACTGGAACACTAGAGGCTCACTCATTCCGGTCCTCTCGTACTAGGAACAACCCCTCTCAAATACCCTACGCCCACGACGGATAAGGACCGAACTGTCTTACGACGTTCTGAACCCAGATCACGTACCGCTTTAACTGGCGAACAGCCAGACCCTTGGGACCTTCTCCAGCCCCAGGATGCGATGATCCGACATCGAGGTGCCAATCCTCCTCGTCGATAAGGACTCTCAGAGGAGATAAGCCTGTTATCCCCGGCGTACCTTTTATCCGTTTAGCAATGGCCCTTCCATTCAGAACCACTGGATCACTAACTCCTGCTTTCGCATCTGCTCGACCTGTGTGTCTCGCAGTTAAGCTCCCTTATGCGTTTACACTCAACCGGCGATTTCTATTCGCCTTGAGGGAACCTTTGAACGCCTCCGTTACATTTTGGGAGGCGACCACCCCAGTCAAACTGCCCACCAGACACGGTCCTCTGCCCGGATTACGGGTCAAAGTTAGATTTTCAAACAGATAAGAGCGGTATTTCAAGGTTGACTCCATTAGAGCTAGCGCCCTAACTTCAAAGTCTCCCGCCTATCCTACACAGAGCTATCCGAAAATCAATGTCAAGTTGCAGTAAAGGTGCACGGGGTCTTTCCGTCCAGTCGCGGGTAACCGGCATTTTCACCGGTACTACAAATTCACTGAGTCTACCATCAAGACAGCGCCCAAGTCGTTACGCCATTCATGCAGGTCGGAACTTCACTTTTATCTTATATTTCTACAAGAAGTAGACTATACCTTTTACTTGCAGAGTACTTTTAGGAGATCGTCTTTTGTATACTTCCGTTTTCCAGAAGGATTCATAAGACAGGCACTTTCAATGATTTGTTGCAGATTATCTCTGCTTAAATGAAGATTGGCATGCACTTTCGCGCATATCTCCTCAAACCGTGCAAAATCACTTGCTTTACTCGATTGCAACGGATACTTCTTATAGTGCGGTATTATACGTTTTATAAGATCTTGAATTGAACGAACTTCAAACTTGTACGTTCGATCATTCTTACTATAACGAATACTTCCACATTTAAAGTAAGCATGCACTGCTTTAATTAAATCAAGATCTCGACGATTTAAGGATATTGAAAAAGAAGGACGCGTTTCTATACCAATCTTTACGCGCTTTCGCAACGTAAACGAGATTGAAAAACAACCTTCTCCATCAGTCAATCCTGTCACAAACCATGGATCAAGTACTTTATATATCTCCATAAGCCCCCTTTCTTAGGCAAGTAACCAGCGTGTTGCACACTTTTACGCGTGCCTCTCCTTTCGGATCAGTCGTTACGGGGTCATCTTAATTACTTAAGAGACTTCCCTCGGGATTACCCTTTGAACAAGTTCAGGAGGGCTTCCCCGATATGAGCTGGTGTTTCATTATCCCTCGCGAGATAAAGGGGCAAGATTCTCTTACCCGACAAGGGACTTCGCTACCTTAGGACCGTTCAATACGTTACTTTTATAGAAAAGCCGCTCAGCTTTTAACAGCTGCGCGCTCTATGTCGCCATAGAGATCGGACTATATCATCTCAACTCTTGTTGAGTCTGGCGTATAGTCTCTGAGGATTCCTTAGCTTTCACTAAGGCCTTTCCTGCTGATTGTCTCCACCTAGCACATTTTCACTGCCTTATAAGGGCGAGTAGTGTAGGATACACGAGAGTTTCCAGCATATAGCCAGATTTTATAACTACAAGGGTCCAATTTTATAGTTACGGCCGCCGTTTACCGGGGCTTCAATTCAACGCTTCGCCTTACGGCTGACATCTCCTATTAACCTTCCGGCACTGGGCAGGCGTCAGACTCTATACTTCCTCTTACGAGTTTGCAGAGCCCTGTGTTTTTGATAAACAGTCGCTTGGGCCTCTTTGTTGAAACCTATCACTGCTTTTCTTGCGTGTGCAAAATCACAGTATAGGCACCTCTTATCCCGAAGTTACGAGGCCAAGTTGCCGAGTTCCTTAATGGTAGTTATCTCAACGCCTGAGCATTTTCAGCCCGTCTACCTGTGTCGGTTTGCGGTACGATCACTCTTATGGCTTGCTAGAGGCTTTTCTAGTCAGTGTGGGATCAGCTGAATACATCAAGCCACAAGGACTTAACATACTCGTTACATCTCAGAATTAATTTGACGGATTTGCCTATCAAATCTTCCTACGTGCTTAACTTGGCAATCCATAAGCCAAGTCAGCTTACCCTACTGCGTCCCCCCTTCGCTCAAACGCCTAAAAGTGGTACAGGAATATTAACCTGTTGTCCATCGCCTACTCCAATTGGCCTCGGCTTAGGCATCGACTAACCCTGAGCGGATAAACCTGTCTCACGGAAACCTTAGACTTACGGCGAATAGGAATTTCACCTATTTATCGTTACTTATACCAACATATTCACTTCTCTAGGCCGGCACTCGTCTTTCCAGTCGAGCTTGTATCTCCTAGAGAACGCTTCCCTACCCCTGTACTACATTACAAGTAATGTATACAAGCCATAGCTTCGGTAATTTGTTTGAGCCCCGTTTGTATTTCAGTGCAGCAAAACTTGACCAGTGAGCTATTACGCTTTCTTTAAAGGGTGGCTGCTTCTAAGCCCACCTCCTGGCTGTCTATGTACTGCTACTTCTTTTCACACTTAACAAATATTTTGGGACCTTAGCTGATGGTCTGGGCTGTTTCCCTCTCGACTATGAGGCTTATCCCCCACAGTCCGACTCCCGTCTTCAAAAACTATAGCATTCAGAGTTAGTAAAAGTCCGGTAAGATTGCTCCCCCAAAACTTCAACTGTGCTTTACCGCCATAATAAATTCGACGAGGCTATACCTCAATATATTTCGGGAAGAACCAGCTATCTCCCAGCTTGATTAGCCTTTCACTCCGACCCACATCTCATCCGAGCAGTCTTCAACCTACACCGGTTCGGACCTCCATCTCATTTAACTGAGACTTCATCCTGGACATGGGTAGCTCGCTGGGTTTCGGGTCTATCGCATGCTACTAAACGCCCTATTCGGACTCGCTTTCGCTGCGGCTCCACTCTTTCTAAGCTTAACCTTGCAACATACGATAACTCGTTGGCTCATTATGCAAAAGGTACGTGGTTGCGCGTTCTTAAACTGCGCTTCCACCGATTGTAGACAACTGGTTTCAGATTCTATTTCACTCCCCTCCCGGGGTTCTTTTCACCTTTCCCTCACGGTACTCGTTCACTATCGGTCACCAAGAAGTATTTAGCCTTACCCGATGGTCCGGGCTGATTCCTACAGAATTCCACGTGCTCTGCAGTACTTGGGATTAAAACTCATATATTACTGATTTTTCGCTTACAGGGCTGTCACCTTCTATGGCCGTCCATTCCAGAACATTTCAACTAAACTCAGTAACTCTATGCTAAAAGCTGTGACTTTTAGATATTATAATCCCGCTACCCATATACTATAACACTCACAGGTTATCACATAATATACGTTTAGGCTGTTCCCCTTTCGCTCACCACTACACAGGGAATCACTTTGTTTTCTTTTCCTAGCACTACTTAGATGTTTCAGTTCATGCCGTTCACCCTCCTACCCTATAGATTCAGATAAGAGTACTACGGTTTTGCCGTAGTGAGTTTCCTCATTCGGACATCTTCGGATCAATGCTTGCTTGACAGCTCCCCGAAGCTTATGGCAGTCTACCGCCTCCTTCATCGTCTCTTGGTACCAAGGCATCCACCAGAAGCCCTTTTCAATTAACCACTAAATTTTCAAAACTTTTGAGATACTCAGTAATTTGTCACTTAGGACATATTACACTATACATTTCAAAGAACACGATAATTTTTATACTAAAACACAAAGAGTTTTACCAAATATACTTAGTATTACAAAAGACATCTTAACTGGGCGTCACAAAACATACCTTATTTGGTATGTTTTGTTGGTGGAGATGATCGGATTCGAACCGATGACCTTCCGCTTGCAAAGCGGACGCTCTACCAACTGAGCTACACCCCCTTTTGAAGGAAGTCAGGCCTTTTTGGTGGGCCTAAGTCGACTTGAACGACTGACCTCCCCGTTATCAGCGGGGTGCTCTAACCACCTGAGCTATAGGCCCGCTCAGAAGCTTTTGCCTACTAATATTTATTGTACTCATTAATTATAGGATGTCTACGATCTTGCTCATTCAAATTATATAAATTACACACCAAAGTGTAGATCTTTTACTCCCTCGAAAGGAGGTGATCCAGCCGCACGTTCTCGTACAGCTACCTTGTTACGACTTCACCCCAATCACTCTCCATACCTTCAGCACCCGCCTCCCGTTAGGGTTAGCTAAGGTGATTTTGGGTATAAACAGCTTTCGTGGTGTGACGGGCGGTGTGTACAAGGTCCGAGAACGTATTCACCGCATCGTTCTGATATGCGATTACTAGCGATTTCAGCTTCATGAGGTCGAATTGCAGACCTCAATCCGAACTTAGAGTAGCTTTATGCGATTGGCTCACTTTTACAAGCTTGCAACGCTTTGTACTACCCATTGTAACACGTGTGTCGCCCTGGACATAAGGACCATGCGGACTTGACGTCATCCCCACCCTCCTCCTAGTTTCCTAGGCAGTCCCATCAGAGTGCCTCCGTTAGGAGTAGCAACTGATGGCAGGGGTTGCGCTCGTTAAAGGACTTAACCCAACATCTCACGACACGAGCTGACGACAGCCATGCAGCACCTGTGTACTCGTCCAAGCTTTCGCTTGGAAAGCCATGTTTCTATGGCGGTCAGGTACATGTCAAGCCCAGGTAAGGTTTCTCGCGTAGTATCGAATTAAACCACATGTTCCACCGCTTGTGCGGACCCCCGTCAATTTCTTTGAGTTTTAATCTTGCGACCGTACTCCCCAGGCGGGTCACTTAACGCGTTAGCTACGACACTGATTCCGCAGAGCGGAACCAACGTCTAGTGACCATCGTTTACAGCGTGGACTACCAGGGTATCTAATCCTGTTTGCTCCCCACGCTTTCGTGCCTCAGCGTCAGGTATGGACCAAGAAGCTGCCTTCGCCATCGGTGTTCCTCTCGAGATCTACGCATTTTACCGCTACTCCGAGAATTCCACTTCTCTCTTCCACCCTCAAGCACATCAGTTTCAACTGCATATTCCCAGTTAAGCTGGGAGATTTAACAATTGACTTAACATACCGCCTACACACCCTTTACGCCCAATCAATCCGAATAACGCTTGCACCCTTCGTATTACCGCGGCTGCTGGCACGAAGTTAGCCGGTGCTTTCTCTAATGGTACCGTCATCTCAGAGTTGTATTAGAACTCTGCATTTCTTCCCATTTAACAGAAGTTTACAATCCGAAGACCTTCATCCTCCACGCGGCGTCGCTGCGTCAGGCTTTCGCCCATTGCGCAATATTCCCCACTGCTGCCTCCCGTAGGAGTCTGGACCGTGTCTAAGTTCCAATGTGGCCGTACACCCTCTCAGGCCGGCTAGCCGTCATAGCCTTGGTAGGCCTTTACCCCACCAACTAGCTGATAGCGCGCAGGCTCGTCCTTTAGCGGCAGCAAGAGGCCACCTTTCTCCCTTTCGGGACTTATGCAGGATTGCTCTCGATTTCTCGAGGATATCCTTCACTAAAGGGTTGATTCCTACGTATTACTCACCCGTTCGCCACTGTACTCGAGCCGAAGCTCTTTCTCGTTCGACTTGCATGTGTTAGGCACGCCGCCAGCGTTCATTCTGAGCCAGAATCAAACTCTCCATCACAAAAATTATTGGATGATCGCAAGATCGTAGACAAATTTTCTCTTTGTGTTTGTCAAAGAACTTTTAGAAAGCCTTCGCTTTCAGAAACTTTTATAATTATATCATTGAAGCGTAAGCTGTCAACAAATTTTTCGATTTTTATTTTTTGCTTGAACTTTAAGTCAAAAGTCGACTCAAATTTTAAGTGCCAAACGAAATTCTATAAAGAATTATACCGTAACTCAGGGCTATGTCAACACTTTTATTTTCCTTCAAGCGCTCTCGAGCAACTGATCATGTCGATAGCTTATAAAGCCCCTTAGTAGCCGCCTATTCCTCTCAAGAACATCAGATTTTTTACCGAAAATCATTTACAAAAAAGAGAGTGTTGGTATATTATTATATACAAAGAGTATTTGTTTAGTAAATTTAGTTGGAGTCGCAGTGAAAAATATATTTTCCCTAGTAATCCTATTGATACCCTTTCTAGAAATTCAAGCACAAGCAGATCAAGTCACGCTAAATATCCCTCGTGGCGAATGGACATCAGAGTTTGCAATTCCGTCAATTAACTTTCTCGATGAAAAAATATGGCAACAGTTAACCCTTGAAAATCTGAGAATGGCTTCCAATTTTGCCGCTGAACAAGCAATGACAGCTGCAAACGGCGCCTTTAATGCGATAAATTATATACAAGAAAAAACTAGGCCTCCGAAAATTGCTACTAGAACCTTGACCGAAAAAATTCTTCCCAACCTCTTGACAGAAGAAGAGCAAGAAAAAATCAAGGAAACACTAATGTCTACCTTGAAAACTTTGCAAGAAACAAATTCGTTTATTGCTACCCGTGTTGGCTTACCGGAAGATATCATGGCAGGTATCTTGATAAGCCTTAGCATTCTGGGAGCACAATCCGTAATTCCAACGTTATTAAGAGCGTTTTCTCGCGTACCGTATGCAGCTCTATACGGTGCAGGAGCCGGAGCTTTATATTTAGCTGGTAAACACATTCCCGAGGTACCAGTACTTGCCTCATCAATTGATATAAGCTCTGTTTTGAATAACATAAAAGATGGAGTCATCTCTGCCAACAAAATGGTATCCGAGAAGTTCGGAGTTTCGCCAGCAATACCTGCTATTGGCGGAGCAGCACTAACCGCAGCGGGTGTGCTTCGATTACGCGATACCGTAAATACGATTATGCTCGTCGGACGATATGGGCTTTACGTGGTACTTCTTTGGCCATTATTAGAGTATACTTTTGCCTTTACGAGAGAAGTATACGACAGGGTTAATAAAGCCGTTCTTTCAAAAGAAGAGGCAGATGCTCTTCTTAAAGAAACACAACGTCTTTCAGATAAAGCCGAAGAGGCAAGAAAGATCTTTACGCAAGAAGAAAGCTCTATAGTTAATAAAGCTCCTAAACAACTTGCTCAATCAGAACTTTAAAAGCGCTTAAACATGTTAATGGCCGAAGCTTTAATGAGCACGGCCATTAACATCCCTAACAAAATTGTAAAAGTTGCGATCATTTTTGTATTTAAAATAATTCCAAACTAGGGCTTAGGGTTATGCAACAAACGCATGAGATAATTTTGTTCAGCTTCACGACCGTCTCTACCTTCATGTTTAAAAATACCAAGGGGCATAATTCCAAATAGAATGAGCATGATTCTTCTATGAGCCACATAACTTGCAGGCAGGGCTCCTGTATGGCTAGAACCATGAAAAGTATGGTCTGTACCTTGGCTAAGTTCTACAAACTCAGCAACAAATTCTTCGATAGCCTCTTTTGAATACCTGCCGTCTTCTACAAGAAATGCTGCCACCTTATCACCTACTTTTTCAAAAAATTCATTAATCTCTTCTTGAGTCACACGATACCTTTTGTCAAAAGGATCAATAAATGCATTATATACTCGATTATTCCTAAATTCATTTTCCAAAAGTTTTGCAAGGCGATCTCGCTCACTAGGCCATAGAGCCATTATACCTGACTCATTGTTTTGAGAAGAACCTTCGATTACCTGCGGCATTCCTATCTGATTATTTCTGTGTTCATTACCTATTTCATTTCGAGCATCGGCTTTTCTTTGCTCGCTAGCTTTCCTTATTTCTGCCACACGCTCTTTCCAATTTAGGACTTGAGGCTTCTTTGTCTCTTTTTCTTTTCCCTTTTTTTTGGTCTTACTCTTCGATTCGAGATCCTCGGACCAGGCCGTCAAATCTAAAGTCGGTGTTTGTCTACTTCCTTCGAGCTCTCGTCGGGCTTGTCCTTTTAATCTTCTGGCGCGCCGTCTTCCAGCATTTTGATATTCTCTTGCGTAACTTTCAAACAATCTTTCAAGATCAAGATGATTGATAGAATGATTATCTTCGTGATAGAGACTGTAATCATGGCCGTTCAATTGAGCAAAAAGAGAAACGTAGGGCCTTAATTGAGCCATTACCCAGTCACGGATAAGCTTTTCTTCATGACACAAGCTTGCGTACAATTGAGCCGCATTTTCATTTAATCCAAACAGCATCGTTCGTTCTATAAGCTCCTCCTCCGATCTATCTTCTCCCTCATCGTGTTGCTCACCTAAAAAATGGTAAAAAACGAAAACGGTGGCCAAATTTGAATAAAAATGAACGCTTTCGCTCATAAAGAAAGACCAGAGTGCTTCACCTTTGACTAAAACATGTTTTATAAGCTTACCAACAGTTGATTTCATTAACGATTGGTGCCCAAGCAATACCTTATGCTTTCGATTCATTACCTCTGATAGTTGAGAAATAGCACTCCAAACGTGCCTCAGGGTTGGAATAGGCAAGAAAGAAATTTTGGTGATTCCACCACCCTTAGGTCTCTCCGTTTCTTTTGTGGGTTCATCGGTTTCGCATTGTTTTGTAAGTCTAATAGGAATGACGAATTCATGTTCTGGCGGCACCACACCTGCCTCTAACGAATGAAGAAATAATGGACAAAAAGTCACCTGTTCTCGGTCTGGTAATTCGCTTCTTGTACCTGCAAGCGTATATGAACCGTCCGGCAGTAAACACAGAACAGTCAAATGATGACCGCTTAACAGTTCTGCGGTAGCCCGAGAGACAGCAAACTTAGACTGGTGGGCAAATATAGGACATTCCATAATGTTTGTTTCCGTCGTCGAGGCTATAATGCCGCACAGCTCATTTAAAACTAAATGTTCAGGCAGCGGAAGCATGATTCTTATATCTCTAATCTCGCTCGGATAAAGCGGGACAAGATCTCTTGATCCATATTGGCTGATTAATAGCTCATCTCCTTCTTCTTCCTCCTGCGCGCTTTTCATTGCTTCTGCTACAGAGCTATCGATGTGCAGCTGATGCAAGGCAGCTATAAGTGTAGAATTTACGCTGAGTGTTGCATTTTCGCTATTCTGTAAAAGAATATTACGCATTCTAGTTACGTCTTGTTGCCACGCTGTACCGCGTGCATTTTGCTCAGCCTCAGCTTCTCGGTCTTTTTTCAGTTCTTCGACCTCACGAGCATAGCGCTCTTCGACAGCCGATGTATCAACCCCTTGATTGCGCAGCATATCAAGGATCAAGAGTCGCAAGATGCCCTCGGTGTCTTGATTAAAAATTCGCGCTATTTCTTGCCGCCAGCTATTATCCTTTTCCATTGCTGCAAGAAAACTAGAAAACAGCAAAGCGCAACCGAGAGTTAAAAGCTTACCTATCATAGCTCACCTAACTATTAATAACGATTAAACTATGGTTATTTTTTATAATTAATACCCTTTCTAGAGCCCAAGCGCAAGAGCAACATGATGTCGGCACTAGAAAAAAATACTAGCAATATTTTGATATTTCTCCGGACTCAGATTCTAAATCTAGCTTAATGGGGAGCTTAGTTTTGAGTATAAACGCATCAGGTATTTATCTTCATACTGACGACCATCTTTACCTAAACGCTTAAAAATGTCAGATGACATAACCCCGAAGATAATAAGCGCCCCTCTTCTATGTGCCACATAGCTAGCTGGCAAAGCTCGAGTATGGCTTGAACCATGAAAACGATGGTCAGTTCCTTGACCATGTGCAATGAATGTTTTAACAAATTCTTCAATTGCCTCTAAAGTATAACTTCCTTCTTCTAAAAGAAATGCTGCCACTAGGTCGGCCACTCTTACAAAAAATGCATTAATCTCTTCTTGAGTCACACTATACCTTCCGTCAAAAGGGTCGATAAATGCGTTATACACATGATGATTCCCAAACTCATTTTCTAAACGTGCTGCTAGGCGCTCCCGCTCACTCGGCCATAATGACATGAGAGGTCCGATTTGCGCTGTACCAATTTCTTCTATCGCATTATTTCTGTGCTCATCACATATGTCATGGCGAGCTCTGTCTTTTTCTTTTTGACGAGCTTTCCTATTTTCTTTTACATGCTCTTTCCAGTCTTGGCTTTCTGTCTGAGTATTGGTTTTTTCCTTACCCTTGCCTCTCGCTTTGGTTTCTGATTCGAAGTTATCCAAAGAAAGATTCGTCAAATCTAGTATAGGTCCTGAATCGTCACTTTCCCGTTCTTGCATTTCGCAATTAAATCGTGCTTTCAATCTCCTAGCTCGCTTTCTTCCAACATTTCGAAAATCTCTTGCACATCTTTCAAGCAACATCGCAAAATCATTCGGGTGCAAAAAAGGTGAATCATCACCCTCGAAACTTGTATCACCACCATTGATGCGCGCAAAAAGAGACGCATACGGTTTTAATAGAGCCCTTATCCAAGAATAAACTAGCAGCTCATCATGCCATAAACTCGCGTAGGATTGTGCCAAATCTTCACGTACCCCGGTAGCGATGAGATTTGCACTAAAAGTTTCTTCGGACAGACCTTGGCCAATAAAATCGCCTTCTTGGCCAATTAAGAATTGGTAAAAAACAAAAACACTTGCCAGATTCGAATATCCCCCAATGCTATAATCTTTATGAAACGACCATTTTGCACAATCCACTTCTAAAGATCTTATTAAGTCAGATCCAAGTAATGATCGATAGTTAATGAGGGCTTTGTTCTTTTTACGCATTACTTCGGCTAATTGAGAAAATCCCCTAAAAATGTTTTGTAAACTGGAAAGAGACAAGAGACAGGCTTTCGGGATAGACAAATCATCATTCGCGATCTTTGCTCCTCTTTCCACAGTAGTAGTGGGAATAACAGATCCATTCAATTCAGATGACGCATCAATGTGTACTTCAAAAACGAGCGGTATAAAAGTCGCTCCATCCTGAGCCATCAACTCATCACTTGTAAGCGCGAGCGTATTTCTTGAGCTCGCGGTAAATTGGCAGAACACAGGTAAACGATGGGCAATTAATGCTCGTGCAACATCTGGTGAAACTTCAAAGCTATTAAATCGCGCACATACAGGGCTATCCCTGAGTTTTTTATTTCCGACCTCTTCGATAACGTTTTGCAGTTCAAGAGCGACTTGATGAGTAGTTTGAGGGAACATAGTTCTTACATCCCGAATCTCGCAAGGAGAAAAAGCAGCCAGATCCTGTGAATTAAAGTGCTCGACAAGTTTCTGTAATTCTTCATTCTCTTGCGCTTTTTTGAGCTCTTCCGCTATAGAGCTATCTAAACCCAGTTCACGTAAAGCCTTAATCAGCCGCGAATTAAGCCTCAAGGTAACGTTTTGGGCATTTTGAGACAAAATGTCGTTCATCTTAAATATATCTCGCTTCCACCCCGTGCCATCATCCTCTTCCATCCCCACCAAAGGTATAAAACAAGAAAGCATGATACTCGAGCAGAAAATTACGACTTTAAGAGTCATCATTAATCGTTCCGATGGTAAAAATAGAAGAATTGAGTTAAAAACTTAAGAACTACGATCTATTGCAAAGAAGAAGATTGCGTCTTTTGCCAATAGACGTAGAGCAATAATAATGCAATGATCACCTGTGCTGTATGAGGATTGCGCAATACGCTCACTATGTTTTCACCCGCATTTGAAAGTCTTCGAGTAAGACTTCTTGAGTTTTCTACTAAACGTGTCCACTCGTTTCTTACAAATTCTTCGGCCGCCCTTTGATTTAGTTCAATGGTCTCTGGCGACTCCCCATGCTCGTTTCCTAACTCTTGTTGCTCCCATTGTACTAGCGTAATAAGAAGCTCAAGAGGAGTTTGAGGAACGTCCGGTGTAACCAAATCCGGATTAGCGCCACGATTGACCAACCGCTCAATTGCCGCCCAGTCACCCGACATAGCTGCGATTTGAAGTGGTGTCAGCCTTACAAAAAATTCAGGCCTTGATGATTCGTTGGACCAAATCGGCCCAGCCCCACGATATTCGTGACTGTATTGACCAATCGTAGCTTTCCATCCACTGATTTCGACTCCAGGTCGGTATAAAAAATATAAACTATCGTTGATAGAATGATCCCTAAAAAACTCTGTAAAGCTGCGGTCAAGCTTTTGGCGTCTCTTTCGCTCCGCACCCGCAGCTCGGATACTTGGTCTCACTTCTCCAAAAGCCTCCAACATTCGCACAACCCTCAGTCCGGCATCTCCTGAGAATACAGGTATACTGTAACGAATGTATTCTCTTCGACCATCCTGTCCGATGCGGCTTCCTAATCGAAATGAGCTATGACCGTAAGCAAAACCCGTTTCATACGTTCTTTCAAGACCCAGTGAAGCCACTCTTCCTATGTCATCTCTACTCGCATAGGGCGTAACTTTTCGCGCTTCCATCCCAATGAGGCTAAAACTCGTTAATAAAACTAAAACAGTTAAAGATCTTTGCATTTTTCAATCCTTATTAAAGCCTACTTAAAACTTACAATTTAGGAAATTTGACTGTTAGTATATCATTTTGCATTAAAATAGCTACTAAAATTAGCATGTATAGCCTAAAATATATGGTTTACTCGATTATGAGAAAATCCTCGCAATCCTTGCATGCTGCAAGTGAAAAGAGATGCGTACGGCTTTAATAGGCCGCTTATCCAAGAATAAACGATAGAGTTAAATGCTCATTATAGTTTGGCCGGCATATACGAGTCTGCTAACAAAGCTTCTTGAGTTTTGTACCAAACGTGTCCATTCGTTTCCTACAAATTCTTCGGCCGCCCTTTGATTTAGTTCGATAGTTTCTGGTGAGTCCCTACGCTCGTTTCCTAACTCTTGTTGCTCCCATTGTACAAGCGCAATAAGAAGCTCAAGAGGAGTTTGAGGAACATCGTCTGTAGCCAAGTCAGGGTTAGCTCCACGGTTAAGCAAGCGTTCAATAGCCGCCCAGTCGGCAGACATAGCAAGAAGTTGCAGCGGCGTCAGCCTTACAAAAAATTCAGACCTTAACGAGTCATTGGACCAGAGGGTCCCCGCCCCATTGCGAGTGCTCCCAGGTTGACCCATAGCAGCCCAGTCATTGATTCCAACTTCAGGTCGGTATAAAAAATAGAAACTATCATTTATGGAATGATCTCTAAAATACTCTTCAAAGCTGGTATCTAGCCTTTCGAGTCTCTCTTGCTCTGCGCTCGAATCTCGGATACTTGGTCTCACTTGGCTAAAAGCTGTCAACATTTGCACTACCGATAGTACGGCGGCTTTAGGAAATACCGGGATGCTATAACGAATATATTCCCTTTGACCATCCTCTCTTATTCGGCTTCCTAATCGAAATGAGCTATAACCGTGCATAAAACACGTTTGATAGGTTCTATCAAGACCTGGCAAAGCCACCCTTCCTATGTCATCTCTATTGCTGTAGGGCTTATCTTTTGATGCTTCCATTCCTATGAAGCTAATACTCGATAATAAAACTATAACAGATAAAGATCTTTTCATTTTCTATTCCCCAATCCTGTAATTTGAGTATTAGCATGTCAAGCTTTGAGTTATAAAATAAGATTTTTTAATAAAATTGTCGCGGATAGGCTAGAATATTTGGTTCATTTGATTTCGTGAAATCCTCATCAAGGACGCGCTTACGTTTATTTAAGCGCGTCCTTGCCCGTGTTTGTCTTACCTTACGTTTTCCAATATAGTTTTCACATTCGATAAAATTATTTCTTTTAACTCATTAAGACTGTTAACAGTAGGACCTTGTCCGACACCATAACCATTGTAATGAGGAGTGCCATCACGCGCTCCGGGTGCGATAAAACGAGAAGCACACTGCTTATATATTAGTCTGATTTCTTCGTCCGTATAGAGGGCACTTAAAATTTCAAAGCTTTCATCTATCTTCTTACTAAGAGCATGAAAAACCTTATCTTTTTCTTGGCTGATTTTTGCAATATACGCGAGGCCAACTTCGGTCAAAAACTCTTTCACTCGTATCAAACTATTGTAAGGTATCTTGATAGGATTTTTCGCAAAAGGAGCAAAGAATAAATCTGAATGATCAAGATCAAAGCGAACAAGCTTATAGATTGACCCAAATTTGCGGTAACCGTGATTGCGACAATTTTCAAAAGCGTCCGTGTCTTGCAAAATCATTGAAACAATAGCCGCACGCTCAGTGCCTTGGTAGACGTCGTGCTCTTTAATGTTTAATACGTGGTAACCGATTCCCCAACCATTGCCATACACACAAGTACAAAAGCATGGAGAACCCTCGTCCTGACCAGAGTTGTTTCCAAAATGCATTATCATATCTGTAAACAGTTTACTCGCAATGTAATATTTCCTTACACCTCTATTGGTATCTTGAGAATCTTGACCACATTCATTTGGGTATAAACTGTTAGCATCTACAACAGCAATATCTGGTATAAGCTCATCCCCTAATAGTGCCTTATAAAGAAACGTAGCGATGACTGTATTGATCACCTGAATGGGATGGGACTGCTTTACCAAAAATCGAGCAGATTCTCCATCAGCAGTGACAAAAGTCACTATTTTATTCGGCGTTGTTCCTGCATTATCCGCAACGAAACCACCATCCACGTTGTCAAAACTCTTATATTGTTCGTTACTCATGATGCGTACGGCTTTATGAAATGGATCGCCGCACTGATCACAGGCAATCACTTCAGATTCCACATAGTAACCTTGACGCTCACAATCACTTCCTGCAACATCGCCTAATTCATTTTGCTGCAAGGCCAAAGTAAAGGCCGAACAAAATGAAAGACAAGTAATTAAACTTAAAATAATAGATTTCATGAGACTAATCCTTAACTTTTAAAAACTAAAAAAGTGAAAACGTAGAAAGAAAACCTAAGGTGATTACCACCAACAGAGTTCATTCCAGTTATAAGGAAAAGTTAGAAATCCAAAAATGAACGAAAAGAGAAGGGAAAAGAATGGGAGCTTGAACGAAGCTAGATTAGAGTTAAACGAGCCAGGGATACCCCGCATTTATGATCATGATTACTCCTTATGTAAGATCATTCTAATAAGATAATCAATTAAAATCGCAAAATTGTCAAGTTTTTATTTAAGTTAGTCATAATTTGAAGAAGAAGTCGAACTTGTCGCAAAATAATCAAAACACATAGCCTGATTGCGGATTATGTGCAATGCGATTGCCGATTGTAAGAAATGATTTAGCACTATTTATATCTTTTCAGCCCGGGTGTAAGCAAAAGCTGGTGCTTCAAGATTTTTAGTCCGGTGCATCTCATGTAGAACAATGCCTTCAAGGTGATCGAATGCGGTTTCTAGGTCATCATTAACGATAGTGTAGTCAAAGACATTATGTTCAGATACCTGCTTAAGCTCGTCTTTTGCAAGGTCTAGGCGAAATAATCTATCATCAAGTTCGTAAGAACCTCTTTTAGAAAGACGTTTTTCTAAAGCGTGCATACTTGGTGGTGCAATCCATAAAGTCACAGAGGGGTAATAAGACATTACCTCTTTTATACCCTTTAAATCGAGAATCATGCAGAGAGATATGCCTTGCTCTAATTTGATAAGCTCACTCTGAGGGGAGCCATAATAAGCACCGTACACTGAGCTCCATTCGATAAAAAACCCTTCTCGGGCCTTTTTTTCAAAATCAGTCTCGGATATGAAGTGATAGTCAAAACCGTTGCTCTCATTATGACGCTGCTTTCGAGAGGTATACGTAATGACCCGCTCCAAAAGATGCTCATGGGCAAGCTTCTGGATGAGCCGAGTTACAAGCGTAGTCTTACCGGCACCAGAAGGAGCTGAAACGAGAAACAACGTTCCTTTAGAGCCCATTAGTCCTCCCGGGAGCTTTTATAAGCAGTTACTTAGTAAAAGAATACCACTTATAAAGGACAGTGTACAATCAATATTAATACAGTTACGAGCATCCAAACAAGCCTTTTTTTAGCCCAGCCGGCTAGATAGTAAATAAAGAGGCCAAAGTATATGAAAAAAGATCTCTTTTTTAAAACGACTAAAATATGTACTTCTGTAGAAATTTATTGCACTAATAGTAATACTTTTGCTAAATTGTAAAAAATAGGCTTAACCTTCCAGACTCAAGTATCGAATGCTAGATCGCTGCACGGACTTGATTAAGGAGATAGTATGAGGCTACTTGTAGCTATTGTTTTATGTATGAATTTGACCTGGCAAAACACGCTTGGAGCAGGGTGGTTTTTCGGACGAGTTATTGGCGACGTAGGAGAAATTCTTGAGGAAAAGTTATCGCCCCGCATCGAACAAAGTCTTGAAAATTTCATCGCTCCGCAGTTACGCGCAAGCATAGCATCAGCAGACGCTTCACAAGTTTACAGTGAAATAGCACGTCAGGGCCAAGTAACAGGCAGCGCGATCAATGTTCCTTCAAAAAACCAATTCTATACAGAATCAGCGGCCCAAGCATTCTGCCCAACCATATGTAAAAATCATCTTTTTATGCAGTGGAATGGCCAGTGGGATAATTCACTTAATTACGGATCTGTGTGTGGTTGTGTTCCAACTGAAGACACCATAGCTGTCGCCACTGCGCGCATAAGATACAAAAGCATCATACAAGCGGCAAACGCTCAGCAAGCAGCAGCTGCACGAATACAAGCTGAAGAGCAAGCAAAGACTTTGTCAGAAATGACGCCTCAGGAAAAAGCAGCGCTTGCCGCCCGGAAAAAAGCACAAAAAGAAGCTGCAGCTAAAGCTCGGACATTAGCTTATGAGAAAATTGAGCGATTGAGAGCATGGAAGTTTTATGGATCACCTACACAGCTTGCGGGTAGAGGACCTATTCAGGTACAGGCTTGGCGCGACCTTCAGACCGAATCCCAAGCTCAAAAAGCTTGTCCAATAGTGTGCCAAAAAGACTTTGGCATGAACTGGACGGGAGGATGGGGAAGATCAGCCGCAACCAACGAACCAGCGTGCGACTGCATACCTACTCAAAAAACTCATGCTATTGTCGCAAAAGCACTCGCTCAGAAAAAACCACTTCACTACGGCAGAGTACCTTGAGGCCAACGCTTCGTCTTACGTTCATCTCTAAAAAGCTTAGTCCTCATCTAGACCGTCACCCACAAAATCCTCATCTTTTGAAAGCTTTTGTAGGCACGCGATGACTTCTTGGGACTGTGGCAGCTTCGTATCTTCTTGATCAACCAGCTCTAAGAAAAATGCCCCAAAAGATGCGAACGCAGCTAAAGCTGCAGCACCAGAAAATAATCCACAAGAAGCAGATTGATAATTCGACCGCCTCATTCCAATATAAGAGAATAGTAGAGCAAAAAAGCCTGCTCCTACAGAACCACCGGCCAGGCTTGAGGTATAGACGCGTTCTCTACCTTTTCTTTTTGCTTCCTCATTAATAACCCTTTCAACTCGAAGCCTTAGGTCTTCCGACTGCATCAGCGTTTTTAAGGTTTTTTCCTTTAAAAAACCGTGCCAACAAATATTTCTACGCCTCATCATTCTTACAAGCCACTTTTGAACTTGCCGATCGACGGAATCTAGAGTCTTGCTATCATCTTGTAGACTTAAATAGGACCATAAAAATTTGTTGAGCTCGAAACTTTGGGGCGTGCCAATGTTTTTTTCATCAGTTTCTTGAGCAAGAACGTTTAAGTACACTAAGTTAAGCAAAATAACAAACAAAAATGTATACCTTTTAGCCATAAGAAAACCTCCTATTATACGCTTTTAATTTTGGGTGCAGAAAAGTGCTAAACAAGCTCAATTCCTTCCTACGCGATTTCATGTTCTTCCTGCTCTTGTGCTTCTTTTAAAAGAGTCTTTAGGCACTCAATAAACTCAGCAAGACTGGAAAAAGGCTCACCGCGCGAAAAATGACGGCTCATTTGATTGAACAAGCTAATAGTATCTATTACGGCAGTCGCCAAGAATGGTGCGCTTATGGCTCCAAGGGCGGTGCTTTTGCAGCCAGACCTTTGAGCCGCAAGGTTGAAAAGGGTGACAAAAAGACCGTATGCCGCTAGAGTCCAGGCACCTAACTCCAACAAGTTTATTCTTCCTTTAAATTCCTTATCTTCGTCTTCAGTCTTTGCTGATAAGAATGCAGCCTCAAGATTTTCAGAATTTAGCACGCTCTCCAAAATATCGCTTTGCACCCTTGATTTACATTCGTGATAAACCCGCTTTTCCAAAAATAACGCTTCCATATATGAAACAAGTTCTTTCAAACTTAATTCATCTTCTAAGTAGCCTAGTACAGGTTCACTGGTATCTTCTAAACTTGTAACGTTAGTTTCGGCTTGCAAACTGATAAACGTGCAAATTCCTACAATCATGCTCATGTAGAAATAGATCTTACATTTTAACATCTGTTAACTCCTTGACACCCAAACTAAAACTCCAACCCGGAAAATGCAAGATAATACTACCGTGGCGGATATCCAAGATAGTATATTGTATCGATTGCCTATAACGTTAAGATCTGTTTACCGGACATCTTCGCTTTCGGCGGCGATGTATACATTAGCAAAAATCTAGGCGTTGGGAAAATCGCAGTCATCGTGCGACTCACTCGAAAGTTCTAACCATTGAGGCGCGCCTTCGCCAGACAAAGATGAAAAATACTTGTCCTCAAGTAGTGCTAGGTCTCCAGCAAAGTAGCAGTTTGCCTGCGTAAACAAATTGCTTACAATTTGGAGGATGGACTCATTCATAATCTCTTCATAAGGAGCTTTTGAGCTTGAACCTAAAGAAAGCTTCGTATATCCGCTTACTACCAGAGCCATCAAAGCAATCACGATATCAGCGTTGAGCTCCAAGCGACAATTCTTACGGTCCTTTACAGCTTCTTCAACGATATCATATGAAATACCCGCATTACTTTTGTAGGAAACTTCTTCTCTTAGGGTATAGCCCAAATCAAGTAGATCGCGATAAATCCTATCTGCATGTGCCGCACCTACAAATACCGCAGAGTGCAAACAGGTTGAGGCATCAACTATGTGAGAGAGAACTTTTAAGTCCAACGTACGGCTGCAGGCTTCTTTTAAGAATTTTCTCCTAAAAAGCGAGCCTAGTTTTAACATACATGTCGTATACCATACCGTTATGCTCGTTGCTATATCTGTAATCTTTTCTTTAACAGATCGGCTATTGTCTTCCAGTAACATGATATTCCGAAGTTGGGGCACAAGCGAGTCTTTAAAATCAGTAATTAATTCATCAAATCGCACATCGAATTCGTGCATGATAGATTTTTTGGCATCGATAATGCCTGTATCTATATTGTGGGAAAAATCGTCAATTGCGTCATCAAGATCGTCTAAAATGATCTCGCGAATTTCCTCAAACTTTTTCTCGTACTGCTCATTTTCAAACTTTTTAACAACCATAGTGTCAACGTCCGCGCGGAGATTAACCACGCCCTTAAGCAAATCGCCATAGGTATACTCTTCAAAATGCTTCATATCTGCTTCCATAAAGCTTAATGCGCTTAAACTGCTTGATAGCAGTTCATTGACAAACTTTAACTCCCCGTACTCCTTTAAAACAAGCTCTAACCGTCTTAAAAAGAGAACGCTTAGATAAGCGTTAATTTCGAGCACGCCAAGTCGCGTTTCAACATTAGTAAAATTTGCATAAGATGTAAGCCTGTCATCGATGAAGGGAAAACGAGTTATTACGGTCACAGGTGATAGGCTCAATAGGAACGATGAAGAAGAATCGCCCGCATCAACCATTGCTTTAGCTTTTTGAGAGTCAACATGTTTAATTCTTCCTTCATAAAGCACATCTATCTTAGGCAATTCCGCCTTTCTTTGAGAGATTGATTTTTCAATAGCTTTCAATTGTTTGGCATTATCAATTCCACTGCCCAGGATATGATTGTCAGCATATATATCAACGATTTTACCACGCTCGTTTTCCATACCGCGGTATCCCATTAAGCCGCCATGAGCGCGGTAGACCGTTAAGACCATAAGTGCTATTGCAATATACCTACTTTGAATATCCATGTATGATTTTTCCTATGAAAGAGTTAAGGTATTATGATAGCCGAAAATTTAATATAAAACAAAAGAGCATCCAGCAAAAAAGCGGTGGAGCATGAAAGCTTCTTTTTTAGCAGAATACGCTCTATACTGTATTTGTAGGGTGATTCAGTTATCCTAGCTTTATAGACAACTATTACGAAAAACATGCTTTATGCTCTTTGAGGAATTACAAGAAAAATTAAAAAGCCTTGATCCTGATCTTCAGACGCTGCGCTCTTTTTGGCAAGAATCCCACCGTGAATCTCGGTATGAAGAACTCCTTAAAGAAAGCCAGCAAGAAGATGCCTGGCATAACCCAGAGTATGCCCAAACTCTAAAAGCACTTCAAAAAGCGCGACTGCAACGTGATAACTATCATGAAGTACTTAAAAACCACCAAGAACTTCTAGATTTAGTTAACCTTTTTAAAGACAATGAAGAAACTCTAAGCGAGCTTAAAGGCGATGTTAACAAACATTATAAAGAAGTGCGCGGCTTTAAAATAGCTCTACTTCTTGATAATCCCCAAGACGACTCCGCCTGCTTTTTGAGTATCAATGCTGGCGCCGGAGGAACCGAGTCCCAGGACTGGGCTGAAATGCTCTTAAGAATGTACCTGCGCTTTTGTGAGCATCAAAAACTATCTGTCTCAGTCACCGACTACCAACCAGGGGAAGGCGCGGGGATCAAATCAGCAACACTTTTTATCAAAGGCAAAAATGCATATGGCCTTCTTAAAGGAGAGCATGGTATTCATCGATTGGTCCGTATATCGCCCTTTGATGCCAATAAAAGGCGGCACACCTCTTTTGCCGGCGTTTTTGTCTTACCCGAAGCTCAAGAGGCTGAAGTAACCATCGATCTTAAAGATCTGCGTATCGACACTTACCGCGCCGGAGGCGCAGGGGGCCAGCACGTTAATAAAACCGACTCAGCGGTACGCATTACGCATCTTCCCACTAACATTGTTGTGCAATGCCAAAGCGAGCGTTCTCAGTTGCAAAACAAAGAAACAGCAATGAAAATGCTCCTTGCAAAACTCAAACAAAAACAGAAAGAGGAAGCCCAAGCAAAAGTTGCATCAATCGAAAAAAAGAACATCGAATGGGGTTCCCAAATCCGCTCCTACATCTTACACCCATATCGCATGGTCAAAGACCACCGAACTGATGTTGAATCACCCCAGCCCGAGCTTGTTCTGGATGGAGAGCTGATGCCATTTATCGAGCCATACCTTATATACGAGCATGCTCAAAAATCAAAGGCTACCTAAGGCATTTTGCCTTTATGAAAAAAGCCACAGGAGCAGCCTTTGCGGTGTGCTCATTTTTTAGCGTTAAGACATCAAAAGTATTGGATAAGCTTTTAACCCATTGCTCTATAACAATCGCTTCCCTTTTACCCTCCTCATGACCAGGATACGCAACGATTGATAGCACGCCAGTTGGATGTAACAACTTTAAAGAAACTTCGAGAGCTTTTAAGGTATTTTGCGCACAAGTCGTAATCGCCTTATCGCCTTTTGGTAAATAGCCAAGATTAAATAGTATAGCCTTAACCTTTTTGTGCCAGGACTGAGGAACATGCTTTAGCATATTTTCATGACCGTCAAGTATTAAATTAACAGGCTCGAAAGCTGCTTTTTCTAAAAGCATGGTTTTTGTTTTTTCTAATGCACATGCCTGTATGTCAAAAGCAAAAACGAAACCAGAAGGCCCCACAGACCGTGCCAAAAAAAGCGTATCACGTCCATTCCCCGCTGTTGCATCAATAACCCTATCACCTTCTTCTAAAAAGGTTCTTACATGGTCATGCGCTGCATCTACCAACCGCATCTTAGGCCTACTCTTTCCAGTGGCGTTCAATAGAAACCTCGGCATGAATTGGAATACCATTTTCTAGATGTTCAATCAGTTTTTCCGCTAAATAGGGAATAAGAAGAGTTCCTTTTGAACCAAACCCGTTAAAGATGATCAGTTGCTTGTGCATTGGATGCACTCCCACAAACGGTCTTGAATCCTTCGTACAGGGACGTATACCAGCCTCATGCGCCACGATATCACAATCTTTATCGCTTCTGATAAGTTCCCTAAAACCTTTTAATAATTCTTCTTTTCCTAGTTGTGTTGGCGACTCAGAAAGCTCCTTGCGGTTGTAAGTAGCGCCAAGTTTTACACAACCATCTTTTTGACTGAATAGCCACATGCCTTTGTTTAATATTGTTGAAGTGTATTCAGCCGGAACATTGGTACTGATCGTCAAAATCTCTCCTTTTGCGGGCTCGAAAGGCAACCACTTAAACCAGGGATTATGCATACCCTGATAGCCTTCACAAAAAACGATTCTTTTGGCTTTAAGATTTTTCCAACTTAGAAGTCCGTTTTCCATTCTAAGCTCTCGGGGGTCAAAAGTTTCATCGTATAAAGACTCTTTTTCTTTAAAAAAATCTGAAAGTATACTAATGAGCTCTTTAACAGCAACGATGCCTCCACCATGGATTGTAAAGCCGCCAAGAAGATCTTTAAATCGCTCAGCATGCATACCAGGCTCATGAAAGCTTAGTGCTGATTGATAGAACTGATCGCTCATTCTTTCTTTGATACAGTTTTGCTCATGGGCGGATTGATAAAGACGGATAATAGGACGAGGTTCAAAAAAAGGCTTATTAAAATAAGACTCTAACTCATGATATATTTTTTTGGCGGCAGGAAGCGTACTTTCAATATTCCACCCTTTAGCAAGCCTCTTTCCAGCAATAGGATTTATAATACCAGCCGCCACCAAAGAAGCGGATTTGCAAGACGCGTCACAAACAACCGCAACACGATTCCCCCGAACACTCATTTTCCACGCCAAAATGCTGCCAGCAAGCCCCTGACCTATAATAATGTAATCAAGCGTATGATCGGCGAAAGACACAATTTAATAAAACCTTTAAAAAGCGATTTCTTTTATAGTAGCACAGCAAGAATTTTTTATCCCCTTAAATAGGCAAAGTGCTATGCCAATAAGCCTTTAAACTACATTGCTTTAAAAAAGCAGAAGTAAAGAAGTTATTTTCAATGATCTAGTCAGTAATTGAAAAGCATCAAGAGCGTCCTCAGACGCTCTTGATGAACATATTATTCTTCTTGGCCTTGGGCACCTTGAGATGATCTATATGGAGGATTTTGTCTCTGACCGTATCCTTTTTTATACCAACCCCAAGCTTTTCCGTGACCCTTACGCTTACGCCAATCCCTACCATGGTGGTGTCTTCTTCTGCGTTCACGCCTTTCTTCTTCGGAAGCTGCAGTTCTAGACCTTAATCCAGGGTACATGCCAACATCACCTGGGTACATTAAAAGAGGCTCTTGACGGGACTCACGTCGCTCCTCTGATCTGCCATGCATCGCAGGATACATCCCTACGTCACCCGGATACATGCTAACAGGCTGACTTCCATATTCAGCACTTCCCTCATTCTCCCACTCATTTCCATAACGAGCAGGACTACTTCCTGGTTGATAAACGGTCATAGCTCCCTGAGCTTGAACACCGATAGAGCTTGCTAGCGCTAAAAGCGCTAGCGTAAGCATCGCATACTTTTGTGTTTTCATACTATTTCTCCTTCCATTATAAAAGTTATTATAATAAAAAACTGTCAATAATTTCAAGAATAAGATAATAAATCATGAGTTTGGGCTTTTAAATAATAATCAGAATTTATTTGTATATCTTTTTTTTGTTAATTATATCTATTTCTCAATATTTTATTGTAAAATATTAAAAAAACATCTATGTCAAAAAGGAATGTCCTCATGATCATGAAAAGTATCGCTTTAGTAAGAGCTATCGGTTATTTTCCTAGTTTAAAAGCTGTCTATCAAGATGCAAAATATGCTGCTTTAATGGTATTTGTATCAACTTCTGTCTTATGCTTCGCTCAAGAGCACCGCTCAAAAGCACTCACACAAGTGGGGCGTTTAAAGTTTGAGATTTTCTTACAGGAAAAAGATGTCAATACTAACTACGCTCACCTTAAACAAACAGAAGAGGAGATTTATGACGCATTACAAGGTCTTATAAGTCTCTTGAACATGCGTGACTCTACTCAGCAACTTTCAATACACACTGAGGAATTTATGAAAAGGATGGCTTTGATGCATAAGCCTTTCGAATCACTTTCTGATTTTTTAGCGGGATTGGACAGACAACTTAAATCCGATTTGGGCAGCGAATACCGCGTATCTCTTGAAGATGGCTCTGGTGACATGTATCGCACGGCGTACACCGACATAGCGGATGCCGTCAAATCTATTCAGAGTATGATTATACATTTTGATGAAGTATTTACTGAATATGAAGGTTCTCAGGAAAAACTACAAAAATTTGAAAAAGAGCTTTCGCATGAAATCGCAAAAGAAAAAGATGCACCTGCGGTTAGAACTGAACTTTGATGGAAAGCTTATTTAACCGTTAAAGTTTGTAACGAAAGTGCAAGTGAAGCGATAGCAAAAAGCGCAGCCCAGACGGCATGTTGATGTTCAGTAGTTATAAATCGAGCAACGAGATTACCACCTACCAAGGGTAAGACGCTATACGCTGGCATCAAAAGCCCAGTCATTACCATAACGGTGTTAATGCTGAAAGAATGGCAAATAACCCCAAAAATGGCTCCTAAAACCATTCCCAGAACATCAAATGAAGGTGCCTTTAGGAGCAATGCTCTGGTATATGCCCTTTGCGCGTAAAGTGGCTCTACGCCCAACGATCCCCAAGAACAAAGCGCCCATAACACGGTCGAACATGTCACAGCACCGATAAGAAGACCGACAAGCTGCGCTTTTACAATCTCTTCTCTAGGCATCGACATAAGAGTGCCCAGCTTACGTCCAAAAAGAAGATCAACGCTCATTCCTCCACATAACTCAACAAACAAAGCAACCAGCGTTACTTGCGCAAAGCTGTGCTTAAAAAGTATCATTCCAGGAAGCGCTAAAAAAAGCGCAAATCGCCCCAGAGGAGCTAATCCTATCTTGCCTCCAATCTGAGCTAACTGATACGAACAAAAAGTTAAACCAACAAGTATCACGGGAATGGAAAACCATGAAAAATCTAAAAACCGCAACAACAATGTCGCGCTTAAAAAAGATCCTATCAAAAGGATGCCAATGACACGTGTGTAACCTGATGCGTAATGGTGCCTCAAGCTAGAAAAATGATTTTTTTCTCTTAAAAAATTAATCAATTGTAAAAACCCATGATAAAAGCTTATGAGCGTGCTGTGCACGATTAATCCAGCACACCAGCTAAAAAAGAAAGCCTGAGTAGCATGAGTAGAAAAAAAATATGCATGAATGGGACTAACTACGGCACTTTTTGCAACAAGGCCAACAAGTAACGGTACCGCAAATGAAAAAGTTGTCATTGCACCTATAGAAAAGAGCATCGGCAACAACTGTGCTGCGGAAAGCCATGAGCCCAGCAAAGCCTTTCCTATACTTGAAAGAAGCCCATAGTATAAAAGCGTGCCGAGCGAACTGGATAAAAAAACTCGCGTGGCTGACCTTTCTATAGCGTGCATACCCTTGTGAATTAATTGAGCTACAGGAAAACTAAGTGATTGCTTTTCTATTAAATCTTCTTCCCACAAAGACACCAAAGCAAAAGCTATGCTGCCAACAACAAGGATGGATAGTGCTAAAAAAAGTATAAAATAGAAAGGAGCAGTGAGCCACTTACTAAAAATAGCAGGCTCTAAAAAGAATAATGTGGGACAAGAAAAAGAGCACGCAGTGGCAATAATACCGGCTAGACCACCGGCGACCACAGCCGACACTAAAAAACCCCTGTGCTCATTTGTTTTAGCACCAAGGGCTGAAAGCCACAAAACACCTATAAAAAGAAGTACTGGTTCCATCCAGGGACCAAATGGTGTTACCAGTGCTACATAGGTACTAATAATGCTAGCTATGCATGCGGCAATTACAGCAGCGGCAATTGAATAGCTACTCAACATCGTTATCTTAACATCAACTTTGTTACATGATACGAAGTATATATGAGTGGCATCTATTGGTCAAAAGCGAGTTTTGCTCAAAAAGCAATAAACTACAAAGAAATTTCTTTGTAGTTTATTGAAAACGTGCAAACGTGTTAACATCGAGGTATTAGTATCTCATCCCTCTATGTTCATGCGTTTGACCTTCATATCCACGTCTTTCGCCGCGGCGCATTTCACGCTGACCATGACGCTCGCTCCTTCGTTCACCACGACGATACATTCCTCCTTCAGCCAAAACTGGTATTGCAGAGGTAAGTAAGCATCCTAATGTCAACATTGCAACGATTTGTTTCTTCATAATGTGTCTCCTTAATATATTCATTTACGAATATATCAAATAATTGAAAATAATTTCAAGAGTAGATTAAGCGATAGCTATAGCGTCATCTGAAAACCTTAATCTCCATGATGTAACATCATCTAATAAAGTTTTAGAAGTTTACAGCATTAGACTTTTCTGAAGAGTTCAAAATGTACTAAGGCGCCAGGATAGCGTACTTTATTTTAAATACGCGTCAAAGAAGGTCACTATTTTTTCAATAATGTTATTTCTCACAAGGTTTGGATCGCTACTTATGCCAAAATAGGTCGATAAGGACTTTTTAATAAAAACGAAATCGCTAAAAGCTTCGTGGCCCGCACCAGGAATTATCTCTTTACGCACTGGATATTCAAGAGACTTGTAGAATGCATCAACACCTTCAATTGATTGATCGTTGAGAAGAAACAGGAAAGGTTTATTAAAAGATTTTACGTCGACAGTTTTGGTCCAGCCATCCATGTTAATACCGGCTTTACAAATCGCACTATGAGCGCAAAAATCGGTAACAACCCATCCCCCATGCGAATGACCCAAAAGTCCTACCTTATCCATATTGAGTGCGTGATAAAAAAGTGATGTCCCACTCGACGACAGCGCGCTGAGCTTTTCAATAACAAACTCTATATCTTGCTTCCAACGTTCATGAGCAGCTGTTCGATAATTGTAAATCGCAAGCCTATCAACCTCATCCATGGCTTTTTTTAAAGTAGCATCGAGTGATACAATCTTTCCATCTGGAAAAACTGTTACAGCAGTATCGAAAGTAGGTACTAGGTAAACAACCACGTAGCCGTGACTGGCAAGCTCTTCAAGATAACTGCTATAGAGCCCGCTTCCTCCAATACCTGGCAAGAAGAGTATAACGGGATACGGCACTTTTTCGACTTCCAAAGGCGCATTACGCTCGGCATAACTTACAAGACCATCGGGAAAAAAGGCGCAAAAAAATAGAGGGATCGATGAAGTCTCTTTTAAAGCTTTTACATGCTCAGGCATATAAGAAAATGTATCCGTTTTATGGCATGAACTATGTCTTGGATAATAGACGTGGATCATGAGCTCTCGATGACCCGAGTCCATTCGTAAATCAGTTCTTTTAGAGTCAATCCAGTGATAAGAGGTAGTTCCCACAGCATAAAACCCAGTCGGCGTCGGTAAACGGTCGAACAATGGACAGAAGTAGGTGACGCCAAAGCCAAGAATGAGTGACAAAAGCAAAGCAGAAATAACCTTTATGCCAAACATATTAGATTCCCTAACAAAATGTTTTTAAAAAACGGGACAGTACTTGGTGCCGAAGGCCGGACTCGAACCGACACAGTGTTTCCACCACAGGCTTCTGAGACCTGCGCGTCTACCATTTCCGCCACTTCGGCAATTATAGATTGGTAAGAAGTCGTCCAGCCAAGAAATGGGCATGTAGGTGAAACACCTTTTGACCAGCATTTGGCCCATTATTCATGAATAAGTTAAACTGTTCAGCTTCCTGTACCGTACGCGCTAGATGCTGCGCCGTCTTAAAAATAAGAGCGCCAAGCTTAAGTTGATCAGGCAAAAGTGACCGGATATCAATTACATGCTCTTTAGGAATGATAAGATAATGAATCGGAGCTTGTGGAGACCTGTCCTTAATGACAAAGACTTGGTCATCTTCAAAAACCCAGGCCGCCGGTAGTTTTTTTTCTTTGATTTGACAAAAAACACATTCGTTCATATTCAATCCTTGGTACCGAGGGTCGGACTCGAACCGACATGGTGTTGCCACCGCGAGATTTTGAGTCTCGTGCGTCTGCCATTTCGCCACCCCGGTGTACTGTATATATCATTCTTTAAGAATACCAGAATCAGCTTGCGGGTCAACGAAGAAAGCTATGGTCCAATATTCTGGGCAAGCGTTAAAAGAGGCGCATAGACGGTAATGATAAAAAATCCTATCATGCATCCCAAAAGTATGAGCACAAGTGCTGGAACAGTAGTAGCAATTGTCTCGAGTAAAACTTGGAGTCGTTTTTCATAAAGCTCAGCTACTTTACTCACCATCGGAGTGAGCGTCCCCATCGACTCGCCAAGCTTGCAAAGCATACCAGCTTCAGGTGCGCGTAATAACGCATTACTCAATAAAGCTGAACCAAAACTTTTTCCAGCATCCACCTCATATTTGACGTCCTCTAATGCTTTACGTATCTTCGTATGAAAAACACTTTCCGAAGCCAGGGACAATGCCTCTGGAAGACGCACCTCGCCTTCAAGAAGCAGCGAAAGAGAGCGAAAGAAAAACGCTAAGTGGTAGGCTAAACACCACTCCCTAATATAAGGAAACAAAAGCATATCTATCTTAGGTGCAAAACGTTTAAGAACGATCCCAACAACTACTACTCCAACAAGAAAGTAACCCATACTACCACGAAGTATAGCGCTTACTTTAAAAAGCATTGCCGTTTGATGTGGCAATGGACCTTTTATGAGCAAAAAAAGTGATTCAAAGCGGGGGATGATCCAATAAAATAAGCCGTAAAGGCTCAAAAGAAAAAAGAGAAAAGTAATGCCGGGCATTAAAAGAGAGGATTTTAACTTCCGGGCCAGTTCTTGACGCACCTTGTAATAGTTGGTCAGTATTCTTAATACCTTTGGCAAGGCTCCCGCTTCCTGCCCTGCGATTACAAGCGTCACAAAAATCCTATCTATTAATGGATCGTGAGCATGTAAAACTTGGCCCAAAGATAGTCCTTCACAAACTCCCTGGGCGCAATCGCGTGCTACATCCCGCACCAGAGGCCACGCCACGGTTTTACTTACAATATCAAGAGCATCGGCTAAACGAATCCCCCTTTCTAAAAGGCTTGCCAAGTGCTCTGCAAATTGGCCCTGAACCTGTTTTGGTAATGGCAAGACTCTGTTCCACAATGATTTAGAATAGCTCTTTAAAGCAATTTCTTCTCGTAAAAGCTGCGTATTGAGAAGCTGTGCCGTACGCGCAAAACGCTTTCCTTTTTTGACGATACCACTGCCGTCTATACCGGTCCATATAAAATAGGGCATATATTTTAAAATGTAAGAATGTTACCTGTTTTGTGACTCAATAAGCTTTGAAAGTGCTTCCTGAGTAATCTCTACAGGTATCCTAATCCGCTTGATACGAGTCGTCAATCCCGACACTATGGTAAGCTGCCGTACAGGTAATCCCAATAAATGTGCCAGAAGCATCAGAAACTCTCGATTTGCTTTACCACCTTCAGGCTGGCTTTTTAGGTAACATTTAATCATGCCATTTGCTTCAATGGCCCATTCTTGCCTACCAGAACACGGAAAAACTTTAATTTCTAGAATCATCTTACTAGAGCCATTTTATCTTTACGTATCTGTTTTCAATTTCTCGATAATAAGTGAATTAAGGCTGATACCGCTTAGAGAGGCTTGTTGCATTAGACAAGTTATTTGAAACGCTTGTTCTAAAACTTATGATAAGGAAAATACCGTTTTAAGAGCAATTTCAACTTTTTCCAAGACATCAATCGAAACAATGCCAATTTTGCTAGCCAATCTTAATTTATCAATAGCTCTCACTTGATCAAGTAATATTTTACAATTTCTGTCCTTAATAGTAAGTGCGACCTCAAATGGAAAAACTTTGGTTGCCTTACTAGTAATGGGAGCCACAATAACTCGACGAGATATTTCGTTATGTGCGTTATTGGAAATAATCAACGCTGGCCGAGTTTTTGTAATTTCAGACCCCATTGTTGGGTCTAAATTAACCCAGTAAATTTCCCCACGTTTTGGCCAAGTGCTCATTCCCATCCTTCTATCTCTATCGCATCCCAGTCTTTTATAGTTGACCTTCTATCAGGATCCTGCTCTGCCTGAGCATATGCTTCTTTAAGAGCTTCTAACTCTTCTTTTAACGCCTTATGTAGAGCTTGAGTAACAAAGGAGCTTATTTTTCTGCGGCCAACAACAGAGTGTAGCAGCTTATTTGTTTCAACAGGAATCGTAAAAGTAACATTTATCTTTTTCATAGCTCACCTTATTATTATAACAATAACTATTATATATGATAAACATGAAAACAGCAATGGACGCTCATTATTTTGATTCTGGACTTACTTGTTTGCTGTCCCCTCAGAAAAACCTAACGCTCGAACGCCTTCGTCATCAGCTACGCCCAAAGCCGCCTTGATTAATAGGGCTTTCTTGGTTAGAATATAAGAATCATGCAAGGAGAGATGGCTGAGTGGTCTAAAGCGCTTGCCTGCTAAGCAAGAGTCCTGTAAAACGGGGCGCGAGGGTTCGAATCCCTCTCTCTCCACCAAGTGCCATCTATCAATAGATACTATGCAACACCAAATAGACGAACCAATCATTCTAGTCGCATACAGCCCTTCGTGGAAAAAATTTTTCGAAGAAGAAAAAGTTCCCCTTAAAAAGGTATTTGGCTCTCGATTAGAGGGTATCGAACATTTTGGCAGCATTGCCGTTCCTGGCCTAAAAGCAAAACCCATTATTGATATTCTTATCGGCCTCAACAGTCTTACAGTAACTACCGTAGAAAATAACTTACTTGAACAGCTTGGATATACGGGCTTCGGGCACGCTGGCATACCAGAGCGGTTATACTATCGAAAAAGAGGCCCAAAGCATGGATATAATCTTGCAATCACACGCTATAAAAGCAATCTTTGCAATAACAACACTGCGTTGCGAAACTATCTTATAACCCATCCACTGGTGGCGCATGAATATTCCAGCATGAAAGAGCGCATCCTCAATTCAGGCACTCGGACACTCTTAGGCTATTCTGATCAAAAACACGCTTTCTTAAACGAGCTTCTAGAACGTGCGCTTGCTTGGCAAAAAGCATTTAAATAAGCCCCTTGTCGTTTGACCGCCACCGAGAATTCTGTTAAAATACTTTTATTATTTTTCATTGAATGCGCCCATAGCTCAATTGGACAGAGCGTCAGACTACGGATCTGAAGGTTGGGGGTTCGACTCCTCCTGGGCGCACCAGCTTTAAAACGAAGACCACATAAAACTCAACTGGAGAGATGGCTGAGTGGTCGAAGGCGGCGGTCTTGAAAACCGTTATCCTGAGAGATCGGGATCGTGGGTTCGAATCCCACTCTCTCCTCCATTAAAAGTGCCCGCTTTCCTTCTCTTAATCAAAACGGGTATACTTACATAAACAAATCACCGAGTGCGCGCGTGTTTATTATTTTCTTTACTTTTGCTCTCTTTGCAAGCGGTATCTTCGTTAATAAAATCCTTCTCACGATAATCCCACCCGTTTTATTCGTTGGCATAAGAATGCTGAGCGCCGGAATAATTCTTCTTTCTTATACTTGGAAAAAGCGCACCTACACCCTCGCGCAATTAAAAGAAGATTGGCGGTTTTTAACGGGCATAGCTTTTTTTACAACCTACACCCCATCAATTTTAAAAAACTACGCTCTTAAAAATTTAGAAACTGGCCACGCCACACTTTTAGGAAGCATCGACCCATTTGTAACTGCTCTTTACGCATACCTACTTTTTGGCGAAAAATTAACACGAAATAAGATTATTGGCATCTTGATAGCTTGCGCAGGCGTTTTGTTTTCAGTCAACCTTTCTAACGTGGGCACAAAAACCTGTACAGGCCCTTTATTGCTACCCCAAGCTGCGGCCTTGTGTGCTGTTCTTTTTAGTCGTTTTGGCTGGATTATGGTACAACACCAATTACGAAAAAATCGCTATCCGCCAGCACAACTTAACGGACTTATTATGACCCAAAGTGGCATCATAGCTTTATTAACCTCAGCGTGGCTCGATACACCTTCACCATTGGTCATAAGCTCGCCTTCACTGTTTTGGTTACTACTCACTTACACGATCATTGCAGGAAACGTAATTGCCTATACACTTTATGCTTCTTTACTAAAACATCACAGCGCAACCTTAATTTCGTTATCAGGTTTTTCTATTCCTATATTTGCTGGATTGTTGGGATGGGCTTTTCTTGGCGAAAAACTGACGCTCCAATTTGCACTAGCAGCAAGCGTTTTTTTTGTAGGACTTCTTACTTTTTACGCCGATGAGATAAAGCGTCAAAAAATGGCTTAAAAAGGCCTTCCTCATTTCTTAGGCCTTGTAGAGTCCCTAAATAGTAAGTCAAAGAGAAAGAGGCGCCTACGCGGCCAGCGCAAGGGCAAACGCCCTTGACCCACACCCTGCTTAAACTTTTATGTGGGTTTAATATACCAGAAAGGGATTTCCCCCTTCTGGTATATGTGCCTTTGGAAGGCCCATTATATTTTTGAATACAGAGTTATTCTACTACGATCTCAGCAATTTCCTTTTTGGGTTTTTTGACTGGCCGCGTCTCGTCGCATTCAACTTCACAGTGCTTTTTTGAGGGTTTTTTTACAATTTCAGTGATTGTAATTTCTTCTTTATAAGGTGGTCTTTCAGCTATTTTTCGAAGATAGTCACGCTGATCCCTTTCAGCTGCTAGCCGCTTTTCCTCAACACGTTTTAAATCTATAAAACGGGCTTCTTCAATATAATCCTCATCAACTTTGATGGTCTCAAGCGCTTGCACGAGGCCATCACGCAACATTTGTAGCCTTTTATAAATAGGAAGTCCAACCAATAATCGCGTCTGTAATGACGCAAGATGACTATACAAATCATCCAAATCGCTTTCTAGAAAACGTGCCACTGTGTGTAGAGGAATGGCCTCCCTATAGGTAGAATCACCCTTAAATATGAAATCGAACCATGAAGTTGTGGGAGCATACGACGAAGTACCAAGACTGCGTGCACAAAGTATAATTTTTTCAGGATCGGCCGTATCAAGTAGCTTTTCATAACGTAAAGAAACAACAGCAAAATAGCGCTCAGCTTTTTCTAAAATCTGCTCATCAGACTGATGAATACAACCAGCCATCAAAAACGGCACAACTATACCCAAAACAACAGAAACCGGGCGCACTGTCATAAAAACTCCATCTTAAAAATGTTTTACTTTAAAAAACAATTTTTATTATAAATGAAGTTTTAATATTTACAAGCCCAAGGGTGAAGTTTTCTTTAGCATAATAGTCTCTTAGAATACATAGTGTCCTGAAAGAACAACGACGCTTTCTACGTTCTTCGGGGAACGCTCTAGATCCACTCGGCGAGTATATGCCCTAAAGGTTGCATTTGCTTGCTTATAGTCGACCCATCCTTCACCACGAGCAGCCGTTGCAAGAATCTTTTCAATAACCTTTCTTCCATACCTATCGCGCATCGACATGGGGGACCAGATAAGGTGTTTATACCAAGGTCCATCAGCTAAGACAACGCCCTCAGTATTAAACGCTGTTATGTGAACTTCACCACGCAAAAAGTCGGAATCAAAACCACTAAAATCGTACATGGACGCTGGTTTTCCTTGACTTACTAAGCCATCAGCCGCACGATCAACCATTCCTCGAACAGTTAACTCTTTAGAGGCTGGCCAATAACCAGCGGAAACGATAAGCGCGCCGTCCGGTAAATCAAGTTTTTCGGAGTAAATGAGCTTATAGGTGTTTCTTGAAAACTCGCTTGACCATGCATGTCCATATTTATTTACGTCCTCAATAAGCCGCCTGAGAGAATAATGTCCTTGGGCATCAACTCTCTTGATGAGATTGTTGCCAACAAAATTTGCATCCTCAGCATTAGCAAGGCACATTCCATTACCATCATAGACGATAACCCTTCCTCGCCCGAGTGCTAATGGGCCTCTTGGCGTACTAATAGTTGTAAAAGCAACTTGCTTGCCCTGGGCCTTAATATAGGTAATAGCCTTCTGCACAAGTGAATAAATAGCGTCATCATCGATTTCAGGAAAATAAACAGATCCTACAAGAAAGACTTCAGAAGTCCTTGGATCGGTATACTTTGATATAAAAATACGCTGCGTTGTATTATTGAGCTTAACAGGAGGAAGCCATCCTTTTGGCTTATTGCTTTGCAAGAATTCAATTAACACTTTCCGGTACGCAACTTCTTCCTGCAACTCGGGGGAATCCGTAGGCAAAAGCGGTTGGTCGTTGATATTTTTTCCTACTTGAGCCCTATCTCCGCCATGGGCCAAAATCCTACCATCTTTACGAATAATAAAAAGAAAACTGTCGCCAGAAAGCATGGCGCCGGCAGGATTATTAACCGCGCGAACCGTACTAGGCATGCCAACCTCCTTAATCATCTGAATTGTTCGCTCAACAAGCTCAAGTGATACGTATTCCGATGCATCAGGGTAAAAACCACAGCCGAGTATGAACCCTTTACCATCTTTTTTGACCTTCTTTGTACGTAAGCGCATACGGGCATTATTAAGCGGAATGGTATGAACGGCCTCTTCGCCGCTTTTTAAAAACCGATTAAGAAGTGACTCACCAAGTGGGTCTTTATATTCTGCAAAATTTTCCCATATACGTGATTTTTCACTGCCAAAGGTGTAGCACATGCCCTCCTCATCAAGCACGATAATAAACATTTCGCCCTTGAGCCATGAAGGATCATAGGTAAATGCATGGCAAGCATCGCTAACAGAATTTCTTTCAAAAAAGTCAGCAGCTTTACGTAAGATCCTCTGGGAGTAGCTTTCTTTGCGCTTAATATTAAGCATCTGGCTTTTTTGAGCATGACATTGCGTACCATAAAAGCAAAGTATGAGCAACGCATATACACTATTTCTCATTCTTTTCCCCTTGTTCTGGATAATAGTATGAGGCAACCACAAAGGACTCCTTGGTACCAAACTGCTTTACCATTTTGCGAACAAACCACCTACGAATAGAGTCTCTTTTTTTCTCATCGCTAAAGCCTTCAGGAATCGAAGCCATGAAATCGCTCTTGCTCCAAATATTTGACTCCCGTATACCAGAAACCCAGCAGATACCGTGTGTATCATAAAGAAAAATAGAGTGAGTCCCTTTAACGAAATACCCGTATACATCTTTTAAAGCATCGAACGCCTTCGGACTACCGCTCGCTTCAAGGTAATCATGGGCATCATCCACTATAATTTGAACAACTTCACGGTGCTCATAAGGATAATATCCGCGGGCTTGGACAATATAAGCACCCTCGGGCGTCTCCACCTTATAACCGTATATCCGTTCAAGAACATTGCCATGCAAAAAACGAGACACCCAGGCGTCGGGCGAGTGCATTAATTTTGCAAACAACATTTTGTTATAAGGCCTTTTAAAAGTGTCTACGTAATTGATGATTGATTTGCCTAGAAAAGCTGCACCCCGGGCCTTATTGCTAAAATAATGAACGACATCGTGAGCATCGGTAACAAGGATGTCTAGATCTCCTTTTAAATAGTGAGTAAAATCACCTCGTCTTAAGCGATTTAAATAGTCATGAACATTTTTGCTGTTTTTAAGTCCATCACCTATTTTTCGGGTCACTGATTTTACTAGCTCGGGGGTAAAGTTTTTATAATAGCCCGCCATGAATATAAACGTTTTTCTGAGCTTTCCTGACATAAATTTTCTGCAATAGAGAGCCCTTGTAAGGCCGTTTTCTTCAAATTCAACCCAAAAATGATCTTGATGCTTTATGGTCTCTATTACTTTTTTAAAAGCGACCGACGCCGATTTACCCACAATGCTCGGATCGGTTAAGCTCCTTCCGACAAGCAATACGTTATTTCCATGCGCCCAACAAACACCTTCTGTATTCATAACAATGCCATACGCATTGCCATAGACAAGTGATCCAAATGGGTTATTTATAAGCTGGATAGCGCTTATATCGCCATCGCGCTCCCACAAACGCTTCATCGCTTCAACTATCAAGATAGAAAGGAGCACTGGAGATTGATGAAAAAACGTTGCTCCAACAATATACGTTTTACCCTCCAATGTAACAAGCTTGACATAGGAGTGCCGAATGTCGTTTAAAAAAAGATGAGTGACCCAACCACCACTTTGGCCCTGCGCAATCATTGTAGGAATAAGCGGATCGCCAAAAAAATCGACTCTCTTTCCCAGATTTCTCCAGAAACAATCAAAGTAACCATTATCAACATACACTCGGCCATCAACACCGAAAATGAAGAGAGCAATGGAATTATGCTTCCACGCAGGATCAAGAGCAAAAGCTTGACAAGCAACGTCAAGCCCTTCACGATTTAAAAACGATACAGCTTTTTCAAGAAGGACTACAGCATTTCTTTGTATTTTATGTATAGCATCCAAATCTTCAGTCTGACAAAAAAGAAACAGATTCTTTAACAGAAGTAAGCTCATGAAAAAAAAGTAATAAAACCTCATGCTATATCCCCCGTTTTTTCCTAAGGCCAGACGTATCCAACAAAAATGGAATACGAGTCTCCGGAGCTTAATACGCAATTTTTTATATAGTACCTACGCGTTAAACCGCCGACTTTATCGTAAAACCAGCCTTCGGGCTTTGAAGCACGCTTTAGTTTAGACAGGCTGTGCTTAAAGCCGTCATCCATTTTCTTCCACATCTTATGTACCTGCGCCCCAGCTGACACACAAAAATCATGCTTATCATAAATCTCAATAAAAAGGTCGCTGTAAATATTGGCTTGGCCTGTTCCCTTGAAGCCAAGATTCCATACAGCAGCACCACGGTTTAGTGAGTGAAACAGTAATAATGGCTGCTCAACAGTCAATCTGCCGCATAGCCATTCAACTATAGCCGCTGACGTGTGCTCTTTATCAAGCGGCGAATAGCCTTGTATCGTTACGATAAAGGTTCCTTCAGGTAATGTAACACGCTGCACATAAACAAGTTCTGCAGCATTTCTAATATAAATAAATGCCCAGCCTTGGTCTTTCTTAGAAACGGCATTAAGGATTCTCTGGGTTAAGAAATAACCCGCTTGACCCTTTTGGTAATAAGCGTTTACCCCCACTAAAGAAGGAAATCGACTATGTGCCTTTATTACGCCTTTTTCATCATAGACGACTAAATATAAACGAGCTTTATAAAAAGGGTTGTGACCGGTCACAGGAGAAAAAATAGCAAACGCTTTTTCAGCGCCTTCGCGTTCCATAACGGCTTTAGCTTCGTGGGTCATTGAAACAACAAACTCATCGTTTACCTGTGGGTAATAGCCTGAGGTAAGAATATAAAACCTATGCGCTGGTGCATTTGGATAGGTAAAACGGGCAACGAACATTCGCTCACGAATACCGTTATAGACGCTGTCAACCCATCCGTAAGGAGCTGATTTTGTTACATGTACATACTTTTCAAAAGCTTGCTTTCCCGAATCATCAATACGATCTTGTGCTCGAGATCCTACGCACGTCAGATTGTAAGAATTTGCCAAACATATCCCATCGTAATCGTAAAGAGCGACCGAGAAGGATCCGCGCAAAAATTGACCCGTTGGGCTACTGATTCGTTCAATAGCAGTATTTAACCCCACTTGTTTTAGGAGATTTCTTGCTGTAAAAACAAGCTCTTTCACTTGCTGGCGTGGCCCTTCAGAAAACAGAAAGGCTCCCATAGTAAAGGTGCGTCGACCTTTTGTCACGTTTTTAACGTAAACACGTACTAATTGTTCATTCCACAAAAATGAAAGCCAACCCCCTTGAACACCACGTTCACGCATCGCGTATGGAATATTACCCAAAAGCAGAGTCGCTTTGTGTTCAAGTATTTTCCAGATAAGGTTGGGTTCATCCCGGATACACCATATTCTATTGCGCTCGTCTATAAGAAAAAGCTTTGTGTCCGGTTCGCGCCACCGGGGATTATACGTAAAGTCAACGCATACCTCATCGACCGTATGAGTTTGCAAAAATTGAACGCCCTCTTCAACTAAATTAATGACCGCTTCTTCATTTTCTGGGCCGTCTCTACGTGTGGCAACTTTCTCGGGTTGACAAGCTATGGGAAGATACAAACTCGCCAGCCATAAAATTGCAACCTTACGAATGTTCATTACCCCCTCCAGTCCCTCATGCGCTACTTTTTACGGCCACCGCCCATAAGCCTTAGTATGTTAAGAAAGAGGTTAACAAAATCGAGATAGAGCTTTAAAGCCCCTAGCAAGGCAACCTTATTATAGTCTTCAGTACCCTCTTCTATTTGATCTGCGTACCGCTTGATTGCATTAACATCAAAAGCAGTCAAGACAGTAAAAAGAACTACCCCAACGCAGGAGATTATAAAATCAAACAGCGTACTTTGTAAAAACAGATTTGCCAATAAAGCTATGATAAACCCAAAGAGCGCCATCGTAAGAAGAGACCGCATCTTAGAAAGATCGGTGTCTGTAAAATATCCATAAACGGCCGCGGAGGCAAACATGCCACCTGTAACAATGAGGGCGCGAAGGATAGTTATGATAGGGTAAACCAGTAAAACCGCCGACAGCGTCACACCACTCAGTATGACGTATGCAAGAAAAAGGCTCAAAGCTGTTCTATAAGACAGAGTTGGCAGCTTGCTTGAAAAAACTATAACAACAATAAGCTGAACGGCTATTAGGGAAACTATAAGCCACGTATTTGACCATAATGTATAGACTAAGCTGGGCGTCATTATAACAGCATAAGAAGTAGCTGCTGTAACTAAAAGCGCTCCAGTCATCCACGCATATACGCGATAAAAAAGATTCTTTACGTGCTCTTGGCTTGCTACAGTTTCATGATACATAGATGCTCCTTAAGGGTTACGTGTCAGTGTAAGAAGGACTAGTTAAGTATAGCAAGAGTTTTGCATGTGTTATATGGCTTTTTTGCATAATTGCGATCTACTAAAAGCCGCAAATCCCCGTTTGATAACCGGCTCCTATGCTGACCCGCATCACAATCTATTGCGTTTTAAAATCGACAACGGTAGACTGCACAGTATCCTAATCATTAGCTATTTTTAAGGTAAAGATCTTATGCTCACAACGTTAAGTAACCAAAACGCTAGCAACGTCTTAGAACAAACAAAAAAGCCCGTTATCATCGATATTTTCGCAACTTGGTGTGGTCCGTGCATGCTTTTAAAGCCACATTTTCAGGCTTTAGCTCACGAATTAGGCGACGCATACATTTTTGCTGAGCTTAATGTTGATGAGGCCCGTGATTTAGCTATACAATTTAATGTCACCTCTGTGCCGACGATTGTATTTATAAAAAACAAGAAAGTGGTCTGGCGCCACATGGGCTATATCGCTAAGGACGATCTTAAAGCTCGCATTGAAGAGCATCTCGGTTAGGTTCTATGCCCACATAAAGATGAGGGAAGTACGCCTACGCGGCGAGCGCAAGGGTAGACACCCTTGACCCAGGCTTTATGACTTGACCCACACCCTTCTTAAACTTTTTACGTAGATTTATTTTACCAGAAAGGGGTTCCCTTTCTGGTATATGTGCTAATGGGATAGACCGGATTTTCCGGTCTATCCCATACACAATAAGTATGTAACACGCAAAACAAGCAATAGGTGCAGGACAATGTCCTCATAAGAGTCATAGTATTGACTCTTATGACGCGTAGGCGTTTATTTCTCTTTGGCTTACTTTTTGGACTCTTCCTAGCTTAAAGTCCCATGTTTTTTAAGTCTGATTTTCCTTTAAGAAAAGACCTAAGCTATCTATACGAGCAGTAAAGGCGCTCCTTTTTTGGTAAAATTCTGGAGCAAAAGCCTTAATGTGCCTAATTGTCTCAATTATCTTAATTAGATCGGTAAAATACTTACGAGATAGCAAACCAGCGCTTACGGTAATAGCTCTGTCATGGTATTCCTTCCACTGAAACTCAGCCTCAAAATAAAGATTTACATCGTCAAAGACATCAGGAATTAAGGCAATAAGGTTTCTTGCGGCGTGCATCCGGGTTTGACTGTTTTCAGATTCTTTGCGCATTTCCTCTATCGCGGGAGCAAGCGCCGAAAAGCAGGATTTGAGGAGGGCATTTAAAGTGGCAGCATCAAGATGATCCGCAAGTTCAATTGAGGTCTCAAGATCCACTAGCTCTTCAATGGGAATGTAGGAATGTAAGGGAAAAAAAGAGATAGTGGCCACTGCTATAAGAAAGGACAAAAAATTCTTTGCGGTCATGGTATATCCTCCTTCATACAAGGCTAACTTCGATTGGGCATAGTATAGTATCGCAAGCGTCAGTACGCAAGCCCAAAAATGTACCTTACAGTTGGGTCAGAGTTTTTTATCTTGCACGTCAAAGCCGAGAGCTTTAAGCTGATCTCGCAATGCATCTGCCGTTTGCCAATCTTTCTTTTTGCGCGCTTCTTCTCTTTGTTGCAAGATAAGCTGTATCTGGGGAGTGATTACTTTTTCCTCCAGAGGGCTTAGCGCGCAACCAGCAATCTGCTTAAGAATATAGTAGGCCTGTTTTTTTAAGACGGCATCCTCTTGTATTTCTTTAGCATGCTCAAAGACAACTCCAAGCATTCCGGGAGTATTTAAATCATCACACAAAAACGTTACCATACGCCGTGCTATCGGCTTTAGCTCATCGAAAGAAAGCTTTTTTTCTAAAACGGTGCCTTCAAAAAGCTTTTGTAGGCGTTGATAACTCTTTTCAATCGAGGGTAATTCGTCAAGTGCAAAATCAAGTGGGCTTCTATAATGATGTTGCAGAAACAGATAGCGCGCGACTTCGGGCTTAAATTGACTAAAAAGGTCTTTAAGCGTTAAAAAATTTTGGAGCGACTTTGACATCTTCTCCTGATTAATGCGGACAAAAGCGTTATGTACCCAATAACGCACAAACGACTTTTTAAGGAGACCCTCAGATTGAGCGATCTCATTTTCATGATGGGGAAAAATAAGATCCATTCCTCCCCCGTGAATATCAAGCTGGTCACCAAGGTATTTGAAAGCCATTGCCGAACATTCGATATGCCATCCAGGCCTACCATATCCCCACGGACTTTTCCAAAATGTGCCTTCTGCTTCGCACTTCCATAACGCAAAATCGAGAGGGTTTCGTTTTTTATCATTTACCAAAACACGAGCACCCGCAATCATTTCATCGACGTTTCTTTTAGAAAGTTTTCCGTATGGGGAAAAACTCTCAATGCTATAGTAAACATCGCCTTCTACGACATACGCATGTCTTTTAGCCACAAGTCCTTCAATAAAAGTTATAATTTCAGGAATAGTATTTGTAACTCGTGGTTCATAGGTTGGCGACAAGCAACCCAGTGCTGTCATGTCTTCCTGAAAGGCATCTATGTACTTTTGAGCAACCTCAGTATACTTAGTTTGATCATCGTATTCGCAACGGGCACGATTGAGAAGCTTATCGTCGATGTCAGTAAAATTGCGGCAATAGCTTACCGTAAAACCTAGAAGGGTGAGAAGCCTGTATAAAATATCGAAAGTCACATAGCATCTACCATGCCCGATATGCGCATAGTCATAGGGCGTAATCCCACACACATACAGCTTTACCTCATCTGGCTTTAACGGCTTAAAGACCTCTTTCGTACCGGACAACGTATTAGTCAGAGATAAAAGATTTATGGTAGTAGGCATTTTTTAGATACTTTCTAGCTAATTTTAACAAAAAGGGTATCATAAGAGAGTCTAGACCACAATAGTATATGCACGATGTTGTAGGAGCCGCTATGGCAAGCACTCGCACCCTTCAAGCGTGGCCTTGGATACTTATTATTCTGCTTGCAGGTATTATAACTTGGCCTTCTGCTTTTTTACATGCTCAATTGTCTCAAGAAATAGCACCAGAAACACCAACCCCACAAACTTTTAAAATTGCAAATATAATAATCAAAGGAAACAAAAACGTACCGGACGAAGCAATCTATACAAAGATTCCCTACAGAGTAGGGCAGGTTTTTAAACCGCAGCTTTCAAGTGAACTTATCCGCTCTTTGTATGGTATGGGTTATTTTAAACCGAACATTCAGGTAAGTGCACGTGTGCTATCGCCTGAAGAGTTAGAACTTTGTATCACTTTGGAGGAAAAGGATATTGTTGATGAAATCGTCTTTGAAGGAAATAAAAGCCTAAAAAGGGAAGAGATTGAAAAGCAGCTTCAACTTCCCGATTTACGTGGCGTTGAAGAGGAAGAGCTCGACTACCTTGCCGAGAGTATTCAGAAAATATACCGAGCAAAAGACTACCACGACGCGCAGGTGAGCGCAGAAATTGTTCCGGGCGAGAATAACAGAGCAAAAATACGTTTTTTGATTATTGAAGGTCCACGCTCGTACATAAGAGAGGTCCACTTTGTAGGAAATAAGTGCGTGCAAAGCAATAAGCTGAGAAAACTTATTTTTACAAGGCCTGAATGGCTCTTTAGTTTCCTCGATAAATCAGGAAGCTATCAGCCCGAGGCTACAAAACATCATGATCCGTATGTTATTGAGCACTTTTATAAGAGCAATGGCTTTTTATACGCACGCGTTGATGACGTTAAAGTAGAGCGCGATCCTAAAAGCCCGTGCCACTTTATTGTCACCTTTTATATTACAGAGGGTGAGCAGTACATGGTTGGTTCAGTATCTGCGCAAAGCAATGAGCTTTGTAGCGAAGCAGAAATTCTTGACCGTATTCCGATAACGCCTGGTGATCTTTACTCAAGCGAAGCGATCCGACAGACACTTGAGATTTTACGCCAATTATGGGGACAACAAGGATACATTTTTGCTGATATCGACGTTAAGTTTGACAAAATTGACGAAGAAAGAAGAACGGTCGATCTACAATTTTTAAGCACGCTCGGTCAGCCAGTGCTCCTTAATCAAATAAATATCATTGGTCACCGTAAAACGAGAGAAAAAGTTATACGGCGAGAATTGACCCTTACTGAAGGAAGCCTTATTACAACTCGCGCAATGGATGATTCTCGCGCAAACGTAGAGCGACTCGGTTACTTCGATCCTCGTAGTGGGGTTAACTGGAAAATTTCCCGTCTTTCCGACTCGCTCGCAGATCTTGACCTAATGCTTCAAGAAGTACGCACAGGAAGTATTTTTGCTGATATTAAGCTCGGTGGCGATGGCTCTGACTTTCAGTCACCTGCCCGATCTATCCAGATTGGTGTCGGAGCGCACGATACAAACCTTTTTGGTACAGGCATCCGCTATAACGCATCAGCCTACGTTTCGCGTCAAGACCGCCAAATAGCGCTCAGTTTAATTAACCCTTGGTTGTATGATAGACCGATTCAAACAGGCATTGATCTTTTTCATAGAACATCAACATATACTGATTTTAGACATGTAAACGAAGCCCCACGTGAAGAATTAACCGGTGGATCAGCGAGTCTTGGTTTTAACACAAGCTTTTTTGGCGGCATGAACGTTCTTTTTGATATTGGTGCTGAGCGTATTAAATATAAAGAACGTGTAATCGGCCATCCACCTTTGGAAGAGCGATCACAAGACTTTACCGATGCATTTCAAACAGCAATTGATCGCATATTCCAGCCGGGTGACCTTTTGTGGACGAGTGCTCAAGCAGTACAAGACTACAGAAACAATCCTATCACGCCAAATAGGGGCTACCTCTGGTCATCCGTTTTTAAGGTGGGTATACCTCTTCAAACGAATGGCTTTGGATTTATCAAATGGGATGCTGATGCACATTGGTACACACCGCTTATCAATGAGTATGACCTTATTCTTCACTTACATGGTCACATGGGTATTGTGCAGGAGCTTGGAAAAAATATCGTCCCATATCGGGAATTGTACCATATAGGTGGACCTGCCACCGTCAGAGGCTTTTTATTCGGGCAAATCGGTCCAACTATTTTTGGTGACTCAATTGGCGCTAAAAAAGCCTTCTGGATGAATGCTGAGCTTGTTTTTCCTATCACACGCGACTTTAACATAGCCGGTCTTGTCTTTTATGATGGGGGTGCGGGATGGGATACGCCGGGTGCTTCAAGCATCGATGGCATTAAGCAAGGTTTACTCAAAAACAACAATTTCAACTTTAGGCAATCAGTTGGTTTTGGTGTCAAAATTCGTTCTCCTATGCCTATGAGCATCGCTGTAGGCTTCAAGCTCGATCATCGTAAGCGCTTGAGTGAAAACGTAAGCGAAGTACACTTTACAGGTGCTGTAGATTTCTAATTAAAAAAGGGGACGGACCTGTCCCCTTTTTTCTACTTTTTAGAGACCGGCTTTACCTCTTTACTAAAACCCAAGGCGCGAATCAGTTTTTCAAAGGCACTTACAACTCTATCATATCCGCGCCTAAAAAAAGAACGTTCAGCTTTCTGGTGCCTCGGTCTTGCAACTACTCGATTATTCTTTTTGATGCTTTTTTCCAATGCTGGTTTTGTTGGTTTTTCTAGCTGCTCCGCTTTTGTACAAAAATGAGCGGAAATGATACACAAAAAAGCGATGTGCTTACAGCTTCGAATCGAAATAAGCATAGATTCTCCTTATCCTTTTTTAGTGTCATGTTATTCATTGTCGATAAAAATAAACAACAGTATGGCTAAAAAAAGAGCTCCTTGCGTATCATCTCGCTTTATAAGATCCCCATTCTTGCTATCAAAACCTCTCATATGTTATTTCTATGAGCGAATATTAGTACGAAAGCCAACAATGTGCGCACACTCAAAAGATGTATCACCTCAATAGGTATCACTCAACTTTTACTAATAAGCTTATATCTATATAAGTCCAATTTTTATATTAAGCACGCGCATGCCAAGCAAAAAAATGAGAAGGTACGTGCTGCTCTTCTTGAGCGCCGCACCGTGTTAATTAGTGCTCGGGCTCATTTAAATAGCCATGGCAATGCTAAGGCATATGCATTGGAGGCAGGAATGGTCCCGCTTAGATTAAAAAACATGAAAAGTTTACCGAAGGGCTGATGATGACGACAGCTCAAAAGCAAAGACTTAACTTTATTTTTTTCTTTTTTGTCATGTGTTATGGTCTAATCATAGCAACCCTCTACACTTTGCAAGTAAGCCATGGCTCCTTACTCCATGCTCTTCCTGACAACATGCACAAACGAAATACTTTAGTATATGAAAGGGCTGAAATCGTCGACAGAAACGGGAAAACTTTAGCGCTTACCGTTCCGTCGTTAAGTGCTTTTATTATCCCCAGTAAGCTATCAGATGCAAGTCTTTTAAAAATAAGCACATTTTTGGCAGAACATTTTCCTCGTGCCTATAAGCAATTAATGCAAAGCAGAGAAGCTTTAGCTCATACCCAGTTTATGTACGTAAAAAGGCATATCGATGAAAAAGATAGATCATGCATAAGTCAAAGTCTTTTTAACGAGATAAAGTATGTGCCAGAAAAAAAACGGTTTTACCCTGTAGAATCAGTAGGGCCTGTTATCGGAATAACCGATTCTGACAATCATGGCATTTCTGGCATTGAAAAAGCGTATGATGACCTTTTAACCGGACAAAAAGACACTCATCCATCACCCGTCAGGCTGACCATTGATGCGAGTTTACAATTTTTAGCATTTGAAGAAATAAAAGCAGCAGCCAACAAACTTAAAGCACAGGAAGCTGCCGCACTAATTATGGATCCGACAACGGGCGACATACTCGCCATGGCTCAATACCCTAACTTTGACCCAAATAGGCCTCTTGAAAATAACGATGTTGAAAGAAGTAAAAATAAACTGCTTACCGATACCTATGAGCTTGGATCTGTCATTAAAATCTTTTTAGCACTTGCAGCACTTGAAGAAAATTCTGTCAATTCGGATGAGATCATTGATTGCGAAAACACTAAAAGCACCACCATCAAAGGGTTTAAAGTCAATACGTTAAAACCGCATGGGCTATTGACCTTTTCTCAAGTAATAGAGCTTTCAAACAACATTGGAACTTCAAAAGTTGCACAGAGAATCGGTCCTGCTCTTTATAAACATTACCGTCGCTGTGGCTTTGGAAAAAAAACAGGCATAGAAGTTCCCGGAGAGCAAAAAGGTTTTGTAAATCCCCCCGAGCGATGGTCTAAGCTGAGTATTTTTTCCCTTTCATTCGGGTACGAAATACGTGCAACGCTCTTACAACTTGCAAGAGCGTTTTCACTCGTCGCACTTAAAGGAGCAATGGTAACGCCTCGTCTTATACTGAGCCCCGAGGCACAAAAAACCACCTTTTCTCAAACCCTCTATTCACAAAAAACCGTCGACACGTTGCGAGCTATCCTTCATAAGACTATTACCCGAGGAACTGCACAGCGTGCGCGCATTAACGGATACACTATTTTGGGCAAAACAGGAACTGCTAACCTTCTTGTTGATGGTGTCTATCAGCCCTCGCACAATATTTTTACCTTTATAGGGCTTATCGAAAAGGACGCTTATAAAAGAATAGTCGTTACATTTATTAAAGAAACGGAAAAAAAAGAGGCGACCGCTGCGTCAACAGCGGTACCTCTTTTTGAAAAAATAGCTCAAAAAATGCTCATCCACGAAAAGATACTTTAACCAGTTCAAGCATCAATTAGTACATTTCTGGCATGCCTCCGCGAGGGCCTCCATGGGAGTGACCAGCTTCAGCTTTCTTTTCCTCAGGTATTTCAGCAATTGCAGCCTCAGTCGTTAACATAAGACCAGCAATAGAAGCTGCATTTTGAATAGCAGTTCTTACAACCTTGGCAGGGTCAATAATACCAGCACTTACCATGTCAACATACTCACCGGTCTTTGCATCAAAACCGTAATTGCCTGAACCCTTGCGAACAGCATCAACGATAACAGATGCTTCATAGCCAGCATTTGAAGAAATGATACGAAGTGGCTCTTCCAAAGCCCTGTTTACAATTTGAGCACCTAACTTTTCATCTCCGGTAAGCTTTAAAGCAGCAATAGCTTGCTGAGCACGTAGCGGAGCTACACCGCCTCCAGGCACGATACCTTCTTCTATAGCAGCTCGTGTAGCGCTTAAGGCATCTTCGATACGATCTTTCTTTTCCTTCATCTCAGTTTCAGTGGTAGCACCCACTTTAATAACCGCGACTCCGCCAGCAATTTTTGCTAAACGTTCTTGGAGTTTTTCTCGATCATAATCTGAGGTAGCATTTTCAATCTGTGCCTTAATTTGAGCTACACGCCCTTTGATGCTTTCTGGCGCCCCATACCCATCAATAATGGTCGTAAAATCCTTAGTTACTAATACCTTTTTAGAACGTCCGAGATCTTGAATAGTAGTATTTTCAAGTTTCATGCCAAGCTCTTCGGAAACGAGTTTGCCACCAGTCAAAATAGCAATATCTTCAAGCATCGCTTTACGCCTATCACCAAAACCTGGTGCTTTGACAGCAATCACATTGAGAATACCGCGTAGCTTGTTAACAACAAGTGTCGCAAGAGCCTCGCCTTCAACATCTTCAGCAAGGATAAGCATCGGCCTTCCAGATTTTGCAACAGCCTCCAAAATAGGAAGCAAACTTTTCATGCTCGAAATCTTCTTTTCGTAGATGAGAATGTAAGGCTCATTAAGCACAGCCTCCATCTTTTCAGCATCGGTCACAAAATAGGGAGAAAGGTAGCCTCTATCAAATTGCATACCCTCTACCACTTCAAGCTCGCTTTCCATTCCTTTTGCTTCTTCAACAGTGATAACACCGTCCCTACCAACACGCTCCATTGCTTGAGCAATCTGCTGGCCTATCTGGGTATCCCAGTTTGCGGATATAGTCGCAACTTGTTCGATCTCTTTTTTATCACTTATTTTTTTCGCTCGCGCTTTAATGTCTGCAACAGCGGCTTCAACAGCTTTTTCGATGCCGCGCTTAAGCTCCATCGGATTAGCACCTGAAGTAACGTACTTGTTACCTTCTCTAAAGATCGCTTGTGTAAGAACCGTTGCAGTCGTTGTACCGTCCCCTGCAACATCAGCGGTCTTACTTGCAACCTCGCGCACCATTTGTGCGCCCATGTTTTCAAGCGGATCAGTCAATTCTATTTCTTTTGCAACACTAACACCGTCCTTAGTAACTTTTGGCGAGCCAAACTTGCTTTCAAATGCTACATTACGTCCTCGAGGACCAAGGGTAACTTTCACTGCATTAGCTAAAGTATCAACTCCCGCAGCAAGCTTTTGCCGTGCTTCTAGCCCGAATACTATTTTTTTACCAGCCATGGTTTTATCCTTATTCAATTATTTTTCACAGCTTTTATTATTAGAAAATTCCTAAAATTTCATCTTCACGGATGATAAGAAGATCTCGCGCAGCCTCCGTACCGGCATATTTACCAAAGAAAACAGTATCGCCCACTTTTACCTGGGGTGGTATAACTTTACCTTCGGGTGTTACACGGCCAGAGCCAACAGCTTTTACGCGTCCTGTTTGAGCCTTTTCCTTAGCAGCATCAGGGATAATAATACCCCCAGAACTTTTCTCCTCATTGCTTTCAATACGCTCTATCAATACTCTATCGTAGAGAGGACGAAACTTCTCAAACATAGCGCCTCCAAAACTTCTAAATGCTCTATATGACTCTTAATTTTAACATTTTTGATACATTCTAGATCCATTTTTTAGATCTATAGCATGAACCTAATATACCCCAACGGTTAAAAAGTGCAATATTTTATACAAATACACTCAGATTTTTTTAGGCGTATACACTCAAGAGTTGCAGGCAGAATCATTTACCATTCCCTTTAAAAATCTAGGTTCAGTCCCCAAATAAAAATCAGTGAAGCGTGCGCCTACGCGTCATCATAAGAGTCATAGTATTGACTCTTATGAAAGGGCTCATAAGCCTGGCTCAGGCTTTATGACCCTTGACCCACACCCTTCTTAAATTTTTTACGGTTGTTTAATATACCAGAAAGTGAGTTCCCTTTCTGGTATATGTGCCTAATGAGATAGACCGGATTTTCCGGTCTATCTCATACACAATAAGAGTATGTAACAACAAGCAACAGGTGCAGGACGATTGTCCTGTAATAAGAGTCAATACTCTGACTCTTATTAAGCCGCGTAGGCGCCTGTTTCTCTTTAGCTCACTTTTAGGGACTCCACCTCATTAAGAAGCGAAACAACCTCTAAATAAAAAAAAGATATACTCTGTATTCCTCTATAAGCTACACTGAAAGTCAAAATACCTAAGGAACACTCTTTATGGCTCATATATTTCCTTCGATTACAGCTGCGCCACCGCTTAAGCTTGAAGAAATCATCCGTTCTTTTGAACCGCACTGCGCGGGCTTTCATCTTGATATCATGGACCTTCATTTTGCCGCTGACATTACCATAGGTCCAGCATTTGTAAACGCTTTAAGAAACGTGACAAAAAAACCGTTCTGGATCCATCTTATGGTGGACGATCCACAAGCAGTTCTTGAGCGGATAACGCTCCATAAACATGACCTCATATCTGTACATTATGAAAACTTATCTAATCGAAAGACGCATCAGATAATAGAATCGTATCATAAGCAGGGAATTAAGGTCGGGCTTGCAATCAAACCAAACACGCCCGTTGAAGTTATAAAGCACTTCGATCGCATTATTGACCACGTGCTTTTACTTACTGTCGAACCCGGACCATCTGGACAAGTCATACTACCCCACGCGCACGAACGCCTTCAGACACTCTACGATCTTCGCGGAGAACATGGACTCTCATTTGCAATAGGCATTGATGGAGGCGTCAACATAGATACACTGCCTGCTTTATCAGCTGAAGGGGCAGACATATTTGCAGTCGGCGCCGGCATTTTTGAAACGCCAGACCCAATCAAAACATTAGAAAGCATGAAGAGAATTTAAGTAGCTTATTAAGGCTCCCTAGGCATTATCTATCTGGACAGAATGAAGGAGCATCAAACTATATTTATTGAAAAGCAACTCGCAATCTCCCATAAACCGGTAAAAAACCATAGGGTAAGACGATCAGCTTTTCAGCTGAGAGCACTTTTTTAGGCAATTACTAAGCTGCTGTTGAAAATACTCGCAAGTGGACTGGCGCATACCAGCACTACACATGACCGGATGCTGCTGATAGCAAGTACTTTGGCAACTGCTTTTATCGACCGGTTTTGGCTGTGCATACATAGAATGCCAACCTTGAGAAACAAACAAAGTGGCTATAATACAAGATATTTTTCTAAAGCTTATCATCGATTCCATTGCTTAACCTTCGTTATTCGCTTATCACTGGTAAGACAGCTCTATGCCTAAGACGATGAGCAAGAGCAGGCTCTCACCCATTGATAATAGTGTACAAAAACATTTACATAAACATATTTCAAATTAATAATAAATTATCAAAATAGTTAAAATCAATTCTTTTTCGGGTCGGAAATTTTTTTTCGTTCAAAAAGCCTCATGCGCTAAACAAGCTTCGATTTAATCCCAATTTAACTATTCAACGGTTTTCATACTGAAAATACAATAGCGCGCATTTATCGGAAGACGAGTGAGCAGGATTAGGGGCCTTTTACGAGTTATCAAAAAACCAATAAAAAAGCCTTGCCCAGCAATAGCTTCCATGATATTGTTAGTGACATGTACAATTTTCAACATATCCAAAGAGAGGCCGGTATGAAAGTCTCTGTCATTGTCTTCTAAAGAGCATCATTAATATTTTGCTCGCAATACCTATCACTTAGTTCCTTATTTCGATGGGCACCGTAGTGCCTCAAGGAATGCGCATGTTTTATCTTATTTTACTGGCTCTTTTTTCGAGCTTGGTCAGTATTTTTATGCACTCAAATAAAAAACTTGAAAACAATGAAAGAATAGAAACAATGGATACCTTAAGAGACTTACACTGGTTGAAAGATGTTAAAAACGAGTTAACCCAAAGAAAGCCTGCTCCGGTTTTAAGGGAAAAGCCTAACATCATAGAATGGCAACTGATTGAGGGAAAATCACCCCTGCTTAATCATGCTATTAAGGAGGCAAAAGCAATCCTCATTAAAACATATGCTGAAGCGGAACTTGAATTTGCAAAAGCGTTTCCACAGTCGGTACCCAAGGAAATGTTCCTAAAGCCTCTTGCTCCCTTGTTTGAGCGGGGTTTAGAGCACGTAGATTGGCTAGCAGCTCACGACAAAATAAAGACCGTGCTTGAACAGTTCTTTGACCAAACCGACTTTGCAAACTTTTCAGGAGATAATGACCTTACTATCATTGTCGAAGCCAAAGACGCAAAGACTAAGGTTTTACTTGGCATAATCCAGTTTATGATAACCCCAAGTTATGAGCATGGAAGCATACGAGTTGGCCTTTTTGGTGTTAAAGAAGGAGAAAAGATCAATGTTGAAAAACTGCTTATGAGCTCTATTTTTACATTAATTCCATCTACAAAAAGGCTCTTTCTGCATGTGCGTAGAACAAATCAGTCGGCTATACACACGTATATCTCATGGGGCTTTTACGAATTTGAAGGACCACTACCACACTGGATCGATCTTCAATACCTCAGTGAGCAATCGGATCAACTCCAAAAAACAGCAAGCTTAAGTTAAGAGCTTCAGAGCTAGGAAAGCATACATTTGATGCTTTCCTAGCTTTTCTAACAAGATTTAACTAACACCTAAAAGCTCAACGTCAAAAATGAGCTTTGCATTGGGCGGTATAAGTCTACCAGCACCATAGGGACCATAACCCAAGTTTGAAGGTATGATTAAGCGGCGCTTTTCGCCTATCTTCATTGAAAGCACACCTTCGTCCCAGCCTTTGATGACCTGCCCAATACCAATCGTGAAATTAAAAGGTTCGCCACGATCAACGCTACTATCAAACTTAGTTCCAGGTTTACCGTTGTCATCGAGCCAACCGGTATAATGAACGGTTACTTTCTGACCTTTTTTAGGAGAAATGCCTGAGCCCTCTTTAATAATTTCGTACTCGAGTCCCGTTGGTGTTTTTTGCCGGCCCATGTTTTTACTTCCTTGCTGAGTAGCTGTTTTATTTTTTTCTTCTTTTTGGAAAATGTCACATCCTCCCAATAGAATCATTGAAAGGATTCCTAACATTGCTTTTTTTTCCACTTTTTTCCTTTTTGTCACTCGTGACTTAACTGCGAATGCCCATCCCAAAAAATACTATTCTCTCACGATGAAAAAGGCAAGGAAGCCCTTAACTTAGTCATGGGAGGAATTGCCCTTGTGTAGAAAAGAGAAGATGCTAGAATGAGGGAATGGAGAGTCTCAAAACCGTAAAATGTAAACTTATCGTTGATGAAGAGCTTGCTGATACAATACTAGCTACTCTCTTTTCTTTTTCCTCTGCCTGTAACTTCATTCTCAACATAGCAAAAGAAAATGAGATAAGGAATAAGTATAAGCTACAACGTATTTGTTATAGAGAATTTAGAGAACGCTATAACTTGCATGCAAACATGGCAATAAGAGCTATAGCTAGAGTAGCTCAAGCGTGTAAGAAATATAAGCCCTTTGTCTTTAGGCCTACGAGTATAGATTTAGATACTAGACTATTCTCATTCTTAGAAGAAAAAGAACAAGTAAGTATTGCTCTTATAGGCGGTAGATACAAATTAAAACTGGCTCTAGGAAAGTATCAACGTACCTTATTGGCAGGAAGTAAACCAACAGCTGCTGTTTTATCCTACGATAAGCATAGAAAAGTATTTTCTATTCATATAGCAGTTAACAGAGAGCTACCAATAGTTGCAGAAACAGGTACTAGTATTGGGATAGATCGCGGTATCTATAACCTAGCTACTACTTCTAGAGGACTAAAGTTTTCTGGAAGGCAAGCTCTCCATATAAGAAAACGCTATTCAAGATTAAGGCAGTCTCTGCAAAAGAAAGGCACGAAAGGGGCTAAGCGTCTCCTGATACGGCTTGCTGGTAAAGAGCAGAGAGTCATGCGCTCTATTAACCACTCTATTAGTAAGGCTCTTGTTCAATCTTGCTCTCCTGGTGACACTCTTGTCATGGAAAACCTAAAGTATATACGAGAGAGAATGAAATTAGCAAAGAAACAGAAGTATTTACAGCATTCTTGGGCTTTTGGACAATTGGGCGATTTTATTGAGTATAAGGCAATAGAACGAGGAATAAGCGTTATAGCTGTTGATCCTCGTCATACAAGCCAGAGATGTTCTCAGTGCTCTTATGTATCAAGAGGTAATCGCTCTAAGCATCTATTCTTTGTACTTTATGTGGTCATAGAGCTCATGCTGATACTAATGCTGCTATCAATATCAGACAGGTATACCTTAATACGCTGTCTGATGAGCTGTGTCGTCAATCAGCTCTTAAGCAGGCTTGACTTGCAAGCCCTTGACTTTAGTCATGGGTCATTGACCATACACCAGAGTCCTCCTTTTCCTTTTTTGAACCCCGTTTTACCCGACATTTTAAAAGCCCTCTACATCAGTGGGCCCCTGGGGCAGTTCTAAAATCGGAAAGTACCTTAAAAATCAAGGTGAATTATTGACTTTGAAGTCTAGCGCAAGCTACAATTAAAATAATTACAATTAGATATATTTAGGTGTAAATTGTTATGAAAAAGAAGATGTCTTTTTTAAAAATACTATCCCATTTGCTACTTTTGGCCTTCGTAATAAGTATTAAAGCAGCACCAGCAAAGAGCAATCCAAAAAACGCAAAAAAAGTACTACTCAGAAAGTAAAAAGGGCAAGCAAAAAGCTCGTAAAGCAAAAAAAGCCAAAGAAAGCACCCAAAAAGAAAAAACCCAGCAAACCGCCAAAAGCGAAAAAAGTGCCAGCTACAAAGGCTTTATTGGCAAAGTTTCAACAAGCTGTTAATCAATACGTCAAAATGAAAAATAAGCCCCAGGGTAAAATTCTTGTTACAAACGTCCTTACGTTATTTAATGCTTTACCTGCCGCCTCTAAGAAGGAAGGCGAGCGTTATTTAAGAAAATACAAGCTTACACTCGCAGCCTTAAAAGCCTTGCAGCCTCCGTTAAAAAAGCCAACACCTCAACCGGTCCCACCCAAAAAACCGGAAGAGGCACCACCAATTACAAGTTACTCTACAAAAATGGCAGCTTTCACGACGCTTCTTTACAAGATTGATTTTACTAAAAAGTCTCCTCGAGATAAATACACCGCTAAATGGGTACTCGACTCATACAACGATCTTAGAAAACTCGTACCTTTGCCTTCTGTTAAATCTTTTGAAGACGTCAATGTGGCCCAAATTGAAAAAATGGCATACGAGCTTTGGAAAGCTGCAGAGCAAAGAAAGTGGCAACTTCTGGGTAAGCGAGGATCATTACCTCTTGAGTGGATTGACCTAGCATCTCAGGTTGACACGTTCCTAGCAAGAAATGTACCAGTTGATCGATTTAACACCACCCAGTCACTTTTTCCTTATAATTTTCTTCGAGAGCTTCTGGCGCTCCCAACAAGACCCTCTTTGGAAACTTCGGATAAGGGGTGGTTTAAAACAATTTTACCCGAACTCGAACTTTACTCTCTCGTTGAACAAGGCAAAATTAAAAAAGCTTCTCTTGCTCACAAAAAGCTCATTGAAGAGGTTGTTCAGCTACTGAACATGCAAAGAAAAATATACTCGGCTCAAGATCCAGAACTTTTTGGTGGACATACAACAATGACTAGTAAGGGATTAACGTATGTCGCACTTTGTGGAACTCCAGACATAGATACCCGATTATTCGTACTCTATCATGAGCTTGGGCATATTTATCATAACGATCCAGTAAGTGTAGGCTTAGTCAACAGTAAACAAATTAATCCACAAACTTTTTTTAACGATCCATCTTTTAGAGCTGATGTTGAGGCCATTGGAAGACATTTAAAGCAGGGGATACAATTGGTTCCTACTCTACAAAATACTGAGATCGGTAGACTATTAGCACGCTTTTTAGCAGATCCCTATGTACGAAGCGTATTTCAAAAGTATGGTACTTTCTGGTCACCTCCTCACGGCGCCGAGGAGTACTCTAAAATGGTTTACCTTCGTGGCACCGAGCAAAGAGCCGATTTATTTGCTATCAGGCATCTTCTTCAGCGTAACCTGATTAGCGCCATTCTGACCGCCCTTGACACATATGGTCTACAACGCGAAAAGCCTTACCTTATTTCAATAGGAAATCTTGACCCCCATCCATCCGGTCTCGAGCGAGCTTTATATATGTTAGGGTTCTTAGCTCACCAAGGAATCGATGTACCAGCAGTGCTCTATAAGTGGGAAACTGAAAGTATATGCACTTATTCAGAAGAGGAGGGCACGTCTGCCCCTTCACACGTTGAGACTATTTACGAGCAATGGAAGGCCGGACGCCACAAAAATACATGAAGACTAAAGCGATACGAGTGTGTACGATTTTGATGTTACCATTCGCTATAGTCTTTAAGCGTAGCTGGTCAAGAATACATTTTTTTATCATTATATCTCACTTATTAACCTTGGGCTCTTTCATAGCGATTAAAGCAACTCCAGTAAAGGAAGAATACGAGGTTTGGAAAGGTCATGAGCGCGCGATCTGGAAAAGACAAGATGAAAAATCTTTGCCTTACCAATTGTTTGACTTAGCGCACCAAGTTAACGAATCTCTGGCTCGCAATGTACCAAATACTCTATCCAATGCCGAGTTTTTACTTTTTCCCTACAATTTCCTGAGAGAACTTCTTCAGTTAGAAACAAAGTCATCGTTGCAAGAAGCTGACAGAGCATGGCTTAAAACAATCTTACCAGAGCTTGAGCTTAATGCTCTTGCAGAAAAAGGCGATATAGAAAGAGCCGCACCCGAGGCTCAAAAGCTCATGGACAGAGTTGTCCATTCACTCAATATTCAAAAAAAAATATATGCCGCTCTGGATCCGTATGGTGGTCATTCAGGAAAAACCGATACTGGATTAACATATATTGCATTGCTTAAAACACCAGACCCTGATAGACAGTTATTCGTCATCTATCACGAGCTTGGGCACATTTATTATAACGATTCTGAAAATGAGCGTTTAATAGCCGACAAAAAAATAACACCAGAGGAGCTTTACAAAAAACACTGCTTTAAAGCGGACTGTGATGCTATCAAAAAATACGTTCGACGAGGCATAGAGCTTGTTTTCAGTCTACGTAATACATACCTAGGCAAATTGTTGTCAAAATCTTTAGTACTTCCAGAAGTACGAGAAGCGCTTACTAAAAGAGGCACCTTATGGATACCGCCAACTAACCATGCTGAATATCAAAAGATAGCTTATTTTCGCTGCACAGAACAAAGAGCTGATATTTTTGCCATAAAAAATCTTCTTAAACATAAACTTTTGAGCACCGTTCTTGCAGGCATTAATGCGTATGGAGGTACTTATGATAAGCAGCCTCAACTTATTGCTAACTCCACAGAGACTCATCCTTCCCATCTCGAACGAGCACTTTATATGTTAGGATACTTAAAAGAACAAGGAATCAATGTGCCTAGCGTACTTTACAATTGGGAAAAGAAATAGCAAAAAGGATCAGAAGAAGGAATAGAAGCTTATCCCTTCTTATTGAACCGGTAGCGAGAAATGGGAGATGAAAGCCAAATCCATCAAAATTTGCATATCAATCCCTTTTTAATAAGCTAAAAACAAAGCACGACATTGAAGGAGGGCAACGTGAATTTAGGTACCTTTTCGCTGAGCTTAAGCGTTAAAAACATTCAGGCTTCAAAAACGTTTTATGAGAATCTTGGCTTTAAAGTCTTTACTGGCGATATAGCGCAACACTGGCTTATCATGAAAAATGGTAATGCCACAATTGGGCTTTTTCAAGGGATGTTTGAAAAAAACACTTTAACATTCAATCCTGGCTGGGACGAAAATGCCAATAAACTTGAAGCTTTTACAGACGTTAGGGATATCCAGCGCAAGCTTAAATCTAAGGGTATCAAAATGGTAACAGAAGCAGATGAAAACGCCTCCGGAGCTGCAAGCTTTCTTATACTTGATCCCGATGGAAACCCTATCCTTATTGATCAGCATATATAGGCATATGCAGCGTAATTGATAGGTCATAAAAAGTAGCCCGGGACATCTTTCAAATGTAACAAGTGTTTCTAATGGCACCTAATTCTGCGCTAAAGACTGCCCGGGTTTTGCTTGCTGAAAGCCTTAAATATTTCTGGGCTTAAGCTTTCCGGCTCTATTAATTTATTCGGCTCAAAAAAAGCTTCATTATGAGCCGAATAAATGGTATAATCGGCTCATAACGTGAGAATGGGTGAAAACATGAAGTACATTTGGCAGCATCCACGGTGGCCACACTTTGAGTATAGCCTCCTTGGCATACAAGACGTACTTTATCAGTATGCTATTGCAACAAGTTCGTTATCGGAAAATTTAAGCCATCTACCTAATCACTTAAAAGTTGATACCATTATTGACCTAATGGTATCTGAAGCCATAAAAACATCAGAAATTGAGGGAGAAAGGATAGACAAGCAAGAAGTAAGGTCATCAATTAGGAACCAGTTAGGCCTATCCGAAAAACTGGAACCTGTTAAAGATCCGCGGGCCATTGGTATCGCTCAGCTTATGATCTCAGTTAGAGAAAATTATGCACAACCTCTTTCAAAGAAAGAGCTATTCGCGTGGCATGCGATGGTATTACCCGTATCACATAACGAAAGTCTAGAAATAGGCAAATGGCGAACAGGTAGTGAACCGATGCAAATAGTTTCGGGTACTACAGGCAAAGAGATTGTTCATTACTTAGCCCCACCTAGTGCAATTCTTGATAAGGAAATGACCCATTTTATAGAGTGGTTTAATGAAACAAATCCTTCTAATGATATACTTCCGGGACCAGTCAGGGCCGCTATTGCTCATCTGTATTTTGAATGCATTCATCCATTCGATGATGGTAACGGAAGAATCGGTCGAGCTATTGCAGAAAAAGCCCTGTCTCAAGAATTACAAAGACCTATAGTATTCAGCCTCTCTACTAGAATACAAAAGCACAAGAAAGAATATTATCGCGAGCTTTCCCTGGCTAGCCGAGCTAACATAAATATAACACCATGGGTTGAATATTTCGTGAGGACCATTTACTGCGCTCTTTTGGATACTAAAGAAGAAGTTGGTTTTATAGTACGAAAAGCTGAATTCTGGAACCAACATTCCTCACAGTTAAACACACGACAGTCAACGGTATTAGCAAGAGCATTTAAAGAAGAAGAACTAGCAGACTTTAAGGGAGGCTTAACAGCTCAAAAATATATGAAAATAGCTCATTGTTCCAAAGCTACCGCCACAAGGGATCTGCGAGAGCTCGTTGCATATGGATGTATCGAACGCTTGCCAGGGGGTGGTAGAAATACCAGCTACAGAATCAAGCTAACAAAATCGGGCTAAAAATTTTCGCGATGGGAAAAACTTAGATGCATTAGATGAATGATGCATAATTGGACCCCTGCTCATCTGGAGCGTACGCAAAATCTTGATTCTTTAATTTACAAGCCAATATAATAATAAAATACAAATAAATATATTTATATTGGAAAAATCAATGAATAAATCAATACTCTTTTTTAATCTACTACTTTTTTTGTTAGTCTTAACTCCGAACGTGCATCTTCAAGCGGATCTCATAACCGCATCAGAAGACACTGAATCAAGTCTCACTCCACAAGCCCAACTTGTTGATGCAGCACGCTATCGTGAAAAAATGCAACTTTTTGTGAATATTTTAAGTAATCTGGACGCTGCATCGAACATTGAAAATCCAGACGTGGGCGAGTATGCACTCGCTGAGTATAATGAGCTTAGAAAGCTTGTGCCGCTGCCAACCGTTAATTCTTATAATAAAATTGACGTAGCTTTGCTTGAAACCCTGCAATACGAACTTTGGAAAGACCATCAACGAGAATTATGGAAATTAAGCGGTGTTGAGGGAGTTTTGCCACAATCATATGACTTAGGGTCTAACATATATCAACTTATAACGCGCGATGTACCACGAAGTCGATTCAATGATGAATTCTTATTTTTTCCTTATAAGTTCCTGAGAGAGCTCCTCGGTTTGCCAACCAGTCCGACCTTGCAGAAAGAAGACAGGCTTTGGGTTGAAACAATTTTTCCAGAACTCGAAACGTACGGGCTGGTTGAAGGCATAGGTGCTTTTAAAAGACCTACTAATGCGCAGAAAAAGCTGCTTGAAAAAGCAATTAATTTGCTCAACTTGCAGGGAAAAATATCTGCGCTTCAACAAAAAACGGGTGGCGTACATGGTAGCACAAGGATCTCACCAAGCGGAATAACTTATATTGCTATGTGCGAAAATCCAGACTTCGATTTTATGATGTATTTGCTCTTTCACGAGCTTGCACACGTGTATCATAACGATAGTAAAAATGAAGATTTAATCATGCAAGGCGAAGCAAAGCCAGAAGACCTTTCCAACCAATCCGCTTTTAAAACAGATCTAAATACGGTTAAAAGATACTTGAAACGAGGAATAGAGTTAGTACCTTCTTTACAAAGTACTCGTACGGGAAAATTACTTGCTTCTCATTTGGCAAATAGCATAGTCCAACTAACGCTCAAAATAACCGGCGGGTTCTGGATTCATCCAAAAGATCCCAAGGAATACCAAAAGATACATTACTATCGTGGCAAAGAACAGAGAGCTGATCTATTCGCCATTAAGAATCTTCTCAAGCATAATCTTATAAGCACTATCCTGCGGGGCGTTGAGCTTTTTAATAACCCTGAGTCGCTTTACTTGATAGCCGACTCATCAGACAACCACCCATCGGATCTGGAACGAGCGTTATACATTTTAGGATTTTTAGCCGATCAAGGCATCAACGTACGTCGAGAGCTTTATAAATGGGAGCACCAAGGCGTATGCACACCAGTGGAAGAAGAGGAAGAGACTGCTACCTTAGCCAGATCAGAGCTTTTTGATTTAGAGAGAATAAAAAAAGAAATAAGCTGACGCTTAGCTAACTGTATCATAGACGTAAGGAATTTTGTCGGGTAAAAGATTGGTGCGCCCAGTAGGATTCGAACCTACGACCTACAGATTAGAAATCTGTTGCTCTATCCAGCTGAGCTATGGGCGCTTACATCCTTTTATTTTACAAGCAGCTTATGCATTTAGCAAATATTTCTCCCCAAACTAGCTATCCGATCATTACAGTCATAAATTCTTGAGCTATTTTCTTTAACGCGCCTAGCATATCTTGAGAAACCGCTTGAGTGTCTTTAATTTCATCGTACACACTTTTATACACGGACCTTACATAGCTAGCAAACCGGGTACCTGTCTCATGCACCTCAGAAAGGGGTACGGCATCTAGATAATTCTCTTTTAGTAAAAAGAACATAAGCGTTTGATCTACAAAAGAGTATGTGGTTAAAGACGCTTGTTTTAAGAGATTAACAATAACAGCTCCGCGTGCAAGTTTTCGCTGAGATATAATGTCGAGTTCGGTGCCAAATTGCGCAAAGGCTACAAGCTCGTGGTACTGGGCAAGCTCAAGGCGTAATGCGCGAGTCATCGACTTAATGGCGGAAGTCTGTGCTGCACCTCCAACACGAGAGACAGAAAGCTCAACATTGACCGCAGGCCGTACACCGCTATTAAAAAGCGTCGTATCAAGAATATTTGGCCATCCGTTATCGAAATGAGGTTTGTAGGAATATAAGCGGCAATATCTCCGCCTGAATTTGAACAATAGGTAAAGCGGTAAGGTTCCACCCTTTGCAAGCTTTCCAGCGCGCTCTAGAAGACGTGAATGAAGATAAAAAACGTCGCCTGGGTAGGCCTCTCTTCCCGGTGATCGGCGCATCAAGAGAGACATTTCGCGATAAGCAATTGCGTGATTACTAAGGTCATCATAGATGATAAGTGCATCAAGCCCCTCGTCTCTAAAGTATTCACCTATAGTACAACCCACATAAGGGGCCAAATAACGATTTAAAGCCGGCTCACTGCATCAGCACTTACAATGATCGTGTACGAAAGCGCCCCTTCTCTGGGCAAGAAGATGCGCTATGCGAGCAACACTTGCTTGACGTTGTCCAATAGCAACATAGATACAAATAACATTTTTGTCTCGCTGATGAATAATAGTATCAAGAGCTATGGATGTTTTACCCGTGTTTCTATCACCTATAATAAGCTCACGCTGTCCTTTGCCTACTGGAACAAGTGCGTCAATAACCATGATTCCAGTTTCTAAAGGTTCATTAATTGGGCTTCGCTCAATAATGCCGGGAATATGAGCTTCAATGGGTTTTAAAAGTGACGAGGAAAGTTTTTGAAGACCATCAATTGGTTCGCCTCGAGCGTTAATAACGCGACCCAAAAGATCTTTACCAACAGGTGTTTTAAAAACGCTTCCCGTTCGCTTTACCGTTTCGAATTCGGACACAGGTACTAATGCATCAAGCACAAAAGCGGTAACGACATCCTCATCTATGTTCAACACGATACCTCGATTTCCCCCCTCAAAGAGGACAAGCTCACCGTAGACGACTTTATTTAGGCCTTGAATAACACAGGTAAAGTCGCCCACTTGTACAACAAATCCCACTTGATCAAATTCATGGCTTGATTGTCCTTCAAGGGCACGCTCGAAAAGCGAGACAAGATCCATTTGCTTATTATTCACGATATACCTTTTCTAATACTGTGCTGCTTAAAGAACGCAATTTTTTAGCCACCGAATACTCCCAAACGCAATATTGTGCCTCAATGCGAATGCCGGCTATAAGGTTTTCATCAGTGCCATAGGTAACATAAGGTGTGACCTGTAGGCGTGAGGCAATAGACTGTTCTATCTGCTTTTTTTGGCTTGTCGACAAAGGACTTGAAGACAAAACCGTGCAAACAAGTAGGTTATTTCTTGCTCTATATACTTGGGCAATGCTTTGCAAAACATCTGCTAGCAAAGCTAATCTATTGTGGCGAGCTAGAAGATGCACTAGCTTTTTGAGCAGTGTACTTATTCGGTAGCGGGCTAAAAAAGCATCAACTGCTTTAATAAGACCAAAATCCTGCTTTAAAGGCACTTTAAGATAAAACAGTGCGCCCAGATGATGTGCAAGATTCTTGCCTGAAGCCTCTATGCGCTCGATTTGCGCATACTCTACCTGCGTCGTATTCAAAAAAGCTTGCGCGTAACGTTTTGCTATGCGAGGAGGTAGAAACATTAGGCATCCTTATCACGGGCTAGTAGCTCGACTGCCTCTTTTATGTATGCTTCATTTTTCTTTGGATTTTCAAATGCATCTTTTAATTCTTTTGTAGAATCTTGAAGTACACGCTCTAAAAGAGTCTTTTTAACGTGTCGATTCCTGGTCTCGACAATTTCAAGAGCAATTCGTTTTTTAAGGTCATGCTCGTATCGCGCATACTGCGCATTAAGCGCATCAAGCTCTTGCTTTTGAACACTTTGCCACTGAGCCATTTTTTGGCGTAGGCTTGCAAATAATAGATGCTCATCACGTTCTTGTGTCTGAATGCTTTCTTGAGCCCGTAAAACAGCGTATTCTTCTCGAGCAAGCTCTTCCGTCTTAACTCTTTTTTTTATGAGCTGATTCTGAAAGAATGCACGCAGATTCTTACGCCACACGTATACCAAAATTCCTATAAAAATACCAAAATTGAGAAGTTTAAAAAAAGCGTCAATCATGAAGAATACTCCCCACAATTCTTTGTACTATCGCTTTTATAGTAGCTTTATTGGCATAATCAGCAGCTGCAGTCTCTTCGTACCGTGCACTTTCATATACCTCCTCAATAGAGAGAGGCTTTCTAAAGCGAGCAAGGGTAGGAATAGACTTTTGTAGCTCTTCCCGGTGCATTTTTCTGTCTTCTTCGAGTTGAAAGCGAAGCGCTTCGACCTTCTTCTTTCCCTCAGCCAGATGGTCCACTTTTTTGTGAAAAAGAGCATCCTGGATTTTAAGAGCGCTGACAGAAGGCCTAAAAAGCACTCTTTCAAGAATAAAATAAGCAATCATAAAGTGAACAAATTGCACCAAAACAGTCAGATTGATTGTCATTTTATCTTACAACTTGAAAACTGAAAGAATAAGAAATATAGAGGTAAGAAAGGCAAAAAGGGAGGATGTTTCCACCATCGCCAAACCGACATACATAGCGGTTTGGATTTTATTTGCACTTTCTGGGTATTTTCCTATGTTTTCGCAAGCTTTCGACCCGATCATCCCCTGTCCCATTGTCGGTCCCAGGGTACCAATACCGATAGCAAAAGCAGCACCTAAATAGGCTGCTACCTTTGCGTAAACTGCCATATTTTCAGCCATGAGTAAACCTTTTTGTATGCACTATCATTGGGAAGGAAGCGCCCTTTGGACTTTAAAGCCAAAATTCGTATATAAAAAGTCAATAAGGCTTTTTATATGCGCTTCCTGTACGTCTTTATTATGCTCAAAATCTTCATCACATGCAAGAACGAGAACTGGCACCTTCTGTAGCGACGGTAAAATACCCTCTTTTTTAATAAGCCACTTTTCGTGCTTTTGATAAATAAAAGTAATGTAATCAAGGCTGACCCCAGACTCCTCTTGTCGACTACGATGCAAAAGCCTCTCGTAGGAAACTGCTGGATCGGTGCGTAAATAAATAAAAGCGCTTGGTAATGGTTCGTATTTTTGAATCCAATCAAACCACTCTTGATAAAGCTGCCATTCCATGTGCTGAAAAAAGCCTAATTCAATACATGCTTGGGCAAAGCAATAACGGTCTGAATAGATTGATCGCTCCATCAGTTGTAATGACTCGGCCCTTTTATTTACTAATTCCTGAAGTCGTGTCCGCGTCAAAAGTGTATAGGTTTGAAATGAATAAGCCCAACGCATGGGCTCTTGGTAAAAAAAATTAAGCAGATTCTCACCACCCACATTCTGCCACTCTTCAAGGGGTTCAAAAGTGCCATGTATGTCCTTAAGCAGTGAACTGATAATGCGAATAAAGGTTGATTTACCCGTTCCAATATTACCTTCAACCATGCACAGCAACTTTTTTGATGAAAAGCCATCAGCTGTCATATAATTACCTTTGCGTTTTGTTTTAATTAAGAATCTATTACCTAGTATACCCGTTCTCAAAATATGTCTCTTGCGTATTGAGACTTAGGCGCTATATATTTTTTGCAGAAGTATGCGTGAGCCGCTTTTGTCAAATAAAAAAAAGACTGCTAAGCTAAATACACACTTGTCATAAGATTTGCCAAAAGTTCGTGTTAAGAGGACGTATGGAGAGCATGCACAAGCATTCGATGATTTTTTTAGCATCTTCAGTGCTTGTATTTTTACTATGTATAGCAACTGCTCACGAAAGAGTATGTGCACAAGAAGCTTCATTGGGTGAAGGAATTGATGAGTACTTCAAGAATCAAAATGAAGATTTGCAAAAAGAATTAGAAAGCGCTCAACAAGCTCCTTGTACAGCCCAAGACGTAGTTGATACGTTGGTAAATAGCGGTGTCGTTAACTTGCTGAAAGTGCCCATCTACAAACGAACAAATTCGATTCTTAATAGAAGCATACATGACTTACCAACTTTTAACTGGGTAGACATACACAGAGGATGCTTTGATCTGTCGGTGCTCCCCTTTTACAACCAAACAAGCAAGCTTTTTTTTACAAGATCTGATCCATTTATTAGGTCTTATATTAACCTGACTGGTCAAGATTTTATTGATGCCGTTGAGGAAGTCGCCGAGCTTTTAAGACCAGAAGAAGCGTCACCCATTGGTGAAATCTTGCCTCTTTTTGAGCATATTAAGCTGCAAGAAAGAAGAGCAGGCCTTTATTTTAGAGTAGGCGGTCACAATAATAACTGGGACGTAAAATTTTCCCTCCCTCTTTATTACTTAGAGCGCAATTTTTTCTTGACCCCCGAAGAGATAGAAGCTATTAGCTTTTCCACCGCTATACGTGAGCTATCAGAGGGCTCAAGCAGATCAGAAAGCGAAGAACTGCTTACTGAGCATCTTGTTAGCGACAAGCTCGGACTTGGAGACTTACGTATTCACGCACTTTATGCTCCTTGGACGACTGAATCAACATGTTGGAGTCTTGGCGGATTTATTACATTGCCAACGGCCTTCGCCTTTCAACAGGGCATCATCGGTGGCTCATTTTGTAAAGTGCGCGCTATTCCCCCTTTTGATATACAACAAATTATCTGTGGCATTTTAGGTGACTCAGTCGCTCAACAAATACAGTCCTTTGACACGCTTACAAAGTTAGCATTTGCAGTACTCGACACATTGACCGCAAATGTTGCGGATACCTCGTTAGGCAATAACGGTCATTTTACCTTTGCGCCATTAGCACAGTATGAACACTTTTTTAATAGTTGCTGGGGAATACGCTCTCAAGCTTCTATTCAATATGTCGCACCTGCTCATGAACGCCGTTTTTTCATAAAGAGAATTAATCCAGAGTCCTTTGAAAGAGATTTTACGAATCCGGATCTTGCTGAAGACAACTTGGCCTTTATTCAACAGAAAATTATCGACACGTTATTTCCATCAGTTTTTAGCGTTAAAGTAAGGCCTGGTGCCATTGCTAATGCCAATGTTGCGCTTTTATGTAATTACAACTGCTTTGAAGGCTGGGCAGGGTATGATTTTTATTGGCAAGGCGAAGAAAAGCTTGAACTTTCACAACGCATACGAAATATTTTTAGGACTGATGTTGCTCTTAACTCTCGAGGCATACAACACAAATTTTTTGGAGGAATAGAATTTAACATTCCTTATAGTTGTGGATTATTGTACCTCGGACTTCGTGGAGATATAACATTCAGTAGCAGAGGACTCGGTAAAGACTTTACTTTAGCTTTTAATCTAGCTTTCAGTTATTAAATGAGGAGAAACTATGCAACAGCGGTTCATCAAGCTAACAACTCCACTCTTATTTATATGCCTTACGTTGCAGTGCAATGCAACACTTACGCCTATTACGATTGAATCAGACGTTATGAAGCTCATCGACGGAAACCCAAGCCTAAAGGCCGCGGACTTTATTGAGCTTCAGGATGGGATACAAAGACTCCGAACAGGCCAAAACAACGCACTCGGGCAGGACAACCTTATTTCGTATAATGGAAAAAGGTTCACGTTCAAGCAAATGGTTGATTTTGAAAAAGGTGGTCTGCTGGTTGAAAAGGGCCAGCTAAAAAAAAGTGCCGCTAATGCTTTAGCTGAGGTCCATAAAAAGATCGATGAAGTTACTAAAAAATACATGCGTAAAGCTCGCATTTTTAAATCAACGCTCGTAAAAATAATAGATCAGTGGTCAAAACAGAGAAAGTTTCCAAATACTGTTCTTAAGCAGTGGAGTCGTCAAGGCGATGGGCACGAAATAAAACAACTTGCAAAACTTGCAGGAAGCTTTATTTCCACTGACGGATTTTTAAATCATTTAAGCTTATTCTTGATCGATTTGAGAAATTCATGTCCGAAAACATTTAAAAAGACTTAACTACCTTAAGTCACCTTATTATAAAAAAGAGCGGCTATCTTGCCGCTCTTTTTTTTGAGTAATTTCAAAAACGTATTGGCAAGCCTTGATCTTCCGCATAAACTAAAGAATAGTTATTTGAAAAACACTCTAGGAGTTTTATGAAAATTATGCATCGTATATCAATCTTACTTTTGCTTGCTTTTCCCCTCATTACAACCGTTAAAGTAGTCTGTCAAACACCGATGGAAATTAAGTATAACTTGCTTAAAATAAAGGCTAAAGATTTACCAATAGAAGGTATAACAACCACGTTTCGTAAATTAAAAGAACTTCAAAATGGCTCTCGAAATAATAAACAAACTATAATCATCTACAATGACAAGGAATATACGCTTTCTCAAATGGTTTCTATTGAGCAGTCTCTAGAGGCACAAAATATGTCACCGCTTCAAAGAAAGCAAGAAAATGAGCGCTTAAAGGACGCTTTGAATAAGGCGATTGAAAATATTAACCCCTTCATAGACCCCTTTAAAGAAAGCATAAAAAAGAAAAAAGGGTTCATTAAGCCGGTCATAGCAAAATGGGCAGAACAGCGTCAACGCAAAGACACGCTAACACCTTGGCTTGATTTACCCGAAAAGACTTTTATCGCGCAAAATTTTGCCAATTTTAAGTTGGTCGGTACTTTTGTCGAGGATCTTGCTACACTGCTTATTGACGTTTTACACACGGTAAGCCCTAAGTACGCGCAAAAGCTACTTGATGACATACAAAAAGCGCAATCTGCTACGACGCCTACCGCACAAAAAGAAGAGCTCTAAAAGACCATGTACGATGCTGATTGCCTAAGCGGCACTATTAATCGTTTTCTCTTTCAAGATCTTGAAAGCGGGTATGCCGTTTTTGTATTAGAACTTCCGCATGAAAAAACGGCGACGGTAAAAGGAAAGCTGCCCCCTTTGCAGGCTGGTCAAGAAGTGGAGCTGACCGGTAAATGGATTCTTGATCCTAAATATGGACGGCAGTTTGAAGCTTCTTCCTGTAAAGGTAGCTTGCCAACAAGCGTTACAGGCCTTAAGCGTTTTTTAGGCTCAGGGCTCATTAAAGGAATCGGAAAAGTATACGCCGATAAGCTTGTCAATTACTTTGGGCTCAAAACGCTCGAAATCATAGATAAGCAGCCAGAGCGACTTTCGGAAGTTTCCGGACTTGCAACAAAACGCATAGAAACGATTACTAAAGGATGGCAAGAGCATAAAGAAATAGCTGAGATCATGGTTTTTCTCCAAGACAAAAGCATTTCCCCCGCACTTGCAGCTCGAATCTACAAACAGTACAAACATAATACTATTCCCTATCTTCTTCAAAATCCTTACCGCTTAGCTGAAGAAGTATGGGGAATAGGCTTTAAAACAGCAGATGAGATTGCACAAAAGCTCGGTTTTCAAGCAAATTGCCCCCAGCGGATGCACGCCGGCATCCTTTTTGCTCTTTTGACAGGAAATCAACAAGGTCATCTTTACAGTGAAGTAGAAGAACTTAAAAAAAGATGCTTTGAACTTCTGTCCCTTACGCAAACTCCCGATATGCTCGAGCTTTTAAAGCAACAATTAAGCACTCTTTACGAGCAAGGAAAAATTAAACTCGTCAATAAAGATAAGTGCTTTATTACGACAACACGGTGCTTTAACGCTGAGCAAGGCATAGCTCAAAAGATACAGGCACTCATTAAAAAGGGTCCCTCATTCACCATTGATAGCAGAGTGACCTATGAACGGTTAACTAACCCGCCACAACACAGTATACGCTTAAACGATCAGCAGATAGAAGGCATTATTACATGCCTACGCCATAAAGTAACTATCATCACTGGAGGCCCTGGAACTGGTAAAACGACTCTTATAAGGCAACTTCTACAGCTGCTTGAAAACGAGCACATCACGTATAAGCTTGCAGCTCCGACCGGCAGAGCAGCCAAACGAATCACTGAAGGCACGGGAAAGTCGGCTGCAACAATACATAGGCTTCTTGAATTTGATCCATTAACGCTTAACTTTAAGCACAATGAAAAAAACGCACTTTCCTTACAATTTCTCATAATTGATGAAGCGTCGATGATCGACGTTTTTATCGCCCACGCCTTATTAAAAGCAGTCCCCTTAGCGGCCCACGTGCTTTTGATCGGCGATGTTGATCAATTACCATCGGTTGGTGCTGGTAATTTTCTCAATGACTGTATTGAAAGCAAGACAGTGCAGTGCATTAGGCTGAAGGAAGTGTTTCGGCAAGCACAAAACAGTCTCATTATCACAAATGCACACCGCGTTAACAGAGGAGAATTTCCCGTCACTTTTGTGCCAGAATGCCGCCAAGACTTTAGCTTTATAAAAGAGGAAGACCCTGCTAATCTCGTCAATCATCTTAAAAAAATACTATTTGCAGATATACCAAAGCGTGGTATGAGCCCTTCAGATGCTATCGTTCTTACACCTATGAACCGCGGAACTGCCGGCACACAGGTTCTTAATGATCATTTGCAGGCACTTTTAAATGGAAATAGCCAGAGCCAGCTCATAGCTAATGGGGTGTCTTTTAAAACAGGTGATCGCGTTATGCAGATTCGCAACAACTACGACAAATTCGTATTTAACGGCGATATAGGAACAATTGATCGTATTGAGGCCGAAGACAAGATAGTGCATGTTGCATTCAATGAGCGAGTTCTGTCTTATGATAGTGGCGAGCTTTGCGAACTTGTATTGGCTTATGCGGTAACTATTCATAAGAGCCAAGGATCTGAATATCCAGCCGTTATTGTTCCCATTTTTACTCAGCACTTTACGCTCTTGCAACGAAACCTCATTTATACAGCGCTTACGAGGGCAAAATCGTATTGTGTTTTTATTGGACAGCCTAAAGCGCTTGCTATTGGCCTTAAAAATAACAAAAGCATCAAGCGGTTAACCTTTCTCAGTAGTTTTCTTAACGACACTCATGAAAATTGAAAACGTATACCTTATAGTCATAACGGTGATAGCAAGTATGAGCGGAATACTCTTATGTTGCTTATATAATGAGCTTATAAGCATACGTATAAGCGCTCCAGGATTTAGCGCGACGCCAGTACCACACAATCCCATCATTGAGAAAAAAAGGATCGTATTATCATACTGGCACAAAGATCAACTAAAGCAGGAAGCTGATGAAATCCCATGGACATCGGATACTGCTTTAAATGCGGCATGTATAATGGCGCATTGGCTCAATCTTTTAGACGAAGAAGATATTCTTCAAAAGCCTATAGACGTCCAATCCGCAACGATATCAGAACATAAACAGGAACTGTTTATGTCGCTTAACAGAAGCCCGCTTGAGTCAGAAAGCTCTACCTACGATAAATACCAACTTATAGAATCATTCTTGCAAACGTTGATAGCGGCACGTATTCCCATACAAAATGTTCGCTTTTTGGTCGACCACCTCCCGCTTCAAGATACCCACTTAGATTTTTCACAAAGTTGGCCCTTACAGGGATTTTCACTTGACTTAAAGCCTCAAATCGAAAAAGCAGAGTTGACATGCCCGTCCAAAAAGCCACTTACTATCATGATCAGCGCGGCAGGCGATGCTCAAAAAGTGGGAAGGTCCATTGGGGATAGCTTTGAAAGAGGCCTCGCTTTGCAGTGCGCGGAAGGGGTAGTAAAAAGTATACAAGAAGCATTGCCGGGGTGCCGAGTACTGCTAGCAAAAACTCCTGGAACAGGCATGGATGATCTTCAAGGAGCATCTTTTGCAAATCGCTACGCAGCAGACGTTCTTATTAGCATCCATTGCTTTTATCAGCCATTACCTCAGCGCACTCTTGACGTGTACTACTTTTCACTCAATCCCGTTCAGGACGCGTATCATAAATCAGGTAAGGATTTAGCTTTCAGAAGTGAGCAACAAGCATACCTTCCCTATTACGCTTCAAATAAGAAATTAGCAAACTTATTCAGTATTCTTACTAAAAACGATAGTAGTGGGGGGCTTTCTATGAGGGCCACCATGGGACTTCCTTTTAAACCTCTCTTGGGCATCGCCGTACCTGCTATAGCTTGCGAACTAGGACTTCAAACTACAAAAGACCTCAAAACAATTATACCAACGCTTAGCCAAGTGGTTCTAAAAGTAGCTGCTTGCACGACGTAATTGGATATTACAGATGTGAAGGAGCATTTGCTTCTGGATAGACTTCTTTGCCCGAATATTCCTCCATTTTGACAAATGTCAAAGGATTTTCCGATCGAGAGTGGTCGTACCAAAAATGGGAGATACTGCAGTTAGGAATAGGGTAATGCGGGTTTTTTAAGCTCATTATTAGCGTATCTATAACACCCGAATGAGTAACAATTACTATTAGTTGTCCCTTGTGACGTTGTGCTATCTGTTCTAAAACACCTCTAACGCGCTTAAGGAGGTCAAACTTTGTTTCTCCCGAGGGCCAGTCTGGAAAGTGCCAGCGTGTATACGGTGAAGGATGGAGCTTATCGAGCTTGTCTTTCCATTCACCATAAAGCGCTTTACGAAGATCGCGCGACAGCCCCTCTACTAGACCACATCGTAATTCGCGCAAGTCAGTGCTTGTTTTGACCTTTTTATCAAGAGCTTTTCCAATGACTTGAGCAGTATGATAAGCTCGTTTTAAATCTGAGCTATAAATAGCTGCTGTAGCCGGATAAACTTGTTTTATGGTTCGCGCAATCGCTGAAGCCTCTTCAATCCCCACCTCGCTTAAAGGGACATCGAGGTGGCCCTGTACGATACGAAGAGCATTCTCATTAGTCTGCCCGTGTCGTATCAGCAAAAGCTTAGTTTTATGTGTAGGAACAGCTGCCTTTCTCGAAAGAAAAGCTTTTACAACCTCCGATTTTACCGCTTCTGGAAGCACTCTTACACGAGCATTCAAACCCATAGCAATAAAAAAAACAAATAATAAGCCAACAGGCTTTTTCATGAGCGAATCCCCCCTGAAAACGAATAACCTTTTATAATTGAGCAGTTAGAACAGTGCACTTAGTATAGCACAAGAATCGCCATCTTAAAAATCATTGGCAGAAAACCCGTACAAGCTTAAAATAATGCCTTTTAAATTGGTAACCTCATACACACCTATCAATAGCTTTTTAAGGCCATTTTCACCTGGAAAACAAGCTAGAGTTGCGCCGGCTGAGCAAAAGTCATATACTGCAAAATGTTTAAACCTATTTTTTAAGGAGCGTTACTAATGGTGTATAACGAAATACATGCCCAAAAATTGCGAGGGATCTTCTTTATTATCCTTGGAATTATCCTCGTACTTTATATCCTTGGGTTCATTCAGAGAATAGGATCTACTATTCTTATACTTATTTCCTTGTTGCTTATAGTGAGTGGATTCATTGAAGCAGGTTTTCATCGCGCGCTCCTTCGTAGTCGCACACCAAGCTCATAACAAACAAATTGTATAAATAAAGGAACTGCATATGGCACTCGAAAATGTTAACAATGTTCACGTACTACGTGGCACTTTAATTATGGTCGCTGGAATCGCTCTTCTTCTGCATACCTTAGGGCTTATTGAACAAGGACTCTCATTCTTCTTAGGAGTAGTAGCGCTTTCATCCATTATATATGGCATGTATATAAGTGGCTTCTATGCTAAAATGAAGCACTATCTGCACAAAGACCACTCATCAAAAACTCAATGAGGGAAGAGCTCTACTCTTCCCTTTTTTCATTTTTAGGCAACGTGCAACTCTCTTCAGGTAATACGCGCAAAATACGCGTCGGCATAGCAACTTGAATGCCATTAACGCGTAATGTTCTAATAATATCAAGGCGCAAATTAGAAGCTATTTCCCACTGCTCTAACACCTTTTCACCTGTAAGGTACGCTCTAATCATAAATTGAAAACCGTTATCAACAAAATCGTGAAGAAGTATCAAGGGTGCGGGGGTTTTCAAGATATTAATATTGTTATCAACAATCTTTACAATAAGAAGGCGTACTTTATCCGGGTCACAGGTATACGGAATAGTAATGAGCATATCGTTCATCGCAAAGAAATTAGGGGAATAGTTCCAGTTTACTAAAGGCCTTGTGACAATGTGCGAGTTAGGAACCATAATTGTCACACTATTTTTTCTTCGCAAGACCACCGAGCGCGGCGTAATATGACGCACTACCCCTGTTACGTTATCGTCAAGAGCTATTAAATCTCCTATTTTGATTGGCCTTTGCACAAGGATTATAAAATAGGAGAATAAGTCCAATACAGGATCTTTAAGCGCAAGAGCCAAAGCACCTAAAGGAAGAAGGAGCTGCATCGCAAAGGACTGTAAGCCAACTGTTTTAAAACCAATGAGGAGCGCGATAAAAGTGATTGCGTAGCGGCTAAAGGTAAAAACCGTATTTTGGATACCGGAGCTTACCAGTAAGGGATCAAATATGCGCCGAAGTATAAGATTGTTAATAACATAAGCCGCTACAAGCCCTGCCAAGAAAAAGACTATAACTTTTAAAAAAGCAAGTGGCGTAACTGCAATTCGTCTACCAACGTCATCAAAACCCGGGCTATAAAGCTCATACTTCAACCAAGAAAGTATGTCGCGAAAATCGACATGATAACCTATAACCCGCGCGCCAACAATAAGGCCAAGAATGACGAAAGCGCAAAACATGAGAACGACAAAAAAGCCATACCAAGTACGCGCCGACTTAAATCGCTCCACCAAATTCTCGCCAGAGCCGTAATAAAAGAACAGATTAGATGAAACGCGCCTAATACGGGTATATAAGTACGAGAATAGCGGTATAAATGAGCCTATAATGACCAATCTGGCAAGCACGTAGAGCACTTGTCTGCCATAGCCGACGTACGGATTGCTCATAATGATGATGGCAATCATAAAAAGCCAAAGAATGTAATAGTAATGGCTAACGTTATCGTATATCCATTCCCATAACGGCGTATTACGTGGTATAAGCTGCAAAATCCACTCTTTGCTTATAAGGCTCATAAGAGCTAATTGGAAAACGATAAAATTAAGCGCAAGTAAAATGGCAGGCACAGCCGAAGCATGATAATTCGCAGCAATGAACGCAGCCCTGAAGAAAAACAACACAACCGTTATATAGGAGAGCAAGGAGACAACAACGATAAACCGCGACTCATAGGTCTCACTCAAAAGGCCATAATGAAATCTTCTGTTAGTAGCTTTAAAATCAGCAAAAAATGCGTACACAATATAGAGCATAAAAGGTATTGAGGCAAGATAGAATGATATCGACCAGTAAGCATTTCCAGCAAGTTCATAATAGACGAGTATGAACCCCAAAAGCCACAAAAAAAGGCTTAATGAATGTCTATTAATAAAATTGAGTATAAAACTCGCCCATAGGCGAATACTTGTTTTTAAGAGGTGACCCTCTCCGGGTAAAGAAAAATAGTCACGGGCCACGGGAATATACATACGCAAAGCAAGATACAAAAGGAGGGCAAGCAAAATACGTAAAAAGAAAAGAAGAATCGATGGGGCGGACCTATTTTTAAAAAGCCAAGAATAAACGTTTGACATGCTGAAGTTTTTTGCCGTAAGAGTCATTCCGGCAATGACATCATACGTAAATCGCTTAATGTCGGGAAAGAAATTTTTAAGTTCTGTCCAGGTTATAGAAAGGGCTGAGCGACCCCAAAAACTTTTGGTTCCTAATTCATTAACAACCGTCTCAATTCGCTTATTAGTACCTTCTAAAAGAGCAATCGTTGTAGAATAGGTTTCAATCAATTTTGCAGTCAAATACATGCGAGTACGCACTTGATCCTCAGCTTCATGCATGCGATGGGTGCATACCTCGAACTGGGAGGCGTTCTCTTTAAAATCAATTTCATTCATTTTAAGTGACGCAGATAATTTTTTTATGCGCTCAAGGAGACTATTAAGCTCTTGCATCAGCGTCAGGGCTCGAGCTCTACGTTCATTAAGGACAGCAAGATCACCCTGAATTTCAGCTTTGGGAGCCTCATAGAATTTGATCTCTTGTTGCAAAGCATGCGCACTAAAACCAAGCCTACTTTTCGTAAGTGCGTGCCATGATCGAATAATAGCAACAGTTACTTCATCGCCCCTCAATTTAGCCTTTTCAAGCTCCACTAAAGCTTCTTTGTATTCTCTACCTAAATCTATAACCGATTCTTGTAAAGCGAGGTACCCTAAAAGGCATAAAACGTTCCATTCTTGTACATTGCTTGGCGTTTTATCCCAGTCACCTATATTCGGTAAACCGGCAGGATTAATGCCTAATCGTTCTGCAGCCTCGGTGACCTTCTTGTGCATCTCCTCTTTTGCAAAGCTGCTCGATTTTATATCGTCATGCAACTGTTCGCGAATTGCCGCCGACTCATGTCGCTTGCGTTCAAGCTCAGATTCAGCTTTTTTGACGTATGATGCATCAACATACAAAGCCCTTTTTATCGCTTCGTAATCCTCATTTACCCGAGCTCGCTGTGCTCGTGCAATTGTGGTTTGACTATCTAAGTAGCTAATTCGCTGCTCTGCTTCCTTCGTTTTGACTTCGGCAAGAATCCTTTTATCGTTTAAGAGCCTCTTTTGAAGATCTATTAATTCAGCATTTTGAACGTGGGTTTGACCCTCTGTCGATTCAGCACGGGCAAAGTCTTCCTGTTGCCTGACCTTTTCTTGGTATTCCTCTTCAAGCATGGCGCGCGATTTTTTACGTTTAGAAAGGTCATCATATGCTGCAGCTCGACTTTTTTCAAGGTCGGCTAACCGTGTTCTTATTGAAAACAGCCGGCGACCGAGTTCTTCAAATTCCTCAAAACCGTAAGCCGCCTTTGCAGGAACTTTAAGTTTAGAAAATTCAGGATCATTCTTGTATTCTTGTAAGATCTTTATGTGCTCATCGAGTATCGTTTTATACTGCTGCCATACACGCTCAATTTCAGTTAAAATCTGATAATCCTGCGCGACCAGTGATATTTTCTTATTCAAAAACTCCTGATCTTGGGGAGACGCTTTAGCAAATTTAGCTCGTAGGCTCCTCTGCTCATTCGCACGAGCTGGAAGGTCTTGTGTACGTTGAATAGCACTGGCCTCCTCTTTTTCTTTTTGAAGAACGGAAAGCTGCTTTTCAATAGAGCTTAAAGACAATTGCGAAGATACCTGCTGGGCATCAACCCTGAAGGCCAATAGAGAGAAAAAACATAGTAAAAACTTAACAAATTTCATCGCGGATATCCAACGCTTTAAAAAAAGGAAACGTATGCGCTTGGCCAAGAACTTCACTTTGAGCTGTACGCAAAGATTCCGCAATCCAGGCTGTTATTGCTTGTTCCTCTGTCTCATTGCAATCAAAGTTAAACATACTATCCTCTTGAGATGAAATCAAGGAAGAAAACAGAGGTTTTACACTCAAAACATGTGATGGATAGAGGCCAAGGGCAAACAAAAGTTTACAAATAAAAAATTTTTTACTCAAAAGTGGCTGAATGGGAATTCTTTTAGCACAATACAATAGCTGCAGAAGAGAAAAAACTTTTACTGATCCTTGTCGTTCAACCAGGTAAGAAGAGCATAGCTGCAGAATACCGTGCAAAAAGAAGATATCTGCTCTCAGCCAAGAGGCTGGTAGCGCTACTGGCTCACATTCACTTATGAGAAAGGTGTTGCGCCATGCTTCAAGCTGGTATTCAACAAGCATACCCTGACATACCGCAAAATTTTTGCGACGCATCGGAATACATACGTGCTTGCCTTCAAGTTGATCAAGTATAATAAGCGTGCGTTTTTCTGGCAGAAAAGAACGCAAGATAATGCCTTTTCTCATAATTGTACAAAAAAAGATTAACCTATTAAGCACTCTCTTAAAATGTTAGTGTAGCATATTTGTTTAAAAAGTGCTATTGCACACGCTTCTGGATTAAACGTAAAAAAAGCATAAAAAAAAGTCTTAAGCCAACATTTTTTGCTATTGTTGCTAACAATCAACCAATACTTTAAACTATAGTTTAATGTTTACGTTTGCAAAAAATATGCCTACTTTTACCCGCTTTATGCGACAAAAAAATTCTTGTGACCCCACATGGATTGAAATCGATTCTCAGGCGTTTTCAAGTAATGTAGCTTTAATAAAAAAGGCCATCGGTTCTTCCCAGTTAGCACTCGTCATAAAAGCAAATGCTTACGGCCATGGTTTACAAATCGTGGGTAAGCTCGCCCAAGAGCATCCACTGGTAGATGTTTTATGCACAGCAACAATAGACGAGGCGCTAGAGCTAAGAAGCGCCGGAGTTAGTAAGCCCATCGTTGCTCTCTATGATCCAGGAACACAATTTGATGCGGCTTTCAAAGACTCAATAGCGCTTGGCATTTATAGCAAGGGCATGCTTGAACGCGTTATAAGAGCAGCGTATAAACATGCTTCACCTTTATCCATTCATCTTAAGGTGGATACGGGCATGGTAAGGCTTGGTATAGAGCCGGATGAGATACGGGGAATATTAGCACAAATAAGCAGAACACCACTTATTGTGGAAGGCCTTTTTACGCACCTTGCCGATAAAAGCATTGAGGATGAAACATTCATTCATAAGCAACTTAATGTATTTTGCAGCCTGGTGCGCGGGGTCCAAGATGCTGGCTACAATCCTCAATACATTCACGCACTCTCTTCAGGATCACTTCATCATACACACTCTTACCCAGAGTTAACCATGGCTCGTGTTGGAGCACATGCGTATGGACTTTTGTATCACGCTCTTGACAGGCAACGTTTGACAACTATTCCTGCAAACTCACACTTTAAGCCAATTTTAAGCTGGAAAACTAAGATCATCCACATTAAAAAGGTACCCCCAGGAACAGCTGTCGGATATGGTAAAAGCTTTGTAACTAGCCGTCCAACAACACTTGCTATTTTACCCTTGGGCTACGCCGAAGGACTGCCACGCTCGTTGAGTAACAAAGGCACTTTTCTCATAAAATCTCAGCCAGTTTCCATCGCTGGAGTAGTAAGCATGAACCTTACTACTATCGATGTTACCGATGTTTTAGGCGTAAGCATTGGCGATGAAGTGACGCTTATAGGGCCGGACCCTGTAGTAAGCCCTTCAAAACATGCTGCCACAGTAGGTACTATTGCACTCGAGATTACGACAGCGATTAGTAAGCATATTACTCGGTCTCTTTCTTTTGAGCGCGTCTTTCTGCAAGAAAACGACTTTCCAGCAAATCAGCGTGCCGAATAGTACTTCTAAGCCAATGATACAACAGTTCAAGACGCTCTTCTGGTTGAAGCTGCCAGTGGATGTCTGATTCTTTCAATCGTTTGGTCGTATCAGATAAGCTGACTGCAACACTAGCTGCAACATTAAAACTTTGCGTAAAACCATACATTGGTATCGTAACAAAGCTGTCAACGTGCTTTTCGATATAAGGACTCACGCCTGATTGTTCAGCACCAAAAACGAGAGCCGTTTTTTTATCAAGTGGAAGGTCATACAGGGAGCAGCTTTTTTTGTGAGGCTTTGTCGCAATAAGCCGATACCCTTGTTGCTTTAGGTGAGCAAAACAGTGCTCGGCTGCATCCGCACCGCGATAGGTGTTAATAGTAAGCCATTGTTCGCTTCCCTTGCTTACACTCCGATTTACCGAACGTATAGCCTCAGTCTCAACCAAGTGGACTTCAGCCAACCCAAAGCACTCGATTGAGCGAAAAGCTGCACTCGCATTAAAATCTTGATACAAATTTTCTAAGACAACTGTTATATGCTTTGTACGCTCATCAGCAACCTCTTGCATCTTCTGCCATTTTTTTTGCGAAATGAAAGAGGCAAGGTGGTCTACAATGAGCTTTCTATCGTTATCGTTCATATTTTTCAAAAAACGACCCTTCAAAAATTATTTCTGAAAGCTCTTTACGCCCGGACGGTTTTTCCCGCTCCCGTTCACGAGGAGTCAATAAAGTGTCCGAGCCTTTGCGGCCTAGAGCAATCATCGCTTCTATAGTATACGTTGAAGGCACAGCCAAAGATAGACGAGCTTTTTCATAATCAAAACCCTTCATTGCATGTGCTACCAAGTTTAAAGCAGTAGCTTGAAGAGCAAGATTTTCCCAAGACGCACCTGCATCAAAAGAATGCGTGCGAGAAGATTTTCCTGAGGCTAAAAGACGCTTAGAAATTACTAAAATAAGCACCGATGCCCTTTGCACCCAACTTTGGTTTTCCGGAACTAAAAGGTCGAAAAAAGTCTTCCAAAAAGGAGTATCTTTGCATGCGTAAATAAAGCGCCAAGGCTGATTGTTGCTTGAAGAAGGCGCCCAACGGGCGGCCTCAAAAACGGCCATAAGCTCCTCGTGAGTTACAAGCTCACCTGAAAAAGCACGAGATGACCAGCGGTTAAGAATAAGTGGACTTATCGGATAAGTCGGTTTTCTGGAAGGTACATGCATTCTTGTTCCTAATGACAACTACTATTCTATTTTAGACGCATAAACAGTCAAGGTGATAAAAGCGTCAAAGATAATTAACGGCAGGAGTTCTAGAAAAAAGGCCTGATAACAAAGGGTCGGATCGAAAATCTTGTAGTGGCTGAAGCCCCATCAAGAATTGATAATACGATTCGTACCTAAGTCTCACTCGACTGGATAATCTTTGATTGCGTAGTAGAGTAACCACATGGCCCGCGGCCGCTGGCAAATCAAGGTAGTCTCGAGCCCTGCGGGCTAACTCGTTTATTAAAACTTCATGGCCGCGAGTCAAAGCTATGCGAAGTGCCTTATTAATATATTTTTGGTTTTTTTTACTTGCATCAAGGTTCTGGTAGAGTAGAAAAAAAATATCAAGGTGGCCGATAAAAGCCGCCGAGACTAGCGCTTCACGAAGCGTACCTTGTTCCAAACTAGTGCTAAATAGTTCAAGCAATAATTTGACAATAGTAACGTTGCTCGTACCAACGGCTACTTTTAATGCGGTATTAATGGACTTAAGCTCTTCATTAGAAAGTTCGAACGGAGCTTTGCTTGCAAGAAGTTGCACGCGTGATGCAATGACTGCGTTATCGCCTTGGTATATGGCTTGTGAAAAGCGGTCAAAAAAGGTCGTAAGGCAGGTTGCCAACAAAGACACGTTTTGGTCACAAAATAAATGTGCACCGTGAAAAATAAGCCACCGAAATGTTTTTGCCATTTCTCCACCATTGCCTTCTTTTGCTATGGTGACCCCTTCAAGATTGGATAAAAATTGATGCTTAAACTCAAGCAGGAAAAAATCTAGAGGTGCGATTTCATATCTATCGGTAGGGTGCACAGTAGCACCATACTGTATAAGCGTATCCAAAAAAGAATTCTCGTGATTTTGTGAGTGCAATATCGCTGTGCACATTATACCAAGCGGAGCTCGAAAAGAACTGCTTGAGCAAATGCCCTGCAAATTAGAACGCGGAATAAGCCATCTAATAATCGCTGTTGCACGATGTAAAAACGCATTCGAAAGTGCAGATCCATAAGATAAATCATTTACGTCAGTACCCTGCACAACAAGCTCTTTTAAGCCGTTGAGGTCTTGATTGAGTATGCGTTCATGAAGTCGACTCTGTCTTTGTATAGATTCTTCTCGGTAATTTGAAAACCAGTTAGACCATTCTTTTTGCAAGTTCGCTTGAGCCACAAAGGTGATATCCTTGCCTGCATGACGCAGCCACATATCAGCGCCTTGGGCACATGCTTTTTTTGCCAAATCTTTGTTACCACTTTCGGCAGCTCTTTTAAGCCTTTTATTCGCCTTTGTTTTTGCTTTATCAGCGGAAGATGAAGCTTGCGCTGATGGATCTGGTCGCTCCTCCATACTCATAATCTGATGAGAAAAACAACCGATAAGTAGAAAGCATGTAAGAAGTATATTGAAAGACATTTGTTTTTCTCGAGGCATAAATGATTTGTGGATATTTTTCTATTTCAAAACGGCATAAAGAGAGCACTTAAAAAGATGCTAAATTAAGCCATTTTATAAGCTATTTTTTATTATACCACATTTTTATTACCCAAAACGCGTTAAAACAATGTTGGTATAAAAAAGCATCCCACCAGCTTCGTGCACTCGATGTATTGTGGACTTAAAAGAGGTTTAGTACATTTTGAAAGATCAAAAAAACTCATTATTTTTTTAAAAAAGGATATAAAGCGTCATTTTTAGCGATTGCGGAAGGGGGGCGGTATTATATTTAAAACAAGGTGAAGTATGATGAAGAAATTCTTTGCGTTACTTTTTTTGCTAACAAGCGTGAAATGCCATGGTGCCATTATTACAGTGACTAATACGAACAATGCGGGCGCAGGTTCTCTTAGAGCTGCAATAACGGCTGCAGTATCGGGTGACACTATAGACTTTAGCATTCCAGGTGCTCCACCACATATCATCAATTGTACTAGCGCACTGCCCCCTCTCACTCAATCTATCACCATAAATGGAGGAGTGGGGGCTCCTACGGTGGTTGTTCATGGCTTTGGCTCAGGCACAGGCTTTCTCATAGCTGGTGGTGCTAACGTAGCTATCAAAAATCTGGTGATTGACCACTGGACGATAGGTATCCAAGTAGGGGCACCCGGGGGAATCCCTGGTAGGGCCACCATTCAAGGTTGCTTTATTGGCACTGATAGTACGGGAACTGTTGCGGTTCCAAACACGACTGGAATTAGAATTTTAGAGTCTCCATCTGTTCTTATTGGCGGGCCACTTGCCGCAGACGAGAACGTTATCTCGGGAAATTCAGGCGCAGGTATTCTAATACAAAGTGCTGAACTAGGCACTTATACCATTCAAGGAAACCTTATCGGGGTCGATAGTACGGGAGCAGTGGCACTACACAATCACATAGGTATCGCTTATGAGAACAACGCATCAAACAATTTGATTGAGCAAAATGTGATCTCGGGAAATTCCTCTGACGGGATTCATGTGACGCATGCTTTTCATAACAACACCATTCAGGGAAATTTCATAGGAACCGATGTGACGGGTACTCACATTCTTGGCAATGGCGGCTTTGGAATAAATTTTACTTTGGACTCTGTTGCCACTGGAAATCTCATTGGTGGAACTGGTACCGGCCAAGCAAACGTAATCGAAAATAACGCACTTGGGGGAGTCACCATAGTAAATGGCTCAAGTGCTACAAATTCGATTCTTCAAGACTCGATCTTTAATAACGGGGCCAGCGGTATAATTCTAAGTAATGGCGCCAATGCTGGACAACTACCTCCAACGCTTACTCAAGCAAGTAAGTGCATTAATTCAACAAACATTCTATTTACGGCACCAACATATCCACCATTAACCACCTTTAGGATTGAAGGCTTTGCAAATAACGTAAATCGCAATGGTGCGGGAATCACAGAAGGCCAATTTTTCCTTGGCTCAACTACCGGAGTAAACCCGGGCCAAACCGAAGTTTTGACAGCTACTCCGGCGCCCGCATCGGCACACTTTATCAGTGCAACAGCTACATCGGCTTTAGGCAACACATCACCATTCAGCAACAATATACCTTTAGCCACAGCAGCAGCTACACTAAGCGCATCAGCTACAAAGTTTTGTAATGTTTCGAGCGCAACCGTTAATTTAATCGTAAACTTTAGTGGGTTTCTTAAAAGCCCTATTCAGTTATTCTTTAGTGATGGAATGTCGTTTACTGCGACCACTTCACCGTTCACACGCCCAGGAGTTATTGTTACAGCTCCGGGAGAAATTTTTTCTGTGCTGCTCCTTGATGCAACTGGATGTGCCGCAGAGACAAACCCGGTTCATATAATCGTCGACCCAGGAACTGATGTAACGCTTACATCGTCAAGCACATCAATTTGCGAGGGCACAAATATCAGTCTTACAACAGACTTTTCCGGCGGTGTGAGTCCCTTCACCCTACGACTTCTTCAAGGAGCAACCGTCATTGCTACTCGCACTGCAGCGACATCGCCCGTAACATTCGCCGGCATTAAGCCGCCTGTAGGTACTTCCACATATTCAGTTGTTTTGACCGATGCCAATGGCTGCGTTAATGCTTCAAATACAGTGACCGTGGATGCTATTCCATCGCCCATAGTGACCTTGACTAACATTGCGCAAACAAATAAGACCGCAACGATACAGGCACACATAACGGCCGCGACTCCATTTACCGTCCATTTTCCTAATGGTACTACAAGGGTATTTACTACATCGCCGGTCACAACCAACTTTGTCGTCACGATAAGTGATAATCTGCCATCTCAAACATTTGCTGTAACAGTAACAGACGGAAATAACTGTACAACAACTGCACATATCACCGTAACCCAAATGAAACCTAAACCCAAGGCTTTGAAAGTTAAGCTAAAAGCTTGCCAATGTTCTTCAGGCGAAGGCGATCGCTTGATCGCTACGATAGAAGGAGGAAAACCGCCTTTTCGAGTAGAATTTTCTAACGGACGCAAAAAAACGAGATCAAAAAGGACGGTTACAACGATCGTACGACCTAAACGAAGCACTACTTTCTTTGTAGATGTTACAAGTTCAGATGGCAGAAAAGGCCGATCGAATGACGTGTTCATTAAAGTATGCCGTCGCAGAATCTGCTCCAACCTTCCTCTATGTAAATAGGTATCTATGTTATGAAGATGCAAAAGATCGTTAGCGGTCTTTTGCATCTCTTAATTCCTAACTTATTGAGTCGTTTTTGGAGCGTGTCACTATTTTAAGCGATAAAAGTCTTGTACAATTTTCACATTATCTGTACATATCTTTAGAACCCTTGGATAAGCGCGCTCAAGCCACACAAGATCCAAGGGAATTTTTAGAATTTTATAAAAACCCGCATGGCATCATCCTTGATGAAATTCAGAATGCACCAACTATTCTTTCTTACTTCAAACCCAGGTTGACCAGGACAATATACCGGGATATTTCATCCTGACTGCATCAGAATACTTTTTAGTAAATCAAGCTATCACTCAAACACTCTCTGGAAGAATAGCCATTTTAACGCTGCTTCCTTTATCGATTGCTGAACTTGAAAAAAGCAATGTATTACCACAAAGCATATAAGCGATTTTTTAAAGCAATATTACAACACCGCACTCCTACCCCATCTCTATTTTTGGCGGCAAAATCACTGGAATGAAATAGATTGTATTCTTGAAAAAGGTTCCGAAATATTTCTATTGAGCTCAAATCTGGAAGAACAATCGTTAACGATTATTTTGCCGGATTAGACCATTTTAAGGAAATAGCTCATTCAACAGTCACTCATAGCTACGTAATTTATGCGGGCGCTGAAAACCAAAAGAGAAGCAAGGGTGAAGTCTTAAGCTGGAAATCGGCAGCTCATCTTATTGATATCGTGTATGATAAGCAAATGGATGATACCAAAAAACAGCCGTGAACCGAATTTTCAAAAAGATACCCGGGAATTATAATCAGCTATCACTCTTGGCTAAACAACGTATAATCCTGGCTCATGATTACCTGATCCATGGTGAAAAATGGATATGTTTCGTTAGCTATTAAAGATGACATCCTTGCAAGTGCATAGCGCGGCATCACTGGATCGTGTCCTAATAATTTTAATAAGTAATTATAAAGACATAGGCACTCAAGTGAATCTCTGTTCTTGACATCGACGTAAACGGTACAAATATCGTTGACGCATTCATGGCCTACACCCTGTAAAAGCTGACTGATTTTATTTTGAATAAAGTTTAACTTTTGTGCATGAGTAAGTTTTTTCTCTTCACTATCTCCATCCAGTTTATCTTTTAAAGATGCACATTCAGAGCTGTTAAAGTTTTCAATAGTATCCAGAGAGTTTTGCTCGTAATTTTCACCCTTAAGCTGATACGTATTAAAGACGGCTAATACCAAGAGAAAGCTAAGTATGATTGTTAACATGTCACCCTCAAAAAAATGTTATCTGACCTACAACACCTTCCACCCTAAAAAAAATGATCTGTCTTGTCAACTGCACCGCTTACTACTCGATTAAGGTAGTCAAAACAACAATAAGAAATAGTCCTTATTTTTTTAAGTATGAAGCCACTGATTTTGTGTATTCTATTAAATATCATTATCTGTTGATTCCTCGTGGAATCAAAACCATCGAACGACCATGGTCAAAAATTGCAAGGTTGGTGCCCAGTAAAAAATATCACCATAACTGATTTTGGCGGAGTAGATGGTGGAAATTTACCTTCTGGTCCTATCAAGATTTCTTTACGACCAGATCACCATTTCGACATCACACAAAACAAATAAGGTTGGGATGAAAAAAGGCGCACTCATTTAAAGAGCTGCGCCTATTATTCCCTGGGATCTTGGCGAGCGATAAGTACCTATTAGTGTTAAATCGCTGCCAATGTGCTTTCTAAAGAATATCTTTTTCAAAAGGCTCACTTAAAGATTTGACTCTCGATTTTGATGGAAGAAAAGGTTTCGTGAGTTCGACATATTTATGCTCGCCATCTTCATCATCATCACCGTATGTGCCGCCTTGGATAAAACCAAGCTTTTCATAGACAGCTAGGTCGCGTGCATTATCAAGGCGGGTACTAAGATCAACGATTTTTGCTCCCATTTTTTCCAGATCATCCAAAGCAAACTGCAAAAGTTTTTCAACATACTCGTAATCCTCCGTGTCTTTATTATTGCCTAAGATTCGAATCGCGCCAATTTGTGGATAACTGGTAAGATGATAGGCAACAAATGCGATAGGTTTACCACCACGGCAATAGACTAAGATTTTAGCGTCCTTTCTATTTTTGCCATCTAGCGATCGATTACCAGTACTTAAGAAGTTTTCAGGGTCGAAATCAACGCCATCAGCTACAAGCCAATACCAATTGTCCGCATATATTTGAAGCAACGCATCTTTGTCCCGCTTCTCGCTATATCTCATTATTCCTTCGCAGTGCTCTCTCTTTTTTTGAATCTCTTTCATCTGCTCTAATACGAATTTTCGATACGCTTCTTTGTTGCTCTTTAACTGGTCAATAGCGCCAGGAGAGGTTCTATTAAGCTCGCGCATATAATTCGTCAATTCGCGAGCTATTTCTCTCGCCTCTTGGCTTACTTTGCCTGCCGGCTCACCGGCTGTTTCTTCAGCCGAATAGCTGCTCAATACCCAAAAACCAGCAAAAAGCATGATATACACATATCGTTGATTCATAATACTTCCTTTGCTCTTAATAAACATTTTTAATTAGCGATTGTAATTTAGTTTATAAACAAGTATATATCATTTGCGTATTTTAAATCAATATTTAATCCAGGAACTGCCAACCAATTACCTTTCTGGTTATTGGGGCAATAGACGATGGAGTTGGCCTAACAGGTAAAAGGAAAGAGATACCGAGAAAAAAACGTTAAGTATTTTGTTTTGAACTTCAGCCAAGGGGGCGCACGGTTGGCTGCAGAGCTACCGAATGCGAAGTCGCTTTTAGTATCCAAGTCAATAAAAGAGCCGTCTATTTTTAAGAGCCGCCCTCAAAAAGAGCCATTTAAGCTTCTGCCCGTTTTCTGGATTCAAGCTGAGTTAAACTCGATTCAAGAGCCTTCATAAGAGATACTGGCTTTACCTGTTCAATCTCTTTCTTCTTTTCCGGTATTTTGATGCCTTTTTTAAGCTCGGATATCTTCTTTACAAGCTGGGTGGCAAAGGTATCTTGAAACTGGTTGATATCAAATTTTTTCTTTGTGAGTTTTCCTATAATTGTTTCAGCTAACTTAAGCTCTTTTGGGTCAATTCTCGGTTTTTCAAGCTCTTCCATTTTTGCTAATTTTTTCACCTCATAACCGTAATTGAGCGTCGTTAAAAGCAGAGCATTTTTGTATGGCCTTATAGCGCAGACATATTGCTTATCTCGCATAACAAATTGACCAATTGCAGCTTTACGAAGATCTTCAAGCGCAGAAGCAAATAGAAAGAATGCATTATATGGGGCTTTTGAAGGTGTTACATAATAATGCTTATCGTACAAGATAAGATCTATTGCGTCATAATCAACAAATTCTACAATGGCTATATTTTCTGTCTTTTGAGGTTTTAATTTTTTTAAGTTTTCTGGTGTGATGATAAAATAGCTGCCATCTTTGAGTTGGATACCTTTTTCGATGTCTTTCCAAGCTACCTCCTCTTTGCAATGGGGACACCAACGCAGATATGTTATAGGGGTATGACATTTTGCGTGTAATAATTTGAAGCCGAGAGAATGTGGCTGAATTGCGGAATAGAGTTCTACATTAATATCAACCAAGCCAAAAGTGAGTGATCCTTTCCATGACGTCTTCATTAATACCCCCGCATTGTAGTTCGTGCTATCATAGTAATGTTAGCTCGTCCAATGCAAGATTATGTGGCAATGGTGAGTAGTTCATGCCAATTGGTAGTAAAACAGGCTGATTTATTTGCCTGATACATCTTCCAAGGCCTTTTAATGCCCTCTGCCGCAAAAAAAAGCTTATTCCGTCCCCATCTATCATTGACTCTGTCGACAGCTTTCATGCAGTTTATTTGCTGTTGCCTGTTTTTTAAAGGAATAAGAGCGCTCATCTGTAAAAAATCTGAAGGCACAAGCCCTGAGAAGATAACTCCCACCTTTTTATAGGTTACTCCTCGCTTAAAAATTGCTTTCAAACAAGCTTGGGCTGCTTCTATAAGGTCGGGGGTATAATGGGTAGCAAGCGGCAATGAACATGATAGTGAATGGAAATAATTTTTAGGCTCGTGATAGAGCGTTGTTAGAGCAAAGACTGTTACATGAGTAGCGTATGATTGTTGGACACGCAATTTTGCAGCGCCGCAAGCAACATAATGCGCCAAAGCTTCTTGAGCATCACTTAAATTGGTTACTTTTTTCCCAAATGAACGGGATACTGTAATCGATTGCTTAGGCTCGGGGCACTCTTGTAAAGGCAAACAAGACTTTCCTCGTAGCTCAAGCAAAGTCTTATGGCCCGTTAGCGTCATATGCTTTCTAACCCATCTTTCATCAGCATATTTAAGATCACAGGCCGTAAAGATCTTGTTGTTGCGCAATAATGCAGCATATCTTGAGCCTATGCCCCATACATCTGCAACATCTACAGATGCCAAAAGCTCATCAACATCTTTATGGTTTGTTATATCAAAAGCACCATTGTAGATGGGATTTTTTTTAGCCAACCTGTTAGCGATTTTTGAAAGCGTTTTAGTAGGACCTATGCCAATTGAAACAGGAATACCCGTTTTTTGCTTGACCTGATTTTTTAGGTGATGCGCGTGCTCAAGGTGATAGTCTTTAAAAGCTGTAGCATAGGAAGCTACGCGTAAGAAAGCCTCGTCAACTGAATAAATTTCAATATCTGTTGCGTATTCAGCTACTGTTTGCATTACACGTTGAGACATGTCACCATAAAGCGCAAAGTTGGCAGAGTGGACAATGACGTTGTGCTTTTTAAAAATCGCTTCGTATTCAAAAGCTGGAGCACCCATGGGTATGTTTAACGCTTTAGCTTCATTCGAGCGCGCAATAATACAAGCATCATTGCTTCCCAGAACAACAACGGGCTTTTTGTTAAGTTTAGGATTAAAAACCCGCTCACACGATACATAAAAATTATTACAATCTACAAGGAGTATACGGCTCATCGTCACACTTGATGAATAACAAAAGTAACCACTCCCCAGACTTCAAAGTCCATCGACTCCGTAATTTCTATAGGCTTATACTCATCACTATCAGGCATAAGATACAGCTTATGAGCGTCAATCTTGATTCGTTTGACAGTAAGCTCGTCATTAATACGAGCAATAACGATTTTATTGTTTGATACAGAAAGCGCACGATCCACGATGAGAATATCCTGGGACTGTATTCCCGCTTTAATCATCGAATCCCCTTTAACACGAACAAAAAAAGTTGCCGCAGGATGCTTAATAAGTAAGTCGTTAAGATCTAATGACTTATCAATAAAATTTTCTGTCGATGCAGGAAACCCGGCAGGAACACTGCCCTCTATAAGCGGTATTAACACTTTTGAAGCATAATCAGGCTTATAAATAGCAACTATCTCACAACCATCAAATATTTTTTTGTCTTTTATCATTTTTGCATCCAAGCACTAATTACTTAATAGTTATTATAAAGTTTCTTTTTTATAATGCAAACTGCTTATTGTTCAAGCTTATACTGGAACTTACGAGCTCTTCTTGCAATCAATTTTAAGCAACTGTTAAGCTCATCTATACCAAGCTAAAAGAGGGTACTTCGTGAACTTTCGAGTAATGAACGCAATAATAGGAAATACCGACTATTTAGACATGAAGGGCTATATCTATGAGCCCAAATTAGACGGTTACCGCGCTTTATGCGTTTTAGAGCACGGCAAATTGAAGTTTATCTCAAGAAATAATAACGATCTGACGGACACTTATCCTGAATTACACTTTCCTAAAAACATCAAAGCACAATCAGCCGTGCTTGATGGTGAGATTGTAGCTTTTGATACAGAAGGAAACCCAAGCTTTACTCTTTTACAGCAAGGCTATAAAGCATCGTACATCGTATTCGATATCCTCATGAAGAACGGAAAATCGATCACCAATGAGCCTTTACTAAAGCGCAAAGAGATTTTAGCCTCAACCGTTAATGATGGGCAAGGTATTGAGAAAATCTTCTATACAACGCAGGGTCAAGCATTATGGAAAGAGATACAAAAAAGAAAACTAGAAGGGGTTATGGCAAAAAGAGTTGACGGGCTTTATTATGAAGGCCAGCGGACAGCTCAATGGATAAAAATTAAGCTTTTAAACACTATCGATTGTGTTATAGTTGGCTACCTTCCTGGAAAACGTGCTCTTTCGTCACTAGCACTCGGCTTATATAATGAAGCTGGCAATTTAACTTATATAGGCAATGTTGGCACAGGATTTACCTACCATATGATTGATGAGTTATTAACACAGCTTAAAAAACTCATTGTTGAAGATCTTCCTCTACAGAATAAAGCAGTCGCTCCAAAAGCAAGTATATGGGTGCAACCTAAACTTGTAGCCGAGATTAAGTACCTGGAGATGACACCCTATGGCATTTTGAGAGCACCCGTTTTTTTACGTTTGAGAAAAGATAAACGGCCTCAGGAATGTACTTTCAAAGATCAACTTCCCTAATTATGACCAATGAACAATCAAGCTCAAGGCCTTTATTGATTTGTTAATTTCATCATTTCCAGAGCTATCGCACATTGACGTCCAGTAAAATTTTGATAGCTTTTGAGAAAAGAGTCTTAACAAGCAAAAAAGGAAGTATACATGAAGATTATTTTTTTATTGAGCGCAATAGCAGCTTTCGGAACGTGTTTAAAAAATAACGCCGTTTGTTCAGCTTCATACTCTTTGCCAACCGGAGCATCAATGCCCCATGATGCTGCATTTTCACCAAGCGGGGCCTATCTTGCTACAGCAAATACAGGAAATAGCGACAAGAACGTTACCGTATTTAACGTGACTAATGGAGTACTTAGTAATGGTATTAACTATCCGCTTCCGGGTAATTCTCTGCTATCTTCTTCTGTCGCTTTTTCTCCAGACGGTTCTTTCTTAGTAAGCGGTAACGCCAGCAATGACGTGACTTTATTTACCGTGACAAATGGCGTTTTAAATAGCGGCACTTCGACACCTTTGCCAACTGGCGCTACAGAGCCATCGTTAATAGCGGTTTCTCCAGACAGTAAATATGTAGCAACTGGTAATTACTTTACCAATAACGTAACAATATTTCCTGTATCAGGTACGGCACTAAGCGCTGGAACTAACTACGCACTACCAGGAGGAGCCATGTCTCCCGGTGGCATGGCCTTTTCTCCAAATGGTTTATACCTAGCTGTTGCTACCGAAAATAATGGAACGACCGGGTCTAACACAGTAACCATATTTCAAGTAAATTCGGGAGTACTCAGCGCAGCTACTTCTTATAATTTACCTTCAAATAATTTTGGCGCATTCTCACTAGCATTTTCGCCTGATGGCTTGCATCTAGCTGTCTTGAGCAACACCGTAGTCGTATATTCTGTTGCTACTGGAGGAGTTCTTAGCAACCCAGTGACTTACGCAATCCCTTCTCCAGCATTTTCAGGGTTCTCGTTAGCATTCTCACCAAATGGGGCATATCTCGGTATAGCTGACACAACCACGAAAGATGTAACGGTATTTACTGTTGGAACAGGAAGTGTCCTTAGTAATCCTACAGTATATTCGCTAGCTTCTTCCTCTTCGCCGTATGCAGCTGTTTTTTCACCCGATAGTCTTTATTTAGCTATTGCAGATGCAGGTTTAAGTAATGTAACAGTATTCTCTCTTCAAGGAATATGTTCTACAACTGGAAGCAGCAGTTCCTCCACCTTGATTTGCAATAGCATCATTACTCAAGCATTCTCAAAGCTTTTCATAAAATAGGAATTAAAAACATCAAAGAAGAAGGCAGAGCGGGATAAATACCATCTCTGCCTTCTCTTAACGTACCGCTCATCAGCAACATTTTTGCTTTTCTATACTTTAACCGCTAGCACTTCATGACCCAGAAAAGAGGGGCTTCAAACATACGAGCTTTTACAAGACAATTTACTCTAAGGACAAATAATCTTTAGCCTGGGAAAATAGCTGCGATACCTTCTACCATCTCTAGTAAGTAAAGCTCTATTCGTTATAGAAGCATGAGCTCCTATATAAAAATCCGGAAGTGGCGAAGTTTTTATACCTGCTTTCTTTCTGTAGTTTAAAAAACACTTACCAGCCAGGAAGGCTGCTTCCCAAGGTAAATTTTCCCGCAAAAAAATATCCGGTGTAAGTACCTCTTCTAAATCTTCGATATTAGTAAAACCTATAGAGACTTCTGAATAAATAATCGGATTGATTACAAGTTCATCAGTTTCTACAAGCTTTCCCATATCAATATTCGTATTATACAAATATTATATAAAAAATATGCATAGGTTTTCAAAGAATTGAAGGCTTCTTTAGGAAAAAACAGGCGGATTTCTCCCGTTTTTTTATGCTGCTCCCTACATTTAAAACCAAAGTCTTGACCTGAATGGATAAGGCATCATATTTTATGGAAAATCAAAAGGATGAGAGTTTGAAGAATGAAGTTCAATACACGTGATACCGCTGTTGTTATAATCGATCCACAAAATGATTTTTTAAATGAGAAGGGTGCAAGTTGGGGCCTTGTTGGTGCCAGCGTCACTGAGAATCACACGGTAGCAAACCTAGACCGACTTTTCAAGGCCGCGAATGCGGATAACTATCATGTGTTCATCTCACCCCACTATTTCTATCCAACTGATGATGGGTGGAAAATAAACGGGCCGCTCGAAGCTGAAGAACTTAAAACGCGTACTTTTGCGCGCAGGGGACCACTGGATCTGACAGGATTCAAAAATTCAGGGGCAGACTGGCTGGAGCGTTTTAAACCGTACATCGAAAACGGTAAGACTATCGTTGTTAGTCCGCACAAAGTATTCGGACCACAGACCAATGACCTAGTTCTACAGCTAAGAAAGAGAGAGATAGGCAAGATCATCCTTGGCGGCATGCTTGCAAACATGTGCGTCGAGTCACACCTACGCGAATTTCTTGAGCAAGGGTTTCAAATAGCTGTCGTCAAAGATGCGGTAGCTGGACCTCGCAATAAAGAGTGGGGTGATGGCTACCAGGCGGCCCTCATCAACTACCGATACCTAGCGCACGCAGTGCTCTCGACAGAAGAGGCCGTCGCGTGCATGGCCAAATGACCGCGATTTATCAACAAAAAAGGGTCAACATGACCGCATCGGCAAAGACGCTTCATATTGATGTTACGGTTAAATTATCGCAGGTCAAAGCAGTATTCAGCATCAGTGCACTTTCTTTTGAAGGGGACTTACCAGCATCAATTTTCCATCTCAATCTCATAGTGAAAGACAGCTATCACTGGAACGCGAAGTCGGATATTGTAGCGGTTTTTCACACAAATGCGGGCCATGTGACGCTAAACGACACCTCATACAACAGCGAACGCGGCATCACGACCGGCAATCCATACAAAGGACTCGTCGCTGATCTTATTAAAAGCGGGGTGCGGATCGAACTGTGCGGCGCAACTGCGTCAGCCCACAAATGGGTAAACACAGACCTTCTACCCTCAATCAAAGTGAATACTGATGCCATGGCGCGGACAATCCAACTAGTTCAAGAGGGATATATCAAAATCAGCGACTCATGAAAACACGCTTACGACAAACATGAAAGATGGGCACTAATGCAGGAACATGCCCTATGCAGAGGTTTTGAATTCAGAGCCCCTAAAATAGGTCAACGCTCTCAAAAGCTCTTTTGGTTGTTCATCAATCATGAGCAAGCCCGGGACGGTGAAAAGAACGAGCGTATATCCTCATCATCAAACCAAATACCTGCACCTAAAAAAGCATTTCTATTATGTTTGCTTATAAAATCATCTACACCAAAGACAAAATAAATGTTCTTATTCAAAAATAACCTATTCATCCATTTAAGGTGTGGATTATGATCATCTATGCGAAGACGGCCTCTAAAGTCATAAGCCTCAAACGTAGTAAGCCAATGAAGCTTATCCGTAGGCATTGGAATTGAAAGATCAAGCCCTAACCCTAAGGTACTTTCAAAAAGACCACCACGAACTCCCCACCTGCATGTCATTCTCCCAAACTGCAAGTTCCACAGCCAGTGATCTAATCGACGAATAGTTTCACGCTTAAAACCTATAGCGTCGGTATCACCTTCTCTAAATGAGTGCCAATCACGTTCAATTTTTCCTGAACGCCGACCAACAAGACCTCCTAAATAGAAATATTCTGGGGTAGGGTAGAGCCTAAAATCTAAATACGTCTTAAAATCATTAAAGCCCGTGTGCTCAACAGGACCAAGCATAGATTCTACGTGGGTATCATTGACAAATACCAAGTTGCTTAAGGTAGAAAGCGTGTTTTTAACAGAGCAGACCGCTTGATTAAAATCGGAACGCAGGCAGGTATCGTTGACCAACTGACCGATAATTCCTTGCCCCTCATTAATTTTTCGAGCAACATTTTCAATGTGGTCACTTGCTAAAGCACATTTTTGAGCAGCTTGCGGGACATCTTTAGTCAAACTTTTAACGAGATTATGCGTGTCCTCTAGCGTCGCTTGCAATACTTGTTCATTGCGAGCAACAAGTCCTTGAATGGATTGTGCTAATGCCGCCAAATTTCGCGACGTTTCGCTTAATTGCTCAAGCGCCTGCCTCATTAAGGAGGCATTATCGTTTGTACAAAAATCTTGCATCGACGAGGCTACCTGACTAAATTGACCGGAAGTGCCCCTTACATCTGCTATGAGAGAATCAAAAGACCCAGCTTCACCCAATACCTTAATAGTATCATTGGACGGGTCAAAAAGCGGATTTTGTGGATTTCCGGGAATAAGCTCCAAATATTTATTGCCAAGAAGACCATCCTGCTTAATCATGGATGCAGCATCAGTATATAAAAGACACTCTTTTTGAACCATAATGTCAGCCCACACCTGATGAATTTCTGGCTTTAGTGTTAGCGATTCTACTCGCCCTACCTTAATACCAAACATTTTAACATCCGCCTTGCGCTCAAGGCCACAAGCATCATTAAAGCACACGGTATAAAATGCGTACTTACTCTTATCAAGGTTGAAAAACCCAACACGAGAAGTCATATAAAAAAAGGTAACAAGCACGAAAGCTACAAAAAGACCAACGGCCGTCTCTATTTTCACGTTAAAGATCTCACAGTAAATATAGCTGCAATAGTTTATATCCAATACAGCCGTTTGCAAATAAACGGAGGGCCACTTTCAGATAAGTCCCGATTTTTTTCTATAATAGCACATACTTTCTGAGTAATCGAGCCCACCTTGCCATAGGATACCACAGAAAAGAGATTTGCCTCAAATCGGGCAGAAAAGACATTTTTGAAAGTCTCCGGTAAAGCACGATATTCCTTTCCATAGACTTTTGCTAAAACCTTATTCCAAGCATCTTCCCAGTTTATATTTGGAGATTGTATGAGACTAGAAAGCTCTTCAAGTACTTTGGAATCTCTATTTTTGGAGGGCGCCAACCCAGTTGCTTGGCCTAGGCTTTTAGAAATAAGAAGGGGGTTTATTGTCGCTGTCGGAGTAAAAATGGTAAAAAGATCGGTTATGACAATACCTTTATAGTCAGGTGCTTCAAATAGAGTCTCTGACACACCATGGAGCACGGGAACGGTTACAAGTTCTGTCGCATCATTGACGGGCACTGAGCGATTTTTAAAAAGACCTTCAAACACTCGCATAAATGAGACTGGTTTTTGGCGAGACCTTTCAAACGTATTTCGTAGCCCTTCCGTTAAAAAACTAGCAATTTTTTTTGAACTTTCGGCAAGCTGACGTTTTTTAAAATCATAAAGCCCATTAAGGTTGATCTTTCCCTCCTCAGAGCTTATATAGAGCTTGCACTCGCCATCGATACCTTCGCTTTTTTCTTTCAAAGTAAAGGTCTGCCACGTATTAAGAACATCAAGAAGCACGCGGGCCGGGGCCGTTTTTTCTTCCTGAGAAACTTTTTTGGGCTTTGCCTCTCCTTCTTCCTTTTTTTTCTCACTTTCAGCGGCCTTTTTTGCATAAAGTGGTTGAAGCTGGCTCATAGCAATTTCAATACCACCAAGGGCCAAGCATCGCGCTTTTTGAACATCACCCCATACAACACTCATGTGCCGATACGCATTAACACGATTAACAACTAGCGAAATTAAAAGTATGCATGAAGCTATAATAAAGGTTGCAAGAACGAGTATGTACCCTCTTTTCATGGCTGCACCTTTTTCATCTCTACGATACCCTTCGCTTGAGTATTTTTGCCCTCTTTATCGTTACTTTTACCCTCTGTCGGTTTTTGTACCGGTTTTACTTCTTCAGGCACTTTTATCGGCGTTGCCAGAGCCGCAGCAATTGGCATTAAAAACTCAAAAGGAACTTCACGTTTTCGCTCATCCAGCATTACTCCTTTTATGAGAATACTTTCAGGCACTATACTTTTTTTCTCTTTAATGCGCTCCTCATCGTTCCAAGTTGAAACACGTTCCCATTCAGGGGGCTTACGCTCCTTTTTCTTTTTTTCTTCCTTGGCTTTTTTATCCTTTAGGTCAGTTTCTTGTTTTTTTGCTTTTTCTTTTTTTTCTTCCTCAGACTCGGTCTTTCGTGCAATGGCAGTAACAGCAATCTGACGAATACGCGTTAATAAAGGATACCCTCTGACAGATTTTTTAGCCTGGTGCTCTTTAAAAGTCTTTAGTGGAAGCTCAAGAGATTCGTAACGAATAAGTTCAAAAAGATTCGAGTCTTCCTTATTGGGTTCTAGCATGTACACCACTCTAACAACGCGGGGTGTTGACTCGCCATACACGATCAATGGATTACTCGAAATAAAGGTAAGAAGCACTTTTGCGTTTCGTACGCCCTTAGAAAGGTCATTAACGATAAATACATCCGTCATCCGCTCTTTTTTCTGCTTATCATCCGTTTTTTCTTTTTGCGCCCCATCTTGAGCACCCTCTTTCTTTTGAGCCTCTTCTTTACGCTCAGAGGATTTTTCCAGTTGACCTTGTATAGGAACAAAAGCCCCTTGAATATCTTTACTCAAACGATCTCCGGCAAAGAGAAGATCGGTAGTTATGCCTGTTAAAGCATCAACAAATCTTACCACACGGCTTGTTTGAGCCAAAGCCCCATACAAAAGGAGCGTTAATACGCTTCCTATGGCAAGGGCGATTAATACATCAATGAGCGTTATTCCGCGTCTCATCATCCTCCTCTTGAGGTATATAACGAAAACTAATCAATAGTTCTTGGCGCTTTTTATCGTTAAAGATCCACGAACCCGTAATACGCTCAATAACAATGTCCTTAATATCTTTAAGTGAAGATTTTTTTGGAATCTGTTGCTGCTCATAGACACACTGAAGCAAGGGTTCGTCAAACCTGCGTTTGACGCGCTTTTCTCTTGGTATAAGCTCAGCGTTGATCTCGTTCCAAAAATAAGACATGCGCTCCATGCGGGCCAACCGTGCAGAAGCCTTTGTTGTAGAGCGAGTAAGCGAAATTTCAAGGCCAGCTAAAGCACTTAACGATAGCGCCGTTATAGCCAAGGCAATCATAACTTCAACAAGCGTAAAACCTGAACGGGACGTCATCATATTTTACTAAACTGCGCGGTAAAAGGGTTAATAGAAAGAGCAGTCGCACGTTGGTTTTGAGTGTTTCTAATATTGATAGTCACTTCTTGCGCCAAGCCTTCTGGAACGAGGTAAAACCATACGCCAGTCGTTGTTATTCCTTCGCCACCAGTCAACAAATTTTTACCCTTTACGAAAAACTTTTCTATCTCCAGAGTAAGGGGAAGCTTAAAGGAGGTAGTGCTATAGGAAACACTTACAGGCTCAAACTGCAAATGTCCCTGACTATCACGTTTTTTTGAAGCCTTCTCAATCAGAACACGGCTATTTTTTAAATCGAAATGGATACGATGCAAAGAGCCGCTCGTTAAAGCATCAAGTTGGCCCAAACGAGTGAGCTCATTGAGTCTTCGAGTAAGCTCTTGCTCGACCGGCACCGATCTTCTTGTCAAGCGAGGTATAACTATTGCCGCTAGTAGCGCCAGCAAAACAAGAGCCACAAGAACTTCAACAAGAGTAAAGCCTTTACGTTTCTCGGGCATGTATCCATTCCTCAGCGGGGCTTCCTTCGCCATTGGCTCCCCACGAGTACAACTCATATCGAGGCTGCGTCCCTTTAGGATTAAGCGTGTAGACATACTCATTTTTCCATGCGTCGACAAGCTCTCTTTCTATATAAGGACCTTCCCAAGACTTTGCAGCTTTTTCGTCCGATGGCCTTGTTTTAAGGTCGCTCAATGATGGTGGATATTGTCCTGTATCCGCATGGTATGACTCAATGGCATTCTTAACGTTTTCAAGACCTACACGTGTGGTTTTTATACGCGCTTTTCTTACAGCACTTGTCACGCTTGGCACCACTATAGCACCGATAATAGCTATAATAGCTATAACTATCATAAGCTCTATGAGCGTGAATCCGCGCCGAGCTGTTCTTACTGTTTGCATATTAGTTCTCCTATAAACGTGCTTATTTTTAGAATCCTTCAACTACCTGCCCCATACGCACAATAGGAAGCATTATAGATACTACAATAAAGCCTACCAAAAGCGCCATAAATACCGTCAGCAGTGGGCCTACCTTACTTGCCAAACTATCAGAGTAATCGGTCAATTCCGCTTCATAGTATTGAGCCACGGTTAACAGCATCGTATCTAGCTGCCCACTCTGCTCGCCCGTGCTTATCAAGTAAATGGCAACGGGAGGAAACAGGTTGGTCTTTTTAAGATACTCTGCAATACGTCCTTGCTTAATAATATTCTCGCGTGCCTCATTTAAAACATCGGCCAAAACTTTATTATCAACGATTTTACTCACAATGCCAAGCGCCTCGGCCAGATTGACTCCTCCTTCAATAAGCATGCCAAGCGTCCGACTAAACTGCACTACGGCTCCCATTTTAGCAAAATAACGCACTATCGGTATTTTGAGCTTAAGAGCATCAACCGTACGCGCCCCGGACGAGGTTGACTTCCACCAACGATAGGCCCCATAAGCCAGCGCTAATAAAATCACTATGGCCCACCAATAGCTCGTAATAAAATCGGAAATGCTCATAAGCATACGGGTAGGAAGCGGTAGCTCGGTCCCCTCGCTTGCAAAACTACTTGCAATTCGAGGCACAACAAAAGCTAGTAAGCCTGTAACTATAAGCAAAATAAAAGCGAGCTGAAATAATGGATAGCTCACGGCTTTTCTAACCCGCCGCGCAATTTCTTGCCTTCGTTCAAGGTAGGTTGTAAGCCTATCTAAGATCGTTTCAAGCCGTCCGGAAGCCTCACCGGCCCTTACAAGTTGAACGTAAGTTTGATCAAAAACACGTGGAAAGGCTTCCAACGAATCCGCAAGAGAGCGGCCTTCTTTTATATTATCTTTTAGCGCTATGACGATGTTACGAAGTCCTGCCTCTGTCTGATCAATTAAAAGCTCTAAAGCTTGAAGGAGCGGAACACCGGACTTTAAAAGTAACGCAAGCTGTTTAGTAAAAAAAATCTTGTCCCTTGGGCTTACCCTAGGAGCAAAAAGAGACTTCCACCACTTGGTACCTCCCGCCAAGGGAGCAGCGCCCACTGTTATTTTTACTGGATAGAGGCCCATTCGTATAAGCTGAGCACGAGCGGCTTGGGGTGAACCAACATCCAGACTCCCCGTCACTCTCTTGCCATCTTTTGACAGTGCCTGATATACATATAGTGCCACTGAGCACCTCTTGATTTAAGCTCTCAATCGTATTACTATCATATTTCTATGATAGCATTTTTCTTACCATTTTTCCTAGAGGGGAGAAACGCTGTATGATACAAAGACTCGCCATAGGCATTACGTTAAGTGCACTACTTATAGGATCATGCTTCTCTTTTGCACAGTATGAACTTACCCCCTTTTTAGAAAGAGTTGAGCTTAGCGTAGAGGGCTTACAATCGTTTTATGGACGGTATAATCATCCGCTTTTTATAAAAGGGTTTCTACCACGATCGTGCCAAAACGAAATCGATTTACTTTCGTATGCAAAGGGCAAAAAAAATCCTTATGAGTACACTTATGCTGTAACAAACATATTCCACCAAAGATTTAAAGGCTGTACCTCAAAAAATCCCTTTGCACTCAACGATTTTCTCATACGTCTTCCAGAACTGGTAGGTTCATTATTTGAAAACAACGTAGTTAGCAAAGAATCGATACGTTTACACCTACTTGAAAAACTGGAGGCTGTATGCGGGCAAGGAGGCATCTACGTACCAGCAGATGAGATCGAGGGGTTCATTGAAAATTTAAGCTTTAGCATTGACGCAGAGATATTAAAGCCGGCTAAAACGTTTCAAAAGACTCAATTGGCTCTCGTGCGCTATATAGAGAGCATGCTTGATAAGCTCGAGTGGGATTTCAGTCAACCGCTCGAAGCATGGCAGATCTTTAAAGACATCATCTCGAGTCTTAAGCTGTTATTAGAATACAGAATTATTCCGGATACGGACGCATTTAGCCAGTTACTCTGGTCTTTAATTTACCGCTTTAGCACTCAGATAGAGCATGAAGGATCGATCATTTCTCTCGAAGACTATAATAAGATAGGTCAAGACATTGCCCAAAACAAAGTCGCTCTCCTTTCTATACCAGAAAAAGAGCGCCTTATTGCATCAAAAATGAACGTTCTTTGTAAAGCTTTTCATACTGGTCAGGGTTTAGCGGTAGCATATTCTAAAAACATTTTTAGTCCCTTAATTGCCCGCTCTTAGATAACATGTAGAAGGCTCTTTAAACGGAGCCTTCTACATTGATGAGCTTACAGTATTTCTCTTTCCTCTAAAATACTCATGAACTCAGCTTTCTTTTGATCGGAAGTAAAAAAAGGGCTTCCTTCATGTTCTTTTGATTGCTCGCTGTCTGTACTTGGACTAAAAGTATACTCAATACTATAGGAGCCTTCATTGAGCAGTTCTGCAATTTTAGGATACTTTTCCAAAAGATCTTTAACACCTTGATCAAGAACCTTAGAAAGTTCTACCTTGAACTCAGTTTCTAGAGCAGCTAACTCGGACTTTTCAGCTTCAGACTCCACAAAATCATCATCTGTCGCGGATGTAACTTCGTCAGCACTTTCCTCCTCTTTATCGTCAGGCTCTTGAGAGTCGTTATCGTCATCTTCGTCGTCGCCGTCATCATCATCTGAAGCATCATTTTCATCGTCGCTGCCATCTTCATCATTTTCAGCAGCTTCTTTTTGAGCATCGCTATTAACTTTATCTGCCTGGGCTTTATAGCTTAAAGGAGAGGTCGATTCAACAGCTTCTGCGGTATCAGCTTCTTCTGAGTCGGCATCGTCAGACTCTTCATCAGCCTCATCTTCATCGTCCTTGTCTTCATTAGCAGCTTTTAAAGAATCTTGAGCATCTTTAAGAGTAGCCTCTTTTTCAGAAGGCGAAGGTTCTTGCGTTGTTACCGCTTGAGCATCCACTATAGCGGGACTTTTGAAGTCTATGGTTACTTCTTCGGCAGAAACTTTTGTAGCTTCGGTTTCACTTTTGAACTCAATAGTTTCTTTTTTTTCTAAAACTATTGGCTCAGCAGTTATAGGTTTAGCCTCATTTTCGATTGAAGTACCGCGTGGTACATTTTTTTTAACCACCCTCTGAGTTGTTGTTTTAGCATCTGGCGTTGTGTCTGAATAGGCCAATCCACTGCTAAACAATAGCAAAACTGATAAATAACGATACGATTGCATAGTATCTCCTCTAGTGACTAAAAACTCAATACAAACTACAAACAAGCATTCTTTTCATTGAAGATTGCTTAAGATTTGGCTACTATCTTATGCGATAATGTCTGTCGACATGGTATAGCATCCATATAAAAAAGCAACCTATTTTAGATGCAGAATGCATTATACATGCCCATTTTTTTTATTTACGCTATACAAAAATTTCTTCTATTAGGTTCTTTATGAACAGTTCAACACTAACAGACGCTTGCTTAAAACGCTGGCAAAAAGAAGCAGAAAATCTAGCTTGGTTTACCAAATGGACTCAAGCGTTGAGATGGCATGAGCCCTTTGCACATTGGTTTTTGGATGGCAAGCTCAATGCTTCTTACCTTTGCGCTGATGTACATGTGGCTGCTGGCAACGGTGATAAGAAAGCACTTTTGTGGTGCAATGAGGAAGGTTTAAAAACTGAATGGAGTTATTGTGATCTATATGAGAGAATCAATAGCTTTGCGATTACGCTCGAAAAACTAGGTGTACGTAAAGGTGATCGGGTAGTTGTCTATTTGCCCATGATTCCCGAGGCTATTGCTGCTTTACTCGCTATCGCACGATTAGGAGCCACACATGTGGTAGTATTTTCTGGCTTTAGCAGTAACGCCTTATGCGACCGCATCAAAGACGTTAAAGCTGAATTTCTTATTACCGCTGATTACGCAATAAGACGCGGAAAATATACACTTTTAAAAAATGATGTCGATGAAGCTCTGTCAAAAACGGACTGCGTTAAAAAAGTGCTCATCATACAACGGCGTAACGAGCCAATCACTCTCGTTAAAAATCGAGACGTTATCTATGACGGTAAACAAAGCGGCTATAGAGCACCAGAACCGGTGGAATCAAATCATCCATTATTTGTACTCTATACGTCGGGAACAACTGGAAAACCGAAAGGACTTATACACTCCACAGGAGGTTATCTAACCTACTGCTATGCTACATTTAAATGGGCTTTCAATCCCCAGAAAAATGCTATCTATTGGTGCACAGGAGATATAGGTTGGATAACAGGTCATTCGTATGTGCTTTATGCTCCATTGATGCACGGAATTACAAGTTTTATGTTTGAAGGCGCACCTGATTGGCCTGATCCGGGCGTATGGTGGCGCGCTATCGAGGAGTACAAAATATCAATTTTCTATACCGCTCCAACAGCGATTCGTATGGCGATAAAGGCTGGACCAAGCTGGCCGCTAAAGTACGATTTAAGCTCTTTAAAAACTCTCGGAACAGTTGGTGAGCCGATAAGCCCAGAGGTCTGGAATTGGTATTTTAAGTACATCGGACGTGAACGTTGTCCTATTATTGATACATGGTGGCAAACAGAGACTGGTGGGTTCATGATAGCACCCAGAGCGCATCAAAATACAGATCAATTAAAACCGGGCAGTGTTTCAAAACCTCTACCCTGCATTGAAGCTTATGTTCTTGACGAGCAAGGGGTACCTGCACTTCCAGGAAAAAAGGGGTATCTCGTTATTAAAAAGCCGTGGCCTGGCATGGCGATAGGTATATATAATGACCCTGAACGCATGCATGCGACGTACTGGTCAAAATTTCCCGGATACTATTACACAGGTGATTATGCTATTAAGGATACTGAGGGCTATTTTTGGATATTGGGAAGAGCTGATGAGGTACTTAACCTTTCTGGACATAGGGTTGGTACTGCAGAAATTGAAAGCGGAGCTCTCACCCATCCATTAGTTTGCGAAGCCGCGGCTATAGGTCTACCCGATGAAGTTCGGGGTGAACGGGTAATTCTTTTCGTCACACTCAAAACTAGCGCCACACCCAGTGATGAGCTCTCATGCAAAATTAAGGAACACGTTCGCAATGCGATAGGTCCTTTCGTTACACCTAACGCAATCTATTACGTAGAACACTTGCCTAAAACTCGCTCGGGAAAAATTATGAGAAGGCTTCTTAAAAATATCATTACTGATCAGGAGCTTCAAGATACCGGTACTTTGGATGATGGAGCGTCGATTGAGGAAATAAGAAAACACTATCAAAGGCTTAAAAAAGAGCTACACTTAAAGCTTACAAAGTAACGGTGAGGAAACATATCATGCAAAAAAGACAGGGAAAATGTGAGGTTATTTGTGGTTCAATGTTTTCAGGTAAAACTGAAGAACTTATTCGCCGTTTACGTAGGGCGCAAATAGCAAAGTTACCTGTCCAAGTTTTTAAGCACAGCCTTGATAAGAGAGTCACCATCGAAAAGATACACGCGCATAACGGAGATGCTTTGGAGGCATTAGCGCTTGATAACGAGGAGCGCATGCGTCAAGCGTTAGACGAAAACACAGAAGTCATTGGCATTGACGAGGTACAATTTTTCTCCACAGCTATCGTCCCTTTCATACAACATCTCATCGAACAACAAAAGCACGTTATTGTGGCAGGGCTTGATATGGACTTTAGGGGACTTCCTTTTGGATGCATGCCTGCGTTGATGGCTCTTGCAGATACTGTTACAAAACTGCACGCCGTATGCATGTCTTGCGGGAATGATGCTCATTTTACTCAGCGCATGGTCAACAATAAGCCAGCCGCATTTAAAGATCCCCTTATTCTTATTGGTGCAGAAGAAAATTATCAAGCACGCTGCAGAGGTTGTTTTCAGATTGACTACAAAGCTTTCTTGCATCCCACACTTTAAAAGGCGTTTATGGAGAGCTTAAGCAAGAACACAAATCCCAAAATACCTGCTTTTACCAATGAAGCCCAAGCTCTTATAATTAACGGCATATATACACACTATAAAGGTAACTGTTACAGGGTGCTCGCTGTTGGAAGACACAGTGAAACACTTGAAGAGTTCGTAGTCTACCAAGGGCTTTACGGTAATGAAGATGTGTGGGTGCGCCCATTGTATCTCTTTTGCGAAATCGTGTCGGTTAAGGGAAGTTTTCAGCCTCGCTTTATTTTCGATAAAGGCCAAGACGTCGACCTGCAGACTTTACTCGATAGAGCGTAGCCTCCTCTTGATAGTACTAGTTACCTAAATTAATCTCAAAAAATCATTCACTTTCATTTATAAAATTGTTTATTATTAATTTGTAATAAGAATAAACGAAATAATTACTACAAGGAGAACTGATGGCGAGTATTTACAAAATTGCGGCTATAGCCTTTCTGGTAACGATTACTGGAGCCCACCTATCCCAAGCGTACGATTTTACTGTCAAAAACTGTACCGACAAGTGGATCTTGGCAAACCTACACGGCCAATCAGAATTTTGTGGCAGCGTAGAGTATCATCTGGCTCCAGGTGCTAGCGAGACTCATGAAATTCCTGGTAAGCACTCGGGGATGGTTGGAACTGGTTGCTGCGCTGGAAGCATACACGTGTATCATACCTGGAATCCATCGACCAGGAGATTTGAATGGGACCAAAACCTGGATATAAACTTTGTTCTTACTGATCCAAGATGTGCTAGCCACACTATTTATATCCAACACAAGACTGACTCAAATGGTCAACCATTGAAAGATATGTGGGCAGGCATTGAAACTAAAGGCTTTAATCCCAGCTGCTAAAGGACCTGCGTAATAATAAGGACCACATCGACATGCAATGCATCGTGGTCCTTTACGAGGTTTTTCTATTCTCAGTGTAGCAGTCTTTTAAAAGATCAATTTCTATTGATTGACCGATTCTTTCCTTCCTCTAAACTATGCTATACATACTAAAGCGGTGGATAAGCACAGAAATTTTAGTTGATAGGGTCAAGGTCATGCTTAAAACTTCTCCTAAAAATAAGCAATCATTTTTGTGCGTCTCATGCGGATATACGACTTTTAAATGGATGGGGTGTTGTCCTACATGTAAAGAATGGAACTCATTCACACAAGAGCGCCACGAAGTAAGTGCTTTGAAGAAAGTACATGCACGCAAGGCCACTCTGACACAGCTTGAAACGCTGTCTGAGGAAACCTTGCCAAGAATGACCTCTGGCATAAAAGAATGGGACCGAATCACGGGCGGTGGTATTTTACCTGGCTCATTTACCATTCTGACGGGGGACCCGGGCATTGGAAAATCGACATTACTCCTACGCATAGCTCACGAGCTTTCACAACATTATTCGCTGCTTTATTTTTCAACCGAAGAGTCATTAGAGCAGGTCAAGGTACGAGCTAAACGGTTAGGATGCGTGCCGAGCCCGATCTTTTTTTCTGACAATGCGAATCTTGAAGACATTATCGCGACCGCTCAAGCGGAAAAACCAGCCCTTGTTATTATCGATTCGATACAAAACTGTTATTTGACAGATTCTCAAACATTGCCTGGAAGCATTGGGCAATTGAAAGAAGCAGCTTTTCGACTTATGCGACTAGCCAAAGAAAACACAATTGCGGTTTTATTAACAGGCCATATTACCAAAGAGGGACTAATGGCCGGGCCAAAAACGCTTGAGCACATGGTAGATGCGGTATTTTACTTGCAGGGTGAGGACCGCTGGCAAACCCGTGTTTTACGCTCTGTAAAAAATAGATTTGGTACCGTTAATGAATTAGGTTTTTTTGAAATGCGAGAAGACGGGCTTCGTGAAGTGCCCAACATTAACCAGCAGCTTCTTGAAGAGATATCGGATAGTCCGGGATCTGTTCTTACCAGTTCTCTTGAAGGTACGCGGCCACTTCTTTTAGAGCTTCAGGCGCTTGTTATTGCATCGAAGTATGGCATGCCTCAACGGGTCGTATCGGGCATGGATACTACTTCAATTACCCTTTTAGCCGCAATACTCGAAAAATATCTTCAAATTAAAATGAGTGCCAATGACATATTTTTTAAAATTAGCGGCGGCTTTAAACTAAGAGAAAGCTCCGCGGATCTTGCAATCGCTCTTGCGCTGCTTTCGAGCTTCTTTCAACAAACTCTGCCACGTAAAACGCTCGCTTTAGGAGAAATAAGTTTGACCGGTCACATTAAGCCGATTAACGCAATCAATCTGCATATTAGCGAAGCTGAAAAATTTGGCATCGAGCAAATTTTTGTTGCCAAAAATCAAAAAATAGAACACACCTCGTGCACAGTACGCACTTTTTACAACGTACATGAGCTTCTTTCTGTATTCTAGGTCCTTAAATAAAAACAGGGGAAACGTACGCCTGCGCGGCGGGCGCAAGGGCTCATAAGCCTGGACTCAGGCTTTATGACCTTGACCCACACCTTCTTAAACTTTTTATGAAGGTTTAATATACCAGAAAGGGGTTCCCTTTCTAGTATATGTGCCTATGAGATAGACCGGTTTTCCGGTCTATCTCATACACTATAAGTATGTAAGAAGCAAAACAAGTAACAGGTGCAGGACAATGTCCTGCCGCTCGACGCGTAGTCGCCTATTTCTCTTTGGCTTACTTGTTTAGAATAGCACCTAATAACCTAGAGCGACCTGAACACCGGCTGTATCAAAAAGCAGCGCACGTTTACCGTTAAATCCATTTTTAACAAATGCTGAAAGCCGCGGTAAATATGCACAGTCTTCCCAGCCTGGTGGATCATAGTTTAAGAACCAAACAATGCTATGCGTAGTCCAGTTTTGGATGGTTTCATCGTCATTAATGAGTTTAGCATCAAAATGGGGACTTGAAGGCGTAATCATTGTTTCATGCTGACGACTGTGCTGATAAGAAATGGTTGTTGAAAGGCCATTCCAGGCGCCCATTGTAAGGTAGAGCGTATAATGCTGTAATAGGCCTGGATCAACGTGAGCATGCCCGCTTTGAAAAAGAAGAAGGTTTGTTTGAAGGCGATTTGTTTGTAAGCGACGCTTTCCAGAAGATCCCAGAAAATGGGAAAACTCGCCATCGATACCGAACTTACAATAATGACCTAAAGAAAGTTCCAAAGTGCCGCCAAAAAGGACACCAAATCCCTGACCGTGACCAAAAGGAATATCAAATACGATGTCTTCGTGGGCTTTGGAGCCAGTTGGAAAAACAGTTCCTCCCCGCACGTGTACGGTAACTCCCTTAAGCAGTGGCTTGTATTGACGGTAGTAGCGGGACCACCATACAACCGCGGAGCAATCACCAAGACCAAATCGCTCCCATCCTTGCCGGAAGTTCTTGTTACTCAATGTCTCAGTGGTATTTAAAAAGTCCTCATCCAATCGCGAGGTAAAACTCGTTGTATCTTTCCGTTTATGCGACCATTGAATGTTTTTAACACCTATCTTTAAAACGGGAACATAGAAGGCAAAAATAAGGTTATAAGGAAGGGCAAAGCGCGCTGATAGCATCAAGTTGACGGGTATAGAAACCTGAGCTCCAATGTTTAGGTTACATTCTACGCGCTGGCCCTTGATGTTAAGAAGGCTTGCATGTGACGCAAAAGCTGAATCAGGGCTTGCTCCAGAAAGTGCGGCACAAAAATTCTGACTATCGTGCCAAAGCTGCATAGGTGTAACAGGTCTTCGAAACAGGTTCGCATCACCAGTCGTGTCTTCAACGATTCTATCATCAGGATCGGTCTGAAAACCAAATGACCTAAAAGCTCCTTCATACACAACACCAAATTCAAAACGCTCTTCTGCCGAAAACGGTTTATATAAAAGGATGTCATATGGATTGAATAGATTGTTAGGTACGCTTCCATTTATACTAAGAACACTAATACCTAAACCGAGTGTTAGAAGAAATCGATATACCATCATTGGTAATCCTTTAGCTACTGCAAGAAAAGAAAATCACAGAAGAAAGCTACTTTTTAATACTTAATAAAGTACTAGAATAACGTTAATTTATCAGTTTGGCTATCTGCTTTACCCTCAAAATGCCCAGGTTAACTTTTTGAGGTTGACAAAACAGCTAGATAGGGTAGCATAAATAGGGAAATAACCTTACAGGAATGCGTTTCAAGCCCATAAAGCCTTACTAACGCATCAACGAAAACGTTTTAAATGCCTCCTTTTAGTGAATGCTTAAAATTTCTTATCAACATAAGTCAAAACCGCTCTCATTTTCAGGTTCTTCCCTATGATATACGACGCCTATTGCAAAAGTCCTAGCCTTTTTACTATCCTAGAATGAAGATGCACACAGCGCTGCAATATTTAAAAAACAAACAAATTATCATGCCAAAACATAAAAAATTACGTAGAACCTAAGCCAAAAAGGAGTAAGATCTTGTCTATATAAGCAATCACTATATCTCTATCACTTTTTTTATATTACTAATCATTAAGGAAATCTTTTATTATGAAACTGTATATCGGCAACCTGCCAAATAGCATTACCGAACAAGAACTTCAAGATCTTTTTACCCCTTTTGGCGCGATTCTTTCAGTCAATGTTATTAAAGATAAATTCACTGGTTTACCACGTGGTTTTGCTTTTATTGAAATGGAACAAGGCGAAGCTGCCCAAGCTGCAATTGCACAGCTTGATGGCAAAGAAGTTAAAGGCCGAAGAATGAAAGTAAGTGAAGCTCAACCACGACCAGAGCGTCCAGCTGGAAATCGTTTTGATAATAACCGATCTGGAAATGGCTATGGTAGCCGTCCATCCGGCAATCGTCCGCCAAGTCGCGGTGGTGGCAGAAGCTCTTTTGATAGCAATCAAAACCGCCCTGCCTGGTAAATTCTTACCTAAGTAAAAAAAAGCAGAGACTAAATCCTAGTCTCTGCTTTTTTTTGATAAACAGCTTTCAAGCCTTCTTTTATATTTCTGTAAGTGCATCAGCAAAATCTTCCACAAAGCTTTCGCTCGGAAGGTACCTTTGTGCTTTTGTAAGCCAATGATAAAGAATACGTGCCTGGTCGTTAGAAAGCGCTTTTTTATAAGCTAATAGCGCAACTAATGTCCAACAGCTTCTTTGGGGTTTACCAAGAGCTTTATCTGCAATGCATTGCTCATAAGAAAGCCTAAGCGGGCTCATGCCCTCATCATCAAAAAAAGCCTGCAGTTTTTTCTCAATAAAGTCGGCAGATGAAACAGCTACTCTTAGCTCTTGATTAACGTCCGCCACGAGAACTGCTGACCAGATTAAAAGCCCCGCTATAAAAAGCCTCATGCGCCAAACTCCTTAATAAAATACAAATATAATATACATCATAACAAGGCTTAAAAACAAGGCTTGGGGTACAAAGAGCTACTATTTACCTCAGGACGCTAAAAAACTCTTGCTAGTTAACAGGAATAAATTCAATAATTGAATAATGAGCAAGTAAGTTTGTCTTTATAGTAACTGGGTTAGCATATGCGCAGAAAGGTTTTAATTTCGGTACTTTCATTCCTTGCTGGCTTGGCTGTTATAATTGGTGGATACACTACTTTCAAGGTGTTTGCAGGAACCTCTAAGCTGCGTCCGTATCGCGTCGAAGACGCCCTTGGAAAGCACAATATAGTTCCTGTTGCCATAATAGGATCGGGACCTGCAGGGCTTAGTGCGGCTGTTTATACTGCACGAGCAAAGCTAAGAACTGTTGTGTTTACCGGGCATGAGCACGGTGGGCAGCTTGCACATGTAAAGCATATTGAAAATTGGCCTGGCAAGGAGAAGATGACCGGTAGCCAAATTATGAACGATTTGCAAAAACAGGCACAGTCGTTTGGCACGCACATCATCAATCAAGCCATTAAAAAGGTTAATTTTACTTGGCCTTTTGAGCTCATTTCTGACGATGGAACTTCTTTCCATGCTCTTTCACTTATTATTGCCACCGGAAGTACTATAAAAAAGCCATCAATTGAAGGATTTGAAAAATATTGGCTTAAAGGAATAAGCACATGTGCTTTATGTGACGGACCTTTTAATGCTGGACAAGATGTACTTGTAGTAGGCGGGGGTGAACCGGGAGCTGAGCTTGCTCGTCAAGTTGCCGTGTACGCTAAAAAAGTAACGCTCATTACACAAGCACCAACACCTACAGCGTGTGCGATGGTGACCGATCAACTTAAAGCTTGCAAGAACATAGATATTCTTACCAATACTCAGCTTGTACGCATAGATGGAAACGAGCACACAGTCACAAGCTCCAGCATTAAAGACGTAAAAACAGGTATCGTAAAAGAACTACCAATCAATTCGCTTTACCTAGGCATCGGCTATGCGCCAAATACCGAGCTTTTAAAACCTCATATCAAAACTGATAAGGAAGGCTATATCACGGTAAAAGGGCGTTCACAAATAACATCCATTCCAGGTGTGTGCGCGGCAGGCTCTGTTCAAGAAAAGGGCTACGAAAAAGCGGGTATAGCAGCTGGAAACGGCATGAAAGCTGCAGTTGATACATGGCATTTTCTTGAGACTTTAGGCGTCAATGATGAGGTCTTACAAAAACTTGAACCATTCTTTTATAAAACGACAAAAACAGCGCCATCAGTTATCAAAACCATTAATAGCTTAGAAGAATTTAATGACGTTGTTGAAAAAAGTCCCAAAAGAATCGTCATTGATTTCTTTTCACCAGACTGCCCAAGCTGCACCTACGTTCTCTCGTTACTTGAGAAGATAGCAGCAAGTAATCGCGAGCTTCTTTTTTATACGGTAAACGTTAATAAAACGCCCACTATTGCACAAAAATTGGGTATAAACACCATTCCGACACTATGCGTGTTTTACAAAGGAAAAGAACAAAATCGTTACCAACATTTAAATGCGCAAGACCTTCCTGAAACTCTCGCATTAATAGCAAAAAATGTGCACTAGCTTGTAAGTCGAGCACCAAAGCTACCCCACGCAATCAAATCACCCGAGGCTGGTTCGCGTAAAACAGCACCAATGCTTGACCCGTCAGCAATCTTAAGAACTGTTTGAGCTCCATCAGCGAAAGTACGACGCCTTGTAAGCGTATCAATAAGACACGTATCAACCGCCGGACTACGACTGCCAAAAATCGAACCTGTAAAAAATGCCAAAGCACCATCAGTCGCAAAGTGATTTCTATAAATACCAAGGTTTATAAAATAGGCTTTACCAGCGGTCTTTAGAAGTACATCCGGTAAAAGATCAATCAATGGCTCTTTGCCACTTTCATCAAGTATGTACCTATATACTCGTGTTTGGTCTTTAGAGACGGACGTGCTTAAAACGTAAAGGTTAAAAATTCCGCTTTCATGCTTTGAAGCACGAATAGGATACAGTCGACTAACAGCACCAGCGCCATAAGGAATGGTGACATTTTTCCAAGAAGCCTGACATCCCTCATTTGTACAAAACGGTTCTAGAGGATGATACATAAGGCCTTTATCAGTCCCTATGAAAAGGTATTTAGGTGAAGCCCAAGCGTCCAAAAAATACGAGTGCCCTTCAAATAACCCGTTTTTGGCTATAGCTCGCACATTGCATTTAACGATTTCTTTAATGGTATTACTTGAAACAGGATATTCCAGCAAAAACGTTGGTGTTACTATATATAAAAGATTTTTACATGGGAGAAGTGAGTAGGCATTTTTAAAGCTTCCAATTTTAAAAAAGCGCATATCGCTTTGAAGGCCTTTAAAACAACAGCCAAGCCCCTCGTCTGCAGGAATACCTGTGCCATCCGGACGCGCAAGAATTGCCACACCACCAGTACCAGCAACGGCTAGCCAAATATTGTCAGCATCTTTAATAAACGCTGAAGAAACAATGGGTCCTAACTCCGCTAAAACGCCACCGGATATGTCAAGCACCTGATGTCCAGTTTCAAAACCTTTCAAAGAACCGTCAGCAAATAGTTGCGTGTCTCCAAAATGCTTTGTAGGCTCAAATGATCCCTCGCTATCACTACCAGATTGAATAAGAACGACATGCTCATAGCCCGTTGCAATAAGAAAGCTTGCGCGGCTACCTTCAGCCTTACTCATGCCATCGTCGCTATAAGTATAGGATTTCAGATCCTGGATTCCTGAAGGAATATTCTTAAATAATTCTGTTAACGTGTGCTCAAGGGTATTGTCTGAGCTTTTTGATTTCCATTCAGTGTGCATCACTTCGGTCGACCTTTGATCCTGATTTTTTGGGGCATACCAATAATCTCCACCACCAACTGCATCGAGAGCAAAATAGGAAACCGGTTGGGTAATACCAGCAGCTCTTTGCCAAGCTGTCCAGCCAACAATGGACCCGTTACCATCAAAGAGTGCTTGAGAATGATAGATGCCGCCTCGCGTTTTTTGAGAAGCATCGACGGCGATAAAGACGGCGTCGCCGCTCACTGAAAGCTGTGTAACATCACCCGGCGCTAATCCACCGCCCACTAAAACAGCGGCATCGTCCACTGTCGGAACATCTTCTGGCTTTAACGCAGGCTCTAAAAATGTACGTGACAGAAGCTCATCCTCTCTAAACTCGAAAACGGGCGTTTGATTCTTTTTAGCAAGCGTGCCCCTTGTTTTCCAATCGAGTCCTCCAACCACTGGTAGCGCCGAAACCTGCCTTTTACATGAGTTATCAGTTCCGCCTACAACAACAAGGTACGGTAACCACGTTGTCGTGGCCAGGGAGGCTGTATGAAAAATACCGACCGTGCCTCCAGGCTGCGTCATAGCAACAATACTATCGGAAGTAACAGCAGAAGCTGGCAAAAAAGGCCTTATATCAAGACCAGTCTTTTCATCATAATGGGCGACAAGAAGAGCACATACTCCTTCGTTTTTTTCAAAACCAGCTTGAACGTGTAAAGGTATATACCAAGCGTTCATCATTTCTGACCATTCGACAGGTATACGTGTATGTAAAAATGAATGGGCCACACCACCTCGTGCAATAGCAGGATGGTCTCTACGTACTGCAATAGCTTTCACGTCCTTTAAACCTGTGGTGACATCTGTAAATGATATCTTTGATGTTTTAAGTGCTTTTCTAATAAGCTCTGCGCCCTCTCCTTTTTTTACGGGAGGCTCCTCGGCACCTTGAGCAACAAGTTCCAACTTCTTTTTTTTGTTTAATTTTTCAAGCTTTGCAGCTTCTTTTTTAGCTTCTTCTCGAACACCGTAATAAAAATAGGCTAAGGCAAGGTCAAAACCTTGATCCAAAGGAACAAGAGTAGAGCTTACTGGAAGAAGGATATAAGGATATTTTGCACCCACGCCCAGTATTTGTAAGCTCGGCTGATTTTGAGCATCAGGTACCGCACCGCTCGAGATTACGTTCACCTTTGTTACCTTAACTTCTTTTTTGGCGCGATCCAAGTGTGTAGCGTATGTCTGCAAAATATAGAGCCGATTAGGTTCCTTATGTAAACACACTAAAGGCCAGACATCAGTGCCACCGCCTTGCATTAACGTAACCGAGCTCAATGCAGCACCCGTCAATGGATTAGGTTGATCTTCTTTACCATCAAGCTCGATCTGCGGAATAGCAAAGGGCAAAAACCTTTTATTCGACCTTGAAGCAAACGCAAGCGCGTATTCGTTATGTTCCTTTTCCTCGCTAGAACCGACGACGCATAATCCATTACTTGGCGTAAACGCCACAGGACCTAACGAAAATGAAAACGACGTTTGTCCCTGCTGATCACCCTCAATTATTTGCCTGCCCTGCAAAGAGACCGTTAAAAGACAAAGGACAAGAAAGAAATGCTTTTTATATATCATATGATTACCAAATTTTAAAGAAAAACTATGCAAGCATAAGTATAAAATTCTTTTGAAAAATAGCGAGACGTAGAGCAAAAATGCCCTAGGCTATGTCCCCAAATAAAAATCAGCAAAAGCATACGCCTACGCGGCATCATAAGAGTCATAGTATTGACTCTTATGAAAGGGCTCATAAGCCTGGACTCAGGCTTTATGACCCTTGACCCACACCCTGTTTAAACTTTTTATGGTTGTTTAATATACTAGAAAGGGAACCCCTTTCTGGTATATGTGCTAATGAGATAGACCGGATTTTCCGGTCTATCTCATACACAAGTATGAACACGCAAAACAAGCAACAGGTGCAGGACAATGTCCTGCCGCTCGCCGCGTAGGCGCCTATTTCTCTTCGGCTTACTTTTTAGCGACTCTACCTAGATCCTACCTTTGGCATTTTGAATAAGCTGGTGTATGCTAGCGGTCTACGGACTGAAAGTTTGACTATGCATACAAAAATACTTTCTGCAACGACGCTTGGCGTATTTGCATTCTTGGTGGAGGTGGAGGTCGATCTTTCGTACGGCATGCTTCAATTCCATATTGTCGGTCTACCGGACACAGCTATAAAAGAAAGCAGGCAGCGCATTATAGCTGGTCTTAAAAATGCTGGATTTAAGCTACCAGAACGCAAAATTACCGTTAATCTTGCTCCGGCAGACTTGAAAAAAGAGGGAACACTTTTTGATTTACCCATAGCACTTGGCATTCTCCAAGCTGCTCAATATATATCTTGCCCACAATCTTTTTTGGATGAAACTATTGTCATCGGTGAACTATCGCTTGATGGTAGTATAAAGGGGGTCAAGGGCGCTCTTTCTATTGCCTGCGATGCTCAACGCTTGGGCAAAAAGCGGTTAATGGTGCCGTCTGAAAATCTGCTTGAGGCCAGTCTTGCTCCCCATTTGGTTACCGTTGGGGTCTCGCATCTTACTGATGTTCTTAACTATATACAGGGAAAATACGTAAACCCTCAATTTTCAAAGGAATCCGCAAAACCACCAACAAGCACCCTCGATTTTAATGAGGTTAAGGGACAAAGCCAAGCAAAACGCGCCCTTCAAATTGCGGCGGCTGGAAGACATAATATCCTTTTTGTAGGGCCTCCCGGTTCAGGAAAAAGCATGCTTGCGCAACGCTTACAGAGCATAATGCCACCAATGTCTTTTGAAGAACAGATAGAAACAACAAAAGTTTATTCTATAAGCGGCAAGCTTCACTCTCAGGGGCTAATCGAAGAGCGCCCTTTTAGAAACCCTCACCATACAATCAGCAAGGCAGGGCTTATAGGCGGCGGGTCATGGCCACAACCTGGCGAGATTAGCTTAGCTCACAACGGTATCCTGTTTTTAGATGAGCTTACAGAATTTTCAAAAACAACGCTTGAAGCCTTAAGGCAACCGCTTGAAACACATGAGGTTTCAATAGCTCGAGCAAACCATGCGGTCACCTTCCCCGCTAACTGCATGCTTGTGTGTGCTTTCAACCCCTGTCCGTGCGGATATCTTGGAGACAAACGAAAAGCGTGTGTGTGCTCCTATGGCTCCATTAACGCTTACCTTAAGAAGCTATCAGGGCCTCTCTTGGATCGCATTGATATACAAGTACTCGTACCACCGGTCGAGTATAGTGCGCTGACCAGCCAAGAGGTTTCTGTCTCCTCAAAGGATCTCTTTAAACCAATAGAACGTGCCCTTATACGCCAAAAAGAGCGTTTTCCTGATTCATCAATTAGAAACGCTTTAATGACGCCGTCACATATAGAGCACTTTTGCTCATTGACCTCAGGTGCTCGTAATACTATAAAAAATGCGTTTGAAAAATTGGCTATGAGCATGCGTGGTTATCATAAGACCCTAAAAATAGCCAGAACAATTGCTGATCTTCAAGATAGCCCATCGATACATGAAGAACACTTATTTGAAGCACTATCGTATCGGTCACTCGATTACCAGAAAGATCAACCCTTCATATGAAAATGGCAATAGGCATCGATGCGGTAGAAGTAAACCGCTTTAATCGATGGCTCACTTTTAATCCTTCTATATTAAAAAGAGTCTACTCTCAGGAAGAGCTCGATTATTGCCTGCGTAATGGGGCCTTCGGGGCTTCACGCCTGGCCGCACGTTTTGCAGCAAAAGAAGCACTTTATAAGGCATTGTGCCAATTTTATACCTATCCACCTTGCCTTTTTTCTGAGCTATTAAGGCACTCAAGCGTTAGCAAAAAACAGGTATACCCTCAATTATACGTCTCGTGGCAAGCTTTAAAGCTCGTACCCCTCGAGATACAGGTCTCATTGACCCACACTGCACAGTTAGCAATAGCTTTTGTGATAGTCAGTTAGTCAAAAGATGAACAAGATTCATTGACAAATCATAAAAACAAGGTACAGTTTAGTAGATATGAGATATCCTTTGTAATCGCGGGGTAGAGCAGCCTGGTAGCTCGTTGGGCTCATAACCCAAAGGTCGCTGGTTCGAATCCAGCCCCCGCCACCAATTCTCCCCTTTTAAGAACCTTGTATCAATTTCGAACCTTTACTAGCTCAGTTTTTAGTCTCTTTCTTGGCGACTTTTTGAGCCTTCTTAGTCGGATCGCTCTTTTTTGGAGGCAGATTTTTGGCAGAAAGATACACCATTTCACTTTATCGAGTTGATACATGCCGGCATATCCCGAACGTTTATAAAGGGCCTCTAGTCTATCACTATCTTTAAAAGACAGTTTGTGCCTTTTTATGATATCATCTCTTATAAAAAAGCAATTAACTGCTGCCTTGTTATCAGCATGGATCAAGGAAATTCTTAGTACTAAGCTTTTTGACTCTTGTGCTGCTTTCCATCGGCTTTACGTTTTTTATGCTCAGATTTTTTTGAGATTTTATGAGCTTTACTCTTGCCACTTTTAGGCCTTTGTTCTTTAAGTTTAATAACCAAGCCACCTATTATATAGTCAATTTTGATCGCAAACTCGATTCTACCTTTCAGGTCTTCGTCCATAAATTTCTTTACGGCCTGTCCACATTCTTCGCCATCCACATCATCAACGAAAATGTAGCGCGGATCTGCTGTCAGCGCTAATTTTAGATCTAAATATTCATTGTTAAAATCATGAGCAGCATCAACCACAACTAAATCGGCTTTTTCGGGCAACTTTTTAAGGGTTCTTAAATTAACTTTAAGTAAGCGCCAATTCTTAAAGTTTCGCTCTTTAAAAAGCTTCTCTGCTATATCGTAAGAATCCCATTCAGTACCATCATCATATTTACGTTTACTAAATATATCTATTCCTAAAAAGTGAGCGTTGGTGGCGGACATATAAGCATCAGAACCTGAACCAGCTGAAGAGCCTAACTCGATGATTTTATTGGGTTTAATAGTTTTAGCAACTGCGTAGAAGGATTTATACTTTTTAATAAAGTCATCTTTATAAGACAAATAAAATTGTTTATCATATTGAGTAAACACACTGTATTTTTCGTGCTGCTTCCACGTACACGAATCTCGAATTCCTAAAAAAGTATTAAGGAATTGCTTATTTTCAAGCTTGGGATCTACTTGAAATATACCACTGCAAGAAACATTAAAACTTATAAGCAGTGCGAAAAAGAGTTCTCTATTCATACTTCACCTAGTGTAAGAAATTTTCTGAAAGATACCAATGCGCGGAATATTTTGTCAATAACTAAAACTGTTATAAAGATCTTAATCTTTCCCATGAATAACGCTTACCTTGACATGTAAAAAATTAAATTAGTAAGGTATATACCATATCATCGTTGTTAACTTTTCAATAACAAGGATTTTGATGAAAAAATTAGCACTCGGGTTGCTATTATTCACAAGCATTTTATACTCGAAACGTTCCCCGAACCTTTTTTTTCTCAATTCTATTCCCAAAGCGGGTACCTTTTTGGGTGTAAACGTATTTGCCGGTTTCGGCCTTAAAGGCGTTAATATGAGGGATGCTGACTGGGTCTATAAGAAGTTTTCTTTCAAAAGCGATGAGTTTCCATTTTTCCATGTACCGTACACCCTAAAAGCTGTTAAAGCACTTGAAAGACAAGGCGTTAAAAAAACGTTTTTACTCATGCGTGACCCGAGAGATCAGATTATTGCACTTGCTCACTTCATGTACGCACTGCCCGAGCTTAACGCACCAGCACACTACAATCCTTTCTTAAAAAATAAAAACATGATCTCTGACCTTATCACCGCCCTTATTGAAGATACAAGGTCATTGTATGAGCAATATCTGCCCTGGATGAGTTTGCCAAGAGTCCTTACCATTCATTTTGAAGATCTAGTAGGACCGCGAGGCGGAGGTAGTACCAGGAAGCAATTACAAACAATAAGAAAAATGGCTAAACATATAGGTTTAAGTCCATCTGACATGGACCTAAAAGGGATCGGCTATCGTCTTTTTGGAAAATCTCCAACATTTCGCAATGGACAAATTGGCGAATGGAAAACAACTTTTACGCCAGAACAAAAACAACTCTGCAAAGATCGATTTGGCGATCTTATCGTCAAGCTGGGCTATGCTCTATGAAAAAGTCGCCATTCAAAGCCATAAGGTTATGTAAACAAGGCATCAAATGAACAAACCTTATTTTTTCACGCAAATGTTTTTTTTTACTGCGTGTATTGTTATGCATTCTTCTTTATCTGCAAAATTTCATTACGATGCCACCGTAGTTGGATTCGTTGATAAATCTGACGGACTTGGTCAAGTTGGACATGTTTTTTTGGACTGCTTACATAAACAGCTGAAGGTAAATCATATAAATATCAGCAAAACGCTCTTTCCAATGAGTCTTTCTCGCATAGCACCGGGGCTGCATTCTATTATTAAAAATCCAGATAAGTCAGGTGGAAAGGTCGCTATATTAACCTCGGGTATTACTGAGTATACCGCAATGCCACAAGACAGCCCCATAAAAATCGCCTATTCAATGTTCGAGGCAACAAAATTACCTGCTTCATGGGTTGAAATTCTCAATAAGCATTTTGACGCTGTAGCAGTGCCTAACGAATGGAACTACCACGTCTATAAATCGGCCTTAAAAATTCCCGTATTTAAAGTTGGGTTGGGACTTTATCTCGATCGATTTTTAAAGCTCCCGCAAGGTAAAAAGCGACTCAAGCCCTTTGTTTTTGGTAATACCGCCGCCGTTTTTGTACACAAAAACCCGCTTTTACTGATTGAGGCTTTCCATAAGGCCTTCGGCAATTCATCAGACGTAAAATTGGTCATTAACGGAAGAGTTGGGGACTCAAATATCTCGGAACAGGTTAGAAAGAAAATTGCGGCGTTGAATGCGACGAATATTAGCTTCAATGTAAAACACTTAAGTGATAAAGAATATGTGGCTTTTATGAGAAAACTACACTGCCTTGTCAATCCGTCTCTTGGAGAAGGTTTTTCTATATCGCCCTATGAAGCCCTGAGCATGGGCATACCCGTCATCGTTTCAAATAATAGTGCCCAAAAAGTTTTGGCAGCCACTGGATTTGTCAAAAGCGTGCCATCAAACATACTGGTACCAGCTAATTATCCTACGCTCGGCAATTGCGGATATTTTTCCGCGTGTACGGTTGATGATTTAGCAAAAGCTATGCAAGACGTCTATCTTAATTATCCAACATACGTCAAGAAGGCACTTGAGGGGAAAAAATGGGTTCACCATTTTATGTATCACCATTTTTGCAAGATATACGCAAATCTCATAAGACCGAAGATACTACGACGCGGCAAAAAAAATGAGATCACACAGGATACTCTAACAACTAACTCAGAAAGCCTCTACTTAAAATACAGTGCTGTTTTACGAGAGCCACTTATGAGGCCTAAAAAAGCAACACGCAAAAGGCGATAGGTTCAGAATTGAGTTATTTATCTTTTCTTACTTTTTTTAACTGGTCTTGAAGCAACGGATTTCTTTCCCGCTTGCTTTTTAAACTTTGCTAATAGCTTTCGATCTGTGGTCCCAAAAAACTCTGGTTTTACTACAGCTTTCTTTCCTGTTAGCTTTTTAAATTTTGCTAATAGTTTTCGGTCTGTAGTCTCAATAAACTGAGGAGTGATTATATTTTTAGCACCGAGCTTTATTTCCTTGGGCTTTACTAAGCTCAAATATTGCGCTCCTAAGTATTCAATACCATATTTCTCGACCCATTTTCTGCCCATTCTTGCTTTTTCAAGATGCGAGGGATAGTTATTATACACATCAAGTAAAGAGTCGACGGCGTCTTGCAAGGATGTTTCGAACTGAAAGCCGCAGTCTCCCGTCAAATGCTCATAGCGTGCCTTACTTCTTCCAGATTGTGGAACAGCTCTAACATGACCACTTTTACAAATTGTGCTCTGGGCAGTGTTATCTGAAATAATTACCGGTGTTCCAAGTGCGAGCATTTCACGAGGTATTAGCGAAAAACCTTCCCCTTTTGAAAAACTAACATAGCAATCGAACGTCTTCATAAGCGCAAGCATGTCATCAAATTTTAAAGCTCCATGATGAAACTGAATATTGGTTGCCCCTATTTCTTTGATAACATCTCGTATCGATTGTGGATCTTTAGCATATCGTGCATTAAGCACCAGCTTAACATCGGGGTTATTACCAAATGCCTTATGAAAAGCCCGTATAAGTAACTTTACGTTTTTGTGGGGTCGTATTTGAGAAATGTTTCCAAAAATAAAAGGCTTTCCCGGCTCATTTTTAAGAGGTGATTCTAAAAATCTCTTTAGGTCCATGGCGATAGGCAGCACGAATATTGGCACCGTGACTCCCGAATCTTTATATACTTTAACGAAAAATTGATCTGGGACTAGAACTGCATCAAAATGCCTATTAAAAGTAAGTACCCACTGCTTTGGGATACGAGTAGATTCTATCATAGAATATGCGAGCTTAATGAGTGCACCGTGGGGCAAAATATTCGGTTTTTTGATCCCTTTAAACCAAGGAATATCAGTCAAAATAGCGACATCGCCAATGTCGTTAGTTTCTCGGTTGACGATGTCGCGAACTGATGAGGGCAAATCCTCATAGACTGGAGCATCGTGGGTTGTTCTCATAGTAATTGAAACTTTATCCTTATCCTTAAAAACTTTTAAGCACTCAATAAAATTAATAGCGATTTTTCCAAGACCATCTCCGTGCCAAACTTGGCCAACAAGGGTCAGATCAACGCCATTTGCATGGCATGTGACATACAAAAGGAGCGCCATGTGACGAAGAACCAATCGACAGTATTTTTTACTTATGTTTACCACTTTTTCTACCATGTTGATGTTTTTTAGCCTTTTTAGGTCTATTCTTAACCGATTGCTGCGTGTATTTTTTGGCTAATTGAGCAGATCTTGTTTGCAATATACCGTCATCATTAACGATATTACTTGCACCAACGATAACTTTTTTTGGCTTAATCAGGCTTAGATATTTTCTTTTCAAGTTATACCACTGATATTGCTTAACCCAATTTCTTGCTTTTTGAGCTAGAGCGAGATATTTTCCGTAATGATCAGCAACATCTTTCATAGCTCCAGTAACATCTAAAAGTGAACAATCATATTCCTTTCCAACAGCTTGTTGATAGGTCACCGAATAGTAAGCCGGTTTGACAATACCAGCCTTAACCGGTCTTACCACACCAGACTTACAGAGTGTTATGTGCGACGTATTGTTTGACAAAATACACGGTACTCCCGCCGCCATCGCCTCACGAGGGGTCATAGAAAAGCCTTCCCCCTTTGACAAAAATACATAGCAATCCAAATGACACATAAAATTGACGTATTCCTTTTGAGTCATGGGACCATCAAGTATCTCGACATTTTTAAGGTGGTACCTATTAACCATATCGCGTAAGCCTTGAAGCACTTCAGGATAGCCAAACCTGCCATGCAATTTTAATTTAAAGAGGGGGTTATTGCCATATTCACGAGCAAATGCCTCAAGTAGAAGAGCATGATTTTTCCGAGGTTCCCAAACACCACTCATTCCAAACGTAAAAGGAGTGCTAGATGCATGCTTAAGAGGCTGATTTAAGAAATCCTCAAGGAACAAGCCCATTGGTAGAATAAAAACAGGAATTTTAACGCCGGAGTTAGCATAGACATTTTTTTGAAATACATCTGGAACTGCTACTGCATCAAACTTGCTATTGAGAATAGCAACCGATCGAGCGGGTAAAGCATCAGATTCTATCATAGAATACGCTATCTTAACCTTACTGTTGGGGATGTTCTTATGCGCTTCATTCCACGAATTCCATAAAAACCCGGTAGATACCGTCACCATCCCAGGAGTTTTGTTTGGGTCCTCAACAATTTTCCTAACACAATCTGGCACATCAGCAAAATGATTGGGCGCGTCATTGTTGGAGATAAAATTAATTTTCAGATCGTTTTTGAGCATATGAATTAAATTAAAAGCTACTTTACCTAATCCATCTCCCTGGCGAATGAATCCTAAAACGGTAAGGTCGTAGTTCTTGCATGCTAATTGGCTTATAAAAAAAGAAGAGAACAGGCCTAAAGTAAGCGCTAATACGTTAATTTTTTTTACGTTATAGAACATATTCAACCTACTTTGATTTCTTTAGGTCATGTATCTTTTTTGCCACCTTTTATTTTTGAAGTTTCCGGGATGTTCTTTTACTCGCGCCCTTTCTTTTTTTTTGGCCTTTTGCCTTTAGCATCGAATCGATGCTTGGCATTTTTTTTTCATAAGCAGTGATCAACGGGTTTGTTTGACGGAAATTGATCAAGTTAGCTCTTTCTTTAGGATAGCGTTTTTCCCAATAATGCCAGGCATCTAACCATAAACTCTCCGGGTCATTTTTTATATGAGCAAATGGCTTATAGAGATCCTGCCTAACAAAAAACGTATTTTGCGTAAAGCAGATCGGAACATAGCCTTGGATTTTAGCTATAGCAAACATAACGGCTAAAGGCTGTTGAAGATTTTGAAAAGCAACTTCATCCGGCACGCGAACTTTCAGCCGAGGATTCCAGGAAAAACCACCTTCCACACAAAGAATTTTGGGCTTTCGTTTCAGGTTTTCTAATATTAAGTAATCTGCCCCGTCTATATCTATGGAAAGAAAATCAATTTCTTTCTTTGGAAAATAAAGGTCCGCTATTTCATCGAAAGTTTTACCTTGATTTGAATGGGAGTACCATGAAACCATTTCTTTAATGCATATGATATCAGGAGAGGCTTTGTAGTTTTCAACCAATGCGTCAAATAACTTTTTATCCGACTCAATAAAAGCGCCTTTCCAATTTTTCTCAACGAGAAATCGCGTATTTGAAAGCATTATCCCATCAGCAGCGCCAAATTCTACAAAAAATCCTTTAGTAATTTTAAGCCTTTTAAGAATCTCGCTTAATATGCCCTCCTCACCACGCTGTGAATATTTAGACGAGGCATATTTTAACAGGCTATTACTCTGTATACTTGGGATAGAAAAAGAAGTACTAAGGTGAATACTAAAGATCAGGCAAGATGAGACACAAGTAAGTATTCTCTTCATTAAACTCCCTTCTAAATGACGCGCAAGCAGATATACACTAACACGTAAAGCACACTACTTGCAAGGCAATTTTATTACAAAATTTCTCATCTTTCACAAGAAACTTTTAAAAGAAATGCTCTCGCTGTGTTCTTTACTTTCTTGAACAGATATACCCTCTAATAGACAAAGCGATCGTAAGGAACAAACTCCGTCAAAGAGGCATCCTCTTTAAAGTGCTCAAGGGTAATGCCCTTAAAGGTTTTTTTAAATCGTTTTCGAGTAAAATTAGCACCCTGTTCGCCAATATTAAGGCCGCGGCTTACACGAGTGGTAAGGCGGGAATATCCACGTAAAAAAAGACTCATCGTAAGAACACCACACTGCCCTACTCCCATCGAAGGCAATTTAGCATAATATGAAGCAAGAGGTATCTGCCATCGGCTTTTCTGTGCATCGCGGGTCTTAACCACACGTCCTTCCTTCAACTTTTCCTTCATCCATCGTTTAATTGCTGAGTCATTAGAGGACTTACCACGTAAAAATTTCTTTTCATACTCGTAAACGATATCTTTAATATCATTCCACACCTTTTTGTGCATACAGTAGCCCAGCCAATAACCTCCCGTCTCCCCGACACTTGCCAAATGAACAGCCTTTTCAGCAAGAGTCATCCGACAAGGTGTATACGCTTGAACAGCTCCTATATTGTCATATTTTTTTGACGCCCATTCGTCTAACCGTAAAACAAGATCGAGGTAATCTGGTGTAACTACAACGTCATCTTCAAAATGAATAACTCTTTCAAATCCACACCATTCGAACATAAACCGCTGACCAGAAAGCAAATTCCAGTGGAGTCCATAATTAAAAGGGCGCGCAATTATGTGCTTATTTTTAAGCGGGCAGCTATTAATAATATCTCGATACGCTCTCTGCTTAGCATCCGGACCACCGTCCAGAATAAAGAAAAAAGGCAGCGTTGATGCCCGCTTATTAGCAGCCAAAGCAGTGAGCACACGCTTAAAGTAATGGGGGCGATTATATCCCGCAATAACTACGGCAGTATCCTTACGCGTTTCAAAAGCATAGTTGCGGTACGCTTTGGGGTAATAAAATACCGATTTCTTAGTGTGATCTTGATCCTTGTTGACGCCTGCAATTGTCAGAAAGCCAACTATAAGCGAGATAAAGCATAACGGTAGATATATTTTCATAAGCCACCACCTTAAAACTAAACACCTGGTGCGCTATCATATCACGCTTACCATTTTAAATGAAATAAATAACCAAACTCTTGATTTAGAAAATCAGAATGCTTTATTATAATTAAAATAGACATTAAAAGGGAAATAATGAGTATTTTGAAGTATTTTATCATTTTTATATCTATTCCTATTTCTCTACAAGGGCAGGGCTTACATATTGTAAACCAAACAAATGCTCCTGTACGAACGCGTATGAGCACGATTGAAAGAGAGTATGCACAGGATCTTTCGCCCGGCCAATCATACTTTCAGAGCTATTTTCCTACAAACCTAACGCTCTATTCGCCTCAAGGCACGTGCTCACGTTTTTATAATATTGGCATGAATCCGAGTGTCTTTACGCACCTTCTTATTCGAAACCAGAGAAATACGCGAGGTTGTTTTGTTATAGGATACGCGGGCCGTACAAGACAGCGCTCTTCACGCCCTGTTCCGGCAATACAGTTTGATCCCAACACCTGTTCAGCTAATTGTTGGAACCCCACAACAGGATCGATAAACGTTGAAAGGACCAGTGGCGTAGTTACGGGGCTTTATACACAACCATCGATTATTACTAATGCTGGAACCGATTTATCATTTCCAAACCCAAGTGCCACATAACGGTCACGTTAAAACTCGTTTGAATATATCGGTATAGCGTACACCATCCGCAAGAGTATCTGAACGTTTAAGTGCGAGGGTTTGAGGAGCAAAAGACCATTCGGGCACTTTCTCGTGCTGCAAAAACCGCATGAGGGACTTTTCGTGCACGTCTTGTATACGTACAAGTGTGCAATGTGGAATGAAAGGTCTTTCAGCTACTAAGTTACCAAAAACGTCTTTACGTAACTGCTCATGCAACTCCACTAAGATGGGTGAAAAAAGACGTAGCCATAACACTGTTGGTGGCTGACAATTGTATTCTAAGCCCATGAGCAGTATGTCCCACTTAGTTGGCACAGAAAACTCCGACAGTAAAGATATTATCCGAGTACATGCCTCATCAGATACATCGCCAATAAAAAGAAGCGTTATATGCAAATTTTCCTCAGTCGTAAAAACGCCCTCGATAAGCCGCTTTGCTTTAAGCTGACTCTGAACTTTTTTTATGTATATTTTAACAGCTTTTGGAAGATCTAAAGCAATAAACAGTCGCATAGAGCAAAGACCCTCGTTTGTTTTTACTCAAAAAGCTATACTAAAAAAAGGTTATATGACAATAAAGGATCACCATGAATATCTTTTTTATACTTCCTCTTGTATGCTCTGTGGCCTTTTGGACACGGCCTTCCACAGTTCAACATGACCTTATTGAAGTGAATCGTGTGATACCTTCCATCACACTTGATATACGCTATGCTACGGCAGATAATTTTACCAAACATGTTGTTTACCCATCAGCAAAATGTTATTTGAGACAAAAAACAACACTCAAGCTTCAACGGGTACAAGAAGAATTGCAGACCATTGGCCTCGGGCTTAAAATATTTGATGGTTATCGCCCTAAAAGCATTCAAAAAATATTCTGGTCACTCGTCCCTGATGAACGCTATGTCGCTGATCCTCAAAAAGGGTCTAAGCATAATAGAGGAGCAGCTGTTGATGTCACGCTCATTGATCTAGCAACGCAACAGGAACTGCTCATGCCTTCGGCATTTGACGATTTTTCTAAAAAAGCGCATCGCGACTACGCGGCTATGAATGCGCTTGAAGCACGTAATTGTAAGCTACTTGAACTTATAATGGTAAAGCATGGTTTTGAGCCCTTGCCTACAGAATGGTGGCACTTTGATGACGAAGATTGGCAATCTTATGATCTTCTGGATATCTCCTTTGAGACACTTTTGCGGTCTGCCGCTAAACACATGCCTCAAGACACCTCAATACTATAATCCAAACAATTTGAAAAATTTTTAATTAGCCGAGAGTCACACCTCGGCTAATTGTTTATACATAGCCCAATCACATCTGATTAAAAGCTACACTTATCTTGATCACTTGATGCGATAGCCGACTTTCGACAAGTACATTATTAACATGTGCCACCTATCTGTTGATACGTAGATATTTAATACTTGTGCTTAGTAATCTTAATTCATCATCACTAAGTTTTTTTATAAATAATGTGCTATGTATACATAATTACTAAAAATTGGTGGAGTAAGCGTGTGTATACTTGAATACCTATGTACAAGATTACATTTTTGTGTACTGTTACACTTATTTGTATACATGCGCAAAAAAAGAGTCTATTGTGTATACGTTGATAGGTGAGAGAAAATCATCAAGGAGATCAAGCATGATTAAAAAAGGTGGACTTGGAACTATCCCTAAGGGACTTGAATGGATAGTACATAAAAATGAAACCCAGGCCAATGAAGGGCTTTTAAAAACAACTATAGTGAGCGCGCCCCATGAAGTTGCTGTAACCGCACATACTGAAAGTGCGCAGCCACTTAAAGCGCACATTGCGCCCATAGATACAACCTCGAAAACTGCCGTTATCGGGCTTCCGTCGGGCTTTACCCGCGCTACTTTCATTATAAAGCAAGAACATGTGGACAGGCTCAAAGCAATCGCTTTTGTGCGTAAGAAGGCAATCAAGGATGTCGTAGATGAAATAATGGTCTCATTTCTAAAAGATACAAACGTAGAGAGTATTCTCCTTGAATCGCTTAAGAACAGTGCGACAAAAGAGCGATTTTGAAGTTAGGGCTCTGATGTTTGTGCGCTACTTCGTTCTGGGCGAAATCGCTTTACCCATTCATCAAGAACGCCGTTAACAAATTTGTATGCGTCATGTTCCGCAAAGCATTTTGCAAGCTCAATGGCCTCATTAATAACGATTGAAGTGTCAAGGTCAGTGTTTTCAAGTTCCCACAGTGCTAAACGTAAAATAAGGCGCGTGCTCCAACTCAATCGCTCGAGACGCCAATTTGAAAGGAGCGGCATAATCTGCTGATCAAGCTCATCCCTTTTGTCTATTATGGCAAGGGCTTTTTGCACAAGCTTTCCTTGAGGATCGATGGACATACCAAAACCTCGGTTAAAATTATCTATAAGAGCCTCAAGGCTTATCGTGTAGTCCCATGCTTCCATCGCATAAAGCAAATGAAATATAAGCGATCGAGCATCTCTTTGAGAAAGCTGAGAACAAGAAATCTCAGGCCCCGAAAACGTATTGTCTGGTAAAACATCTGACATAAAAGCAATCCTTGTGAGACATATTACTTTTTAATACGCTCAATATAGCGTTCATCTCTTGTATCAAGCTTGATAATGTCCCCTTCGTTGACAAAAAGCGGCACTTGTACAACAAGCCCGGTCTCTAAAGTAGCAGGTTTAGTGGCCCCGCCTTGGGCCGTGTCACCACGAACACCTGGCACGGTATCGGTTACACCAAGTTCCATAAAAAGCGGGGGAGTAACTGCTATCGGTTTTTGGTTAAAAAAGAGTACCGTGTATACTGTTTGATCTTTTAGTAGATTTTTGACTTCTTCAATCTGATCTTTTGAAAATGCCATCTCTTCGTAAGATTCTTCATCCATAAAATGATAGAGACCACCCTGCTCGTATAGATAACGCATATCATGATACTCAAGGTCTGGTGAAGGCAATTTTTCTTCAGATCTGAAAGTATCCTCGTGCACAAGGCCAGTAATAAGGTTTTTCATTTTCGTACGAATGAATGCACCGCCTTTTCCAGGCTTTACATGCTGAAAATCGATAACCGCATACGGCTCACCTTTGTAGAGAATTTTGCTGCCTTTTCGAAAATCTGAAGCTGCTATCACAGGAAAACCCTTTCTCTAATGCTCTATATTGATGTTACGAACTTATAAGTATAAAACAAGAAAGCAAAAAAAAATACCATCAGTACTCGAAAAGTATGGTATACTGGTACTCGAAAAACAGTTAAAGAAGATACGAATGAGCTTTATTGACCGAGAATTAGAACTACTCATAGCTGCTGAAACCAAAAGACAGGAAGGCGAGATTAATCTTATCGCCTCAGAAAACTATGTGCCTGCATCGATTTACGCTATTACAGGCTCTACGCTTACAAACAAATATGCTGAAGGCTACCCTCAAAAACGGTACTATGCTGGGTGTGAAGTCGTAGACAAGATAGAACAGCTTGCTATTGACCGCTGCAAAGCTCTTTTTGGGGCTGATCATGCAAACGTCCAACCACACTCAGGCTCACAGGCTAATATGGTGCTCTATGCCACACTTTTAAAGCCGGGAGATACTCTTATGGGGATGAGCCTTTCCGCGGGTGGCCACCTGACGCATGGACATGGCGTAAACTTTTCAGGAACATTCTACAAATCGGTTCAATATACCGTTGACGTTGAGACTGAGCAGCTCGATTATAAAGCAATAGAGGAACTCGCAGAAAAACATAAGCCAAAACTTATCATTGCTGGCGCATCTGCCTATTCTCGCTTGATAGATTTTGAGCGCATGAGCTCAATTGCTAAAAACGTTGGAGCCTTTTTTGCAGCTGATATAGCGCATATAGCAGGTCTTGTTGCTGTTGGGCTACATCCCTCACCGGTGCCCCATGCCGACATCGTATCGAGCACAACCCATAAAACACTTCGCGGTCCGCGCGGAGGCTTTTTATTGACGAGAACTGTTTACCAAGAAAAGCTTGATAAAGCCGTGCTTCCTGGCATTCAAGGTGGTCCTCTCATGCACGTCATTGCGGCAAAGGCCGCAGCATTTAAGTTGGCCCAGGAGCCCGAGTTTAAGGTCTACCAACAAAGGACGATTATAAATGCACAAACTATGGCACGCTGTTTTCAAGAAAAAGGGTATAGAATTGTTGCTGGAGGCACCGATAATCATCTGTTTATTGTGGATTTACGAAGCAAAGGCCTTAAAGGACTAGAAGCACAAAACTTTCTAGCGTCCGCGGGCATAACAGTTAGCAGAAGCTGCATACCATTTGATCCAGAAAAGCCATGGATAACAAGCGGTATACGAATAGGAACACCGGCAATTACAACGCGCGGCATGGGCGATCAAGAGGTATGCACCATAGTCGAGTGGATTGATGAGCTTCTTTCACATGCAGATACTAGTAAACGGGCTATCGCTATCGCTCAAGAGGTTAAAAAATTGTGCCAGTCTTTTCCTATCGCCGCGCCAATATTTGAAACTTCGCCAACAGTTACGCATCTATAGCGGAAAATAAGAGGTAAGGATACGCCTACGCAGCATCATAAGAGTCATAGTATTGACTCTTATGAAAGGGCTCATAAGCCTGGACTCAGGCTTTATGACCTTGCCCCACACCCTTCTTAAACTTTTTATAGTTGTTTAATGTACCAGAAAGGGAGCTACCCTTTCTGGTACATGTGCCTAATGAGATAGACCGGGTTTTCCGGTCTATCTCATATACAATAAGTATGTAACACGCAAGACAAAGCAACAGGTGCAGGACAATGTCCTGCCGCGCGCCGCGTAGGCGCCTATTTCTCTTCGGCTTACTTTTTTACTTTTGTACCGTTGCTAGAAAGCTCAAAGATTAAGGCCTTTTTTGCCGCTTGTATGTCAGAATCTAACATGAGTTTTATCAGTTCAGAAAATGCGGTCTTTGGCTTCCAGCCCAAAGCTTTTTGAGCTTTAGTAGGATCACCAAGCAAATACTCTACTTCAGCTGGTCTAAAATATTTCTTATCAACAGTCACTAGCACTTCACCGGTCTTTGCATCTACCCCTTGCTCATTTTGGCCCTGACCTTTCCAAGCAATGGGATGGCCAATCTGTTCGTATGTCTTTTCTATAAATTCGCGCACTGTGTGGGTTTTTCCTGTAGCAATAACGTAGTCTTCGGGCTTTGGCTGCTGAAGCATAAGCCACATCGCTTCTACATAGTCACCGGCGTATCCCCAATCTCGGGAAGAATCCAAGTTTCCCATCGCAAGGACTTCTTTTTTGCCGCATGCTCGGGCAGCAGCTGCCTTTGTAATTTTTCGAGTTACAAAATTTTCACCCCGGCGAGGAGATTCGTGATTAAATAAAATACCATTACAAGCAAAAATCCCGAATGCTTCTCTGTAATTAATAGTAGCCCAGTACGCAAACAATTTAGCGCAACCATAAGGCGATCGAGGATAAAAGGGGGTTGTTTCTTTTTGGGGAACTTCTCTTACTTTACCATAAAGCTCGCTTGTTGAGGCTTGGTAAAACTTAACTTTATCCTTCAAATTAAGGCTGCGAATCGCTTCCAAAATCCTCAGAGTACCAAGACCATCTATTTGCGCAGTATACTCTGGCTCTTCAAATGAAATGCCAACGTGACTTTGAGCTGCGAGGTTAAAAATCTCATCAGGCATAACTTCCTGGAGCACGCTTCGCGTATTGCCCGCATCGGATAAGTCACCGTAATGGAGCTTTAATCTTTTTTTATAACGCTTATCACTTAGTAGGTGATCGATGTTATCAGTATTTGGTGAAGAAGCGCGTCGAGCTACCCCGTGTACTTCGTACCCCTTATCAAGAAGGAACTCGGTCAAATACGAGCCATCCTGTCCGGTAATCCCCCAAATAAGCGCTTTTTTAGGACCAACTGCGCTTTTTTTTCTGTACCCTCCAAGACTAAGAGAATGAGAAGTTAAGCCAATCCCTAAAATACTTATCATAAAAAAATAGCTATACATCATAAGCAGTGCGGTCTCCTCACTCTATACCATACAGCGCGATAGTATCAAAAATAGCATTGCATTGTAAACAAGCTTTTAAGACAAAATTGGTATCAATCTATTCCATTTGGATGTAGTCTTAGCTATAATTTTGTGTAAAGGAGGAAAGACGGTACATCATGCGCCACATTCATTATGCCTTTCACATCTCACTCTTTATTATTTTCAATACCTTTTTTTGTCATTCTTATCCGGAAAAACAGAGAAAGCAACAAGTAGACGTCAACATTGTTGGAGCCCTTAAGTTTGCTAATGGGCTCGGTCGCGTGACCACTAGTTTTATTGATATGTTTTCAAAAAACTTTAACGTGAAGTTCGTTGATACACGACCCCATTTTACAAGCTTGGAAGACTTGCCAGCAAGCGTGACAAAGGTAGCGTTACATAAAAAGAGACGAACCAGCGACCACATTTCAATACTCACGGACAATCTTTGGTCGCCTGAGATTACCCCATCACGTAAAATGCCCCAGTCTCGCATACGTCTAGCTGTGTCAATGTGTGAATCAACGCGCATACCAGGTCCATGGGTGGGCATACTCAATAAACATTTCGATGCAGTTCTTGTTCCCGATGACTTTTTTATAGAGGTCTATAAAGCTAGCGGCGTAAGAATACCTATTTTTGTGTTGCCACTTGCTGTGTACTTAGATGATTTTCTAAAAGCTCCCCTTAAAACAGAACCTGGAACGCCTTTTACCTTTGGTGTATCAGCAGCTTTGTCCCGTAATAAGAATGTTGGCATGCTTATTGATGCCTTTGCTGCTGAATATGGCAATAATCCGCGCTACGTTCTTAAAATTCATAGCATGTGGCAAGGGACCAGTAACGAGCTAAGAAAAAAAATAGAAAAACTTAAGTTAAATAACGTACAACTTCTCATTGGAGAACTGCCCTGGGAAAAGTACGTTCGTTTTATGCGCAACATTGATTGCTACGTGTTACTATCAAAAGGGGAAGGCTTTTCTATTACGCCTCGTGAGGCCCTAGCTCTGGGATTACCTTGCATTTTATCAGATAACACTGCCCATAAGACCATATGTAAAACGGGCCTTGTATATGCAGTACCGTGTCCTTTAGTACAACCCAGCGAAAAAGAATTTTACCGCGTTGACGTTGGCAATAATTTTAATTGCCTAATCAAAGATGTCCGTAAAGCTCTACGCACCGTCGCCGAAAATTATTCACATTACCTCGAAAAAGCTGGTGAACGAAGAAAATGGGCAACGCACTACACCTTTGATGCCCTGAGAGAACGTTATCACACTCTTTTAAGGCCTAAAAAAGTCCTTAAAGGTTCCCGTAATGAAATAACAAGTAGCTATCTTATGACCACCTCTGACGCTTTGATTGAAAAATACAATCGAAAAGCCAGACGCGCAACGTAAGAATAGCAAGGAGCACAGCCGGCTTGCTGTAGAAGGATGCTGTATGAGGTTATACTTTCACATACGTATTACACTCCCAATCATACTTGCGTTCGCGCATTGTCAAAATATACAAGCACAATCGGCAAAAATGACACCTCTTATGAAAGCGGCAAGCATTGGCGACGTTAAAGCGATGCAAGAAATACTTGCGTTAAACAAAAATGCCATTAAAGAGTGCGATTTACAAGGAAGAACCGCCTTACATCACGCGCTTTATGAAAATCAAGAACCCGCTGCTTTATACCTTATTAACAAAAATGCTCCGCTCACGAAAGTTGATGCCCTTGATCATACGCCTTTAAGTCTTTCTCGCCTTAAAAATATGCGTCAAGCAACGTCACTTTTAGGTCACCAAATGACGAGAGCTCGCGAAAGAAATCCTGAAAAAAATCAGCACTTTACTATTTTAATCGCGAGTTATAACAACGCTCGTTGGTATAAAAAGAACATCGAATCAGTTTTAAATCAAAAATATCCTCACTACACGGCTATCTACATGGACGATCTTTCAAAAGACAATACTTTTAATCTTGCAAAGAATCTTGTTAAGCGAAATGCGGATAATTTTGAGCGATGGATTTTTATACAGAATACCGAAAAGAAATATTGCCTAGGAAATTACCTCTACGCGGTTGAACGTTTTTGTCCTGACAATACTATCCTCGTCACATTGGACGGTGATGATTGGCTTTACGATGACCAAGTGTTAACGTTTCTCAATAAAATATATAATCGCACCCCTTCTCTATTGCTGACATACGGTCAATCAATTACTTACCCGAGCTTAACCCAACCAGCTTTTTGTCGGCCTATTAATAAAAACTACTTCAAGGAGCAGGGAAAAATTAGATCAGAGTGCAGAAAAAAGCTCTACTGGACAATACATCATTTACGCTCATTTTTTGCAGGACTTTTTAGAAAAATTAGCAGAGCCGATTTGCTTGACAAAAATGGACGTCCATTTCAATATGCTGAAGATGTCGCTTATATGTTGCCTATGATTGAGATGACGGGATACAAACACTATCGCTATATCAAAAAACCACTTTACGTCTATAACTGGAGTAATCCGCTTATAACGACTAATACGATTGGTCTCAAGGCCATACGTCAGAAGTTACGATTCATATGCTCCAGAAAACCATATCAAACTTTAGACTCTCAAGCGGTAGCTGCTATTCGATCATAAGGGAACACTATGAACTATCTGTTTTGCTTAATCGCTCTTCTTATAGCAACGGTAAATCTTGAAGGGAGCAAGCGCCGCAAAAAACGCGTTACGCATGACGTAAATGTGGTAGGGCTTATTGGCACTGAAACTACCGCGCCGCTTGTTTCTACCATTATTACCGATATCTTAAAAGATCGTTTCTCCGTTAACGTCGTTCGATCGCGCACTGCTCTTCCAAGCCCGGTACAAGGAATGTTTAAAGAGGATATACCCTTCAAACTATCATCAATATCTCTTGATAGTCGAATCCTTGGACCAGTTTCGCTGTTTACTGATGTGATCGGCTATAAAAATAGACCCTTTTACCGCAAAACACCTTCATCGCACATAAAAATCGCCTACTCAATGTTTGAAGCCACAAAGCTGCCACGCATGTGGGTACAAGCTATCAATGAATCGTTTGATGCTATAGTAGTGCCTGACCCTGCACTTATAGGTATTTACCAAGAATCTGGGGTAACAAGGCCTATCTTCTGCATTCCTTTGCCCATTTATCTAGAAAAGCTTTTAGCTCGCCAAACGAGAGAAATGCCAAAAAATCCGTTTATTTTTGGCATTTCAGCAGGCTTTAGCGAACGAAAAAATTACGAGGTACTTTTACACGCTTTCGCTCAAGCGTTTAAGAACAACCCTAACGTCATGCTCAAAATACATGGCAGCTGGGGAGCCGACAAGCCTAAAATTACCAAAATTATTAACCAATTGAAACTGAAAAACGTTTATATTAACGCCGAGACTTTAAAACGGGATGACTACATCGAATTTATCGCTTCACTTGACGCCTATGTTTGGCCTTCAGCCGGCGAAGGCTATTCATTAACGCCTAGAGAAGCCCTTGCGGCGGGAATACCGTGCATTGTCACGGACCACACGGTCCATAAAAGCATTACACAAGCTCCAGGCGTTCTGAAGGTCCCTGCAAACAAGCTTGTAAAAGCGCGTTTTAAGGAATTCAATGAAATGTGCGGACATTTTCATACCTGCACTGTAGATGATTTAGCCAAAGCCCTACGCGAGATGTATAAGGATTATCGTTTTTATAAAAATAAGGCATTGAATGGAAGAACATGGGCACGTCAATTTTTACGCTCGTCTTTGGCGCCTCTCTTTTACACACTTATTCGGCCTTCGCATATTGAAATGGGAGCAACAAACACAATCGGAGAGAGTTTAATGACTACAACAGATAGAAGGCTTTTAAACCTTTATATTTCACTCTACCCTGATCTTGTAGTAAATAACGGCAAGGAGCATAATGGCAATTGAACCATTAGTACATGCTTGATCATCCGATTTTATGGACTTGCATGCATTATAACTTATCTAATAAACAAGCCAATACATACGAGAAGGGCTTTAGCTTGACAAAGACTGTACCGACGTCGTTAATACTCATCGCTACGTATGCTTTATTTAATACGGTATGGGCTAACGAACCTAAAGCGATCCAAGCACGGCTTAAAAAAGCTCTCGTGTTGGGAGCTAATGGTCAAGACGGCTCATATCTTCTTAAGATGCTCATGGATAAGGGATATGAAGTCCATGGAAGCGTACGACCCTCTTCGCAAAAAGCTGCAATCGATACCATTTACAAGACACATCCTGAGTCAAAAAAGCGTCTTTTTATCCACTACGGGGCTTTAAATGATGCGACGTACGTCAAAAGCCTTATTGAAGACATAAAACCGGATGAGGTATACAACCTTGCTGCGCAAAGCAGTGTTTCAGTGTCCTTTAAAAAACCCTTAGAAACGTTTGAAGCAAACAGCTTAAATGTTGTAGTTCTCCTCGAAGCTCTGCGCGGTAAACCTATACGTATATGCCAGGCATCAACGGGAGAGATTTTTGGAAAGCCTTACAAAACCAGTAAACATGAACAGTCGGCATATGGACCAACCTCCCCTTACGGTATATCAAAACTCTCCGCCCATCAGATGATAGAACTGTATAGAAAATCCTATAAGCTCTATGCTTGTAATGCGATTCTCTTTAACCACGAATCACCGCTTCGCGAAGAACATTTTATAACTCGAAAAATTAGCAAAGCCGTGGCTAAAAAAGCACTTGGCGCAAAAGAGATACTCTCCGTCGGAAACCTTGATGCCGCTCGCGATTGGGGGTATGTAGAAGATTACGTTGAAGCAATGTGGCGATGTCTTCAACAACCAGAAGCCGATGACTACATAATAGCTACTGGAAAAATGCATACGGTGCGCGAATTTATCGAGAAAGCATTCAAACACATCGGCATTAATGTGCTTTGGAAAAATAAAGGAGTAGATGAAATAGGCATAGATCCCGCAACCGGCACAACACTTATAAAGATAGACCCAGCATTTTTTAGACCAACCGATTACACACGCAAGGCAAAACCTTCAAAAGCATTTAAAAAATTGCGCTGGAGGCCCAAAGTCTCGTTTGAAAAGCTCATCCAACTCATGGTCGATGCCGATAAGGCACAACTTAAAGAGGCGAACAACCCGTCGAGAGATTTAAATTCTTAAATAAGTTTCTCAAATGTTGACAATGTTTACTTATACTTTAAGTATTTCTTAAAAGCCTGGTTAATAAGCCAATAAATCTCTTGACAGTTTATAGGTAAAGAATTATTATTCAGATAATAGTGAATATTTATTCAATAAGGAAAGGTGTGAAAAGGAAGAAGGGCGTACACGAAAGACAGGAGGCTCTTAAATCAATTATTGTGAAGTATCCTATAGAAGACCAAGCGCAGCTTGTAAAGCTTCTGTATGAAAAATACGCGATTGTCTCAAATCAGTCGATTATTTCTCGGGACCTTCATGATCTGGGTATTGCTAAACGTAAGTATAAAGATACTTTTGTGTATGAGCTTTCCGAAAACCACACCCAAAAAGAGATCTTGCGCCTTGGGGTACAAGACATACTGTACAATCAAACCACTGTCGTCGTAAAGACGATGGGGGGATGGGCGGCATTTGTCGGTGATTATTTAGACTCCATGAACAACAAGCACATTTTAGCGACGCTTGCTGGTGAGAATGTTGTTTTCATTCTACCAAAATCAACGAACCAAACCGCTAAGGTCTACGAGCTTGTATGCACGCTGTTGCACTTTAGATCGAAGGAAGCAATTAATGAATAAACACTTTATCATTGTCACTTTAGTAGCTACAGCTTTTGCATTATGCCTCGTAAAGAATAAGAGTAAAAATACAAACTCGTCAAAACTTGTAATTGGCACCAATGCCTCGTTCCCTCCATTCGAATTTATTAAAGATGGTACTCTACAAGGATTTGATATAGATTTATCTAATGAGATTGCCCATCGCCTGAAAAAGGAAGTTGAGTATAGAGACTTAGCTTTTGATGGTTTACTGCTAGAACTCGTGACCAACAGAGTACAGGTTCTTGCCGCTGGTATGACACCGACTCCAAAAAGAGCTGAAAAGATGTTTTTTACACAGCCGTATATAGAGGCTGATCCGCTTGTGGTTATAACCCTTTCAGGTGCACCGGCGATTCAAAGGCTTTCTGATTTAAAAGATAAAGAAATTATTGTCAACGATGGCTTTACAGCAGAGACATTTATGGAGGCTCAAAAGGACATCGTACTAAAGCGACTTTCGACACCTGCAGAGGCATTTCTTGCTCTTAAGATGCAACGCGGCTACGCCTATGTTTCTTCAAGAAGCGCTGTTCAACCCTTTTTTGATCAGCATGGCACTGAGGCCTTTACCATTTTTACCATACCCGAAGCCGCTGATAGCTATGCTCTGGCAGTTTCAAAAAAGCATCCCGAACTTCTTGATAACATTAATAAGGTTTTAGATGCAATGCAGAAAGATGGGACATTAAAAAAATTAAGAGAAAAATGGCATCTAGCTTGGTAAAAGTTTGAGAAAGGTTATTTTGTGATTGATTACAACCTCATTATAGCGTCACTTCCCCAACTTCTAAAAGGGGCACGTATAACCCTTCTGATCGCCTTGGGATCATGGTCTATCGGTTTTATATTGGGAACCATTCTCGGATTTGTGCAAGCAAGCAAAATGCCTTTTTTTTCAAAACTTGTAAGCGCTTATGTTGGCCTTATACGCGGCACTCCTATGCTTATCCATATAACATTTCTTTATTACGTTCTGCCGCAATTTGGCATAACGCTTTCCGCGTTGGCCACCGCCGTAGTAGCTATAGGAATTAACAGCAGTGCTTATGTTAGCCAGATTATACGATCAGGTATTAGCGCCATTGGTAAAGAGCAATGGGAAGCTGGCTATGTACTTGGTTTGAATAAACTTCAAGTTGCTCGCTATATTATTTTGCCCCAAGCTCTTCGGATAGTGCTTCCTGCACTCGCTGGTGAAATGATTACGCTTATTAAAGATTCCAGCTTGGCTTCGGTTATAGGAGTTATGGAACTTTACAAAGAATCTCGATCAATTATTAATCAAACATACGACGTTATATCGATATTTTGCGCCGCGGCCCTTTTATATCTCATAATGACCTCATTACTTTCGCTTTCAGTTACACTTTTTGAAAAAAAGATGGGATGGCATGCTCAAGATTCAAAACATTAGCAAAACTTTTAACTCAAAACATATTCTCACCGATGTCTCGTTGACGCTCAACAAAGGTGAGGTCGTATTATTACTTGGAGCCTCCGGGGTCGGAAAATCAACGCTTTTACGGATACTCAATAATTTAGAGCAAGCGGATAGCGGTACTATTACGTACAACGGCCAACCACTCAATAAAGAAACCATGCATACTAAACACCTTGTTGGTATGATCTTTCAACAATTCAACCTTTTTCCCCATTTGAGCGTCGAAGAAAATATTACCCTCGCAATGGAGAAGGGAGCTAAAGCGAGTAAATCCGACGCCAAGAAGCGTGCACACGAGCTTTTAAGAAATTATGGCCTTCTTGATAAAGCTCAGCTAGCAGTGAGCCAGCTATCTGGAGGGCAAAAGCAACGTTTAAGCATTGCGCGTGCTCTGGCTTTAAAGCCGCAGATTATATGCATGGATGAACCAACTTCTTCACTTGACCCATTGCTGACCAATGCCGTAGCAGGACACATACAGTCACTCGCCAAAGAGGGATACTCGGTCCTTGTAGCTACGCACGACATGAGGCTTGTAGAGGTCCTTGAAGGAACTGTACATCTTATGGATAACGGCCGAATAATCGAATCGGCGACTATAAAAAGGTTACGAGAAAAACCGAACGAGTTTCCCGCGCTGTCACGATTTGCCTATAGCACAACTCACTGATAATGCTTTTAGCTTGCGCGTAAAGAGCTCTCTTGCAAGTCTTTCGAATTGTTCTATTCTTAAGATAATTCGACAGCTTCAACAGCATCCAATGTTAGGGTATAAAGGTACCTATGAGAAGTTTAGAAACAAGCGTTATCATTTGTACGCGCAATAGGCCTTCCGACCTTGCGCATATGCTCACCTCACTGCAACGACAAACAGTAGCTCCTACGGAAATCGTTATTATCGATAGCAGCTCAACCCCAGTTATAGAAAACGCTCTTATTAAGCCCCTGTGGACTAAAGAATTTTTTTTAGCAAAACTCATTTATCGTCATACTGCACCAGGCCTTACCTATCAAAGAAATCAGGGCGTCAAGCACGCGTCGGGCGAGATTTTGTACTTTTTCGATGATGATGTAATTCTCTCGCCTTACTATTTAGAAGAAATGAACAGAAGCTTTATTGATTATCCTTCCTATGCTGGTGGAATGGGCTCAATCGCACCCATAAGCGCTTATAGGCCATGGGTAAATACTGCACGTGCGATTTTTTTACTCCAACGAAATTATAGCCATGGTTATTTTACAAGCTCAGGCATGCCCACCCATGCTTACGGAAGTCAACATTTTAAGCCAGTAGAAGTTTTGAACGGCTGCATGGCGGTTCGCTCAGCCGTTTTTAAGAAGTATAGCTTTGACGAAGCATTGACCTTCTATGCATACATGGAAGATTGCGATTTTTCCTATAGGATATCTCGCTCATGGCCACTTTTTTTTAATCCCCGCGCAGTACTCGATCACCGGGAAAGTCCCTTAGGACGTGACTCCGTTATAGAAAATAAAGCCATGTTTATAGCAAACTATACCTATCTTTTTTTTAAAAACTTCTATCCAGTAAATAAATGGCGAATACTAGCATATTTTTGGAGTATATGCGGCCTATTTCTGGAAGCTGCTTTTGTCGCCAGGAACAGAGATTGGCTTAAAGGGTATAAACGTGGCCTACGCTATGCGTATAAGCACAGAGCATGCATCCCGTATCAAAAATCGGTCAGCCAAAAGTAGCGCTATCCTTAATGAATCAAAATCGCTGAAAATATACTGAAAGCGGTAGGTTGAACCTACCGCTTTCAGTTAAAATGCACTTCTTATAAGAACATTATTGTCAGTTACATAGAAGATAGTAGTTCGGAGACAAACCACTTAGTCCGCAGTGCCTCATTTGCGCTTGAGGAAGATCCGCCTGAGGCCGAACCTGTAGAAGTGCCTGGTGCAGGCGCTGAGCATCCGACCGTCGTAAATATGGTGACATTAGGTGTTCCTGGAGCTGTTTGGTCATAGTTGGCAGTGGCAATGAATAAATCATCGGGCGAGAACACTATTCCCTGTGGACCATGAGAACCGATAGGCAAGTTATAGAAAGCTTGTAACTTTAATACTATCTAGTATCGTAACCAAAAGTCAAGTGTTTATAGGTTGCTATCCGCCGTTTCCGGTCCAAAATTGACACTTCCGATTCCTCGATATCGCATCGAAAAATATTTATAAGCTGCAAAAGCTGCTATGGCCGTTACTGCGAGTGCGGTAAGACCCACAACACCACCAACAACGGGACCTACAATGACGGCAATATTTGTTGAGCTACCATCTCCACTATTACTACCACCTGTACTTCCGTAGCCCGTGCTTCCTGCTCCAAACACCGAGGAAATAGATATATCATCAGACAAGAAATTTGCCGTAGCAAGCAAGGTTCCATTAGCTGTAGAAACAGGAGAAAACGCTATTGAAGTACATTGCTGGGAGTTATTTGGTAAAAAGTACGAAGTTGAATTGGACACTATTCCGTTTGTCGCGTCAAGGAGGGAAATGGTGCTTGATGCACTATTAGCTGTCGCGAATAAAGTTGCGTTTTGAGAAAGAGCGATAGAGCCTGGCTGTGCATTGCCAAGCGGTAATTGTCGAGACTGGCCAGCGGACAAGGTATTGCCACTAATAAGAAAGAGAGAAATGTTATCAGAACCACTATTAGCTACTACAACGATGATATTTCCATTGCTATCAAAGAATGAAGTAACCGATGAGGGTGCAGTCGAAGATGTGGGCAGCGCCTGCGAAACGCCATTTGTTAATGCTCCACTTGCTACCTGAAACATGGTGATGTCTTGTGATTTCGTATTGGCCGTAACCAAAAAGTTATTGTCTGGCGTAAAAGTTAAAGCGGTTGGTTGACTCGAGGTTGCTGGAAGCAAATACGAAGTCGGATTTTGCGGTGTACCGCCCGTAAATGCAAAAAGAGTAACATCATTAGAAACACTATTTGCTGTAGCAATGTAAGCGTCATTAGGAGAAAAAACTACCGCGACAGGCGCAGTTGAAGCTGCCGGAAGCTTGTACGAACTACCTGCCAAAAGCTGCCCTGATACTACTTTAAAGAGAGTAATATCGCTTGAGTTTTTATTAGCCGTAACCAGAAAACCACTATCCGATGAAAAGTCTAAGCCAAAAGGACCAAAAGAAGTGGCAGGAAGCGGATAAGAAACTCCTGGCAAAACGCTAGAAGTTGCATTGATTCCAAATACTGTTACATCGTGGGAGTTATAGTTTGCAGTGGCAAGGTAGTTGCCATTGCTTGAAAACATAATCGCTTCGGGGCCTTTAGATCCGGAAGGCAAGGAAATAGAGCTTAACGGACTTTGAAAGGTCCCACATTTGAGGATGGTCGTCACGTAGGGGTTATTGTTCGTCGTAACGATGTATGAATCATCCGATGAAAAAGCTGCTGCAAACGGGAAGGTAAATCCACCTGCTAAAGCGTATGCAGCACCTTCCGTCAGTACGCCACCCGATGCCACATTAAAAAGCACAATGGTCGGGTCAGCACTCACTGCAAGTGACGTGCCATCAGTTGAAAAGGTTACTGAAAGAGGAAAGAGCGAGCCGTTAGGTAAAGGATACGAAATTGCCCCCGATAACACTCCACCTGCGCCAACTTGAAAGATTGTAACGTCATTGCTCTTAAAATTAGAAGTGGCGAGGTATAACCCGTCGGGCGAGAACGCCACTGAACCCGTCCACAGAGAACCAGCAGGTAAAGCATAGGAAATGGCTCCAGATAAAGCCCCTCCTGCCCCAACTTGAAAAACTGTTACGTTATTCGAAGTTGTGCCAAAATTGGCCGTTACAAGATAGAGGCCATTAGGCGAAAAAGCAACTGATTGCGGTTCAGTCGAGCCTACAGGCAAAGCATACGAAAGTGCACCTGAAAGTACTCCACCAGCTCCGACCTGAAATATCGTGACGTTATTCCCGTTAATGTTAGCAGTTGCAAGATATGCGCCATTTGGCGAGAATACTGCTGATACAGGCGAAGAGCCGGCAGGTAAATTGTATGAAATAGCTCCCGATAACGCACCTGCCGACCCTACTTGAAAAATCGTCACATTGTTCGAGATATCATTGGCAGTTGCAAGATAGGAGCCATTTGGCGAAAAAGCTACTGACAAAGGATCACTAGAGCCGGAAGGTAAAGGGTATGAGGTGCCGCCCGTCAAAGTTCCTCCCGTTGCCACGTTGTACATCGTCACATCATTGGAAGTTTTATTGGCAGTTGCAAGATAGAGGCCATTGGGAGAAAAAGCTATCGAGTCGGGCATTGCTGGGGTGCTCGGCAGTGCATGGTTAACAGGAGCAGATAGTACTCCCCCTGCGCCAACATCAAACACCGTGATGTTGTAGGTATTGATATTTGCAGTAGCAAGGTAAGAACCATTTGGCGAAAAGGCAAGAGCACCAGGGCTAAATGCACCGCCGGGCAGTGCATAGTTTGTTGCCCCCGATAAAGCTCCCCCAGCTCCTACTTGAAATACCGTGACATTGCTTGAGCCCAAGTTAGCGGTAGCAAGTGTGGAGCCGCTGGGCGCAAATGCTACAGAATAAACACTTGTTGCGCCTGCTGGAAGTGGATACGATAACGCTCCCGATAATACTCCGCCAGCGCCTACTTGAAATATAGTGACATCGGTGCTTCCATTATTTGCCGTAGCAAGATATAAGCTATCGGGGGAAAATGCTAATGAATATATCGTACTTGAGCCCGCTGGCAATGGATAAGAAAGTGCTCCCGACAATACTCCGCCCGCACCAACTTGAAATACGGTGACGCTACTTGCATCAGTAACTGCAAGGTATAATCCGTTAGGTGAAAATGCCATTCCTACAACACCAGCATTGCCGGGTAACGCGTAGGAAGTTGCCCCAAAAAGATTTCCACCAGCGCTCACTTGAAATACTGTCACATTGTTTGTTTGTGGAAATGCGGCAGCAGTAGCAGTTGCAAAGTATGCTCCATTGGGAGAAAAAGCGCTTGGGCGCGGGTTTGTCGTTCCTACCGGCAGACTATAAGAAGTCCCATTTGAGAGAACGTCGCCCGCACCTACTTGAAAGAGTGTCGCGTTAGCAGAATTAAGATTCCCAGTTGCAAGAAAAAGCCCGTTTGGAGAAAACGAGACCGAATAAGGAGCGGCAGAATCTATTGGTAGCGGGTAGCTACTTGGGGTTCCTGTGCTTATCGAAAACACCGTTACATTGTTCGAGTTAGTATTAGCAGTAGCTACACTTTTGCTGTCTGGAGAAAATGCTATCGCGACAGGAGCCAAGCCTGTCGGCGATACCGAACTTGTTCCTACAAGCCTACAGATACCATAGTTGTATGTCGGAAATAGGACAAAGATTGCAGATATTATGAGCTTTTTTAAGCACAGTGAAATCAAGATACATCTCCTTAATCTTGAGGAACTCTAGATGAAAAAGTGACTCAAACATATCATTAATAAACATTTAGAGCAATGGCGGTCAACATCCCGATTTTGTAATTAAATCGAACTAACAATTTCTAATAAAAAAATCGGCCATTCAAAGTTGCACACATCGTGCGCAATTGGCACATTGATTTGTTGCACTATCTTGCATTTCCATCCCACTTTTCATTAGGCTTATAAACAGAATTTGGTGAGAGTTTTATATGATTTATTGCTTATTTGCGCTGTTACTTTTAGCCTTTTTCAGTCATATAAGTGTACCTGCAGTACGTATCGGATTTGCCGGTGATGTTATGCTTGGAAGGCTTGTCAACACGAATACCAAGGACAAAGAGCCCACTTACGTCTGGGGAACAATGCTACCTTTTCTCAAAGCAAATGATCTCAACATAGCTAATTTGGAAACTACTTTTACGCGTAGTACGCACCCCACGCCGAAAGTCTTTAATTTTAAAGCTGATCCTGAGCATGTAAATGCTTTAATTGCGGGATTCATTAACATTGTTAATATCGCAAACAATCACATTCTTGATTTTGGAATTGAGGGCCTTAAGGACACGCTTAATACCTTGAATAGAGCCGGAATTCAACACACAGGCGCCGGAATGAATGATAGAGAGGCAGCAAAGCCTGTATTAATACAAAGGAAGGGTCTTAAAATCGGCATAGTGGGATATACAGACAATGAGCCATCTTGGAAAGCAGGCCCGGGTCCAGGAACACACTTTTTTGATATTGAGGATGCAGAAAAAGCAATCAGGTTGCTTAAAAAAGAAGTCGATCTTCTTATTGTCACTTTGCACTGGGGACCGAATTGGCAAAAAGAGCCATCTACAAGGTTTAAAAGCTTTGCGCATCGCATGATTGATGCGGGTGCAGATATACTTCACGGTCACAGCAACCATACGTTTCAAGGCTATGAATGGTATAAAGGAAAGCTCATACTCTATCAAACGGGTGACTTTGTTGATGACTATGCTATAGATCGAAATGAGCGAAATGACCGATCATTTTTATTTGTCGTTGACGCTGATAGAGATGGCCCTTTTAACCTATCACTCATACCAACCATCATTCAAAATGAGCAGGTCAACCAGGCAGAAGGAACGGATGCTCGAGCATCGCTTAAGCGCATGCGTGACCTTTCAGCAAAATTGAGCTCAAATTATAAAAAACCAGTAGAACAAAAAGCGGCTTCTTGAGAGTTGCTGTAAAAGGGGTATACTAAACAGGTATGAATACTTTGTATGCCCCCTGGCGTAGCCCTTATGCAACGCAAGATGGCAAAAAAAATCCAACAAAATGTGTCTTTTGTTCTCTTGGTCACGATACCACAAGGGACAAGGAAAATTTTATACTCTGGCGAGGAAGATACACCTTTACCATGCTTAACCTTTACCCGTATAATGGCGGACATCTTCTCATTGCACCGTACGCTCATATGGATAGCTTAACTCAGTTGAATGAGGGCGCGCGATGCGAGCTTATGGAGGCTGCAAATAAAGGGGTTCGCTTACTTTCAAAAAGCGTGCATCCCGATGGATTTAATATAGGTATGAACATGGGCGGTAACGCAGCAGGAGGCAGTATCCCAGAACATATACATCTTCATGTTTTACCACGCTACAAAAGTGATACAAGTTTTTTGGTTACCTTGGCCGATACAAAACCGGTTTCTGAGGATTTAGCTCGTTTATATACATGCCTTACAGCAGTTTTGGCAACAGGTGATTTATGACGTCAAATATGATAAGAGAAAAATTTTTCGACTTTTTTATACGCAAAGGCCACACACGCGTGCCTAGCTCATCTCTTATTCCAATGGAAGACCCAACACTTCTTTTTACCAATGCGGGCATGAACCAATTTAAAGATATTTTTTTAGGCAAAGAAACAAGGTCATACACGCGAGCTGTATCTATCCAAAAATGTATCCGTGCTGGTGGTAAACATAACGACTTAGAAAATGTCGGATTTACTAAAAGGCATCTGACATTCTTTGAGATGATGGGCAACTTCTCTTTCGGAGACTACTTTAAAAAGGAGGCCATAGAATATGCTTGGCAGTTTTTAACCCAAACACTTTCGATACCAGCACAGAGTTTGTACGCAAGCGTTTATTACAAAGATGATGAAGCACACAACCTCTGGAAAAATGTCATCGGGTTACCCGAATCTCGCATAATACGTCTTGGTGAGGCAGATAACTTTTGGCAAATGGGTGACACAGGCCCTTGTGGACCTTGTAGCGAGATCTATGTTGACCGCGGCCAGCAGGAAGGTTGCCAACTAGTAAGTTGTGCTCCAGGTTGCTCCTGCGACCGCTTTCTTGAAATATGGAACTTAGTTTTTATGCAATACGATCGTCAAGTAGATGGTTCGGACGTACCACTTGCTCAAAAAGGCGTGGACACGGGTATGGGTCTTGAACGGCTTACAGCACTCATGCAAAATAAAGAGTCGGTCTTTGATACTGATCTATTTGCTCCACTCATGGCACAAATAGAAACTGTAACGGGTAAAAAGTATGACAGTGTAGATAAGGCAGCATTTAGAGTTTTAGCCGATCATATACGTTCATCAGCATTTGCTATCGCGGATGGAGGCACACCATCAAATGAAGGCCGAGGATACGTTTTAAGAAAAATTATCCGACGAGCAGCTCTCTTTGCACAAAAGCTTGGGGATATCAACGTATTCGCGTCACTTGTTGATCCTTTGGCCTCGTCAATGGGTGCTTTGTACCCAGAGATTGTTACTAATCGCGTTATGATAAAAAAAATGATTGAAAGCGAGATAGAACGCTTTGAACATAGCCTGACAACAGGACGCGACGTTTTTGAAAAGTACGCACGTGAAGCGGAAAAAGAGCGTAAAGATCGTATTTCTGGCGCTGATGCTTTTAAGCTCTACGATACCTTTGGCTTTCCTTTAGAACTTACCAAAGTGCTTGCCCATGAACGCGGACTTACCGTTGATATAGAAGGCTTTGAATCAGAAATGGAAAAGCAGCGAATGCAGTCCGGTAAAAAGCTCACACCCACAACAATTGCCGGAGGCGAAGAATCACAAGTAACTGAATTTATAGGTTATGAAAGCCTTACTTCAACGACATCAATTAGCGCGATCATCCGTGATAACGCATATGTTGAAAGCTGTAAAGCGGGGGAAGAGTGCTTTATTGTGACAAAACACTCACCATTTTTTGCAGAATGCGGAGGACAGATAAGTGATAAAGGAGCCGTCACGGTTGACGGGAAAGCGACGCCGCTTTTAGAGCTTAAGAAGATTGATAAAGGTATTGCTGCTAAAATAGTAGCTCCTGTCACGCTTAAAAAAGGCCAAGAGGTAACGCTTTTAGTAGAAGCTTCTTCGCGCCTTGATACCATGAAAAATCATACGGCTACGCACCTTTTACAGGCAGCACTTATCGAATTACTCGGAAAACAAGTAAGACAGTCAGGGTCACTTGTAACTCCCGATTACCTCCGGTTTGATTTTACGTATCACGAAAATTTGACTCCCGACCAAATAACGGTAATCGAAGATCGCGTAAATGCTAAGATAATGGAAAACATACCAGTTAACACTTATACTACCGACTATCAGTCCGCCATTGGCCACGGGGTAATTGCTATCTTTGGTGAAAAATACAATCCTGAATCCGTACGCGTCATCGATGTCCCAGGATTTTCAAAGGAGCTTTGTGGGGGAACACACGTACGCTATACTGGTGATATTGGATCTTTTAAAATAACAGAAGTATCGGCGCTTTCAGCTGGAAATAGGCGCGTTGTAGCTGTTACAGGACCTAAAGCGATTACGCTATTTCAAGAAAGCTTTAACATCGCAAAAAGCTTAAGCCAAGCACTTAAAGTAAAAACTGTGGACGTATTACATTCGTTTAAAAAGCAACAGGAACAGCTTAAAGAAAGCACAACAAAAATCAAAGAGCTTAAAAAGAACGTGTGGCAGCTGAGTAAGCCGGCATGGCTCAAAACCATGAGTGACGTGGGTGGCATACCGTTTTTGTACCTGCCATTACCGCAAACTCAGCCGGAAGAACTTCGTGATATCGCAGAAGTGCTTATCAAAAGTCAGCAAGGCATGTACGTCTTAACCGCCCCTACCCCTGAAAAAACAACCATTTTGATAGCCTTATCACCAGAACTTACAAGCAAGGTCGATCTTCAAAAAGTTTTAGAATGGCTTAAAAAGCAAGGCTTAAGCGGTGGAGGAAGCAAGACGAGCCTCCGGGCAAGCGCTTCTTACCTTGACCAAACATTTATTAATAAACTACAAGAATGGCTTAAAGCATCTTCATAAAGCCTTTCTTTTACTTATTTTTATTACCTAAAGAAGACGACTTTCCCGGCAATAAACTTCTCATTCCAGGAATGCGCAAACTTCCTAAGCCTCGCCTTTGTCTTCGCGTTTCAACCGTGTTATTAGAAGATGCAAGCACCTGTTGTGCATTCACAATCTGCGGAATTATAGGCCTTTCTTCAACTTCGCGCGTACGCACAGGCGCAATGCCGAGTAAATCCTCCAATCTTCCCCTTATTGTCGGATTATTTGCCGTTTGGTATACGGATAGTCCAGCTAAATTGACTGCTCGCACATCAGCACCAGAGCTTACAAGTAGTTCAAAAATCTCAGGATCATTTACCATGTGCAAGGGGGTGTTTCCATGGTTATCAAGAGCATTAACAAGAGCACCACTTTGTACTAAAAGCTCGGCTACTTCAAGATTTTGTGTGACATGCAAGGGAGTCTGACCTTCCCTATTTGTAACATCGTGACTTAAGCCACCATCAAGACACAATTTTGCTATCTCCTGGCTGGGTGTCATATGGAGCAGCGTATTACCGTTTTTATCCTTATAGGTATCTTTACTAAGAACTGCAATAAGCTTTTCTCGCCGTCCTTTACGCACAAAGTTCAAAGGCACTTCAGCTCCAAGCTCAATAAGCTTTCGTACTATCGATTCATCGGTTGCTGCTTCGATTGGCAAATAATCACCACACCCATTTCGAGCATTTATATTAGCTTTATGACGTACCAATACTTCTACAATGGCCGGGCTTATAGCATCATGAAGAGGGGTATTTAGGTTTCCATTGCAACGTCTATCAACTCCCCTATCACGCCTGCTTTCAGACCTGGCTACGCTCTCCATGTGAGTAAGCAGTACTTCTGCAATTTCTGCAGTAGGAACTCGATGCAAAACTGAACCGAGCTCATCGTCAAGGTCAACACGGGCACCAGCGGCAAGCAGGGCGGTTATAAGCTCTAATCTTAATTGGTCAGGACTTGGAGTTTCATTCACACGTGGTTCCTCACCTTCAGTCTTTACCGTTTCAGACTGTTCATGTGAGCTTTCCCTACTTTGGTCGGCTGCAAAAGGTCTTCGAAGAGCGAGAAAAAGGGGAAGATTGTGGGCCGAATCACGAGCGTTTAACTCCGTTGCAAATGCATTTGTTGGGTAATGCATGTGCAATATTAAAAGAGCTTCAACAAAATGCCCACCAAGTAGCGCTAGCGTTAAAGGCGTCTGCGACGCCGTATTTGTTAGATGGACATTGCTAGCACCGCTCGAATTACCAATAAGCAGCAATCTTGCAGTATCCCCATGTCCTGACTGAAAAGCGCGATGCAAAGGTGTGTTTCCACTAGCATCTTGGACATTAAAATCTGTTATGAATTGAAGAAATTCTTGTACGACCGCGCTCAAGCCGTTCGAGGCAACGCGATGTAAGGGTGTTTCATTTTGGTTATTTCGTGCATCAAGAGCTATGCTGCGTATTCTGAGTAAAACGCGAAACATGCTGACAGATCTAACAAAATGAAAGGGGCCATTTCCCTCGTCGTCAACAGGTGGGTCGTTTCTTAAATCTTCTGCATGTTGTTCTACAGCGTTGACATTATCTTCGGCCACGTATCTTAAAAGCTGTGGAAGCTCGCGTGGTGAAATGTCCGGAGTTATAGAGCACGAACTTCCAGATTCGGCCGATAAAGAAGCAGCTTTTTTTGGCCTTGCCTCCTTGTGCACCTTGCGCGCCTCTTCCGCCAAAGACTTACTACAACTGCGTCTTCGCCTCTCTTTTTTGGCACGTGATAGTTCTTTCTTTTTTTTAGTTTTTTTTTCAGCTGCCTGTTTGGCGGGGTCCCGCGCCTCCATAGCTTTTATGTGCCCGCAAACAAAAGACATTAAACAAAATAACGCAAGTATGTTCATTGGTTTTATCATGTGATGAGGCCTTCATTTTGTTTCGTATTTGAAGAAGGTAGCATACGCCCCTGGTCGGGTAAAGAAAAAGCGTATCTTTACTTTTAAAAGCAGCGTACTATGTTGACAATGTAAGCACATTCAAACATTTTCAGTAAAACACAAATGTTTTTACGTTAACTTGTCTTTCTCAAAATTGCGGCAAAAGTTGGCGATCAAGAGCCTTACTATGAAAAACAAATGCTGGATAGCCGGAGCTAAAGACAACGTCGATCACCATTTGTTTTCCAGCTTTCGCTCGCTAGCGGCGGACCGAGCGCCGGAAAGACTACATCTTTCCGGCGCTCGTAAGAAAAAACTATTAATGAGGTTGTTGCCCGTACAAAAGAGATTGCAGGCTTTTTAAAACAAGCATAATAATCGTGAGCTTATTATTAAGAAGGGTCGATGCCTCGCCCGTTGCCGATGAGCCTGAACCACTACCCGAGCCGGAACCACTTACCACTGGGCATGAAGCAACGTTAAAGAGACTGATCCCGTTATTATTAGCCCCAACAAGAAACGATCCGTCTGACGAAAAAGTCAATGAATTTGGAACAGCCTGGGCGGTTAGCGGATATGAAACTGGATTACCTAACACGCCACACGCGTTAACCGGATAGACAGTTATTTGATTTGAAGGTTCTGTTTCAATAACCGTAAGGCATGAGCCGTCTGGCGAAAAAGCTCCAATTTTTCCGGTCACTGCTGTATTTGTAGGTAACGGATACGTACCATTGAGAACATCCGAACCATAAGCCCCGCTTACGAGATTATATATGATAATTCCCCCATCATTCATCGTCGCAAGAAAATATCCGTTTTTTGAAATAGCAGATGAGAATGTGTTGGAATTCGGAAGTTCAAAATCACTTGATATGATGTCAACTCCCAGAGCTGGGGATACTGGCTGTAGCAATTGAACGCCGTGCCCTGTCGGATTAGATCCGTAATGTAGTGAAAGAATGCTTGCAAACAATTGACTGTCTGCAGCAACAACTTGCACATAAACCCCTGTTGGATAGTCTCCGCTCACTTCGTCGTACCCACCGTAGTTGCCTAATAGAGTCGTTCCAGCGCTAACTAGAAAACCGTAACCATTAGGGTTTCCTTTGCCATTGGTTCCTGCCGCAAGATACTGACCATCGGGGGAAGTTGCTAAGTTTCCCCAAACGATACAATTTGCAGGAAGAGGATAGGAAGATCCGCTAAGGCTTAACGCCCCATTCTTTATATCATATATTGATATAACATTGGCTGATGGTAGCGCCGATCCTGAGGCAAAAAGCTTAGTTCCATCGGCAGAAAATATAATATTAGCTGGAGCATTTTCACTAATAGAAATAGGATATTGAGTATTTGCTCCAACTCCAGCTGCACTTATATCAAATAGAATCATACCGTTAAATGTACCAGCACCGTTATCGCCAAGGGATACAGCTAGCTGCGTATTGTTTGGAGAAAGAGCAATCTGATTGAGCTGACTCTGAGAGCTTTGGCTAGAAATTGGGCTGGGCCACGAGGAAAAAGTTGGTCCAGATAAGCAGCAAGTGTTTTGTGGTGGTGGTGTCGGACAAGAAAGCACATAAAGAATAACATTCGAAATTCCATTACCGACAACAAATGCATTGTTTGGCGAAGATGCTAGAGGAGCTGCTCCAGGAAAAGATGTAACATTATTGGTAGAAAGCGTCCCATTACTAAACGGATACGACAAAAAAGTAGTGGTGTGGATACCATCAAAATTTGCAACAAGAATATTCGTTCCGTCAGAAGAAAAAGATGCCCAGAACGGGTACCCCACATATTTTCCATTAATCATTGGTGGCGGATAATAAGTTGGCGAACCTAAAGTACCACCCGTTTCCACCGGGTAAATAGCAGCAGCAGAATTACTAGGAGATTGTCCATTATTAAGAAACATGGCAAAAAGATAAGCACTGTCAGGAGAAAAGACAAAGCTGCTCAACCCTGGAATCGTATACGATGTTCCATTATTAATAGGGACCTGAGGGCCGATTTGATAGATCGTTACGGTGTTAGGGGCAGTGACATTTACTAAATAGCCACCATTGGGAGAAAGATAGAATTGACCAGAAAGACTTTGATTCAATGAAAAAACATACGGGGGAATGGGAACATACAAGTTTCCATTAGCATCTACCCTATAGTATCCCATCTCGGTTGTACTTATCCACATAAACCATGGGTCGTTATTAACATCCTGAAAAAACGACATAAAAACTGCATTAGGCAGCGAATACACCGTTGAGGGACCAAGCGTCCCATCAGCATTAACATTATAGAGGTTGAAGGCGGCATTAGCATTGTTCAAATTAGTTACCATTCCAACCGATTTACCATTTGGAGAGAACAGTACCGGATCTCCGGCAGAACCAGGCACTAAATAACTACGACCTCCAGCCAAAGCCCCACATGGCAATACGGAATAGGTCGTTAAACTGGTCCCACTATTTCCAGAAGTCACGAGAACAAAAGATGAACCGTCGGGCGAGAATGCACCTGCACCTGCACCTAGACTTTGAATTAGCTGTGAGCCCCAAAAATTTGGAAGTGGGTAAGATACACCATTTCCATAGCATGCAGCTCTAAGATTATGATGAAGCAGGCCGAAAAACGCAAGGCATAAAATAAGACATCGAGTAAAATATTTATTCATTATTTCTCCTTAATTTTGAACAAGAAATCGCTTAAACATAACAACCCCACAATTTCAAGTCAACGAAAAAAGTATCAGATACCTTCTTGTTGGAAGCTTTCAGCAGTGAAATTGATTGGCGAGCTTATCGAGTGTCATTAGTTTTATCACGTGATCAGGCCTTCCCACCATTTCATATTTTTACGTGAAAGCCCATACATCCTTGGTAGGGTAAAGAAAAAGCGTACCTTTACTTTTAAAAGCAGCGTATTATGCTGATACTATAAGCACATTCAAACATTTTTCGGTAAATTACTGTGGCCAAAAAAAAGATCTCTTTACCTGATCCGCAAAGCATCGTACTTATTGACGGATCCTCATTTTTATATAGAGCCTATTATAGCTTACCACCCATGCATACACCTGAGGGGCAACCGGTAAGCGTTGTATACGGCTTTTGCAGAATGCTCAAAAGGCTCTTTAACGAATTAGATCCACAATACTGCGCGATCGTATGGGATCCAGGACCAGAAAAGCCAACGGTGCGGCATGAGCTTTACAGCAGCTATAAAGCTCAACGACAAGCTTCTCCCCAAGACCTTAATAACCAAAGAGCTTTGGTTAAGGAGTTTGCCTCTGCTATAAATCTGCAGCAGGTAGAACGACCGGGCATAGAGGCTGATGATATTCTTTATTCTCTTAGTCAGGACTTTGTTAAAGAAGGTCACTCGGTTCTTTTTGTCACCTCGGATAAAGACATGCGCCAAGCTTTAAGCGATAAAATCTTTATTTATGACCCATTTCAAGAATCAATTTTAGATGTTGCTGTGGTTGAAGCTAAATATGGCATACCTATCGACAAACTCGTTTTTTATTTTGCTCTTCTTGGAGACTCAAGCGACAATATCCCAGGTGTGAAGGGCGTTGGCGCTAAAACTGCTCAAGAGTTAGTAAATGCCTTTGATTCGCTTGAAGACCTTTATAACAACCTGGCAAAAGTGCCGAAAGAACGAACTCGCCAATTACTTGAAGCGGACAAAGAATCCGCATTTATCAGCTACCAGCTTTTTCTACTCCACTACTACAAGCTTGATGCGACTCTCCAATCGTACGCTTTTGGAAAAAAGCAATGGTATCAAGCTGGGGACTTTTTTGCTCGGCTTCACTTTACCTCCCTTTTAAAGGAGTTTCCCCAGCACGAGCAGATAGAAGAAAGCAACCTCGTGCCGGTATCATCCGTTGCTCAATTGAGTGCCGTTACCACTGTTGAAGATCTTAGAAGGATTTGCAAAGAGATAGAAGATCAAGGATTTTGTGCCCTAGACACTGAAACTAACAGCTTAAGACCGATGGAAGCAGAATTAGTTGGCATTTCTATTTGTGCCCAAGTTGGAACAGCTTATTATATACCAATTGCGCATAAGACCGATGTTGCCCAATTAGACAAGAAAATGGTACACAGCATACTCGGGCCAATCCTTGCAAATCCATCGATTAAAAAGTACCTTCATCATGCAAATTTTGATGCGCTTGTACTAAAGCACCACGGGTTTGATCTTCAGGGCGTCGTTTTTGATACGCTCATTGCCGCCCATCTTGTTGGCAAAGAGGGCCAGCGCACAAACTTAAAATTTCTCTCAGAATTCTACCTTGGTCAAAAAATGCTCAGTTTCCAGGACGTGGTTATTAAAAATCATTTGAAAGATTTTTCTTACGTTCCGGTTGATATTGCCGTTAAGTACGCTGCAGCCGATGCTCACCAAACGTTAACACTCGTACCTATTTTGCAGGAAAAACTAAAAGAACAGGACCAAGAATCCCTCTTTAAAAGCATAGAAATGCCGCTCATCAAGGTGCTTGTAAACATGGAAAGTGAAGGTATGCCCATAGACAAAGGGACGCTTCAATCGCTCACGTCACATGCCGATCATGCACTAGAGGCCATAGAAAAAGACATCCATACGCTTTTACCGTCAGGCTGGCAAGAACTCAACCTCAATTCGCCGCGTCAACTCGAAGAGCTTTTATTTACGGTGTTATGTCTAAAGCCCATTAAAAAGACCACAAATAAAACTGGCTACTCGACCGATGCTGATGTCCTTATGCAGCTTGCTAAAGAGCATCCCGTACCAGCCCTTATTTTAAAATATCGTGAACTTTTTAAGGTAAAAAGCACTTATCTTGAGGGGCTCAAGGCTACGATTAATCCCTACACTCACCGCATTCACACCTCATTTAGCCAAACCTCGACAGCAACGGGAAGACTCGCAAGCTCCGAGCCAAACTTACAAAACGTGCCCACTGGAACGGTTTCCGGCTCTATAGCAGTACGCTCAGCATTTAAAGCTCCGGAAGGCCGCGCTTTCCTGTCGGCAGATTACTCCCAGATAGAACTACGCGTACTTGCACACGTGTCTAATGACGCAAAGCTCATGGAGTCCTTTCTTAAAAAGCAGGATATTCACACACTTACAGCTGCCGGGCTTTTTGAAATACAGTCTGACCAGGTAAAACCTGACCAAAGATCGCTTGCAAAGCGAATTAATTTTAGCATTTTATACGGATTATCAGCCTATAGCCTTTCAAAGGACCTTGAAATTTCTTACAAGAACGCCGAAAAATACATCGAGCGCTACTTTGCACAATACCCCGGTGTTGTAGCTTGGATGGATAAAGTCATAGAAGAGGCGACTCAAAATGGTTTTGTACGTACACTGTGGGGCAGATCACGCCCTGTTCCCGGCATTCGAGAAAAAAATAGAAATGCGTATGAGCTTGCTAAGCGGATTGCTATCAACACGGTCATTCAAGGAAGCCAGGCAGAGCTCATGAAGTTAGGCATGCTTTCTCTAGCCCAAGCTATTAAAGAAAAGAATATGGGCGCAAAATTAGTTATACAAATACATGACGAACTACTTTTAACAACGCCGATTGACGAGCTTACCGCCTTAGAGGGACTTGTTAAAGATGTTCTTGAACACATTGTAAGCTGGAAGGTGCCACTGGTTGTCACAACACGCACAGGCACTGACTGGCAGCAAGTTACAAAGTAATAGTCTAGTTTTCTATATAAGCTCTAAGCATTTTACCATTTTGAAGATCACGAAAACTACCTACATAAAAAAGATGCCCTGAAGGTTTTGCTTTGGCAGAATCTACAACTATCAGAGGCTGCCTATCTCCCTCCCCATTTACAAGAAAAAAGCGGTCTTCGTGCCGTAGGACTTTGTTGGGCATATTTCTTATAAAACCCTGTACCTCCTCGATTCTGCGAAAACGAGAAAGGCTTGGAGCACCTTTTCCTTCCATGCGCATTCTACGAACCATTCCTGCACGCGGATGGCTAACCGCGCCAAAAAGTGGGAAGCAGATAAATAGTACCCCTAAAGCACTGAAGCTCAATACCACGCGGTTCATTCTCGATTCCTTTCTTACAAAGACTATTTACCTTTGTACCACAAAGAATCGAACGACGACAAGAATGGAAGGCAAATACTTAGTTGGCCCGCGGCGTTGGTGGTGGTGGCTGAGGCGGCGTCGGCCTAGATTTGCCGTAAATTGGCAGAGGATACTTCCGCGCAGCACCGACTGATCTAAAAGCAAGGCTTTGCGCGGAAATAAGCGTAAAAGCCGCTAAAGCAACTAATTGTATGACCATCATACTTCTCCTTATGTTATGGGCTATCTGCATAAGCTATCGTCCCTCGATAAAGACTATTTTATTCGTACATCAATGCGCCGTTAGGCGGCTTTTTGAGCTATCAAAGACAAATTTTGAGACTTTTTACATAAAAATCCAGCTTTTATGATAGAACAGTCAATCAGTTATGTCTATCCTCAAAAAGTTTCCTGGGACGTCGGGTTTTTTACAATTGCCGTAGAAATCCTTTCCAAAAGGTGTTATTCTACATTATAGGTTTTGCTGTCTACTCGGCTGCAACCTTTTTTTGGGTATCCAAAAAGTTGGCGACATAAAACTGCTTTAAAAGTGCCCCTTCATTCAGGAGGGATTTTGACTTTCAACTGAAATTAACGCATACTGATAGCGATTCCCATCTTTTTATTCATTCATATTAAAACAACTTTTTTAGATGCGGCACAGGAGAAATTACGATGGCAACGAGTAAATCTGGTGGATCAACCTCAAACGGACGCGATAGTATTGGTAAAAGACTGGGCGTCAAGCTTTTTGATGGTCAAAACGTTAATGGCGGGGAAATAATCGTGCGTCAACGTGGTACGCATATCCACCCCGGAAGAAATGTTGGACTTGGTGGTGACTATACTATTTTTGCCGTAGCACCTGGGGTTATCAAGTTTCACTTTGGTCCCAAAGGCAGAAAATACGTTTCGGTTATATAAATTTTAGAGCTTACTCTACGATGCAGGAGAAGAACTGGGGAGATTATGATTAACTTTCTTAAGTACCGTTGGCTTTATGCATTGTTCTCTCTAGGTGTCTTTGGTCTTTTTGCCGCAGACTATATCTATAAGACGCAAACTCGTGGCTATGGTTTAATCTATAGCGTTGATTTTACGGGTGGTATTCAAGTGTTACTTGGTTTTTCGCAACCAATTCATAGTGAGCAAGTAGTACAAATCCTTGATCGGGCAGGTATCAAAGGTGCTATAGCAAGAGACTTTTCTTCAACAGAAATCCTTGTACGAGTAAGAGAATATTCAGGTGACACGCAGGGTCTTTCGAAAAAAATAGAAGAAGTACTCAAAGAAAACCTACCTGGCAATACAATTGAGATCAAGGAAGTTAACGCCGTTGGACAGGGCGAAGGCGCCGCTCAGTGGCAAAAATCTCTTAAAGCCATTATTTTGGCGCTCATACTCATGCTTTTATATACCTGGTGGAGATTTTGGTCTTTAGCATATGGCGTCGGTGTTCTGGTATCTCTATTTCACGATGCAATCGTTATTTTAGGATTTTTCCTTATATTCGATTATGAGATATCAACAAACGTAATTGCCGCCATTTTAGCTATTCTTGGTTATTCTATTAATGACACTATTGTTATTTTTGCGCGCATCCGGGAAAATGTTAAGCGTATTCACAATGAATCGATGGAAAATATCGTCAATATAAGTATCAACGAGACATTGCGTCGGACCTTGCTTACAAGCTTAGCGACAGCATTGGTAGTGCTCGCTCTTCTTATCTTTGGGGGCCCAGCATTGCGCACGTTTGCCTTAGCACTTTTAGTAGGTATAGTTTTCGGTACATACTCATCGATTGCAATTGCAAGCCCAATCATGTTATTGCTCTATAAAGATAAAAATAAGCGCCTAGCATAAAGAGGCTTACCCGTTACCTCTATACTGTGCTTTTCTCGTTAAAGAAAAGAAAAAAACTATTATCACTTAGGCAGAAAAACCCCAAGACTGCCTTTTTATGTGCATATTAAGATAAGGAGACTTATGGAAGAGGGGACTAAAACTGCTTTACAAAACCGGGGACAGGAATTACGCGGGCATACTCTCAACGACCTTCTGATTCAAGCTCGTCGATTAGGTATTATCGGCTCAACCTTTATGAACAAGGAACAATTGGTCCAACACATAATGGATTTAGAGCAGCATCCCGACAAAGAGATTCATGTTGAGGGTGTTTTAGAAAGGCTTCCGGACGGCTTTGGCTTTTTACGCTCTGCTCAATTTGACTATGTTTCCGGGCCGGATGACGTATATGTTTCTCCTTCACAAATTAGGCGTTTTAATTTGCGAACTGGAGACACTGTCTCAGGTGTTATTAGAAAACCTAAAGAGGGAGAAAAATATTTTGCGCTTTTGAAGATCGACAAAATAGATTTTCAGGATCCTGCAGTGGCAGGCGATAGACTCTGTTTTGATCGACTTTCACCTTTGCATCCTGAAAAAAAGTTCAACATTGAAGCTGATCCCACCTTCGTTTCAACACGAATAATGGATCTTTTTTCACCTATTGGACGCGGCCAGCGAGGCCTCATCGTAGCCCCACCAAAAACGGGTAAGACTATGCTTTTAAAAGAGATAGCTCAAGCCCTTGTTGCAAATCACCCGGAGGTCTACCTTATTGTGTTACTCGTTGACGAAAGACCGGAAGAAGTTGCTGACATGAGGCGGTTTGTCAAAGGGGCGCGTGCTGAAGTTATTAGCTCTACTTTTGACGAAGCTGCAGAGCGGCACGTACAGGTTGCTGAGATAGTGCTTGAAAAAGCAAAAAGACTTGTCGAAGTTGGCCTTGACGTCGTCATTCTTCTCGATTCTATCACGAGGCTTGCCCGCGCTTATAATACAATAGCCCCGGCATCGGGAAAAATACTAACAGGCGGTATTGACGCCAACGCACTCCAAAGACCTAAGCGTTTTTTTGGTGCAGCACGTAATACCGAAGAAGGTGGCTCACTTACCATTCTTGCAAGCGCTTTGATAGAGACCGGATCTCGCATGGATGAGGTCATCTTTGAAGAGTTCAAAGGCACGGGTAATATGGAAATACATATGAGCCGTAAGCTTTCAAATCTTCGCATATTTCCTGCATTTGACCTTCTTCTTTCAGGTACGCGCCGTGAGGAGCTTTTAATGCCTGAAACTGAACTTAATCGCGTACGCGTGCTCCGGAAGTTCTTATCTACCATGAACACAGTAGAAGGTATGGAAGTACTTATAGATAAGATTAAAAAGACCAAAACAAATGAAGAATTTCTTGAAACCATGAACAAAAAAGGCGGCGGAGCTACAAGTCCAACACCTTAATAAGTGATATCTAGTGTCATATCGGCGTAAAGCCCTTGTTGTGCTTTGTAATGTCCGACAAATGCTACCATAGCTGCGTTATCTGTGCAATAGCTCATTGAGGGCGTAAAAAACGGTAACCCATTGGCTTTTGAAAGTGTTTGCAGACGATCTTTAATATAACGATTGCAGGCAACCCCTCCCACAAAGGTAAGAGCCTTAACTTCGGGATGCGCCAAAAGAGCTCTTTTTACACGATCGACAAAGATATCAGCGATACATACAAGAAGCGAACTTGCAACACACTCATGAAGCTGAACATCATCGCGAGCGGTAAACGTTTTTGTTTTTAAATCGTAGGCAGTTTTTTTGACAAGATCGTATAACACAGCCGTTTTAAGACCTGAAAAACTAAAATCAAGCGAGGGCTTTTTAAGTCGCGGATAATGAAAAAAATCTTGAAACTGCACTTTCTCTGCTAGTCGCTCTATAATTGGCCCTCCAGGATAGGGATAGTGCATCATTTTGGCAACTTTATCAAAAGCTTCGCCTGCAGCGTCATCGGTCGTTTTGCCAAGCACTTCGTACTTTCCAAGAGCTTCTATTTTATAAAGAGCAGTATGACCACCAGAAGCTGTCAAGCATAAAAAGGGAAATGGCACGTCATGCTCAATAAGCGCAGAAAAAGCGTGTGCCTCCAGGTGATTAACACCTACAAGCTTCTTATTCATAGCGTAAGAAAGAGCTTTAGCAAAAGAAAGACCAACAAGAAGGGATCCAGGAAGTCCAGGAGTATGAGTTACAGCAATGACATCGATATCGTTTAAGGTCAGTTGAGCCCCTTTAATCGCGCTATTGACCATATCTCGTATTTTTTCGATCTGTGCTCTTGACGCTATTTCTGGTACAACACCACCGTATCGCTTATGCTGCTCAGTTTGTGAAAAAAGATAACTAGAAATGATTCCTTCGCCCGTTTGGTAGATGGCAGCAGCTGTTTCATCACAAGAAGTTTCGATACCTAAAACAATCATCTTTTGCGTCAACGTTGTGGTATATGGCGTACTCTACAGTGGGCATGTTTTTTAGTCTCAGATTGTACGAGAGGGCAAAAAACTCGTACCTTTAATTTGTCACGCGCTATTTCATCAAGCTTTTCCGTCATCTCTTCTTGGGTAAGATCTTTGCGTAATAATATTTTAGGCAAATGTAAAACGAAATACCCTTTTCGCGTGACATCTTCCTCATCACTAATTCCAGCAACATAATCGGCGGGAAGCTGGACGATAATACCAGCGTGCTCTGGTATGCGTAAAGGCATCTGGCTTTTTAAAAGCTCTTCTACTTGCCAGTTGTATTCATAATGCGAAGCATCTTCAGATTCCTTCAAGTGCAGGGTCAGATTATACCATTTACACGGCGCATCCGCGATCCGTTCAATAAAATGACACGTGCCATTACTCTTGCGCTCAATAGTCTCAGTAAAAATAAGCGAAAAAAAAGTTTTAAGCTTACGCTCAGGCAATTGACACAAACCATCTTCAAAAGGAACACTCATTCCGTGATACACAGAGCTAATACCAGCTGTATCCTTGCTGACGCTATCTGGAAAATCAAGCTCAAGAAGATAGACGGGTTCTTTAGTCGCTTTAGGAAGAGCCCCCATTAAATATGGCGTGAAACAAAGAAAGGTAAGGAATAGTATATTTTTTTTCATGCTATTGCTTTAAGTAATTTACAAAGATGTACTTAAAATCATAGAATACCCTAAAATCACGAATTTGACAATGAGAACAACCTATTTTGGTGCTTTTTCTTAGCACAAAGGTTTTGAATCGGACGCAAAAAAGTTTAGTGATGCTGAAAAATTCAAAGAGCTTGTGAGGATTCGTTTCCGTCAAAATTAACGCTGCCTGCGCGATGCCTGTGCAAGTAATTGTAAACCAATAAACCAACTATACTCGTTCCAGCTGCTAAAACGGCTAGACCCAAAGGAACACCTACAGAAGTTCCTATGATGACGCCTAAAGGTAGATCACTGCCTTAACCATCACCTGCGTCGCCCTCCGACACTGCACCTAGAAGAAGGGGTACAACCGATACGTCATTTGAATCATAATTAGCTGTTAGAACATAAGCGCTATTGGAGGCAAAGGCTATTCCTACACAGTAGCTCGAATTAGCGGGTAACGACTGAGATAGTGCTTGACTTAACGAAGTAGCATTAAAGAACTTAACGCTGCTCGAGTTGCTATTGGCCGTGGCAAGATATTTGCCATCTATTGAAGAAGCTATTGACTGGGGATTGGTAGCATTCTGAGGTAACGGGTACGAGCGACTGTTACTCACTATTCCTGCATTTACATCGAATATGGTTATATCATTAGAAGCGCTGTTGCATGTCGCAAGAAATAAACCTGTACCTGCTGTGGCAGGGAAAAAAAGTATTGATCGAGGATTAACAGAACCCGAAGGTAATAATTGAGAAGTACCGCCACTTAAAGCTCCCCCAGTTATCTTAAAGAGTGTTATGTCATTCGAATTGGCGTTTGCTGTTGCAAGAAAGGTGCACTCTTTGGTAGCCCACCTAGTTACGTTTTATTCAACTTCTGGGGTATTGTGTATATACTTAAATGAGGACTGTATAAAAATAACTAAGCTTATATGAAGATTGTTGCACAAAATAAAAAAGCCTTCCACGATTACGAGATTATTGATCGACTCGAGGCTGGAATAGTATTAACAGGCGATGAAGTCAAATCGGCGCGAGCTGGTCAGGTAAACCTTACTGGATGCTTTGCGCATGTGAGAAATGGAGAGCTTTTTTTACTTAATTGTCACATAAGCCCCTATTCGCACGCCTATTTTAAAAAAGAAGACACAACCAAGACGCGAAAGCTTCTTGTCAGAAAAAAAGAGCTTACACGACTTGTCGGCGACATTTCACGAAAGGGTGTAACTCTCGTCCCGCTTAAAATGTACTTTAACGAGAAAGGCTTTCTTAAGATCGATCTCGGCATTGCAAAACATAAAAAAGCCCATAAGCAAAAAGAGGAAATCAGGGAACGGGATATCCAACGAGAAACTCGACGAGAACTTAAAAAAACCTATCGCTATTGAGTATGCTTACGCTTTTTAGACTCATGACTGGCGACGTGATAGTCGACATTCTCTAACGTTAATTGTTTTTTTAACAACATTGTAGTTATTGAAAACACTCTTTTTCTACGATGAGGCCTTGTTAGGTACTTTTATAGACGTTATCGAATCTAAACGGATGACAAGAAATACTTAAATCAAAGAATAGAACATTTGACTACGACAAATGTTCTATAATAGAAATAATTATATTATAATGCCTAATTTTACGCACATTTAAAGTAGTCGTATTCAAAAAATAATTTGGTATGTTGATAAGAACATCATATATATCTTCTAAGGACCAACGGAGGAGTTTCGTGATACATCGAAGCTTAGAGCAGGAATTAATAAACTATGCATCAGCCGATGATTCTTATGTAATTTATGGCGGCGATAGAAATTGGCACCGCTCTAAAGGAAATATTGGTGCCTGGTCTAACATAGACGCTATCATTAATAAAAAGATTCTCTAATATGGCAGCACTGATCACTATTCTGACAAGCATATCTTGACAAAATGGCAATTTTTAGGTACTTTTGAAAGACACGGGGGCGTACTGGCTTCGACGTGGTATTGAAATCTTGGAGTGCATGCCGAGCTTTGATTCAGTGCTCGTAAAAAAAGAATCTAAACAATAAACGGCGAACATACCGTAGGGGGCAGCAGCATGGCTGTCCCAGCTTTTGCCTAAGGGCACTAAGCGCTTGTTGTCTTGATGTGTCCATCAATTGAGCCAACTCGTAGTAATAAGATGTGACTATCAAGTGAGGTTTTCTTGCTTTGTAGCTTGATATTATACAAAATAAGACTGTGCATCAGATCTTGTCTTTGGGGTAGATGCGCTGTATAACCAGGGACTGAGCATGGAGTGCTTTAAGGTCTAGGTATTGCGGACATGGGTTCGATTCCCATCGCCTCCACCATTTTATTCAGGTTTTTATGAAGAATCATCTTATCGTCCTTACAAGCAATCAAGGCAAATTTGAAGAAATTGCCTCATTCTTAAGCGATACCAGCCTTTCTATAGAGCAAGTCCCGCTAGACCTTGAAGAAATACAAGCCGTTGACCCTCTCAAGATCATCCACCACAAAATAGAACAAGCCCAAGCAGCTGGTTACAGTAATTTCATATTAGAAGACACTTCGCTCTACTTTAGCGGACTTAATCGGCTTCCTGGCCCTCTTATAAAGTGGTTTTTACAAGAACTGGGTGCTCATGGGCTTTATGAGCTAGCCTTACGTATGGGAAATGGTGCTGCGATGGCGGAGACCGTTCTTGCGTATGTTTCTCATGATAACGCTATACACATCTTTTCCGGAGCTACAGGTGGCAGAATTGTAGAGCCTCGCGGCACTTTTGGATTCGGTTGGGCAAGCGTCTTTCAACCAGATAACTGCCTAAAAACGTATGCAGAAATGCTCTATGATGAAAAGAAACAATGGAATCAACGAATCAAAGCGCTCGAATCCTTTAAAAAATTCCTCGATACACTATCTTTACAATAAAAGATGATGCCATTTTCCTGATCTTAGCTTTTTTTAGTTATTGGATAACTAAAGTGCTATTAAAGCGTAAAGGTATGCGCTTCATAAACTCAGCTTTTTTCCAATGATCGACATTATTAACATACCACTCACACACTTCTTTTAAGCCTTCTTCCAGTTGCACATTTGCTTGCCAGTCCAATAGTTTCTTTGCTTTTTCGATTGACGAAATGTGATTTACTACCTGACCTGGACGATCTAATATGTGGCTAATTAACTCCTCAGACTTATTAAAAAAGCTAAGAATCATTTTGGCAATAGCCAAAACAGATGCCGCTTTACCGGTACCAAGATTGATCACTTGATTTTTTATTTTAGAAAAATCTTTGGCGTGTAAGACAGCATCTAAAGCAGCGCAGGTATCATTGGTGTGTAGCCAATCACGTGCTTGCAGCCCCGTCCCATGAATGGTTAATGGCTGCTCTCTAATAGCGCTGGTAATAAAGCGCGCCATCATTTTTTCAGGATGCTGCTGAGGCCCATAATTGTTAAAGGGTCTTACAATAACTGCCGGAATATCATAGGTACACCAATAAGCATGCACAAGCCTATCGCCACCAGCCTTTGCAGCAGCATAAGAAGAACGAGGATTTAAAGGATGTTCTTCGGTCATAGGTTCTACTAGAGCAGTGCCATATACCTCTGAGGTCGATATATGGATATACCGTTCTACCTTATGAGCATGTTTAACAAGATTCGACATAAGAACGCGCGACCCAAGTACATCAGATTCAAAGAACACAGCGTCGTCGGCTATACTACGAGTAACATGTGTTTCAGCGGCAAAATGTACCACATAATCGGCTTTTTGCATGAGAGAATCAACAAGGGGAATATTGGTCACTGAGCCATAGCTAAATTCAAAGCGCTTAGAAAACTTAATATAGTCCGGTATGTTGTCGAGAGATCCAGCATACGTGAGCAAGTCTAGGACTATAAAATGGTAGCTTGGATATTTGTCAAACATATAGCGCAGGAAATTGCTTCCAATAAACCCTGCGCCACCAGTTATGAGAACTGTTTTATGATTGGTAGCATTTCCAGTAGATACCATTTCTAAGTCAGCAAGTCCAACTTGCCCATTAAGAGAACATTCATAAGCATTGTTGATCGCTGCCCATGAAAATAGTTGTACGGTGCTCATTATAAAAAAGAAATTAAAGCGCTTCATTAGTTACCTTCACTGCAATACTTTTAGGTGCCAATTATGTGATAATCGTTTTTAAGAAGCTCATCTAATGTCGTTTTGCTGTTTTTCATTCTTTTAAACATCTCCTTTATAGAATCTTTAATGGGTGGTATCTCGGGAAATTCTTTAAGAAGCTTACTTACATCAAGCTCGTTATTAGAGCGACGGGCTTTAAGGATGGTGTCCTGTTCAGCAACAGTAAAGATTTTATAAGTAAAACTTGGATCTATAAAAATTTTGTAGAGATCTAATATCTCCGAATGCGATATAGCTCCCGGATTTACAAAATTGTAGTTACCTTTTAATTCTTTTACCGTCATCTTTATTGCAATGGGTAAAAGATCAGAAAGCACGCTCATCGAATTAGGAACGTCAATTACCTTATCGTAATGTACAATTTTAGTTATAAAACTACGCCCATGTAAATCATCAGAAATAGGCATACGTAATCTTAAATTTAAAACGTTATTATACGATTTGAAGAGTTCATCAAGCATAACTTTCGTTTTTGAATAAAAAGAACCCGTAAAATTAGGAGTGTCTTCTTCTTTAAAACCGATGCCACTGTTAAGGGCGTGATCCTTATCGTATTCGTAAATGCAACCAGTACCAAAGTTCGTAACATGGATACCTCGCAAAAAACAAACATCAACAAGAGTTAATGCTCCTATAATATTTGCTCTAATAGTTGCTGGTTGGTTGTCTTCACACCAGTCTATATTTGGCCTACCAGTGAGGCCCGCTGCGTTAATAACGTACTTTGGTTGTACCGTTTCAATCTCTTTTTCGACATCTTGTCGATTTTCAAGACGTGACTGTGCAACAGCTACCTTATGGCCCTGTTCTTCAAGTAATTTGACTATCTTTTGCCCAATCCAACCACTTTTTCCCCCAAACACGAGGAACGTGGGCGCTTGAGCACACCTTACTTGTAAGGTAAAACTTATAAGGAGTGCTCCAATAATCCTCGTAAAATAAGACCTTATTGATTTCATTACTGCCTCTTTTTATTGAGAATCACAACAAGTATATATACGTTTTGTGTCAATCAACTATTTTTTCTTTTGCCAGAAGATCCCTTCACTGTCAATCTTGATAATTGGTTCAGTAATGTGATGCTTTTTACGATAATAGTTTACTGCTTTTTTACATGCATCATCTAGGCCATTGTAATCATCTATAATAACGTATCCTCCAATAGACAGCTTGGGATACAAGTGCCTAAGAGCCAGTATGGTAGATTCATAGAGATCTCCATCGAGGCGAAGTACAGCCAATTTCTTTATAGGTGCCGATGGTAAAGTGTCTTTAAACCATCCTTTTAAAAACTTTACGCGACCATCCAAAAGGTCATATTTTCTAAAGTTAGATTTTACCTCTTCTAAGCCAACAGCAAGTTCTTTAATATCTTGGATATTGTTTTGAGCAAGAAAAGAGTCCTCAGGATATTTTTCAGTATCGGGTTTTGGCAAGCCTTGAAAAGAATCAGCAACCCATACGTTACGATTAGTAACACCATAAGCTTTAAGAACAGCTCGCATTAAAATAGTCGCCCCTCCACGCCATACCCCCGTTTCTATAAGGTCCCCCGGAACATTATTTTTCAAAACACTTTCAATACAGGCCTGCAGATTGTCCAAGCGCTTCAAGCCAATCATGGTATGAGCACGAACTGGCCAATCTTTTCCTTGTTCTCTGACTGCTGAATCATAGGGTTTTACTTCACCGTGAGCATAATCTAAGCCGGCATCTTGGTAAATATGGTTAATCAAAGACTTCTTGATTAGATCAAGATACAGTATCTTGGCCTGGGACGTTGACTTGTTATTTTTGGCAATCAGGGACTGCTCTATAGTAGCAGATAAAAACATCATAAGCATCAACAAAAACAACCTTTTTATCATCTATTACCCCTTTTCAATTTTTTGTTATCGCTTTTGTTCTTTGCTGCCTTCTTCTTAGCGGCTTTATTCTTTACCGCGTCCTTATTATCGCTTTTGTTCTTTTCTATTTTCTTGCCGGGTAGTTTACTCTCAACCATTTTCTTCTTATTTTTGGGCTTTTCTATTTTTTTATTAGGAGTTTTACTCTTAACTGCCTTCCTGTTATTGTTAACTTCGGTTTTAACGACCTTTATAGGACTATTTTTCCATCCAACAAGCAGCTGTCTAGGTTGAAATGGTAGAACAAAATATGAGAATGGCTTTTGTTGCCCATGCATTAATGCTACTTGCTGTTGAATATCTCGCTTTCGATACATGATCATATTTAAATCGTTCGCATTTAATGGGTTCGTTTCTGGCTGCCAACCAATTAAATGATCAAATGGCTCGACATAAGAAAAACTCCTTGCCTCTAAATAAGCGCCATCTATGTCAAAGTAAAACCCTTGCGCAAAGGTCGTCTCAAGTGAACAAATCGCTTTTTTCATATCCGTACTGTTTTTTAGAGACACGTTATCCTTCATAAGAATAAGGTGATCACTCGGGGTATTCAGAAGGCATGTCTGGAAAGTTTTTAATGACTTGTCAGCAAAAGGTATCAAAGCTACCTTGGGATGCTTTTTCTTCATATCAACGATTTGCTGAGGTTTAGCTTTATCATAAAACAGTGTTATTTTGCCAAGGTCATTTGCCTTTAATTTTAAACTCGCTAAAGCAGGATTGCCACTGGTAATTTCATGAGCAAAGAGGAAAACATCCGCTTTAAGCTGGTTTTTACTACTATTAAAAGAAGGTTTTAGCGTGACAAGGCGCTGATAGGGCTCCCATGCTTGAATGGTATACAAAAGATCAAAAACGGCAGCCAAATTAAGATTATGCTGACTGTTAGGATTACTACGATTCCATAAGTACAAAGGGGTTTTAACGTAATATCCATGTGTGCCAGCCATCTCAAGCATAGGATACATAAATGCTACATCTGGAGCTGGAGACATAGTTTTAAAGCTGTTCTTATGGATTAAGTCTTGTAGTTTTATCTGTTTAAAAAGAGCTGCCTTAAAAGTCCTTAAGTGTCCATACATCCATTCTTTTCTAAATTTATTGCTTGCGATAGCTTCCTCTATTTTGACGTCTACCTCAGTAGCAGGCCATACTTCTTCTAGTAAGGGCCACAGACTTGCTTGACCATAAGTAAGCCAGGCATCATGAGTGCTGTATATAGTGTTGACAACTTTTAAGACATTTTTATCGATAAGAAAATCATCACCATCCAAGTGAACAACGATCTCATCATCAGCACAGTAGCAAACTGCTTTATAGTGATTGGCCATTTGTCCAATATTTTGGCTATTTTTAATGAGAAGAAAACGGTGTTCCTCCTTATGTTCCTTGATATAACCATCTACAAGTTGAGCAGTTCCATCCGGCGAACCATCGTCGATATAGATAACTCTATAATTTTTATAATTTTGCGTTAAAACTGATTCCAAGTTCTTAGCGAACCATTGAGCATTATTATAGGAAGTAATAACCACAACCAATGGTTTTTCTGGTATTAACGTATTAATGGAAGGTTCGATACTGATGGCTTCTAAAAAAAAACTTTGTATACCAATAACAAATAAAAGAAAAGCTCGTTTTATAAATGCCATTATCTTCCTTCCACCTACGCAAAAGCATTGTCATTAGATTCTTAGCATGAATGATTAAAAGTTTCAACATACTACGATTTTGTACCTATCAAGAACTTTACACCGTAATCCTCAATTTTCATTCGACCATTACCTCAATTAGATATCTTACCATCCCCCTCTTCATTGGAGGGAATAGAAGTACCGACTTAAGAACAATCTTGCGCTGTAGATTCCAGGTATATTATAATTATCCAGGTAAATTATAGTCATCCAAGTTTTAAAAGTCTTAAGGCGTATATGCACGATAGGGAACTAATGACGAGTAAGACAAAGCTTCAAATCAATAGTATTTTTCTCTTTTTATCTGCATGTTTTTTTAGTTTAGATAACAAATTAGCTGCTAAGCAAAATCCTCAAGAGCATCCTATTGCTGTCGTTGTCACTTCATATAACAATGCCCGATGGTACCGACGAAACCTTGATTCTATCTTTTCTCAAAAATATCACAACTATCGCCTCATTTACGTAGATGATGCTTCTACGGATAATACTCCCAATTTAGTTGAAGAGTATTTTAAAGAACATAAATTAGAGCATAAATGCACTCTTGTAAGAAACGAAGAATGGCAAAGCCAGCTGGCCAATCATTATCGCGCAGCACATCTATGCAATGATGATGAAATTTTATTGAATATCGATGGTGATGATTACTTTTCTGAAGATACTGTATTTGCGACGATTAACGATGCTTACAAAACACCTGGCATATGGATGACCTATGGCTTAATGTCATTTGAACCCCATGTTCCTCCAGGGCCTTGGGAAAAGCCTTTTGTAGCAATACCCGATGCTGTCATAAAAGCGCATAGCTATAGACAAGATCATTGGGATCCAGCTGTGCCCTATGTTTGGGATTGGTTTCATCCTCGTTCATTTTACGCATGTATATTTAAAAAGATTAAACTCGAAGATCTACTTTATGAGGGCAGTTTTAAGCCATTATCGCCATCAGCAGATTCTTGTTTTATGTACCCTATTTTGGAGATGGTCAGTCATCACAGCAAGTTTATAGATAAGATTCTCTATCGTTGGAACTGGCAAAACCCATTAAGCCAACAAAACCAAGGCAACGGAAAAGATGAAAACCGAGGAGCGCAATGGAACATAAATCAACTTGTAAGAACATGGGAAAAATACCAGCCATTAGCACAATTACCCGTTGGAATAAGCAAGCAATTTGATCACGCAAGAGCTGATGTTATTTTACTATCTCATAATAATCCCCAAGCACTTAGTAAATGTCTAAAAGCAGTGCAAAAGAATGTACGTGGCGTAGGAAAAATACACGTTCTCTATGAGTGTTCTAAAAATTCTGTTGCTAAACGGTATGCGGGAATGCGTAAGGATTTTTCAAAAGTTAATTTTACACGTAACCACTCCGCTAATAGAGATGCACTAAAAAACTCGTTACGAAAAATACTCAAAGCTGCTAGAAAACATGTGGTATTGTCGACAGATAGCTACATTAATACACATGCGCTCAATCTTAACGAATGCATTAAGCAACTAGAGAAAACATTTGCTCTAGGCTTTTACCTACACCTGAGTCAACCAGCAAGTACTGTTCTTGATAAAAATGCTGCCTTCTTAGGCAACGACACAATGGCATGGCAGTTGCACCATGGCAAGCACATCTGGCCACAACCAAATAAACTAGGTTCAATACTCTATAAAACTAATTATGTCTTAGAGACTCTTAATAAACTCAATTTTGCATCCATAGGTCAATTTACTCAAGCATGGGCTAGCACAATCTATAGCCCTAAAAAAGTAGGCTTATTTTTTAAGAACCCAATACTAAGAAAAACATGAAGGCACCTTAAAAACATGAATTTTAAGCTCTTCGTTTTCATTCTGATACTCGGTAAGGTAAGCCTGGGTTCGACTTCTAAACCCAGAAAAACTTTACCTAAACGTAAACCGTTTGATTATGACGTAACGATAGTCGGAAAACTGAAGTATTGTGACGGACTATATCGAATACCTATTTGGGTAATGGATCATTTATACAAGGACTTGAAAATAAATTTTAAAGCGACTAATCCTCAAGCAATCGATCTCCAAAACGTCTCTCCCGCAGTTCAGGAAATAGTAAGCAGACCTGAAAGGCCCGGCAGAGTTGCTTTTTTCATCGATTTACTTGGACTTGCTGAAAAGCCGGAAGATGCTCTATCCTCTTCTAAAATTAAGATTGCTTACTTAATGATAGAAACAGACGCACCGCCCCCTTCATGGGTAAGCATTATTAATAATAAATTCGATGCATTAGTAGTACCTGATAAATTCCTCGTTTCAGTCTTTGAAAAAGCGGGCGTAGAAATCCCGATATTTGTTTTACCCTGCGGTCTTTATCTTCAAAAACTGCTTGAGCAGCCTTTAAAAAAAAGAGCGCATACTCCTTTTACCTTCGGCTTATCTGCAGGTTTTTATGAACGAAAAAATCATCTGCTTCTTCTTAAAGCATTTGCTGAAGAGTTTAGCAATAACCCCGGTGTAAGACTCATAATGCACGGTCGTGTCACAGGGCATCCCCAGGAGCGCGAAACGGTAAAAAAAATCCAAGAATTAATCAATCGTTTAAAGCTTACTAATGTAAAGTGCATTTTTAAAAGCCTGAGTGAGGCTGAATACATAGACCTTTTAAAATCTATCGATGTTGTTGCTAGTTTTTCCAAAGGCGAAGGATTTTCCATCTTACCACGTGAAGCTTTTGCTCTTGGCATACCGGTTGTTTTAAGTGATCATACCGCTCATTCAACTATCTGCTCATCGGGTCTTGCTGCGTGCGTTCCTGCTCCCTTGATTGAAAAGATGTACCATCCATTTTTTAATACTTATTCTGGTAACAATTTCAATGCCCATATACGTGATGCCAAGAAAGCTTTGCGACGCGTATATGATAACTATGGGCATTACTTATCGCAAGCTCCACAGAGAAGAAGATGGGTTTTACGCTACAGTGATGGTGCAATAAAGCAAAAATTTATTAATCTTATAAAACCTAGCCGCTTTACACTTGGTAATAAGAATGCTATTACGGATAAGGGTCTTATCACGAAATCAAAAAAGTTTTTCAATAAGTTATCTTCAGCCTTTAAAAATCGAGCTTAATGAGTTACCTATGAAGATGCTCAAAAAAAGGAGAGACATGTTAGCCAGAAAAATATTATTTGTCTTGGGATTAAGTTTTTGCCACCTTTTACCAGGTAAGCTTGCTGTAACCGATTATGCACAAATTACAGGATTTTCAGAATCAGAAATCATACAAGCACTAAAAGTTATTGAACAGATTGATCATGAAGAGCCCTACCACAGTCTTTTTGCAGATCTTATCAATCGGTTAGGCCTGAGCATTGGCTGTGAAGTAGGTATTTTAACCGGGGCTCATTGTAAATATTTGCTCGAGCATACCAAAGTGGACAAGTTATATGGCATAGACCCTTTTATCGACTACCAAGATCCGGCTACCACACCATTACCTCAAAAGTACTTTGATATTCTTTACTGGAGAGTAAAGCTTCAATTTTCGCTGTTTGGCTCGCGATTTGAATTATTAAGGGATACCTCGCTAAACGCTGTCGATCACTTTAAAGAGCGAGAACTTGACTTCGTTTTCATTGACGCCAATCATAATTATGGATATGTGATTGCTGATTTAAGAGCATGGTATCCTAAAATCCGTGGTGGAGGAATTATTGCAGGCGATGATTATGCTACAGTGTGGCCAGGAGTTCCACAAGCAATAAATCAATTTTGCGCTGAAAATAACTTAAAGGTTAATGTTCATCCACTGCAGCCCCGTTTTTGGTGGATCGAAAAACCTATACTATGTACCGGTGATACCTGTTCAACGCAAGATTGAAATGAAAATGCAATGAAAATTATATCACTATTCTCTCTCTTTTTTATAACATCAATGCAAGCGTGTGAACTCGATGATTTAGCTGATCGCTATGGTTCGGATAAAGGTCCTCTTTTTCATCGTTACACACTCATATATGATAGCTATTTTAGCCGTTTTAAAGATAAACCAATAAAATTATTAGAGATAGGATTTTGGCAAGGTGCCTCAGCCCGTATGTGGCAAGATTATTTTCCCCATGCGCAAGAGTTACACTTTATGGATATCAATGATAAATGCTGGGAACATTTGCAGGGTCTTACATCTAAATGCAAACTCCATAAAGCTAATCAGCACGATAAAGCAGAGTTACTCGAAGTCGCCGCTCAATCAGGTGGCGAATTTGACATTATTATTGACGACGGTTGTCATTTTATGGGGGCACAAATTTTAAGTTTTCAAACCCTATTCCCTTTTTTAAAAAGTGGAGGTGTGTATGTCGTAGAGGACTTGCATACGTCCTACTGGAAGGATTTCGGTTCTGAGGGAAGTACTAGCAATCCAAAAGCAGGGGCCGCGTCCGCTATACGATTTTTTCAGAACCTCATTGATGATCTTAATTATGGCTGCGCCCGATGTGGATCGGCTGATAAAACAAAATGGCCAGAAGAAGTGAATCGTAGTTTAAATTACCACCAAGAACACATAGAATCTATCCATTTTTACCCTAGCCTCTGCATAATAATAAAACGATAAAACTTCGAGTCTATAGCTCTTGCTTATAATTACTGGCTTGTTGTAGTGCAGAAAATTCCTTGAGTAAGATATACAAATAAAACAAGTTATTTTCTAAGCATAGATTGTTTAGAGCAAAGGCGCGGCCTTGAGCTGCGATAAAACGGGTTTCTGCATCATGGTTCGTTGCCCATTGTATCTTTTCAATTAAATCGCTAAAATCTTCATTAAAAGGAATAAAATGCACAAATGGTTTCAAGCCTCGATAGAACCATTGTACACTGTCCGACTTTTGCTTAAAAACAACAGAATTACCAAATAAATGCCAAAACCCCCGTGGATAAGCGGCTCCGTTACCATCTGTTAAAATGAGGTACTTATATTTAAGGTGCTCACTCACGGATACTGAAGATACGAGATAGTTTGAGAATAGCTTTCTGGTCTCTTCATCCATTTGTACACACATGGTTAAACCAGCGTCAATCAAATCAGAATTGATACGTGCTATTTCTACTAATTTGAGCCTGGGGCAAGCGGTATAATTACTCAGAGTTATGTCGAGATAATTACAGGTGCTAGCTCCTCTCCAAAAGGCCTTATTGACTTTGACATGCCAAGGATATGCCCTATTTCCTATTTCAACATCCTCAATAAGCGGCGGATAGATCTCTAATGCATGAAAGTCTGGAACTAATAGAGCATTCGTGTCTAAATTTTTGTCTTTCGAAAAACCAAATATAGGCCCTGGCAGGGTGTGTGAATTTCCGCCTATAAACCCATCCCCCAGATATACGGTGAATTCAACATCAGGTACGCGTATTGTATCGGTTAACGCTTTAACAATAGCATTATACTGCTTGCATCTCGATTCAAGTACACTGAGAGTTGAACAAAGCGGAGAAGGATGTATTGTTAATTTTCCCTCTTTGATAGTATAGCGAACAACACCCGAGGTCTGCCACTTCGGGGAGGTCTCGCAAATCGACTCAAGCGGTATACGGTTCGCTTTAAAAGGCTCTAGATCGCTCTTAATCTGCTCGGACATCCATACAGGTATTCGGTTATCTTCTACTAAAGCAACCAAGCGTTCCTTATAGGAGGATTGACCAAAACTCACGTCGACCTGTAAAATGACTATAATAAATAGCAACACACTTAACAACTTTTTATACATAGAGCTTCCTTTGCATAATTCTAAACTGCCCCTATCATTTTAGCTGTCCACAGTCTCTTGGTAAAGTAGCGCGTTTTAGCGCTCCGGCAAATCATGAAAATGTAAACCTATTCGTCTTTAAAAAAAACATGTAGACTTACACTCATATACTATGCTTATGGGACTCGGAATGCTCAAAAAACTTTTTTTTATATGTTGCTTTACCACGTACGCATATTCGGCAGAGCAAGATGGTAATGAAAAGTACAGCTACTACGTCCAAGCACATTTACACCTTTTCCAACAAGCACTAAAAGCACTTACGCGCAATAAGTTCAAAAAGCTGCAAAAACGAGCACTACAAAAAGGGGCCCAGTTGCTTGCTATCGACGTGTCGCATAGAGCATTGTTACAATGGTCCTCACGTTATAAAACCCGATTTCCGGCGCCCAATGTTCCATACACTTGATGAACCAATTCCCGTTAATCACTTTGCAAAAACTTTAGACCACTTCTATATTAAGCCCGTACGAGCTACTTTTTTTAGTCAGATAATGGTACATTTAAAGAAAATCTTATTTCTAAAAGGCCACTGTGAAAGTATATACCTTAAAACGGGAAGAGCTTATAAAGCTTTTTAACACCGACGATGTTACTGGTCTTTCTATTGACCAAGTTAAGCAAAGACTTAAGACTTACGGGCTCAATAAGCTTCCCGAAGCGCCATTGCCCTCGTTATTTAAAATTTTCTTTAACCAATTTAAAGACCCGCTTATTTATTTTCTGCTCATAGCAGCTTTTTTAATCATACTTTTAGGCAACTATACCGACGCCATTGTCACGCTTATTGTCGTTTTTTGTAATGCGCTTATTGGCACATTCTATGAGAGAAATGCCCAAAAAACCCTCGAACAACTTAAAAAACTCGTGCCGCTCTTTGCTATTGTCATTAGGTCGACTCGGCAAGTCATTGATGCTCAAGAACTAGTGCCTGGAGATTTAATTATCTTGCAAGAGGGGGACCAAATACCTGCTGATGCACGACTTGTTCGCGCGCAAAATCTGCGGGTAAACGAATCTATTCTTACAGGCGAATCGGTCAGTGTTGAGAAAAATAGCGATACTTTAGCTGGGGAAAGTTCGATCTTCGAACAGACAAACATGATCTTTCGAGGAACAACCGTTACTTCGGGGTGGGCAGAGGCTATTGTAGTAGCTACTGGTGGTTTGACCCAAATAGGCCATATACAAAGGCTAACCCAAGAACATCAGCATGAAGATAGCCCCTTACAAATTGAACTTCATAGGCTCTCGCAAAGCATCGTTATTCTTGCACTTATCCTGTGCGTAGTACTTCTTGTTACTGGCATAGCAATGGGCAAAACACTCAGTGATCTTCTTGCTCTTGTTATTGCCCTTTTTATTGGCATTGTGCCTGAGGGACTTCCTATCGTTTTTACCATTGCTCTTATTACCGGTGCTCGAAGGCTTGCCCGCCGGCATGTTCTTGTAAAACGCCTACAAGCGGGTGAAGCGCTCGGGCGAGCGGATACCATCGTCATTGACAAAACGGGAACGCTAACACGAAATGAAATGACTGTACGATGCTTATTTTCGAATGGCACTCTTTATACAATTACGGGAGAAGGTTATGTTCCTAAAGGGCATGTATTGAATAAGGATGCTGTAATCCAAAAAGAAGAACTTCGCGATCTTATGCCTTTAGCTGAAGCAGCCCTTCTTATGGACTCATCTGAAAAAAAATACGATCCAGCAACTAAAAGCTTTACGATAAAGGGCGAGCCGACAGAAGCTGCACTGGGAGTGCTAGCATACAAGCTTAACGCTTCGCGCGAACTATATTCAAAACTTCATGAAATACCATTCAGTTTTACAAAACGGCTTAAAGCTGGGTTTTTCAAGCACGGCAAAGAATACGTTATCATTGCATCCGGCTCTCCTGAGTCCGTCTTTGGAATATGCACATTCGTTCCTGATAATGCATTAAAATCACTTCAAACTTTTTTGACTGGTGGATTACGTACCGTTGGCTTAGCTATTTTGCGCGCGGATCAGCCTTTTGCCGAGGATGATTGGGAAAAAATATTTGAAAGCTACAAAGGACATTTTACTTTTCTCGGACTTTTAGGACTTGAGGATGCTTTACGATCCGATGCCGAAATGGCGGTAAGAAAGGCCCGAGCATCTGGTGTAAGAATAATTATGGCTACTGGCGACCACAAAATAACCGCTCAAACAATTGCCCTTAAAACAGGAATCCTCGAGCCGGGGGAGATCGCTGTTAGCGCGCACGAGCTTGATGGTCCCTTTGAAGAACAACTTCCATTACTGGATCTTGAAAAGATACGAGTTTTTGCCCGAGTTACACCTGAAAATAAACTTGCGCTTATTAAAGTTTTACGCAATATGGGACATATCGTTGGCATGACTGGCGACGGCGTTAACGATGTTCCTTCATTAACAGCAGCGGACATAGGAATAGCCATGGGAGTGGCGGGCACGGATGTTGCTAAAGAAGCGGCTGATATCGTTCTTCTTGATGATAGCTTTTCCAGCATCGTACGAGCTATAGAGCAGGGACGCCATATTTTTTCGACGCTTCGGCGCGTCATTTGGTATTTTTTTTCAACAAACTTAAGCGAAGTCGCTGTCGTTATCTATGCGTTTGTTCAAAACCTTCCATTACCTTTAAGAGCTGCTCAAATACTCTGGCTTAACGTGGTAACGGACGGTTTTCTTGACGTTGCGCTGTCCCAGGAGCCCGAGGAACCCGGCTTACTTTCGAGCCGATGGAAAGATTCAAAAGGAAGACTTTTTGATTCATCAATCCTTTCAAAAATTGGCATAGATGCTGCAGTTATGACGATTGGTTCACTTTTTATTTATCACCGTTGGCTTTCTGTTGGCATAGAAACTGCTCAAACAATGGTACTTGTGTGCATGGCTATGTTCCAGTGGTTTAATGCGTGGAACTGTAGGTCCGAGCGCTTTTCGATTGCCCAAAAGGGTTTGTTCACTAATCGCTGGTTAATAGCTGCGACGTGTTTAGTTATAGCACTTCAAATAGCGGTTGTTTACGTACCCTTACTACAATTGCTTTTCCATACAGTTCCTTTGAGCGTTAATCAGTGGTTTGAGGCGGGGCTCATAAGCTCTTCGATACTTGCTGTTGAGGAATGCCGTAAAGCATTGAGCCGCATTTTTAAGGGAGGGACCATTGACGCAACGTCTAAATAACGATACTTTGTAAGAGAATAGGTAAAGCCTATAGGTTATTAATCCCTGTACGAGGAATAATTATATGAATTCTAGATACACATTGACCATCGCTCTTCTATCAATAGCTACCGGAAGCTTTGCTCAAAAAGGCTCAGAGCTAGTTCCTGCGCCATCGGTACCCGCGTCGGTCTTGGCCTCCAACTTGCCTGTTGCTTTTGTCGAAATAGCAAGAATAATGACACCAAATGTGACCGAAGCTGAAGTGCATGAATGGCGCGATGAAGCCAAGGCACTGCAAACAGAACTAGAGGCCAAAAATGCAAAAATTGAGGCTGAACAAAAGGAATACCAAAAAGCTAAGGCTGAATTAGATAACCCTTCAAACAGTAAGTGGACTACGGAAGAATCACGCGACAGCAAAACACAAGCTCTTGCTGTTAAAGAGGCTGAAATTACAAGCGAAATTAAGAACCTTCAAAAATACTATTCTCGCGCTGTTCAAAAACTCCAGATGGACATGCACGAAAATATTAAAAAGGCTTCTAAAGATCTCAGAGTTCAAAAAAAGCTCGGAGCGGTCCTTCCAGCAGATATAGCGCTTGACGTTGATCCTAAGGCTAATATCACTCAGGACGTTATTGATTTACTCAATAGAGAATATGAAGCTAAAAAGAAAGCGGAAAAAAAGTCTCCTCTTCCCGCATTACCGTCAGGACTTGAAAAACCAGCCGCAAAGTCCTAAAGATCACAAAGATGGGGGGATTTTAGAGCCCCCCACTTGCTGATACTTAGAGATGAATGCATGATTAAAGTAATTATTGGTCTAGGAAACCCAGGCACGAAATATTACGTCACCCGACACAGTATTGGGTTTCGTGTGCTAGATGCGATTGCACAACAACTTGGTGCTACGTGGCGACAGCGCGAAACTATGGAAATAGCGCAAACTTCTCACGCTGGGCATTCTCTTCTTCTTGTAAAGCCCCAAACATTCATGAACGCGTCGGGCCAAGTCATTCCTTTTTTAACAAAACAGGGGATAAAGCCTGAAGAGATGCTTGTGGTGCATGACGAGCTTGAGTTACCGTTTGGAAAAGTCGCGGTAAAACACGGTGGAAGCGCACGAGGGCATAACGGACTTAAGTCTATCGTTACCTTTGCTGGAAGCGACTTTGTACGTTTACGCGTGGGTACTGGAAGACCTGAAAAACCTGAAAACGTTTCTATTTTCGTCCTTGAACAATTTAACCAGTCACCGGACGAGGTTAAAGTGCTCATTGATCAAGCTGCTAAGGCGGCCCTAGATTTTATAGAAAAACCGCTGACCTAATTTTTTCTGTGCTACATAAAAATGGGAGAAGAATACGCCTACGCGGCGAGCGCAAGGGCGTGCCCTTGACCCAGGCTTTATGACCCATTGACCCACACCCTTCTTAAACTTTTTATGGTTATTTAATATACCAGAAAGGGGTTCCCTTTCTGGTATATGTGCTAATGAGATAGACCGGATTTTCCGGTCTATCTCATACACAATAAGTATGTAACATGCAAAACAAGCAACAGGTGCAGGAACCATACCATGCCAAGTAAGGCATGATTGGTCCGCAACAGCCCTCGCAGAGGGCGATTAGTGGAGGGTCCTGCCGCTCGCCGCGTAGGCGCCTATTTCTCTTTCACTCACTATCTAAGGACTAGTACCTAAAGAAAAAAGTGCTTGATAGTCAAGTATTTGCTTTTATTGGAGGTACTCTGTACCTTTTTAAGTATCAGTTTTAGAAAGTACGTTATGTATATTACGGTTAGGCTTCTTAACGGCTGGCAAGGAAGGCTTACTTATAAAATTCCCTTAGATTCGCCTTTGGAGCCTAAAGCAGGAATGATTGTAACGGTTCCTTTGCAAAATAGGCTCGAGCTAGCCATTATAGAAACCAAATGTAAAGAGCTTTTGGTAACACCGTCGTACGCTATTAAAGAGCTTCATGGTTATGAGAGCGGTCTTAACGAAGATCGGTACCAGTCGTTTTTAAAAAATCTAAGCAGCTACTACGTACTTGACCCTCGGGTACTTTATCAAAGGCTTTCAAGCTTTTTGCAACAAAAGGAACAGAAAGATCCCACTGTTATGGGTAATGGCTCCGACGGGCTACTTGTTCGCCCTGTTCTTACGGCTGAACAACAAAGAGTCGTAGATTCAATCTTGCCCACAATCACAAACTCTCAACATGGGACATTTTTACTTCATGGGGTTACAGGCTCGGGCAAAACAATCATTTATCAAACACTCATTGAGCACGCACATGCTTTATCAAAATCGGTGATTTTGATGCTTCCAGAAGTCTCATTAGCTGTTCAATTTAGTACGATGCTCAAGAAATATTTTGGCAACAGAGTGCCTATTTTTGGATTTCATTCAGCAACAAGCGCTTCTGAAAAAAAGCAGCTGTGGAAAGCTATCAAAAACAACCAGCGTGCGCTTGTAATTGGTGTTCATTTACCGATACTGCTTCCACTGCCCGATCTCGGCCTTATTATTGTTGATGAAGAACATGAGCAGGGTTATCAAGAAAAAAAGCACCCTAAAATAAACAGTAAAGAAGCTGCTCTTATGAGAGCTGCAGCCCATAAAATACCTATTCTTCTTGGATCGGCAACACCATCAATCAGCTCGCTCTATAACACACATACAAAAAACTGGAAGTTATTAACGCTTCATAACCGTTTTGAGGGTGCGTTTCCACAACTTAAGATTGTAAAGCTTAAAAACATAGTCAAAAGAACATCTTTTTGGATCAGTAAAGAGCTTGAGGCTGCACTTGGCGAAAGACTTAAAAAGGGTGAACAGTCGCTCATTTTTATAAATAGAAGGGGATACAGCTTTTTCATTCAGTGTGGGTCGTGCGGCTTTATAATAAGCTGCTCTTCATGTTCGGTTTCTCTGACCCTCCACGAAGGAAATATACTTCGCTGCCATTACTGCACGTTGCAGAAAGAGACTCCTTCTTCTTGTACCTCCTGTGCAAAGAAAGAGTTTATCAAAAAAGGCATCGGTACTCAGCAAATAGTAAGCATTCTGCAAAAACTGTTTCCAAAAGCTCGCATTGCCCGAGCAGATTTAGATACAACGGTTAATCGACGCATGTGGCAAAAGACGATGGAGGACTTTGAAAGCCAAAAGCTCGATATACTGGTGGGAACTCAAACAATTACCAAAGGATACCACTTTCCAAATGTTACGCTTGTGGGCATTATTTGGGCGGATATGCATTTAGGTATGCCGTCGTATAACGCAGCAGAAATTACGTTACAGCAGCTTATTCAGGTTGCAGGTAGAGCGGGCAGATACCACCCTGAAAGCCTCGTCATAGCACAAACCATGCTTGACCATCCGCTCTGGTCATATTTGACCGAAACAAAGTACTTAGATTTTTATACCTACGAAACTGCACAAAGAGCCCAAGTATCTTATCCCCCACTCACTCGATTTGCAGAGATCGAAATGCGTCACCGAAACGAAACAATCGTTGACGCAGAAGCGGATAGAGCAGCTACATTGCTTCTAGCTTTCATTGACGCTCAAAAAAGTACACTTCAGTTACTGGGGCCCTCGCAACCACCAGTACATAAGATACAGAATGTGCATATTCGGAAGTTGTACCTGAAAGGCGCAAACATCAATGAGATTATAAGGCTTTATAGGGAACTGCAAAGTCACGCATTTGAAAGCAGTCACTTTTTTACTCCAAACCCCTTGAGTATGTAACCGCCGTAAAAGCTGTGATATACTGTTCTCATATGATGTTAATAGAGGAAACTAATGAACTACAGATACGCAGCTGCAATTGTTTTAGCAACATTCACAGTAGCGCAGGGTATGCAGCAACCTAAAAAAGTTTCTTATGGTACCTATCAAGATGAAGAAATTACGCCCTTTAATCTTTTAGAACTTCTTGAAAAAGAAGCACCGCTTGATCCTCAAGTAAGAAAGAGCTTAGAAGAATTTATTGAAACATCTGGCATAGCACATATCTTATCCGGAGCAGACCACCAAGAACTATTTTTCACGGGTACTGAAGAAGAACGCACAAAACTTGCAGATGATATAGAGAGCGAATTAAAAGACAAAAAGATTCCACTTATCGCGGCTCCCAATTCCTTTATCATTAACGTTGATAATAAATGGTTAATAAAACGTTCAAAAGTACATCTTGGTCGCCAAAACGTTTGTGATACATTTGCAACAATTGGTCAGCCAAGCTTTACCCAAGACCCAGGCGAATATTTGCGTCTCTTAAGTCGAGAGGAATGGTCACGTTTTAACGCCGAACCTTTTAACGGCAGGATCTATCAAAATGTTAGTCGGGCGATGGTTTATTTGAGAGCACGCGAAGGACTACTAAAGCTAGGAATCTCGAACATTCACATACCTGAAACTCATCTGGTACATATTCCAGGAAGACCTTATGAGGTCGAGGATAGAAATTACGTTGTTGTTGAACGCCACGTTGGAGAATTAACGCCGTTAGCTCTTTTTCCAGCGATTGCGATAGATGAAGAAGTCCACACTTCACTCGTACGCCTTACCGCTTACACAGGCTGGTGGACAATGGGAGATGCTGTAAGCGTCGATAACTTGGGACGCGTATATTATCATGACCACGAGCTTCCTAATCGTCACAGCATTACCGATATCTTGCATAGAGATCACGTTCGTTTTAGAAACCTTGTTAAATATGGGTGGCTCCAACTCGAAGAACAAGTTATTAACATCTATGTTAAAGCAATTAATAGTTGTGGTTTAAGTTACACGGTGGATGGAACGAAGCTTCTTGATAATTTGCATCTTCTAGAGGAAGAGATAATGGATAGCCTGGTGCGTCAAGCTTCCAGTCAAGAAGAGCATACAACAAATGTTACGACACAAGAAAATGTTGCTCATACACCTGATCTTTCTGGCGTCGAGCTTGAGAGTCAAAAACTCATTAAGGAACGTAATGAACTATAGATATATAGCAACCTTCATTTTAATAGCATGTTCAACAGCTTATGGGATGCATCAACCCAAGGAAGAATCGTACGGCACGTATAACGGTGAGGAAATCACATCTTCAAATCTTCTTGAACTACTTGAAAAAGAGGCTTTGCTTGATCCCGACGTAAGAGGCCAGATAGAAGGCTTCATCGAAAGATACGGTATCGGTCATATACTTTCTGGAGCAGATCATCTAGAGATCTTCTTTACGGGTTCAGCAGAAGAACGAAAAGCGCTTGCTGCCGGTATCGACAAAGAACTCGTCGATAACAACGTACCTCTTATTGAAAATCGACATTCTTATATCATCAACGTTGATAATGCATGGGTTATAAAACGATCGAAAGTAGCTATTTCTCGTCAAAATGTCGTTGACACCTTAGCATCTATGGATGCGGGTCACTGGACAAAAAGCAACACCCCTTATGGGCGCATCTTAACCCAAGAAGAATGGCAGCGATTTAACGCAGAGCCTTTGTATGGCAGAGTGTACCAGAACATAAGCCGGGCTATGATCTATCTACGCGCCCGAGAAGCATTACGCACTTTCGGTATAACAAACATTCATATACCAGAAACCCATTTAGTACATATACCGGGTCGACCGCTCGAAGTTGAAGATACAAACTACGTTGTAGTAGAGCTTTATCTCGGACCATTAACGCCTCTTTCAGAGTCGCCCCTAGCATTGGATGAAGAAATTCTTACTTCTCTGGTACGTCTTACCGCTTACACCGGATATTGGACTATGGGCAACGCCGTAAGCGTCGATAATCAGGGTAGAGTTTATTATCACGATCACGAGCTTCCTAATCGTCACAGCATTACTGACATCTTGCATAGAGATCATGAGCGCTTTAGAGATCTTGTAAAATATGGGTGGAAAAAGATTAAAAAGCAAATCGTAAAAGCTTATGCTAAAAAACACGGCATTGACGTAAAAGAATTGCTTTTAAGACTTGAAAAACTGCAAAATGAGATAATGAGCACTTGGCCAGGGCAGCAAGAACAACAAATGCCACTTATACCTCAAGTTACTGAAAACGCTACAGTGCCGTCAAACGCAAATGCTTACTTTGAAATTACCGCTCAAACTCTACTTTTTGAATAAGCATGGAAAGACTGCTTTGCGTTACGGTCTACGTTTTTAACGAAGATTTTACAAAAACAGTGTGTATTGATCACAAGAAGCTCCGCAAATGGTTACCACCAGGTGGCAAAATAGATGCCAATGAAACCCCCGAAGATGCCGCCTTGCGCGAGTGCTTAGAAGAAACTGGCTTAACAGTTACTCTTATTGGCGAAAAAGCTCCTGTAAGCGGTGGAATGGTTAGGCCTTTTGGCATACAGCGTAACGTTATAAAAGAAGGCCAAAAAGAACATATAGACATTATCTATGCGGGGATTGCTGACGAAAAAGCAAACCTTGTTTGGAATATGACTGAGTCAAGCAAAATTGAGTGGTTTTTAATTGAGACGGTATTGCGCGAAGAGTTTAACACATTCGCTTCAGTTAAAACGTGGGTTGGGCTTCTTGCAAGCCTTCTAGCTCAGCGACAGTTCTGAAAAAGTGCTTACGGTAGTGCTTTAGTTCTTCTATTGAAGCATATACATCTGAAAGTGCTCTGTGGTCGGTGCTTTTTTCAAAGTAAACACACTTATCTTTTGGATACCAGCGACGTACGAGTTCTTTAACCGTGGTGACATCGATGATCCGGTAATGGAAATAGCGATCAAGCTCTGGCATGAGTCTTCTTAAAAATGCACGATCTTGGTATACGGAGTTTCCGCATACTGGCGTAATACGAGGTCTACAGTACTGAGTCGCAAAAGCTAAGGTGGCCTCGTATGCCTGAGGTAACGTCACGGTGGACGCTTGTACTTGGGACCATAGGCCTGATTTTCTGTGCTGATTTTTATTCCAGTCATCCATGGCATCAAGAATGGAGTCAGGTTGATGAATCACAAAGGAAGGCCCTTGCGCGATAAATTCGAGAGTACTTTGCGTTACCACACTTGCAATTTCGATAATAGTGTCGCGATCAGGATCTAACCCTGTCATTTCCAAATCTATCCAAAAAAGAGTGTCGGGAAGCATTACAAAAAATCCTTATGTTCTTTATCGATTTATAGAGTAACAAGTGGAAGCAAATACTCACAAGTTTTTTCTTGTGACACTACATATGTTGATGATACACTTTTTGAGTATATCTTTCATGGAAGAAAAAATAAGCATGCACAGTCTACGCATTGGCGTTCTTATGGGTGGTAAATCTCAAGAACGCGAAGTCTCATTGAATTCTGGAAGAACGGTGTGCGATCATCTTGATACCTCGTGCTATCGCGTTGTTCCCCTTTTTCAAACAAAAACGGGCACTCTCTATAAAATGCCAATCCATTTTTTGCACCGCGGTAAAACAAGTGACTTTGAACATCGGCTCGAAGCTGAAGCCGAGCCGGTTGCATGGGATGCACTTAAGCAGATCATTGATTTTATGTATATAGCTCAGCATGGAAGGTACGCGGAGGATGGATCGATACAAGGCTTTCTTGAAATTCTTGGCATCCCCTATTTCGGATCCAAAGTATTTTCAAGCGCTCTAAGCATGGACAAAGTGATGCAGCGGACTTTTTTAAAATCTGCAAACATCGATGTTCCAAACGCAGTTATCGTCGAGCCTTATGATAAAAACATTTCTACGCCACCTTTTGGATTTCCCTGCATCGTAAAGCCTTGCCATGAGGGATCGAGCTTAGGTATAACCGTGGTAAAAAACGAACATGAACTACAAAGTGCTATCATAAAAGCACGAACTATCACACCGGGAATACAGCAAAAAGTGCTTATAGAAGAATATGTACGCGGCATGGAATTTTCGTGCATTGTCATTACCGATTACGCTAAAAAAACTCTTTTACCGCTTCCTCCAACTGAGATAGTCCTGAATGAGGGATCTGACTTTTTTGATTACGAGCAGAAATACATGCCTGGTAAAACTTTAAAACGTACACCGGCACGATGCACAAAAGAAGCCGAGCAGCGTATTAAAGACACATGCCTTCGCGTTATGTCAGCCTTGAGTATACACAACTTGGGACGCATTGATGGTATTTTGACACATGATAATCGGGTCGTTATTATTGACCCAAATACTTTTTCTGGCATGGATCCAGCAAGTCTTGCATTCCTGCAAGCGGCCGAGATAAATATGAGCCATACCCAATTTATCAACCACCTTATAGCCACCGAATTACATACGTACACTATGCTTAAAAATGCAGAAAACCTAAAACACGACACTAAAATTACAGACGCAAAAAAAATGCGCGTTGGTATTCTTTTAGGCGGCCAATCAAACGAAAAAGAAATTTCTCTTGCCTCCGGGCGGAATGTGATTTATAAGCTTTCTCCACAAAAATATGCGGCTATCCCGCTATTCTTAAGCTCAAACTTAGAATTGTTTTGCATCGACCAACGACTGCTGGTGCGTAACACAACTGCTGAGATAGAAGCTGAGCTTACCTCTTCAATGAAAATCTCTTGGCAAGACTTACCGAATCTTATCGATTTTGCATTCGTAGCGTTGCACGGAGGACATGGCGAAAACGGCTCTATACAAGGATTACTGGAAACGCTCGGCATACCTTATAACGGCTCAGGCGTTCTTGCAAGCGCTCTTTGTATGGATAAATGGAAAACAAAACAAGTTTTAAAAGAGCACGGTATACCTGTACCAGCGGGTGTACTTATTGAAGCGAAAGAGTGGCATAATGATCCCGAAAAGCACGGCTTGCCGCCCTTCCCCCTTATTGTAAAACCGCATGATGACGGGTGCAGCGTTATGGTCGCAAAAGTTACCAATGCTTCAGCGCTTAAAAAAGCGATTAATGAAGTGTTTGGTGCGGGCAAAAATGCGGTACTAATAGAAGAGTGCATTGAAGGTTTGGAGCTGAGTGTCGGAGTTGTGGGTAATAGTATCTGCCGAGCATTACCACCGAGCATGACAGTTGCGCAAGCTGGTGTTTTGTCTATAGAAGAAAAGTTTTTGCCAGGTGCAGGGGAAAACCAAACACCGGCACCGATACCGGCAACTGCAACAACGCTAGTATTAAAAACAATAGAAGATACCTATAAAGTGACAGGTTGCGCCGGATACGCGCGAATCGATTGCTTTTATCAATCGGCCGCTATGAGCCCCACAAAAACTGACCGTGTCATCGTTTTGGAACTCAACACGCTTCCAGGACTTACACCCGCAACGTGCTTATTTCATCAAGCTGCAGAATGGGGACTAAGGCCAATGGAATTTATAGATCTTATTATTCAACTCGGCCTTGAATTACATGCACCACGCCTTTTAACACAGGCGATAGATGTGACAGCTTTAAGCACGCAACAATGTTTTGAAAATGAACAAAAAAATCACCCCCTTATTGGATAGAAGGTATCAAAATGGAGCTAGGTTACACCAGAGTAACCTGCAATTGCGTTGTTTTCCTCGTTAATGGTTATATAGGGGGAGCCATAATTGCTTAGTGGTAAATCATGTACATAGCCAGAAAGCTGAGGATTGCCGGGCACCGTTAGAAATATGGCTTTCGGATCTTGGGAACAACTTCCTGCATGAAACTCTTTCCACGATTTTTTTGGTACTATAAATGGCACCGTGCTACAATACAACAAGTCGTGCATCGAACGAGCCGAGTCGTAGGTCGGACGAACCTTCACGTCTTTATCGGTTTGGTTGTAAAACACAATATCGCGCGCTTGAACTAAAGACACCGAGCTTAATAAAACTCCAATAAAAGCTAAACTTAATGCATAGTTATTCATCGCCGTCTCCTTCTTTAAACATTTTAATTCAATATTATTTCTATTTCGACTAAACAGAAAGGTAAGCCAAAAGAAGCGGCTTAAATAAAAATCATCTTCCTCCAAACTTCTCAAATATCAAACACTATGAACTTTCAAATTATTTACCGCAGATCTAGGTCGATAAAAAGTAAGAAGCGGCTGAATAGCTGCCTACTCAGCCATTTAAAATATTACTTATTAAAACTACCAATAAGCGCGTTGTTCTCTTCAGTAATCGATATAAAATAGGTGCCAAACATACCACGGGGTAAATCATGCACGTTGCCAACAAGATGCGGATTACCGGGAACCGTTAGGTCCATGGATGTTAATAATAGGTAACACCCTGTTTGCCCTGGATCAAAATGGTGCGATGATTTTTTGGGCACCATAAATGACGGCGCATTATTACTACAATAGTCCGAACTGAAGTTCGGATGAACCATTACATCATTATCGGTTTTGTTGTAAAACGTAAAATCGTCAGCTTGAACGAATGACGCTGAGCCTAATAAAGTTCCGATAAAAGCTAAACCTAAGGCATATTTACTCATTACCATCTCCTTTTTGTATGTTTAGATCCAATTAAATCCGTCATATCTTCACCCCTCAAGTATCCAACACTACAAACTCACCTTTTAAATTAGAGATCAAGGTCGGATAAAACGAAAAAGTGCCTAGATAGACCTAACTCAACTACTTAAAACATTACTTCTTGAAAGTTGCCGTAAGCATGTTGTTTTCTTCTTTGATGGTTATAGAATAACTACCAAAAATGTCGTGCGGTAAGTCATCTATAGTACCAATTAGGTGAGGATTATCAGGCACCGTTAGATCTATAGATTTTAATACCATGTAACAAGCCTTACCGGCATCAAAAGTGTAGGATGATTTTTTGTTAATTCTGAACGGATTTGTAGTACAAAGAGTCGAATCATAGTTTGGATGAAGCACTACATCTTTATCCATGTCATTATGAAATACAAACTCGACTGCTCGAACTAATGACGCTGAGCTTAATAAAGCTCCGATAAAAGCTAAACTTAAAAATTTTTTCATTACTATCTCCTTTTTTTTCTTTCTAAGATCTTTCAAAGGCTATCAAAGCCCAATACGAAGGCATTTCTATTCAAGAAGAACCTTTCTTTTAATAAGATAGCAAAATAAAATACTTTACTTCAATATTATGTCTATTTTAAATTAAAAGAAAGCCTAAGCCAAAAGGAAAAGTTATGAATAAAAAAACATTGTGGATTCAGCGAGTTGCTCGCACATCTAATGCTATGGACCTTCCTGAGGGCATTTTTACACTAGATCCGGAAGGCATAGCCAAAGGTCTAAAAAAAGCTGTGTATGAAAGTTCTCGAACGAAGGGTACTAAGTTTCAGTCAGCCATGTCGATGTTGAACCTCTATATCAATAGAGCGGGCAAAAAACTCAAAGCTGCTGATAAAAAAAGGCTAGAGAAAGCCAAGGTAGAGCTTCGAAAGGCCTTTAAAAAGCCGATCAGCTAAGCTCTTGAGGACAAAAACGCGAGTCCTTTTCGTAGAAGATCTGGAAATTGGGCTTTGAAGAGAAAATCTTCGCCTTTTAAATGTTCAAGCACGTCATTAATCTCGAGGCGAGAGTAACCAAGCCCACCAAAAGCGTCATGCAATTGTTTAAATCGCAGTAATTCTGGATTTTCGACTTCATGGGCTACGGCCATCTTAGAAACCTTGTCCTTGAGCTGCATGATGATGCTTTCAGCTTTTTTGGCGCCTACACCATCGACAGAACTTAAGAGCTTGATATTGTTACTCATGATTGCCCCTTTGAAGGTGCTTGGTGTGAAAGCGTTAACTAAACCGAGAGCTAACTTAGGCCCGATACCGGAACAGCTTAAAATAAGCGAAAAAAGGGCTTTTTCATCAGTAGTTTGAAACCCAAATAATAGAGTACCGTGCTCCTGTGTGTAATGGGTATACACCTCGAGGGTCAAAAGTCCCCCAATTTTGACAGGCACGCGTGATGGTATTTGTATGCTAAACCCTATCGATTGTGCAACAATTGTTACAGCAAGAACGGAGTCATTTTGAATGCGAGCTTCATGAATTGTTCCCGCGACATACGCGATCATATTTTTCTCTCCAAAAATAAATACCACTGCACCAGCTTAACCGATATGTACAAGTTATCAAAGAATTGCTTTGAAATTTCTTAATGTTTTTAAGCACGCAAGGGGCCTTTTAAACGATCTTGGCGGTTTGACATCTATGGCAGAATTACTTATTATTAAGATGTTGTTGCGGGAATAGCTCAGTTGGCAGAGCGTTGCCTTGCCAAGGCAAAGGTCGCGGGTTCAAATCCCGTTTCCCGCTCCAGTAATACTGAGCGTTTCTTGATGCCTGTGTCTTTTTCCAGTTTATCTGCTTTATAGTTCTGCCTTTACAGCAACTATCATAAAAGGAATATTTAGGTATGAAATCTGTTATGCAAGAAGCCTCTTCAATAGCCAAAGCAATAGAACAAGCTTGGCAAAATGCTGGAAAACCAGCAGAATTTACTATAAAAGTCTTAGAGGAAGCACATAAAAACTTCTTAGGGTTTACCATACGATCAGCAAAGGTAGCTCTTTACTTTGAAGTGACCCCTGCATCAAAACCCCAGGCATTGCACCCTAAAAGAATGACCGTGCATAAACCTGCAGACCAGAAGCAGTCCGAAGCTGCAAAACATGCGGAGCCACACCCAGAAGCCCGAAGACCTTCCCCGGTAAAAGCTGTTCCTAAACAAGCTACTGAAAGGAAAGAACGCAAAACACTCTGGGATGATGCCACCATAGCTTTTGTCAAAGACTGGGTCAGGCAAACACTTAACATCATGCACTTAGACAATGTGCAATTTACTATTGAGCCTTCAAATTTTTATCTCCGGATCATGTTTAATAGACCACTGTGCGAGCAACAGGCCCAGGAAAAAAGGCTTCTAGCAAGCTTTGCGGCACTTATCATTGAAAGCCTTAAGCAAGCCTTTAAGGCGGGATTTAAGGGGCACAAAATTATACTGACCCACATCGCTCATGATACACAAGCTACAGAGCCGCGATGACCAAACAATCATAGCCCAAGCTACGCCACAAGGCAGTGGGGCTCTTGCCATTATACGCTTATCAGGCAATGATGCTTGTTGTATTGTAGGGGCTATAGGCGTGCTTGCATCCCGAAAAAGCATAACGCAGGTCGAAAGCCATACTATTCATTTTGGGGCTATACAAGATACATCCGGCAACACAATTGATCAGGTGATGTTTTCGATAATGCGTGCTCCCCGCACATTTACCGGACAAGACACGGTCGAGATTACCTGTCACAACAATCAATATATTGTTGAAGCTATTTTAGATGCTGCAATCGCGCAAGGAGCGCGTCCTGCCCAAGAGGGAGAGTTTTCTCAAAGAGCATTTTTCAATGGCAAATTAGATCTTCTGGAAGCAGAAGCGATTAACGAGCTTATCCATGCTCAAACGCAGCAAGCTCTTAAAAAATCACTTTGTCAGCTCGAAGGTAGCTTTTCGCGATGGGTGCGTGAATGCGAAGAGGAGCTTTTAAGAGCACTTTCGTGGTGTGAAGCAAGCTTTGAATTTCTTGATGAGGAAGAGGAATTTGGTACACGCATACACGAGCACCTTATAAAAATACGTACACGAGTGCACGATCTTAAAAAAACATTTGACCTGCATCAGCAAATACGTCAAGGTATCCGCATAGCCTTCATCGGCTCCGTAAACGCGGGCAAATCATCACTCTTTAACAATCTTATCGGCCACAACCGATCCATCGTAAGCCAATTTCCAGGAACAACAAGAGATACTGTTGAAGCGACCATAAGCGTAAGAGGATCTTCTTGGACACTCATAGACACTGCCGGCATTCGGCAAACGAAAGACGTGATTGAACAAGAAGGGGTACAGCGTTCACTTTCGGAAGCGCAAAAGGCTGATTGTATCCTCCTTGTCTTTGATGGCTCGCGTCCCTTAACGGTCGAAGAGCGCATCTTGTATACGTCGCTTATCGATAAATACCCCCATAAATGCATACTTGTGCAAAATAAAGCTGATTTAGCTGAATATAAGCAAGACCCTTTTACAACATTAGCAGCAATAAAGGTTTCTGGCATTCAAAAAAAAGATGCCGAGCTTATAGAAAAACACATCGAACAATGTGTTCTAAAACTTTTTAAGGAATCTCAAGAACTTCCCTTCCTTCTTAATGCTCGCCACCATAGAGTGCTATCCGCTCTGGATGAACAGCTAAAAATTATCTGCGATTTACTGTCCGGAACCATTCATTACGAGCTTGTTTCGGTACATCTTAAAAATGCTCTTGAAATAAGCACTGAGCTTACGGGAAAAAGTATTAGCGAAGCGGCTTTGGACACGGTTTTTAAAGAATTTTGTGTAGGAAAATAGACGCCTACGCGGCGGGCGCAAGGGCAGACGCCCTTGACCCACACCCTGCTTAAATTTTTTATGGTTGTTTAATTTACCAGAAAGGGATTTCCTTTTCTGGTAAATGTGCCTAATGAGATAGACCGGAACCGGTCTATCTCATACACAATAATTATGTAAGACGCAAAAGAAGCAACAGGTGCAGGACAATGTCCTGCCGCTAGCCGCGTAGGCGTATTTTTCCCTGATTTTTATTTGAGCACAGTCCCTAGAAACGCTGCAACTTTTCGTACTCACGCAGAGCCAGATAGAAATAGTAATAGAGATCTACTTCTTTAAGATACGAGCGAGCAAAGTTGTTAGCCTGCCTTACTATCTCTCGCACTTTTCTATCATTCTTTTTTGCCCAAGAAATACGTTCTATAAGATCAGACAGGTCACGATTAAAGGGCACGTAGTGCGTATAGGCTTTAAGTGCTGCGTGGTACCACTCTGAAAAAGGTGAGGCTTGTTTTAAGATGAGAGAATTGCCAAAAAGTTGCCAAAAATATGAACTTGCCCACGTATTACCGTCAACTGCGAGTATATATTTATATTTAAGATGATCTGCCATAGAAAGATGATCGCTATACATGCCCCTTTGCCTAAGTATTTTTTCAAGCCTTCGATCATTCCTTGTTACTGTAGAAAAACGTGCATTAAGCTGGTTAGGATGTTCAAGAGAAAGTGCTACCAATTTAGAACGATTTAAACGTTCAAAATCCGTATGATCAACCAACGCTCCAGTCGTCGAACCCCGCCACAAGGCTTGTGGCTTTTTACTATGCCAAGAAAAGCTCTTATTGCCCCGATAAACGTCACTTATATAGGTAGAAGCCCACATAAACTTTATGAAATCTGGCATTAGAACTACATGCGTATCGTCGGTATGCTTGCTGATACAAAAAACGGGTGCTCTTTTTACCTTACATCCGCTCGCATCAAAAAGATCAACTAAAAAATCGAGTTTGGGAAGCTTTACTGCCCTATGAAGCTTATGCAAGACCCTTTTTAATAAATCTAGCCGATTGCGCGAAATACCGTTTTTGGCATTGCTTTCTATCGTTATCCCCTTATCTCCTATCTTGCAACGAGCATAAGACATAATTGAAGACTTGGTAGCATCTATATCGGCTCTTGTAATACCAGTTTTATAGTGCCTTAAATCGGTATCTATTTGCGCACTCATCCAGGGCGGAGGGTCTCTTTTGATTTTTTTTCTCAATGCACTAGCAAAATCGCCGGGAAATAGTTGAGAAAAACCAGCGCATATACTCAAAAAACAGAAGGAGAGCTTTGACGCTCTCCTTCTGTTTTTTTTATAAGTGCTAAACATGGTAAGCAATGCTATTAAGCTGGCTCTTGAGCCATAGGCTCTTTTTGGCCCTCTCCTAACAGATGAAACTCAACGCGACGGTTTGGTGCTTGCTGTTCGCAATCACCTTCACGAACAATTTTCATGTCGTTGCCCCTACCAACCACTTTAAGCTTTTCTTCAGGTATACCGCGCTCAACGAGGAAATCCTTAACTGCCTTTGCTCGCTCATGCGAAAGGTGTATATTATACTCGCGATTACCACCAAAGCTACAAGCATGGCCCTCAACTAAGACTGTTCCTTTTTTTGTGGCCGCATGTATCTTTTTAAGATTTTGCTCGAGCGCTTCTTCTTGGTCTTTTCGAAGATTGTGCTCAGCAAAGCCAAAGTAGATTGTTTTAAAGCCGTGTTTCTGAGCAGCCTCAGCTCTTTCATCAAACCACGCTTCGCGTTCTTCTGGAGTACCAGGCATTGGGGCAGTACCCGTTTCATCGAGGAGCTTAAAAGTGTTGCCAGGCTCTTCAAATGCAAATCCTTCAATATCTTCACCTGAGGCAGGTTGAGACCTTTGTGACTTTCGATCCGGCATTACATTTTGTTCCAACGAGTCTGGTCTAGCACAGGTTTCGATACAGGCTGGCTCTTCCTTGCAGATTATGTGCCTTACATGACCTCTTTCATTGCGGCATCCACAACCAGGAATAGCTAACATTGCTAACCCGGCCAGAAGAAATCTTTTTTCCATGCAACTATCTCCGGTATGGTTGGGGTAGACATTCTTATGCATGAGGCACTTTAACACAATTTTTTTTAATTTTCTACTTATTGTGGTAGATATACGGTATGCTAGTAGTATACGAATACAAATTTGCAATGCGATAACATCTGACAGATTATGAAAAAAATTTTAATTAACGACAATCTTTGGCAAACACGGATTGCCCTTACCGATAACGATAAACTAGAAAACCTCTATTTTCGTACTCATACCTCCAGTGGACTTGAGCGATCTTACTTTAAAGGGATTGTCTCTAAAGTTCTCCCGGGTATACAAACTGCGTTTGTTGATATAGGCCAAGAAAAAGCGGGTTTTTTACATATTTCAGAGATCGACCGAGAACTTGCAATCAAGCGCATGAATGAGCAACTCGAGGAAATAGAGGAAGCCGAAGAAAAACCTGAGCCGGTTAGAAGAGAGCTTGATATAAGCAAGATACTTAAAGAAAAAGAGAGCATTCTCGTTCAAGTAAGCAAGGAACCCGTCTATGAAAAAGGCGCAAAGCTTACTACATGCTTTACGCTACCTGGTCGGTTTATTGTGCTGATGCCTAACATTCCTCGCATTGGTATAAGTAAAAAAATTGAAGACAGGGAAGAGCGTCACCGACTTAAGGAGCTTGTAGCAAAGCAGCTACCAGAAGGCATGGGAGCTATTATACGAACAAGTTCAGATCAAAAAACTGAACGCGAAATCTCACAGGATCTTTCTTATCTTCTTGATACCTGGGACACTATTTTGACACGTTACAAAGAATCTGAGCCCGGTAAAAAGCTCTACGAAGATATCGATCTTGTACTGCAAGTCATTAGAGACAATCTTGATGATGACGTTGAGCTTGTTCTATGTGACACACAAGAATCTCAAAATCATGTCTATCGCTTTGTAAAACGAATAGCCCCTGAGCATGCTTCTAAGGTCAGGCTTTACGAAGGGCCCACATCGCTTTTTGAAAAATTCGATTTAGAAAAGCAGATCGGCCAAGCACTTGAGAAAAAAGTATATTTAAAATCCGGTGGTTCACTCATTATAGAGACCACGGAAGCGATGACCGTTATTGATGTCAACACAGGACGATACACTGGCCAATCTCGTTTAGAAGAAACTATTTTAAAAACTAACCTTGAAGCAGCCGAAGAAATAGTTCGGCAGTTGAGACTCCGGAATATTGGCGGTCTTATAGTCATTGACTTTATAGACATGGCTTCTTCGTCCCACAGGCAAAAACTGTATCGCTTTTTAGAAAAAACCCTCAAAGAGCACGACAAATTCCAATCTGTTGTGCTTAAAGTATCAGAGTTTGGCTTGGTCCAAATGACACGTAAACGATCAGGAAAGACACTTATTCAGCAGATGACCGAAGTCTGTCACACCTGCAGAGGGCTTGGCTTTACCAAATCCGTACAAACCGAAAGTTTTGCTCTTTTACGTAAACTTAAAGAGCAGCTTGACAGAAATCAGGGTTATGAGCCTGCATACGTCACGCTAGCTGTTCATCCTTCAATTCTTCACTACATCACTTCCACCGAATATAACGCAATTCTTGAGCTTGAAAAAATATATAAGACGAAGATGATGTTCATAACAAATGAAGAGGCTCATTTAAACGCCTATGAAATACTTATGGCCTAAGCCACCGCATGCCAGGATTAATTCCTTCAGGGGTATATTTTTTTTGAGCCGACTGTGAAAGTATGTGTTCAATAAGCGTTTTTAGTCGCTCGGGAAACGTCATGTTACTAAACGCTTTCATACGCGCTCGTATACCGGCAACATATGCTGTATCATCAAGTAGTTTATGTATAATACGTGGAAGATCTTCATAGCATGTCAAAAGCTCGCCAAGCTTATTTCTTTGCACGAATACCGGCTGTAACCGCTCAATCTCTAGAGGCTCTGACACATGGTCAAGGATAAGGGGTAGCTCCATATGAACAGCCTCGCACACCGTCGATGCTCCCTCCTTACTGATAAGCATATCTGACACGGCCATTAAATCAGGAATCCTTTTTGTAAATCCGATAATGGAATACGTTATGTTAGCGGGAAACTTAAGCTCTTGAATTTTAGGCTTTAAATGCTTACTCTTTCCAATACAAATAATTAAGTGAAGCCTTCGATCTATTTTAGCAAGATGTTTAAGGCATTTTAAAGCTTTAGAAGAGCCTGTCGCTCCATTAAGAAGCATTACGCGAGGAGCATCCTCTGGAAACCCGAACTTTTCAATAATGGCCTTCTTATTCTTCGGTTCAAAAAAATTCTTTCTTAAGGGAAAACCGTATTCTTTGATAAAATGATCCTCAATCCAAGAGGCATTCGCTTTTTGTCGTAAAAGGTCATCCTTAAAAGGAAGAGTGGCGTAAAAGGGACGCGTCGGATACAGATTATTAAGATAGTGAGTCGTATCACAATCGGGGGCAATCATCAAGAACGGGATGTGAAGCCTTCTTCCAACCTCATTAAGTGCGTAATTCATGATGGGAATGACCGATATGATAAGATCTGGCCTTTCTTTACGAAAGCAAAGTTCAAGCTGATCTTCGATGTATTTTGTATGCCTCCTCATAGAACCGGTGCCGCAGAAGAATATTTTATTGATAATCCAACGATAATCGTTTGCTAAAAGAGAATTGTAAAAATCCTCACCATCCATGTACCCACAGGAACAAGAACGTATTAAATCAAAACGTGTCCATATTCGCTCTAAAGGATTAAAAGCTATAACCTCATATTCATCGCACAAGTATTCCCGAAGGGCATCAAGCATCGATTTATGTGCCCCGCCACCCTTACTCCAGGCAATAAGTATCTTTTTTTTAGGCTTTGCTTGACTGTGTTGACCGCATGCTTGATGTAAGCTTTTACAGGGCAACTTAATTTCATCTATGAAATTACTTCCAGCTATTTCTTTATAAGAATCTATAGTATCTTTGAATTGGGGCAAAGATGCTCCAAATGAAACCCGAGTAGGGACAAAAAAGCTAAAAAGAATTGCAAAAAAGAGCTTCTTCATGAATATATGCCCCTTAAAATTTCCCCTCTTTCATACCTTTGTCTATAAGATACGAAGCTAGAATACAATTACCAAACAGAATTAAACAAGGGTATTATAGTTCCTTAAAAAATAAGCCCGCACTTAAAAGCTTTTTATGTAAAAAAAGGAAATGGGAGTAAACCATCAGATTGTCAAAATACGTATGTTTTTGTATGCTTGAAAGGTACTTTGTATCTTCAAGTGTAAGTAGGGCATGATGCTAAAAACACAAGACTATGAAATGGATATCGGTATTGAGGTCCATGTACAACTAAAAACGAAGAGTAAAATTTTTTGTACTTCTTCGAATGGCTCATGCGAGGAGCCTAATAGCCAATTGTGTCCAATATGCGCCGGTCACCCAGGGGTATTGCCCATACTCAATGGAGCTGTTGTTGTATCCGCGTTAAAAACAGCTCTTGCCACTCATTCAAAGGTAGCGCTCCAAAGCGTTTTTGCTCGAAAGCATTACTTTTACCCAGATCTTCCTAAGAACTACCAAATTACCCAAAGCGATAAACCATTTTGCTCAGAAGGATATGTACCTATACGCTTGGAGGATGGGAGCAAAAAAAATATACGCCTTATACGTATCCATATCGAAGAAGACGCTGGCAAAAATATTCACGCACCGCAAAGTAACGAAAGCTTTGTAGACCTTAATCGAGCCGGTACGCCACTTTTAGAAATCGTAAGCTATCCTGATATTAAAAGCTCCTCGGAAGCACGAGCATATTTAAAGGCACTTCGCGCGCTTGTTATGTATCTTGACGTCTCGACTGGAAACATGGAAGAAGGCGCCTTTAGAGCTGATACTAATGTTTCGGTGCGAAAAAAAGGGCAAAAAGAGCTTGGGACACGTTGTGAACTTAAAAACATTAACTCCTTTAAGTTTATTAGCGATGCTATCGAGTACGAGGTTGAACGGCAGATAGATATTCTTGAAAGCGGTCAAAAAGTTAACCAAGAAACCCGCTCATGGAGTACCAAGGAACAAAAAACGTTTCCACTTCGCAGTAAAGAGGAAGCCCCTGATTATCGTTATTTTCCAGATCCGGACCTTTCTTATATAGTAATGAGCACCGATCAAATTGATAAAGCGCTTTCAGAGCTTCCTGAGTTACCAGATGCAAAATTTGAACGGCTTTGTGCGGATTATGGACTTACTTCTTACGAAGCTGACATCCTCGTCTATGATAAGCCAATCGCTGATTATTACGAAAAAGCAGCTATATTTACAAAAAGTAAGCATCTCATTAATTGGGTTTTAAGAGATCTTCTTAAGCTTTCTAAAGACTTAAAAGCGGAGCTTAGTGATCTCCTAATAACACCAAAACTTCTCGCAGAACTTGTGTCACTTATTGATCAAGGTACTATCAACGCCCGCGTCGCGCAGGATGTTTTTATAGAAATGGCAAAAACGGGTAAAGGTCCGCAAGACATCGTAAAAGAAAAAGGTCTTGAACAGGTCGGTTCTACCGAGGAACTTGAAAAAATCATTAAAGAAATTATTGAAGCTAATCCGGAAAACGTTAAAGAGTATAGGTCTGGAAAAGATAAATTATTCGGTTTTTTCGTCGGCCAAGCTATGAAAAAGACCCAAGGCAAGGGAAACCCTCAAATTATTAATGAGCTTATTAAAAAATATTTGAGTTAGTTGTTGACATTAAAATGAAAGAAGGAAAACGGCCTTGTACGGGGTGAGCGATGCGGGCGATGCGGCCAGCGATCTCTTCCGGTAACTCAAGCACTCCAATCTGCGTTAATTCCGCCCTTACAAATTCACTTCTTGCAACTCGTAATGTTTGAGCAATGAGATTTTGTCTTTGCAACCTTTGGGATTCAAGAGCACGCAAAAGTAAGACCAAACATTTCTGTTGATCATCGTTAAGTTCGTTTATATGAGTTATTTCCACACCTTGATCAGCATCTATGGTTCTTGGCTGAAGCACATCTATAGCATTTTCTATGTTTATTGCATCCAAGAATCTTCCTGTTATAAGAAACTCTACAACTGGGTGGTGGCCTTGAGCAGAAGCAGCAGCCAAGGCTCTATCGAGCGTCTCTTGAAGAAATACAACATCTCTTAGATCCGACAAAAATTGGATGACAGGACAATTGCCACAGCGAGCCGCTCTTAAAAAAAGCTCTTGCAAAAAGGGGGCGTCTGTTTCGGTCAACATGAGCAATGCTGCATACAGAAACTTAAAATTGTCTATGGTGCCCCTTACCGTTAAGCAGCTCAATGCTGCCTGATAATGGGGTGCTCCAAGAGCATGTTCCTGAATAAATCGTTCAAGAATTTCACTTGATTGACGGGCGGACATGATAAGAAGATGTTCATATGGTTGCTCTGACTCTAAAGGCTCTTCGGTCAAAGTGACGTCTTCACTATACTCCATAAGAAGCCTAAGAAATTCATGATTGTGAGATTGTGCAGCAACATATGTGAGCTGTTGTGGTCTATCAAAGTTAGGATTTGCACCAAATTCCAGCATAACTCGCGCAGCATCAATACGACCTGCTACTACTGCTAAACGTAAAGGTGAATCTCCATTTGGATAGAGGTGGGCACCACGCTCAAGAAGTAAACGAATTATTCTCGGATCAGCCACCTCTGCTGCTCGCTGCAAAGGCGTTAAAGGCCTACCTTGTTCTTTGCTAAAACGATAACGCGCATTGGGATCAGCATGATCATTTAAAGCTTTTAATACTCCATCAAAATCATTTGCGCCAATTGACTCGTGTAGCTCCAAATCCTCGAGTACTACCGCTCCAGCACTACTATAAGAATGGCCTATTAATCCACACGTTAAGATTAACAAGCTCAAAAAGCTTCTTTTTGCGGTCATAATCATCTCACATACCATTTGACTAAAGAACCATACATTATGCATACTAAATAGCACAAAATCGGGGACTAGTACATCTATGGTTAGTAAAGAAAAAAATAGTCTTAGCGTAGCAAATACGCGATTTAGCCAGGCACTTGAACAATTTATTGCAACACAAGACATAACACGCAGCTCAAAGACAACCTACCGCAATGCTTTAAAGCAATTTCTCGATTGGTTTGCCGCTCAAAAAAATGGAGAGCCAACACGTGAAACTATTTTACTCTATAAAGAAATGCTCGATCTTAAAGGACTAAGGCCGCCAACTCGAGCGTTATATTTAGTAGCTGTCAGAAAATTCTTTGAGTGGACCGAAAGCTTAAAACTCTACCCCAATATCGCAAAAGGAGTTAAAGGAGCGCGGCGTTCGCTTAAGCATCACCAGAAAGATCCTCTGAGTATAGAGCAGCTTAAAAATGTCTTACAGGGTATAGAGCGGCAAAGCCTACAGGGAAAAAGAGATTTTGCGCTTATTAATCTTTTGGTGCGCACAGGGTTGCGGCTTATTGAAATTGTCCGCGCAGATTACAAAGATCTTGACCTTCATGGCCAAGAAGCAATGCTTTGGGTACGTGGCAAAGGCCGTGATGGAAAAGATGAGTGCGTAGTTCTAGCGGAAGATGCGTTAAAACCGATACGCGACTATATACGTATGCGTAACATGCAGTCAATACAAGAACCGCTTTTTGCATCAGTAAGCGATAGAAATCGCGGAAGAAGGCTAACGACCTATTCGCTCTCACGTTTAATAAAAGGATACCTGCGAAAGGCGGGACTCAACACGAGACGCCTTACCGCTCACAGTCTTCGGCACACATTCGGAGTTCTTTCTATCAAGGCTGGAGCATCACTTCATGAGGTACAGCTTGCGATGCGCCACACAAATCCAGCAACAACCGAAATTTATCTTGGTGACATAGAAAAACAAAAGCGATTAGAGGGAGCACCCGAAAAAAAAGTAAATGAGCTCCTCAACAAAGAGGGAATCTGATCTTGCTTTTTACCTACCTTGCTTCGTATCATCAAGGTAAAAAGTGAGTACCGATGAGATTCTTATACCTTTTTCTAGCATTAGCATATCTTGGTATTTCAGCTTACGCGCAAAATGATAATCGCTTCATCGTCGCTTTTAACCGTGAACCGACCTCAGCGGACCAACACACACAATGGAATGAAACAGTAGAAGCCGTAGTTAGGCAATTTAATCACGAACTTTCAAAAAAAAATTCCACGTTTAAGGCGGTGTTTGTACAAAAAGATCGTGCACTCGGCATTTTTACCATTAGTGTACCCGGAAAAATTCCCCAAAAACAGGTTATACAAAGACTTGAAACTTTATTTAAAAAGCAGGCTTTACCGGTGGACGTCATCCAAGATATGGCTGTAACGGCTCACGGTTTTGAACATGCTAATTATTTTTTTAATCTTAGCGCGCTTAAAGGCCTTGAAGATGGCTCGCTTATAAAAAAGCGCATCGAAAAGCTTTCAGAACTTAAAAAGTTTCCTGAAAAAGCAGTGGAATTTCAAAACATAAAAAAGGATATTGATAGACTTCACTCCCTCAGTAAAACACTGTACTGGCACTACAAAACTCCTACGGTAGGCATCATTGTCGATGGGCCTTCATACCCTTACATCCCCCATTTTTTCAGCCTTTACGAATTGGCTCCCCACAAAGGAAGTGGGATAAAAATTGCAATCATTGATACCGGAGTCGCCGCCTTTGCCGTTGAAGGCGATGACGCTTATCGGAAAAATGAAAACCTTTCCATGAAGAGAGATTTTACCAATGAAAATTACAACGTCGTGAGCTTCGAAGGAAATGACCCTCTCCATCAACTGGTAAACCTCATTGAGCAATTTACAAGAAAAGAGAATTTTGACGAGAAAAAAGTCGAACTCATCGTACCACAATGGATACGAGACTATCTTATAGAAAAAAAAAGCGACCGTATCATACACTATCTTCTAAAACATGGAAATACAAGCTTGTCGAATCATTCGGGTCTTACTGAGGAGGGCACAAAAGCTTTAGCTCAAATCCAGAAAGCAATGTCTCCCCCTCGCTTTACCATTGAAAATCTTGAAACACCACCCGAAAAAAATATCATTCTCCAATTTTTACCTGCTGAAAAAATAGGCAATAGCTATGGCCACGGGAGCCATGTTTTTGGCATCGTTGCCGCTCATCCATCCAAAGACCTGCCGCTTTTAAAAGGAATAGCCCCACAATCAGAAACTATGATGTTTAAAGCGATGCGCAATGACAAAGAAGGAAAGTCCCTTTCTTCCCACATTTTAAGCGCTTTTAGAAAAGCCATCGAACAGGATGCGGACATCGTAAATCTGAGTATCAGCTACGACAATTTTGAGGAACTACCTTATTTTCAAAAAAAGGCTACGGGTCATTTACTATGCCGTACCTACCAGCTTATTCCTTATGTTGTCATCTCGACAGGAAACAGGGGTATAAAGACTGAGGGTTTTCCCGCATCACTCAACTGTATACATTTTGACGTGGGTGCATTCGATGCTGAAGGCGCTATTGCACCTTTTTCTCAATATAGCATCGATCATGGACCACGCTTTGTAGCACCGGGTGTTGATATTCTAAGCACTACGATCGTTCCACAACAGGACGAAAACTCAGCCTATGGCATCATGTCTGGAACCTCAATGGCAGCACCTATGATCTCGGCATTTTTAGCACTCATGCTCGGGGAATTTAAGGCCATTTTCACGCGGGATCAGCTTACAAGAGTCTGCTATACGTCAACATTAAAGCTTAAAGATAATAATGACTGGAAGAAAAAGGTCGTTCTGGGAGCACTTGACATGCGTACGGCATTATTTGTATTGCATGTACTCACCGAATGCAAAAAAAATACACTTCACTTAAAATAACGCGTTCATTTGATGAAGCTTTTGATGCACTATTAAAATCGATACATCGCATACTCAGGTATTCTGCAGAGGACTACAGCGCTAAGTATCTTGGTAATGTTTCTTTTATAAATGATTTTGATGCCTACTACGACAAAGCTCAGCAACTCAAAGATACATTTTCCACCACCCATGCATCGTTAATACAACAATTAGCTACACCACAAAAACTCGATGTTGCAATAGCCCAGGTGGTCGACGTTATTAAAGCATCGATGCTTCCAAATCCGGTAGGAAAACTCGAACAAGAAGTTGCCTTCATACTTAACAATAAAGAGGTGGATCTGTGGCCCGATCTTACCGCGACCGATCGACAGCGCTTACTTGTTGTTCATCGCGAAACGTTTTGGCATAAGGTAACGAGGCGATTAAGAGAACATATAAAGGAATTACGACAAGCAATAACGCGGGTAACAGAAGCATTCTTTTAAGGCGACTTTACAGAAGACGATTCTTATGATTATACTCTCTTTTAGCACTCATAAAGGGAGAGCGGTAGTGCAAAAGCCCAAGATATTCTTATGCGTCCTACTTTGCGTAGGAAGTGTGGGTTTAATAGGAATAATTTCTGTACTTCTTGCTCAACGGAGCGATGAAGGTGTTACACGTATGGCAATTCCGGACTCGGTAGACCATCGTTTTGTCAGATCTCCTTCTCCTGAAACATTCAGTCAACCCGAGGCACTATTTATCCCGCAGCAAAGGAGCGTTATGAAAAAACAAGATGGCATCACGGCTACGATACAACCTGAAATAGGCATTTCCAAAGAGGATCTTTCTGCATCTGTAGATATTTTGAATAAAATTCTTGCTACAGAATTTACCTTAACGTTGCAAGAATGGGGATACCATTGGAATCTTGTTGGACCAGAGTTTCATGATTACCACATTCTTTTTCAAGATCTTTATGAAAAGGGATTAAAGTTTGTCGATGCCATTGCAGAGCGCGTTCGCGCTGTTGGCGGCGTTGCGCTTGGCACCATGACCGAATTTCTCCAACACAGTTACATTAAAGAGGATATGGGGCCAATTCCTGCACCAAAAGATATGGTATATAATCTTCTCGTCAACCAGGAGGTCCTTATACGCCATATTCGTCAAGGCATTAATACCACAGAAGAAAAAAGACGCGACATGGGAACAAGTAACTTTTTACAAGAAATCTTAGTAGATCATGAAAAGATGGCTTGGATGCTCAGATCGCTCTTAGAAAGAAGAAAATAAACAAGCTACCTAAACTTAAGCCAAAGAGAAATAGGCGCCTACGCGGCGAGCGCAAGGGCATTCGCCCTTGACCCAGGCTTTATGACCCATTGACCCACACCCTTCTTAAACTTTTTACGTAGATTTGATATACCAGAAAGGGGTTCCCTTTCTGGTATATGTGCTAATGAGATAGACCGGGTTTACCGGTCTATCTCATACACAATAAGTATGTAAGAACCAAAACAAGCAACAGGTGCAGGACAATGTCCTGCCGCCAGCCGCGTAGGCTTACGCTTCCCTCGTTCTTATTCGGGAACTGAACCGAGTTATTTTTCAGGCGTTGGGCCTTTTTTACCCGGAACTTGCATCAATCCATAGTCTTTTAATTTTGCACTAGATACTGGTGTTGGGCAGTCCATAAGTGGATCGTGCCCGCTTTGAGTCTTTGGAAAAGCTATTACGTCACGTATTGAAGCACACCCTAGAAGGAGCATTAAGACTCTATCAATGCCAAGAGCTATGCCACCATGGGGCGGAAAGCCTAACTCAAGCGCTTCAAAAAGAAACCCGAAATGACTTTTAAGAGCAGTTTCATCAAATCCTAAAAACTCAAAAACTTTGCGTTGCATTTCGGGTGTGTGTATACGAATTGAGCCGCCACCCACTTCAACACCATTCAACACAAGATCGTAAGCGCGGGCTTTTATAGCGCCTGGATCTTTTCCTTCCCAGCCCTCTTGAGGCTGAGTGAATGGATGGTGCGCAGCAACCCACCGACGGCCTTCTTTGTCCCAGTCTAAAAGAGGAAAATCAGTTATCCAGAGCCAAGAAAAGCAATTTGTAGGTATAAGATTAAGCTCACAACCAAGCTGCACACGTAACCTACCCAACTGAGTCCATGCTTCTTTGTAGGGCCCCGCAATAATAAAAAAAGTAGTACCGGGAACAAGATCAGTAAATGATTTTTTAAGGTCATCCTTAAATGTCGCTGGTAAAAATTTGGCAATTGGAGATTCGATCTCTCCGTGCTCATTGATTCTTAGCCAAACCATACCTTGGGCACCGTTTTTCTTTGACTTTTCGACCCAAGATTCTAGCTCTGAGCGGGTAAACGAGTAATCGGTAACGCGTAACGCACCGATTTTGCCCCCTTTATCGATAACAGCTCTTAAAAACCCGAGCGGCGTTTCCAGAAAAAGGTCAGTTATTTCATGTATAGGAATTCCAAAACGGACATCCGGCTTATCGCTCCCAAAGAGTGCAAACGCATCATCATACGTCATTCGCGGCAAAGGCAACTGCAGATCAAACCCAAAATTCTTTTTAAGCACGTACTGTAAAAGTTCTTCGATAAGCTTTTGAATGTCGCCTTCCTTAACGAAGGACATCTCCATATCAAGCTGCGTAAATTCAGGTTGGCGATCAGCTCGTAAGTCCTCATCTCTAAAGCAGTGTGCGATCTGAAAGTAGCGCTCCAAACCACCTGCCATAAGAATCTGTTTATAAAGCTGGGGCGACTGAGGCAGAGCGTAAAAGGATCCTTGATGTATACGTGAAGGCACTAAAAATTCACGCGCACCTTCGGCCGTGTTTTTTGTCAAAATTGGAGTTTCTATTTCGTAAAACCCTCTAGTATCTAAAAACTCCCGGAGTGCAAAAATGAACGCATGACGCGCGGCCATGCGTGCTGTCATAAGAGGACGCCTCAAATCGAGATAGCGGTATTTTAGGCGTAGCTCTTCGTCGACAGCATCACCCTCGCTAAGCGAAAATGGTAAGAGCTTAGCTTTATTAAGAACTTCAACCTCAAAAACACGTACCTCAAATCCTCCGGTAGCAAGCTCTTCGTTAATAGTGCCCGCTTTTCGGTAGACTACTTTTCCCTTTATAGCTAGAACGTATTCGGGCCTTAGTGTGTGAGCTAAGGTGAAAGCTTCTTGGGACGTATCTTTGTCAAAAACAAGCTGCACAACACCACTTCGATCACGTAAATCAATAAAGATAAGGCCTCCGTGATCACGCCGGGCATCCACCCACCCTGCTAAGGTAACAACTGTGTCAACGTGCTTACTCGTAACTTCCCCGCAATAGGAGGTGCGTTCAAAAAACTTCATAATGTTCAATCATAAGGTAGAAGGTGTACTATAGCTTAGCTTAACACCTTCCTTGGCGCCTGCCAAATTAGGCTTTTGCAACGCGTTAAAACCGAATGTTGATCTTAGAAGCGATATTCAAAAGCAAAGTTTACGAAAAATCCTAGGTCATTGCCTATAAGTGGGATCTTTTTAACGCGTAACGCCTGGGTTGGAACCTTTTGGACTTGCAAAAACTCACGATGATCCCTTTTAAGCGGCACTCCTTTAAGGTCCCTAAAAAAGCCACCGGGTATGAAAACTGCGCTATTAAAGATAAAGGTAAGATCCTTGATGATCTCGGCCTCGAGTATAAAGTTTATTTCAACGCCCAAAAAGCTATCAAGAACACGTTTAACGTGTGCACGATGCTCAAAGGATTCATCTGGGTGCTTACGTGCCTCGAATACGCGAGGTCTTTTATCAACCCAAAATGCAAGGATATTGCTTCGCATATCGCAGATAACAGACCCTATGCTTGGTTTTATTTGCACTCCAGTTCCCGCAAGAATAAGGTTGGTAAATCGCGACGTTCTTCTTGGCTCACCGTCGATCGTATCAAAGGCAGGAATACTAAAAACGCGGGGTATTTTACCTTCACCGGCCATGACAAACAGACTTCTAACGCGCTTACCTGAGTAGATTTCTTGCTCTCCAACAAAGCCCCTAAAATCCTTCTCTCTATTACTTTCACCAATGCTTGCAAGATCTTTATTAGGATCTTCTCCTCCAGTAGCAATACCAGCAGTACCCGCTACTTTGATTGTGCGCGGAAATTTATAAGCAAAGTCAAAAACGAACATCGCACCGCGAAGATGGTTTTCGTATTGATTTGTAAAGCGATTCAATCCGTTAAAAAAGACTTTTTTTGATTCACTCTTAGATGCGTCATCGGTATCACCCTCGACATGAATGCGCTGGCCATTAAATTGTTGGCCCTGTTTACTTGCAGCTGCGGCTTTTTTGCTTTCCTCGGTCACGAGAGCTTGTGGAACTTTTTTGCCAGGCTCTGGTTTTTCGGTAAATATTTCGGTATAGGCACTTGTCTGAAAACCATCTTTATTTTTGGTTTCCGCAATATTCCGATCCCAGCCAAAGACGGTTTGTTTTCCTATATTGAACGCAGTGTCAAAACCCCATTCAAAATTGCCGTACTCAAATTCACCGGCCAACCCGAAGGTAAAAAGACGCTGCTTGGCATCTCCAATAAACTCGATTTTTTGCTCACCGTCAAAACTGTAAAGACCATAAGGCTCTAAGTAAACTCGATTACCTGGATCATTAACTGGTCGCCACATAAGCCGACCGGCTAAAATATAGTCAAAAACGCCAAATCCGCGCTGGGGAGTAAATCGTCTTCCAAATCGTTGGCTGTTAACCTCATCCACAATCTCGTCAAAAGTAGAAGAACTATTATCCACAACCTCAGCATATAAATCATAACCAAGGACCTTTTGCGGCAAAAGCTCACCAGAAAGCTTAAATCCGGGGGCAAATTGATCGATAGCATTGGCACCAAAATAGCCCAAAAAATCGGGATCTGTAGCAAATGCATCACCTAAGGCTATACCCCGACCGAGAGAGAATGGAAAAAGTCCCATGGTAAATGTGTGCTTAAGAGGAGTGTTCACGCGAAGGACATCATTAAGCACCACCTCAAACCACAATTCCCTTGCCCAAAATATATGACGGCTGATGGCATGAGTGTGCGCTCCAATAAACACATCCCCATTTCTTACAAACGTAGATGTTGTTAATAAGTTATTTACTTCATTACCCCAAACAGCTCGGTTACGAAGTCCCAATCGGCATTTAGCAACGTCATAACCCTTGCTTAATTGACCGTACGTATATAAAAACCATATATCTAATGTGTGCCTTCCAGGATAGGCTATCTTATCAAGTTGTGGGTCTTCTTCATTATTCTCGTTATTTAGAAAACGCAGATTTTGTCCGTAAAGACTTTCTATACGTAGACGATTGGTAATTTCAAAGGTGCTATCACCAAAAGAAAGTTTGAAAAAACCCTTTTCAGTTTTCACCCTATCATCAATAGCGTCATCTTTACCGGCATCCTGGGGCGGGGTTGACGGGGTTGACGAATGCTTAGGAAGCTGCTCTTTTTTACTTGCTTTATCATCAAAAGTAGTCTTAGATATATTAGTCCCGCCTTGAGCAGGAATTGAATCTGTCGTAATAAGAGGCTTTACAAAAGGAGAGGGCACTAGCGGCGGAACCGCCCTCGCATCCACAGGGATATTACTTTGCGCTACAACAAGAAAAATAAAAAGACTTTTAGTAAAAAGAAAAGCACTCGGTGCCCTACTATCACGGCGACACATCGCAGACTCCAGAATCATTGCTAAAACAGAAAAGATAATCTTCATAATTTTTAGAAGACAAATAACAATTTACTTGTTCTAATTACTTTGTCAATTACAATTAAGCGAGGAAAAAAGTGAGTATTAAAGAACAACCTTTAGGAGCGCATATTTCAATAAGTGGATGGTTTCCAAAGGCTGTCAGAGACGCTGAATCGATAGGTTGTACTGCTATGCAAGTATTTCTGCATAGCAATAGACAGTGGGCAATGAAAAATATAACGGCTGAGCAAATAAAAGAATATAAAGCGGTCGTGCCAGACTCGCCAATAGCTTACGTCATCGTCCATGCAAGTTATCTTATAAATCTTGGATCTGGCAATAAAGAAACTCGATCACGCTCACTAGAGATGCTCAAAAAAGAAATCATTCAATGTGAAGAACTCGGCATTCCCTATTTAGTATTACACCCGGGAACCGCAACTGATACAACACCAAAACAAAGCCTCGAACTTATAGCCGAGGGCATTAATGAAACCTTAAGCTCAAAGCCTGGAAAGACAGCGATTCTTCTTGAAAATATGGCAGGACAAGGAAACGTGTGCGGCTCAACACTAGAAGAACTCGCTTTCATGCTACATGCGATTGAAAACAAAAAGCGCACTGGAATATGTTTTGACACCTGCCACGGCTTTGCAGCAGGATATGATTTTACTACTCCCAAAACCTACCACGCTTTTTGGAAACAGTTTGACGAAATAATCGGTATCAAATCCCTAAAAGCATTCCACCTTAATGATTCCAAAAAAGAGCTAAGCTCGCACGTAGACCGTCATGAACAGATCGGCAAGGGAAAAATAGGAATAGAAGCCTTCCGCCTACTTATGAACGATAACCACTTTAAAGCCCTGCCTAAAATTCTCGAGACGCCGTACGAAAATTATGCTAAAGACGCACTAAGACTGTACGCTCAAAACATCGACCTCTTAAGAAGCCTTGTAAAATAGCTCAACGTTTTTTCAAAAAAACAGCGGCCAGGATCGCATGAAAGATCATGACAAATCTTGACCGCTGATGTACGCAGCGCCTTTAAACCAATACTATCTATGTGCTCAAGGAAAGGAGTTGACACAGATATTTTGAGATATCAATGATGAGGCATGATCATTCTCTCTCAAGCAGCCCGAAAATACAACCAAAGTTCGGAAGTATTAAAGAGCAACAACAAAATTATAGCTTATTTAAAGGCTTTTTTCAAAAAAATCGCTTCTTTTTGCCCGAAAAAGAAAGCCGGGCAACACAAAGCCCTTTAAGCCGATTCTGGAAAAAAGGAGCATAAAATACCAAAAAGCAACAAGAATAAGCGACAATGAGACAAAAGCAACAAAAGTAATGTGCTGAAGAGCAAAGAGGAATCCTGCCATCGAGAGCAAAATGGAGAATGCGATAGTATATGCTAAAATCTGGTGTATGGACCAGCTGCGAGCTTTAAAGAAATGTGAAAAATGATGCGGGCTTCCATTATAGAAAGGTATTTTTAAATAAGTACGTATGAGAATTAACGTACCTATTTCGAGAAGAGGGATAGCCAAAATAAGCACAGGAATAAAATAGCCGCACAATGAAAAGGTTCCCCAGGGAATCATAAAGGGAGCCGCCCCCAAGATACCACCTATAAATAATGCACCAGCATCTCCTAAGTACATTTTTGCGGGGGGCTTATTGTACCATAGAAAGCCAAGAAGAGAGCCTGAAAGCGCCACAAGAAGAAATGCTGGGGTATATGCTCCCGCAAGAAGAGCCATGCCCAAAAAACTAAAGGATGCCATCAAGGCCACCACGCTGGCAAGGCCGTCCATGACATCTATAAGATTAAAGCCGTTAATAATAGAGAGCATCCAAAAAGAGGAAAGGGACATCCAGATAAAGTAAGAAAGAGGATGATCATACGCGAGGAGAAATTTTTCTTTAAGATAGAGCCCTCCTTTGACAAAACAAATAGTCGCAAGCAGTTGACCACTCATTTTTTGAAATGGGCTTAAAGAAATGCAATCGTCGATCAATCCTATCATGAGCAAGAAAGTTGAGCCGAACAAAAAGAATGTGTTTGTCTCTTTTAAGGGAAAAAAAAGCATCAAAGACACGAGCATGCCCAAATAGACAACAAGTCCACCGGCGTAAGGAATGGGTTGTCCATGATTTTTAAGCTGACCATTAGGTCGATCGAGAAAGTTGAAGGCATGAGCTAACTTAATGAGCACGGGAGCAAAATAAATGCTTGCAAAGAAACCTACGACCAGAGCACCCAAAAGTCGTATGCCCATCATTAACATCACCCGACCTCTTTTTTAAGCTTCAGGTACCTCTTGGTAACATTCAACTCTGTCTTCTGGTACCCAATCATCAAATCCGTCAACCATAAACGCAAATTCCATTCCCGTAAGAGCCTCTTTTATGGTCTTTTTCTCACGCTGTAAACTTTTAATCGTGCCTTCACCAACTTTATGTTTTGAGCGCCATACCGTTACCTTGCCATCTTTCACAATCTTGCCAGATTTAACCTGACCACCCGCGACCTTACCGATATTTTTGATATCAAATACCTTAAGTATGATCGCCTCACCCGTCTTTTTTGCGATCTTTTTAACAGGTTTTCCAGCGTTAGTGATTGCCTCCAAATGCTCTAATAAGCGATAAATTATATCGAACTGATGTATAATTACGCCGGTTTTTGTAGCTAGAGCCAATGCAGAAGGGTCGGCCTTGGTATGAAAGCCATAAACAGTCGAACGAGTATCATCAGCAAGCTGAATGTCACTCTCAGAAATAGCACCTATACCAACAGCGATGACATTAATCTTTTGGTAGGCCTTGTCGTTTAACTTTTCAATGGCGCCTAAAAGAGCTTCTCGAGAAGAATCATTATCCACCTTAAGTACAACGTTTATGCCATGATCTTGGGACAGACGTGTAACGTGCAAAACGCGGCCTTGACTTGCTTGCTTAATTTTCTTCATCTCGCCAGGCATAACGACTTCAAACGTGTCACCTGCCTGAGGCAAACTTTCAAAACCAGCAACTTGTACGGGCTGAGAAGGGTGTGCCTGCCTGACACGTTTACCTGACGAATCGATTAAAGACGTAACTTTACCAGTCACTCCGGCGCTCGTGACGAAGGTATCACCCACCTTCAAAATGCCATGCTGATTAATGACAGTTGCAACTGATCCACGCCCTTTCTCTTGCTTTGCTTCAAGAACGAAGCCCCTTGCCGGTACAAAAAGCGCCGCAGTAAGCTCCATAACTTTTGACTGCAAAACGAGCACATCAAGAAGTTCTTCAACTCCAGTGCCAAATTTAGCGGAAATCGGCATAAAAATGGTTGGACCACCCCATTCTTCAGGAACAAGTCCATACTGAGTTAACGAACGCTTTACCGCTTCAATTTGCCCAGCCGAAGCTTTATCAACCTTATTAATTGCAACAACTAAAGGTATGTTAGCAGCTTGAGCTTGTTTAATAGCCTCCGTAGTTTGTGGCATCACACCATCATCAGCGGCAACAACAAGGACAGCAATATCGGCAACGCGTGTGCCTCTTTCTCTCATTTTAGTAAAAGCTGCGTGACCCGGAGTATCCAAAAAGACAAGATCACCTTGTTTAGTATGTGCCTCGTATGCCCCCAAATGCTGAGTAATCCCACCCTTTTCTTTAGCTGCCACACGGGTTTTTCTGATAAAATCGAGAAGGGTTGTTTTTCCATGATCGACATGTCCAATGACGACAACAACAGGCAACCTTTCCTCAGTAGCACCTTCAACATCTTTTTTAGGTGCTGCTGGAGATACTTTTTGCACTTCTTCAAGTATTTTAAGACCATAAAAACGCGCAAGCTGTGCAACCACTTTTTCATTGATAACTTGATTTTTTACCGCCACAGTTCCCTGCCGCAAAAGGTTAAGAATAACGTCACCAACGGGCTTTTTTGCTCGCATAGCAAAATCACTGACCGTCATTGGCTCCAGATGAATACCTTCAGGTGCTGCGGGTTGAACGATAGGTTCGGGTTGCGCTACCTGCTTAGCCGGCATCTCTTTAGCCGGAGGCTTAGCCGGTTGTTTGAATGTCGGTTGAGGCGGTACTGGTGGGGCAGGAGGAGTTGGTTTTTTTTCTTCTTTTGGCGGTTTTTGTTCGATAATTTGAGCTTTGGCAGGTTTTGGTGTAGGGGAAGCAACCTCGACTTTAGCATACTTTTTTGTCAGAAGCTCTAGCGCTGCTGCCGGAACCATTGCCATGTGACTTTGGATCTTAAATCCATTCTCTTGCAAAAAGACCAGTATATCCTTGTTGCTGAGATTGTATTTTTTGGCAAATTCGTAAACTCTCATTATGTGCTGGTACCTTTACAAGTCAGTTTAGTCCTGAGGCTCTGCTTCTAAATGCTCGCCAAGCGCTGTAGACGGCTCATTTTTTACTAAATGGATCGTCAGCCCTACAAGCTGTGAAGCAAGTATTATATTTTGGCCTGATTTGCCAATGGCCAGTGACCTCTGGTCATCATCAAGCCACACCTGAGCATTTTGATTATCGATAATTTGTATGCGATTTACCACTGCCGGCTTAAGAGCATCACGAATAAGCTCTTCTAAAGAGTTGCTAAATCTAATAACATCAATTTTTTCAGTCTTAAGTTCGCGTAAAATAGGCTTGATTCTTGCTCCGCCAACACCGATACATGTACCTACCGGGTCAATATTCTCGTCGTGGGAGATGACGGCTATTTTCGATTTATATCCCGGGATTCTTACGATTTTTTTAATCTCTACTATTTTCTCAAAGACCTCTGGAATCTCGAGTTCAAACAATTTAGCCACAAAAAGAGGAGACACGCGATCTAAAATAAGTTGATTTTCATTTCTTGGCTCTTCAAGAACCTCTTTTAAAAGCGCTTTTACCGTGTGCCCAACCAAACATTCTTCTCCCGGTATCATGAGAGATTTTGGCAAAAATGCTAAGGCGTCATTAAGCTTGACCGTCACACCAGCTCTTTCAGCCTTGTGCACGATACCGTGGACGATGGTATTAAGCTTGTCCTTAAACTGATTGTAAATTATTTCTGCTTCAACATCTTTGATCTTTTGGGCAATAATCTGTTTAGCTCTTAAAATCTCGATTCGCCCGATACTTTCTTGGAAGGGAACCTGTATGACATCGCCCAGTTGAGAACTCTCGTTAAATGTTTTTGCTTTTCTTAAACTTATCTCCAACAGATCATCTACAACAGTTTGCACAACTTTCTTTTCAGCATTAATAGCCAGCTCATCGCTCTTTCTATTGTAGGAAACAGTCAGCTTTGCCGTAGGGTATTTTTTTAGATAGGCGCTCAAAATGCCTTCACATACAATGTCCGTGAGAAGGGTGCGATCAAGACCTTTTTCTTCGACGAGTTCTTCAATAACCTGTGATAATTGCACAGTTTTCCTTAGGGTAACCTATACTTGAGACAGCTCATGCTCTATGAGCTAATCAAGTATATCACACTTGACCTAACTTAAAACTATTTTTAGAGATTGCCTGAGAGTTAGGTTTACTTAGCATCCAGCGCACACACTTTACGACGTAGACTCCTTAAGCCTTTCGCCGTACATGCCAAAAAGCACGTTTATCGCATACTTTGCCAGTATAGCTCATAACTGGAAAAAGGCAATAAAGCACCACCATCTTTTAGAGGTTTATCTGTCAGGTTTTCAGCCTGTGCTATTAGCAACCATATATATTTATACATAGTATCTATATTTAATATATAGTTGTTGTATCGACGATTTTTGTGGATAACTTTGAGCTATAACCTTTACCAGAAGCCTTTTTGACCCTATTAAAAGTGGTGGATAAGTGGTGGATAAGTGGTGGATAACTTTTTAGCCCCTAAACCTATTCCACCTATATCTCCTTTGTGATCAAACAAATCCTTTAAGATGATGCTCAAAGGTGTCTGTGTTACGTATTACGCAAAACGTGCTTAAAACTTTGTCCACCACTTATCCACCACTTATCCACCACTTATCCACATACCTAACTTTTTACAAAAAAAAATTTATGTACGTTTGAAATAGAGGTAGATAAAACGCGGATGATCATTTTTTTGTTTGGTATGCTATGCGAGAAACTTCGTCTATATCATGCTGGAGCTCGGGTAGTGCGGCTTGATTTCTTAAGACATAAGCTGGGTGGAAGGTGGGAATAAGGGTGATTCCTAGAAAGTCGAGGTGTTTCCCCCGAATTTTGGTCATAGAAAAGGGTTCTAGTATGAGGGCTTCGAGGGCTGAGCTGCCGAGGGTGCATAAGACAATGGGTCGAACAATCTTGATTTCATGCAACAGCAGTGGTTTATAGCAGGTGATTTCCGAGGGCAATGGTTTTCGGTTCTCTGGAGGTCGGCATTTTACTATATTAGAGATGAACACATCTTGCCGCTTGAGGTTGGCAGCGTTGAGGCAGGCATTAAGTAATTTGCCTGACCTTCCCACGAAGGGGCGACCCTGTTCATCTTCTTCCTTTCCGGGTGCTTCTCCAATAAACATAATTTTAGCATCTGGATTTCCTTCACCAAAAACGAGTTTTGTGCATCCGCTTGTATCTACAGGGCATTTTTTAAGCTGTAGGTACGCAGCGTATGCCTCATTTAAAAGATGGAGCTTAAAGGCGTTAATGTTCATAGTGTTGCTTTCAGAACTGCTGTCTATCAACTATACTATACGTTTTTTTGAGCATCGATAGGTCTTTTTCGTAGTAATTCAATTTCTTGGACCCACGTAAGTAAAAATACTCCCAAAAAGCTTAATTGAAAACTGATGCTTAAAAGGTAGAGTGGGTTGTAACATAAAAACAGGAAGCATGTTAAAAATGATACATGGAACGGGTGTATCGATAGCCTTGAAAGTGAGTAGCACTTTAAAAAAATATATGAGCTGACAGCGCGGCTAAAGGAGATGCTGGGCCAAGAAAGCACCGTTGTAATAAGAAGAATAAAAAGGAGGAGTAATTCTTTAATGAGTAATGGGAATGGTATGTGCCTCAAAAGCGATTGCCATACCATAAGCATCATGCCTACGTGCAAGCCAGAGCGTGCTAAGTAATGGCTAATTCCCCAGGATTTACAGTGCTCTTTTAGGTACAAAACGTCTTCGTCATGAGTCGATAAACCCAGAAAGAGCCATTTAAAAAGAGTGCTTGTTGTGGGAAGCAATTTGCTACTAATCCGAAGAGCAATTCTATAGCGTGCGCTTAATACTGCGCTCTTTAGTCTTTCTCCGATGCTCATCTTGGTATCAACAATATGCGCATGGCTCGAAGGCACGCTAAAGCGTAACAAAGGGGCTTGATTTGATTGCTCCCTCCTTTTTTGGGGCATAAGCATCGCACCAGTTATCGTGATTTTTTGCCCAACATGCACACTGGATCTATAAGGAAGATAGAGCTCGCACGTCCTTGCAGGTTTTACCGTTTTCGAGCCATTCGCGATGGAGTCGAGGGATAAGCCAATCTTTTTCTTAAAGCGCTTTGACTTGATTTTGCAAACATCTGTTACTAAGCCTTTTAGCTCAAAAGGTGAGCTTTCAAGAAAATGGGAAAGTGCGCGTTCTTTTAGGTAGGTTGTCTCGATCCTATAGTAGCCAGCTGCTGTTGCTAGCGAGCATAGGCAAAGAATCACGACCGCATAAACTGGTTTTTGCAAGGACAGTATAAGACAGGCAAGGAAAGTAAATCCCAGGTAAGGGTACCAGAGTGGTAGATGTGTATGCCCAACAAAAATACCGAGAGCAAATGACAAAGTAAGAAAAACGATGGGAGGCAGCGAAATGGATATATACCTTAATTGCAACCAATGAGCATCCATTTACACCAAAAAGTTCGGCCATATGAAAGCGCCGAGTAAAGAGTCAAGCCAACAGTTACCATGATGAGAACACTTTCAATGCTGTTCCAAAGAACATAGCCGCCTTGTTGCTGTGCCGGATTAAGTATGATGAAGGCTATAAAAAGCATTTGAACAAAAGTTTTTGCCTTTCCCATCTGATTAACCGAAATCGTAAATCCATGGCTAAGAGCAATTTCTCGTAAACTCATGATAAAAAACTCACGCCCTATAATGACGATAGGCCAAAAGAAAAAGAGCTTTTTTGTAGCCACAAGCGCAATAAGCGTGGAATAGACCAGAAACTTATCTGCAATAGGATCTAATACTTTACCAAGAGCAGTTTCTTGTTGTCGCGTTCGAGCCAGATAACCGTCTAAAAAATCCGTAAAGCTAAAAAGAATGAACAAGGAGGATAGACAAGCGTTGATCCACAAGATATTAAGCGGAAGAAATACTATTAAAAGCCAAGGCATGATCAGGGGCGAAAGTATGAGTCTAATGAGGGTCAGCAGCGTTGGAATATTCATGGTCAAACTATTTTGTAAGCTTAAGTACTATGATCATACTATATCAGCAAAAGAACGAGATAGAAAGAGCAACAGATTACGCCACATGGCTGCCTTGAGCGGTCTGGCTATTGTACATTTGCGATTCTTCGCGGATTGGCAGTTCATTATTCTTTAATTGAAATTCATAACTTGGGTGGTAATTTTTAAAATTTTCAGTATTTTATTATTATAGTAAAAGCGAAGTTTATTAAAAGTGTGAGATTAAGGCGATAGGAGACCGGGGAAAATGGCTACATCAGCTGTTTATAAGCATCGTTTATCAAATGGTATGACAGTATTGACGCTGCCTCAATTTCGCATACCAAAAGTTTCATTGCAGCTTTGGTATCGTGTTGGTTCGAAGGATGAAAGCTCGAGAGAAAAGGGCATAGCGCACCTGATTGAACATATGATTTTTAAAGGGACTACGACGCTTTCCGAATCGGATATTAATCTCATTACTCACAAGCTAGCTGGCTATTGTAATGCGTTTACGTCCCATGACTATACTGGTTATATGTTTGAGCTACCCTCAACTAACTGGGATAAAGCTTTGCCGATTATGGCTGATTGCATGGTAAACTGCACATTCAAAGAAGATCTTCTTAATGCAGAGCTTAAAGCGGTCATACAAGAATTAAAGATGTATAAGGACGATTACGGCTCCATTCTCATTGAAAAGCTCATGGGTTCGCTTTTTTCGGATCACCCCTATCGCTATCCTGTTATCGGCTATAAAAAAGATTTGTGGAACCTTAATAGAGACCATTTGGTAGCTTTTTATAAAAAACACTATATTCCGAACAATGCTACGCTCATTGTAACAGGTGCTGTAAAAGAAGACGAAGTCAAAGAGCGAGTAGAGGAGGCTTTCTCGCACCTTATGCCTGATTGGTCATACACTCCAAAAGAGTATTATCATTCGCCGGATATTAGTAGTCAGCGCGTGGTTGTATACCGCGATATACAGCAGCCGTTCGTCATGGTAGCTTGGGTTGTTCCCGGGCTACGTGCGCGATCTGACTACCTTATGGATGTAACCGCAAGTATAATCGGGTCGGGTAAAAGTTCACGACTTTTTAAACGCCTGGTTGATACTGAGCAGATAGCTACTGATGTTGAGGCCATGGTTTACGACCTTATGGATCACGCTCTCTTTATCGTGCATTTTCAGCCTACTTGCCAAGAAGTTATTGAAAAAGCGATTGGTCTTATAGAGAGAGAACTTGAAGAGCTTTCAGTTAACGGGTGCACAGATAGCGAATTTTTAAGAGCAAAGAAAAAAACTGAGCTTGACTGGATGGGCATTTTAGAAGATCAAGAAAGGTGCGCTTTTTTGCTAGGCAAACATTATCTTGCTACTTCTGATGAGCAGTATCTTCTACACTATATCAGGCATGATCAAGACGCTATTCGCAAAGAATTTGAGCATTTTATAACAACGTACTTAAGGCCATCTGTAATGCACGTAGGCCAAGTACTTCCAATAACGGAAAAGGAAAAGCCTTTTTGGCTTCAACTTCAGGCACTATCGGACAAAGAAGATGCCCTCGTTCTTAATCGAATCGTACGTGAAAGCGAGATTGAAGCTGGATTGGCTGTGCATACCGTAGAACCTAGAGAATGGGAGCATTTCGATTTTCCTAAATATGAGTCGATGACACTTTCAAATGGTCTTCGAGTTTTGTATAGCGCCAGTTCACATGTGCCAAAGATCAGTGTCATTATAGATTTTAAAGCACGTGGATATTATGACCCTGACGCGAGGGAAGGTCTTCAGAGTTTTATGATGGATATGCTCGATGAAGGAACTGCTCGTTTTCCTGGCCACACTTTCGTTGAGGAGCTTGAGTCCCTTGGTATTGCGTTGCAGACCCATGCTGGTCAAATAAGTATGAGCATGTTAAGCACGGATTTTCCCAAAGCGCTTTCTCTAATTAGTAGCATTCTAACTGAGGCTCTTTTTGAGCCCAAAACCATCGAAAAAGTGCGTACGCACATTCTTGCAGATATTAAAGATTACTGGGACACTCCTACCCAGTTTATTGGACAATTAGCGCGCGAGGCCATTTACGAAGGCCACCCTTATAAAAAGTCATATCTAGGTACTGTACAAAGCATAAATTCGATACGTAGAGAGGACCTTTTACACGCCTACCGCGCTTTCATAACTCCCCGAGAAGCACGTTTAGCGATAGTAGGCGATTTTAAAGCATCCGATTTAAAAAATTTACTTGAAGAGTCTCTTGGCTCATGGCAGGGTCCGGAGGTGCCAGACATTATTTTTCCTAACCTTGTGCGCTCTGATAAGACGAGTGTGAACCGCTATATTAATCGGGACCAAATGGTACTTGCGTTTGCGGGGCTTTCTGTGCGACGTATGGACACAGATTTTGATAAGCTTTTTCTTTTTGACCACGTGTTGACTGGCGGAGCTTCAGGGTCGATGAATTCACGACTCTTTCAAATTAGAGAGCGTTCTGGCCTTTTTTATACGATAGGAGGTTCTCTTGTCTCTGGTGCTCATACTGAGCCCGGCATGATATTTATCAAAACGATTGTTTCTGGCGAGAAAGCTGAAGAAGCAGAGCTTCTTATAAAGAAGGTTTTGAATAAGAAAGCGGAAGATTTGACTGACAGCGAGCTTTTAGAATCTCAAAGAGCTATCGCTGCAAACCTTGTCGATCATTTTGCTTCAAACCACCAAATAGCAAATAGTTTTCTCTTTTTAGATCGGTTTAAATTGCCTGCAACGTTTTTTGACACTCGTGCCCAGCATCTACAAGCGATAAGACTCGACGAGGTACAAGAATCTGTATCGCGGCTTTTAGCACAGGATCTAGCTACTTTCCGTGTTGGACGTATAAGTGGATAGCACTTATTTAAGGATAGTGCCAGTCATATGGCACCAAATCATTAGATCAAGTCTGTCAAGCGGTATTTCATATTTTTTAAGGGCGTTTTCGAGCTTAAAATAGTCATGACTGGTAATGTTTTTTGGCGCTTTATCGATAACATTATACCTCACTAAAAAGCGAATAATATGACGGTCAATAATGGCGACGTTACTAAAGCCAACATTGCGCAAAAAGTGGGAGGCTTCTTTAAGCCCAATGCCTTTAACGTTCTGAGCAATATACGTACGGGCTTTGATAGCGTCTATTGATCCAGAGTGCAGTATTGTGAGCGTTTTTTTAATATCAGCATGCTTTCTAGCTTCGACAATATACGAAGCTTTTTTGTTGTGAAAGCGATGCGAGTGTCTTCTTAAAATGGATTTTAGCTCTTCCTGAGAATAGGTCAAAAAGCCTGCCTCTTGCACCTCTTCTTGTATCTTTATAGCTTTTAGCGCGGAAGATTGGGCCGTTAAGATGCAAAAACAAAGCTCACTAAACCATGCTTTCTCGTCGCATTTCTGTAAAGCTGAAAACTGCTGCAATCGTTCTTGTATGCAGACTTCTTGTTCATGTGATAATAAAAAAGGCAATTGCATAAGTATTCCTCGCAATATAAACCAAGTACGCACAGTAAGAGTATAGCACCAAAAGCACATTCTGAAAGATCTAACATGCAATTAGAGACTTCTTCACTCACTATTTTCTGTTCGATGAGCACAGATAACCGAGGAGGGCAGTCGCCCCATCTGGCTGAGCTGTAGAAATCGCATTGCTGAAGTAGAGCGTAATTATGTTAGCTAATTGGATAGATCAACTTAAATACGTGCTGGTCAATTTGTTTGATTGACTTTTATAGCCCCATGACGTATCGAGCTGGCTAGACAAACCAGGGAGTGCTCACTATAATAGGCCGTTAAATTAGTCTTTCAGGACTGTAAGGGAGAAGTTATCCATGTTTGCCGTAAATCGTCTTTATGTGTTGTTTATCTTGATAATGTTTTGGGTACTGGGACTACGGGGAGTGCTTCTGAGCGAAGAAAGTTACCCTTTGCCAGGTGCCTCAGGCTGGCCTACTCAGGCACAATTTTCCCCCAGTGGCAATTTGTTGGCTACCGCGAATCGCAATGACGTGTCAGTATTTAATGTAAATACGAGTGGCAACTTATATGACGGGGCTTCGTATCTATTACCCCAAGGTGCAACGCAGCCCATAGCAGCTGTGTATTCTCCAAATGGTTTGTATCTTGCTACTGCAAATTATAATTCAGCAGATATCACTATTTTTCCGGTAGGCGCTAATGGCGTACTTGGTAATGGCGTTCCTTATGCCTTACCGCTGGGCTCTGTACTTCCGGCGGCACTTGCTTTCTCACCTGATAGCTCGTATCTGGTTAGCGCTAATGGAAACGATGTGACCCTTTTTAGCGTTAGTCAGACAGGAGCATTGGAAGGCGGGGTTTCTTATACACTGCCTTCTGGCTCAAGCACTGCGGAATCGATAACTTTTTCTCCCTCGGGGCAATACGTCCTTACGGCTAATTACAACTCGAGTGATCTCACGGTTTTTACTTTAAGTTCCCAGGGGACTTTGATCAATCCGATATCATATGCGTTACCCTCCGGCGCGACTCAACCTTTTTCACTCGCTTTTTCTCCCTCAGGCTCTTTGGTTGGCACCGCCAATTCTGGTACTAACAATGTGACGGTATTTTCATTTCAATCAGGTGTCCTGAGCGCCGGAGCATCATACGCATTGCCTGTCGGCTCGACCCAGCCGACCTGGGTAACATTTTCACCCAGTGGTGCTTATCTGGCTACTGCAAACTTCAATTCGAGCGATGTAACGGTCTTTACTGTTAACGGAAATGGCACACTTAGTGGAGCCGCATCGTATGGGCCCGTCGGCAATCCTTACGCAGTATCATTTTCACCCAATGGTCTTTATCTTGCAGCTACATCGATCTCGGGGGTTGTTGTGACCTTTGATGTCCAAGCAGGAGGCGTTTTGGCCAACCTTACTCAGTATGGCCTTCCGGCCGGTTTGACGCAGTCGCGTTCTGTCTCTTTTGCGCCATCAGGCAGTTATCTTGCTCTTGCTAATTATAACTTAAACGGTTTAGCGGTATTTACTGTTGGAGGAACTGGTGCTCTTACTAATGGAACTGCGTATACCGTCTTTTCTGATTCGATAGAGCCCTATGCATTGGCATTTTCTCCAAATGGGTCATATCTTGCTACTGCAAACACCCAAGCTAATACGATAACCATGTTCACGGTCCAAGCCCAAGGAGTGCTTACTAATGGAACCTCCTATTTGCTTCCGAGTGGTAGCTCAGGTCCTGAAGCTCTAGCGTTTTTTGCCAACGGATCATATCTTGTTACCTCGACCTTCGTAGGCACGCTTGTTGTATGGAGCGTTGGGTCCGGTGGAGTTTTAAGTAACCCTACTTCATACTCATTGCCAGCTGGCTCTACGCTTCCTCGTGCTTTGACTGTTTCGCCCAATGGGTCATATATTGCAACAGCCAATGAATCATCGAATGATGTAACGATTTTTCCTATTCAAAGCGGTGGAGTTTTGGGCACGCCAACATCATACGCATTACCCACAGGATCTGCTCACCCGCTTACTATAGCATTTTCGCCTGATAATACGCTTCTTGCCGTCGGTTGTGTGGATTCTGAAAACCTTACTATTTTTCAGGTGGGAGGGGGAGGAGCCTTGAGTGGTGCACAGTCTTATGCTCTCTATAGTGGTGCAAGCCCTTATTCGTTGGTTTTTTCTCCATCGGGCACCTATCTTGCTATTGCTTCATATATTTTCGCTAATGGTCTTGGATTTGTGATAGTCTTTACGGTGGGTACCGGTGGGGTGTTGACCAATCAAACTGAATATCCATTGCCCCCTCGAACATCTTATGGGGAGACAATTACCTTTTCTCCCAACGGATTGTACTTGGCATTAACCGATCGGTCCCAGTCTGAGATTATTATCTTTAACGTTACTGGTGGAGCATTAAATACTGGCGCCATTTATACTTTACCGCCACTCTTTAAAGGTTCGCGCCAGCCGAATGCCGTTGCTTTTTCGTCGAACCTTGCCTATCTGGCAACAGCAAATTATGCTACCAGCGATGTTACCCTTTTTAATACTAACTCAACGGGCAATGTGTTTGCTCTCGGGACTAAAAGATCATACCCATTACCGTATAATGGGGTTACGCCTTCTCTTCCGATTGCGGTAGCATTTACATCAGATGGTGTTTATGTGGCTACTGCTAACCAAAAAACAAATGATGTAAGCGTTTTCCAGGTTGCTGGAGGACAATTGATCGGAGCTCTTTCGTATGCATTGCCCGTTGGATCAACCGTTCCTGCTGCTATCCAGTTTGCTCCTGGTGACCTATATCTTGCTGTTGCTGATAGCGGTTCAAATGACGTGGCAGTCTTTCAGGTAGCTAATGGAGTTTTGAGCAATGGGATTGCCTATAAGCTTCCCGCCGGAGCAACGACGCCAGAGGCGCTGGCTTTTAGTTCTGATGGTTCTTTGCTCGCCACTGCCAATTTCGGTACGAACAATGTCGCGCTCTTTCAATTTTTACAAGGGGCTCTTTCAGGTGGAAGTATCACTTCCTTGCCGACGGGATCGACCGGGCCCCAGGCGGTTATTTTTTTACCGGTCAGTCCCACTCAATTGGCGCTTGTCACGGCAAATAGCGGCTCGAATGATATTAGCGTATTTCCTGTTCAGCAAACGAGCTTAGGGTTTGGAAAATCGTATTCTTTGCCTGCAGGGTCTTTTAATCCGCAATCGATAGCAGCTTCGTCAAACGGCGGCTATCTTGCTACTGCCAATAGCGGATCAAGTAGCTTTACTGTTTTTAATCTTACTAGTGGTAGTTTTAATCAAGCGTCCTCATACCCTTTGCCAGGAAATTCCACTAAATGCGTTGCACTCGTTTTTGCTCCCAATAACGGCACCGTCAGTACTGAATATCTAGCAACTGCTAACTTTGATTCAAATGATGTGTCTCTAGGGTCGTTGCTTGGTACCGGCTCGAGCGGTACTAATAGCGGAGCTGTTCAATCGGGCGATGGTGGCACAACTACGCTCGGGATTGCTCTTGGTGTATCGTTAGGCGTTCCCGCCGCCTTTATTATAGGCGCAGGAACAGCGGCTGCTGTAAGCTTTGCATTCTATAAATATATGTTTAGGCATCCAGGGGGCAGTGTTCATTTTGATGGCACTGAACAGCCGATGAATAGCATCGTGTAGATGTGCTTGTAAAAGTCTGGCTAGTTGGCTGCTGATTTATAGCAATTGTTGCATAAGGGAGTACTGTTATTTATATAAAATCTTATACTAAACAGTCTTCTTTCGAAGGGTCCGAAGGCAGATACGTGGCCTTATTCTCAAGATACTTCTTGCATACAAAGAGCTTGACATTGACGGTCTATGTAAGCATATAAAATGGGAAAAAATTCGCATTGAGCGTAATGTGCAAAAATTGTTGAGGTAAGGTTTTATTAAGAAAGAAGCAAGATATTCAGCCTTATTTAGTTGAAGCTGGAAGCTTAACTTTAATTTGAAGATCCTTTTTCTTTTTCCTATAATGGTACTGCTGTTATTAAAAACAGTTTATATCTTAACTTTTTTACAAGAAGGGTCGTAGTTATGAAGACGACATTTTTTCTAGCGCTATCCTCGCTTGTGCCTCTTATGGCATATGCTGAGTTTCGTTCAGGTGATTTAGTGATTGCAGGCGATACGCAGGTTTCTAAAGGTGGTATAGATTTGAGCGAACAAGAGCGCACTGTCTTTCATGAAGGATCGGTTGTTCGTGGGGACTTTGGTAAATCCATTTTGAGAAATGCAAAGCTTATTAACCTAGATTTAAGGGGCGTAAAATTTGGTCAAGCGGATATTAGAGGATCTGATTTTTCTTGGACTGATCTTACCGGTGCTAAATTTAACAAGGCAAAAGTAGAAGGTGCTCATTTTGAAAACGCATTTGGGATAAGCAAAGGAGATAAGGAGGCGCTAAAACTGCGGCGCGCTTTTGTTTCAGATGTGGATCCTATTGCTAAACCAGGTGCTTTAACTGATAGCCTTCTTAATAAAAATAGCGAGAAGGCTGTTGAGCTTATAAAAAAGGATTTCGAGCTTGAAAAAGCTGATGACTACGGCCACGTTCCTCTATCTTTGGCAGCAGAAAATGGTGATCCCGACACTGTGCGACTTCTTCTTTCTAAGAAGGTTACGGTTGACGCAGTTGCAAATGATGGCCTGACACCGCTTATGATTGCATCCAAAGAAGGCAATAGCGAAGAAGTTGTTGAGTTACTTCTTAAAGCTGGTAGTAATCCAAAGCTTAAAGATGCAGAGGGAAATCCTGCTCTTTGGTGGTCCATTGAGTACGGGCACGAGGGTATTGCGTTATTGTTAATCGATTACATGCATGATGCGGTGACCGAGCTTGAAGGAGCGCTTACGCTTGCAGAAGCTAAAGACTTTACGAAAGTTGTTGAAAAGTTGAAAGTGGCGTTAACAAAAGGTGCTCAAATTTCGGGCTCTGAAGCGCAAGTTCAGGAGGAAAAATTCGAACCTAAATTAGAAGAGCCTAGGGTGATAGAAATTCAAGAGCTTGTGGTAGAATCTGAGCCTTCTAAATCTGAAAACACTGAGCAAGTTGAAAAAGTTGAACAAGTTTTAGAGGAATCCAAAGAAGAAGCAAAGGTTGAATTGCCATTAGAAGAGCCTGAGATAGTACTCGAACAGGATGCACAGCAGGAGGTAAAGCACCAATCGGATGAGGCAAAGGTTGCTGATGAGCCAACCATACCGGAAATGCCTGCTAAAAGCGAGCCAGCTGTAGAGCCAGAAAAACCGAAAAACCCCGAGCAGAGCATGGACGTTGAATCTTCTGAGCCGGCAAAAGACGATGTAGCTAAAAAAGATAAAACAGAGAGCACAAAAGCAAAGGCAAGAAAACCAGAAAAAAATAAACCTGAAGAAGGCAAAGGTAAAGGCAAAAGAGATTCTTCAAGAAAAGATCGAAATAAAAAAGAGCTTTAATATATGAAAAGCTTGACGTTCTACCTTTGGCTTAATATAGCTTGCATTAGCATCGCTGTAGGGTGGCTTTTGTGTAGAATGTTAGGATCCTAAAAAACGTGAAATTGGGCGCTAAACGTAGCGCCCAATTCTTTTTTGATGTCGCTTTTACGATTTTTGTTTTATTTCCCAAGCTTTAAGAGCACCTGGCATTTTAGGCAAGAGGTACATCAAAGCGCAGAGGTTAATGACCACAAGCCCTGCGTTAATAATACCTGTAGCATTCCAAACCAGATCAACTTTAGCAACAGACCCCCATAATGCCATTAAACAATAGAGCATGGTATATACCATAACAAGGCGGCCTCTGGTCAAATAGAGCCAGCATTCACGGCCAATATACGCATATGCGACAAGCACACCTAAACCAAAGCTTATGGTTAAAAAGCTCACCACGATGCTGCCGAGTCGGCCAAAAGCTGTTTCGTAGGCTGCCATTGTAAGCTGTGTGCTTACAAGTCCGCTGTCCCAGACACCTGATGCTACAAGTGCTAAAATAATAAGAAAGCATACAAGGTTGCTACTAATAAATGCTGATGTCATAGACATGATACTATTTTCAACAGGATGCTTGCCACGTGTTGCTCCAAATAGAATACCTGCAGTACCAAGTCCAGCTTCAGTAGCATTAAGTGATCGAGACATACCATAGCGAACCGCTTGTTGCACACTGTAACCAAGTGCTCCGCCAACTATAGCTTTAGGTGTGAAAGCGCACGTGAACATAAGTTTTAATGCTGGCCACAACGAAGCATAATGGTATAAAAGGAGTATGATAGTTGCAACAAAGAAAAGCCCCACTTTAACCGGCACGATAGCCTCGGAAACTTTAATAATACGCATTGCACCCCCAAACATGATGTAAAGAAGGAGCGCGAATAGCGCTACCGCGATAATCATAGAAGATAGTCCGGTAAGCCTCGTAAGACCCAAGGTGATCGAATTACATTGCATTGCGTTGCCTGTAATAAAGCTTAAGCCAAGGCAAAACAAAGCATAAATATATGCTAACAGGTGACCAAAGGGTAATTTTTTAAGATAGACCATGGGACCGCCTCTAACAGCGCCAGTTGCAGTCGTTTCATGGTATTCCATACTTGCAAAAACCTCGGCGTATCGAATTACCATGTATAAAAATCCGAGAATGAAAATCCATATACCAGCTCCGGGACCGCCTCCGCTTACCGCTGTTGCCATGCCTGCGGCGCTGCCGTTTCCTATACTGGCGCTAAGCGTGTTGAGAAATGCTTGAAACGGTGTGATATAGTTTTCAGTTTGTTTGCCGTCGCTCGCTTTAGGGAATATGTATTTCCATGCGGAAAAGAAGTACCTAAATTGCACGAACCGTAATCCCAAGGTGAGGATTATGCCTGCAAAAATTATAAAGCCAAGAAGGGGCCAGCCGCCCCAAATTGCATTATCAATGTATTCCACCCACGCGTTAAGATCTGCAGAGGACATTGTATCTCCCTTAAACTCTTTGTAAACTAAGGCATACTATAGCTTATTGAATAGCCTTTAGTATAGATTTTAAAACTGCTTTTTGCAAAGAGAAGGAGATCATGGGCAAGGTTATGGCACTGGATATTGGCGATGCGTGGGTAGGATCCGCGTTATCTGATGCTTCAAAAGTGCTTGCTCGTCCCTACAAAACCATCTCTAGGGACGTATTAGATCAATTTATTAAGGATGTACTTAATGATGAATCTATAGAAGAAATCGTTGTGGGGCACCCTAAAACTATGAGTGGCAAGTCTAGCCAGCAAACGGTTAAAATAGAGGCGGCATTTGCTGGATTACAAAAGAGCTTTCCAAGCATGGCTTTTACTTTATGGGATGAACGATTGAGTAGTAAACGAGCTGAATCACTTTCTGCAGCTCGAACTCCGCAAGAAAAACTTAAAAGTCATTCAGTAGCCGCAGCTTTTATTCTAGATTCCTATTTGATGTACATACGTTATCATCGATTGGATGGTTGCTCATAGGGTTTTTGATAATGAAGGAGTGCAGACATCAGCGTACCTTAAGGCTTTTTAAGGTTATTTTTAGAAATTGTTGTAAGCTATAGTAAGAACCAGAGCTTTCATTCTTGCTCTGCTTTATAGATTAATCTAGGTAGTTATTGACAACGTATAAAGCCCTCTTCTAGATTTCTCTCTAACGCAGACGCTTTTAAGGAAAGGGGAAATTGTATGAGGTGCTCAAAGTGCTCGGGCTTAATGGTACTTCAGTCATTTTTTGACCATTTTTTAAATTTTGAAGGATGGAAGTGCTTAAATTGTGGTAAAATAGTAGCCAAAAAGGAAAAAACTATAGAATACGACGCTTTTAGCCTTTTTTATCAGCAGCAAAAATATAAAAACCGCAATCATTAGTTAAGGATTTTTTTGACTCCCCTTTACGCTCTTCTCTTCCATCCAGGTTATGAAGCAATAGAAATTGCAATAGCACGAGATGGTGTACTTCTCGAATCTCAAATTGTTGCAAAACATCAAGCAAGTAAGGAGCTTTTAGTTACTGTTGATGCTCTGCTTGATCGATGTAGATTAACACTTTCTGATTGTTCATTTTTTGTCGTCCATAAGGGCCCCGCTCCCTTTACGACACTGCGGGTTACACTTGCAACTGTTAACGGTTTGGCCTATGCAACTAAAAAGCCTATAGTTGGCGTTGATGGCCTCGATGCGTTTGTAGAAAGTGTGCGGCACAACGTATCTACACCGTATATAGCAGTCCTTCTTAATGCTTTTTGTGATGATCTCTATTTTGCGCTTTACGATGTAAAAAACGGCATGATTGCGCACGGCTGCGAGCGGGCAACTGCAGTGTGTGCACGGATTGAGCAACTTGTAGCTTTACCATCAAATTCATCTCAAAAGCTTATCACCCTGGTGGGTAATGGCGTTTTATTGCATGAAAAACTATTACAGAACAGTGTTTTACAAAAAAGTGTTATTCCGGAGCCTCTCCCACTTTTAGCATCCCTTGCATCGATTAATGATGTTGCTTGGAAATTGTGGGATATTGGGCAAAGCGTTGACCAGGTATTACCGCTTTACTTAAAAGCCTCTTCAACTTCTTCGTGTCCTATTCTTGATGAGACGCTGTGCTCCGTATAAGAGATCGTATAAGCCCCATGCCAAGAAATGAGGCATGTGTTGAACGTAAAATCGAAGTCGTAAGCGCACAAAATTGAAAACCATAACTTTTAATAAGCCCCTTCTCCTCATCTGTCAAGTCACCCTCTGGGCCCACCATGCACGTAATGTGCGCTGGTTTTAGGTTTTCTAATTGAGTCATTACGCAGTAAGCAGATTGCCCATTCACATCAAAAAAAACTAAAGGCCCATTTTTTGGCAGTTTTAGGGCGTTTTCCAGCGTTATAACCTTTTCAAGCGTTGGTAAGCTAAACTGCTTTGATTGTTCCGCCGCTGCTATTATAACACGCTGTAATCGTTCAGATTCACCATCAAAAAGCTTTTGTCGGTGAGTCTTTTTTGTAATAAGTGGCTGAATAGTAGTGGCGCCCAAAATGGTTAAGAAAGAGAGAGCATCTTCCCAATCGTTTTTTTCTAAGAGTGGGAGCCACCAAGTGACTAATGGTGCAATCTGTTTATTAAGCTCCCATTTAAGCACGAGTGCTTCTATGTGCTTTTTATCAAAAGCTTTAAGAACAATGTGTGCATTAGCGATAGTATTAAAAAGAATTAATTCTTGATCTTCGCTTGCTCGTAATACACGATTTAAGCGTTGTATTAAGGATATGTCATCGATTAAAAATGTGCCCTCTATTTTTGAGCTCGGTAGTTGAGCATAATAGAGGGCAAAGATATGTGATTTAGAGCTCATGATCGCTGTTCGCCGTTTCTTCTGATGGCGTCTCATCGGATTTAACGTGCACTATGTCTTCTTCATCTTCAATAGTGATATCAGGTTCGTATGCAATATCTATTGTTTCTGGTTCAGGATACATGTATTCGTAATATTTTGCATACCATTCAAGTAAGAAAGGATACTTTTCAACAAGAGCGAGGGTAGAATCTTCAAGCGACGGAAATATTTCAAAAAGGGAAGCTATCGTTTCTTCAAACCAAATGGTTACCCATGAAGGCCCTTCTCGAAGTTCCGACTTTTGTTTTTCAGATAACTGCTCGTATTGTTGAGCGAAATTTTGCTCATTAATCAAGGCATCTATATCGGCCTCGCTTGCTTGTTGACGGGCCGCGAGGTGTTGTTTTACGTCTTCAACGTGTTTAATAAATTCGTCAATGGCTAGCTCTCTTTCTGTTTGAGAAAGAGATACAAAGTACTCTAATGTTGGGGCAATTGGAGCATCTTGAAGTAGGGCATCTAGCTCAGGATCGGCTGGACTGTTTTTAACGATATCTGCAACTTCTTGAAAATCGCGCATTGCTTGAAAAAGTCGGTTGGCTTTTGCAAGATTTTCCTTGATTGGTGCAGTATAAGGCTCTTGGCCATTGTTTTTATCTTTTCTTGGGTTTGAATAATGGCGATTTGCCTGTGGATGTACGCAACCATCGTCATCGCAGTAAGCTATGATTTTTTTTGGGTCAATTTCCTGGGCGTGCGATTTATAAACGGTTACCGTAAAAAGTAAGCTTAAGCTCATGACAATTAATTTCATAATGTTACCTTAGTGTTTTTAAAAACTGTACTTAATTGTATCAAAAGAGTATTTTACCGTCGATACCTAATTAATTATAAATCTTTTTCAAATTCAACATAGCCGCCTTTTGGTTGTAACTCTTTGAGCCCTAGCTTTAAGTAGAATTTGCGGGCGGGCTCATTGTTTGTGCGAGTAATAAGCTTTACTTTGGATAATCCTCGTTTTTTCATATCATCAAGAGCATAGTTCATGAGCTTTTCGGCATAGCCTTGACCACGATATGCTTTGTCAAGCACAATGAAACGGAGTTGTCCTTTGTAGAAAGAATCTTCATAAAAGGCCACCATACCAATTGTTTTATTGTCAACGCAGTAAACAAGTATTTTGTTATCTTCCTTACTAGTGCCTTGAAGCTTTGTGTTTGTATCTAGATAAGATTCTATCGAAAAAGTAGTAAGCGAATCTGGAATAAGCCAATACCAATTGTCTTTAAATAGATCTATGATCGGTTGGCGATCTCGCGATGGGCGATAGAGCTGAATACCTTGGCACGCGGTATATGTGTCATAGTACCAATAAGTAAGCCCGCCAAAACTGGCGATTAATAGTGAACCAATAAGGAGACTTTTTTTAAATGTGCGTGTCATTTTCTTTCCAAGGTGATTGTATATATTCTATTTTCCGAAGTACCAAACCGTGAGCAGGTGCTGTAGGCAAGGTGTGATGGGGATCGCAAGAGACAAGTGTTTTTGAAAGAAGTTCTAGAGAGATCTCTTGTCGCATAGCTGAGGCCATGCATGCCCCGACAATGCGCCTAATCATGTATCTAAGAAAACCTGGTCCCTGGAATACGATTCTATAGGTTTTGAAGTTTTTTAAGTAAATTAATTTTATAGCGTTGATCGTTCTAATAGTGTTTTCCTGTTCATCGCCCGTGCAAAAAGACCTAAAATCGTGCGTCCCCTCAAAAAGCGTAAGCGCTTCTTTAAGTTTGTCAAAGTCTAAAGCTTGCCAGTATACCGTTCCGTAACGCGCCCAATGGGGTAATGCTCTTTGGGTAAAAAAGTGATAGTAATACGTTTTTTCTCGCACACAAGATCGGGGGTTAAACTCATTGGGTGTGATAACTGCTTTACGGATGTGGATGTCTTGGGGCAACCGACCATTCCATGCCCGCTTTAAAGTTTCCGGGTCGATCTCGAAGGAAGACGTGACCTCTGCCACTTGTCCCAAAGCGTGCACACCACTATCGGTTCTAGATGCTCCATATAAGAAAGCCGGGGTCCCAAAAGTTTCTAAAAAGGTGTTTTTAAGCGTATCTACAACAGTGCTTTGATGAGGTTGTTCCTGCCAACCTTGATAGCGGGTTCCATCGTATGCCAAAAGAATAAGATATTTCACAGTTTCGCGCGTATGCCCTTTTTAAAGCTCTTCACTAAAAGTATGCACAAACTTCTTTAGGAGAGCAAGTGGCCCTTGTGGTTTTCTTGACAACAAAAAGCCCATCGTTATTCTAACTCTGGTATTTTGCCTACAATTAAAGAGAACCTTATGAAATATGGTTTAAGGTTTATCTTTGGGGGCTTATAGTACTCTTCGTTTGACTGTTCGGATTCGCAGACACTTTAGTTGATAGAAAAGTTTGCTTTTAAATCTAAAGCTAAAAAGCTCCCATTGACAGCCAGAAAAAGGGATTTTTTTTTTGACATAATATTCTGGACGTGGCGTTTAAGGTATGCTACGCTCAATCGGCTTAAAGATTTTTATCAAAGGATGCCGTCCCTATATTAAAAACCTTTATCTCTGAAGGAGAGTTCAGTGAATAAGCTTATTCTAAGCTGGGCCATGGCCTGGAGCTTGCTATCGCTAAATTGCTTTGGTCAAAAACATGACAAGGCGATTGCCGATATTGATGCCCAACTAGCCGAAACACAAAACAAAGTTGATGATGAGTATTTGCATCAATTAGGTCAAGCAAATTACTGGAAAACAGATGCATTTTTTGGAGGAATCTCAGGCCTAACTTTAGCACTCGTTCTTACCTACCTTCTTCGAGCTGGCGTAGAAAGTGCGAAAAAACCATGTACTACTGAGGAGATAACAACGAAGGGCGCAGATGCAAGCAGTCCAAGTCCATCACGTGTGCTCAATCTTATGCCTAAGTTAATAAAGATGCTAGGAATTGGTTTTGGTAGCGTGACTTTCTTAAGAGAGCTTTACATAGCTACTCAGCAAGTGCTTCTCTCTTGGCAACACGACGCTGATCTTGAAGACGCGCGGGACGAAGCCGAAGTCGCAAAAGCAAAAGCTGAAAAAAGAAGAGATGTTGAAAAAGCCTTGAAGGAGATTGTTGAAACATTTAAGGCGACAAATCCAGGGCTAACCGTAGAACAAGTTTTAGCTGCGGCTGTAAAGACCGAACTATAAAAAGCAAAAAAGAGCCGCACTGTAAGATAATAAGGCGTGCCCGTGAGCACGCCTTATCTTTTTTAAAGGCATCATTGCAAGTCTTATAAAATAGGCTCTAACATAACTCGGCTTGTATATTCTCCTTGATGTGCTAATGTATAAAAGCTCATTGTTCATGTATAAAAAGGAGATGTATATGAAAAGAGAATCCTTCTTAAAAACTGCGCTTTTGTCAATTGTAGCATTATCTTGCTCTTTCAGTACTGATTGGGCACTTTCGCGTGATGGACGGCAAGCCCATATCATGAAGAAAAAAGGTAACAAAGGTTCCTCAAAAAATTCATGTAGACGAAATGGGGGCTGCAAAGGGAAATCATCCAAAAATGGTTATAAAAGCTTGGACGATACGCCCACGCCCGTAAAAATCGTAAAAGGTCTCGATGGGAAAGATGGTAGGGATGGAAGACCTGGAAAAGATGGCTTTCCTTGCGACTGTTCTCGAGATCAGAAAAGCTATATAAGCGCTTCTTCTAACGAGGTACAAGCCTATAAATCAGTCGATAAATATCAGGCAATAACCTTTAATCAAAAAGGTGAATCAGAAGGCTGGAAGCACGAACTCGGTAGCGCGAATTTTACGTGCCCGGAAACCGCCGCTTATGAGGTCAGTTACACCGCGGGTGTTGCTATGTTAAGAGAAACGACCCATAAAGGTGTTGTTATACGTGCTATGTTTGGACCACTGGGTGCAGAAGAAAAGGTAGAAGGTAGCGAGACAGGCAATTATGGATCGAATTTCTTAAAAAGCACTAATACGAGGTTTCTCCTTAAAGGAGTTGCAGGACAGAATTTTAAGTTAGAGTTTTTAGGAGATGATGAGACTTGCCAGTTGAGCGCAATTGGTGATGCTGAAACGACCGTTTCCCTTCTTATCAATAGGGTTTAATTATATTTTTTAAAAAGACCGGTTATTCGAAGCCGGTCTTTTTTTGCTTAAGCGCTTGCTATTTTTGTTTGTTGTTCCATAATCATAAGCATAAAATCTTTTAGCCCGCTCTTGGTAGGGCATCCTTATAAGCTGATTGTGCTTTTGAAAGGAATTTTGGTGAAACATAAAAAGCGCTGGTACCGGATAGGTTTTACCGCCTTGTTGATTGGCGTTTTTCTTCTCATCTATTGGTTATTTCGAGATTTTTTTTCCTTGGAGCGATTTTTAAGGTATACACACGCTCTTGAGACTCTTGTGCAAAAAAGATATGGTACGGCTGTGCTTGCGTACATATTTGCCTATGCCTTTGTAGCAGCAATCGGGCTTCCTATTACAATTGCTCTAACCATGATGGGTGGATTCGTCTTTGGCTGCTTAGAAGGCTTTGTCTATACGGTGCTTGCATCCACCCTCGGAGCTATTGTGGCTTTTGTGATCATCCGTCGGTGGGCATCACCCTATATTGAGCGCAAATATGGAAGATTTTTAGAGAGATTTCGCTATTACTTTCAGCGATCGGGCGTGTACTATATATTTGCGCTACAACTTCTACCCATAATGCCTTTTGGGGCCATTACCGCTTTAGCAGCACTTTCCTCTATGCGACTAATAACGTTTACGTTCGCTATATTTTTTGCAAGTATGCCGGTAAGCTGGATATATACCTGTACTGCTAGCCATATTAAAGCCCTGGCCCTTACAGGTAAAGAGAGCGGACACACGGGACGCTTCTTGACCCTTTTCACTCTTCTTGGAGTCATCGTACTTGTATACGCTTTTGTGAGCACTTTAAGGGCACACGAAAAAAAAGACTAGGTCTACCGCAACGCGGCTCTTAAAATCTTTTTCCTGAGCCGTATATGGTTAGGGGTGACCTCGATAAGCTCGTCGGGCATTATCCATTCCATGCACATCTCAAGATCCATTACCCGAGGGGGCTCTAGCTTTACAAGATCTTCAGAACCTGCAGCACGCATGTTAGTTAATTTCTTCAGTTTGCAGGGATTAACATCCATGTCACCTTCGCGGCTATTCTCACCGACAATCATACCCTCATAGATCTTGTTAGTTGGTCGAACGAATAAGACCCCTCTTTGTTGGAGGGTTTCTAAAGCGAAGGAGGTAGCAGAGCCTTGTTCCATTGACACGAGTGTGCCTTTGGTACGTAATTGAATGTCGCCTTTGTAGGGCTGGTAACCGGAAAAGCTAAATGTTGCAATACCTGTACCACGAGTATCGGTTAAAAATTGGCTTCTAAAACCGAGAAGTCCGCGCGAAGGTATTTCAAATTCAATGCGAACACGTTTATTTCCGTAATGTACAAGGTTTTTCATATCAGCCTTTTTGCGACCCAAAGACTCAATAACGACGCCCTGGTACTCTTCTGGTATATCTACAACGAGATACTCGATCGGTTCGTGCCTTGTGCCGTTAATAGTTTGATAAATCACTTCAGGTGCAGAAACCTGAAGCTCAAAGCCTTCACGGCGCATGTTTTCAATAAGGATGCTTAAATGAAGTTGTCCGCGACCGGAGACTTTGAATGCATCGGGCGAATCTGTAGCTTCCACGCGTAGAGCCACATTAGTTTTAAGCTCTTTTTCAAGGCGCTCTTTAATTTGCCTTGAAGTAAGGAGCTTTCCATCTTGCCCGTTAAACGGTGAGTCGTTGACCGAGATGTAAATTGCCATGGTCGGCTCATCAACTTTGACGTAGGCATGTGGTAGAGGGTTTGAAACATCGCAAAGTGTTGTTCCGATGCTTACAGGTTCAGTAAATCCGGTAAGCGCTACAATATCACCAAAGCATGCTTCAGCTGTTTCAACGCGCTCAAGGCCATAGAAAGTATACAGTTTAGTAACGCGCATTGGCTTACTTACAAAGTCGTCCTTGCAGCAAATGAAGGATTGTCCAACGCGAATCTTACCACTGAAAATCCTGCCAATTGCTATAGTTCCTAAAAAGTCTGAGTGGTCTAAATTGGTTACAAGAAGCTGTAAGCCTTGTTCTTTTTCAATAGGAGCGGGAATGTGCTCAATGATAGCATCAAAAAGAGGTTTTAACGATTCAGAAGACTTTTTGATATCGGCGGTAGCAAATCCTTGGCGTGAAGAACCGTATAAGACCGGAAAATGTAATTGATTGTCACTAACAGCAAGATCGAGAAAAAGATCGTGAATTTGGTTTTCCGTTCGTTCAATATCGGCATCTTTACGATCGATTTTATTAATAAAAACGATAGGTTTTAAGTTGAGTTGTAAGGCTTTATAGAGCACAAATCTTGTCCCTGGCAAAACTCCTTCAGCTGCATCCACTAAGAGCAAAAAGCCCTCAACCATTTGCAGAGTGCGCTCTACCTCGCCACCAAAGTCGCTGTGTCCAGGAGTATCAACGATGTTGATAGTGTAATCGCCACACTTGATGCCAGTATTTTTGGCTAAAATGGTAATACCCCGTTCGCGCTCAAGCGCGTTACTGTCCATAACTCGCTCACCAGCAGCTTCACTTATAGTGCCCGCTTGGCGCAAAAGTTTATCAACCAGCGTTGTCTTGCCGTGGTCTACGTGAGCAATAATTGCTATGTTGCGTACCTTCTCTCTGTGCTGTAAGGCCATGCCCTTGAATCTTTCTCGTAAAAATGCGTAAGTGACGTGGATAGTATTTCTTTTAGTATATCGGTCAAGTTTTTTTTGTCTAGCTGAGTTAACCGATGAATAACTGAGTTTGACCTTTCTTAAGAAGGGGAACGCCCCTTCTTAAGAAAGTACCTTTAAGCTACTTGATGTGAAGCAAAGGGTAGTAATGCCATGACGCGGGCTCTTTTAATCTCAGTAGCGAGCCTGCGCTGATGCAGAGCACAGTTACCTGATATGCGTGAAGGCAAAATTTTGCAACGCTCAGTAATGAAGCTTTTGAGTAAATTTGCGTTCTTATAATCAAGTGATGCTGCCTGAGCATCGCTGCTACAGAATCTGCAGTGTTTTCCTGCAAATAAAGAGCCTCTTCGAGCTTTTTTACGCAGAAGACGTGCACTTACTTTAAGTTTAACTCTACGAGCCATTCTTATGCCTCCGTTTCAATAGATTCTTCCAGGTCATCAACGTCAATTGATTCTTCCTGGTTTTTGTTAAAGTCACGTGGACCTCTTCCTCTTTCAGATCGCCCATGCAAAAGCCCCGTCATCCTGCTGTCCTTAAGAAAGCTTTCAACGTCCTTGCTTGGCGTTTCTTCAAGAGACTCTGGTCGGTGGTATGAAAGAGAAGCACGTGGGTCAAGTTTAAAGATTCTAAAGCGCATAACAAGCTCTACATTTGCCACCGAAAGCAGCTTGTGTAAGGCAGAAAGCACGTTATTGGCATTGATTTCAGATGCTTCAAAGCGAACGAGAAAGTAAACGCCATATTCTTTACCTTCAATAAGGTATGCAAGGCGGTACTTGCCCCATTGCTCGAAGGAGATAAGTCTACCCTTATTTTCGTCTATTGTTTGCGCAATAGCGGACTCAAGCTTTGCTGATTCATCGCTCGTTATTTCTGGACTAGCGATCATCATAAGTTCATATCGTGTTGTCATCAAGGTCCTCTACTAAATGGAAGTGTTTACACTATACGTGCTTTTGCAAAAGCACGTATTTAGCAGTTTTATACTAATTCTTATTCTTCAAGATTTTGATAGCGAGCAATTACACGCCCAATTATCCTGAAATGGTCTTTGGCTCTTACAAGAGCAATTGGTGCTTGCTTATAGTTGACTGACTCGAGAACGACAAAGTCATCGGTAAAGGTAACTTTCATGATTCCCTTTACAGGTGTGTCATTGCCAAACTCGACCGCTGCAATGTCTCCAGAGCGGGTCCATACCTCAGTCGAGACAATAAGTAAATCACCTTTTTCAAAAGTAGGCGCAAGAAGGTTGTTATTAAGAGCTAATGCAAACATGCCTGGATCGGTTTTGTTCAATATAGGAACAAACATATCTTTGCATCCAGTCGTTATTTGCATAAGCTGGTTATTATATGGAGAAGGATGTGAAGGTATATCACCAACTACAGGTACGATTTGCACTTGTACCTGAACATCGGATTTTTCAGGCATTTTAACGTTGCTTATTACCTGATCAGTGCGTTGACGATGCTGGGCAAAAAGCTCGATAGGTCCTACTTCAAAAGCATGTGCAAGCTTTCTAAGAGAATCCTCATTCCACCGTCTTGTTCCATTTTTGATGTGGGTTAAATAGCTTTCTGACATTCCAGTCTTTTCAGCTAAGATTTTGGTCGTCCATCCCTTTTCGCGTAGTAGCTCTTTTACGCGTAGTGCCGTAGGTGATGATGACGCTGACATAGTCAACTCCTTTTGTATGTTTTTGAAAAGCATGATAGTATGGTTATTAACCGCGTAATTCTAATTGTACTCAACCCGTTATTCTTGTCAAATGGAAAAACGAAGCTTATGGTTACCGTGCGGCGTAAGCCTGACTTTAAAAAGAATTTTTACGAAGATACAGCATGGAAAGCCCGGGAATGTGTTTGCGGTGTTGATGAGGTAGGTCGAGGCTCATTAGCAGGCCCTTTGGTCACTGCGGCCGTTATTCTTAACTCTACAGTCAAAAGCCGTTTAATAAAAGATTCCAAAGAACTTACTTGTCCTGAGCGGCTTCGCGCTTATACTTGGATACTCAATAATGGTGTGGCGGCTGTGGGCGTGATTCACCATCGTGCAATAGATACTGTAAACATTTACAGGGCCACGCTTATGGCTATGAAGAGAGCGGTCATACAGGTGCTACCTCGCTCGTCAAGTGTACCTTCATATATTTTGGTCGATGCCCTCCCATTAACCATCGAGGGTCAAAGTAAGGTTATTGCTTTTCCTAAAGGCGAAAGTAAATCTATTTCTATAGCGGCAGCTTCTATCATTGCTAAAGTGACTCGTGATCGGATAATGGAAAGTATGGGTAATGCTTTTCCTTCCTATGGCATCGGTCAGCACAAGGGATATGCCACGGCCTTACATAGAAAAAATATTGAGCTCTTGGGTAGGAGTATCATTCATCGTACTAGCTTTGTAGACCACTTTGATTTAGACGAGGAACAATTGACCCTTTCAGATGGTGGCTATTCATGATGAAGCACTTTGGTGAAGTTATAGAAAGCTCCCTTTCAAGCTGGAAAGTTCATTGTTGGAAATGGGATAGCATGCCTGCCTTTGGGTCTTTAGTAGTAACTCTACAAGAGCATATAAAGCTTTTTGGCATTGTTACGCAGGTCACGACAGGCTCAATTGATGCAAGCCGATATCCTTTTCCCTACCAAAAAACTGAAGAGGAGCTGCATAGAGAGCAGCCACAAATTTTTGCCCTTCTTCAAACGCACGTGTCATGCCTGACTCTCGGTTATAAAGAACATACAAATATGTATTATCAATTGGCACCAAGGCCACCTAAAATTCATGCATTCGTCAGACTTGCTGATCATGAAGAATTACAGCTTTTTTTTGCAGAAGCCCTTTATGTTCATCTTTTATGTGGTGCTTCTCAAAATCTTTTTTCGCTCGACGAGCTTTTATTAGCGCTTTTAAAGCAGCTTTTTCATAATAATCTGCTTACACCAACCCATATTGATACGTTTATAGCAACACTTTCTATCATCGCGGGCAATGATTATCGCAAATTAAAATTGTTCTTACAACGCTTGGAAAAACTTATAGGTCAGGTGCAACAAGCAAGCGAATACACTCTTTCGTCATTGATTTAAGTATATAAAGCCACGCCTTATCTTTGAGACATATCTTTATATTTAGATAACAAGTAAAATGATATCGCTCCTTAAAAAAGCAGAAAAAGCGTCTTTTTGAGAGATAATACTAAAAAAAGCCACATGGTTAGACAAAATTGAAAACAGAGTGATATAATACGTCGTAGACAAATAAAACTTGACTAGTTTTTACAAAATGACTTAGGGAGTTCGGTTATGAAATTGATTGCACCGTCAAGTAGTCTGCTAGTGCTTTTTAGCTGTTTGAGCATTTGCGGGCAAAAATATAATATCGTTATCAATGGTATTCCCAAGGCGGGTAATCACCTCGTGGCTGACTGTGTTGGCCGTATAGAAAAGAGGCAGCGACAATATGGCTTTCCAATTTTGTCTGCTAAGGATTTAAATGAAAAGATAATTAATAAAGCAAATCAATCTAATTATTTTATTACGCACTTGCCCTTTGATGAGCAATACAGCAAGATGCTTAAAGAAGCTAACTTTAAAGGAATTTTTATTTGCAGAGACCCAAGGGATCAATTAGTCTCCTTCCTCGAATGGATTTATGAACACCCGGGCGACTGGCCAAAGTTACAAGGCATGAGTCGCGACGAACTTCTTTCCAAGCTTATATATTGTGAAGATTATAAGGAGTTAGGCTTGTCTACCCCAGGAGTCTTATCAAATTATAGTCAGTATACAGCCTGGAAAAACGCACCCAATTTTATTACGGTCAAATTTGAAGAGTTAGTAGGGCCCAAAGCTAGAAAAGTATACAACAAGAATGTTGAAAAAAAGCAATTTAAAGTGATTGCACAAATAGCTCAACACATCGGTCATCCCATACAATCGAAGCAAGCAAAAAAAATTGGCAAGACTCTTTTTGGGCAATCTCCAACTTTTAGAAAGGGTAAGATAGGTAGTTGGCAGACATATTTTACGGAAAAACATAAAGCGGAATTTAAAGACCGCGCTGGTACATTACTTGCTGATCTTGGCTATATAAAAAAGAATCAGAACTGGTGACGATAAGGCATTTTCAATTCAAGATTTGTTAATACCATGCGGGAGATGTTATGAACCAGAGTATTAATCTTAATTTATTTTTTTTAACCGCTTTTTTGCTGTCGGCTTTACTCAGTAAGGCGAGCCAAAGTGCTCAAAATGATCTGCTTAAATACAGAATTTATCATGTCGAAGGGCTTGGCAAATTTTATCTTGATGAACGAAAAGATTTGATAAAAGATATTTTAAGGCGAGGAAAGGTTTGGGAACATAAAATAGTGCGTTTGTTGAAAAAGCATATTAAATCAGGATCTGCAGTTGTAGATGCGGGGGCCCACATCGGTACACATACCATTTCAATGTCTAAGGCAGTGGGCGCTAAAGGCACTGTTATAGCTTTTGAACCGCAACACAAAATATTTCAAGAACTCGTCGTGAATGTTAAGCTCAACGGCCTTAAAAATGTTAAAACCAAAAATAATGCTCTTGGTAATGAGGAGAAATGGGTACGGATGTACAACGTAGAGGCGGGTAATGAAGCAGGAATGCCAATCTGCCCTCCATCAGCAACGACGTGTGGGTCTAACGTTCTCATGATAACTCTAGATAGCCTTCTATTATCTAATGTTTCGCTTCTTAAAATAGATGTTGAGGGCTCAGAAAATATAGTACTTGACGGGGCTCGCAGAACAATTCAACAAAATCGTCCAGTCATCATTATTGAAATTTGCGGCGGAATTCCCCTTGAAAAAGCTGATAGTGCAACAAAGCTTAAAATAGCTGCCACTAAAACAAAACTTAAAAAAATGGGTTATACGGTGAGTCGCATTGATTCAGAAAATTACCTGGCAATTCCTAAAGCTCGGTCCGTGATTAAACCTCTAGCAAAAGCTCTTAAAGACAAAAATAAGCAAAAATCGAAGCTTAAACATAAGCAAAAGTCTGCTAAAAAATGACGCTTATTATCTAGAATTCAAATACAGTACTTATATGAGCATAAAATAATACGTTTTAAAGGGACTTTATGGATGATAAAGTAACCATTGATCAGCTTAAAACTGCAGCTTCGCGCTTTATAGAAGAACGTGATTGGTGGCAGTATCAGACGTTAAAAAATATCAGCATGGACGCTACTATTGAAGCTGCTGAGCTTATGGAGCTTTTTCTATGGCATGAAGATAAAGATTCATTAGCAATCTTAGAAAAAAGACGCAAAGAAATAGAAAATGAAGTCGCGGATGTTCTTTTTAGCATTCTTAAGTTTTCGGTTGTTGCAAACATAGATTTAAGCAGTGCATTCGAATCAAAGATGGCTTTAAATGCTCAAAAATATCCGATTAATACATTTAAAGGAAAATCAGACAAATACACGCGTGTTTAAGATATCGTGCAGAACGTTTTGAATAACGACGCTTTCTAAAAAGTTTTATTGTGAGACAATGCACATATTCTGGCGTAGACGCTCTAAATGCCTTTGTAGGTCTTCTTCAAGTACCTGCAATGTTTCAACACAGCTAACATCGCCTGCAGCTTTTGCATCATTAATGGCGTGGTGAGAGATAAACCAAAGCATCGAACTGATCTCGTGCATTAATTTTATTTTGTTATAGGTGCAATTGTCTAGTACCATACTATCCTCTTTTTTCTTTTACTATGCCCATTTTATTGCATAAAAGTCAATACCACTGCTTAAACTTATTTGGGTGGTATTTCTTTTTCCTGTGCTCTACGCAAATAAGTTGGCACTTCAAGCTCTTGTGTGGAAAGCTCTGGCGAGGATTCGTAAAGTGTTCGCTTATTTTCAGCCCCTGATTCTGCTGCATGCGCTGGCCGTAAAGAAAGAGCCGGGCTATTAATTGAAGGTTGTATGAGATGTGTCTTATGGTGATGCTCGACTCCAGTTGCGATAATAGTTACCACAACTTCATCATCCATTGTGTCATCAATGACTGATCCCATTATGATGTTTGCGTCTTTTGCGGCATCGTAGACGAGTGAAGCGGCGCTTTGAACTTCATAAAGACCCAGTGCGCTTCCGGTAATATTAAGAAGTACAGCTTGAGCTCCTTCAATGCTCGCGTTTTCTAAAAGAGGAGATGAAAGTGCTTGCATAGCAGCTTTTTGCGCACGATCAATTCCCGAAGCCTTACCGGTACCCATAACAGCTAATCCCATGTGGCGCATGATGGTGCATACGTCTGCAAAATCAACGTTGATGTGTCCAGCTTTTGAAATGATATCTGCGATGCTTTTTACAAATTGGTGAATAACGTTGTTGATCATGCCAAAAGCATCTACCAATGATATTTTGTGATCAGTTACACCCAATAGTCGCTGATTCGGTATAACGACCAATGTGTCAACTTCCTTTTTTAATAGCTCAAGCGCTTGATTTGCCACTGCCATGCGCCTTTTTCCTTCAAACTCAAACGGCTTTGTAACTACAGCAATACAAAGTATACCCCGCTCGCGAACAGCTCGAGCAATGACGGGAAGAGCGCCAGATCCAGTTCCTCCACCTAGCCCAGCTGTTAAAAAGACGATGTCTGAACCTTTTAAAAAATCTACAATCTTATCAATATCTTCTTCTGCGGCAAGTTTTCCTACCTCGGGATTGGCGCCAGCTCCCCTTCCGCGCGTAGCATTGGAGCCGATTTGGAGCTTTAAAGGAGAATTAGACAATTTCAGAGCCTGAGCATCGGTATTGGCCACAATGAATTCAACGTTTTCATATTTCTGACCAATCATATAATTGATTGTGTTGCCCCCGGCTCCTCCAACACCTATAACTTTAATACGAGCTATCGCATTTTGGTGCATAAGGTAATCATGTTCAAACTCTATGCTCAGCTCTCTGTTTAATGCCATGTACAGCTCCTTCACTACTAAATACTCTGAACGCTAGCACCTTAGCACGCGGCGTATTAAAGAAGCAAGAAAGATAGTCGATGAGCGCAAGTATAAAGTAACAATCAAGCAAAACGTGTAATGGCTTTTTACAAGAAGTCACTTATCCATGAGCGCATACGTTTGAAAATACGAGCGGCAAGAGGCCCTGTTAATGTGTCTAACGATCCTATTTTTTGTTGTTTGAGTGCGTGTTTTATTAAGCCGTACCCCGTTGCGTATGAAGGATCTTCGATAAGATCTTTGAAATTTGTGTGTGTACTTGGCCGTCCTATGCGGGTTGGCATACCAAGCACTTTATGTGCTATGTCTTGGATGTTGTTAAGAAGTGCGCCTCCACCGGTCAATACAAGGCCCGCGGGAGCCTGTAAGTGGTTTGTTTGGATGTCATGATTAAGTATTTCAAACAGTTCTTCAGCACGTGCTTCAAGGATTGAGGCAAGCTCGTTCTTATTAATGGTCCGGGTATAGGTTCCTTGAATAGTTTCTATTTCGATTCTGTCTTGAGGTCGCACTGCGGCAGTATATGCAGATCCCGACTCCTTTTTGATCCGTTCAGCCTCACGTAAAGGTGTACGCAAGCAGAGAGCTATATCTTGAGTAAAAAGATCGCCAGCTACAGGGATCACTTTGGTGTGATGTACAACACCTTGTCGATACTGCACAAAGTCCGAGGTGCCTCCACCAATATCGAGCATGAAAGCTCCGAGTTCTTTTTCATCCGAAGTTAATGTTGCTTCTGCTGAAGCTAACGGCTCTAAGATGATATCGCGTACTTTGATACCAGCCATTTCACAACAGCGAATGAGATTTTGGACAGAAGATAAGGCCCCGGTTATTATATGGACTTGAGCCTCAAGTCGAACTCCATACATGCCCATTGGGTCTCGCACCTCATGTTGTCCGTCTATCATGTAAAATTGTGGCAGGACATGTATTATATGTTGTCCCTCGTTCAATGGTATTGCTTTAGCGGCTGCAAGCACGTGGCTTACATCGCTTGAACGAACTTCACCTTGCTTAATGGCAACGACACCTTGTGAATTGCGTGATTGTATATGGCTTCCTGATATTCCAACATAGGCTGACTCTATAGAAATCCCGCTCATAAGCTCAGCTTCTCTTAGCGCTGCCTTAATTGATTGCACAGCTGGGGCTATATCAACAACTACACCTCGAGCAAGTCCATGAGATGGAGATTTTCCTATGCCTAGAACCTCAAAGTGACCATGATTGACGTGTTGAGCCACAAGAACGCAAATTTTCGTTGTACCAATGTCTATACCAACAATGAGTGTGTCAGGTCCAAAATGTCCTCTTTTCATGATTTTATCCCCTTTGCTGCGACAAAATAAGCCTATCCGTATAGCGCATATCCACGCACCATGACGCATGAGGACCTTTTTTATTTTGAGTACTTTGTCGATAGCGGTGCTCTATTTTCTCTTTTAAAAGCGCTAAGGCATTCCATGTTGCTTCTTCTTTTAAACTCCATTGATTTAACGTAAGTTGTAAGAAGGGCTGCTTTTTGCAAATCGCGCTGATTGCCGTTTTATCACGGAACGTAAAAATGTACTCATCAGACGTCTCAGGTGGAAGCTGTTTTGCAAAGCTTAAAAGATCATTTTTTCGTGACTCAGAAAGTTCTAAGATGTTTGTTTGTATGCAAGGTATGGTGCAATAAGAAGACGGAGCATAGAGTTTTGCAGGTACTATGTTACCAGTGCGTGTTAAAATGTGGATCCCGTTGATAAGCGCAAGTGGCTTTTGAGTAATAATGCGGATGTATAAAGCTGTAGGCGTTTTGTATGAGAGTCCGACATGCTCTATGAGGGGGAATTTTTCTTTTAGTAATGCGCGCAAGGTGTATGGGGAGAGCTTACTTGAGACTTTGAGTGCTAAAGATTTCAGTTTTTGCTCCATCTCCTTTCTTATAGAAGAAGCAGGAAAGGTATCAAGCCTCACGTTAACGCTTAGTGGATAAGCGCTTACAGTCTTATAAAAGCCGTATCCTATGACTGGTAATATCATGTACACACCATAGTTAATACCTAATCGCATTGCTCGCATTTCCCTTGTCCTAACCCTACGCTTTTTCGTGTGACTATGGTTGTAGCGTGTAATGGCTTATCAAGTCAACAATTGAAAATGCTTTCTCTTAGTCATCAATATGCTTAATTTTTTTCTCGCATAATCACTCTTTTTGACGAATCATAATCACAATTGTGATTAATAATTTGCTGTGAGCAAAAGTACGCAGAAAGCAATCTATGTGGGGCATAACCCTTCAAGTGCATTGAATTTAAAATCATTTTTTCGTATTGAGCTTAAGCTTAAAATAGAACTTTTTTTCGCTAACTATTGCATTTAATTATTCGTTATTAGTAATATTATATTAAGAAATGTTTTAAAGATTATGCTTATTTTTTTCAATGTTCTTGCCTAAGCATAGTCTAGGTTGTCGAATGTTGCGTTTTAAGAATCGTTGCCTCTTCGACTTATGTATCTCATTTAAACAGGAGGATTTGCAAAATGGCAAACCGAACACATCGTAAACATGCAGGAACCAGACATGGTTCTACAAGAACACATAGAAGAACAGTTACTAGAACAGCTGCTCGCCGTAGTAATGAAAGCTTAGCATCTTGGTTAGGCGACTTATTTGGTACGGAAGAAAGAGCACCGCGTAGCTCACGCTCAGTTGCTACTCGTGCAAAATCAACTGCCCGTGCAGGATCAAGACGTCGTGCTGGCACCATGTCAAGATCTGAAGCAGGACGTGCTGGCGGATTGGCGCCTCACCGTTGTCGCGGTAGAGAGTGTAACAAGAGAGCAAGCCGCGTCTCCTATAGATAGTAGCTATTAATAAATCTATAGATCGAAAGGCCCTTTGAAAAAAGGGCCTTTTCATGCTATATTTCATAGAAAATATCAAGAAAATTTTGCTACGGAAAAAAATAAGCGCGTACCTGTTGTCGATGGGAATGTATCTCATGCAATATTCGATTACTAACACCATGGAACAACGTTCACCTACTGAGGCAAGAAGCGAATTACATACGGAGTTACGTTTTTTGGAAAATCGCTTGCATTCGAGGACTCTCGCTGATCTAAGCGATCCTTTTTTAAATCTTTTTCGAAGAGCTGAACGGTTACAAGAATCTTCAGTTCTGCGCTCAATAGTTGATTCGTATTTGGAGAGAATTCCTCTATCTTCGTTGTCTGAAGAGTGGATGCAAGCTATCAATGAAGCATATCGTCGAACACTACTTCAAGCTGATAGGACTACGCTCGTTATTCTAAATCCCATTGCTTTTCGTATTATAGAAGGTGCCTTGGAGCAAAGCAGATCGGGTGCCTTAAACGTTCAATCGCTACCGCTTTTAAGAGCTGCAGCTGAATTAGCAGAGACGCGTATAGGGTCCCAGCACCTTGCTAGGTCCTTAAATGAACGTGTATCTGAGCTTGAAAAACAAAAAGTGGCCAACTTGCTTTCTTTTTTGCCTGGAAGTTCCTTACAAAGTAAATTAGACCTCATGAAAATTTTTGCAACAGCGCTCATTACGGCACTATCTTATCAATCGCAGTTACCCTATAAACCTTAAGATGTTCTTCTTAAACATAATCTATGAGCTTCTTGAGCCAAAAAAGTGCCCAGTAAATCAAAATTAATGTCCATAATAAAAGCATGCCGATGCTTATCCAGATTGGAATGAATCCCACCGGTCCTAAAATTGCTGCTCGAAGACCCTCAAATGCATAGGTCAAAGGATTCAATAGTGTGATAAAGGCAAATCGGGGAAACGTTTGATAAAGAACGGACCAAGTAAACTGATATCCCCCAAATGCCCAGAGCGGATTTAAAACTCTTCTCCATACTTCTTTAAATCTACTGCTGCTTGGCGCCCAACTTAAAAGCCAAACGCTAAAAAATCCGCAAAAAAGATTAATGGCTATAAAAATGCATAAAAAACTGATGAACGAAACGTTTTTCATGCTCAGGCCATCTTGAATAATTATTTTGCCAACAGGTATCATGATAGCGCTCAACACGGCGCTGTTAAGTGCTGCTCCAAGACCCATTTTTATAAAAACGAGCCAGGATGGTATAGGAAGCGTTAAAAGGAATCCGAGATGATTATTGCCGGTACGGTCCTCAACAAACTCTTGTGCGGCGTATCCCGCTTCAAAATAGGCCATAGTAACGATGGTGCCTACCCATATTAAAAGTCCAAAGCGTGCCTCAATGCCAAATGCTGGCAATATAAAGTTACTAATGGCAATGTTTGTTGCCGACCATATGGTGGCATCGAATACTCTCTGAAGTACGTTTTTTTTAAGCGTAAGCATATCACGCCACATAAGCCAGACAAAAATGCGTAAGACAGATGCTACTTTCATGGGTAACCTTTTTATATTAAGTTCCGGTTTCTTGCATTAGCTGCAGAAAAACATCTTCCAAGCGAGCTTTATTATAGGCAGAAAGCAGGTTTTTAGGCTTATCTATAACGCGTACGCGCCCTTTATCTAAAATGCAAACTCTATCTGAGAGTATTTCAGCTTCGTCAAGGTAATGGGTTGTGAGAATAACAGTAATTCCTTGCTCCTTGAGTCGCAGAATAGTATCCCACAGTTGGCGCCTGATGTGAGGATCTAAGCCAACAGTAGGCTCATCAAGGATAACAAGTGAAGGGTTATGTACAATAGCACGAGCAAGAAGGAGACGCTGTTTGTATCCGCCCGATAGAACGGATATGAAGGAGTTTGCGTATGGGGTAAGACCAAACGTGTCCATAAGTTTTTCTATGCGGTTTTCAAGCTCGTTTTTTGAAACCAAGTAGTAACGTCCTGCAAATAATAAGTTTTCCCGAACAGTCAATAAGGGATCAAAATTGGCTCTTTGCGGACAATAACCTATTGTGCTGCGGTACGCCTGCAGCGCTGAGTACACTGAAACGCCCTGCCAATAGATTGTTCCTGAAGAAGGTGGGTGTACTGTTGCGATAATTGTTGAAAGAGTAGTTTTTCCGGCACCATTCACCCCCAAAAGGCCTACTATTTCTCCTTTGTATACCTCAAGAGATATGCTTTCAAGAGCAATGATTGGTGAGGGGCGTATTGGATATATTTTACTTATACCCTCGAGTCTTAATAAGAGCGGTGACATAGTGTACTCTTTTGCTTATGACGTTATCTGCTGTGTAATGATGCAAAGAAGGATGCCTGCTGCGACCGAAGCGTTATATGAGATGTCCGGTTTTTTTTGAGGTATCATGATTGTTGTTCCGGCATTACTTATTTCTGGCGAGATACCCTTGCCTTCGCTTCCAATAACGAGACATAATGGCAGCTTGTAGCTAGTCGTTAACGCGTTTTGCCCACCAAGAGCTGCCAAATAAACCGTGTAACCTTCCTTTTTCAGTTCCTGAATAGCGCTGCTTGGTGAAGCAGCTTGATATATCTCAAGATGCTCTGCTAAACCCGCTGAAGCTTTTAGCGCGACTGCTGTCAACGGTGCACTACTTTTTTTAGGTACTATTACGCCCGTAACACCGGTACAGTAAGCTGAACGCAGAATTGCCCCGAGATTACGTGGATCTTGAATGCCATCGAGCATCAGCACAAAGGGCGATCGGCTTGACTCAAAAGGCTTACTCCTGAAAGGAAAAGGGGTAGTGTATGCTAAAAAACCCTGATGGTCGGGCGATTGCGCTAAGCGTGTCAGAACATCTCTTGAGACATATTGTATTTGAGTTTTTGGTGGCAAAAGTGATAGAAGTTGCTCTCCAGCTTTTGGTAATGGTTTTGTCGTGTAAAGTGTAATGATTTTTCTTCGTCGTTCTTTTAAAAGTTCAAGTAAAGGATGAAGTCCAAAAACGATTTCCTGCTTTTTATGTTTCTGCATTAGGTATGTCTCGTTCAACGCTCTAAGAAAAAGAGGTAAGAAAGCTTATTTAAACGCCCATGCTTGTAAGATTATCAAGCATATATATCAAAAGCAACATCTATTGAAAGAAAATGTTACTAGACAAAGCATTATTTGCATCCTACTCTAAAAGAAAAAAAACAAGCAGTTTTCTCATGAAAAAACGCCTTTCTTCTTTTAAAGATCGCCTAACACTTCTGGCGGTTTTTTGTGCTTTTAATAGCATTTTTTTTCTGGGAGCTCGGCGTTTATACCAGCGTCAAACACCTGCTTATCGCATCCAAAAAGAGCTTAATGTAAGTAAAAGGCCATTTATACGTGCATTATTTTCCCCTGACGATGGTATAGAAGAGCATCTTATTGGGCTTATTGATGCCGAATGTGAGCGCATTGCTCTTACGGCGTTTGCTTTTACGAGTAAGCCCGTAACTTCAGCCCTCATTAATGCCGCCAGTAGAGGCGTAAAGGTACAAGTCATTGCTGATGGGCAAAATAGCGCTACGCCGTATAGTAAAATAAATCAACTCGAAGAGCAGGGCATTCCTGTATGGCTCTATCCGATAGAAGCAAGAAGTGCTAAAAAAGGGTGTCCTAGGTCAGGTATTATGCACAATAAGTTTATTGTCTTTTCTAAAAACGTCGATAATAAAAAGCTTTTATGGACGGGCTCTTACAACTTTACAAAGGCTGCTCATGAAAGTAACCAAGAAAATGTACTTATACTTGATGACCCTACAATCATCGATGCATTTATACGGCAATTTGAACTTCTTAAAAAGCGTTGCCGCATTCTTAATCTGACAAAAGCATAAATAGCATTTTGCCCTTTAAAATTTACCCTTTAAGTTTTTAAAACTTCGTAGCACCGCATTTAACATAATTTTTTCATACAAACGCCTGTCGCCAGTTCTAAGAGCCTTATTGATGCCCATACAATAATTCTTTCGCTCGCTTGGAAGGAATGTAGGAGATGGATACCCATGCCTCATAAGTATGATAGCATCTAGTAAACGACCAGTACGGCCATTCCCATCCCTAAAAGGATGAATATCGACAAATTTAAGGTGTAAATTAGAACTCTTTTTGAGTGGGTGCTCGCGAGTATTTTTAAGCCAACCTACTAATTGGTTCATTAAGACTCTCACGTGCGATGCTGCGGGGGGCGTCATGCCATTGATTTTTACGCCAACGGTCCTTATTTTTCCCGCGTAGGCATTGTTTATTCCCTTATAAATGCAGTGGTGTAACATACATATGTCTCTGAGTGTGAGCGGTCCTTTACGGTGAGTAAGTTTTGCAACCATTTGACTCAGGAGTTTTTTATCCAGAGTTTTAAGTTCGGCTTTGTTTTTGTGATAAGCCTGAACGTTTTGAACAAACTGACCCTGGCTTAAAAAACCGTAGCTAAGTAATAAACATAATGTACTAGAGCGCAGCATAATCAACTCCCCTTGCCTGGTTGATGTCTTAAAAGATGCTGGCGTTTACATGCTTAGTACTGATGCTACTAAAGAACAAACACAATTAGCAATATTTTCGTAAAAGTGCCCTCGTCTTAACACCTTGTATCTCGATGGACATTGAGTTATTTTTTAAGCTTTCTAAAAGCGTTCATAAAGTCATCTGGTGGTGGGGCGAAAAAGCTGTAGGATTCGTTACGAAACGAGAATGCTAGGTGCTGTGCATGGAGAGCTTGTCGATTAATGAGTGGTGATGCTTTACCGTAGAGAAAATCTCCCAGTATGGGCTGGCCTATAGCTGCGCAGTGAACGCGTAGTTGATGCGTTCTGCCCGTTAGCGGCTTTAGTTCTAATAAAGCTGCTTTATCAAGGTATTCTAAGACCTTATACTGTGTTATAGCTTCCCTGCCAGTATATTGATGCCATGTCATTTTTAAAGGATGTATTGGATGCCTATAAATGCTTAGTTCAATCGTGCCTTCTTTCGAAGGATGCCCTTCAACAAGCGCAATGTACACTTTGCTGATAAGCCGTTGTTTAAATAGCTCGATGAGTCCTTGATAGCCTTCTTGGGTGCGTGCAATAAGTATTAGTCCTGAAGTATCTTTGTCCAGTCGGTGCACTATCCCTGGCCTATGTGCTTGGCCTACCGTTGCTATCTGAGGGTAATAAAGTAATAGCCAGTCTATCAGGCTTACCGATTGCGTACTTTCAGAAGGCTTATGTACTGCTAGGCCGGCAGGTTTATTTAGTACGAGAAAGTCTTTGCCTTCGTAGACGACTTTTACGTCGAGTTGTTCAATGATTTGTTTTTCTACAGGCACAGATCGAGGAATCGAGAAGGCGATGGTATCATGTTCCCTAACAATAGTGCTTGATTTGCACATCACAACACCATTAACAAGCACGTTTCCCTGCTTGATAAGGCCATGAAAATAACTTCGAGAATAGCCCTGTGTTTTAGACAGAAATTGATCAAGCCGCATTGGTTGATGACCTTCAGGAACAATTATAGATACGTAGTCTTTGCTATTATTTGTCATAAAGCCCTTTTTGACCATTCTACGAATGCATTATAGAGGATGGACGTCCTTTTGGAAAGTCTGATTGTTAATGACGCATAGACAATAGCCATCCAATTGTTTAGTCTAAATAAAAATAGCATCTCTTTTACACGCCTTTTTCTTTGCTGTTGAAAAAGGTCAAAAGGATGAGCTGAAAACCAGCTTCAAAAATGGTTAAGGACGTGAAAGGTTGGACTGGTGCAAGCGCATAAGCTCTTTGAGCAGATTAGAGATAACATTCAAGCTGTGCTAGAAGAGCAGCCACCTGTGGGTGACGTTTTATGGCGTGAACTCACGTGCCTGCATCCAGCTGATATAGCTCAGATATTTTCATTCCTTGACGAAGATGTTACACAGCGGCTTTTTCTTAAATTAAGTTCTGCGCAAAAGCTCGATGTTTTTAGAGAGCTTACTGATCATCTAAAAAAAGTATGCTTGGCATCGGTTAAGGAAGCTGACCGCGGGTATCTTTTAAGTAATCTTCCTTTAACCGAGCTTACTGATTTTCTTGACGAGCTTTCTGACGAGGAATTAAACCATTACTTGAAGTTTCTCCATAAACGAGAGCGGGATCAGGTGCTTTGTCTCTTGCAATTCAATCCGGAATCTGCAGGGGGCATCATGGAAACAAACGTTCTTACCCTGCGAGACGATTTTACCGTTGAAAAAAGCATCCAGATTCTTCAAAGACTGCAGCCTAGCAGAGACTTACATCAACATATTTTTGTCATCGATGCGCACAACCAGCTTGTAGGTACGATTCATCTTGAGGATCTTGTATTAAAACATCCAAAGACCTGTTTGAAATCGATACTAAGGCCAACAGTGCTTGTGGTAGATGCACATGAAGACCGACAAGCTGTAGCTCAAAAGATGATCCACTATGGACTTACGATAGCCCCAGTCGTGCGGGATAACAATATATTTTTGGGAGTAATTTCAAGCGAAGCCCTTGTTAAAATCGTAGAAGAAGAAGCTGGTGAGGACATTTACCGCATGTCAGCAATAGTTCCCATCAAAGGGACTTATTTTGAGACCTCCTTCTATAAGCTTTTATACCAAAGAAGCTCGATCCTTATTCTGTTGCTCGTATTTCAAATTTTGTCAAGTCTTATCATCGAACATTATAGCACTCTACTTGCCGGTTTCTTGACGCTTTTTACCTCGACGCTTATTAGTACTGGTGGTAATGCAAGCAGCCAAACATCGGCTCTTGCTATTCAAGGTTTGACGACGGGTGAAATCAACCCAACGACGAGCTCACGATTTATAAGGAGAGAATTTAGCATGGCTCTTGCTTTAGGAACCATTTTAGGTGCCTTTTTATTCTTTCGCATTTTTATTACCCATGGAAACTTTTGGGGAAGCCTTGCTGTTAGCACGTCGCTTTCCGTGATAGTGATCGTCTCAATAACCCTCGGTTCTTGTATGCCGCTTCTTCTAAAAAGGCTTAACATGGACCCTGCTCACTCTGCAGGCCCTTTGCTGACCACTTTTATTGACGTGATAGGACTTCTTATCTATTGCCTTATTAGCCAGCGCATCTTGCCCACCCTGGGCGCTTGACAGAACGATATTCACGCGATAGAGAGCTTATTGGAAAAATCATTTTTGGATTAAGATTTGTTGACAAAAAGGATGTTATGCCTATACTTTTCTAGTAAGCGCGTCTTGAGCTACTATTGTATTTCAAGCAGCTTGAAAGCGAGCCGCTAGCTCAGTTGGTAGAGCAACAGCCTTTTAAGCTGTGGGTCGTTGGTTCGAATCCAACGCGGCTCACCATTTCTTGAAAGTCCCTATCGTCTAGCCCGGTCCAGGACATCGCCCTTTCACGGCGAAAACAGGGGTTCAAATCCCCTTAGGGACGCCACTTATTTATTGGAACTTCTCATAAAAAACATTGATATTTAATTTTGAATATAGCTGCAAGTTTTTGGGCTGTTTTTTTGCCAATAGGACGTTTGCCTCGCTCCATTGAGGAGATATTGTTTGCTGATGTGCCAATTAGTTGAGATAGATATGCTTGCGTATATTTTTTGTGCAATCGAAGGTCTTTAAGAAGCAGACCCGGATCTAAGTCAATATTGAGCTGATCTGCTAATTGCTTATTCATAATCAATTCTGCTTTATCTTGCTAGTTTTTCTATGATAAGGGAGTTAAAGCTTATGCCACATTCAGAAGCTTCTTCCTGCAATCTTCTATGAAGACCGGACGGAATCTCAATATTTAAAGGCACATGAACTTTGTTTAAGGCTTTTTTGCTTGTCGAAGAACTGCGAGATGCTCTTTTTTGTTTAGATGCTGAATCGGAAATTTCGATAGTTGTTGTGCGTAGATTGAGCTTGCCTTTTTTATGGTCAGCGACATCTTCTAGGCCTTTCATAAGCTTCTCAAAAAGTTTGCTCATAGCAATTCCTTTATGGTCTTTTTTAAAATACTTTTTTCTTGAGCTGTAATATTTTCTTGTTCACTCTTTGGGTGCAGCCATAATAGCCAGATAATTCTATTATTGGCATCATCGTAATAGTATACCCTGAATCCGCCACTTTTACCTTTGTCTGGGGCTTTTAACCTTATTTTTCTAAGACCTCCACTACCTCTGATCAAATCGCCCTCAGTAGGATTTTGAGCAAGATAGTTTTTTAAAGTCTCAAAATCGCTATTTATTAGCTTTTTCTTAGCAATGAGGCTGTCTATTTCTTTCATAAATTCTCTGGCCTCAATTATTTGTCTTTTCATGGAACTGCTTAAACCCAATCTTTATATATTTAGATAGTATCAAATTTTGAGAGGTCTTACAACAGATTGTTGTTTAGCCCCGTCCGCCGGCTCACGCCAGTTTTGATTATTGAAGTACCTTCAATGGTTTTCTTCCGACCCCGTTAAAACAAGATATTTTTTACTCGTTATTACCTGCTGTCTAATGTTCATATGGAAAAAAAGTGCAACGTAAATCTTGTGCAATACCAAAGAGTTTGGTAAATGCTTGGTCAATAGCAGTTTAGGATGTATAAGCTGGGCTATTGCCAGAGGGGTGCGTATAGATAAACAGCAATGATCTTGGGCTCGGTTAGTATGTTGCTGACTCTTAGCTACTTACTCGATGTCTAGCGCTGAAAAAGCTGTCTGAATCTGGCTCAACGTAAAATTTAGATTTTGCCATTTCTGAACATAGGGTAAGTCGATCCCTCAATACGTTAGCTTAATACCGATCGAAACATTCCATCCCTGGATCAAATACCCGCGAAACCCCTCAAACGTGTTTTGATTCGTGGTTTCGTTTTCTTGCGAGACAGTAATAGGGAACGTCTGGTATGACACTCGATAACCACCATCGACGTATAAACCCACAAATTCCATCGGATAATATTCGAATCCGACAGAAAGACCGCTTGTTAGGCCATAGCCAAGCTTGGCAGATGAAAAGCCAGTGCGGATGGATCGCCAACCAGGTCTCAAGAACTGGTCGAGGTCTTTTTGATCTTTTATGAGTGGAATGAGCGCTTGACCAAAGACAATTTCGATGCCCAGTGGTACGCGAAGGATCAAGGCCGAGTTGCCAAAAGTTGGAGGCAAACGCTGCTGTGTTTTCAAAAATCCACCAAAACCGAGAACATTTTGGCGAGGTCCATGTTCCCGTAACAAGTGCCCAGCCGGATCAATGAGGTCGGGCATGGGCTCTTTAAGTTTTTGTCCCCAGTAGTCTTCAATATAGAAGCCAGATGAAAGATGCTCCCAAAGCGGGATTTCAACTTCACAGTTGAAACCAAACCCATTGGTAAGTGCGTGACTTTGATCGTGTCTGACCAATTTTTGATTGAGATTCCAAAACACGCGAAAATTTGTCTTTGGAAGTATAATGGGATCAAGCTCAAAGGCTGTTTGGACGTCCGAGAGTGCTGTAGTTGGCTGAAGTTGCGCTTTCTTTGTCCCGTTACTCTTTTCAATCGACTGTTGCTTCATGATGTTTTTGAGGTTTTCAATATTCTGGTTCACTGATTCCAAATGAAGATAGCTTTGAGTATCCGGTGAGAGTCGCTTTCGATCATAGTTTTTATCGATTTGCGAAATGCCTTGTCCAAAATTGCTCCAGTCACTCATTTCCGAGTAGCGCTTAAACCAATTGAACTTCTGCAATTTCAGTGTTTGAAGACTTGCTGAAGCAATCACAGATTTCCACATATAGACGTCGACATGGCGCTCTGAAGGGGCAAGCATTGCATGTGATTGGTAGCGTACGGCGCGTGCAACAACCTGGTTAAGAACGGTAAGATTGCTTACAGGCTCGAGCACATGAAATTGACGTGTTCCCTTGAGTGAGATTCCCTCGGTGATTTCTGGATGCATCAAGAGGATCTTTACGAGGCCCTCGTTATATTTTTGAATTACTTCGGCAAAGGTGTTGGCCGGCATATCTGGTCGCAAAATGGCATAGGCGTTGTTTAAGCCCTTTCGATCGAGGAAGCGCGCGAAGGCTAAAGTGCCATTTTCAAAATAATTCGAATACACAACTGATTTGGGCATACCTTGTGCCTGCATCTTGCGAAGCACTCGTTCAAACTTGGGCGCTTCAATGAGGCCGTGTTCGCCTAAAAATTCAAGGTTACCAATTTCGCGTCCAGATCCAATGGTGCTTGCCAAGCGGTCTTGAAGCACGGTCGTGTTTAGTGTCAAATAGCTTTGTTCAAGATTGGGATCGATGTCTTTGTACAGTCGTGCAAGACCTTTATTTCCTAAGCTCTTTTCGGCGAAGTTCAAAAAGAACCAGAACTGTTCAGTGTTGTAGTCGACGTCTTCGACGTGCATCGTTTTTGATGGAAAGTCGGACATGTCAAGGTTCTCGATTTCGTAAAATGAAACGTACCGTGAAATGAAGGGTTCAAATTTCTTGGCATCGAGATCTCTTAGAGGATGTGTTTCGATGGGAGCTATCCAATTGGTTTCCAGTGGAAAAATAAGAACCGCACCCACTACGCCCGCGATTCCCAAAGGCGCTGCAACTTCCGGTCCAGCGACGATTACAAGTGGCGCCACGGCCGCCCCCACGATCAGCGGAAGGACCTGCTTTAAGATATTGCTTTCAAAGACATAGCCGCGCCAAAATGAGCGACCTTTCTTGATGCGTGTATAATCAATTCGAAACTGTTCCTCGTTAAAAGGCATCAAATCTTTTCCGGAGATGAGGTTAATCAAATAAGCAAAATCGTATTCATCGTTGTAAATCGGCGTGCCTGATAATGCGAGAATTTTATATGCGCTGCGCAAATGGATATAGAGATCGCTAAGGCGACGATTTTCCTCTGGGTTTGGCGATTTTATCATTTTGATGAGGTTATGAACTTCATCCATGATTACGACGGTGTTGCTAAGGTCCTTGTTCAAAAGCAATTTGGGAGCATTGTTGTAAGAAACAAATTGGTATCGCTTCAGGTCCTTGGCAGGAAAATCTCTGAGGTGTTGTTGCCAATGTGCTTCAATAAATCTGGGCGCCAAAATCACAATGGACTTATCGGGAAAGCGCTCCGCAAATCCAATTCCTAGGTAAGTTTTTCCAGTGCCCATATAATGATTGACAATCAGGCCCTTTGCATTTTTGTTCTTGACCAGATAATCAATCGGATACTGTTGGTGTGGCAGAAGTTGGATCGGTTTTGGCGTTTCTTGAGCAAATGCAGTTATGGCAAAAAGAAACGTACAAATCGTAATAATTCGATTGAAGAACATACTCTTGTAGAACTCAGGTTAAATAAATTAAAAAATTGATTAATATACTCTATATTGGCGAGATGATGCTCTGTTATAGCGTTTTTGTAATGGCTAAATAATTGTATATAATAGCACTTGAAGAGAAAATCTCCAAGAATTTGTCTGATCTTCATATTTAGCTTGAAGTGCAGCCTCACATTGTTGAAAATGTAACAATATTAGTATTAAGCACTTCTTAAGAAGAGATATTTTTTTGACCTCTGATGTGGTATGACCATCCTCGGCGCTAATATAGCTTTTAAAGATATAAGCTAATTAACTTCGTAGCAGTTTTTTCTATTTATTCGATATGGAGAGTTGAAAGAACAGTCTGAATAGCATTCGATGTAAAATCAAAATCTACTTCACCGTTTCTGAACATGTCTATAATTCGACGCCATTATTTCCTTAATATTAGATCTCGTTTTTCCAGGCATCTGCTTGCCACTTTTTAAGAAAATCCTCGGCAGCTTTTGGAACTACATTGCGGAATTTACCAGAATCAGCAGGAATGATCGAAATCATTGCCTCAATCATCTCCTTCGGGTCAAGCTGATTGTCCAAGGTTGGCTTTAAAAGTTTTTCAACATCAGCCTTTTTGTGAAAGTTCTTTTTGTCATCCATCCAGTGTGATGTTGTTTCGCACATAGTATCATTAAATCCTGTACGATACGCAGCCGGGTTGATTGTTTGGACCTGGATATTGTAAGGCTTTAATTCGTGCTGGAGGTTTTCAGCAATGCACTCTAAGGCATGTTTTGAGGCAGCATAGGGGCCAAAGCCAGGTGCGGGCAATAGTCCGGCAATTGAGCTTGTAAATACAATTTTGCCCGGGCGTTTTTGGTCGACAAACTTGCGTATAAATTTCTGGGCCAGATCGAGACTACCAAAAAGGTTTGTCTCAAATGTTTGGCGAATGAGCTCCAATGGAATTTCCGAAACAGGGCCACCATAACCAATCGCAGCATTGTTGACAAGAATATCAATGTCCCAATGTAATGCGTTAGCAACGTCTACAGGATCAAGAATATCAAGTTTTTCTACACGCAAATTACGAAGCCCAAGCGATTTTACCTCGTTACGCATTCTGGTAGCTTGTGGCCATATATGCACACCAGCAATAACGTCATGCCCTTTTTTGGCAAGACCGATAGCAGTGCCTTCACCAAATCCAGATCCGGCACCAGTAACGAGAATTCTTTTTTTCATAATCACCCCTTGCGCGGGAAAGCCCCGACTTTATAATTAACCCAAATTACTACCACGCCTATATCAGACACCTTAAATCAACGCAAAAGCTTATTTCAAGAAACAAAATCATAATGATAAATAGCACTCATAGGACATCTTAGTTGTTTTTTGTCTCGGGGGAGCTCTTTGTAACTTTGTCCTATAGCCAAATCGAAGCGCAATATATTGAAATTTGAAATTGATATCTGATATGATGCATTTATAATCGATTATTGCAATTTAGAGAGAGATTTCAATGAGATATGTTTTATTGTTTTTATTCGCCTGTTCCTTTCTAAGCGCTCAAGAAAACTTTACGATCTCATCGCGCCTTACACAATTGATCAAGTTTGCTCAAACCTTCCTTGATGTGGCACAAACCAAGAAGATTATCTTCACGGTTGGACAACCACGGGCAAATGAGATCCATGAACAACTTGAAAGTGCGCTCAATGAGTATCAAAAGCAACCAAACTATGACGAGGACATCGCTCGTGAAGCTAATCGAGTCTTATTTAAGCTGTCAAACTACTTTTACTTACAAAGTCCAGCCAAAGAGCTTGCAGAGCAATTTGAAGGTATTGTAAAGGCTCGCAGCACCGAGTGGGAGAGTAAAACCGGCAAACATTTGAGATCAAAAGATATAGCGGATCCAGTAAAGAGCACCGAGACTATGTCATATTTACAGTATATACTTTCGGGGCTTGGTACTATTGAAGTAAGTAACATTTTTGCGATCGTGCCTTATGTTTTGAATGTTGGCTATGATAAAGCGCGTGAGTTTGTAAAGAAAGCTTTTTTAGCAGCGGGTTATAAAGAAGCATCGCGTCTCAATCGGCGACGAGTTGCGCGTGCGCTTAAGAAAGTCGATTATCCTCATGATGTGATGGTCTTGGAAAATCCTGATGTTGATGCGCCTTATGCCGCTGTGGCCATGCTAATTCCCCCATTTAGGGTCATCGTTTTGTCATCACTATTTTTTAACGCCGATAGCTTTGATGCATTTACATTATATCATGAGATTGGACACCTTTACCATGATCATGCTATTAAGGTGCAGATGACTGGAATACCTGGATATATAGCTGGCGGTTTTCTTTATCTTCAAGGAGCTTTTGGATTGGCTGCTTATATACTTGGCATTATAATAATTAAGGCCATTGATATTCTTTTGGAAAACCCCTATTACCGTTTGGGGGAGCGCGAAGCGGATCTTTTTGCTTGTGATCAATTGATTAAGCAAGGCCGGAGCGATTTAGTTTATGCGCAGCTTGATCCCGAACAAAGACGTTCCACTCTGGAACATCATGAATTGACCTATCAAGTAAAACCGTTTCTGACCGAACGTAACCCAAGTTTTCCTGAAACACAACTCTATCTACGGGAATGCTTAAAAAAGCATGACCTAAGCGAAAAGCCGCAGATTAACTAGAGCCATAGGGTTCTACCAAAAGAATTAATTCTCTAGAATCTGATTGGGTATTAGCTTATAGCGCTCACTGTCACACTTTTTGAACCCGTGAGCAGACTGATCGGTAACCAAGTAGAAGAAAATGGTTATTCTTTTCATTCTAAAAGCTATTTATCGATTAAACGATTTGAGCTTACTTTTCCTTAAGGCAATGTTCAAAAATCCACCCAATTTATAAAAATAAGCGCAATTAAATGAAAATTTGATTAAATTAAGGGGATCAATTTGGGAGAAATAGGAATCTCAAGGACTGTTGGCTTGGATTTATTAAATGCTTCCCGCGCAGCTTTCTTAATACCGTCTAGAGTATCCAAGCGAGTGGCATCGCAGCCATACCCTTTAGCAAGAGACACTATATCTAGGCCTGGAAGATCTAGGCCTGGCACACCTGGAGTATTTTCGTGCTCTGCAAAAGATTTGAGAATCGCATATTCACCGTTACGCATAACAACGATCAAAATTGGAAGATTTAGTTGCGCTGCCGTCCAGAGCGCCTGAATAGAATATTGCAATGAGCCGTCGCCAATTATCAGAATAATTGGGCGGTTGCTTCCAGAGTCGCGCTCTGAAAGCGCGATTCCTACGGATGCGGGTAGACCCCAACCCAGTATGCCACTTGCAAACGTAAAAAAAGAGGCCGGTTTAGTAATTGGCCATTGCATGCGTAATTCGGCAAGATTCGAAGGCGACTCTTCGATCAAAACAGCGTTATCAGGTTTTACAGCGTTCAGAGCATTAAACACTTGGCTAGCTGTAAGAAGGCCATCGTCTGATGTTTTTATCGAATACGTTGCATCAGGTTTCGTGCAATCCATGATTTTGGATTTGGTTACTTTTAACTTATTTTTGCTTAACAATTCAATGAGGCCACTCAAAGATAAAACAACATCGCCCAGTAGGCTATCTCCAACCGGTGCACGAGCAGCTTCCGAATGATCATCTGTCAGATGCAGCAAGCGTGCGCCATTCGGCAAATATGATCCTGCTACATAAGGGTAGTAACGAAATATTGGTGCACCGACCACGAGTACAAGGTCATGGCCTTCCAATTTTTTTGAAAGCAGACCGATAGCTGGCGGTAAAACACCGCAGTAAAGGCGGTGATTTTCAGGAAAAGAGACACGTTCAGATAGCGGTGCTGCCCACACTGGAGCTCCGATCATCTCAGCAAAGGTAATTGCCTGCTTCCAGCCGTTATTCCTATCTATGGCGGCGCCATAAACGAGTACAGGCGATGATGCTTGATGTAAGATTTTTTCAAAGTCTTCTAGGCGCTGGGGATCTGGAGCGCAACGGCGGCTTACGGTACGTACCACTGCTTTCGTGCAAGGTTTTTCCCAATCATCCATTGGAAGAGAAAGAAAAACTGGACCAGCCGGTGGTTGCAAAGCCGTTGCGATCGCGCGCATGAAGGCTGCAGGAACGTCTTGGGCGCGTGCTGGTTCATAAGTCCATTTTACCCATGTACGCGGTACGCTTGTGGCAGTCACGTTTGTGAGCATGGGCTCTATGAGTAACATTTCACGTGTTTGTTGGCCAGCAGTTACAATTAGTGGGGTTTTGTTTTGATAGGCCGTGATTAGGTTGCCCATGGCGTTTCCTAATCCCCCTGAAGTGTGGATATTTACTAATGCAGGTCCGCCCGTCGCTTGAGCAAAACCATCAGCCATAGCTATTACTGATGCTTCCTGAAGGCCTAGCACATAACGAAAATCTGATGGAAAATTTTTCAGAAAGGGTTCTTCCGTTGATCCAGGATTTCCAAAAACTGTTTTGATACCAACTTCTCGCAGAAGCTGATAAGTAACCTCTCTTACATTCTCAGCGTCTTTTGCCATGCAGATTCCGGTCCTTGCCAACTACATATATTGTTTGCAAAAGTATCAAAGAATAAACTGATATGTCAACCACTATCAATACGGTGCTGAGCTCTTTAAACGAAGAATCTGCGTTTTACCTATGATAATTCTGTAATGGGAAACTCTAAATGCACTCTAGCTAGAAAAACGAGTTAGGTTATTTTACCTGCGACACGAGGCTATCAGGGTAATAAGGCCAACAACAAGTGTTGATACGCCGGCTATTGCGGCAAACTTATTAAATCTTTTTAGAGATGATGTGCGGTACTTGCCGTTGAGTTTCTCGACGATTTTTTCCCTCTTTTCTAAAAGAGCATCTTGCTCATTCACGAGGCTTTGTATCTCGCGATTTTTTAGTGTCAAGAGGCCGTTGTGCTGTCCTTCTTCGTAGTGTTTTTGAATTTCATCCCCTCGTCTTTCCACATCTTTGAGCTTTTGGTCAGTTTGAGTAAGTTCTTGCTCCAATTGTTGTATTTCTTCTTCTAAGGATACAATCTTGTTTTCCGATCTAGCAGATACAGAGTATGCCAAAGCTGCCATAAGAGTTAGTAAAAGATACGATTTTTTCATAAAGCTCCATATAAATATACTAGTAGTAATTCATTATGGTCGATTGAGCGAATAAGTCAAGCAACGTTTACTCTAGTCAGGCATCTGAAATGTTGGTCTTTAGGCTGATGGCGTTGACTCCAGTGTATCGTTTAGTGCGGCCTTATTCATCGGCGCTCTATCATACGCCTCTTTGGCCATCCAGCCAGCAGCCGCTGTCAAAACGCCAAGACCAAGCCACTTTTTCCACCTTGCAAAGGCACTAGATCCTTGGGCCCTTGGCTTAATAGTCTCATCCTGAGTTTGTAGGGGTAATCGGTGTTGAGCAGCGTCTTTTAGAGTTGCATCTGGCATAACAGTTGGTTTTGGTGCCGGGCTTCCCCCCTTGACTGGCTGAACATCGGGTAATTGTTGCTGGTGTGTTAACTCTTGGCGTTTAGCCTGCCTTACCTTGTTCTTTGATAGCTGTTTTCCTTTTTCTGCCCCTTTTTTCAACACTGATGAAGCTGTTTTTTCCCCGATGCCTTTTTTGGACTGGACTATTTCTTTTTCTTTTTTCACATGAAGGCCAATTTTGTTATTAGGGGCAACTTCTTGGGCGCGCTGCGGTATGCGACGCCCATGACACTTATGAGCAGGTGTAACCCAACAATCCTTGGCATTGCTCTCTTGCTCTTGGTTATCATCTCGCGCCAAAGATAGTTCATATGCTGATTGACCACCGCGTAAACGTATCCAGCTAGCAAGCTCTTTGTTTGTTCTGGCAAGATCGAGGGGAGTTTGACCTTTTGCGTCAATACAATTAATATCTGCGCCCGCTTTTATTAGCATTTTCATCGCCTTTTTATGACGATTCAGTGCTGCTAAATGCAAGGGCGTTTGACCGCGCTTATTGCGAGCATCAATGTTTGCGTCATGATCTAGTAGCTTTTTTATTGCTCCTCCTTGACCAGTAAGACATGCTAAATGCAATGGCGTCTCTCTATCATATCTTTCAGCATCAACTAGAGCGCCATGTTTAATGAGGATTTCTATTGCTTCATCCTGGCCCTTAAGCGCTGCAAGGTGTAAGGGTGTTTCTCCATCGGTCCTTGGGACGTTAACGTCAACGCCACTTTCTATAAATGTTTCAATGAGCTCCACCTTGCCAGCAAGTGCTGCAAGATGTAAAGGCACCTCACCCATGCTATTTACATCGCTTAGAGAATGATCAGTGGCTATCAAATCGACAATAGCTTTTTCATCGCCGTTCATGGCTGCTAGGTGAAGTGGCTTGTCGCCGTAGTTTTGGTGATGAGTTTGTGTGCGCCTCTTTGCTTTTTTGAAAGACTTCGAGGACTTTTTATGGGTAGATGTCGTTGAGCTATTAAGGTCGCGGCTATCGCGATGATGTTCCATTGCAAGCTCCATAGAACTCCAAGAAACCACTATCGCAAATAGTATGCTTTCTAGTATAGAGCACGTTTTCAATCTCATAGATAACCCATATTCTCGTCGATGCTTGTGCAACAATTATATAGTTAAAAATTATATTTGACAAAATAAGCGTAATCAGCGTTGACCCAAAAAAGTATTAATGTTTCTCCGTAGCCCGTCAATTACTTGATACTTGTGGCTTAAAGTGGCATTTTGACGCTCAACGAAGAATTGCATGTAAAATTATTCGATTAAGTGATGGATAATTTGCAAGGTAGTATTGGTCAATCTACTCGAGAATTGCCAAGATCAAAATCCGGTGGTAGCGTTTGCTCGACAACTCTTTGAAAAAGAATTAAATCGGTTTTTTAAAGGACGTAATAAATGCTTATTCTGTTAAGCTTAATGCTTACTTTTACCTGCACTGCTTTATCTAATAGTTGTGCCTTTTCACCTTTAACAAACCTATCCGTTACATCCCGATGTTCCTTGCCCCAATGCAATTGCTTCAAAAAATAATTATCTAGCTACCGCAAACTTTAACTCTTTGAACGTGAATCTGTTTACTCTCATTAATGGGATATTAAGCAATGGTACTGCCTATCCTTTGCACCCGGGTTCCAGTAATCCACTTGCAATATCATTTTCACCTGACGGTAGACTTCTTGCCACAGCTAATGGTGATCACGTTGTTGTGTTTACGATTAATTGGGAAGGTACATTAAATGCACGCGAGCTCTATAGATTGCCCCCGGGCTCGAGTCATGCAGGTTCATTGAAATTTTCGCCCGATGGATTATTTCTTGTGACATCAAACAAAGATTCCTCAGCTATAACGATATTTCCTGTAAAGGATGGAAAGCTTGGTAAAGGTATTTCATACGCTTTACCCCCCCCTCATCGATAGCACCGGTAACCATTCAATTTTCGTCCGATGGGCACCTTGCCACGTCTAATGCAGCTTCAAACGATGTTACCGTATTTATCGTTACTGAAGGAATGCCAAATCAAGGCACTTCTTCTGATTTACCCTCTGGATCTAATGATCCACGATCAATGGATTACTCCGCATATGACAATTGTCTTATAACTGCTAACGGCTCAGGCGACGTAACTGTGTTTTCGGTCGATACAGCAGATTTTAACAAAGGAGTATCTCATCCTTCACCTCAATGGAGGCCAGTTGCAGTGACTTGTTCGGAAAACGCTCCCTTTTGCGCTATAAGCAATGTGAATGGCCCGAGCTGTTCTGCAAGCGTAACTGTAGCAATACTGATGCCTCAAGTTAAGTTAGATGATACTGAGTTGTGCCCGCCTGTATATTGTGGGCCAGTCTTGGGGGCATAGGTATTATGGGAATCTCAATATCACTTTACGTTCTAGTAAACTATTGACGGAAATATTCTCCAGGCCAAGTGAGTTTAATTAATGAATGAATTACGCTCGCAATCCAATTGATGGGTCTCATATATAAACGGCTTATTGTTAGCGCAAGCTTGCCAGACTTTTTTTGCGCTCAAGCTGTTCTTTGTATACTTGAGAGACTGTAATCTCGGTACATTTGTCTGTTCGCTTTAGAGTGGCAGTCGCGTGCTCAAGGTCTTTTTCAATTTCAAGAATCGGTAAATCCTGATTTCTTATATTCTCATCCTCGAAGACTTCGTAAGAGAAGCTTAGTTCAGCTCTTTCTTGAGGCTTGATATGCTTTTCTTTAAAAAAAAGATTTCCTCCAACTATTTCCTTGAAGAGCGTTTTGTTCCATGCCAATTTCAATACCCCCAGTCTTACTTCGACAGGAAAGGGGGTATCATTGTAAACCTTAACGCACAATTTTCTCTTCGCAATGTATTGCTCGCTCGTTATTACGTTAGCATCCAGCAATATCGCATTGAGCTGACATAAAAGCAAAGAGTGAAATAAAAGAGGACATGTTAAAACTTTCCAACTTTTCATTTCCATAAGGAAAATTTTCTGGTCAACGGCGAAACCTTTTCACTGGGTCCAAAAAGCATGACCCCAAAATAGGTCAGCTCATCAAATTTCTTCTTTTTGGTTTCGTCGATTTGTTCAACGTAGGTTCCTCCGCCTGGCAATCTCATAGTGTCAATAAAATCGACAAAGTAGATTCCCTGTTCTTTCGCAGCCTTGACTGTTTCTTTGATCTTATTATTGTTTGCTTTAAGAATAATTATTGGCATTTGGGTTAGCCGCGAGTGAAAATTGCCTTCTGAATCAATATATTCGCTCAGAAGCGCGTTTTCCTTGCCTAGATATGCACCAATTCCGAAAGACATGTGAGCTACAGCGTTTAATGCAACACCCGGCTCTATTTTTTCATTCAAGACTGCAACAATTCTATTTTCAAACATAAAAAGCTCCCTAACGATGGGTAATTATAACGAACTCAAAAAAGTAGATAAGTTAAAAAAGTAAAAGATACCCCCTTACGGGAGTAGAAGAGAAAAGTTAGTGTAGCTCAGAAAAATTTGACTGTAATTCATACCGAATATGTTTGATAAAAAGCTGAACGATATAGATAATAGCGAATATTACAGAATAGTCAAAGAGGGCAACGCAGCTGGTTGTGTGCTCTACCGACGCTTACTATTACTAAATAGCTGCAATAAATCTTAAGTAGCGAAAACGAAAACTCGAGGTGATCGATTAATAATCTGGAATGCATTCCATGAGGTATTGTTCAGTGCTTCTTTTTTTGCTTGACATTATACGTATACGTATTATATTTATACGTATGATTTGTTTTACTATTTTTTCTTAGGGAGAATGTTATGTTTAAACACAGTATAGGATATGTCCTTCTGTTTGTTGAAAACCCGCAAATAAGCGCAACATTTTATAGTGATATTCTCGGTTTAAAACCGGTCGAAAAATCGCCTACTTTCGCGTTATTTGTTCTAGAAAACGGAGTTAAGCTTGGCCTTTGGTCATGGTATACTGCAGAGCCTAGAGTAGAAGTTGCAGCGGGGGCCATGGAACTTTGTTTTCCAGCGGATGATGTGGATAAAATGTACGAATTTTTGGGAAAAAAAGAAGTTACTATTGCTCAGGATCCGACTGACATGGACTTTGGGCGTACGTTTGTATTTCTAGATCCAGATGGTCACCGAATAAGAGTCTATAAAATGCACAAGAGTGCTTAAAAAATTTAGATATTGATTTATGAGCAATACTATCGAGAAGTTAACGCTGTTTAAAGGCCCCGAAGAAAGCCCCGGCTATTTATTGTGGCATGTAAGCCTTGCCTGGAGAAGTAACATCGAAAAGACGTTAAAGCCTTTTGATCTTACTCATCCTCAATTTGTTGTGCTTGCAACGACTGCTTGGCTTACAAGGGAGGGAAGGACTATTAATCAAATAGATATTAGCAAAGCGAGCGGGTTAGATCCTAATACAACATCTCAGATAATACGGGGATTGGAACTTAAAAACCTTATACAAAGGACAAGGTCTGTAAATGAAAGAAGCAAAAATCCTTCATTAACTGAGCGGGGATTTAACATTTTGAGCAAAGCATTACCCGCCGTTGAGAAGTCTGACATGAAATTCTTTGAATCATTGTCTGAGAAAGATTCGAGTGATTTTGTTAAAATTTCTCAGAAGTTAAAAGCCAGAAAGTAGTGTTAACAACAACTTTGATTCCTGAAAAATTGATGGGGCTGACGTAAGGGTGCCGCCCCCACGAAACTAATGTAAAAACTCTTATTCAGCGCCCCAATCAATCGGCTCGACCTTAACTTCATCATTGTCAATCTCGATCCACACGTCACCTGTAAATGGCAGCTCTTTCGAAGTGAGCACCATAGGAGCTATATCCTCGCGCTTAAGAGTAATTTTTGCTATTGGGCACCAGCTTTTGGGCTTTAAAAGCGGGCGATGGATCACTTCTTGATAAAATGGGCCTAGGGTCAATTGGTCAGCTTTGCAGATCTTGGGGTAGTCATAATCAACGGTTACTTCTACAGTTTGACTTCTGCTCGCATTTTTAAAAAAAAGAGCCCCAGTCGAAAATAGGCTTTGAGGAACGCTTAAGAACATGCCTGCCATGATCATCATACTGACTTTAATGCTATTCATCATTAAGACTCCTATTTGAATTAAATTATTAATCTGAATATACCATATTGTTAGCTTTAAAAACAAGAATTTATTCTCCGGTGCAGTGTTGCCCGATGTAAGATCGAGTGATCAGTTTGATTGACTAGGTTTATAAATTTCGAGTGTTTTTAGATAAAAGTGTGTATATTGTTAATCCGCACGGTTTTGGTAACGTTTATGTTAACTAATATGGACTCTGGAAGTATGCATGCTTAAAAAAATTACTTGTTTAAGCTTCTATTTGGCGAACAGCTTCTTGTTAAGAGCGCAACCGGAATCTTTTGACGTTAGGCTTCTTTTGGTGAATGAGAGTAAGGACGTTCTTCCATTCGTCTCAAATCTGCGGCTCACTTATTTTCGCGAATATCCCTACTTATATGAGGGCTCTATCGATGAAGAAAAGGTGTACCTCGATTGGTTAACAAAGTTACCAAACAGTGCTGTAGTTGTTGCTTATTTAAAAGATGAGCCTGTGGGATTTATAACGGGAGCACCATTTTGTAACTACGATGAGCACTTTAAAGGTTCAATCGAGTTGTTTGAAAGTGCTGGATTAAAGCCAAGTTCTTATTACTACGTTTCTGAAGTTATCGTTGTGCCCAAGCATCGAGGCAAGGGCCTTGCAAGAAAACTTTTCGCGGCTATTGAGGAGTATGCAAAAAGATTACATTTTACAGCTTGCTGCTTTGTAACAGAAAGCTATGAGGCACATCCTTTAAAACCAGAAAACTATCGGTCTTTAACACCATTATGGCATAAACTTGGCTACGAAAAATCCGCGCTTTCAATTACCTATAGCTGGCAAACGCTACAGTATGATAAATCGGTGACAACCCAAACTCACAATCTTGACTATTGGCTTAAAGATTTTAACAAGAATTCGCGGAATTCTCCCACCAGCTCTAGAGCTGGTGAGCTGGATAGCAATAACGCAGTTATCTAGCACTGCTAGATTTGCGCTTTACAAATTTTTAATGTTGTCAAAATAAATTTGGTTTTCAAGAATTACTCGTAAGGTAATTGTACCGTAGGGACTACGGGAAGGGTTAACCACGTAAAAAACCCATAGCGTTGGAAACTGATACTCTGTAAAACTACGGTTATCCTAACCTTGCGGACCTTGGACAAGCCATTGTCCAACGGTGGTTGGAGAGGATTATACGAAACTCCTACTTCTATAAGTGTTGAGTAAAACCTAAATCCGAGCCTGAGAGTGGGTGAAAATTCCTGCGATCAATTGACGAGGTCTTATCATGAATAAGGCCCACCGAACGTAATTCTAGCCTTTTGTTGAGCAGACCATACCGTAATGAGATAGTTCGTAAATGCCTTTAGCAGCACTTGCATCAAGCGGATTTGTGCTGCATGATTGTCCCTCAACAGCGCACACGATACTACCGTCAGCAGTGCGCATATAGCGTCCGTTTACGATATTGCTCTGTGGATCAGACGAACATCTCTCGTTTAAGATTATGCACTCATTTTGCTGATCGCAATAGCCTTTTAATTTTGCCATAGAACACGGCTCGCCCGGTTTACATGAAAAACCCAAGATGCAACTCGTATTTGGCTTTACACAAGGCTCAATCACTCGTAGATTTGAGTCTGCCTTTGTCAACGCAAACCCTAGACATAGTGCCGCAAAGAGCGTGCAGCTAATTTTTCCCATCGTTATTCACGTCTCGATTAATACGGTTCTTGACATGCTAGACCACTGCCAAATTGTCTACATTTTCCCTGAAAGACAACGGACGGGTTACGTGTTTGTGTAGCTGTGCATGGATCACCTGCTTGAGAGCTACTGCAAGCAACTTCGGGCGTGGGCGCCTGCCGTGTAACGGCAAAAGCTAAGTTTTGAACGAGCGCGCATCCTATCAATAATAGTGCTGTATATAAAGTTTTCATTCCTATCTTCCTTAGTTTAAAGTTAATCGCCTGGTACTACTTTGCATAAAAGAGCACCTGACATATCACGGTTACATGTTCCAGTGAAGAAGTCTTGACCCGATGGATCTGAAGCTCGACAAAGTTGGTGTTCTCGTGCGTTAACACATGCTTGCTGAGGCGTAAGCGCAAGTAAAACCGAGTTTAGTACTAACGCGCAGCCAACAAATAATAACTGATAAAAAACTGACATCAAAAAACTCCTTGCTCAACATTTATTTACTAAACGTTCTCTTCATTGTCTACACTATTATAATTTATATTAGCAAATTCATATATATAAAAGTCAAGTATTAAGTATATTTATTTATTGAATAAATATCTTTTATAGCTTTCTTTTAAATTTTCTCTCGATTTCAGATAAGCCAATGTTCCATGAAGTTGGCCGTCCATGGGGACAGGTAAAGCGGTGTTGAACAGTGTTTAGTGATGTAATAAGTTCGAGCATATGTTCATGAGTAAGTGTATCACCTGCTTTTACGGCCGCTTTGCATGCCATTTGAGCGCGGAGAGCATGGTGGAGTGACTGCGTAAAGCCGCCCATTTCTTTATCATCGGCTTCATGGTTCGAGGCTATAAAAGAGCGAATAAAATGGTTTATATCCACATTTTTAAGAACGACCGGAAGAGTTTTTACAAGATATTGGTTATTCCCGCTTTCATAAAGCTCTATTCCGTAATCTGCTAAGAAGGGAATGCATTGAGCCAGCATAGAAGCTTCATCAGTTGCAAAGCTTAAAAGTGGAGGAAACAGGAGAGGAACAACGGAAACTTCTGAAAATCTTTTTTCAAAGAGCTCGTACAAAATTCGTTCGTGAGCAGCATGCTGGTCAACAAGAACGAGCCCGTCTCCGTTTTCAATAAGGATATACGTTGCTTTAAGTTGACCGAGAATGCGAAAAGCATTTTCCGAGCTCGTCGTTTGCTTAAACTCTGTTTTAGGCACTTCAGCAGTGTCTGATAGAGCTTTTGTAAGAGCTGCGTTAAATACTTCGACGGATTCTTGTCCAACAGGCTCGAGAATCTCTGAGGTCTTGAACATAATGCCCTTATGAAGATTATCATGTACTAAAACTGCAGCTTCAGGACTTGTTGGTGGCAATGTAACTGGTTCTTTATAAACACTTTGCAGTGGTGCGTAGGCGGTATAAGAATTTCCTATGGAACCGCTTGTATGTTTTGTTAATGTGGTGCGTACAAGTTCCTCAAGCGCAATTTCAAGGCGTCGAGGGTGTAAAAATTGCACCTCTTCTTTTCGCGGGTGCACGTTAATATCAACCTGCGTCGGATCGATAGTAATAAAAATGCTTCCAGCTGGGTAGCGACCTGCCGGTAAAACCCCGTCATATCCTTTGATAAAAGCATGCGTAAGCTTAGGGTTTTTGATCCATCGCTTATTTACAAAGAGGTACATTTGGTTGCGATCATACCGTATGTAGTGCTGATTACTAATAGCTCCTGCAAAAACAATGCCCTGGGGATCTTTATTTGCGCAAGGTATAATTGCTTTAACAAAAAGCTCTTCATAGAGCATGGGTAGCCTTGCTTCAAGGCTTTGAGCGGGTTGGCATTGAAGGATGAGCTTTTGATTATGATACATTTTAAATGCACGATCTTCATAACAAAGTGCAAAGGCCTGTACGAGATGTACTATTGTTCTAAGTTCTGTTTCATCCGCTTTGAGAAACTTCTTCCTTGCAGGCATGTTGTAAAAAAGGTCTGCAACTGTTATGTCAGTGCCTTTAGCGCATGCGCAGAGCTTTTCTTCTCTGATCTGACCATCCTCAACGGTAAGCTCAATACCCTCCATCGTATGGGCCTCACGCGTTTTAAGGCTAAAGCGGCTTACCGAAGCTATGCTTGATAAAGCCTCCCCCCTAAAACCAAACGTACTCAAAGCCTGAAGGTCTTCAAGATTGGTAATCTTACTCGTTGCATGATGCACAATACTCAAACGAGCATCTTCAGGGGACATGCCGCAACCATCATCTATAACCCTTATGAGCGTTTTTCCGCCATGCTCAATATAGAGCGTAATTGCCGTGGATTCTGCGTCTATTGCATTTTCTATAAGCTCTTTAATAACATTTGAAGGACGCTCAATAACTTCACCCGCAGCTATCTTTCGTATTTCTAACGGAGACAATAATTTGATTTTAGCCATACAGTCGCTTTAAAGAGTAATTCTTAGGGTGATGGCAAAGGAAGGATCCTTGCCTTGATTATTTTTCTTCTTTATTTCAGTTATAGTATCTTGTCGTTGTGCTGCTTCATATCTTAAACGTTTAAAAAAGGTCGTCAAGCTCTTTGGCAAAAGAGCGGTACCTTTTAGTTTTAAAACTGAGTTTTGAAGCTCGAATTTATCTAGTCGGACGTCGGGCGGCAATATAGCCGCGATGCTTTCAAGATAATGTAGTAGAGCGGCGTGTCTTTTAGTATGCGTTTGAAGGTATCGTGTATACGTCTGGTTGCGCGCCATTTCTTTACAGCGTTCATTTTTTAATTCCTGGCATGCTTCTTCAAGCTCATTCTTTCGTTCTTTAAACGCGTATACCACAGGAGTTTTGTACGCTTTGAGCATGTATAGAGCGACGATGCCAAAGAGTGTGCTTGAAAGGAGCACACAGGAGTGCTTATACCATTTAGATAGCGCGATATGTTCACGCTCGTGATCGTTGGCTACATGCATGAGCAATCGACCTTAAAGCGTTGCAGGAGTGTAGAGGGCTTTACTGTATGACGAATTTTGATCCATAGATTCCCTCAACAAAGCAAGCATGTGTTGCATGTCGGTGCTTGAATTGTTTTCCTGATACAGCGATGTATAAACTGCTCTTAGGCTTGTAACTCCAATAAGTTTAACGGGTAACCTTAATGCGAGTAATTGATATTGCGCCCTGAGCCAAAACGGTATACCAGAACCGTACCAACGTTTTCCAAGAGGGTAGAAGTTCCAAGCATAACCAATATCTACCATTTCAGGTATTTCCTGATGCACGTTTTCACTGATACCTGGGCCATCCAAGGTAATAATGCATGGGCTGTCGTCAGCGTGCGAAAAACGGTGTATGAATGACGTAATAAGTGGTGCTAAAAGCGCTGGTTTAAAGATAATAAGCCTATCTATCTCCATATTATCTAGCGTGAGCCATTGTTGGTCTAGCTCATGCCCATCGGCACGCCAGGCGATGAGGCCAAGCTTCTTTTCTTGTACGACTAGTCCGAATGTAGGTGCTTTCATATCTCTACGCTCCCTTTGCTTTTATAACGCGATCTCTTCCTGCAATGTCCTTAATAATCTGGCTATTGTCAAGGCCGAACTCTTTAAAAATGGAGGTAGCACCTTTTTTTTGATGCGCGCCGATCTCGCACCAAAGTTTTCCATAGCCGTGAGTGTTTCTTAAAAACTGTTTTGCTTTTTGAGCAATTTGCCCGATAATCGCATATCCACCTTCTTTTGCGACAAGTGCTTGTTTATCTTCCCAGAGGCGTACTTCCGGTTCAAGTTTTTGATATTCGTATTCGTCAATGTAGGGAGGGTTTGCAACTATAAGATCAGCCTTAAACCCTTTTGGAAGACTTTGGTAAATGTCGCTTCTAATAAAGGTGCAATTATTAAGCGAAAGTTTTTGAGCATTCAAAGCTGCGCACGAAAGTGCAACTTCAGATATATCAACCCCAACGACACGCACTGCATTTTTGCAAAAATGATTCGCTATGCTAAGTGCAATACATCCTGATCCAGTGCAAAGGTCTAAAACGATAAAAGGGTTATCTGCTGTGGCTTTTTTTATAAGAGGCTCAACCTCTTTTATGACCATAGCGCACCAATACTCGGTGTCTGGTCGTGGTATAAGGATGGGAGGATAAATAGTGATGTCTAAAGACAGAAATGGTACCGATCCCAAAGCATAGGCGATCGGCATTCGGTGCTCAACCATGTTATTGAGCACTTTTTCTAAAAGATTCTGCTCGTGGAAGGTCAATTTATGGGGCGGAGAGGATAAAAGCTCAGTTTTATTTTTTTTAGTACAATGCTCGATGATATACCACGCGTGGTCTCGAGCTACTCGAGTGTCACGGTATAGTGGCTGCAGGTGGTCGGTTGTAGTTTTTAAAAGTTTTTGTAAAAAAACATTTTTCAACGGCTACTCAAGTAATTCATTAACATATTCATTTGCATCAAATCGCTTTATCTGATCAATTTGCTCGCCGTACGACAGATATGCTACAGGAACACCAACTTCCTTGCATATTGCAAATACAATACCACCTTTTCCCGTACCATCCATCTTTGTTAACACGATACCATCAAGTTTTGCAGCTTGATTAAAAAGATGCGCTTGGTCGAGCGAGTTTTGACCAAGAAGCGAATCTATAGTTAACAGGGTGGTAAGTTTTTTGTTTGGTGCTTGTTTTTCTATGACTTTTCTTACCTTTTCAAGCTCGCGCATGAGATTAACTTTGTTTTGAAGTCGTCCAGCTGTATCGATAATAAGTATGTCATATTTTTCATCGTTATATTTTTTTAACGCGCTGTAAACGACTGACGCCGGATCACTGCCTTCTGTACCAGAAGTACAAGTAATTCCACTTCGATCTGCGAGGATAGATAGTTGCTCTACTGCGGCGGCACGAAAGGTATCAGCTGCTGCTATCAGCACTTTTTTACCTTGATTCTTATACAATGTTGCAAGCTTTCCGGCAAAAGTCGTCTTTCCAGTACCATTGACGCCGACAAGCATAAAAATTCGTTCATCTGAACTATAAGAACATGTTGTAAGAAGGGCTTTAAGGTGGGCACTCAGTGAGTTTTTAAGTTGATCACCTGTGCGAATAGCACCTTTTACTGTCTCGTGTAAAAGGGTGTCAATGAGAAATCGGGTTGTAGGTACTCCCGTATCTGCTTCGAGTAAAATGCGCTCTAGCTCTTTGAGCGTGCCTTTATCAATAGTGCTTTTGGCAAAAAGAGAGCCGAGTTTTGATGTCAAGGTTGCGTAAATTTTACCGAGTTTTTCTTTGATGAAGCTAAACATGCGTTTAGAATTGCCCCTTATTTATTGGATTATTAGCTACTTAATGTTATTGTATTAAAAAACGTTAAACTCGGCAAACAGCTTAAGAGCGAGCAAAGGAGCACATGCTATTTCATAGCGAGCCTCTTTTTTCTATCTATTGGGGTGACAAAAAGACTGCTTTTCCAAGGCATACCTTTACGGGAGTGCTTGATGAGCCAGACTATCCCTTTTTTAAGCTTGCTGGTCAGCTCATGGGGATGCACAGTGTTGTGACGCTAAAACAGGTGCATGGCACTCAAGGAAAAATCTTGAAAACCCGGAAAGATCTTCAGCTTCTTGCATCAGATCCTGCCGATGGTGATTATCTTATAAGCACTCTTCCAGGAGTGGGTATCGCGGTCATCTCGGGGGATTGTCTTCCAATTATCGTCTATGATCCCCATTTGCACATCGTTGGAATTGCCCATGCCGGATGGCTTGGATCCGTTCAAAAAATAGCAATTGTTATGCTTGAGGCACTTTTAAGTCATTTTCCCGTGCGCATGGACTCAATACGCATCTTTCTTGGTCCTTCTGCAAAAGCTTGTTGTTACACAATTAAAGAAGATGTCATCAATGCTGTAAGTGCTTTTTCTTTTGCTGACCAGGTACTTTATCAGCGCCAAAATGAGGTTTTTTTTGATCTTCCTCTTTTTAATATACTCCAGCTTTTAGAATACGGAATTTCAAGACCGGCCATTCACACTCACTATAGCGCTTGCACTATTTGCGATGTCTCGTTTTGTTCGCACCGCCGGGAAGGCTCTGACGGATTACGCCAGATTACCATAGCAGCGCTTAGATAGGTGGTAATTTTGGCGCATCATGTGGCAAAATGGTCGATTGGATAATGCCTATTAGATAGACGGCAAGTCGTTTTTTTGCTATTGTATACATAATAGCATTCGCAGGGTAATGCGAGTTATTACAGATTTTTTTGATGGAGTAATGTAAGCGTCCTTCCTTTTTTAAGCGATTTCTTCTGCTTTAGTAAGGGATGGTATATACTCTCTCATGTAAAGATAAGATATAAGGGTTTTGGAATGATTGCACGGCTTTTAGCAAAAGTTTTTGGAACAGCAAATGATCGCAAGCTTAAAAGGCTCGAAAATACGGTGCGGCTAATTAATAGCCTTGAGCCTCGTATTGCTCCCTTGACCGATCAGGAATTAGCTCAGAAGACGCAAGAATTTAAAGAGAGATTAGATAGGGGCTGTCCCTTAGATGATATTTTGCCAGAGGCATTTGCCGTTGTGCGTGAAACAGCTAAACGTAAGCTTGGGCAGCGCCATTTTGATGTCCAGCTTATGGGTGGCATCGTCCTTCATGAGGGTAAAATCGCTGAGATGAAGACCGGTGAGGGTAAAACCTTGACTGCGACGTTGCCCTTGTATCTTAATGCTCTTACAGGAAAAAGCTCGCATCTTGTTACCGTTAACGACTATTTGGCTCGTCGTGATGCTGAATGGATGGGTGTAATTTATCAAGCGCTTGGGCTTCGTGTAGGTTGCTTACAAAACTGGATGTCCGATCGCGAGCGCAAAGAAGTGTATGCTTCTGATATCGTGTACGCTACCAACAATGAGCTCGGCTTTGATTATCTGAGAGATAATATGAAGTTTAGGCTCGAGGATTACGTGCAAAGAGATCTTTCTTTTGCGATCGTTGATGAAGTTGACTCGATTTTGATCGATGAAGCTCGTACCCCGCTTATTATTTCTGGACCTTCTGAGGAAAGCAGTCGCCTTTACGCAGACGTCGATAACGTTGTTAAGCACTTTCAAAAGACTACAGATTACGATATAGATGAAAAAATGAGATCGGTGCAGATGACCGAGGGCGCGATTGATAAGGTAGAGGCAGCATTTGGTATTCAGAATCTTTACTACATAGAGAATCTGAAACTTTTACATCATGTCAATCAAGCTTTACGTGCTCATGCGCTCTATAAGCGCGATGTCGATTACGTTGTTAAGGATGACCAAGTGCTCATTGTCGACGAGTTTACGGGTAGAATACTTCCCGGCCGTCGCTATAGTGATGGGCTTCACCAGGCTTTGGAGGCCAAAGAAGGCGTTACCATTGAGCGAGAAAGCCAGACACTTGCTTCTATAACGCTTCAAAATTTCTTCAGGCTCTATACCACATTAGCTGGTATGACAGGTACTGCTGCAACGGAAGCTGAAGAATTCTGGAAAATTTATAAGCTTGACGTTGTTTCAATTCCAACTAATCAACGTATGATTCGCGATGACAAAAATGACGTCATTTTCTTGACAAAGGCGGCTAAATATAAAGCGATTGCGAAGGATGTGGAAGAGCGCCACAAAAAAGGACAGCCGGTTCTTATTGGTACTATCTCTATCGAAACGTCAGAGCTTTTAAGCACAATCTTAAACGCCCATTCTATTCCCCATGAGGTTTTGAATGCAAAGAACCACGCTCGCGAAGCTGATATTATCCAGCACGCAGGTGAAGGACGTGTTACCATAGCTACTAACATGGCGGGTAGAGGAACGGACATTAAGCTTACGCCTGAAGCGCGAGCAGTCGGTGGCTTATACATTCTCGGTACGGAGCGTCACGAAAGTAGGCGTATAGACAATCAGCTTCGAGGACGTTCTGGTCGTCAAGGTGATCCGGGTGAATCTCGCTTTTACATTTCTCTTGAAGACGATCTTATTCGAATTTTTGCTGGTGATAACCTTAAAAACAATATGGATCGCTTAGGGATGAAAGAGGATGAAGTTATCGAATCTCGCTTTATATCCCGCATCATAGAAAACGCGCAGGAAAAGCTTGAAAAACAAAACTTTGAATCCCGTAAACATCTTCTTGAATATGACGATGTTTTAAATCAGCAACGCATGGTTATCTACAAATACCGCCGTTACGCTTTAGAAGGTAAAGAGCACGTTATTCACGTTGTTAACGACCAGGTAAATACAGCCGTTGAGCATATATTTGCAACACATGTTTCTAACAACAAGCTCAACGAGGAAGCTATTGACTCGATCGTTGCATCGGTCAGTTCACTTGCTAATGTACCAGCGGCGTCTTTAGAAAATGCTAGATCGCATGCTCGTAGTATTGATCGCTTACTTGACAGTATGACCCACTTTTTAAGTAATCGCTATAAAGCAATCTTGCCCGAAGAAACGGCTGCCCAAACTGCTGGTATGACCAAGGCTGCTCTTTTTAACGAGGCTCAAAAATGGGTTGTTTTAGAAGCGATAGATACCGCTTGGAAGCAGCACATGCTTAACCTTGACCATTTAAAAGAAGGTATTGGACTTAGAAGCTGGGGGCAAAAAAACCCGCTTCTTGAGTATAAAAGAGAAGCCTTTAGCATGTTTAAGGAAATGATGAGTGCTATTGGGTATGAGATTTCGTTCAATATTTTCCACCTGAATCTTGACCGATTTGACCAATACGAGCTTGAGCAAAAGCGCGAGCTTGAAATGGAGCAGATGAATATGAAAGGGGCCGAGGGTTCCGTTGATGCCGATGATACCGCGGCAAAAAGCGATCGTGTAGGCAGGAACGAGGTATGCCCCTGCGGCTCTGGTAAAAAGTATAAAAAATGTTGCGGTAAATAATCGACTTTAAGAGTATATTTTGCCGCTATGGTGCTGCATAATGTCCTATTTTGCATTAAGTATTGTCTTCGAGGATATTCGCCTACTATGCTAGAGTGGATAATTTAAAATGCAAAAGGGAAATAACCATGAATGCACGAATAGCTACTCTAGGGCTACTATTGATTGCTGTTCTAGTTAACGAGAGTACAGGACAGCCCCAGCATGAGCTTAATAAGAAAGAAGCTCATATGAAAGAGGCTTTAGAGCTTAAAACTCAGAGTGCTGACCGTGCGCTTTATAGAGATTTCATGTCCCAGTTAAACATTTTTTTAGGGCCAAAAGCTGACTTTAAGGCGAGAAAAGGTGCGGCTGCTCATATGCTTCGTCTTTTCAGTTTATTTAAAACCGAGCAATTTAGCAGCCTTGCTATAACGCACCTTAATAGAAACGGATTAACCATCAAGCAGCTTGAATCTTTCGTCCAACAAAAAGGATAGCTTTTTGAAAGGATATATGCTTTTTTAAAAGCTCAAAGCTCACGGTGCTTACGCTCATCCCTTTTCTTTTCGTGGAGCCGGTGTTCTTTTTCACCTCTTGAAGCTGCTCTTAGATGGTTTCTTGCAATACGCACGGCTGCGCTATTTTCTCTCATTCCGCAGCGCTCAAGAGCGTCAAGAATGATGGTCCAGTTTCGCCTGTACAAAGCTCTGCCACGTTCGTTACGTCGCTCGTCCGAGTTTCGTCTTTCACGCCGCCCGCTAGTTTCTTCGTGTTCTCTTGCTTGCGCGCAAACACTAAAAGCTAGCAATAAGCCACCTAAAAATCTAAAATGCTTTGAATTCATATATTTTTCCTTCTGGAAAATTATCTGCGAGATACGAATCTTTCAGCTTTTTCAGCTCTTTCAAGGTTACGCTTAGCCCATTCCATCGTCTCGCTGTTATCAGCAGGGCCACACTTTCTAAAAGCTCTTATAACATCATTCCAGTGCCCCACGCGAACCCTTGGATCCATTCTTCTTCTGAATTTCTCTCTTGAAGCTTCATCAGATCTGCCATAACCGGTAGCACGTTCTATGTCAGAAACATTGACGCCTTGTCTTTCAAGCCAAGCTTTTGCTGAATCGACCAAGCCAGCATACATGGTGCAACAGCCTCCAATAAGTGCTAAAGATAAGGTAATTCTTGATAAAAATGTCTTCATATGTAGTCTCCTACTTTAAGGTGGTTTTGATATCCCTTTACCTCAATGTAAAAAATTATATAAAATAAAGTCAATAATTTTCAAATTATAATAAAAAAGATACTGAAATCTGAGTGGGATCTCGATGGATTTGCTCTCGTAATGGTAAAAATGAGCAGGAATGTTGAGATTTCATAGCTCTAAGTGTGGGAAGTCATGACAAGTATTTAAAAAAGTTAGGTATAAGTCAAAAATTAACATATTGGTGCAAGTCGATAACGACGTTGTGCTAGAAGCACCAGATATAAATATTGCAATTTGTATAATATTATTGTTATCATGATAAAAAATAAGTTCTTAAAAAAAGGATTAAGAATGCGCATTACCTACACTGTGCTTTACGCGTTATTTTTTCTCTTAAACAATTGCGTGCTAGTAAGTGCTTATGATGAAGCACTCACTGATTCTTCAAATACTGCGGTAGCGCTTCCACCCAGTAATGAGCAGTTAGTTACAAATGTTCCTGGCACAAGTGATGATGGTGTCTATACCGAAGGCGAATCCAGTGCTTTACCTAATGAACGAGAAGAGCTCAAAAAGACTTCATATGAAGATAGCGGGGCGTATCCTGACGCGACGAAGCAATACGAAATTTTGTTGTCTTGTCCACTAATGAAAATTTACCCTCAGGTGCAGGGAACATTAAAAGAGCCTTTAAAGGCTACCTTGGAAAACATTGAGTTATACCCAAAAGGAACGGAACAATACAAAGTTCACCTTCAGAATCATCTGCTTTTGGCTGCAGCAAGCGGTAATATACGAGTCCTTGAAGTGCTTTTAGATTTGGGCGTAGCTATTGATAGCTTGAACAGGTGTGGCAAAACTGCTTTGATGGTAGCGGCCGAAAAAGGTCAATTAGCTGCAGCTGAGTGGTTGTTGAAGCATAATGCAGATGTTACAAAGAGGACAATGTTGAAAGAAGACGCTCTTTCTGTAGCTGCAGGTAGTGGAAGAATCAAAATGGCAAAACTTCTTCTTGATAGTGGAGCAGAGATCAATGTTAAGGACAAAGATGATTTTTCAGCTCTTGATACAGCAATATCAGCTAGGCGTCCCGCTATGGTCAATTTTCTTTTATCACAAGGCGCTAAAATTACTGATGATGTAATAGAAAGAGTAAGCTCAGGTGAGTTATCAAAAGATTCTTCTGAAAACGCAAAGGAGATTGTAAAAATTATTACTTGCCACCAAAAGGGGCTCTATTATGCGAATGACAGTTGCCACTATTATCCTCTTGAAAAAACTTTGAAGATTGCTGGGGCGCTTGGAACATTATTCGGGATAGCATCAGCCCCTTTTATATTACTTTCTCTGGCTAAGGAAAACCCTCGACATGCAGCACAGTTTCTTATGTATGCCACAATTATCGCCGCTCTCTTATCGATAAAACAGTTATACAGACCAATCAGGTTCTCGTAATTCTCTGTTAGGTAAAATCCGCTACTCAAATGGTAAACCAATATGCATTTGTTGTATTTGTTCTTCTAGATCAGGAATTGGAAGCATTGCCTCGCTAGGCGTGTCTCGAGGGACAGTATTGTTTGGTTGAAAGGCTTCAAGAACACTTTCAAGCCTTCTCTGTTGATGGTTGAGAAGTAAAGCGTGTATGATCACATACTCATTACTCAGCTGCTCGCTGGGCCATGAACTGTGAAGTAGGTAATTGACTCTTCTTACGATGTTCACATCCATCATTCGAACATGCTCGAAGTTAAATTCTAGAATAAAACGCGCCGCTGCACTGTGTCCGTTTACAGAAGCGCGCAAAAGTGCTTGATATAAAGCTTCGGGTGTTAGGATGCTTCTAATATCAATATTCTCATTATTGGACAAAAAATTAAGTATTGACACATGTCCTCTTGAAGCAGCTTTTAAGAAAAGCTCTACTATGAGTTCTGATTTCGGACTGACCTGCGCAAATGATAGGCTAAATATTTCTAAATTTCCTCTCGAAGCAGCGTTACGTAAGAATGTTGTTAATAGCAAAGGTCGGTGTCTGGTTACAAGAAGGGTATCAATTCTTTCTTGTTCTATTTCGGTTAATTGAGCTCTGGATGATTCTTCAATGTCCGCTCCGTACACGCGTAGCAGTTCTAACATGTGAGGCCTTAGGCATCTGTTGGCCTCAAGTTCGGATTCGCTCGTTATCATAGTGGTATTTGCTCCATGTTCAAGAAGTGCAATAGCTATTGCCTCACGTTCATCGCTACTAAGTGTCCATGCATTTCTTAGGAAGCGTCCAATTATTTTTCCATAAGCGGCCTCAGATAAAGCAAAATGGCCCGATTTGTCAGGGATATCAGGATGCGCACCAAATTCTAAAAGGAGTCTTACCGTTTCTGACTGACCTTCTCTAGAAGAAAAGAGAAGCGGAGTTTCACCATATCTGTTTTGCTGATTTGGTTCAGCACCTGCTACTAAAAGTAGTCGCTGTATTTCTAATGGGGTGAAAGATCGTATGGCATACGTTAAAGCGTTGTCCCCAGCGTCATCTTGGGCAAGAACATCAGCTCCATGTGCGAGCAAAAGCTCAACCAGTGCTCTGTTTGGTTCTCTTCTATTAACTGCGTGCTGAAGAGGCGTAGATCCTTTAACTTCCCAGCAGGTACCTCTACTTCGCACGTTAGGTAAAGCACCATTTTCAAGAAGAATCCGAGCTACTTCTGGTTCATTGTAAAGTATTGCATAGAATAGAGGGGTGTGGCCATTTTTCTTGGCAGCATTTACGTCAGCTTGTTCTTGTAATGCTTCTCGGACTTTTTCAATGTCGCCGTTGGCCGCTGCAATAAATAACTTTTTAGTGGCTTTTTTATGAGAGTCTTCCATTGCATGTGAAGGTTTTATTAAAAGTGCGCATATGAGAAAAAGAGTCAGCTTTATTTTGAACATACTAGCCCCTGGAAAATGCATCTTAAAAAGAAAGGCCAGCTTTTTTAGCTGACCTTTCTTAAATTACCTTATAAGTGGCTTATACATCAATTGCGGCTTTACCCCACACTTGCCAGCGTCGTAGTCCGCCGTTGCTATGGGAGAACTCATAAGAGGCGCCGATAGAGAATGTGGTTGGCCATCTCCATTCTTTGCAGCGAACCCCAAACGCGCCATATATTGTGTTAGCGATGACTTGTGGGTGAGCCGCTGAGTTTTCGTCAATATCCCTGCGACTTATCACCTTAAACTCATCAAGAGGAATCTTGTCGTTATGGAAATTCTGTCCTATTGTGCGTGAACGCGTTGTTAATCCCTTACCTTCAACGTGTTTAAGAGCAAGATGAGGGAGATGTTTAAATTCTACAGACTCACCTTGGCGACCATAGAAGTTATAACCAACTTCAGCGAGGAGATAGTTGCAGTACTCGTAAATGAACGCTGTGTTAAAGGTGGTTGCAAAACGAGGCTTTACTCTTACATGGGTTGTAAAAGCATTAATACCGAAAGTTCCAGAATTTGCGTCCTTATTTTGAGCGGCTCTTTCAGCTTCCTCTTTTCCGGCATAGACCTCCATGTAGCGGCTCCACTGCTTATCTTTTAGGTCAAAGGAGCGCACTTGGTCGTTAGGAAAGAGATACCTTCCTTGTGTATCAACTTCATGTCTGATAAGGTGATCGCCATAAGCACAGATTACAAAACCGAAATTGCCTCCAAACATGACGCCCCAGTGTCTGTTATTACCCACAACTGGTGCAAATAAAAACCGCTCATGTGGCTTGTTGCCAGTAGGTATTACGCCACCAATGTATGACCTGAAATGCGTTTCACCATTGTTATAAGCATCCCAGCCGACTTTGAGCTCAATGTCGGCGAGTCCCCACTTTTCATGCTCACGATCATCGATTCTACCGAATCTCATGCCCTTACTATTAAAAGCATCTTTGATCGATCCAAAATGAGGTTCTCCTTCAAGACCTTTTGAGTCGTCAGCACCACCGCCGGAGTTTTTAATATTTTCTCTGAGTTCAAATTTATTTCTTACCCTCATTACAGGCGCAGAAATATCTACCCAATAAGGACCCCATGCTCTACCCCTATAAGCAAGGCCTACGCCTACGGTCGATTGATGGGGATGTAATTCGAGTTCACTTTCAAACGTGCTTGTAGTGGAACGTGTTTTTATATTAAAATGCCGAGCTTCAAGGTCTCTTTCTCTTTTTACGTCACTCATCGAAGAGGATACGCCTTCCTTGAATTCTACAACACGTAAGTGCCTTTCTCCTCGAGGCGCAAAGAAGTGACCGAGCTCATGCCCAAGCGTTCTACCACCAAAAGGAACTATTTCAAAGCTGCCACACATACCGTCTTCACGATCAAGCATGTCATAGTGCCAAAGAGCTTCTTTTTCAGGAGACGCTGTTTGAAAAGGGGTTCTTATAGTAAAAAAGCTGTGCCCCGAAAAATGATAGGCATAAATACTACCGCCACTTGTCGCTATCAGCAAGCCAAGTAGAAGACGTGTACGCATAGAAACTCTCCTTCGTAATTTGAAAACACCATCAACAGTAATTTGGATTCTCATCTTAACTCTAATTTTTACTAAAGTGGAGTCAAATTTAAGACTTACTGATGTGAGTTTATTGAAGAAACATTTCTAATATTGAAATTGCAAAGAAAAGAGCTGTACTTGAGGTATTTTGTAATTAATAAAGCTTTTATTCAGGCCTATTGCTTTCTACGTGGCCTTGAATTTCACGCATTATTGCTGTAAGAGTATAGGTAATAGTTCCAACTCTGACTTGTATAGGTATTTCGAAATCTATACCAATTGTTTCATTAACTGCTTTTCGGAGCGATGTTGCGGATTCTTTAATGAGCGGAACCAAGCGTTCAAGATCTTTAACCACTTTTTGGAGCGATTCTTCGCGCTCACTTTGGCATATTTTAAGCTCTTCTGTGAGAGCACAGGTGCCGTAGCGTATGGAAATAAAAGTGTTCATTTTTTCTGTAAGATCTTTTTCTTTTTCTCTAAAAGCATTCCTGTAAGCGACAAGTGTACCGTATCCTTGCTGAATGGCATCGATGTCTTTCTTACATTGTTCCCGTTCTTCCTGCAGGGTTTTTTGAGCTTTTTCGTATTCAGCTTCATTTTCACTGCAGTGCCTTTTTAAGGTGCTCAATTCAGCTTCCACTGCGACGAACTTCGCTTTTTGTTCATTAAACGTATCTTTTAATGCGCTATTTTCAGCCATCAGCTTATTGCCGTACCGTTGACATTTTTCTATGGTGCGTGTGCATACCTTTTTCATGTTTGCAGAAGCAGGAATAGAATACTCAATGTCCACTGGATCCTGCCCATATTTCGTCTTATAAATGCGAGCATAGCTCGTTTTTACTTCTTGTTGGATTCTGGTGTTTTCGGGTAAGAAATTCCATGTTATGCCTAAAAAGTTTTTCATTTGACCCCAGGGATCCTTATGGGGATTAGCTCCTGCTAACCCCGCTGAATACAAAGAATCAGGGTTGTCTAGCCCATAGCTATATGCTGAAATGAGCCCTGCTAAAATACTAGCCAATAATATACTTTTTGACATGGTCTTCAGGTTTTCCCTTATTTAACTGTTTTAAGTCGGTCTATTACGACGCGCTTGACTTTGCATCTTTTCAAGCAATTGATCCCAAGAATTTACAAAAGGTACCAGCAACGCATCGACATCTGTTGAGTCAGGTGACGTTAACACTTTATTAATATATTTAAGTGCTTTTCTTACAAGAAGTACGTCTTTAGGGCCTTGTAGAGAAGCATAACGAGCTAGGTAATATATGAGATTTTCAAGACCTACAGGAAGATTCATACATTCCCCTTTGAGGCAGAAGGTTTCTTTCTGTTGAAGAATATCCTTAATTCGATCAGCAAGTGTCTTTTCTAAAAGCTCTAGAAGATTTCGATGCTCTTCTCTGCTTAAAGATGATTGATAGAAGTCTACGAGCGGGATCGCTTCGGTTTGTAATCTTTCTTTAAATCTCCCCAATGCTTGAGAGAGTGCAGGAAGGCTTGGTTTTTTAAGTGCCTCGTATTGCGTAAGCCAGAAGGCGATTCTTAGCACATCGTTTAAGCCAAGAATGGGATTAATCTCGCTTATAAAAGATGCTCGCCTGGATTCTGATTTTTCTTGACGCATAGCTTGAGTAACTGCGTTATACTCTTCTATTATGTAGGCGGCAAGATCCCCGACAGGTATCGGCGCAAATGGACGCAGAAGGCCGGCTTCAAAAATATATGTTTGATCAAATTTTTTCTTAATGGCATCGTTTAGCTTTGAAAGTGCGGGATACTTTGACTCAAGCTCACTGAGCTGCTTTTGCGCCTTATCAATGAGATCTTCTTGAGCGTCTTTTAGCCTTTTATAGGTATTAAAAGCATCAGAAAGTGATATAAATGCGTTACGTATTATTTTATCGGCCTCTTTTGGATTATTAAGCGCCTCATATAAAGCCTGTGGTACTGACTCGATATTGGCCTCGAGTACTGATTGCACTATAGCTTTGTATGAATCTTTGTCAAAAAAGCCTGCAGCTCGTATAGGAAATAGGTCTATAGACATATGGAATTTCTCTTCGAATTCCTTTGCTATTTGCTTTTTGGATTTTTCATCTTGCGGAGTCGTGACTGGAAGTTCTCTATACATCTGCCCCAACGTGTTGAGCAATGGCCGGTTAGTTTCTGTTGCTAGCTCCAATACTTGATAAATCGAGTGGTAGGCTGCTGCTTTTTCTTCCGGTGTCTGAGATTTTAAAGTCGTGCACGCAGAGGCAAGAAATAGAACTATGCCCAAAAGATATCTGTTCATTAAAGGACCTTTTACTATCATTTTTTGTTAAAAATTTCATTAATGTTTATTATTAATTAAACAAAAAAATAGTACTTCTTGTCAAGAAATGATTAATTAAATACCCAGGTTAATTCTTTTGTACAGATGGGGATTAGAATTGAACAGCTATTTTACCCCAGGTCGCCCACTGGTTAATGCCTTTGCTTGCGGCTATTTCGTAAGAAGCTCCAAGGCCCAGCAAGACCGGGTAGTCACCTTCCCAGATGTAGTAACCGATGGTTATATACGCGGTATACGTCAATAGTGCTGGGCTAGCAGGTGAATTTGCGTCAATGTCTCTAGGCACAAGAGGCTGGTAGTCGTCGATAGGTAGCGCAGATTTTTCAAAGTCATCCTTTATCGTGCGTGCTCTATTGGTTTGCCCGAGGCCTGCTGAATCTTTAACGGCTGATGTTCTTTGCCATGGCACTTCAACCCTTTCAGCTTGTTGGGCGAAGAAGAAATATCCTAGCTCAAGTATAAGCTGCTTATACGTATAGATCATAGCGCTAAGCACAGATAAAGAGACACCGGGAAATACCTTGACTGGTTGTGTAAAAACGTTAATACCAGATGTTCCTGAATCTGGATTTTGGGTGGTTGATGCAAGCTCGGCTTGGAAGGGATCTTTATACGTTTCAATATAGCGACCAAATTCTTTATCTTTTAAGTCAAAAGAGCGGATTTGGTGATTTCTAAAAAGGTAACGAGTGTTAAAATCAATCGCGAGTGAAAGCTCATGATCATCGCGGCACCATGTACTTATGCCAATATGTGAACCATATAAAAATCCAAAATGGCCATTGTTGCCGATCATTGGTTCAAAAACGTGTTGGCCACAGGGTCTGTTACCGGTAGGAAACACGAATCCTGCGTATCCATACAACCGTAGTATATCATCTGCTCGAGCTTGATATCCTACTTTTAGCTCAAGGTCTGCAAACCCTTCTTTGACTAGCTCTTTCGTTTTATCAATCTTACCAAAGCGCCAATTATCTTGTTTAAATGCCTTTGTCATGCATCCTACTCGAGGGCTATTATCAAGTCCGAGTTCTCGTACCGGACCATCGCCCGTATCAAGTATTCGCTCATCAAACTTAAATGTTTGCTCAACGTGCAAAAAGGGCGTTGCAATTTCTGCCCACCAGTGTTTAGATAGCTGTTGTCTGTAGGCAATACCAACCCCGGAAAATTGATGCGAAGCTTTAAAGATGAGATCGCTTTTAAATTTACCAGTTATGGTTTTTATGTTAAAATGAGCTGCTGATAGGTCTCTCCGGCTACTGCCGGAGGCTAAATCTTCTGCTGCAAGGAGTGTAGATTTGCCTGAGGGTAAGAAAAATTCAGCAATGTCTTCAGGATTTGTGGAATGGCCTCCAAATGGCACTATTTGTAGAAATGAGAGGCAATCGTCAAAGGGAAAGCGTAAGAGGGATTCGCGCATCGGGGTTCCCGATCTAAACGGAGGAGGTGTCGAAAGGAACGTTTTACTTCGTTGCTGTCCCTGCGCATAACCAATGAAGGCTAGTGCAAGTAAAAGGATTCTTCGCATAGTATTATCCATGAAGTACGCTCCCGCTACGCAGGTAGAGTTTTATTTTTTTCTAGCATGCTACATTAAAATATACAAGAAATTCTTAAGAAAAAACATCGAAAAAAAAGAAAGAGCAGTTTATGCTTACGCGTGTTAAAGGCACACAAGACATTTTTGACCTCAGCTTACGTAATTTTTTGGTAGAAAAGGTAAAAAAGCATCTTGTATATTACAATTTTCAAGAAATAATTACGCCACTTATTGAAAAAGCAGAACTTTTTCAGCGCGCTGTCGGTAATCAAACGGACATTGTTACCAAAGAGATGTACTTCGTAAGATCAGCTAAAGAAGACGGTGATGAACAATTGACGCTTCGCCCTGAGATTACTGCTTCGATCATGCGTGCATTTCTTATGAGTAATCCGACAAACCTGCCGTGGAAAGTGTTTACGTATGGTCCCGTGTTCAGGCATGAGCGCCCACAAAAAGGGCGCTATCGTGAGTTTTACCAGGTGAGTATTGAGCTCATAGGCTCGCCAGATGTCCCTGCTACTGCAGCGCAGGATGCTTATTTTCTCATGATGCTTGATCGGCTTTTTAGCGAACAATTCATGCTCAGTGACTATGCTCTACTCATCAATTTTTTAGGCTGTCAAGATGATAGAGCTTCTTATAGAAGTGCTTTACAGGCGTTCTTGGAAAAAGACATTCAGAAAGTGTGCGACGTGTGTGCCACGCGTAGTACGTCAAATGTGCTTCGCGTTCTAGATTGCAAAAATCCTGAATGCCAGGACTTTTTAAAAAATGCCCCAGTTATTACTGATTTTCTTTGTAGTTCCTGTAAAAAGGAATGGCAGTCTATACAGAACCTTCTCCATCTGCTTTCTGTTTCATATACGTTGATGCCATTTTTGGTTCGTGGTCTTGATTATTACAATAAGCTTGTCTTTGAGTTTGTAAGTGTAGGTGGTCTTGGCGCACAGAATGCTTTTTGCGCCGGTGGTCGCTATGATGGACTCGCTCGTCAGATAGAAAGTGAACGAGACTATCCCGCCTTAGGTGCCGCTATTGGTGTTGAGCGTGTACTTTTACTGCTAGAAAACGCACCTATAACGCTTTTGCCTGTGCTACCATTGCACTGCATTCTACCAATGGATGAAAACACTGTAGAACTTGCCTTACTTCTAACCGATGAGCTACATGCGCATCAGCTTCGTGCTGAGCCCTTTTTAGAGGGAAAATCACTCAAGAGTATGCTCAGAAAAGCAGATAGCATGCAGGCTGCTACAGCTATTTTAATTGGTAGTGATGAAAAAGCCGGAAATTTCGTTACCGTCAAAGATATGAGAAAGTCGACTACAACCAAAGTGCCTCAAAGTGAGCTAATACTTTTTTTAAAGAACGTTTGATCTCATTTTTCTAGGTTCTGTGCTGAAATATGAATGAGGATACGCCTACGCGGCGAGCGGCAGGACATTGTCCTGCACCTGTTGCTTGTTTTGCATGTTACATACTTATTGTGTATGAGATAGACCGGTAAACCCGGCCTATCTCATTAGCACATATACCAGAAAGGGATTCCCTTTCTGGTATATTAAATAACCATAAAAAGTTTAAGCACAGGGTCAAGGGTCATAAAGCCTGTGCACAGGCTCATGAGCGCTCGCCGCGTAGGCGCCCATTACTCTTTGGCTTACTATTTAGTGACTCTACAAAGTTTTTTAAGTATGGAATTTTCTTTTGCTTTCATGCGGCGATAATCTGCGTCTGTTTCGTGATCATAGCCTAACAAATGGCAAATGCCATGAACTAAAAGAACGCGCAATCTTTCAGACAATGAAGTACCGTACTCCGAAAGCCTTGCCGCAACGTAAGGTGCTGAAATAATAAGATCCCCTATATTTTTTTCCTCGGCGCTTTTTGCCTTAATCCGTTTTTCCGGATTAAGGTCTTTGTAAAACGGGAAAGAAAGAATATCAGTCGGTACATCTTTATGCCGATACGCTTTGTTGTACCTTCGTATCGTTCGATCGTTGGTAATCCAAATGCCTAAGTCATAGTCTTCGTAGTTAAGGATTTCTAGCACTTTTTGCGCATCTTTTTTTAAGACCTTAGTATCAATGCGGATGGAACGCTGTGTGTTACGAAGTGTTATCACGAGAGCTTTACCCAAACATGAAAACCATCAGTCTTTTCTTGTAAAAGAGCTCCTTCTAGAGACTGCTCATAGGTAGCTTCATAATCGATCATTTCAGCCCGTGTAATGCCTTTGATAATTTGTTCGAGCGGTAAAAGAAGGTCGCGCACAATAGTTAATTTCTCCTTTTGTATGTGTATATGAATAACTTTTAAGCCCGTTTTAAGAGACAGGTGGTGATCGCTTTTAAGTTTTCGGACTTGGTTGATCACTTCAAGTAAAGGTTCTATCGCTGCTATTTGATCAAGGCGAACGTCAAGCAAAGGGATGGCTTTGAATCGTGTCTGGTGAAGCGAAATACTTTCATAAGCATTCTTAAAAAGCTGTCCATAAATAGTTTCGGTAATATGTGGCATGTATGGAGCAAAAAGCTGGAGTATACGCATACCAACACGGGATAATGTACTGCGTGTGGATGCAACTTCTGATGCACTGTAAAGCTGAGGATTAAACAAACGGTCTTTAATAAGTTCAAGATAGTTATCACAAAAATCATGCCAGAAAAAGCGTTCGACTTTTTCAAGAGCTAGGTTGAATTCATAGGCGTCAAAAGAGCGTTGATATTCAAGTAGCGTATCCTGACAACGTTTTGTTATCCACTTATCAAGAAGACTATATTCTGTGCAATCGGTGTTTTGAGCATACTGCTCAATAAATCGAAACGCGTTCCATAGCTTAATAAGAAGGCGCTGCCCTATCTTAAGCTGAGTCTCAGAAAATGCTACATCAGTTCCAAGTGCTGCTGATGCGGTCCAATAGCGTATGACGTCTGCAGGGTACATTTTAAGGAGATTTTCAGGAACGAGCGGACTATTTCCTTGTGACTTTGAAATTTTCTCACCTTGGGGAGTCTGGACATGCCCCGATATCATGAGCTCTTTCCAGGGAATAGTTTGATCGTGCATCCATACTTTTACAATCGTATCAAAAGCCCACGTGCGTATGATGTCGTGCGCCTGAGGCCGCATGCTCATCGGTATAAAAGAACCGTCTTTGCCGTAAAGTTCTTTGCAAATATACGGTGTCAAAGATGAAGTATTCCACGTATCCATAACGTCGGTATCAGGTACAAACTCTTTAGAACCACACTCAGTACAAGCATTCTTGGGAATTGTTTCCTGAGGATCGACTGGTAGCTCGTTTTTTGAAGCAAAAATCATCGTCCCGCACTGCTTACAATACCAAACAGGAAAGGGTATTCCATAAAAGCGTTGACGGGATAGGCACCAGTCCCACTGTATATTTTCAACCCAGTGGAAATAGCGCATTTTCATGTGAGTTGGATACCAGGTGACTTCTTCACCTAATTTCAAGAACGTTTCTTTATAAGGGAGGAGTTTTAAAAACCACTGTTGCATCGAGAAATATTCAATCTCATTTTTACAACGTTCGTGCACGTTGACAGCATGGGTTATTGGTTGCTGCGCGCGCAAAAGCCCTTCTTGTTTTAAGCGTTCAATAATTAAAGTTCGTGCTTCAGGTACTTTTTTACCTTCAAGAAAACCCGATACCGCCGTCATACGGCCATCACGGCCTAAGCAAGGGCTATAGGGCAGGTTAAATGTTTTGACCCATTCAACGTCGGTCTTATCACCAAACGTGCTGCACATGACAAGGCCAGTACCTTTTTCAATAAGTGCTCGTTCGTCCGCAAAAACGGGAACAAGCTTGTTGTATAAAGGAGTTTTAAGGCTCTTTCCTTTAAGTTCCTGGTATCGCGTGTCTTTTGGGTTATAAAGTACGGCAACGCATGAAGCTAAAAGCTCTGGACGCGTTGTGGCAATATAGAAAGCCTTTCCATTTTCCGACGTAAAGGCAACTTCGTTCATAAAAGAGTGCTTTTGAGCATCTTCAAGCTCTGCTTGGGCTACTGATGTTCTACAGGTAGTACAATAAGGAGCTACCTCTTCTTTTCGGTATATAAACCCTTTATCGTAAAGCTCAATGAATGATTGTTGGGATATGCGTCGTGCTTGCGCACTAATGGTCGAGTAGCTTTTAGACCAGTCTATTGAAAGCCCCATGCTTTTCCAAAGCTCTTCGAACGATTTTTCAGCCAAAGCAGTTTCTTTAAGGCACAGCTCGATGAAAGCCGACCGCCCAACGGTTAAAGCGTTAAGTCCAGTTTTTTTCTCAACAAATCTTTCCGTAGGAAGCCCATTATCATCAAAGCCAAAAGGATAGAAGACCGAAAATCCGTTCATACGCTTGTAACGAGCGACAATGTCGGCCTGAGTATAGGAAAATACGTGCCCGATATGCAAAGACCCAGATACGGTTGGTGGTGGCGTATCTATGCTAAAAAAAGTCCCTGGGTTATTGCTTACAGCATAGACATCGTGGGTTTTCCAAAATTCTTGAGCTGCTTTTTCTGATTGAAGCGGATTATACGTGTTTTCCATACTTACACATGTTAGAGTCTTTAAAAAAAATAAGCTTCAATAAGTCTATCAGACACGCTTGTGGCGGTCAAAAGAGCCTTTGGTAGTGTTGTAAAAGAGTAAACCACACTGTTCTCTGTTAATAAGATGATCGCAGGTGTTGGGCTTGCAAACACGTCCCACGAGAACAGTATTAAAGGAGGCAGGATCAATTACTTTTTTTACTTGCTCTTTAAAGGTACTGAGCGTAAGGTTTTCAATCCCGTCGAGAAGGTAGGATTGGTTAAAAGGAAGAGCGTGTTTATGAAGATACAAAAAGTACTCTAAAATACCAATGTTACTGCCGTATTGGCTTTGTACTGATTCAAGGACGGAGTTTTTTGCTTCACTAAGCTCTTCTTCTGTGCAGGTCTCAATAGACGAATCGAGCGTTTGAAAGATGCGATGGCGCACAACATCAAGGTTTTCTGGAGAGACTCGTGTCATGATTTGCACGAAAGGTTCATTGAATTGAGCGCTTGCAGAATAAAATATGCCCGTTTTTTCTCTCAGTCTTAAAAGCGCTTCGTGAAGCAGTATACCGTAGAGTGCTAAAGCGATAGCAGCTGGTTCTTTAGGGCTTACTGATGTTTTTGCCATAGACAAGAACGCTTGGTCTCTATCTAAATAATGATACATCGTATGCGAATCGGGCGTGTCTTGAGCTTGATAGCGAGCATAATCTTTTAGCTCATTTTTGCTCCATTTTCCAAGTGCTTTTTCTAATAGCGTTGGAAGTTCTGGATACGCGCTCAAATCACCAACAATTGCAAGGACTGCCCCAGAAGGCGAAATGTAAGTTTGGTAAGCATCTATAAGCGATTGACGTTTAACGGAGGTAATAGCAGTTTCGCTTAAGTTCTTAAGCGCCTTGTCGTTCATTAATAAGCCGCGGTGGAGAAGGTTAGCAAGCTTGCTTCCACTTTCGAAAATAGATTTATAATTCGTTTTACCCCATTCTTTTATCTTTGAAAGCTCTTGTTCTTCAAAACGAGCGGTTGCAAGTAACTCGTAAAGAAGGTCAAGAAACTGCGGTAAAGATTTGCTTGGTACTGAGCTTCGTATAAGTCCTGGTCCGATATCTAAAGAAAAAGCGTTATGAGCTAATATCTTTTTAAGTTCTTTGCCGCTATGCGTTTTCGTTCCACCCTCTTTCATCATAAGGCTCATCATATTCAACGTACCTCTCGAGCTTTCAATCTTATGTTCTCCGGTTATTTTAAAATCTAAGCCACATTCGATTGTTGGGACATCATCGTTACGATAATAGAGTACTTGTAGGCCATTGCTTAAAATATATGTATTAGGTTCAGGGAAATTGGTGGCTGAATCTTTGGTTAAAGTGAGCATGTGAACATACTTTCCTTCTTCCCGCGTTTTTTCATGGGGCCGTTCTGCAAGAATTTTTGCATCAAGAAGATCCTCGGCCTCTTGTTGAGATCGCCACGCCTTTTTTTCTTCTTCGCTTGCAGGAAGTAAATAACCGATGCAAGAGTTGGTTTTTTGAAAAAATGTTTTGATAAACGTTTGCATGTCTTTCTTGTAGTCTTCTTCAGGCTTAAAGGTGAACGTATACGCAAAATTCGGATCATTTACATGAAAGTAGCCTTTTGCAATCATTTCGGCTTGGCAACGATTATAAGCTAAACAATCATTGCGCCCCTGTTCAAATAACTCGCAAGCCATTTTCATTTCTTCTGTCGTGTACCCGTCATCAGCTAAACGATCCAGTTCTTCTTGAATGCTGTTTATAATTGACTGAAAGGTTGATTTCTCATGGTTTTTTGGGTAAAAAGCCACAGAATATACACTGTTATCTAAAAGATCATCGTGATAGCTATATATGCTATTAACAACCTGAAACTCGTCACGCAATTTCTTTACGATTCTTCCGCTTTCTTGATTGAAGAGGATACTGTCTATCAGGGTGAGTAATTTGACGCGAGGATCCTTTAAAAATGGTGGTATTTTAAAATCAATTTGAACGTATGGCTGCATGATATCTCTATGTAACTCAATTGTGTGAGGTGATCCGGGCGCAATTGTTGGATGTGATTGAGTTGTTACAGGTTTTGCTTCTAGAATACCAAATTCTCTTTCACAAGCTGCAAAAACTTCATCGGAATTAACGTTACCAACGACTATAAGAACAGCATTGTTAGGTACGTAAAATTTTGTATAAAAAGCTTTTAGTTCTGGGCTATTTATGGTGCAAATATCGTTTTTATATCCTATCACCGGATGAGAGTAAGGATGGAGCGGAAAAAGACTTTTTGTCATCTTTCGACCAAGCTCAGCTTCATAGTTATCTCTTGCTTTTTTAAACTCGGCCAAAACTACTTTAAATTCACTGTTTAAGTGTTCTTGCTTAAGCGTGCAATTGTTCATGCAATCTGCAAGAATTGGTATGAGAATGTGCCAGTGCTTTATGGGTACGTCAAATTCCATATACGTATGATCTGTGGTCGTATGAGCATTATTGTTGGCACCAAATTTACGACATATAAGGTCGATATCAGTTGCAGAGAGTTTGTATGTACCTAAAAAGATCATGTGTTCAAGTAAGTGAGCGATGCCTCTTTGCCCGTCAACCTCATCTTTTGAACCTACTTTATAGTAGAGACGAAAGGAAACTTTTTGAGTGTTATTGGTCTCTTTAACTAAAATAGTAAAGCCGTTTTCGAGGGTCTTTATAAGCACTGGTGCTTGCGGGTTTGAGAACGCAAGAAAGCTCATTTGCATTGCTATAAGAACTAATAAAAAAATATGCCGTTTGACCATGAACTCTCCGGTGGTTTATGTATAGTACTGAGTATATTTTCCCATTTTAGCCAGTCAAGCCAATTTTATGATAGTACCGCTTATTTTTCCTGTCCCTTGCCTCGATGCTTGTGCTTATGCAATGCTTGTCAAAGCAGGTGATCTTTTTTTACGTTATGAGGTAGACAATGGGACTTGTAAGGCTTGTACAAGATACAGCTTCTCGCGCTTATTTGATTGACCACATTACCGATGAAGAGCTCTATGTTTTAGCCGAGCTATTTCTTGATCCTAAAGCGCTTAAAGTTGCTCGAAGCCTCATTGAAAGCATAGCTCGTAATAACGCCAAAGTGCCTCGTTTTTACTTTACAAAAAAAGGTGCAAATATAGTTCGAATTCTCTTCTATAAAAATGATGAAGCGTTGGATGAGGACAATCCCCTTATCATCGACGTGGATTCAGACAATCTTGACGATCTTATCGATGCCTGGGATCTTTTTATGCTTGACCGACCACGGTTTATAACTTTTACCAGAAGGCATGACGAAGATACCGTTGAGCTCATTCCAGAAAAAGTGTGAATTAACGCTGATAAAAAGCCTTTACAGAGCGGCTTTATCTGTTAGACTACAGCTATAAAGGTTTTCATTTAGCTGCATCGTAGTTATGAGCCTCACGGGTAATATGACAAGCTGTTTTTAAGAAGGTGAACAATGTTTTTCAGGTCCTTTTTAGTTCGAGTGATATTTCTAGGATTTTTTGTATGTGGTCTACAAAGTTCCTCTATACTGAATGCTCAAGCTTCTGCGCTCGAACAAGCTTTCTTATGCGGTTTTGGTTTTGCAAGCCGTTGGGGCGCTCACCACGTAGGATCTATTGCCCAGAATATAACCACTCAAGCTATTCCTCAAGAAGTTAAAGACTCACTTTATGCTTTGAGTGAAGAAATAACTGAAAATGCACATGCAGCTATTGATAATGCTGCGAAAGTAATGGGGTCGGAAGAAGAGCAGAAAATAGCTGTGATTCTCAAAGCACTTTTTGAAGGAGCTAAAAATCTTGTTATTGATCTGACACCTAATTTAGCATCGCTTAATCTGGCCATTTTCTTGTGGACTCTTGGACTTTTTGCTTATGAACAAGCAAGAGCAAAAATAACTGGGGCAAAGCTTCCATTTGAGGTCGAAGGTGTTCCTTTAGCTAAACTTTTAAGGCTTATTCACTTGTGTGGCATGGATTTGTATTGGGTATGGATTACTCTTGGATCTTTTAATGCAGCTTTGATGGCCTTAGCTCCTGTCACGGAAGATATTCAGCAACAAGCACTAGCAGGGGGAATGTTTTTTGCGGGCGTACTCATTGGTTATGTGAGCTTTAACCTTATGAGCGTTCCGCTTGCTGGCGCCATTACAAAATCATGGGCTGAAAAAACGTTTTTTCAAAGACTTTTGAAAAACTTTGCCTTCGTGACTACTGTTTTTGATGTGGGCATCATTATCGCCGCTTCTAGTAGTCGTATTCTATTTGAGCTAGGTGAAGCGACGGGTCTTCTTGAAGGCTGTCGCGCGTGCAAAGCTACTTATCAGTTTGGTGAGGATTCTGCTTACGTTATCAGCGATGTGTTTAGCAATTTGCGCAATTGGCGCGGAACGCGGCTTGACATGGAGATCCATGATGAGGTTGGTAAGAGAGTCACATCACAAGATTACCGTGATAAGATTTACGATCCAAAGCCTAAGAAAGATTAAACCTATCAGCCCGGGGGAATCACCTGCGGGCTTTTTATTATTTAGTGGGGTCGACATGCAGCATATAGTACTATGTATTCTATTTTTGAGCATGTTTTTTACAAGTGCTCAATCGGAAGTTCATTTACATAAATCGAAAAAGCGCGATCAGATAGAAAAGCTTGAAAAAGCAGTTAAGCGCATTAAGGAATATCTTGTTAATAAGATGCCAGCAGATGCGTTTATCAATGATCGCGAAGCCTTTGAATTTTTATTTCATAAGCTCAAGCGTAAAGCAATTAACCTTTTTCACGTAAAAGGTGCGCCTGAAAATCTGCTTGAAGAGTCAAAGAGGCTAGTTGATACGTTGGGGGGCTTTTTTGAAAAACGTAAAGATTTTATTGAAAATGGGAATACGCAAATGATTTCTTCTAAAGAGGTCATAGCCGCACATTTCAGTAAGGAACTCGTTAAAACAATTCTAAAACGACTTCAGTTTCATGATCCGGTCACCGTCCTTGAGTCAGATAAAAATACAGTTAAAACTGAAGGCATTTTTTCTGATTTTCGCGTCATAATGCCCAGGATAACCGGGTTTGATGATGAAAGCAGGGAAGCTCTTTTATTTGAGCTTTACAAAGTTGCAACAATTTTAACGAAGGATCAACTGCCAAGGAATTTTGTAGCAACGCACGTTATTTATTATTCGCTTATCCCATTTCTCTTTCTTGCAGTTTGGGCATTTAAAAACGAAATAGCTTTTTGTCAATCCATGCCTCTTCTTGGAGCTCTATTTACTTCTTTTAGCCTTTATTCGCTGCTTTATTATCCATTTTCGTGGAACTATAATGAAGCGCTTAAGGATGAGCTAAGCATTTATCCGGTAAGATATCTTCTTAGGCAAAAGCTGCCGCACATTGCGCTAAGAGGGGTTATAGCTACTTTGAAAGACCCGTTATCATTATTATCTCAAAGCTGCGATTTAAAAGAGCTTATCGAACTTTTAGAGATCCATGGTCTTGACATTGAAAAAGATGGGTACCTCTTTTGGAAGGAAAAAGCAGCTCTGTTAAAACCTGAAGACCAAATTCCTGAAGCCTTTGAGCATCTTATAGATGCCCTAAGAGGGTTGAAAGCTGATGTGAGTGACAAATGTAACGATTTTTTTGAGCGCCAGGCATTGTTTGCCTATAATTTTTTAAGGGAAAATGCGAAGCTGCCAACGGTCAGCTCATATAAAAAAATGGATAAAAATTGGCTTAGGTCTTTGGATGCTAATATCACTACGGCAGGAGAAAAGAAAAAGGAAATCGCCTGAGACCGATGCTTTCTCTTACGTAAAACAAGTAATTTAAGTCAACGAGATTTCTTAAAGTTCGGAATATAATCCGAATCTATGACAAATAGTCCGGAATACACTCCGAAAGACATCTGATATGATGTGTACCTTGTACCTGTATTCAGTATTGACTTTTTACCAACTTCCGGAATATACTCCGGAATAAATAAGCTTTATCCGGAATATATTCCGAGGATTTAGTATGTTTCAAGATGTTATTATCGAGCAAAATCCCCATTGGAGTGGCGAGCCCTACGAGCATGGGATCGAAAGATCATATTTGACTAAGCTTCTCGAGTATCTTGCCACAGGAATGATTATTTCGCTCATGGGGGTGCGAAGAGCAGGGAAAAGCACTCTTTTAAAGCAGATGATCAATCATCTTATGCTCAATAAAAATGTGCCTCCCAAGAATATTCTTTTCTTAAATCTCGAACATCCTTATTTTGCATTCTTCGCGACGGAAATCGGAAATTTACAAAGAATCTATGAAGAATATCTGCGCCTTGCTAGTCCCGAAGGCAAGGTTTATATTTTCCTTGACGAAGTTCAATTTTTTCATGAATGGCCTATTTTTGTAAAGTCCCATTATGAGCAAAAAAAAGTACAATTTTTTCTGACAGGATCCAATTCTTCACTTCTTTCAGTAGAGCTTATGACCCTACTATCTGGACGAACGCTGTCACTGGAAATCTTTCCGCTTTCATTTACAGAGCTTGTCTTAGCTAACAAAATAGATGTAAAAGACCCCGTGCATCTATCTAAAAATCGTAACAAGCTGAATAAACTCTTAGATCAAATGCTTGAGTATGGCGGATTTCCCGAAGTCGCTTTAAACCTTCTACCCACAGTAGCGTATGACATTCTAAACTCATATGCTAAAACAATCCTTTATCAAGATGTGGCACCTCGGCTTCAAGCTCGAAAACCTTTAGAGCTTGAAAGACTGTTCGTCTATCTTATTTCTCATGTTGGCAAGCCATTTTCCTATTCAAATCTATCCATTCTATTTGATTTGTCAGATAAGGCTATAAAAGAATATATCGGTGCGTTTGTAGAATCATATCTTCTCTTCGAGCTCGAAGTGTTTGATTACTCTTTAAAAAAGCAGATAAAAAATCCTAAAAAGATTTTTTCGATCGATACCGGACAAATAAATGGTATAGCCTTTCATTTTACAGAAAACAAGGGCAGACTTCTGGAAAATCTTGTTTTTTTAGAGCTGAGAAGAATCGGTTTTGAGATGTACTATTATAAGACTGAAAACAACCTAGAAATTGATTTCGTAGCCAAAAAAAATCTGAAATTGGCGCTCATACAAGTTGCCTGGAATCTAGAAAGTCACATGACTTTTGAAAGAGAAAAAAGAGCTCTTATTCGAGGGCTTCATGAGTTAAAACTGAGCTCTGGCATTATTATCACTCAGAACCACGAAGAACGACTTACTGAGGACGACAAAACCATAGTAGTTGTGCCCGCGTACAAGTTTTTTTGTCTTAGCTCTGATAAAAAAATTGAGCTATTAAAGCTATAAGAAAACTGTAGTCTGGCCCTGTGAAATAAATTTTATTTTTCTTATTAACATCGTTACTTCTCAGGCTTGCAAAACGAGCCTCTATATATGTGGCCCCTTTTTTATATGGCCCACAAGGTTTTTGTTGGCAGGCTCGTAAACCCAAAGTTCGTGTTCTGGAATTTCATGAGCTTTGTCAGTTCTTTTGGCTGATAAATCGGCGATCTGCTTAGAAATGCATTGATCGAGATGCAAGAATAATTTGTCGTAGAGTCTTGCCACGCAAAGCGGCTACAGCCTTGAGTTGCTTATGATAGTCGACGGGAATATCCAGAGATACTCGAGTTGTACCTGCTTTTTCACTCATACTTAATCCTTCATCAGGGGTGAAGTAATTAATAATCTATTAGAAGTACGTAAATAAGTAAATACTCAAATACTTTCCGTAAGACGAAATTGGTCATTTTTTATCGAAATACCAATCTAGAGGCAGCACGTACTATTTTTTGCTTTGCGGTTATCGTGACAATGTGAAAAAAATCGTTTACGCTTGATACATGGTATTTAATTAAATAAAGGGACATCATATGCTTTTAAAAGCGCATCGCTTTCTCATCGGATTTTTAGTTCTTATTGTCTGTGGTCAAACTTTCAACACGCTAGGTATGGGGGATCCGTATTATCATGGTGCGCCAACACATCCTGATCAAGCTTTGCATAACTACGTACAGGGAAATTATCAGCAGGCACAGCAAACGTATTTCCATCAAACCCAAACTCATTCAACGCAATGGCCAGGGTATTATCCGCCTCAACCAGCTATGTACCCGGAAAATGCTGGCTATGGTAACCAGTGGAATCAGCCGCAACCTCAATGGCAACAAATGACGGTTACGCATCAGGCATGGCAAGAAAATCCGCCTTCATATTTAGAAAGCCAACTCCCTCAAGGTCCAATGGGTGCTCCTGATGAAAACAGCGTTAGACAAAATGCTTATAGCGAAATAGAGACCTTAGTAAGATTTTTTTCAGGCGATCGAGAAGTCACAGTCTACGATGCTCAAGTTGCTTTGGATCATTTGCTTTATGAAATGGAAATTAGGCTTGTGTCTCCGGGGTTTTTTACGATTGGCGGTGTAACAAATGCTGATGGACTGCTGCCCGATGCTTCACTTATCTTTTTTCTTATAAACGCTTGTCGAGAATATGAAAAAAATGAGAGTAGCTTACGCTGGGGGGAACCAGAAGAGCGAACAGTGCTCAAAGCCATGCTCAGAAAAGCTCTTGAGCAAACGAAGAAACATTCTCAAAGTGAGCAAGGCTCACATCCTGCAGATTATGCAACAGTAATGTATGTTAAAGAGCTACGCGCACAATATAAAGATTCATGGTTTGGTTCATGGGTCGTTGCTTTGATCAATGAAGTATTTAGTGAGTAATTCATCACGACTTTAGCTACGCCCTCAGTTTTGGCTGAGGGCTAATGCAAACTTTTCGTGAACCCGTAAACATATGGACAAAAAAGTGCTTAAAGCTTTAGAATCTAGCTTGAATATGTCTCAAGCAAAACGTAAAGGAGAAAATGATGTCAGGAAGTCATGCTGCTCATTTTGCTTTGTTACAAGCAATTTACTCAATGAGTATCGTCGTCCAGCTAAAGCCGCAAGCGTTTCTCTCTCTTTTGGAGAAAAATGAAGCTCCTATGGTGCTTACGGCGAAGGGTGGTTTTATAAGAAAACATTACCGCTATTTGACTACTTATAAAGGATTTACTTTTTTTACCAAAGTATATGAGCCACTAATGTTGCCCAAAAGCGCCGAGATAATTGAAGTAGGTCGACTTCGTGTACCTTACGAGGCATGGAGAATTTGGGATAATCCGCAAAAAATTTAAGCGTAAACTATTTTTTTAAGTACTGATTCTCTCGCTATGCGCAATTAGCGTTTCCTATAAAAACAATTCTGATAAAAATTTCTCAGCTTTTAAAACCTGGATCTCATTTTGTTGAATTTCATGCCGCAGGTATTTAACCAACTGAATTGCGGGGTATTTGTATTTGTTGTGAAAGTATAGCAGCGATTTATTTACTGTGTGATTTGATAATTTCGACTCTATGATCTTTTCGATATTTTCACCATGCGCTATAGCAAAATTAACTTCAATGCCGTCTTTTGTTCTTAGATAATGCAAGGTTCTTTCTTCGCCAAAGTAATCTGTTCTTGCATAGATATCCTTAAGGAGGCTTATGGCAACAAGATTTTCAAATTTTGCTCCTTCATCCCCCTGAACAAGCCCTGTATCAAAAAAATACAGCTTTGGCTCTTTTAATAGACTTCTTGCTATATTTCGGGAATACGGTGTAACTCTAAAAACAATATATAAGGCCTCTAAAATCTCAATATATTTTTTAACAGTTGTAGGTGAAACAGCTAAATCTTCAGCTAGAGATTGATATGAGGCGGGAGAACCTACACGATTTCTTAGCAAATTAAACAAAAGCTGCATTGCTTTGACGTTATAGATTTTATCAAACTCAAAGATATCAGTACTTAACATGCTATTAACATATAGTAATCGCCACCTATTTGCTTCAATAGTACTTTCATCTAGATAAGGCTCTGGAAAGCCACCCCGTTCAATTAACCTATCAATATCTGGACTCATACCGACTTGAGAAAGCTCAGCTAAAGAAAGGGGTAACAACCGTTGCCGAAAGTATCTGCCGGCTAATGAATCACCCAACTGATCGTATATCTCTAGTCGGGCGCTTCCAGTTACTAAGATTTTCATAGACGGCTCTTTGGTATCATAGATCCCCTTAAGATAGTTCTTCCAATCATCCATCTTATGAAGTTCATCTAAAACAAGAATCTCCGTGGTTGGAAGCCAAGTTTGCGCAAGCATTATTTTGCGATCTAGTACTTGATCATAATTAAGATAGACACTATTGCGAAACTCACTCGCAATTTCTTTAGCAAGCCATGTCTTTCCCGCCTGCCGCGGTCCGACCAGAAGGACCATTTTTTTTCCTAGATCTTTAAGAATTCTCTCTTTTTGTACTCTTTTCATTCGACCAAACCTTCTCGAAATGGAGAATAGTCTCGACTTTTTCCCATTTTAATGCATTTTGGTCGGAACTGCAAGATTCTTTCAAGGTCGGGATTTTTCTATCACCTTATAAGAAAGGCTGAGCATACAGGCCGCTCACGGGCTCTTTTTTCTTCTTGGCTTATACTTTTTCCATGCTCCTTTGTGCCGCAAGGACTATTGATGATAGCGTCTTCTAAAAAAAGCGTGCTACAGCCACCTCCTCCCATATTTAGCGCGTAGATGCACCCCTTTTTGAGCATGAAATGAGCTAATTCTTGAAAGTTCACGCCCATGCTATAACCTGGTTGCCGGCCATCGGCGATAACAAAAAGCCATTTACCATCGGGCAATATACCAACCGCAGTGCGTGGATGTTGTTGATTTATAAGCCACTCCCGTTCTCTAGGAATCGAAAAATCCGCCGCTATCTCATCTTGGCAATGGGTAATTGGTGAGTCATGCATAAAGTCTGCTTCAAAATTGTCGACGATAATACCATCTTGTATAAGAAGGCCGGCGCCGCTTACGATGTAATCTTTATCCGTTATATCAAAAGTACCCTGCTTGTTTTTTAAAAATACTTTCCTTTTATATGATGCAATCAGGCCTTTTTTGAGCAGTGTGGTATCGATAGCGCGGTTGGTTCCTATAGAATAAATATACCCGTTTTTAGGTATTACCGTATTAGCTTGATTGGTGAGTACACTTCGTACACGATTTTTTTCTATAACGCACTCATGGCCTATTTGTAAGTCTTTCGTTCCTGTACCAAACGTTCTTGTATAGAGTATAGCTTTATTAGCATCGCACGGCTGATTAACTGCGTCTATGGCAAAGGTCTGCTTTCCTATCGTAAGTGTATGTTCGACTTCCAGACGTCCTATAAGCGGCCTTGCATCGCCTTTATTCCACGCTAAAGCTGATCTTCTAATGCCAGGATCGGTGTAGAGCTTATGTATTTTAAGAAAATCGACGGCGTTTCCATTAAAAGCACCTCCCCTTCTATAATTATTCGCATTGATGCCTCCGAGCGCTTTTTTTCTCATTGCGATACATGATGTATTTTCACGGTCACCATGAGTCGTGGTCTCTAAAATAATACTTCTTTTTTGAGGGTCGATTGTTATACAATAAAGTACACAGGGGCTTATTATTGTCTCGAGGACAATGCCTTCGGGCAAAGCCTTACCATATGCAAGAGGAGGTAATAGCAGAATGATAGAGAGTTTATAGGAAAAGCATGTAAAAGGGTTCATACAAATTGGCACCATTTTTAAGCATTTATAAAAATGTACACCAAATGGGTGCAGCAGCAAATAACATTCGTAAAATAACGTTAGAGGTACACATGCTCAAGCTCGCTTTTCTATTCTTGACTATAGGAAACCTAAACCATGAAGAGCATTGGAAAGATTTTTTAAATGGGTATGAACATCAGTATTCGCTCTATGTGCACGCTAAAAATAAAAAAAATGTAACATCGCCATTTTTAAAGCCTTATGTCATTCCTGAAACTGTTCAAACTTCGTGGTCGCATACTATGAAAGCCCAGATAGCGCTTCTTAAAGAAGCTTTAAAGGACCCACAAAATGGCAAATTTGTTTTCTTGTCAGAAAGTACCATACCCTTACAAAATTTTGCGAAAGTCTACAGGGTTTTATTCTCGACACCAAAGAGCATTTTTAAGACACAGCCTAACCCTCATTTAAATATATATACACCTAAAGATGCCCCGCACAGTCGAATGGTGCCCGGTATTCAGTTAAAATATCAACAAAAACATTCTCAGTGGATTGTGCTTAATAGAAAGCATGCAGCTCTTTTAGTAGCTTCTGCTAAATACCTCAAAAAGAGGCCTGTCTACTGCGATAATGAGCATTATCCCGGCACAGTTATAGCATTTAAAAGAGCTTTACGCGATGAAGTTTCTCCTTATGATACGACTTATGTCAATTGGGATCGCAAAGGGCCTAACGGTAGAGCCCCTTTTACCTTTAGCAACCTTAAATTAGCTAATGAAAAGGAACTTGTACTTAAGGTAATAAAGCACGGCTATCTTTTTGCCCGCAAGTTTAGTCCACGCTGTTTTATTAAAGAGTTAGATGAGTTTCTTTTGTATCGAAATCCTAGTCGACTTGAAACTGCATCTGACCGACCTTTAAAGCGTAAGAAAGCTAAAAAATTATTTAAACCAGTTTAATATCTTAGCTTGGTCATCGCCTCGTTCGATTGCAGCGCATATTTCTTCAAGCGTTGCTTGCAGCTCAGGTGAAGGATTTGCTGCTAATACGCAATCTATATAGACACGTGCCATCTTCAAATCTTTAAGCTTGTAGTAACAGCCCGCCATGCGTAAAAATATAAGTGGCTCTTTAGATGCATGCTGTTCAACTTTTTTGTAGATATCGAGGGCATTCTGGTATTGCTGACAAGCTATAAATACATCAGCAAGGCCTAATAGAGCATGTACATGGTCATTGTGCTTTTCGGAAAGCTCTCTAAATATTTTTTCAGCTTCCGGATATTTTTTAGTATAAAGGTTGGCATACCCCAAATGCACTTGAAGTTCTTCATCCTCAGGCTTAAGTTTTACTGCCATCGCATAGGCTTTTAGAGCGTCATTATAACGATGAAGAAGCATGCTTGTCATACCCCAGCAAGAGTGTGCTTCAGCCGTCAAACGGTCAGAACGCGTACAAGCCTCTTTAAAGTACTCGTTGGCTTCTTCAACTTTCTCATTAAAAAAGCTTATTTGCCCTAGCTGAAAGAGCGCTGTTCCGTAATGTTTTCTTATAAGTAACGCCTTTTTAAGAAGATTTTGAGCACTGGTAAAATCTTTTTTGCCCATATAATAAGCAGCGAGATTGTTATAGCTTTCAGCATGTCCCGGGTTTAAGTGTATAGCTCTTTGTAAGCACTCTATGGCCTTATCCACATTGCCTAAAGCACCTTCTGCTAAAGCAAGATTATTCCACGCATCCGAGTAATGTGGGTCTATTTCAAGAGCCTTTTTAAGGTAGGGTAGCGCTTCTGTGGGCTTTTTTTCTTCTAAAAGGGCAAACGCGTAATTGTTATAGGGTCTGGCTTTATCTTGTTTATGTTCAAGAGCGTCCTTCCAAAAGTCCTTTTTTGAAGCCCATACTCTTGTTCTTCTTTTTGCTATGAGGCTCTCGGTCAATAGTATGAGGCTTAAGGCCGGCCAAACAGCAGGATGGAGTCTGTAAAGTCTAGAAGAATACCAAAGGGCTAGTCTTTCGGTGCTTTGAAGGAAGAGATATGCCAGTATGAAAGAAAGCCCTATTGATGCTTGGTATGTTTTATAATCAACGACGAGCTCAGATGAAGGAATAACGCTTGCTCGAGGCAGAATGCTTATAAAAAACCACAAGAATGCAAAAACGGTAAGATCAGTTTTATCGTTATACCATCTTTTTAAAAAGTAGGACCACATGAGACACAAAAAACAAAATGGGAAAAAGCTATCTGCAGACCAAAAACTTTCAGATAGCTTCCAGCCATAATCGATGCTCAATCCGGCCGGCCAGGCAAAAATTCCCAGATAATGGAGTATCACTTTAAACTGAGAGATGAAAAAATGTGCTGGCGTAATAATAGTTTCAGGTTGGGCCGTGAGCATATTTCCCGCGTTATTAAGATACTTGGTATTAAGGGTTACAAGTTCTATAAAGTATGAGGGCCTTACAAGAACACAAAAGCAACTAAGCATGCTAACAGTTAAAGCGAATAGAAGGAGTATCCTTGTTTTAAGCTCCTTCCAGTCGCCTTTAGAGAGAAAAAACCAATCAATTAACAGCACCAGAAATGGAGTAATAATAATTATTTCTTTGGTTCCACAGCTTATAATACCAAGTAGAAGGGTAATCGAGGCAGCCCAAAAGCGCACAATGCCGCTTGATACGGCGTATAGTGTATAACTAAGAAGAATGAGGAGTATACAAAGAAGCGCAGAGCCCTCAAGCTGTCCCTGGATCGTGTAACAAATGGTTTGAGTTTGCACAGGGTGGAGCAAAAAGAGTCCCGTGGTCAAAAGGGAAAGCGGATAAGAATAGCGGCCCATAAAAGAGTTTTGAGAGGATCGGCCTAGTATACTTAAAAGAGCAAACAGCAGAAGGCCGTTTACAAGGTGAAGCATGAGGTTTCCGGCTCGGTAAAAGAAAGGATCAAAACCAACAGCGCCATAGTAAAGCGCATTAAGCCAGGAAACGATCCATCGAGAATGGGCAAAAAACAGGTTTCTAAAAGTATCATTTCTAATGCCTACACTGTTAACAATATTAGGATAGTCATCAAAAATAAATCCATAAAAAAGCGATTGATAGTAAACAAGTACCGTTAAAAGGACCAGTACGCTAACACCAGCTACTTTTAAAAGTCTTTTGTGCACACCTGTAAGCCTCATAGAGCCCCTTATTATTTTGACGTTATGGCAGATTTTTTATAGACTATAAAAGTATTCCTTGTGGAAATTTTTTCTTTGAGTTGTTTAAATTCTATGCTTACTTTAAAACTTGTTAATCTTATTCTTAATTCAGTAATTTTCACTACTGCGTATGTCTTTTGTATCACCTTGATTGAAGCTGGTCAAGCTTGGCTTGCACATATGTGGGGTGATGATACGCCTACTCGTGAAGGATGGCGAAGCTACAATCCTATCGACCATATACAACTGATCGATTTTGTTATACTCCTTTTTGTTGGTCTTTTATGGACACGCAATGTACCTCTTAACAAAGCTCGTTTAGGCGAGCCACTCGGTGGTTTTCGTTCGTTTTTGATAGAATGGGCGCCAAGCTTTATGGGTATAGGACTAGCAACCCTTGTCATCATGGTATTAGTACCCTTGTTTGGCATAGCGCCTTTGCATTCATCATTTATGTATTTCATATTAAGTAACCAGGCATATACGGCGATGGTATCGCTTTACCCAAGTATGACGTCCCTTGCTGTTCTTGGTACATTGTTTCTTACTTCTTGTACATTCGCCAGCCTTATTATTGCTGCAATGTCTATTCTATCTGGTATCATTTCTTATATTGCTGAAAAGCTTGATTGGGGATTTCTTACAGATCCCCATGAAAAGAGGTTTGCGATTTTTATTGCGATCTTTATAGGTTGTTATTATTTTAGTGGGCCTTTGCGCTATTTCTTTCTCTACGTTATTCTTAACAGCATAACGTTCATAGGCCATCTTATAGGGGTAGCATAAAAGTATGGAGCAAAAACTTGAGCATTTATTAGCGGGAACGGCAACCGTTGTTCCTCAGGAAGAGCTTAGAAAAAAGCTACTTTCCGGAAAAAAACTTATCATTAAGCTCGGCGTCGATCCAACATCCCAGGATTTGCATCTTGGTCATACCGTTGTACTTTCAAAGCTTAAAGCTTTCCAGGACATGGGCCACCAGGTCATTTTTCTGATCGGGGATTTTACTGCACGCATCGGTGATCCTACTGGAAGATCTAAAACGCGCCCGCCGCTTACCGAAGAGCAAATTGCTCACAACTTCAGGACGTATATAGAACAAGTCGGAAAAGTACTTGATATTAATAATATTACCATTCGTTATAATGCTGAGTGGCTTTCTGGGCTTACGGGTAAGGAGTGGCTTGGGCTTTGTTCTAAAGTAACGCTTGCTCGACTCACTGAACGAGAAGATTTTTCGGCTAGAATAGCTGATCATCAGCCCATTGGGTTTCATGAGCTCGTTTACCCCCTGTTACAAGGCTACGATTCGATTGCATTGCACGCTGACGTTGAACTAGGTGGAACCGATCAGACATTTAATCTTCTTATGGGCCGCTTTTTGCAGGAGCAATATGGCCAAGAACCTCAAGTGGTCATGACCGTTCCGTTACTTCCGGGACTTGATGGCACTCTTAAAATGTCTAAGTCTCTAGGTAATGCCATTAGTCTTTCTGAGCCGGCTTCTGAGGCTTACGGAAAAATTATGTCAATTTCAGATGAGCTTATGTGGACATATTACGAGATACTTTTAAGCACCCCAGCTTACACTATTGAGCGTATGCGTAAAGAGGTAGCATCTGGAAAAGCGCATCCCATGGAGCTTAAAAAAGCTCTCGCCCATACTCTTATTTCTCGGTACTGGCAAGGTACTGCCGAAGCTGACAGAGCCCAAGAAGCTTTTGAGCATCTTTTTCAAAAGCGCGATTTTGAGTTTGCTCAACCAGTTGTATTGGCTGACATATCTAAAGAACCTCGAATCTGGATTGTGGAACTTCTTAAAAAGCTCGGTGCTGTGCCATCTTCCTCGCAAGCGCGCACACTTATTAGCGAAGGAGCTGTAAGCGTAGATGGTATAAAAGTAACCGACCCCAAGGCACACATAGACCTTACTGTCGGGATGCATATCAAAATTGGTAAGCACCGGTTCTACAAAGTAGTTTAAATTTCTGTCTGTCAAATTTAATAGGCTCTTTTGTTTTTGGAAAGCTTTTTAGGCTCAAGCTATGAGAGCTGCTATGCCTATAGAACCTAATTCTTTTATAATGCATTTTCTATTTTGCAAGAAAAAATAGCCAAGTGTTGTTTTGGTAGTATTCGTTCCGTTACACTCAGGGAAGAACATAAAGGAGATAGGGACGCAACCTGTAGTAGTAGGGACACAAGGGGGGTAGACGAATGAAGACGCTTACCAAGCACAGTCATGAGGCAGTAACAGAACTGCTCCCGATTATACCAACAATGGATGTAGTGGTTTTTCCTAACATGATAGTTCCATTGTTGGTACTTGATGAGCGGATCATACGCGGCATCAACGAAGCCATCCAGAGCGAATCTAAGCTTGTTTTTCTTCTTGCTTCAAAAAAGCAAACGCTTAATCCACAAGGAGTTATTGGCACAAAAGATCTCTACGACATTGGTACCATAGCTTCTATTATTAGGCTCATAAAATTACCTGAAGGCGGCGTAAAAATCCTCGTCCAGGGCATGTGTAAGGCACGGGTACTTGATATTCTTGCTGATACGGACATGCTTTCTGCACAGGGAGAGCGCCTTCCACCAAAGCCGGAAGATGGTGCCATACTTGCGCAGCGTATTAAGGACATTAAAGCCGTAGCTGAAAAGATGTCGGCAGCTGGTCAATCTTTAAGCCCTGATTTTTACCTCATACTTTCTAAAATGCATGATCCAGAAAAAATCGCAGATTTTATCTTTTCCCATTTAACACTCAGCGTTGAACAATCACAAACTCTTCTTGAAGCTGAAACGTACGGCGACCTCCTTGCTGGCTTGCACGCTCATCTTATACGCGAGGTAGAAGTGTCTGAGGTGCAAGAACGAGTGAAGATCAGAGCTCGAGAATCGATGAATAAATCTCAAAAAGAGTTTTATTTACGTGAACAGCTTAAAGCTATTAAGAAGGAGCTCGGCGAGGATGACTTAGACGAGATTGAGCGTATGCGTTTAAAAACGGCTGCACTTACTCTTGCCGATGAGGCGCGCGCTGAAATAACAAGGCAAATTAATCGTTTAGAAAAAACTTCTCCTGATTCGATGGAGGCATCGGTCATACGTACCTATATTGAGTGGTTTTTAGCTTTACCGTGGAATACCGAAACCGAAGACAACCTTGATCTTCAAAAAGCCTATATGGTGCTTGATGAGGATCATTACGGGCTTAAAGATATCAAGGAGCGGATTCTTGACTTTATTTCTGTGCGTAGGCTTAAGCAGGATGGGTATACACCTATTTTATGCTTTGTTGGTCCTCCTGGTACGGGAAAAACGTCGCTTGGAAAATCGATTGCGCGAAGTCTTGGAAGATCCTATTTTAGAGTGTCGCTTGGTGGTGTAAAAGATGAAGCTGAAATACGGGGCCATCGGCGTACCTATGTGGGTGCAATGCCTGGTCGTTTTGTTCAAGGTATTCGCAAGGCAGGTTCTTTAAATCCTGTTATCATCATTGATGAGCTTGATAAAATAGGCGCCGATTTTAGGGGGGATCCTGCAGCTGCGATGCTTGAAGTACTTGACCCTCAGCAGAATAAGACTTTTTATGATAACTATTTAGGAGTCTCTTTTGATTTTTCAAAAGCGATTTTTATAGCTACTGCTAATAGCTTAGAAACAATATCAGAGCCTTTAAGAGACCGTATGGAGATTATTCAGCTTTCTGGCTACACGCTTGAGGAAAAATGTGCCATCGCGCAACGCCACCTTATTCGCCGGGCAATAGAAGAGACAGGTCTTGCAGATCAGACGCTTGAATTTACTCCAGAACTTATTAACGAGGTAATCTCTTACTATACACGTGAGGCTGGTGTTCGTGAGCTTGAACGTATCATTAAAAAGCTTTGCTGCAAGGCAGCACGCGCTCTAGTTGAGCAAGACAAGATGATCGTTTTTAAGCCCGGAACGCTCTCAGAGTACCTTGGACCTAAAAAGTTTCCCGAAGATGATACAGATAAAATATCGCATGTTGGTGTTACCAATGGACTTGCATGGACTTCGTGTGGGGGTGAGCTTGTAAAAATTGAAGCCGTTGTGGTTCCAGGAACCGGAAAACTTATCCTGACAGGACAACTTGGAAGCGTTATGCAAGAATCTGCCCACGCAGCCTTAAGCTATATACGCGCCCATGCACAAGAATTTGATATATCGCAACGCATGTTTTCAAATTATGACATTCACTTACACGTTCCAGCAGGAGGTGTTCAAAAAGACGGACCTTCAGCTGGTATTACCATGCTTACTTCAATACTTTCCGCGTTAACTCAGCGGCCAATAAGTGGCGATTACGCAATGACGGGAGAGCTTAATTTGCGCGGAAATGTTATGGCTATCGGAGGCCTTAAAGAAAAGCTTCTTGTAGCAAAAAGAAATCGCATCAATCACGTTATCTTGCCGGTCAAGAACTTTCACGATTTTGCAGGTCTAGAAGAGCTTGCAAAAGATATGGATGTTATTTGGGTTAACCACGCTGATGAAGTAATTCACCATGTACTCATGCCTCCATCGACTGTTTTAGAAAAGAAAAATCCTCATTAAGTTATAAGAGAGAGGGTGGTTTTAACCACCCTCTCTCTTACGTTATTAGTTTGACTTTTCGCCCGCGTTTTGCCCTGACGCATTTTGATCAGTCAGCCTATCGAATAGCAGCGCTGGATCGATGCCTCTATTTCTTCCCGAGGACCAGGTGGGTGACGAGTAATTTTGACTTACTACTCGCGGGGATCCTTGACCCGCGGGGCTTTGGCGAAGTGAAATGCGTGCTTGAACTGGTGGAGTGGGTGAAGCTGGCCTTATAGCACGTGGTGACGTCACTTCTGCCGCATGCGGGGATGGAGTTGCATTTTGACGAGCTTGAGCATTAGGTTGCGATGTGAGCTCTTCATCAAATGAAAATTGTCTAAGTTCTTGATCTTCTTCATGCGGTTCTGGCTGATTTGCAGTTATAGTTTGAGCTTCTCGAAGTAGTCGGCGTTCTATTAAAGTTTGGTCTATCAAACTGCTTATATTTTCTCTTTGCGGATCTAAGATGTCGTGTGCCTGCCTATGGGCTTCATCTAAGTATGCTACATCGACGCCTTGGCGTTCTTGTTCTGAGGGCATAGGTAAAGATGATGGGAGTCTGTCAAAATCAACCCATTGAACGGCTTCGGCATCCTCGTAAAGGTCGGTTCGAGGGCTTTCGGGGTCATAAAACGCTATAACAACGAAGTTAAATGAGTCGGTTCGTAGCATTTGGCGGGTTAAAGGATGGTCGTGATCAGAGTCTGGAAATCTCGTTCTAAAAAAATTGACAGTGCGGAATGAAGCAGCCAGTAAACCACCTTCTACGTTACACTTTCTTTCAGCAGCATCGAATATCTCTTCACAAGGATTCATTCCACCACCAGGAAGCCACCAAAAACCCTTGGCGGGCCTATTTTTTCTCTTGACGATGAAGTATTCGAGCTTGCCGGTTTTTTCGTTAATTCTTAACAGAATAACGTCAACACATACGCGCGGTGTTGCAGCTAATACCTTTGGAAAATCTTCATTTGATAACCACATACCTTTTTGCTTAGGAGCATCAGGTGGAATATAATTGAAATCACTCTTATGTTGGTCTTTCTTATCTTCGCCCTCTTGCATGCAATGGAGACTATGGATGCTTATCGTAAGTAGTAAGCACGTTAACAAGTACTTCATGATATTTCCTTTGTTAAGCGGTTTTAGCGAATTATAATCGAGGGTTTTATGAGCGTCAAGTGAGGTGGGTACCTTGAACTTTTGGTAAAAGCATGAAATTAGAGTAGCTTCGAGCGCTTAGATCGTTGCCAAACAGTTTTCATTTGCCTATACTCAAGCTTAGAAAGTAATACCTTACTAAAAAAATTGAATCATGGCTCAAATGCAAGAATTGAATACACATTCCAAAACTGGGCGCATCGTCCACATAAGCAGTGCTATTGTGGATGTAGAATTTCCACCAGAGGCAATTCCTGAAATCCTTACTCGCCTTACGGTCGAAGTACCACCCACTGAAAATCAGCCTTTACGAACATTAAACCTTGAAGTTGAGCAACAGCGCGGTGATGGTGTTGTGCGGTGTATCGCTTTTGAAAGTACTCTCGGTGTGTGCCGCGGTCTTTCGGTGGTCAATACCGGCCAGCCTATTAAAATACCCGTAGGTCCTCAAACATTGGGCCGCATTTTTAATGTTCTTGGTGAACCTATTGATGATCGCGGGCCTGTTTCGTCCTCTGAATGCTGGTCTATTTATAGAGAGGCCCCAGCTTTTGTCGAACAGAAGGTTTCTGACGTTATTCAGGAAACAGGCATCAAAGTTATAGATCTTATGAGCCCCTATCAAAAAGGTTTTAAGATAGGGCTTTTTGGTGGTGCAGGTGTTGGTAAAACGATACTTGTCACTGAGCTTATCGGGAACATTGCGTTGGAGCATAAAGGCGTCTCTGTATTCACCGGTATTGGTGAGCGTACACGTGAGGGTAATGAGCTCTGGCTTGATATGAAGCGATTCGATGTTTTAGATAAAGCAGTGCTTGTTTTTGGACAGATGGGAGAAATGCCCGGTTCACGTCTACGGGTGGGTCTTGTGGGACTTACTATGGCTGAATATTTCAGGGATACTGAAAAAAAGGATGTGCTGCTGTTTGTCGACAATATTTTTCGTCTCGTTCAGGCAGGTGCAGAGGTTTCAGCACTTTTAGGTAGAATGCCTTCTGCTGTCGGGTATCAGCCGACGCTGGCATCAGAGATGGGAGCATTCCAAGAGCGAATTACGAGCACTGTTAATGGTGCCATTACCTCCATACAAGCTGTGTATGTGCCTGCGGATGATATTACCGACCCTGCGCCCGCTACAACATTTATGCATTTAGATGCGAGTACCGTTTTATCGCGTAAGCTTGTAGAGCTCGGTTTATATCCTGCAATAGACCCTTTGCAGTCTAGTTCTAAAGCACTTACAGTTGATGTTGTAGGGCAAAGGCATTATAACGTTGCTCGAAATGTGCAAAATATTTTGCAGCGTTACAAAGAACTGCAGGATATCATTGCTATTTTGGGAATGGATGAGCTTTCTGAAGAGGACAAGCTTATTGTGCAACGTGCTAAAAAAGTCCAGCGTTTTTTGACTCAGCCATTATTTACCGCGGAGTTTGCAAGTGGCATACCCGGAAAGTATGTTCCTTTAAGCGCTACTATTGAAGGATTTGAGCAAATTTTAAGCGGTGCTTGTGATGGTGTTCCCGAATCTGCATTTTATATGGTTGGCTCTTTGGATGAAGCTTTTGAAAAAGCAAAACGCCTAAAAGCTGAGTATAATGCATGAGCATGTCTTTAACGCTTATGAGTCCCCAGTCTTCTAAAACACTTGAGGTTGAATGGCTTGACATACAGACGCTAACGGGTAGTCTGGTAATTCAGCAAGGCCATGCGCCGGCGTATATTGTGCTAAAAAAGTATAGCGCAGTTACATGGTTATTGACCACGGGCGCGCAAGAAAGCATTGAAGTGGTTCAAGGTTTTTTGGAAGTACGACGTGATAAGGTTGTTCTTGTACAGGATAGAAAAGCGGCATGACGAATAAAGTGCTTGGGCACATTTTGAGCGGTTCTTTGCAAGAAGGTTTTACGATGCGGATTGATCCGCACGTCGACATGCAAGAGCTTAAAGCTGGCAAGTTTGTGGCAATTGTAACTCCTCAGGGAAAATTTTTTTCGCTTATTACCGATCTTAAGCTCGATGTTAGTAATCCGGATATCTTGCTCTTTCCACCGACTGAGCATGAACGACTTTTAAAGCAGTTTTTGCCCCTTAAAGATATTTACGCCCTTGCGGTTTTAAGGCCTCTGTTAATGCTTTCTGCACACCAAAAGCCAAGCCCCGTAAAAACGATACCATTCCATTTTGCTCCAGTTTGCGAGGTTGACCAGCGTGACATTGCGCTTATTTTTGGTGATGACCGTGATGAAAGCAAGCGTTACTTTAATTTCGGTACCCCGATAGATATGGATACGCCGGTATGCATAAATCTTGAAAAGCTTACAGAAAGGAGCACAGGCGTTTTTGGAAAAACTGGTACCGGTAAAACTTTTTTAACTCGGTTACTGCTTGCCGGCCTTATACATAATGATAAAGCTGTAACACTTATTTTCGACATGCATAGTGAGTATGGCCTTCAGGCGCGCAAAGAATCGACCAAGCAATCTTTTGTAAAAGGGTTAAAGACGCTTTTTGGAAACCGTGTTGCTCTTTTTTCGCTCGACCCTGCTTCAACGCGAAGACGCGGAGGTGCTCCAGATGTTGTTCTTAACTTAAGCTACCAATCGGTTGCTGTGGAAGATGTGCTCTCTTTACAAGATGAGCTCAATCTTCATGCAACGGCATGTGAAGCGGCCTACTTAGTGGCTGCTCGGTATAAACGTGATTGGTTAGCGGTGCTATTAAGCCAGGGAGAACGGCTTAAAGAATTTGCGCAAGAGCTTGGAGCGCACCCTGAATCCATAGCGGCTTTATACCGAAAACTTCGCCAAATCGAACGACTTCCTTTTTTTGTGCCACAGCAGGAAGGCGTTGATGTTGTTGAGGATATGCTTTCATACATAAATCAGGGTATATCTATTATCATTGAGTTTGGCAATTATACATCTACCTTCTGCTATTTGCTTATAGCCAATATTATTACAAGGCGTTTACATACGCTTTATACGCAAAAGACTGAAAAGTTTTTAGGTAGCCATGCACCTCAGGATGAGCCTAAAAAGCTCATGATTGTTATTGAGGAAGCTCACAAATTTTTAAACCCTGCAGCAGCGCGTCAAACTATTTTTGCAACGATTGCTCGAGAGATGCGTAAGTACTATGTTTCACTGCTTATTGTGGATCAGCGGCCCTCGGGAATCGATGCTGAAATTTTATCACAGCTAGGTACAAAAATTGTTGCTCAATTGAATGATGAACGCGATATTGCTGCGGTAATTACGGGTGTAAGCAATGCAGCCCAATTACGGTCTGTGTTGTCAGCGCTTGATAGTAAAAAACAGGTTCTGATTATTGGACACGCTGTAGCGATGCCCGTTGTTATTGAGACTCGCTCATACGATGAAGCATTTTATAAAGCCGTAACGAGCTTTGAGCATAGAGACGTTGCCCACGTTATTAATGAGCTCTTTTAAATATTTAAGAGCTTTCTAGGAAGGATTTTTTTTCATGAATACTACACAACAGCCGGAATTGATGACCACTCCAATAAAATCACCATGCTTCTACTATACAAAAGAAGCATTGGTGGCTCATGTAAAGCCGCAAGCAGCGCAGTATCTAGAAAGCGCGGAAGGTGCGATGTCCAATAACGAACCGATAAAAGCTATTGAATTGTATAAAAAGGCTCTCGGTCTTCACCCTACCTCTACGCTTATAATGGTAAATCTGGGCACGTTACTTGCGGAGCAGGGCATGGCCAAGGAAGGTATTGAGCAGCTTGAAGCAGCAGTTAAGCGCGATGAAGGCAAAAATGCTGTTGCTTTTTACAACCTCGGAACACTTATGTTTGGGTACGGGGCATTCGAAGCTGCTAAGGATTACCTTGAAAGAGCACTTGCACTTGAACCGTCTAATCCCCACATCATTAATAATTTGGCTCTTCTTGAATACCAAATGCATCACGAAGATAAAGCGCAAGAAATGTTTGAAAAAGCTTTCCAAGAGCATGCCGATTTTGCTCCTGCTGCACACAACTTAGGAATGATGGCTTTTGAAAAAAAGGATGCTAAAAAAGCTATCGAGTGGTTGCAAAAAGCACACGCGGTATCCCCAAATGCAGCAACAATAAATAGTTTAGCATGCGCAATGTACAGTAATGGACAAGTGAACGATGCCCTCAAGCTCCTCTACGAGTGTATTCATGCTAACCCCCATTATCGTATGCCCTACTACAACGTAGGTTTTATGGTCTATGAAAAAAAATTATTGCATAACATAACGATTGCACAATAGGCTGTGTGCTTGACAACGAAATAATTGGTTGTTACGCTCAAGGTGTTAAGAAAGACAGTATCTTCCAGATACAGAAAGTGATTTCTACAATGTCCCTAAAGAACAGTACGGCAGTACTGTTCACCCCCTAACCCTTCAGCTTTCTAAGTTGAAGGGCTTTTTATTGGATAGGTCTCGGCGCAAATTTCCTCACTTTGGGCGTACATACGAAGTCCAAGTTTCTTTTTATGTAAGAATGCGCGGGCGACAAGCTCGCCCTTTTCTTGGCTGCCAAAATAAAAGGGGTTTCGTATACCACTCAATGGCAAAGTCCATGCGGCGAATATCAAAAAGAAAAGCACTTTCATGCGGTACCTCTTTACATAAGTGGCGTCGATTGAAGCTCTATGTGTGCTTGTAAACGCAGCGTGTGTTGACGGGTAAGCGTAATATTTTTAAGTTGTAGCTTTTGTACTTCATTTTTGAGTGATTCTAAAAAATCCATAAATGATTCAAACGTTCCTGTCACTGTAAGCTTTATGGAGCAAGATCCCTTTTTGCGTTGGGTGGTAGTATATGACTCAAGGGTAATTCCGGCACTTTCTAAAAGGTGCGTTAAGCACGTAAGGAGTGTGCTCGCGCTTTGACAAGTAATAGGGGCGGATTTTTTAAGGTGGGATGTTTCTTCTTTCAAAGCGCTCATTTCATGCTCTAGCATGATGCATTCTTGCTCTAATATGCGTACATTTTTCTTTCGAACATCCAATTGTTTAAAAGCTATAAGCCAAGAGACGAAGATAAGCATAAACGTAGCAGAAACTGTTGCAGCGTATCTTTTTTTTGAAGACCAGGTAAAAGCTATCGCCTTTATCCACGATGTTTCGTCAGGAATACTCTGTTGCCTAGAAATCATACTTGATTCATAAAGTCGTATTTAGTCCATTGCGTAGGATTGACCTGAATGTTATTTAAGCGTATTTCCCAATGAAGGTGATAGCCACTTGCATAACCAGTTTTACCTATTTTGCCTATGTTTTTGCCTTTTTTGACAAGATCGCCAACGTTAACGGGACCTAAATCATCTAGATGAAAGTATAAGCTTAAAAGGCCATACCCATGATCTAACACGACGGTGTTTCCGCTGTGTTCATAGAGCCCTTTGATGACGACAATACCATCTTGTGGTGCCCAGACAACCGAGCGAGGAACACCAAGAAGATCAAGAGCATTGTGCCTATACCTACCTCTATCTTGCGTTGTTCGCAAGGTACCAAAGTCAGTCGACATTCCCTTCATGTCAATGGGTACATCAAAGGCTCCATGCCACAATTTTTTTCCCGGAGAACTAGCGGTTGCTTTTTCTACTTCGCTTTCAAGATCTTTTTGAGGAAGCCCTTGAGCTTTTGCCTCTTTCACTTTTTCTTCCGGTATGGTCAAGGATTGTTTTTTAAATGGGTACATAATGACCTGGAACTTATTTTCCAAAACAATTTTATTGCCAACTTTATCGACAATAACGAGGTAGAAAATATACTCGTTCGGAGCTTCTTCGCATTTTATCGGGAGAAAGCATTCGTAAATGGGACCGTGAATTGATTCACGAAAGCAAGGATACTTTTGAGAAAGTGCTTCTAAGTAAGCTTCTTGAATATCTTTATTAGCTTGAAATTGCACGTGTAAAGCGTGACCTTGGAATACTTTGTAGTCCTTATCAGGCTTTATAATTGCAGCTTCTAAAGGCAAGTTATCGATAAAAAAAATAACTTCTTTGAGCGCTTCATTCTTATTGCGTGAATTATCAGTTACATGGATTCTTAACTTGTGCTTGCCTTGGGGGAGTGATTCTGAAGCGATAGTGAAATGGTAATCGCATTCTGAGCGGTTAACTTTGTAATTGCTTACTAATGGCTTATCGTCAAGCATTATAGATATGTCGTGTATTTTGCACAGGTCTTTGCATCTGATGTAGCAGGGTACGGTGCCAGCGTAATGACGATCAGCTTCTAATCCGCTGAGTGCTATGGTTGGCGCCGTGGTATCAAAAGCCGAGCGTGCGTAATAAAAGCCGCCTAGGCTTGCTAGCCCCAAAAGAGGTAATACTATAAAAGATGGAAGACGCCCAAGCATGTGCTTTCTTTCACAAAATAGTTATTAAGTTTATTAAGTATCATAGCGTTTTTTGTGCTTAACGCAAATCGCTCTTTGCTTATGCATGTACTGCCTAGATGGCTATTTTAAGAAAGTTTCTTTGAGCGTTTTTCTATTGTTTCGTATATAAAGGCCATTGTTTCTTCGTAGAGGTTTTCCGTAAGCGTTGCGGTTATATCTTTGTCTTGAAGGCCCATAGCATCAAAGGCTTTATAAGCCGCAAGCACCGCAGCTACAGAAGCTACGCCGATCTTTGCTTTCATGCCATGCGCGAGTAACGCTGCGGAAAAAAGCATAACAACCAGAGAATGCGCTAAAAATGTACTTGCGTTTTTTCTATTTGCCAATAATAAGACGTGCTCTTTCAATTTGTCTTGTAGAAGTTCCTGTAAGTAAACCGCATACGCTTTTAGTTCGTCAATGCTAAATATTTCTAATGCTTTACTTTCCCGAATCGCTATTTGATGCTTCAAGATGTTAACTACATATTTTTGATGCGATGCATGAAGATTGAAAAACCATCCCATATATTTCATTATTTCTTCGAAATTAGTGAAGTCGAATTGAACTTTAGTGGTGTCCATGACAGACTTGGAAAAAAAGATGTTGTCTAACTCTTGAGCGGTGCTATCTCGCAGCTCAGAAGAAAACGAGAAGATAGGTAAGAGCGTGATTGTTAAAAAAATCATTTTGAAAGCGTAATTCATAAAAATACTTTCCTTAATAATGGTCAAAAAACGGCGAACTTTTAAATAGCTTAAAATAAACTCTTAGGAATGCAACCCAGTAAGTCTGTTTTTTTTAAGATAGGCGTGTTTTTATGTCGCCTTTTTGACAGAAATTCATTTACGTATGATAATTGTATTATTTTTAAGCAGAGATGTGTAGATATCATGATAAAACCGTACCATTTTTTTTTCTTGGCATTAAGCGCTGTTTTTAGCTTGCAAAGCATGGAGACTAAAAAAGACAATATAAAGATCGTGGTCAAAGGTTTGCTTTTTGGCGCTGCAAATAATGGTGACGAAGAGACATTTGCGATTGCTATTGCAATGGGCGCTGATGTTAATGAGCCAAATGACGCAGGCGTTTTTCCCTTATATACTGCTGCGCAATATGGGCATATTCGTATTGTGACGATGCTTAAAATGAAAGGAGCCGTTATTGATGCTGTTAATGGGTCTGAGGGTTATCAGGCTGTTCATGTAGCAGCGTCAACAGGTAATCTTAATGCGCTAAAACTTCTCATTGGATTTGGCGCGAGTCCCACAGCTCGAAGCACCAAATTTGGCATCCATCCTCTACACTTTGCAGCTAGAGCGGGACGCTATGAAGTTGCCGAGTATCTTGTAGAACGTGGAGCTTCAGTACATGCTCGAACAGACTTAGGAGCAACTCCCCTAATACTTGCTGCTCAAGGAGGTCATCTACAAATGGTAAGATGGCTTCTAGGTCAAGGGGCGGATATTAATGCAGCAGATAATGAGCAAAATACTGCTTTGATCAACGCTCTTCTAGAGGGTCATCAAGACGTTGCTCAATATTTGCTTGAGAATGGCGCTGAGATAAATGCTTCTAATGCGAGTGGAACCACACCAATGGCAATTGCTCAATACCGCAATTTGGGTGCTGTCATAATAGATCTTATCTTAAAAGGTCTTGATGCAAATTCGAAGATAAAAGCATTACAGAGAATTTTAGATGTAAATGAACCAGCGACTCAACTAGAGTTACTTCTCAAAAATGGGATTCCTATCGATCTTCCGGATGAAAAAGACCGCACATTGCTCTGTTTTGCGGTTAAAGAGAAAAAGTCCAATATCGTTAGATTGGCGTTAAATCATAAAGCTAATGTTAACTTAAGAAATAAAGAAGGTTTTGCTCCTATACATATAGCAGCCTCACATGAAGTTCCTGAAATTCTTTTGCGGCTCTTAGAAGCTGGAGCGAGCGTGCATGTTCCGGAAGCATTTACCCTAGATATGCTTAATCCGGTTGGTATAGCAATTTTAAAAGGTCAGCTAACAGCTCTAGAGACCCTCTTAGCGTGGGGAGGTTCGGTTAATAGCGTTTCCGTTATTGAAACGAAAGATGCGATTCGTCTTGCTTTAGAGCAAAAGAATCCTGGACTCATTGAATGGCTACTTACGCATGGTGCACACTTGAATGAAGTGAGCAGATTGGCGCTGACACTTTATTATGGCACACTTGGAAAATGTCTTCTTTCTGCAATTATAGGCGACGATACGGAGTATGCAAAAAAATATTTGGATCAAGAACGTAATAGCGGCGAAATATTGGAAGAGTTTGAATTAAACCTTGGATTGCCTCTCGCAGTTGCTTTAGGGCGTGAAGAGGTTATTGAAACAATGATTACGGAATATAAAGAACACCTAACGCTTGACAGTTTAAAACAAGCTTTAATAAGCGCGGTTGCTCGAAGCAATTGGAAACTTTTTCAAAAACTTTACGCTTTAGTAGAAGATCGTTGTAATGAAACACTTTCTGACATGTTGTGCAATGTTTTATCTTCGTCCGAAGCGCCGACTTCAGGCGCTAAAACGCTTCGTGAAATCTTGAGCAGTGCTTTATTATGGTGCGCAACACTTTCGGGCGACGTTTCTCTTTTTCAAGAACTCTATCGCTCAGCTAGTGGCTTATTAAGCCGAGAAGAATTAGAATTGGCTTTAAATGACTCTCTTGCTCGCGCAACGCTTCAAGGCAGCGAAGAAATTGTATCTTTTATACTAGCAAGCGCATTTACCGATACCGTGCGTGGTGACCTTAGGCTTGATGTTGGTAGGGCCGGAAGTCTTGCTAGATTGAGGTTAGGTGAAGAAAGATTACCTGAAGAATACAGAGCCTCTTTGATACGCATACATGAGAATCTTGCTCTTATTGGGCGCATGCGACGGACAAACAGACAAGCAAATAATAGGTCAGTGGTAAATTCTCTAGGAGGAATTCTGGCAGCTACAGGAAATGAATTTGCTGCCGCAATTCCCGCTGAAGTGCGAGCCATTATTTTATACATGGCTTTTAGGCCTGCCAATAAGCATGGTTAAAAATAGGTTATTTTATTCGTCTATTTTTTAGGTATTTGATGAGGACATACATTTTCTTACTTTTGGTTGCAACTTCTAGCTTAATGGGCATGGAGAAGCAAAGCGAGGTTGAGGAAAACGATTCTTTATATATAGCAGCGCAGGAAGGCCAGGATGATAGCATTATAGTGCTTACAGGGCGTCAAGCGAGGATAGATGCTCCCAATACTGTCGAGGGCTATGAAGCTATTCACGTGGCCGCATTCGAAGGTCGTCATTCTATGGTTGAATTGCTCATAAGTCTTGGTGCGCGACCGGATGCTCGCAGTAGGCGTCAAGGAATCCAGCCCATACACTTAGCAGCAGAAGAAGGCCATCTTGACGTGGTAAAAATGCTTGTAAAAAACGGTGCTTCGGTCAATTCTCGAACGGACTTAGGGGGTACCGCTTTGCAGTTTGCAGCTCAGTTTGGCCATGAGGAAGTGGTGCGATGGCTCATAGGCGAGAACTCGGATCTAAATGCCGTTAATAGTCAAGGAAACACTGCTTTAATTGATGCACTGCTTGGAGGTCACACCAATGTTGCTCGATTTCTCATTGAAAGTGGCGCAGACGTAAATATAGTAAATAATAACGAATCTCCCATTCGAATTGCAAATAGACGGGGGTATCACGATATTTCGGTATTAATATTAAGTTGCCTTGATCCTCACATGCTATCATTGGCGCTGTTTGCTTCTGCGTTAGATTCAGAGCATTGTCTTAAAAATTTAAAACTTTTCTTAAAAGATGATTCAAATTATCATGCTGATTCTCTCATTTTAATGCTTAACATGGCAGTTTTGGAATGTAATCCGCATGTGGTTGATCTTCTTTTAAAACGTCCCATTGATGTCAACGTCAGAAACGATAAAGGTTATGCCCCTATACATGTTGCTGTTGCAAATAGAAATCCTAGGATGCTCTCAAAGCTGTTGGACCACGGGGCAAATCCATTTGCTTTAACTTCCACCTCGAGACCTTACAATGCTCTTGACCTAGCGGCCCATTTTGGTGACGAACTTTCTATAGAAAGACTTTTAGAATGGGGTGTTCCTATTAGTGGTACGTCCCATGGTAAGCAAAAAAGTCTGCTTGATATCGCGCTCATATATGGGCATAAAGAGTTAGCCGAATGGTTAGTCATTCATGGGGCAGAGATGAGTGATGCAAATAGGCATGCACTCGTAACATTGTATAATGCCGAAGGAAAAACGCTGCTAAGCGCTATTATAGGCGGGTTTTTTGCAGAGGCAAATGTCATCTCAGGCCGTTATTATTATGGTGATGAATTGTTGGACGCTCGGCAATTGGGTCGTGGCTTACAACTTGCTATCGCGCTTGGATATAAAGAATTGGTTGATACAATAATTGATAATTTCAAAACATATTTGGTTACGAATCTGGACAGTGTAGGATTGAGAGATTATAGAGATGGAGCTTTACAGAAGGCTTTAATCAGTGCGGCCATTCGTGGAAATTGGAGCACGTTTATAAAAATAAAAAACCTCTTAAAAAAGAAATTGTTTGACCGAGAGGTTGAGCGCGCCTTTTTACTAGCCGGTAACGCCCGTTTTGTAAAAGAATTCTGCCCATTAGCATTTGATGTCTTGGGAGCGAGGCTTTTAGATATTTCAAAAAAAACTGTACTTCGCTCTGCTCGACTGGGTCGTGACAAAATTATTGCTTGTATAGTTGAAAATGTTCCAGAACTGTTTCATGAACATGATCGCAAGATGCGTTATCCTGAACGTCATGTTGATTTTGAATTGGTTGAATTACTAGAACGTTTAAGAGTATTTCTTGATCATGAAGATATGCCGCGAGAATTTAGAACCGCTAGCCGTCTTCATGACCTTTCGGTTGTCTTAGGCGAGGATCTGGTTGGTGCCTATGTAACGCCCGAAAGCTTAGAAGAAGATATGCATAACGCTGCGGTTGAAGGTAACTGGGACGATTTTGAAAAAATGTGTCCTTTAGTAGACGAGAAAATTGAGGAAAGAATGCAACACATAATGCAAGATGCCTTGCGTGTTTCTGCAACTGACCCTCGAAATCTTTCCTTTTTTGAGAACGTGTATCAGCTTGCGCAAGCTACTTTAACTCCAGATATTTTTTTAAGCGCGTTAAATGACGCTTTAGAAAACGCTGTTTTAGGAGGCTCAGAAGAGATAGTCGCGTATATATTACAACACGCGTTTACTGATACTGACCACGGGCAACTGGGGCTTGATATAGGTAGGTCAGGAAGGCTTGCAAGATCACGGTTATCTGAGGAAGGCCTGTCAGAAGAATATAAAGCTGCCTTAGATCGCATATTTAAAAGTCTTGCTCTCATTGGGCATATGCGACAGACAAACACGCAAGCAAATAATCAATCAGTGATAAACTCACTTGGCGGCGTTCTGGCAGCTACAGGAAATGAATTTGCTGCCGCAATTCCCGCTGAAGTGCTAGCTCTTATTTTAGACATGGCATTTCATCCCGCCAATAAGCAGGATTAAATCTCAAATACCAAAGATAGTTGGGTTACGTGATACGAGAAACTTAGGCGACAATTTCTTTGCACAATCTTCCTTTTTTTGCCATTCATTGACAAAGCTTGTTTGCCAGCCATAAGCTATCCCTGGTTTAGTATAAAACCGCGAACACGTTGATGAAGTATACAAGGGTTGCATGGCATGCTATTTGCAAAGTCTCCTTTTTTAAAAATTATTCTCTTAATTACCGTCTTTTTTTCTAAAGCAGTTGCTCAAAAAGTTCCATCATCTGTAGATACAGGCGAGGTGTGCCGGATACCTGTCTCAAATCCGCAAAGCCGAGTAGGCGATTTAACCTGTACGCAATATGCTACAGCTCGGCTGACTCCCGCGGGAAATTTGATTATTAAAGATTCCGCCACGACGAAAAACAACATTGCTTTTGCACCAGTTTTAGCTGCTCAACGGGGTCAAATTAGCACGACCCTTAGAGCACATGCTCAAGTCTATCATCCGGGTGGTAGCGCATTATTTCCAGATGCTTCCGGGCTTTCGAGCGCTTTTGATGCTGTATTAGCAGCGCTAAAAAATGCTGGAGCATTTACAAAAAAAGATATAGACCTCAGTTATTTTATACCGATATTCCGCAAGTTTCAGTTTATGGCTTTAAGCGATATCTATCGCTATTTGACGAGCTTATACAGTACTTTTACGCTCATGCACAAAAATACGGTCTATGATTACTTGGTTGATGAGCCTATTGAAGCTTTTAATAAAAAATCACTCATTGTTGCTCATTTACTTAACGTCATTCAAGCGCAGCTCTTTTTTGTGTGCTCACACCATCAGCCCTTAATACCCCAACATTTTGGGCTTAAGGTGGGCGCCCTCATGTTACAACATGATTTGACGGCAGATCCGCTCTTTTTGGTAAGAGATTTTTCAAAACCTTTTTTTCAGGGTGATTTAGAATTGCCAGCACAAAAAATTGCTCACAAAAGTCTGCAAGAAATACAAAAAACATACCTGGATGCCCTGAGTACAGTGCTAAACTTTTTTAAGCAGTACACCTCTTCTTTAAATCAACCAGATACTAAAAGCCCTATTCCTGGCTCTTCGCTCTTTGTTCGTTATGCTACGCACATAGCATCTGTTATGGAGCAAAATCCGTTTAAGCGTCAAGCAAGTGCCATTGCTGCTATGCCTAATACCAATAATGATGAAACGAAGGCCAAGGTAAATGCTTTGCGCCAACTGAGAGCTAAAGCTAAACCTATTAATCCACCTCTTTTTCATTATGACCCAACCGTTTTGCGAGCTCTGCGTATAATCCCACGCCTGGCTTTAGATTTACCAAAAGATACTCTGCTTCTCGGCTGGCCAGCGCAGCTTGTAAAAAGTGCACAAGCAGGTACTCAAGCGACAAGTCGTGGACAACCCAATCCCGATAAAAAAGGTGCCTACCTTCCAGGTGTTCCATTAGGGTACGTTGTAGCTTACTTTGAAGATGCTCAACGACAAGTTACAAGAAATCTAGAAAGCGCTGTTAAGCTCTTTATTAATTTACCTACCGTTAACGGGCCATACGCTCAGGAAATTTTAAAAGCAGCCAGCTTGGCTTAACTCGGTTGGCGGTATTATAAATATGCTTGGTGCAGCCTTGGGCGATTATACACGACTTGTTGGCATGAATATCTTAAGCCCCTGTGTCGAACGCATCATCTGCGCATCGCAAAATGTATCGTGCACCGGAAGCGTTCTTTCGGCATGTCAGGAAGAGCTAGATTTGATGCAATCAACGCATAACGAATACATGAAAGCAGTTACAAAGCCTAGCGGAAGTACAAAGAAGGAACAACCTCCCCCAGTAAGTCCTCCTGAGTCTCCAGAAGGAGGATATGCAGGAATTGGTCAATATGCATCTGATAACGCTCAACAAGGAGGCTCATAAATGGTCTTCCTATTGCAAATACTCATAGCTCTCGCGTGCAGTATGGCTTACGGTGTAGTCGCGGCTTTAAGCCCTGCAATGGAGCATCGCTTAACTTCTCTTGTTGTTGCCATTCCGATTAATGATCAATATGCTGCCCTTAAAGAGGTGCATCAAAACTTGATACCGTCCCAAGATGCAATGCATGCGCACAAAAAAGGTTTAGAAAAATTGATGCGTCTTTATGAATTTCAACATCCTGAGCTTAAAGAGCAAGAACCTAAGATTATCTGTAAAGAGGGACGCATGCTAAAGCAGTTGCTTGAGAGTGCATTACTTTCTGAGGGAGCTCAAACGGGAGAAGGTATAGCTTTTTGGACATCATTTGAACTGATCGTTGAGGAATCCGCACAAAAGGTTCAGCCACAAAATATTTTATTTGATCTTCTTTTAAACGTCGTCATCGTCTCAGGTGAACAGTTCGCTCAAGAGCTTTTTTCCGCAGATGATAAAGTAGAGCAACAAAAGCTCATGGATCGCGTAAAAAAAATTGCAGAGTCCTATAAAGCGACTGAAACAAAGATGCAACTAAGGACCGGTTCTTCGTTGAAAAGTATCAATCAAAATTTTGTTGAGGCTGTTGGTGCTATACAAAAGAGCCTTTCTTATACGCAAGCGCTTTTTGGGCAAGAGGTCTCTTACATTCAAAGGCTTATAAACCTGAGCATACCTCCCCAACTATTTGTTATTTTGCCCGTCGAAACTGAACACTGGTTTAAAGCATCTTCAATGCCGGTGCCTAACAGTACAAGTAATTGGTATAACATTTTTCCCGTTGGAGACTGGCAGTTTGACGATATGGGCGGCTTTTTTGTCCAACGTGGCTTAAATATAGGTGCCCAGCCAGATTTAGTAAAAAAAGGTCTTCAAAAACCATGGTCTTCAAGTCCCGGCGCTGATACGGATCTTGCGGATCAAAACCAGATTTTTACTGACTATTTTACGAGTCAGAGTGCTTATCAGGTACAGACCGAAATAACGCTCATCCAAAACGTCTATCCCTTTTTTGCTGGGATGCTCTTTAATAGAGCGCGTTGGCTCTCAGGTAGTCCCGACCGCATGTTTGGGTATCGCTTAGTGGGACTTTACGGGTCTATGAGCAATGGAAAGCCTACCATTGGCCTCTACCTTGGGCAAACACAGATGACATCATTGGGCGGATTATATACAACTACAACACCTTTGCAGCAAATAGCTTCGGGCAAGTTGCCGGTACTTTATACGTTAGAGGATGCTGATGTGCGGGCTTTGGGTAAAGATCCTAGTACATTTAGATTAACAGTTCTTACCCAAGAGTCGTCAGTATCGGTTACGCTTGAAAAGAAAGAAGGCTCGAGTTTTAAAGAGCTCTACGCCGGTTCGGTCAGTACATTGGATCCTGCTGAGAGCACCTTTCTTTTTTGGTATCACGGTGTCGGATTCATGTCCCCGGGCTGTCAGGCAGCGTTCAAGATTCTGCAGCCTAAAGATCTTGCATCAGGTAGAGGGGGGAAGGCATGAAGTTCTTTATAGCACACTTTTTACTCCTTCTTTTTTCCTCGGTAACAATGTACGCGGCAGAAAAAGCGACTAGTTTAGCAGAGAAGATAAAAGAGACCAAACAAAACGTAGCGAGTCAGCAAAGCTCGCTAAACGAAATTGCTCAAAGGTTTATTTTTGTAGCCTGGCCAGAGTTTCCGCAGGATACATCTCTTTCAAAAGTGCCTCTATATCCTACATCCTCTATCAACGAGTCCGCGGTGGATGCTTTTTTTGGTCCGTCAGGCTTCGACGTTGATGCACAATTACTAACGTATATAAAGATTTTTTACTTTTATTTTGAGTACTGCGTAAAGCGTGAACGCGCTGCAAAACTCTTAACACTTTCTAAAAAATACGGCATTGACTATGAATCGATTTTGCAAAAAGGTACATGGTTTGATCTTATAAGAACGCTTTCAAAAAAGCACGGTGGGCCTATCGAATTCACAAAGCTTGAACACACACAAGATGGCTGGGATGGCGTGAATAGCGCGCTTCAAGCAACGTTTACAAGCGAGCGTAAAAATCTTACTCAATTTTGGTCTCTTATTTCAGGGACATCATTCTGGTCTTCTTTGCCTTTAACACAGCAAGATTTGCAAACCTCACTCTTTTGGCAAGACTACCTTAAAGTTATGATCACTAAGAGCTTTATTTTGGATAATGAATTGCTTTCAACGCGCCATCAAAATGAGCAACAACTTTTTAGGTATATACCATACCTTGAAACGGCTTATTACCTTCCCAATTTTACTCAACAACGCTACACGGCTGAATTAAGCGAATTAGCACTACTTCTTAACGAGCGTACGCGCCGCGGTTTACTTGATCAGTCTATCGAATGGGGAAGTATGCATAAAACAGGAAGCACTGAATTTGATTTTGCTTCGATTCTAAAAGGGGCAGAATGCTTTGAGCAATCAACTTTTTACCAAGTACTTCAAACATTGAGCCATCCCGCATGTGATCCAACCATGTTTAAGCCTTGTGACCCATCATGTGATCCATTGTGTAAAGATCCGAAAGCCAAGATTGGCTGTACTGATAGCCCATTTGTTAAAAAAGACGGAAAGATAAGTTTTCAGCACATCACGTTACCGGCACCATATAAACATGAGATGCTTTTTTTAAGTATGGCTATCACGCTTCAAACTTTGACCTATTACCTATTTGACCAAACACATTTAGAAAAGAGTATACAGGTATTACTCCAGGCACATCGCTCTCCAATGCCATCTTTACTGCCTTATACTGCTGCTGATGCTATCTACCTTGATGATTGGGTGGCTTTAGGGCAAGAGTTGCCAAAAGCCGCTCGTCAAAACGTCGCTGCCCAGCAAGCTAATAATCTAACTGTACCTCCGTCAGCCGGTGCTTATGACAACGAACGTATAACTCAGCAGGGCTTTGTAGATTGGATTGAGCACGTAGGAGAACGCATTGCCAATGCATTCGAAAATGTGGGAGAGGCCATATTTGCGACTGCCAAGGATGTCATCGATGTTATAAAAGACGAAGGAGCTGTGATTTACTATCAATCAGGGCTTGCAACCCTCATTCAGCATATTCCACCTTCGCAGGCTTTACATATGGCTGAAGCTTATAGAGATGCAGTCGATGGAGACATTAAGAATTTCGGCAGTGACGTAAAAGACGTAGTTAGCAACGTAATAAAAGCTGGCCAATCGATTAGTAGCGCACCGCTTGACCTTGTATTGGAAGGCGTCGGTGAGATTATGAATGACCCGAATCTTGCATCAGACTACGAAGGTATGCTCGATACGGTCGCAGATTCTCTCGGAACGGTTATAGGTTCAGCTGCTGGGCTTATCGGTGATGTAGCGACAAAACTTACTGGAGATGCTGTCTCCATATTGACAAGTGCAATCATAGCTGTTGCTACCGGTGGGGGAGAGGGAGCTGCTTTCTTAAATAATTGGAAAATTCTAGGTCGTGATATCGTAGCTTCCATTCTAGAGACTATCGTTGTTGGTATAGGTATCATTAAAGACGTTATTAAAGGTCTCATCCAGGCCGTTGGTTATCTTATTAAGTTTATAACCGATGTCGTTATAGATGTAGGCTCCGCTCTTGCTGCTGTTCTTAACCCTGAGGACTGGATTAATGCGGGAGGTATTAGTAACTTCTATAATGAGGTGCATAGCGAGCTTGAATCCCATAGGCGCCTTATATCAGAAGTAGTTACTGTTGGACTTTTGCTTGGTGTTGCTATAGTAACTGGCGGCAGCGGTATTTGGCTTGCAGTTGGCCTAGGAGCAACGCTTGCTTTCGGAGCTTTTATGATTATGAGCGGTGAGCAACAAGATGAGGAGGTAGCAGCAGTCGATAAAGAAATCAATGACTACCTTGAAAACTTTACCATCTGGACACAAAACCAAGAAGTCGTGGGCCAGGGCATGCAGAATGCGCTTATAAAAGAAGTCAAAGAGGAATTAAGTTCAGAAATAGGCAATAGAAAAATAGGTTTAGGATTTTATCAAAACTTTTATAACCAACTCTTACAGCTTTTTGTGACTCAGCAGGAGTACGCTTTAGGTGGATATCAGGGCCAATTGTTACAGACGAATGCTCAGGGTGTTCAAGTGGGTGATGTTGGAGACTTGTATGGTTATAAAACGGGACTTGTGAATTTGAACCCGTCACAGGGTATGGTACTTTATGAGCCTGCTCGTGGCATTTTTGCTCAAGAAGTAGCCCAGCTTCCTGCAACGTTCAAAGACTCTCAAGGAAATGCCGTAGAGCGTTTTTGGTTCTTGCAAAGCATTAGTAAGGACGTGCCCTATTTTCCAAATCAGCCGCTAGTATTTGAAGCGCGTATAAGACCTATATATCTTCTTGGATCCTATTACGTGGGTATTGGATTGGGAGGATTGCCTTTGGATGCCGCAAGCATTCTTAAAGATCACCGGTCAACGCTTGATCGTTATAACCATGCTAAAATGATCGTATTTAAAAATGCGCCTGGGCAAAGTGGCCTTGGTGTCTACCAGCACGAAGTAAGTACGGGCGCACAATCTGAAGGTTGGGCTGCTCAAACTATAAAAGCTCCCGACTTTATCGAAGGTGTCTTTTATAGAATGCGTGGTACGCTTTCTGGTAGCTCACTTTCTGTTCAAGTATGGCAAGAAGGCCAGACACCACCTTCCGCTACAGCTGTCACCGTTGTGCCAATTCCTGCGACAGATGCTGACGGAAAAGCGATTACGAAGGTTCCTTTGAGTATCATTTATTCTGGAGCATCTATCGAATTTACTATGGTAACTCCAGCCGTTGCAATCGAACCGACATCAGCAAGTACTTCAATTTCTGGGCCTACAACTACCGAAATCCAGCGCTCGGCTAGTTACCAAGCACTTTATGAGAAGCTTTTAAGGCCGACGCTTGGTGCTTATAAAGATTTAGAGGCTGCTGACGCATTCGAAATTCTTAAAGGGCATTACATATATACAACATCTAAAACGGGCAAGAAGGATTGGGTTGTGTTAGCCAATAGCATGTCTAATGTGCCACCATTTCAAATAAGCATGGGCATAAGCCCTACAAGTACAGTAGCTCCGTCCCTTCTTGTAAGTCTTGTAAGCGGTACGGTTTATAATGCAAATGGTGCACCTGTAGCGTACCAAGCAAATGTTTGGCCAACGTATGTTGCACAAAATGCTGCGCTTAATAGTTATATAAACACCGCCGTTTCTGATGCTATTGCTGCGGCAAGAACTTCATATGCTAAAGAAAGTATGGCAGCGTACACATTCGGTCCGTTTAAACTTTCAGCTACAAGTATTGACGATATCTTAGCTGGGCACTTTATATATACGCTTTCCCAGAAAGGCTATACAGATTATGTTATTGTAGCAACCGTAAAGACTGATGGCTCGGTGCTTAATTATGGCATGCCGTTTTCGGGATCTCAACCTGATGCTCTTATAAGCCTTGTAAGCTTTAACGTGTATGGGCAAAGTGGCCAGGTTCTTCAAACACTTGATCCGCGCATCTTGAGCCTTTACCAGTCGGCCACAGGAACACTGCCAGCAGCGTTGCTCACTAAAATTAAAGCCTCGCAAAAGCTTTTTGCAAAACTTGGACAAGCAACATCACCTACCCAAACCTCAGAAAGTGCTAGTTCAAGCAGTCAAACTGCTTCAGGATCATCAATCTCAACTACTGGTGGTCAGGCACAACAAGGAGTGTCGGTACCTAATCTTTCTGGAGGCACTACAGCAAGTCTTTCATCGCAGCAATCTGAAGCGGCGGAATCAGGTGCTAGCTGGAGCTAACTTCACTTTCTTTAAGTGCGCCTTCAAAAAGGTTTTGATAGAGAGGGTTAACTTTTACTGGACGCACAAGCATACCTACTTGTGTTAATATGCGATTGAGTCTTTCTATGGCATCGACATACACTTTCCAGCTATCAAAAAGATTTTGCCGAGCTTCTCGAACTGCTCGGGGAGTATGTTCAAGTATTCCTGAAAATAAGTTTTGATAAGCTTCGTAAGCTTCGAGGAATTTTTCATCACTGCTGATATGTTTTGCCATTGCTGTTTTATAAAGCTCAATATCGTGCTCTTGCGATTTGGATTTACTTTTATGATGTTCAGTTTCCTTGCGCTGTTCTGCGAGCTGGAAAGTAAGAATATCAATTTCTTTATTGAGATTTTTAATCGATTCTAAAACAGTTCCGGCTGGCTTGTGCTGCATAAGTGCAAGATTTGCTGCGTCAAGCAAACGTTTTGTTGCAAGAAGTTCGGCGCTCAGTTTTTCAGCTTCGTTTGCCTTAGTCGAAATAAGTCGATACTGGACGGTCAAGTTGTTAAGTTGCTGTGTCACAGCCGCTAATTGAATTCTTAAACCGGCTTCTTCATTCGGCGTTAGCTTTGTTGGTGCCTTAGGTTTTTTAGTCTCTGCCGGTTTTTTTGAAGGCTTAGAAGGCTTTGATGGTCTAGCTTTTGGCTTTGACGGCGCTTTAGCCCTTGAGGATCTTTTGGGTGATCTTCTGGCTGTAGTTCTTCCCCTTATGGTGCGGGGTTTTCCTGCGCTTACAACAACGTCAACGCGTATAGGGACATGCACTTTTGTAGTTCTTGCATCTGTTATCCCTAGTACACTTATGCATGCTAGGAGTAACCAGGCGTTAAAACGTGTAAGCATGGTTTTCTCCTTTTTCATCTAAAACTCCTACTGCACTATAACCGTTTGTCCGGTTGATGTCGGGATTGTGCCCTCTATGTTTCTTGCAAGCTCTTCTAAGCAGCGATTTGGAGGAACTCTCATACCCGCGGAATTTGCTTTCTTTAAAGCTGCATCGTAGTTATTAAATGCCTCTTTGATCTTCTGTGAAAGGTTTTCATCGGTTTTCGTGTTAGCTTTGTTGCTTAGTTGCCATTCGATTATAGAGTCGCAGAGCTTAACCGTACCTGCCCCAAGCTCTTTCATGGCTGCCATCTGCTCAGCAGGCGGCTGTGCGAGCAAGCCTTGAAAGACGGATGATAACAATACTGCAAATGCTACGAATATTTTATGCATTAATAGCATGGTTTCCTTTTATTTAGTTCTTACTCAATTAGGTCGAGTGCAATTTGTGTAACCAGGAAAGAAGTTTATCTTCTTTCCTGGCTGTTAATTACTTTAAGGGTTCATCTCGCCTGCGGATGGTCCCGTTTCTTCGGTTTCCTCTTCAGGAACGTTGATGCCCTGCTCTTCTTCTTCAAATGCTTTAACTTGTTGTTCTTCAACGCCAGACTCAGCAAGAGCAGCCTTGGTTACGATATTGAGGTAGCTGTTGTCTAACTTGATAGAAAGATTTAACTTATTACCTTGTTTTCGTAACTCATTTAATGCTTCTTTATATTTTCTCTGAGCATCAGCTATTTTTTTGGTTACATCGACTACATCTTCGCTTGAAATGCTTTCACCTGATGTCAAGTAGGTATCTCTCTCGCTCAGTAATGTACCGAGATTATTCAATGTTGATGAGAGAACGCCGATTGCATTTTGAAGACCTTGCAATTTTCCAGACGTATCTGCTTCACTCGCTTGCAGTTCTTTAAGTGAAGTTTGCAGTGTTTTAAGCGTTTGATTAAGACGCATTGCATCAGCTCTATAACGAACTTTCATTGCCTCTGTTTTGTCAAAATACTCTTTATACGGGGTAATGAGCTTGAAGTCTGCAAGGTCTAAGTCACCAAACCGTGCTTTATACACCTTTGCTAGCTGTGCTTTACGGTCTTGTTGCGCTTGTGTGACATCAGGAAGCTGGTCCCAGAAAACAGCCAACGTAACCCTCATTGCGTCATTTATAGGCAGCGTTTGAACTAATGTTTCAAATCCCGAATACTCAGTACTCAAAGGGTTTTTGGTTTGTGGCATTGTCTGCTGTACAGCAAAACCCGATAACAATAAAGTAAATAACATATATTTTTTCATCTGAACTCTCCTTTAAAGGTAGACCGTTACACATATCTCTATGGTTCTCGAGGGCTCTGCATACAGCTTAAGCCCTACTGCATATTTACTTACAATAGTAGCTGATTTAATATTTAAAAATCAATATTATTTTCAGTTATAATTTATGAGGTTCGGATTGGGGTTTGAGGCTTGAAGGGCAATAAAAAAGGGTCCTTGGGGACCCTTATCTTAAAAAAAGCTCTGATATTACTCAGCTTCTTTCTTTTCTGATTTTGCTTCGTGTGCTTTTTCATGGCACTCGGCACCACGGCACTTGTGGTGAGCTTCGCCACCCATGTGGCCAGCTTCTTTGTGAGTCATTGTTCCTTTGTGTTCTCCGGCATGGTGCCCTTCTTTTTTACGATCTGTCATAATATTCTCCTTTATAAAAGATACAGATACATGGATAGAAAAAATCTAACTATTTTCTTCTTTCTTTTCTTGCTTTTGGCATGCAAACCCACGGCAGCGGTGAGGAGCTTTTCCTCCCAAACGACCCGCTTCTTGAGGGGTCATGCCCTTGCGCTTTTCTTTACGTTCGTTTGAGCCTGCACCTTCAGAATGCACCTCAAATAAGCCGTCAACATGCTCTTTTTTTTGCTCTGTCATAAGGTTTTCCTACTTGTAGAAATTTAATCACACTTATTAACCTAGCATATTTCGACGCTTTATTTCAATAATTTATAAACTGAAAATAAATATAGGACAAAAAATGCTCAGTCTCTCCTGGAGTCCTTTGGGGGTGTTGGACAAGAGAAAGAAAATGCCCGACAAGAGCCCAGTTTTCTTGATTTTATTATTGCAACTAGTCACTGTAATTTGATATAAATCAAACTAAGGGCAAAATTTTGCCTACCGGATTTTGACTGGTAAGATGTGCCGGTTTTGTAGATTTGAAAAAGGAGGCCATATGTGCGCTTATAAATCAAATCGTGATGCTCAGGAACGCGCTGAGCATGATGAAATAAAAAAAATGCTCGATCATATTGTAGAAACGCTCGAAGATCGTTTTGATGAAATTGAAGAGGAATTTGAAGCCATCGAAGATCGCCTTGATGACCTTTATGAAGAGATGGAGCTTCTTGAAAGCAAGTTGAGAAAAATACAAAATCTAGCAGGGCCTTCAGAAGAAGAAGAGGGCTTTGAAGATGATGACGATGACGAAGATGAGTTTGAAAATGATGAAACGTGCCATCCATGCGGTCGTTGTCCGTAAATAGCTCATCGCATAAAGAGACTTAAAGCTTTCCCACCAGGGAAAGCTTTTCTATTCTTATTGAAATTATTTGCATATTTTGTACACTAAGTTATAAACGAGTTTTTTTAGGTTGGAACATTACGTTATGGGCGTACCAGATTTTATTCGCGCTATACCTGAGCTTCCAGGAGTGTATCTTTTTAAAGATAAGGACTTAGGTGTTATTTACATAGGAAAGGCGAAGTGTCTTCGTGCTCGTATACGTTCTTACTTTAAGAATCGTTATGAGGACTGGAAAATCGAATCGCTTATAGCTGAATACGCTGCACTTGACTACATATTAACGGGTACCGAGCTTGAGGCTTTGCTTTTAGAAGCCCAGCTTATTAAAGAATATAAGCCCAAGTTTAACGTGCTCTTAAAGCATGGTGACCCATTCTTTTACATACTTTTTACGAGTGGTACCTTGCCTGAAGTAAAACTAGTGCGCAATAAGAAAGAAAAGGGCGTTTATTTCGGTCCCTTTATTCACAAAAAACAAGCGCGCGTCGCGTACGCATACCTTATGCGAACTTTTAGGTTAAGAATATGTGCAAAACGCATGGAAAGTGGATGCCTTGATTACCACTTAGGTAACTGTGCTGGTAGCTGTTTAAAAACATTTGACTCAGAAGAGTATACAAAACGAGTTGAGCTTGCAAAAGAAGCTCTAGAGGGCAAGTATGAAAGTATTGAACGTTCTGTGCGGACAGACATAGCGCGTTATAGCTCTGAGCGCGATTACGAAAAAGCGCGAAATTTAGTGAGCTATCTTGAAAATCTGCCTACTATTTTTGCAACATTGCGTGCGCATATAGCGGATGCTCGAAGGAACAAGGAAGGCACTGACGTTTTTAGCGCGCAAGGAACTACCTCATGCAGTCAAGATACGTACGCTCGTGGGTTAGAGGAATTAAAGTCCCTATTAGGGCTTGCTGCTATTCCTCGCAGCATAGATTGTTTTGATGTTTCGCACTTTCAAGGTAGGGACATGGTCGCTTCATGTGTCCGTTATAACCAGAAAGGCCCAGATAAGCAAAGCTGCCGTCGTTTTAAAATTCGTACCATAGATGAGCAAAATGATTACGCGGCGTTGCAAGAAGCGGTGCTTCGACGCTACCGCGCAGGGGATATGCCTGACGTCGTTTTGATTGACGGGGGTAAAGGGCAACTAGGTGCGGTGCTCAGTATTGTTCCAAATGCGTGCCTTATAAGCTTAGCAAAGCGCGAGGAGCGTCTTTTTGCCTCAACTATACCAGAAGGGTTTGTATTAGATAATAAATCAGCTTTAGGTCAGCTTCTTATAGCTTTACGTGACTACGCTCACCATTTTGCGATAAGCTATCATAAGCTTTTACGAATTAAAGGGATCCGCGCATGAAGCCTGAAAAATTTACCACGCTTACACAAGAGCTTTTTAATGCGGCAATTGAGAAAGCGACACAGCTTAAAAATCCTGTTTTGACACCGCTTCATCTTTTTCGTGTAACGCTTGACGATGAATTCTGCCTTTCGATATATAGGCTTATGAATGTGCCTGTTGAGCAGTTGAAGGTGTTGGCAGACCGTGAGTTAGCGGCTCTTCCACGTAGTTCAGGCGGTCAACTAGCTGCTGACCACGCTTTACAAAACGTTATAAATCGAGCTGAAGAAGAAGCTTCCCGCTTACATGATGAATACGTAAGTATAGAGCATATCCTCATAGCTCTTTCAGAAAGTAAGGACCTACCATCTTCCATAAGGGATATTTTCAAAGCGAGTGGTTTTACAGCATCGGCTCTTTTAGCAACGATGCAGACAATGCGTAAAGGCAAAAAAGTGGATTCACGTAATGCCGAAAGGCACTACCAGATGCTTGAAAAATTTTGCCAAAACCTTACTGAGGCTGCTCGTCAGGGCAAATTAGATCCTGTCATAGGGCGTCATGAGGAAGTGCGGCGAGTTATACAGATTCTTTCTCGTAGAACAAAGAATAACCCGGTGCTTATAGGTCAACCGGGTGTTGGAAAAACGGCTATTGCTGAAGGTATCGCTCAACGTATCGTCAATAACGACGTTCCTGAAAGTTTACGTGGAAGCACGCTTTACTCGCTGGACCTAGGACTTTTAATAGCGGGCACCAAGTACCAGGGCGAGTTTGAAGAGCGTTTAAAAGGAATTCTTAAAGAGATTGAAGACACGCATGATCACGTCATTCTCTTTATTGATGAGCTTCACATGCTCATCGGTGCTGGAGGTCACGGAGGTGGCATGGACGCATCAAACCTTCTAAAGCCTGCCCTTGCTCGAGGAACTCTCCATTGTATTGGGGCAACAACGGTTAAAGAATACAAAAAGTATATTGAAAAGGACGCAGCGCTGGAGCGCCGGTTTCAGCGCGTGCTTGTAGAAGAGCCGTCGATAGAAGACGCAGTTTCTATTTTGCGCGGGCTTAAAGAGCGCTATGAGTTACATCATGGTATTCGTATTAAAGACCAGGCGCTTGTTGATGCTGTGCTGCTTTCGAGTAAATATATTCCTGATCGATTCTTGCCCGATAAAGCGATTGACTTAGTTGATGAGGCTGCCTCCATGGTAAAGATGGAGATTGAATCACATCCAGCTGAAATTGATGCACTAGAGCGTACGATACGCCAACTTGAAATCGAAAAAGTGGCTCTGACAAAAGAAACGGATGAGGTATCTAAAACGCGACTTTCAGAGCTTGAAAAAGAGCTTTCGCAGCTTAAAGAAAAACATATGGCGCTTCTTGCGCAATGGAAGGCTGAAAAAGAGCCCCTTCAGCGTATTCAAAAAATTAAAGAAGAGATTGAAACTGTACAAACCAAGTTCCAACAGGCTGAGCGGGAAGGCGATTATGCAAAAGCCTCCGAGCTTAAGTATGGAAAGCTTGCTAAGTTGCAACAAGATCTTGCAAAAGAGCAGGATGCTATTAAGCACCTGCCACACACGCTTATAAAAGAAGAAGTTGATGAAAACGATGTTGCTACCGTTCTATCGCGTTGGACTGGTATACCGGCTGAAAAGCTGCAAGTCAGTGAGGCTGAAAAACTCATAAATATGCGCTCAATACTTACAAAACGAGTTATTGGCCAAGATGAAGCGATTGACGAGATCACGCACGCTATCCAGATGCATAGGACCGGACTTACTGATCCTAATAGACCTATCGGTTCGTTCTTGTTTTTAGGTCCCACCGGTGTTGGTAAGACCGAAGTTGCAAAAACATTGGCTGATTTTCTATTCAATGACCCAAAAAGGCTTATCCGAATTGATATGTCAGAGTATATGGAAAAGCACACGGTAGCGCGTCTTATTGGTGCACCTCCAGGATATGTCGGCTATGAAGAGGGTGGTCAGCTTACTGAAGCGGTTCGTAGACACCCGTATAGCGTTGTGTTGTTTGACGAAATTGAAAAAGCCCATCCAGATGTATTTAACGTCTTTCTTCAAATACTTGATGAAGGGCATTTGACCGATGGCCAGGGAAATAGGGTCTCTTTTAAAAATACCATTATCATTATGACCTCGAACGTTGGCTCAGATGCAATTTTGGAAGCAGGTAGTCTTACAAATGCGGTTAAAGAACATATACATGAGCTTTTAAGAAAGACCTTTAAGCCCGAGTTTCTCAATCGTATTGATTCTATCGTGTTCTTCAAGACTCTTACACATGAGGATGTAAAGCGTATTGCTGAAATCCAGATTGGTGATCTTAAACATAGGCTTTTAGAGCAGCATATTGTATTGACAAGCATGCCCGCGGTAGCAGATAAAATTGCGACACTTGGCTATGATCCAGTTTTTGGTGCTCGACCTTTACGACGGGCTATACAGCAGTACCTGACAGGACCGATGGCAGAATTTATGCTCAAGCATCCCGGTCTTAAACATATTACGATAAGTGTTGAAGGGGATAGGTTTGTGTTTGCATAAAAAAAGGGAAGGCATGCACCTTCCCTTTTTAAAAACTTAACTTAGTTTTTGGCATTCGCACTTATAGCCAAGAAAAGATTGGCGGACCCAATTACCCGTGTATTTTTCGGCGTAATCTTCACATTTTTTTGTGCAAGCTTCGTGTAGGTCATGCGAGTTTGTAATCGCACCAGCTGGTCTGTATTCGATATCAACCCGCTTTGTCTCCTGTGCGGGCCCTAAGAACGACCATTTTGGACGGTTCTTGCATTCGCATTTTTGGCCTTCAAACCATTTATCTGACCAATTGGTTGTCCAATCTTGTCCCCTTCGCCTACAAATATCATTACAATTTCTATTCATCTCGGTATTGGAATAGGCAAAATGGGGACGTCTCCACGTTGAATTTCTTTCGGGTTTTGGCGTTTCAGCTGGCTGCAATTGCAGTGTGCATGTTGCCACAAGAAGCGCGGCAGCTATTTTATAGAATGTGTTCATAAGTCTCCTTTATACGTCAATAATTTTATTAGTCCAGGCATTCACACTGACACCCGAAAACTTGGTAGCGCATTATATGGTATGCATCAACAAATGCCTTTTCCGAGCAGCTATATTTACCATTCCAGCCTTTGCGCGATGCGCAGATGGTTGTGCATTGGCTGTGCGCATTCAATTCGCGCTCTTGTACTGTGCGCCCAACAATGGGTTTAAAGCTGGGATAAAAACCAGCATATAAGAGCGTCGAAGATAAAAAAATGAAGAGTAAAGCTGCAGTACATTTGGTCATCATTTGTGATTTTCTTTTCATATATATAAAATCAAAATAGCATTTTTTAAATAGGTCCAACAAGAGTTTTTTCATGAAAAATGGGTAAAAAAGGTTAAATTTAAGCCATTTTCCATCAAGTACCCTGATGAATAGAAACCGCATTTATTTTTTAATAAAAGTATTCTATTGAAATATTGTGGCCCGAACTGTTACGCTGGAACTACTTTTAAAGGAATCAATTTAGTAGTTGGAGGTTTTTATGAAGAAGTTATTTTTCGCGCTTACGCTTACTCTTACAGGCATGGCATTCGCTGACGATTGTCCCATGAAACGTATGAGGCATATGCACAGAATGGATCCTCTTGATGCTATGAGAGCGTATACTGAGATGGAAAAAGGTCATATGGATCGTTGGTTTGACCTGAAGCGTCATTTTAATGATACAGAAATAGCGCTTATTAAAAAGCAGCATGATGAAAAGGCTGATTTTCATATCCACGGCTTAGCAATGCTCAAGCAGCATGGTTTTAGTGATCGTTTACTCGATAAAAAGCTGCATCACATGATGAAATTGCACGAACGCCAAGTTGAAGAGTGGCGTCGCATGTTTAAAGCTAGAGATAAAGAAGCTATGAGGATTTATAAGCAAAACAAACACGAGTTTGAAGCATTCAAAGAATCATTATAAAGCGGTTTTTAAAGAGCTATATTAAAAAGTCAAATGGCTACTAGTTACACATATTCACAAAAAAGGCTTTTTATGAAGAACATTTTAATGACTCTTATAGTACTTCTTGCAAGCACTATTTGTTCTTGCGATGTGGGTGCGTTAAAAGTAGCCATAAAAGAGCACAATGCTCAAGCTGTAAGAAAAATCCTTGCTGAGCTTGATCACCTTAGTAGATATGACAAAAGGATTGCTCAAGACCTTGCCAAAGAATCGTTCGAAGAAGCTTTAAACGAACTCAGCGGTGAACAGTTCGATAAATTAGCACCGGCTTTATTACCGATTGCCATTTTACTTCCTGTTACTTTCATCGCCCTGTGGTTTCGCCCACAGTCTCTATGCTGTGGAACTTATATAATGGTAATATTAGCACTATCGTTGAGTATTTCAAGGCTCTATGAAACTGCTATGGGATTTTCTACCCCCGAACACCTAAAAGTACATGCTGCAGAAGCGATTGTTCAAATGATTAAAGGCGCAAAAATAGCTTAATCAAACTTAACTTCTTGTACTTGCTTTTTAAATAGATGCCATTAGAGGTCATATGACTCGTTCATCAGTAATCAATCTATTCAATTGTAAGGAATCTTTATAAAAATGAATTAGGGGAGGTTACCCTCCCCTAATTCTAGAAAAAGCGGCTACAATTCATCTTTGCCATTTTGACTTTGAACAAAATTTGCAAGGTGGCGGTTTGTAATCATTTTTCTAATTCTTTTGGCCTTATCTAGTGCGTTCATTCCAGACGTATGAGTTTTAACAAGAACGTAGGCTGTTATCACTATCGCAAGAAGTGCTGTCACTATTGACCAGATGGCTGCAAATACAGCCAAATAACGAACGGGTCCTAATGGTATTAAGTATCTTTGATATTTAATAGCTAGTCCTGCTACACCTATAATTACCATCCATCCTAACAATTGAAGAGATTGATTCATAAGTTTGGCGAAAAACTTTTCTTTTACCTCGTTAAAAGCCTCTTTGGCGATTTTCATAGCAATGCGTTTTTCGTCTAAACTAATCTGACCGAGCTCTTGAAGAGCCTGGTTTACAAGATTTTGATCTTGAGACTTAATGGCTTTTTGTAGTTTTTCTAAGGTGCCAGAGCAAAAGGTGTTTGTAATCAGCAGCAACCCTAGAAAGAACATCTTCCTCATAAAAATCCTTCTCGCTTAAGATGAGTCAGTCATATCATAGGTCCTTCTCAGGGTATCTATTTAAAAAGCAAGTGCAAGATGGTAAGTTTAATTAAGCTATTTTTGCGCCTTTAATCATTTGAACAATCGCTTCTGCAGCTTCTACTTTTAGTTGTTCGGGCTCAGCAGATTTGCTAACGTTTTCGCAGAGCTTTGAAATACCCAAGAACATTACAAGTATCAGCGGTAGTACCAGTCCACAGTTAGGATGGCATTGTTCGCATTGGAACCACCCGGCGATGCAAGTGGCAATAGGAAGGGAAAAGGTGGCTGCTATTAAAAGAATCTGTGCAAATATGTTTAATTGTTCGTCCGTGAGGTCATTTAATGCTTCATTGAGCGATTCTTTGGCAAGAACTTGAGTAGTCATTTTGTCATGTACACTAAGGTGATCAAGCACGGTGAGTAGTATTCTTACTTCTTGAGCGTTGTGCTCTTTTATAGCTACTTTTAACTCACTCACCTGGCAGGAGCAAATAGTGCTTGAAAGAAGTACTATAAGAGTCATTAAAATGTTCTTCATAAAAAGCCTTTTTTTTGTGAATATATGTAACTAGTAGCTATTTGACTTTTTAATATAGCTCTTATTTAAAAACTGCTCAACCGTTCTCTTATTTTAGAGATAACTTTTGAACGCGAGTGAATTTTTTGTGGATATCGTTAAAGTTGGGATGGCAGAGGAGGATTGTAAAATCCTCCTCAAAAATAAGACTTAAGCTGTTGGGGTATCTTTAATTGCTTGAAGAATCTTTTCGGCATTATCTAGAAGTTGCTTAAATTTAGGATCATTAATGCTGAGAAAGCTTCTCATAGCGCTAATCGCACTTGCTATACCTATTCCACCTAAAACTAAAACGCCGCTAACGCATAAACATTCGTCTCTGCATTTTGCTACATTTTGAACTCCAACTCCTGCAGCTATGGTAAGCATCGTTGATATAATCGTTACTAAGCTGCTGTGATCACTATTATCATTGTCTGCTTTTTGCAAATTGTCGAATTTCGTTAAAGCCATCTCTTCCGCAACGCGCTTATTATATAAGCTGAGGGTGCCAAGGGTTTTGAGAATCTGCTTTACTTGGTTTAGATCCTGTGCAGTAATAGCTTTTTCTAATTGGGCAGTATCGCCAAAGCAAAGAGCGCAGTTAAGAAGAAATGCGACCACGAGAAAAAAGTTTTTCATAAGAAATCCTTATTTTTTAAGATGATTATGTTCTAGGAACTTTAACGGTTACGTTGTAGGTATTTCTTGTATGAGCTCAAGAATAGTGCGTGCATTCTCGACTTTTAACGGCAGTTCTTTGTCATACTTCAAGCTGGTGTTGCCTTTTGCAGCGCTAATAATAATAGCTAGTGAAGCAATAGTTGCTGATAAGGCTACAATCGCCGTGGTGATCGCTGTATAACATTGACAATCGTCTATGTTGTAGTTGGTGTTCAGTATTGCGGCTGTGATGATTCCTGTAATGATCGTAGTTGCGATACTTGGTATAAGGTATGAAATGGTTCCCGAGTTAGATTCTTCCTTTACGAGATGATCAAGGATGACTCGAGCGGCCTCTTCAATTTCACGCTTATTAAATAGGCTTAATTTGCCTACTTTTGCAAGAGCATTTTTAACCTGCATCTCGTTTTGCCGCTGTACAGCTTTTTTAAGTTCGGCCACATTTTCGTTACCCGAAGAATATGCTCCGATAAAGAGCAGTGCACACAGTACTAGAGTATTTTTCATAATATGCCTTTTATTAGTAAATATGATGCTTGTGCAGACACTATGAGCAATTTGTCTTTTAAAATTCTACCGATTAATGAACGATTATACAAGCCGAGATAATGGTGACTGAGGGCCCAATCAAGTGTTAAAATCTGATCTTGTGGTACCGCTTTTTAAAGGTGCTCTACGTCTTTTGAGGTACGTAAGGGCTTTACGCTCATATGCTTTTGCAAGATCGCTAAAAAAGCGTTATTCTAATAAGAAACTACGTATGTGAGGTATTCGATGCTTTATGGAATCTTATTAACGCTTTTTATTATTGTATGCGTATCCTTGATCACTCTTGTGCTTGTCCAGAAGGGTAAAGGGAGCATGGGGCTTGGTAATTTGGGTGGTGGTACCCAGATGCTTTTTGGTGGCTCAGGAGGACAAGACCTCTTTCAAAAGATAACCTGGGTCTTAGGAGCTGCATTTATGTTTGGCTCGGTGGGTCTTGGTCTATTAAAATCTTCTTATCTGCATGACATACGCTACATTAAAGTTAATGAGCCAAAGCCTGCGGCTAAAGAAGTTGCTCCTGAGACAAAAGCTGTTACACCTCCCCCTGTACAAGCTTCGTAGGTATGTCTTTAAGGCTTGTTACCCAATTAGGCTCCTATACGCTTTCTAGTGTTATTGCTCTAACTCAATTTATAACTTTTTTTGGAGCGACGACCTATGCTTTGTGTACAAGCTCCTTGAAGGTTCACCAGATGCGGTCGCAAATCATGAAGATTGGTATTGAGTCTGTGCCCATTATTCTGCTGACTGGTTCTTTTACGGGTCTTGCATTAGCTTTACAGTCATACGTTGGGTTTAGCCGTTTTGGTGCACATGGTTTTATGGGTGCTGTTGTTGCTATGGGTATGATGCGTGAGCTAGGGCCGGTCCTTACCGGGCTTATGGTAACTGCACGTGCGGGATCAGCCATGGCGGCAGAATTAGCAACCATGAGAGCGACTGAGCAGATAGATGCTCTAAAAACATTAGCAATAAACCCCGTTCAATATCTTATCGTTCCACGCTTAGTTGCAAGCGTCATCGCTGTTCCCTGCCTTACTATTCTTTCCATGTTTTGCGGTATTGGTGCTGGCTACTTTTTTTATGGGCGTGTTCTCGAGCTTAATGCTGAGCATTACATTACGAGCATAAGAAACATCGCAGAGTTTTCTGACATGCTTGTTGGTATTATTAAATCTATTTTTTTTGGTATCATTATTGCTATTGCGGGCTCCTATTGTGGATACACGGCTGAAGGTGGCGCTGAGGGTATCGGTAAAGCCACGACACGCTGTGTTATTATAGGCTGTCTTCTTATATTGATTGCTAACTACCTTATTAGTACCTTTCTCTTCCAGGCAGGCCTTGGATGATTGAATTAGTAGATGTTCGTAAAAAGTTTGGTGATCGGTGGGTGGCTGCAGGTATTAGCGCCTTTTTTCCGGCGGGGAAAATGACCTGCATCGTGGGCCGTTCAGGTGAAGGTAAATCCGTCTTATTAAAGCAAATTATGGGTTTATTAAAGCCTACGTCTGGTGATATTCTTATTGACCAAAGATCAATTATTTCTTCGCCGTCTCGAGCTGTTGAAGCTATTTTTAGCACAGTTAGCTACGTCTTTCAGTTTGCTGCACTTCTTGATTCTTTAACCGTAGCGGAAAATATAGCACTGCCACTCATTGAGCAAGGTTATTCACTTTCATCAGTTCTACCATGTGTTCAGGAAAAGGCCGCACTTGTAAATCTTGATCCTGCTATGCTTGATCGTTATCCGTGTGAGCTATCAGGGGGTATGCGTAAGCGCGTTGGTATTACGCGAGCTTTAGTTCGTAATCCAAAGATCATTCTGTATGATGAGCCTACAGCAGGCCTCGATCCCATTAACGCCCGCATAGTGCATGAGCTTATGCATAAAATGCAGCTTGACTACGATGTTACATCTTTGGTCATTTCGCATGATCCAGAAATCTTTAAGTATGCTGACTACGTGGCACTTTTACACGAGGGAGTTATTAAATTTTTTGGCCCTGCAAAAAGCATTTGGCACGAGGATAATCCTTACATCTATCAATTTATCCGCGGTGTGCAGCAAGGGCCAATCACCACTGATGTCATTTGAGAATAAACAAATGAGCGCATTTTTTGCATTAAAAATGCGTTATGTCTTGACAAATTCGTTGTGAAACGAGAGTATTGTTCTAATGCGTACGTGTAAATAAAAGCTTAATTAGGGCGGAGTATGAGAAATCCTTTGTGGGTGCTTGTTTTGGGCCTTGCTCTTCTTTTTTTGATGACTCTGGGTGTTATTCTCATAACACGTAAAGTTCCACCGGCACGTAAATCTTTAACGCCCTCTGCGACCATAGCGCTACCTTTTAAAAGCGTACCAATTGATCTAAGTCGTATTTACGAAAATGATCTTTTTAGAACGTACCGTAAACCTTTAAAACCGGTCGTACCAGAAACCTTCAACCTTACACCGCCACCCTTGCCTTCCGCTTTACCACCACCAAGCGTACGCATCCCGCAGGTTCAATTTCTTGACCCTCTTTTAGTGTCCCTAAAAGGTATTATTACAAGCAATGACGAGAAGATCAATCGAGCAATTGTGGCTGATGAAAAAACAAAAAAAGAGGATATTTATTCTGTTGGTGATATACTTGAAGACGCGGAAATTATCCGGATTGAACGGGAAAAAGTGGTCTTTATTCGATCGAATGGTCAGCAAGAAACTATCTTTTTAAATGTTCGTGCTGCCTCAGAGGATCCTATTTTTATGCATGAGACTGGCTGGGATAAAGTTGCCAGAAAAATTACAACGTGGTCGTTTGCAGTTGATCCACAGGCAATTAAAAATCGTTTAAAGAGCCTCGCCCAGTTTGTTGATATGCTAGATATTACGGGTGCCTTCGACAAAGGCATAAGCGTTGGTTGCCGTATCGGGAGAATAGCACCAGACTCGCTTGGTATTGCTTTAGGTTTGCAAAGTGGAGACCTTGTTACTGCAATTAACGATATGCCACTTTTTACGACACAGGAACGTGTTGCTGCATATCAATCCGTGAAAAATCTTTCCTTTGACGGGTCGATACGTGTTAAATTAACTCGCAATAAGCGGACTTACGAACTTTTGTATGTGCTAAAGCCACTCACTCAAGAAGTTATGCAGCCGCAAAAGGTCACTGAAGGAGAAGAGATTCAAGGCCAACAGTTAGACAAAAGCATCGCAATAACTAATCAACCAAGAAGAACTCACAATGGAGGTCGTTCTGCATGGTTGCAACGAACATAAGAGCATAAACTATATGGGATTTGTAAAAAGCTTTTTTGTAAGATGTTATGTGGTGAGCATCATTCTATCAAGCACTCTTTATGGCCAATCTTTTGGTGTACCGCTCTTTCAAAAAGAGAACATGCTGGGCTCTTTTGATCATGTAGCGGCTGAATACTCGCCTTTTGTTGCTGATCCTATAAAAACTATTGAAAAATCGCTTGTCGAAAACCTTTTTCCACCTATTTTCTCGCCGCAATTTAGCGAGAAATTAAAACAAGCTATCAAGGCTGATGTAAAAAAAGAAGAAGCGGTGCCTGTTATTATAAAACCGGGTCCAGGCTCATCAGGTTTTTTGGAAAAATCATTTTTTATAGGAGAATCTCGAACTGAGCAGGCTCTTCCTAATTATGCGTATCTAGGACAATTTTTAAACCCTTGGGAGTACTTACCGCCTGATCGCTTTATTGAGATAAATTTTGAAAATGCTGAGCTTATTAACCTCATTCGCTATTTTGAGCAGCAATACGGATTAAGCCTCGTTTTGGATGATATTATAAAACCACCGGAACCGGGTGCTCGGCAAATTGCGGGAGTTAAGTTCACTTTTAAAACAGAGCGTGCTCTTAACAGAAAAGAAGCTTGGAACGTTTTTCTTAAGTTCCTCGATATGGCTGGGCTTATGGTGATACCAGGTCCCGTTGAGCGCATGTTTCTTGTTACCAATAGTGCCCGTAATTCTGCATTTAGCACGGCTCGGGATCCTGTGCCGTTATTTATTGGTATCGATTACGGCATGTTGCCTGATAGCGATATTAGAATCCGCTATATCTATTTTATCCAGAATACGACGCCTAATGTTATTAAGACGGTTGCTGATAACCTTAAAAGTACAATTGCGGGCACACCAATTATTATTGAAGATTTAAATGCTCTAATACTTACGGACAAAGCATCAAATATTCGCTCTATTTTGGCTATTCTTAAGGAGCTAGATAAGCCTATTTTGCCTGAAACATTAACTATTATTAAGCTTATTAATGCCGATGCAACAAAGGTTAAAGCGTTATATGATTCACTTGTCAAAGAGGAATCAAGTTTACTTGCGCGCTTAAGCCCGGGCGGCAGAAAGCAATCTACTATCGCCTATTTTACTGAGAATGTTCGAGTTATAGCTGATCCACGCACTAATTCATTAGTTCTCTTAGGACCCCGCGTTAATGTTGAAAAAATTGAGCAGTTCATTCGTCGAGAGGTAGACAGAGATATTGATTTGCCTTATTCGCCATTGCACGTATATCCCCTAAAATACATTGACGCTGAAGCGACTGCCCAAATTATTAATGAGTTAAAAGGCTTCCAGCCCGAAAGCGCCATAGGTGCTACACAATTTGGAGGTGTCATTGGTGGCATTAAGTTCTTAAAGCCTACCGTAACGGTAACGGCTGAAAAGTCCACAAACAGCCTCATAGTTAACGCTGAGTACGATGACTATTTGCAGATTTATGATCTTTTAGAAAAAATAGATACAGAGCAGCCGCAGGTGGCCATAAGGACACTGGTCCTTAACATAACATGGGCGAATACGCGCTCACTCGGTATACAATTTCGTAACGCGATACCGCAGTTGAACGGAGTTTTGGGAGCTGATACGCCTGCTAATGCTGCAACAGGCTTACCCGGCATTAACTTTCAGACTTCGGGACTTCCGTTTAATGGAGCTTTTGCTGGCTTACAATTAAACCCGAAAGGTCCTGGTTCGCAACGATTACTTGCAAATTTAGTAAGTTTAGCAAGTGCAAACGTTCCTGGATCTACCGTTGTAACTCTTGGGGCTGATGCTTTTGGAGTCTGGGGCATCTTTAAAATTCTTTCATCGATAAGCAACGTTTCAGTTGTTGCAAAGCCGTTTCTTATAACAACACACAAATACCGTGCCCAGATAACGATTGAAGAAGTGCGCCACGTTGTAACATCGACGATACAAGGCGGAAATACTCAACCTGTTTCGACGTTTGGGGATTTGACGGCGGGCTTGACTCTTGAAATTACTCCCCAAATAAGCCCCGACGGTCTTGTAACGCTTGTCGTTTCTGTGAGAAGCAGTGCTTTTACAACGTTGGCACAAAATAGCTCCAACCCCTCAACTGATCCAGCGCAGGGTAACCGTAACGAGAAAAGAATAGATACCTCAGTTATCGTTGAAGATAATCAAGTGCTAGCGCTCGGAGGAATAACTCAAGACGTTGTCACGGAGACAGAATTTAAAGTGCCGATATTGGGAGATGTTCCTATCTTAGGCTGGTTTTTCAAAAGTAAACGTAAAGATCAAGCTAAGTCGAGCTTACTTGTTCTTATATCGGCCGAGATTATTAACCCACATTCGCGCCGAAGAATTGAGGCATTTACCAATACCCAAATGACTGAAGCCCACGACTTGCTTGATAAAATGACCTGCGATGAACAACTGAAAGATCCTGTTAATACTTGGTTCTTTGGTGATAAGCGCGATCCAATCGCTGACCGCATGAGGGCATTTAACACCAACCCTTCTGCTGAAAAGGTAGCTCGAGCCCAGCGAAGAGGCCGACGCAGTGTTCGACGCCGGGCACCGCCAGAGGGCGCTATGCCACCTGAGCCTCCACTTCCTCCAGTTAGGAGGTCTCGTGGTCGTAGATCTGTCAGAGGGCAAGAAGAACCACCTTTGGGACCACAAGGACCGGGAGGATTTATAGAAAAAGGCGAGATGATGGCTATGCCAATGCCGCCTCCGGGTATACCGCCAGGAGAACTGCCGATGCTTTCAGCTGCAGAACAGGGTTTTATAGAGCCTCCGCCAAACGGTTATCCGCCACCGAGGCCTATGGTGCCTCAAGCTGGAAAAGAATCGATTGCTGAGGTAACTAATGGTCCTGAGGTGTTTAACTTTTTGGCTCAACAGCCGCCACCTCCTACGGCGTACGGCCCAGCTTTGAGTGATTTTGTTGATGGAGATTAAGCATGATACGTTCTCTTTTTCTTCCTGAGGTCATTGGTAATGGATATTACCTTTTTGAACACTCAATAGCAGCATGCGAAATTACGCAAAGTGTTGTGAGAATTGCGCTTGTAAAAGCCCAAGGAATAAAGCGTACACTTGAGACTGTTGTCGAGGTGCCGTTACCCCAAGAAGGAGGAAGCCAAGCAGAACGAGCTACTAAAGCCCTTACACAAGCTCTTTCAACGCTTAAAAAGTGGGATGAATTTTACGTTGTATTGCCGACTAATTTTGCCTTTATTAAAGAGCTTACGTTTCCTTTTGCTAGTCTTGAAAAGATTAAGCTCACACTTCCGTTTGAGCTTGAGCCACTGCTTCCATTTCCCGTTGGGCAAGCTTCTGTAGATGGACTTGTAACAAGGACTTATGAAGACAAGGCTTCTGTTCTTGCAGTCGCTGTTAGGAATGATCTTTTAGCAGATCAGCTTAGTATGTATCAAAACGCAGGTATCGAGCCAACACGCGTGACCCTTGACGTGATTGAACTTTATACAATCTATAAAGCACTCGGGTTACATAAAACAGCGCCGAATGCTTTGTTGCTTTATATCGGCAACACTACGATGCGTATCGGTGCAGTTGTTAATGAGGCACTTAAAGGTGCTCGTCTTATTAATGAGGGACTTTCAAAGCTTGCTCGAGCTTATGATGCCGACCTTGATCAATTTATGCATACGCGACTTAGTGCACATGATGTGCCGAAGTCTGTTTTAGGCTTTTTTACCGACTTACGTTTTACGCTACAAGCCTTTCAGGCTTATTTGCCTGAAGGTATGGCGTTTGAAACAAGTTTTTTAATGGGTGCCGCAGCTGATATTGCTGGTTTACCGGAGGTTATTGAACGTGTGATAGGTATCCCATGTAAAACGATAACCACTTCGCTTATCATACAGAATGGTATTGCTGATCTTAAGGGGAATCATGGCATTCCTAACCGAGCTATTATTGTCGTAAGCTCAGCTCTAGCACTACCAGGCAGCGCACGGTTTAACCTTTATGGCGGTCATGAGCTTGCTTTAGAAGATGTTCGCATGAATCGTCAGTTTATTGCGATACTTGCAGGTATTGCACTTCTTGTTATTACTGTTTTAGCTAATGGTTTTTTGACGACACGCCGATTTGGCCAAGCTATTAAAGGCGCTGAGCAAGAAGCTGTTGTGAAGCTTAAAAAGGCTTTTCCTGCCATGGCAACGCGCGTTAAAAGCAATGCGCTTGACGTCGTTGTTAAAGCAGCTCAGACAGAAGTTGCTCGAGAGCGCGCCATATGGTTTGCTCTTTCAACTCAAAATAGGGCTTCTTTTTTGCATTATTTACAGGAATTAAGCACACGCTTAGATCCTGATGGACTTGGACTCATCCTTGATCGCTTGACCTTGACAGAAGACTCTTTAGACCTTGAAGGCCAAGTGCGTGACTATGAAGCTTTAAAAAAATTAGAAGAAGACTTACGTCGATCGCAACTTTTTACCGTCGTGCCACGATTGCAAGAGCTTAAATTTTCCGTAAAACTTCCGCTTGATAAAAAAGTAGGAGATAGCTCATGACTATTGCAGACATAAGAAATGCCATACGTGAGCTTGATATAAAAACCTTTTATCGGTACATTGCGCTTTTTTCTATAATAGTCATTGCTTTAGTGGGACTGCTTGCTTACTGGCAAAGGCGACGTATTAATGGTTTTGTTTTACGTATGAATCGCGTCAATAAGCAGCGAGAAGTCGTTAAAGGTATTTTACAAGAACACATGAGCATCGTAGAACAAAGAGCAGCCGTAGACACTATTTTAAATCGAGACAAGAATTTTAAAATTCCCCAGTATTTTGAGCTCCTTCTAAAAGAAGTTGGTTTAGCAAATAAGATGAGTAAAACGCCCACAATTACCGAAAACGACCTTAATAATGGGTATGAGGAAGTACAACTTGATACGAGTTTTAGAGATATTGACACTAAACAACTTTCAGAACTTTTGTATAAGATCGAAAAAAATGATCGTGTCTATACGAAAGAAGTTGTTGTTATTAAGCAACCAAAAGTAGATAAAGTTGATGTAACGTTAGTTATAGCTACTTTACAACCAAAATTAGCCCCAGAATGATTATGAACATATTGCTTACATTACTCATAAAGCTATCACGCGCGTGCTTGACCCTTCTTTTGATGGGTGTTCCTTTAGCGAATAAAGCAGCAGAGACTGTAGTTTCAAAGCCTCTTGCTTCAAGCACGCCTATTCTTCAACCTATTACAAGCGCGCAGGAAACCCCGGCAACACCATCTGATAAGACAAAAATTGTAACGTCTGAGCCACAAGTCCAGGAAGTAAAGCCTATCACTGGCCCAAAAGCAACACCAACCCCCGCTCATCCGCTCATACTTGAGTCAAAGGAAACAACTAAAAAAGAGGCAGAAGAAAAGCTTAAGGAACTAAAAGCGCATGCACCTCCGGCACATGCGCCAACGCTTGCTGAAGCGGTCGTAGCGCCTGTTGTTGCTAAAGAGCATTTACCAAAAGCAAAGAAAGAAAAAGAGGAAGTAAACCAAAAACCTATCACTGAAAATCTTCCGCCTGATTTAATTGATTTTTCATTTGATAACGCTGATTTGACTGAGGCTATTGAACGTTATGCTCGAAAAAGGCGAGTAAACATCATTTTACCTCAGCAAGCTAATGCCATTAAGCAAAAAATTACTTTTAAGCCCCCTCACCCTTTGACGCTTAATGAAGCGCAAAAATACCTGTATCTTTTTCTTGACTATGCTGGGTACACTGTTTCTCCTCGCGCAGAGTTTGAGCTTGTTATTAAAACAAAAGAGGCTTCAACGAACGTATTGCCGCTCTATGTTTTTAATGCTGCTACTCGCTTGAGAGCTGAAGATTTGCCTCAAAATGATGCTTACATACGTGTAGTATACTATTTAGCTAACATGAAAGTGGATGAGCAACCTAATAGTCCGGTTTTGGTTCTTTTAAGGGAAACCCTTTCAGCCCCAAATAATGTCTTTGTGGACCCTCTTTCTAATGCCATTGTTATCACTGATAAGGCCCGACTTGTAACAGGCGCTCTTCAAATATTGCGAGAGCTTGATTCAGCAACGTCTAAGCATATTCTTATTACGATGCAGCTCTTTAATGCAAATGCCGGATACGTGTCTGACTTACTTAATACTCAAATTCTTGCAGTGAGCGGTAAAAACAGACCGATGAGCCCTGATGTGCGTGCAGTAGGTATGGGTACTTATTTTTCCACTAATATTCGGGTTGTTGCTGATCCGCGTCGCAACACGCTTATCGTCATGGGCAAAGAGTCTCCTGTTAATAGGTTAAAAGATTTTGTCCGTGAGTTTATGGATGCACCTGCTGGTACTGGTAAATCGATTTTCCACGTGTATGACCTTAAATATTTGGATGCTCAATCATTCGCCGATGTTCTTAGTAGCGTAGTGCGATCGACTGGGATAGGGGATCAAAAGAGTGTTGAGCGAGGAGGTGGTGCGCGGCGCTTTTTTGAAGGTGTCGTTATTCGAGCAGAAACGTATCAGGCCGTTACAGCGCCAACTGAGGTTGCTTCAGCGGGTGCTGGCAATGAGTTTGAGCAAGGTGCTGCAAGTGCCACGGTCTATCGCGGTGGCAACCGTCTTTTGGTAGCAGCTCAACCGTCTGATTGGGAACAAATCAAAAAGCTTGTAGATCAGCTTGATATACCTCAAAAGCAAGTCATTCTTGAAGTACTTATCGTAGACTTTACCCGAGATGAAAATAAAGCACTTCAAAGCCAAGCAAGAAACCCTATTCGTGCCGATTTAATGCCAGGAGCAGGTGTACAGACTGCAAATATCGGAAGCAACATTCTGACAAGTGTCGATTGCGGTGTTGCGGCTGCAACTGCGGCTCAAACTACTGCTCAAGGAGCTGCTGAAAGCATCGGCGGCAAAAGCGCAAATATGATTGGACAAGCTTTAGCTGGTGCTTCACCTGTTAAAGAAGCAGTTCAGTCTGCCGCTCAAGCTGGGCTTAAAGCCGCGGCAGCCGTTGGTCAACAGCCAGCATGTCCGGTAGGCACAACTATTACGGGTGACTTATTAAGATTCTTTACAAATTCGGCCGGCGTTGAAACGACTGTCCTTCCGGGTACTCCAGGAACGTTTGCTGTTTCTGTTAATGACTTTTTTAATATGGGTATTTGGCAGGTTCTTGCAATACTTGAACAATATGGTCATACCCGGGTGATTGCGCATCCATATCTTATTGCGCTTGATAATACGAACGCTGTCGTTTACAACACCGATGTTAGACGGGCCGCAGCAGATGGATCCAGTTCTACTGGCGGTGCTATAGAGGTTAACATCGCTGATATTCAAGCAACTCTGAGCGTAAGCTTGACTCCGCGTATAAGCTCAATAGAGCGCCTTAATTTAGAGATTAAGGTTAAGACAGAGGCATTTACCGATGCAACTGGCTTTACCCGAGCGTCTCGTTATGTGCAAACGAACGTAAATATGCGTGGGGCTAACGATAAAGATCCTAGCGGTGAAATTCTTGTGCTTGGAGGGCTTAAGCAGACAACCAAGACTCAATCTGTAACTGAAACGCCTATTTTGGGACGAATTCCTGTTCTTGGCTGGTTATTCCGCGGGGCTACTCAATCTATTGAGGAGACCGAACTTGGCATCTTCATAAAGCCGACCATCATCGATCCACGTCGTCGCGTTCTTATGAACCAATATACGCGTGACAAGGTGCGATGTGAAACAACGCCGATAGAATATAACGTAATGGGCAATAGTAAAGATCCTGTTGTAAGGTTCTTCTTTGGCAGCGATGAGCGTGCAACGCAGGATGTTATTGAGGCATATATGCGCGAAAACTACATAGTGCCTCCACCTACAGTGGTACCACCTCCACCGCCAGAAAGCCGTTTGAACCCATTAGCGCCGCTAGAGGAATTTGAAAGAGAGGTGAGGCCGATAAATGAAGAACCGGGCCCGGAGCAAGAAGAATCGTTTCCTTCTTAGAGCTTATCACGTTCAGCTATGAGACTGTGCTCAATAGCTAAAAGACGATTGTATTTTGCAATGCGTTCCATGCGAGAGCAGCCACCTGCTTTAAATTGTCCGGCGCTTGTTCCAACAGCTAAATCGGCAATGAATGCGTCCTCTATCTCGCCCGGTTGATGCGATATAATGGGATTTAAGCGATATGCTCTGCAAAGATTAATAAATTGTACTGTTTCAGTTATAGTGCCTGCTTGGTTGAGTTTGACCAAGGCAGCAGTTGCTACATTTGATTGAAGAGCGCGTTCCAGTCTTTCAGCGTTGGTTGAAAAGAGTGCGTCTCCTGCAATTTGAATTTTGTCTCCGAGTGTTTCGGTAATGAGCTTCCAACCGTCCCAATCGTCCTCGCTCAAACCATCTTCAATTGAAAAAATCGGATAGGTTTGCGCAAGCTCGCTGTAAAGGCTTACAAGTTCTGAAGCCGTATACTCTTTGTCTCGAATGATATATTTTTTTTGTGTTGGGTCGTAGAGTTCTGTGGCCGATCCGTTAAGTCCGATAGCGCATAGGCCGCTTTCTTCTAATGAGGCTTTTTCTAAAGACCGCATAAGTACATCGAGTATCTCCCGTTCATCCGCAACATTAACGGTCAATCCGCCTTCTTCACCAATGCCTACCAAGGAACCTTTTGCGTGAAGCATTGCCTTAACTTCATGATAGTGAGTGATTGAGAGCTCTACAGCTTGCTTGAGTGTTGTTGCTCCTATGGGTGCAAGCGTAAATTCCTGCACAGCAAGCCTGTGCGCTCTATCTTTTGAGCAACTAACAACGCTAAAAATTGGACAGGGAAGGGTAACTGAGTCAGCGCCTATCATGTAAGCAAAAAGTTCATAGAGTTCCAAATCTTGCGTATAAGCAAATGCTTTATAAAGAGCCATGCTTGTCGCTGTTAATACATTGCTTCCTAAACGAGATTTGTCCGGAGATCCATCTAGCTCGATAAGCATGAAATCGAGATCTGGCATTTCTACGATGTGTCCAATGAGTAGCGGAGCTATGGTGCTCTCAATGAGTGCTATAGCATTAGTCATACCTTTGCCCCAAAGCCTTTTGTCACCATCTCTGATTTCATGGGCCTCGTATTTGCTTCTAGCGTTTCCAGCTGGTGCATGCCCGATAAATACTGAACCATCATTTAACCACACTTCGCAAAGTAGTATCGGCCAACCACGAGAATCGTATATTTCCTTTCCTACGATGCGCATAATCTTCATGATTATCCTTCTGGGCTTGCTTTCGGTACTTCGGACTCCTTGAATAACTTATATAATTTGAACGGAAGTGGCGGCTGCGGGATGCCTTCTTTATTGAGTAATGTTAGTGTCTTGTTTGCAAAATAAGCTTCAAGAAGATCCGTATACGTTGTTATACCTGCAATACGCTGACTAATAGGTAGCGTGTGTAACTTGCCATACCCCGATTTGTATCCCGCCGACTCAATGAGCTCGTTATCTTCTTTATTACTCACGATCATGACATGTCCTTGAACCCAAATGAGATCGCCTTCTTGTAGGACTTCTTCGGGTGTTAAAGGAGTAAGGTATTGACCGATAGTAGCGGTATTTTTGTACCACCACGGTATACCTGCTATGCGGCATGCTCGCCATATGAGGCTTGCACAATCAAATCCAGTGTGGGGGTAATACACTTCTTCTCTTTTCCAGATGAGATTATCGAGCGTAAACTCTTTTTTGGGGTCGTAGCTGTGTAGAAAGCTCGCCCCACCTAGAACGTATGGAATAATGCCTGGATGATAGGTCCAGCGCCTTATTATGTCCATAAAGAGCGTTCTTTGTTGTTGCGCATTTCTCTTATACTCGATTAAGCAATAACGTCGTGGTATATAGAGAATATCAGCAGAAAAATGTGTGTAGTTTATCGCATAGACAGCATAATGGGAAAGCGTATCTTCGCTTGAGGATCTTTTAAAACGTGTCCCTGCTGAATAATGCGTTCCTGTTAACTCATTTTTCCAAGGAAGGAGCAATGATACAACCGTACCTGGCTCATAAGACGTAGCCCAAGAAGGGGTTGGCAGCAAATTAAGGTCGAGCCCTTTGCTTACTAGTGTTGAAAGTGGGCACATGTTAAGCGCTTTAGTATAGAACGTTGTCAATGGGTCTTTAGTTTTTTCGTCTATTCCATACCACGCATCCGGCATCTTTCCTTTGCATTCAGTTCTTGTGCATCGGGTATCCGTTAATATTTCGTTAAAGAGCGCTTGATGGACTCTTACAACGGGAAAGTCAGTTGTTTCTCCCGATAGAGGAAGTTGGTCGTAAACCGATTGTGTGCATGTGCGTTTTTTAAGGTATGTGCATGCAGGCTTTATAAGTAGATCAGCAACGGGTACAATGACGACGGACGTTTTTTTGAGGTTATATGGTTTCCACCATGGCGACGTTGTGCATCGCAGAGTCATAAAGCTAAAGCATAATATAAAGAGTCGATATACATTCATGATTGACTCCTTAGGCGAGACTTTGGCACGTACGAAAGTCGGTGCGATCGCTCCCATGTTGCCAAAAATGAAGCAAGTGGATAGCGAGTTAGTACTGCTTTATAGTGCGGTTGAGCAGGATCATGGCATAAGACCTTTTTTTTGTGTGCATCGTATCCTACGACCAAGAGAAGATGTCCGTGCAGATACGGCTTAGGAGCGCCATTAAGTATGCCACGTACACTGACAACTACAGGAACTGAGGCGTTGAGTAAGGTGTGCAATTCTCTAAAATTCTGTAATCGTGTTACAAAAAAGTGATATTTGCCCATTGCCGCCTCAAATGCTGCAGCGATGTTAAAAGGCCAGCTACCATAAGCATCTAAGCCTGCATCGTAAGCATCTTTAGCAAAACGAGCCGGATCCATTTTTTGCTTATTTAAATAGCTAATCATCATGGTCAAGGATGCTGGTGAGCAGAGGCGATACTTTTCTGGGTGTTTGATTTGCCATTGTGATAGAGCTGGTACCCCCTTTACGCGTACGCTTTGCAACGATCGTAAACTATGCGGTCTCTCTTTTGTCATAGAGCTTATAAGTGATGAGGTAGCTCCTAGGCAATAGAGATCTTTAAGGCAGGCGCCATTATTGGCTTCAACTTTAATTTCAAAAGCATCTGCTTTCAATTTTTCGTCTAATTCCGTACGGACAAAGTGGTGCGTGGATCCCATAAAACGACTCATATAGGACTTTTGTATCATTTTCCCCCAATCTGCAAGTAAGTGCCAACGGAGCCATTTTTTTGTTTTGTTTTGGCGGATGCGCGCATAAAAACGCAAAAATCCCTTTTTTGGTTTTCGTGCGTTCCAAGAAATAATAAGTTGTGTAAAAGGCTTAATATCCCATCCTGCATGCAAACTTGATAGTACTACATTCTGACTACCGGCAGCCAAAGCATACGTTTTACTATGCCTTTGAGTCCACTGAGCATGACTCAGCCTAAATGAGCTTAGGCTTAAAGAAAGAAACATTGTTTTGCATGCTATTTTGCTTATCACAATTCCTCACCATACTTTTTGCAATTATTTTCTGGTTATAAGTATAGATTAATTTTAAGTATTACATCAATGGAAAACATTTTTTTTAGACAGAAGGCTTTCGCGAAAAGCGTTTTGAGGTTATCAGGTGTATCTATCTGCCGTCATGTTGGTGCATACTAAAAAGTGTAGTTAGTATAGCCTTGACTAAAGCAATTTTAAAGAAAGAGTTAGTGACTCATTATTTCATGGGGAATGGAATAGCGACGTAAAAAAAAGGGATTGTGAATTTTTACCGTAAAGGATTCATTAATCACGTTATTATGCAGCTATTTTTTGTGTTCAGTTCTTTACATAACTCTGGCAAAGAGAGTACGCATTTATCATTCGGTATTACATTCTGCAGAGTATTTGCATCTTTAAAGAAAGCTTTTAAGTGTTTTATGTTTTCTTCAATCTTGAGTGCATCGTGTCTTTCAAGGCTTATTGGATTGGGTGCCGGCAAATCGAATGGCCAGAGTGCTCTAAAGCCGTTTTCTCGGTGTTTAAAAAGTATTCCGCTTGCGGGAACGTGTTTTTTGGGCTCTGAAGGGTGTGGAACCATGTTAAAAAGATACACGTTTTCATAACACGTAAGAGTATTTTTTTCATTTTTACAGCGCAGGTTATGCACATGTATAAGCTTTGGCACGTTCAGTTCTTCAACGGGAAAGAAGTGCTCAATCAGTCCGCATAGTGTATATGCTGGTGCGTAGAGCTCTTTGATGGTGTGCATCGCTTTTCCCGGTAGTAAGGAGCAGAAAAACGGACAGACTTTGCTTTTGCATACGTCAACTGTATCCATTTCGGGATGCGTAAAAAAGATAATTTGTTTATCGGCTTTGAGGGTAAGCTTTTCGCGCGGTGCTATGGAAAAAAGATTGGCGGCATCAATAACGCTAAAATGTGTGTTTCCGGCCAAACGGATCGATAAGACGTTATTGACATCATTAGGCTGCATATAAGCACCGCCTTCAGTTTTTTTAAGAAAGGTTGTCATGCTTTTTACGAAGTTGGCGACAGGGTCTAACGCGGAGCTTTTACTGTGAGCATTTTTAAAAAAACTTTCAAAATCATAAGGTGCGTCAAGGATAATGCGGCGCTCTTTCCAATCGACGAGTTGATCTACTTGCAATGGCATTGTTTTATCTACGCATGATTCAAGCCGTAGTTCGCTAGGAAAAATGAATGCTGGAGCTTCAAGAAGAGTATCTATGCATACAGGAAAAGAAAGGCGCATGGGTTTTCCATCTCTATCAAATGCGTCAATAGCGTGCTTTTGGCCAGCAGAACAACTTGAATAAAAGAGAAGTCCCATATCGAGTGATTTTTCAAAAAACTGAATTAAGCGTTGGAAAGATTCTATAGGAAGCCCGACTATTTTATTTGCTTCTTCAAGTTCTCTCGTTTTACGAATAAAACGAGAACGGTGCTTTTCTAGGGTTTGAAGCGTTGCTTTATTTTGAGGCTCATGGAGCTTTCTTTCTAACTGTTTCTTTTTGCGGTCTATTTTCTTAATGCCATTTTTTACTTTTTTGAGCGTCTCGTAAGCTTCTTGAGAAAAGGTACCATGCCCCATAATAAAGAGCGTCCAACGTTGTACCTCATGTGGCAACACCTCATGTTTTTTGATAAAAATAGTCTCAAGCACTTCCTGTAGCATGCTTTGAGAGTAATGCATTTTTACCGCTTTCACCCCATAAGGATCTAGTACGGTTGCTAGATTACTTATCTTAAGGCCGAGCCGTCGATCTTGATCACGCTTACGCTCTTTTGTTGTATCAAGGTATGTTGTTGGTATAAAAAGGTAAAAGGGGGCTTTATCTGAAACCTCCTTGACGATGTATCTATCAAGGGGTAAGAATGCGCAAAGAGCAAAACGAGTTACTTCAAGCCACTTAAAATCGGTCATGGCATCATGTGGTAAAGATCCTTTTTTGACAAGATTGTTTTTTATATCTTCAAGCTCACGCTTTAAAAGATCTGGGCTAGAGGCATTACGTAGTGCTTTTTGAGTAAGGGTAATCGCTTCTTGGACGTGCTTTATATAAGCTCTGAGGGCTGAAAAATCAGTTTTATCTTTAAAACGCTTATACCTGCCATAGTGTGCGTAGAGTTCATCGTCACTCGATGGTCCTTTAAGTGCATCAAAAAATTGCTTGTGGTCAACAATGGATTGCCATAATGCTGCAGGCACTAACACAGGCACTTCTTGAAATAAGGCCGTTAGAAGAAGATTTGATGCCGCTCCCAAGCCTGCAGGACGCATGGATTCAGAAGGGTCTTGATCAAATGTTTTATCAATGGTTTCGTTGCGGCCATATTCAGAAAAAATGACCATCTCTCTGGTGCTTCCTACAAAACCTAAGATAGGGGTTGCTATGAGAGTAATACAAAAAAGGAGTACATAGGACATGCTTTTTTCTCATGTTAAATGCTTGAGAGAATCGCTCTTCTCGTACATACTGCTTAAAGAGCTAGAACATCAGTTACCAGCATATAGAAAAAATAAATTTTGAAAAGTTTTTTTAAAAAATAAGTATTTTTTATGATTAATAGTATAGATATGCCCCTATTTTTGCCGGTCACATGCCATACAGATCATGTAGGCCCTGGAACGACTTTCGTTGCCATCAGAGGTGAAAAGCAGAGGGGAACAGCATATATACCGCTTGCTTTAAAGCGGGGAGCGACTACCATCGTAGTTCAAGATGACGAAGATGTCGATATCGGGCTTTTAGAAGCATATGGCGCAAAGCTTATTCGCGTTTTAAATGCTCGTAAGGCTTTAGCCGAGCTTAGTGCTGCTTTCTGGGGGTATCCATCACAGCACCTCAAGATACTTGCCGTAACAGGGACTAAGGGTAAGACAACGACGACGCACCTTATTAAACATATTCTTGAGGAGAGCGGTTATGCCGTAGCCTGTCTTAGTGGTGTGCAACATACAATTGGAAAGAAGGCGTTTACTCCGCATTTAACCACTGAGCAGCCTGACTATCTGCATGCTTTTTTTAGTCTCTGTTACAATGCTGGTATCGAATGGGTCGTGATGGAAGTTGCTGCCCAAGCTGTAAGTCTCCATCGTACACATGGAATACAGTTTAGTGCTCTTGTATTTACTAATTTCAGTTACGAGCACGCTGAATTTTACGCCGACCAGGAGGCATATTTCAACGCAAAAGCGAGCCTTCTGGATGCTATATGTCCTGACGGATGGCTTATTTTGAATGGGGATGATAGTCGCGTATCCACACTTAAAAAGAATAAAACCCTCTTTTATGGCATGAAAAATGCTGCGTTCGTTCAGGGTACTTCAAGAACCACCCAAAAACTGGGCTTAAGTATTGATATGGTTCTGCCAGATGGAGAAATGGCAGTTTCTATGGACGGGCTTTTGGGTGAGCATAATGTTTACAATGTTCTTGCAGCTACAGCAAGTGCGCGTGTACTGGGCATTTCTTCTGGAGATATACAAACAAGTCTTAGCACATTCAAGGGTGTACCAGGGCGTTTACGAAAATACGAACTTCTCGGAAATAAGGTAGCATTCATTGATTATGCTAGTAATCCAGCTTCTTACGAGGCTGTTTTGGGTACTTTGCGTCCTTTGACGTCTCAGTTACACGTTATTTTTGGCGCAGGTGGTGATAGGGATCCACTCAAAAGACCAATCATGGGAACTATGGCAGCACGTTTTGCAGATTGGATCTATTTGACTACTGATAATCCCCGTTCAGAAGATCCATTGGCAATTATTAGGGAAATTGAGTCAGGCATACCTTATGAACATAAACACAAGGTCATCGTTGAACCTGATAGGGCTTTAGCCATAAAAAAAGCGTATCACAGTGCAGCTCAGGGCAGCATATTAGCGCTTCTTGGTAAAGGTGCTGAAGACTATCAGATGGTGGGAAATACGCGCATACACTTTAGTGAAGAGCGTATTCTCGAGTCTTTCAAGGTGTGAATCGGTTCGTGGTATTTCTTTTGATATCAGTTAGTTCTTTACAAAAGGGTTGGATCTGCTACCATAAAACTGTTTTTTAGCAATGAATTGATTCCATGGAGGTTACATGCAGCCTATTCCCTTTTATCCTATATTGATCATAGCTTCAGTTGTGGGGCTTTTGGTTGTTTTCTTACTAGCAAGACGTGTTGCCGCCTTGCCGGTAGATGATGAAAAAGCTGCTGCGATTGCTCGAGCAATACGCTTGGGTGCAATGACCTTCTTGCGTGAAGAATACCGTATCATCGCTCTTGTTGTTTTAGTGGGCGTATTGCTACTTGGGTGGTTTTCAAGCCCTTGGGCTGCTGCGGCTTTTGCTACGGGATCGATACTTTCATTATTGACCGGTTACATTGGTATGCGAACAGCTACCACTGCTAACGTTCGAGCCGCGCTTGCTGCGCGTGACCAAGGTGAACAGGGCGCTTTTAGAGTAGCTCTTCTAGGTGGTGGAACGATGGGATTTGCAGTTGCAAGCATTGGTCTATTAGGTTTGACTTTGCTTGTTATGCTTTCTTCAAAAAAGCCTGAATTTGAACTTCTTATTACGAGTTTTGCGTTAGGTGCATCACTTGTTGCTTTTTTTGCTCGCGTTGGTGGTGGCATTTATACCAAGTCGGCCGATGTCGGAGCTGATTTAGTTGGCAAGCTTGAAGCGGGCATTCCTGAAGATGATCCACGTAATCCAGCAGTTATTGCCGATAACGTTGGTGACTGTGTCGGAGACACGGCGGGTATGGGGGCGGATATTTACGAGTCCTACATTGGTGCCATGGTCGCAACGATTATTCTTGCAGTAGCGTATCACCCAGGTAATCCTGTTTACTTCATGTTACCTCTTGTTATTTCCTTCTTTGGATTGATTGGTTCGTTTATAGGATTAGCGGTTGCTGTTTTTGGTACATCCCGCCCTTCAACGCTTTTAAAAGCTGCAACAGCAAGCTCACTGTTAGTACTTCTTGGACTTACGTATTTGTATGCTGGCATGATTCGAGACTATCGAGTTCTGATAGCAGTTTTGATAGGCTGTGTGGCCGGATCGATTGTAGGCCTTATTACGGAATATTATACAAGCAGTACACCAGTACGAAAACTTGCTGAAATTTCTCGCTCTGGTGCTGCCACAAATATTATTTACGGCTTATCTGTTGGCATGGAGTCTACCATTCTACCTACTATAATGCTGGCTGCGGGCGTATTGCTAGCTTTTACGTACGGTGGTGGATTATTCGGTGTTTCTCTTGCAGCTGTTGCCATGCTTGCAACGGTAGGTATTACTATGACAATCGATGCCTACGGCCCTATTGCTGATAACGCCGGCGGCATAACTGAAATGGCTGGACTGGGAGAGGAAGTCAGAAAGACAACAGATGCACTTGATGCTCTTGGAAATACAACGGCGGCTTTAGGAAAAGGGTTTGCTATTGGTTCCGCGTTATTGGCGGCTCTTGGTATTTTTGCTGCCTATGCTCAAAAGGCTAATTTGCAAACCTTAGATTTACTTGATCCAACAGTGCTTATGGGAATTTTTATAGGCAGTACTATGCCTTTTTGGGTATCTGCTTTGACGATGCGTTCTGTAGGAAAAGCAGCGCTGCTGATGGTTATGGAGGTGCGTCGTCAGTTTAGAGAAATTCCAGGACTTATGGAAGGTACAGCACTTCCGGATTATAATCGTTGCATCGCTATAAGTACAAAAGCATCTTTAAGAGAGATGATTCTGCCTGGTATTATTACTGTTGCTTTGCCTATCGTTGTTAAATATGTTTTCGGGCCTTTAGCGCTTGGTGGCTTACTTGTAGGTGCAACCGTTGTTGGTGTGTTACTGGCGCTTATGATGGCTAATGGTGGTGGTGCTTGGGACAATGCTAAAAAGTATATTGAAGCTGGACATTACGGCGGAAAAGGCTCAGATACGCATAAGGCCGCCATTGTAGGTGACACTGTGGGTGATCCTTTTAAAGATACTTCAGGACCCGCGCTTAATATTCTTATAAAGCTTATGTCGATGGTTGCTTTGTTACTTGCCTCAATGTAAAAATAGAAGGCGGTGGCTGTACCCACCGCCTCGGTTTTTTTAGCGCATTCCTAACTTAATTAAAGCTCTTCTTTAAGTCTGCGTCTTTGTGGAAAGCTTTGTTCCTCTTCAGATACGTTTTTAGAGCTTGACGGTTCAGGCATCTCTCTATTTCCAAACCACCCAAAAGTTTTTCTATATTTTCTACGCGCAGGTTTTTCTTTTTGAGCTCCATCAAATCCGTATTCACGGTTAATTCTTGTAGATCCTGTAAAATCTCGCAGAACTTTTTTGAGTTCTGAAGCTTCTTCAGGTCCTTTATAGGTGTGTATATAGAAGAATGTTGGATAGCCAGGCGCTTCAAATATTTCTTGGAATTTCTTAAATTCAGGTTTTTCAGCATTAAAGCTGACAGCTTTTACATTTCCTTCTTGTGCCTTTAGAGCTTCCGCTAACGGCTCTTCAGCCATAGTGCATGCACCGCACCATGGTGTGCTTATTTTAACAGTTACATTTTTGTGGCTCGAAAGCGCTTCATGGAGCTCTTTTGCATTTTTTGCTTCTTTAACAAGGCGATGATATTCACCTTTAAGCTCATCTTTTTTTGCTCGACCCCTTGTCAATGTTTCGAGTGCAGCAGGCATACCTGTTAAGTCTGACATAACTTTATGGAATGCTTGTGCCATATCAGCCGGTAAACCAACCTCTTTACGTATAAATATGTATTGAGGATTGCGACCTTTAAACATCTCAATGAAGTCAAAAAATTCAGGATTATTAGCATCGATCGAGTATGCTTTTACGTTTGGATTCGTTTGCGCTGCTTTTCCAAGTTCAACATCGTCTCCAACACCTTTATGTATTCTAATAGCTATGGATCCCTTTTGGTTTTTGATAGCTTCATGAAGTTCTTTTTTGGTGTTTAATTTTTTAACAAAGCGAAGTGTTTTTGCTTGTAAGGCTGGTCTTCTATGCTCAGGTGCTAAACGACCTGGGGTGGCCATTTCAGACTCAATTTCTTTATACTCATGCATGGGACGTGCTGCTGCAGGTTTTTTGTACTCAGGTTCTAGTGCTAGTGCATGACGCTTTTCGGTTTCCTTGCTTACATTGGCTGGAGTTCTTATTGGTATTTCCATACCTGCAGCTTTTAAAGGCATTTCTCCAGGGAGTATATCCATTTCGATGCTTGACATAGGTTGATCAGGCTGTCCGCTCGATGTTATTGGCATGCTCATTAAAAGAGCAAGCGGTAAGACTTTCGAAAGTAAGTGTAGCGATTTCATATAGTGACTCCTTATAAGGCCGCTTCAACTAGTTCTTGCCCAGAGGTTACCATGAAGCAAACTGCATGAGCAAGAGAAATAAATCGATTACAATATGTATTTTAAAGAAAATTGCATGACAAAAAAATGGAGAATATTTCTTCAAAAAAAGACTATCGGTTTTTGTTGAATATTTAAACTTTCGCTGGTAGAGTTAAGCAGACGACTGACTAAGTCCTTATTACATTTTGAAAATAAATGACGTAGGTGGGTAAAACCATTTAGGCCCTTTTTGTGCTTTTTATATAAAATTTTATGAAGGACTTTACCTATGGATATAGCTGTTGGAGTCTCTCAGGGAGACAAGATTTTAGGAAATGGTTACACAGTGATTAAGCGCAACGGAACGCGCGAACCATTTGATGAGTATACGCTCATGTCTGTGCTCAAGCGAGCATCGTATGGCCTTGAGGCTGTTGATCTTTCAGTTATTTTATATGAGGTGTATCGCACCATTTTTGATGGTATCGCTACAATCGATTTAGAAAGAGCTTTAATCTTAGCTGCAACAAGTTTTATTGAAAGAGACCCTGCATATGGGACCCTTGCTTCACGTTTATTGTTATTAAAACTTGTGCGAGAGGTTACGGGTTCTTTGCCTGATGATACGTATGACTATCAGGAGGCCTATAGGAATGCTTTTGTTGCAGGTATTATGGCTGGCATTGAGATGGGTTATATTAATAAAAAGCTTGCTACATGTGACCTTTCTTTTTTAGCGCAGCATTTACGTTTTGAGCGCGACAATCTTATCGATTATATGGGCATGCATACTTTGTATGAGCGCTATCTTTTTAAAGACAAGAATCGTCGTTATGAGACCCCGCAGGCTTTTTGGATGCGCATTGCACTTGGTCTTGCAATCGAAGAAAAACATCCTGAAGACCGTGCTTTGGAGTTTTATGAAAGTATGTCTTCGCTTCGTTATATACCTTCAACACCAACTTTATTCCATGCAGGATTTGAGCAAGCGCAATTAAGCTCCTGTTTTCTTAATACTGTTGAAGATGATTTAAAACATATTTTTAAGGCTTTAGGCGATAATGCTCAGCTTGCAAAATGGGCTGGTGGTTTAGGGACTGATTGGACCAATATTAGAGGATGCGGTTCTCTTATTAAAAGCATAAAAGCAAGTAGTCAGGGCGTTATTCCTTACCTAAAAATTGCTAATGATATTGTAGTTGCTATAACACGCACGGGTATACGACGTGGAGGATCGTGCGCATACTTAGAGCCTTGGCATATCGATATTGAGGATTTTCTTGATCTTAGAAGAAATACGGGCGATGAGCGCCGGCGCACGCATGATATGAATACTGCCGTATGGATCCCTGATCTTTTTATGAAGAGAGTACAAGAAAATGGAGTCTGGACTCTTTTTTCACCCCATGAAACGCCTGACCTTCATCACGTGTATGGTAATGCTTTTGTAGAAGCGTACGAGAAGTACGAAAAACTTATTGGTACTGAAAAAATAACACTTGTAAAGCAGATGCCAGCTTCTCAGTTGTGGCGAAAAATGCTCACTCGGCTTTTTGAAACTGGGCACCCATGGATTACATTCAAAGATCCATGCAATTTACGCTCTCCTCAGGACCACGTTGGTGTTGTGCATTCTTCTAACTTGTGTACGGAGATAACGCTCAATACATCAAAAACAGAAACGGCTGTATGCAACTTAGGATCAGTTAACTTAAAGGCCCACGTTACCCCATTAGGTATCGATTATACCTTACTAAAAGATACGGTTAGAACAGCTGTTCGAATGCTTGATAACGTTATTGATTTAAATTTTTATCCCATAGATGAAGCTCGTGATTCTAATCTTAAGCATAGACCGCTTGGGCTCGGCCTTATGGGCTTTCAAGATGCTCTTTTTACGCTCGATATCCCCTTTTCGTCGCCTGAGGCATGTACTTTGGCAGATGAAACGATGGAGCATATATCGTATTACGCTATCGAAACTTCATGTCAACTTGCTGAAGAAAAGGGACCGTATGCATCTTTTAAGGGATCAAAATGGGACAGAGGTATTTTCCCGCTTGATACGCTTGATACTCTTGAAAAAGAACGTGGCCAAAAAATTGAGGTAGACCGTAAAAAAAATCTTTCTTGGGACGCCCTTAAAAAGCTTGTTTTAAAGCACGGCATGCGTAATTCAAATGTTATGGCAGTGGCTCCTACAGCAACTATTTCAACAATTGCAGGATGTTATCCATGTATTGAGCCAATTTTTAAAAATATTTACGTCAAGTCTAATGTAAGTGGTGAATTTACTATCATTAACAGCTATCTTGTTGATGATCTTAAAAAACGAGGATTGTGGTCACAAGCGATGCTCGATAAGATCAAGTATTACGATGGCGATCTTGAGCTTATTGAGGGCATACCGCTATCTTTGAAGGAAAAATATAAAACTGCTTTTGAGCTCGATCCTGAATGGCTTGTTGAGATAACTGCAGCGCGTGGTAAATGGATTGATCAGTCGCAATCACATAACGTCTTTTTTAAAGGTGCATCAGGCAAAAAAATGGATGCTGTGTATATGAAAGCATGGCGCTATGGCATGAAAACACTCTATTATGCACGAACACTTGGGGCCACGCAGGTAGAAAAAGCAACGCTCGATGCTAAAACGTATGGTTTTACTCAAAACCGAACGTATAAAGAGCTTCCTGAAGCGTGTGCTATTGATAACCCTGAATGTGAATCCTGTCAGTAAAAGGATATTTTATATGAGTACTTTTTCCTCCGCTAGAAAGACCGGGATCATTAATGATTCAGGCATAGACCCTAATAAAATTTTGCCCCTACGCTATCCCTGGGCTCGCGAGCATTATAAAAATGGTATAGCAAATAATTGGGTTCCTGAAGAAATCTCAATGCAGTTAGATGTTGAGCAATGGAAAGCCTCAAACGTGCTAACGGAAGCTGAACGCCGTCTTATTTTGTGGAATCTCGGTTTTTTTGCAACAGCTGAGTCCTTAACGGCAAACAATATTGTCCTTGCCGTATATAGGCATGTTACAAACCCTGAGTGTCGACAATATATGCTTCGTCAGGCATTTGAAGAAGCAATACATACAGATACCTTTATTTACTGCTGTGATTCGCTCGGGTTGGATCCTGAAGAAATTTATACGATGTATCTGACCATTGGCTCTATTCGAGAAAAAGACGAATTTGTGGTGCAGTTAACAAAAGCACTGTTTGACTCAACGTTTGTCACCAACGGTCCTGAAAATATTAGACGCTTTGTGCACGACCTTATCGGATATTACGTTATTATGGAAGGCATCTTTTTCTACGCCGGATTTGCGATGATGCTTGCCTTAAAGCGCCAAAACAAGATGATAGGTATTGGTCAGCAGTTTGAATATATTATGCGCGATGAAAGTATCCATCTTGCATTTGGGTGTGACCTTATTAATACGATTCTTGCTGAAAATCCTGAAGTGTGGACACCTGCTTTTCAAAAAGAGATCGTGGATCTTATTAAGCACGCTGTTACGCTTGAGCAGAAATATGCTTATGATGCATGTCCCCAAGGCACACTTGGGCTTCATCCACGTCAGTTTGGTGAGTATGTTGAATATATTGCGGACCGCCGACTAGAGCGTTTAGGGCTTCCTAAAGTTTACGGTAGAGAAAATCCATTTCCTTGGATGAGCCAAGCTACTGACCTTATTAAAGAAAAGAACTTCTTTGAGACACATGTAACTGAGTACCAAACAGGTGGTCAGTTAGAATGGTAAAGTGGCTTTAATCGATGTGCTAAAAAGGGGGAGAGTTTTAAACTCTCCCCCTTTTATTTTTGTGGTATGGGACCAGCTCAATAAAGAGTTGCTAAAAAATGGCCCTTTTTATCTGTCGAGCATTCTAGCTTCTATGTTTTACTTTTAGGACTACAATTTTCATTTTTTAGAATTTCAATCTCATCCTCGAGGAAAGCATATTCATCTTTTAGGTCTTGCATATTAACGTTGGTTTTTGTAAGGCGGTTTGATAGGTACAGTGTCCAAAAGTAATAAATAGCAGAGGTAAGCACCGTTAAGACGGAAGCGTTATTTATGCCTCCTAAATTTTTATCTTCTTGAAGCAATAGTTTAGTAACATCTTGAAACGATACTGTACACTCAGGAGTGTGCTCACCAAAAAAATCTTGACGTGTTTTACCGATAGCTCGATATTTATTCAATTGATATAGGAGAAGAGCAAAAACCCCCGAAATTAAACCACCGCCAATAAAAGTGTGATAATAGTCTTGTTGGGATAAATTCTGATATGTCTCATAATCGTCTTTATAGAGCTTTGAAATCTCGTCCTGTTTTTGTTTTATGATTTCAATCATGTGCTCATCTGAGACCTTTGCATCTACAGGCACGTCTTTTAAGATTTCAATTAAGCGAGCCTGGCGTTCTTGGGCTAAAGCAATCTCATCGCTGTCAAAGCTTATATCTTTAGTTTGAGCCTCAAGACTTAAACTGATGGTGATCATAACAAGAGGTATAAGCAATTTTTTCATGTAAAATCCTTTGTTTGAGTGATGAACAGTTTTAGGCTATAGCAACTTAATAAATTTTCAAAAAATCTTTGAGCATCGCGTAATTGATTATCCGTTAACCTTCGATTCTAAAACGGAGCTTTTTGATCCTTGTTTTTCGTCTTGCAGTAGTCTAATTTCCTCAGCGAGGAAAACATGCTCTTCGTTCAACTTTTGCTTATCAGAATCGATTGCTGATAGCGTGCTATAAAGATATCCGCCCCAGGCAGCAGTAGCAACGAAAGCTATTAAAATCACAGCGGAAACATAATCTACCACATTGTTCGTTTTTCGTTCCGCTTCCAATAGGCCAATAAAAGGAGAATGTGGGTGCTTTGTAATAAGGACGTTTTGCCTTTTATAATGGTTAAGACGCCTTCCTATCACATAACACATATTGGCAAAGTTAGCTATCCCTATCGCAGAAATAGCAATTATAAGGTACATGAATTGGTTGTGCACTTTTTGGCTCAGCGTATACGCTTCTTTGTAATGATGTGCAATATTATCCTGTCTTTTTTGCAAGATTTCGGTTAAATGTTCATTTGAAATGCTTGGATTGTCTTTTAAGGTCTCAATTAAGCTAGCTTTATGTTGGATTGAGGGGGTTTTTAGATTCGCATTGCTGTTCGGACGGTACTCTTCTAGATTTTCAGCTTCAAGGTTTAAAGCGAATACAAAGAGAATAAGGGCTATGTACGTTTTTTTCACGGAGTTTCCTTGTGAGTTACTGTTTTTTCAATTTCATTATCAAGAATGTTGTGCTCATCTTTGAGCTTTTTAAGATTGGCTTTAATTGATGCATCTTTTAAGTCGAGACACATAAGCCATAGAGAGTCAATCGTGATAGTCGTTGCTAAGAAAGCTTCGAAGAAGTCTATGGTTTTTAAAAATGAGGTCAATTTTTGATTATATCCATCATGCGTTACAGGCCATAAAGCCGAGTTATATTCAGAGGGGAACTTATATACAATAAAACAAAAAATGCCCAGCACGATGGAAAGTAAAATGGCATTTCCAAGATAGTAAAAGTAATACTGGGTTGTAACGTGTTTGGCTTCCTGGTACCTTTTTTGAATAAGATATAAGACTTCTTCTTGTCTTTCGCAAAGGTGTTTAATGTCTACTATATGACATTTACAAGCTTTGTGCTCTTGAATGGGGGCGGTCTTTTTGAAGACATTACTAGTAATGTCATGTTCACTGTGCGTTTTCGTACTTGTACAAGTCATAAAAAAAATGACTACAAGTAATTTTTTCATTAAAAAATCCTTATAAGAAGCAACGACTTCTTCTTAATAGTATAGCAATTTGATACATTATCAATAGTTAGCTACTAGCCGTTATTTGCACTCGAGCCAGTCTACTGCTAATATGTTATGAGCTTAAGAGGTGCATATGTGTTTTTGTGCGGGTGCTAGTTTTGCTGCGTCAGTCTCTCTTTTGACGATTGGTCTCATATCGTTTTACAAAGCGCGTTCATTGGGTGGACGCATGTTTGCAGTAATTCTGCTTTTGTTTGCGGTTCAGCAAGGCTCCGAGGGCATGGTATGGCTTTCGGGAACTCACACACAACTTCGTGAATGGAGTGAATTTTTTACGTATATTTTTTTGATTTTTGCGTTCGGGTTTTGGCCATTTTGGATACCCTTATCGGTAGGCATGAATGAAAAGGATGCTCTGCGAAAAAAAATCATTAATGGCTTTTTATTGGCTAGTTTACCTCTTATAGGCTTTTTACTTTATTACCTTATGACCTACGGTGTCTATATATCCACGCAAGGAATGTACATAGAATATACAATACCAGTAACAGGTCGAGCGGTTCCTTTTCAAGTTCTTATAGCCTGGTATTTTTTGGTTACCGTTGGTTCACTGATCGCTTCTTCCAATCGGGTTCTTAACTATTTTGGAGTTGTTCTTGCTCTGTCATGTATAGCAAGTTTATACGTGGGACGTGCTTTTTTCATTTCCGTTTGGTGCTTTTTTGCAGCACTTATAAGCGCTGCATTCTTGTGGGTTGTTATAAAGAGAGATACTAAAAATCATCCAGCAGTCTAGAGGCTTATCGTTTTTTAAGGCTGAATCTTTTTTGAGCGAGTAGTTGCGTAGCGCCATCAAGTCCGGTAACTTCTATAGGCTGGGTGGTCGTTGGTTGGCCTTGTGGTGTGCTTGACGTAGTTGTTGAGGAAGGCCCTGACGGACATGGCGATTCGCCCGGATTATCAACGAATGGCTTTACGGCCTGAAGCCTATTGGCAATATTTTGAATGCGAGGTTTTACTTCGAGCGTTTTTATAAAAGCGGGCGCATGCGGTTTACAGCTATCATTAGTATTACAGGTATTTTTTGTGCTGCTTGGTGGGCATGTAGCTGCACATTCCTCGACCGAGCAACAATAGCTACCTTGATCAGCCTCTATCGATGCAAGGTGCGATTCCATATGAGCGAGCTGCAATTCAGGACTCTCTTTCGGGTCGGTAGTGCAATACGAAGTGCCATCGTTTTTTGTGTGCTTAAACGAAGTTGAGTCGAGGTAATTAAAGCAGTCGCCTAGCACTTGTAACGCTTGTGGAATAGCGGGAATATCTTTTTCTAATAAGGCCAATGCGGTCATATCACAGGTAGGATCACTCTGTGCTTGGCAAAAGGCCGCAAGCAGGTAAGTGCAAAGAATTACATTAGAACGCATACTTAGTCTTCTTCTTCGTCGCAAAGGCACAAAAGCTCTTCTTCCTCTTCATCCCATCGTGAAACGCAGTCACTGATTTGATCAAGATGGCGCTCGATGTGCTTAAGTACATGTACTGCTTCTTGCAAAAGCTCTACGCCGTTTTTTTCCATGTCATGATGGTGATGGTGTTTCTTATTGCACATGTGGCACCCCTAATGTTTAACTGTATATATAATGTATATATTAATATTACTAATATTTATAGCTGAAAAACAATAGTTACATTGACTTTGCCTTGAATAAAGTCCCTTAAAGCTGGGTTCTGTGCCCGAATAACAATGAGGTAATGATACGCCTACGCGGCGAGCGGCAGGACATTGTCCTGCACCTGTTGCTTGTTATGCGTGTTACATGCTTATTGTGTATGAGATAAGACCGGTACCCGGTCTATCTCATTACGCATATTACCGGAAAGGGATTCCCTTTCCGGTATATATAAACAACCGTAAAAAGTTTAAGAAGGGTGTGGGGCAAGGTCATAAAGCCTGGGTCAAGGGCGAATGGCCCTTGCGCTCGCCGCGTAGGCGCATATTTCTCCTAGCCTTGCTTTTTAAGCACTCTATAAGGATTTTAGTGTAGAAAGATGCGTGCTATACTTACATTTTTAAGTATCTTATAGATTGGGATTGCCATGTATCTTAGGTTTAGCATCATTGTATCGTTTATTTTTTGTGCCTCATTAAATGCTGGTGTAGCGCGCATCGTCATGCTCGAAAAGAAGTCCCTATTGAAAGGGCTGCAACAAGTCTATCTTATAAGCGTTGATGGTCCTGTATGCCAAGAGCTTAATGCTAACGCCTTGGAAGAAAAGACTTACGAGGCGTCTCAAGATGCTGATGAGCTTTTTTACTGGTTTGATCAGGTAAAAACGTATGGCGGAAAAAAATTTCTTTTAGATTCGAGATATCCTTATGATGGCTTGTATGCTAAAGCTTTCGCTCCCCTTCATTTTTGTCAATGTTTAGTGCAGGGTGAGGCGGAGTGTTTGGAGGAAAATGAGCAGATAATCAAAGCTCAGTTAAGGCAAAAAGATATTACAAAGCCTTTGCAAGCGCTGGGAAAACGTGCTGAAGGTAAAAGTGATGTTTATTATATAAGCAGAACTATCACTGAGCTTGAAGCTAGCCTTTCCTCTTTAAAGGGATATGATAGTGTGTTTGATTCTACATTGCGCCAAGTACATAGTAACTGTGTCCGATATGCTCGTGACAAAGGTTTTAAGCTTCAAGAATTTTTAGAAAAAATAGAAGCTCAATTGAACGACTTTGTGCGTGTACTTCGCAGAGACTCTAAGCTTCTCAAAAATAAAAAGCAAAAAATAACTATCGAAAACCTTATTAACTTTATAGAAAGTGAATCTAAACGCAGGTTCCATTCATTAAGTGATGGTCTCAATGAGTTTGACCGCACCCTAAAAGAACAGGGCGCTCCAATTCTGACAGTACAAGGATTGATGATTGACCTTACTTATAGATACATCCGTTCAGGAGTGCTTAAAGAAGCATTTACCGAATCACATAACCTATTCGCTCAGATTGCTTATCCAAATCAGATGGCAGCCTATTATGCTCTTGAACATATCTTGGATCTTTCGCGTGCGCAGACAGTTTTTTGTGCCTCAGAATCATCGCTCATACATACAATACAAGAAATTCTTATCGGTGAAGGATATACAGTAGTTTTAGATTCTCACTCCATGTTTAACTCTCGTGGTATTTTTACTTTAGAAAAAGGGCAGAATGTTTTTTTGACGAATGAGCTTATTGCAAAGTTCTTTTATAGATCTTTTGAGCAACATTCTCAAAAGCAAGAACTCTAAAAAAGAGCTTTTTTATAAGCAACTTTTTTTGTTGACAATTTCTGCTTTTTGATCTTAAGCTATCACATGCTTTAAGCCTGTTCGTTAGTATTAAAGCTTGATGAATAAGCACTATTGGTGTCTTTGCTTTTTTACATTTTTCTGAATTCAATGAGCGATATATGAGCTTTGTGATTTTTCAATTTCTTTCTTATATACTATGATGGCAATATTTCATGTAAGGCTAACGCTTTATGGATAAGTGGACCATCGTTATTCTTGGCATAACGGGAGACCTTAGTAAAAGAAAAATTTTACCGGCCTTGTATGCTCTTTTTGAGCAGGGTAATCCAATTGGACTTATCATGGGCACTGGGCGCGAAGATGTCACCGTTGATGCTATCTGTGAACGTGCTCGTCCTTTCATAAAGGACTTTAAAGAAGATGTTTGGCGTCGGTTTAAAGAACTACTTGCTTATACAATTGTAGATTTTGCAAAACTCGAACATTTTGGGATTCTTGAAGAAAGGCTGCGCCATGCGCAAAAAGAGAAGGGTTTACAAGAAAAACCTCGTCTTTTTTACTTAGCGACTGCTGCAGACTACTTTTGTTCTATTACCGAACAACTTGTTGCTGTTGGTGCTCTTATGCCCCATGATATGGCATATCGAATAGTGTACGAAAAACCTTTTGGTTGGGATTTGCAGTCGGCCATGTCTATTAATGCATGCATACAACGCACATTGTCAGAAAAGCAGGTGTATCGTATTGATCATTATTTAGCGAGAGGGCTTGTAAGCTCTATTGTGCCTTTACGATACGCTAATACTCTTTTTAAAGCGATATGGAATAATACATTTGTTGATGCTGTCAAAATATGTTTTTATGAGTCTATTGGGATTGAGGGACGCGGAGAGTTTTTTGACCGGTACGGTGTCTTGAAAGATGTTGTGCAAAATCATGTTTTACAGATTCTTTCTTTGGTGGCGATGGATATGCCAGCTTCTGTAAGTCCCGAAGCTATTCGTGACAAAAAAGCGGACGTTTTAAGGAGTATCAACGTCGTCGATGGTATTCTTGGGCAGTACGAGGGATATCAAAAAGAGCAAGGGGTAAAGCAAGAATCGAAAACTGAGACGTACGCAGCTCTTAAGCTCTTTATTGATCATCCACTTTGGCATGGTGTTCCTTTTTATATTGAATCGGGAAAAGCCCTTAACCATAAAACGACCGAAGTACGTATTATGTTGAAAGCCATTGCTTATTGCCCTTGGAGCACTCAGGGTATGTGTGAGCCAAACGTGCTCACGATACGAATTATGCCTCAAGAGGAAGTTTCTTTGCAGCTTAATATTAAAAAACCTGGCACTCAAAACGAGCTTTCTACTATCGATCTTGCTTCAGTCTTCGGGCCAAAAAGTCCAGAGGCCTATGAAATACTTTTAAAAGAAATTATGAATGGCCAACATACGATTTCCGTGAGATTTGATGAAATTGAATATCAATGGAGTATTATTGAAAGAATTAAAAGCATGAATTTACCTCTTTTTACCTATAAACAAGGGTCTTGCGGCCCCAAAGAAGCTTGCAAACTTATGCATGAAAGAAATTTATGAAAATAGGTCTTATCGGACTTGGACGCATGGGCCAATCAATAGCCGCACGGCTTTTAGCTCATGGATTTGATGTAATTGGCTATGACCGTTATCCACCGCAGACTCTTGATATAACGTTGTCGGGTGAGCATGAGAAGGGGATATGGAAGAAAGTTGATTCGCTCGAAATCGTTGCTCAAAATGCTGATGTCTTTTGGCTCATGGTGCCGGCAGGTCAAGTGGTAGATGACGTGCTACGCGAACTTACACCGTTTCTTTCAAAAGGGGGCATCATCATTGATGGTGGTAATAGTTTTTTTAAAGACACATTACGTCGATCGCACGCCTTAAAAGAACGCGGAGTCTGTTTTCTTGATTGTGGAACATCGGGAGGATTACAGGGAAGAACTGTAGGATTCTGCCTTATGGTTGGTGGAGATGCAAAAGCTTATGAGCAGTGCATACCTTTTTTTAAAGCACTCGCAGCGCCCGATGGCTATGCACATGTTGGACCGTCAGGTGCTGGACACTACGTGAAAATGATTCATAACGGCATAGAGTATGCTGTTTTGGAAGCATACTCTGAAGGGTTTTACCTTTTAAAAGATGGTTTTTACAAGAACTTAGACCTTACACGCATAAGCAGCTTATGGAACCATGGAAGTATTATACGTTCTTGGATCTTGGAGCTAGCACATACGATTTTTAGACAAAGTCCTGATTTGGAGAAGATTACCGGCAGTATTCAAGAGAGTGGAACGGGAAAGTGGACTGTAGATGAAGCTAAGGACAAGGGCATACCTGTTCCTCTAATAGAAGAGGCTCTTCGTATAAGGGCTTGGTCTCGAGATACGGGAGGAAATTATGCTACAAAGCTAGTTGCTTTACTGCGTCAGGCTTTTGGTGGACATGCACTTGTTTTAAAAAAAGAAGAGAGAAAACATGATTCGTAACTTTCGAGCCTTAAGTACTTTGGTGGGCATTTTTTATGCTGGTTTTGTTTTTGGTCAAGCACCAAAAAAACCTAAAATGACCGTTTTTTGCTATATGGTAGCTGACATTTCGGAGGAGTCCGCTCTTCATTTTAACTGCTCTGCAATGGAGGGTGAAGGGGTGCCGAGTGACATGCACCTTCTTTTTTATGTTGTCAGAACCGTTAAAGACAAGCCAACTGATTACTTTGACGGTACTATTAAAGGTCACGAGATGGAGTATGTAAAAAAGCCTGCTCGCAACCTTGGCCATAGTGGGTTATTTTTACAAGGTTTGAGAAAAGCTCTTCGTGACAATGGCGATCACTTATGTGTTGTCATAGCACATCATACAGGAAAAGAGATGCAGGTAGCTCGAAAGTCATTTCTAGTAACTCCGGAGATGCCTGAAGCACTTGGCAAATTTATGGCAGAATCCAATAAAACTATAGATTTGGTGATCTTAGATGCTGGGCTGACAGCAACAGATCAGATGATAAGTATTTTTAGTCCTTATGCAAGGCTTATGCTTGCATCTCAGACACCTGAGCGGGTTGGGGGATTGCCTTACAATTTTATGATTTCGGCATTTAAGGATGGAAATCGTACCCCCGAAAGCCTTGGACGCGCTTTTGTTAAATCCCATGAAGAGTATTATAAATATTTGACTAAAAAGTACTCGGCCGCACTTTTTGACCTTAACACGCTTAAGCCCTTGAGCGAACTTTTGCAGGGTATTCGTGACGCGCTTTTGCAGTCATTAAAGCACGCACGCGTTCAGAATTATCCTTCATATGCCCGGAACTATTTTGATATTCGAGCTACAGGTGAGCATCTCCTGAACGCAAGAAAGTATAAGAATGCTCCCCAGGACAAGTCATTTAAGGACGGGCTTTTGCAGGTGATCGCTCTCGTAAAAAAGGGTACTTTGTGCCATGTTGCAGGGCGGGCAAAGGGGGATGGATTGTCATACGGATTATCGACCTTTTTGCCGGTAAATCAAGCAGCTAAAAGAAGATAGCAGGGTACATCTTATGACTATTATAGATATTAGTTGGCCTTTAGTAAGTGGCATGACTACGTACAAAAATAGAGAAGATTTTACGCTCTATCCTACAAAAGTTTGGGAAACTCACCAAGTGCGCGAGTCGCGAATTGTCTGTTCCGCTCATGCAGGAACACATGTGGATGCCCCAGCTCATTTTTTGCCTGAAGAGGGGTATGTGGATAGTGTTCCTCTTGAGCGTTTGTGTGGTCCATGCGTTGTTTTGGATGTGAGCAACGTGACCAACGCTATTAGCAAAGAGCACTTGGAGCGGTGTACCCTTTGGTCTTCGCGCGTGCTTTTAAAGACACGTAATAGTTTGCTTGCTTCCGTTGATCCCTTTGATCCCCATTTTGTGTATCTTGATAAGTCAGGTGCTAGTTATTTACGTGATAAGGGAGTCATAACAGTTGGTATTGATTATTTGGGCATTGAACGAGACCAACCGGACCATGCAACGCATACCATTTTGTTAAGTAATGGGGTAGCACTTATTGAAGGCCTTCGGTTAGCAAACGTTACTGAGGGCAAATACACGCTTATGTGTCTACCGCTTGCTTTAATCGGTGCTGAAGCTGCTCCCGCTCGCGCCGTGTTATTACAGGAAGCAGAGGGGATGCGAAAAGAGAGCTTTTGAGGGTAAAAAGAGTTTGTTGGTGTTCCGGGGATCTACGGATCTTTCCTTTAACGTTGAAACATAGCCCTAAAAAATCGGGTAAGATTGTACCTTCTTTGACATGTATAACAACATAATTGCGCTGTTTTGACCATGCTAAAAGTTCATCTATCGCACGTGTAAGCGGAGTTGGCTTTTCGTATTCACTTTGAGGAAGAACGATCAGCGCTTGATGAATACCTTTAAGAAAAAGTTTTGCTATGCGGGGCGCGCTTGTTGTAGGTTTTAAAAAGATAAGAATGTGCAGCGCATCCTGATCATAGCTTAATGTTTTAAACCAGGAAGCTATTTTTTGGTCTTGGGCATATAGCCGAGTACCCCTGTCGATACACAACGCAGTTTCTTTCGTTTTTACATATAAAAGTGTGGGAGAAAATGATTTTAAAGCTGCTTTTGGTTGACAGAAGCAATAGAGGTAAGTCCAGGTGCTTGCGGTGAGTATAAGAAGATAACACATTCGCTCCAACAGTGTTGTGTTCCTTGTATGGACAATAAAAGCTCCGATTAGGCCTATGATGCAGGTAATTAATATGTGCGGTGAAGAAAGAACATAAGGTGTGCTTGGGGTGAAATGTAGTGCGCTCTTCCAAAATACGGTTATTACATTAAGAACGGCCACTACTAGATAGTTTGGTATATGAAGTACTTCGGTTATAAAAAGCACTGAAGAGGCCAGAAGAAAAAGTGATAGGAAAGGAGCAAATATGAGGTTTCCTAGAACAGCCCAAGGCGCTAAGGGAAATCCCCAAAAAAGAATAACGGGCAAGGTAAACAAACTAAGATGTACATGAATATAGGTGGTTTGAAGTAATTTATTAAGGACGCCCTTGGGGCGAGTTAGGCTAAGCATGAGCACTTTCAGTATACGTTTGCAGGATAGCATAGCCTTGTTTTTTTGCCTAGAAAGTTGATTTTATTAAAACGCTTATAGTATCTTATTAAAGTAAAGTAGATTTTTTAATAAAATTATATTTTTACTAATAAAAATAAATGTGATATCGAAAAGAGGAGATAAAATATGAAACAGGTACTAGCGATAGCGCTATTTTTAACTTATGGGGCATCAGTATACGCAGCCTGTCCAGGTTATAAGCGTGAGGATATGGGTCCTGCTGATATGTCTACCGATGCTACTCGTTCGTTGGGGGCTCAGCCAGTAGGAGCAGCTCCGGCAATGGATCTGGGTCAAACAAATGCATCTTCAGAGCAGTTAGGAGATGAGGACCTCGTAGCTGGAATCTTTGGGGAAGAAATTGAAACTACACCTGAAGGTACTGAAGAAATTGAAATGGAAGAAAAATACGATTAAAGCTTCCTAGGTACCGATTAAAGCTTAAGCGTGCCCGTGAGGCACGCTTTTTTATTGTGGTTTTTTGATTCTTGAAGTTTGGCTCTACATGTATTTATTTTTATGCTACAGTCTTCCTCGAGTAGTATTTAATAACAGAGAGATTGTTAAAAGCTGACGATTTCTTTTTTCTCACACCGAAGGAGCGTAATCATGAAAAAATGTAGCATATTCTTACTTCTTCTTGCCTTTTCGGTTTCAAGTCTCAAGAGCGCGGTATCTTTGTTAGAAGAAATAGACCCTGATCCTCTTACCTGTACATTAGACGAATACAACGAGCTTGATGATCTGTTTAAAGACGTTAGTTTTTCTGAAAAAATTAAGCACTTGAAAGAATTAATTGTTCTTCGTAAGCCAGGCTCAAATGATGCTGCAATCATGAAAAAAATAGAAGCACTCATTTGCAATACTGATTTGTTGAATGCTTTACCCACCTGTATTATTAAAAGCGACATACAGCTACGGTCAAAACAGAGTATGCTGAAAAATGAGATAACCATTGATGTGATTTCTGAGCACGGTATTCATTATATTAATTCTCGTTATGAGCTTTTAGAGCTTGCTATACAGTACCCGTTTAAAGAACTCATTAAATTTATCTATACGTTCGTTTTGCCCAAAGATATTACCGATGTTGAGGGTGCAGAAGAATGCGATCCGTTACTCAATGATTTAGAAATTCTTTTAGAAAATGTCGAATATAATGATATCGAGGACATGCTCGATTTTCTGATGGGTCTCAAAACGGATCTTCGTGAGCTTCGCGCATCGTATCCGGAAATATGCAGAGAAAAGGAGTTTACGTCCGCTGTTGTACGCAAAGGTTGCTTATTGATAGATAAAGAGATTGAAAGGCGAGCAATCGATGCTCGCAAGAATTTTTTTAATGCGCTAGAAGACCTTGTGGGCGATGATGATGACGGCCAAGAGGACGATGATAAGATTGAGCCTGAGATAGGAAACGATAAAGTAGAAAGCGTAGAAAATACTCTTTCTAAAGAAGCTTCAAAGGTGTTTTAGAAGTTAAAGACCGTTATTAAAACAAATATCTAGTGCCCAGTATTTTTTAGAATGCTGGGCACTTTTTTGATTAGACTTTTTTACACTCTTCAACAGTTTTATATTTTGTATTGATGCTTACGCAATAACAGCTTTTTTTGTCCTTCCTAAGGCTAGCTTGCTGGTCGATTAGGAAATCAAGGACTTGAGGTAAATAGCGTAAGAAGTTTTTATTAATAAATCCTAGGTGTCCAGTGCGTGAACGATTGTTATATTTGACTTCAGCTTGTACCATTTTAAAGCTTGGGTCAAAGCGCCTTTTGGACAAAAATGGAGGTGTAAAACAGGTGTCATTTCTTGGCTGTAGGCCCTGGGGATCAGAAGCCTGAAAGACGTCACTTTTAGAAAAAAGCACAAAGACTTCCTTAAATATTGATGAATTGATGTAGTCCTCCGTATGAGCAACAACCGGACAAGCCATCGTAATGAGCCGGTCAATAAGAGGTGATTCATCCTTGACCTCCAAAGCCGCAATGGCCGCGCTTAATGCTACATTGCCACCGTGGCTGTATGCTAATACAGTAAGCGGAGTATTTGCATAACGTGGATCTTCGCGTAGGATCTTAAGGTGCCTATAAAACTGCCCCCCATACTTTTCTCGCTCGATGGAACTCAAAAGACTAGACCAGCCAAAGACGTAAAAAGAATCATAACAAAAACGCTTAGGATCAGCTTTTGAAAGAGCTGAGGCCACTTTTCTGCCAAGGCAATTAGTCCACCCTTGGAGATCTTTTATAAGATAAAATCCCGGAGGACAGTCATCCTGTAAAAACGGTACGAACGATGAAGCCGGCTTTGCACCTCCAGGTATAAAGATCGTAATTGGCTTACCTGGTGGTGGCAAAAAGAGCGGTTCTTCCTCTTTAACTTTGGTTTTTTTAGGTCGAGCAAGCAACCTTTCTTTGAGTACGATAAAAGTTAAAAATAGTATAAAAAAATTCAAAAGCCGCATATATATCTCCCTATTTGACTTTAGTGTACACAGGTAGCAAGGTTGAGTGTCAACATTACTTGTCGTTAAGGAGTGTTTGCCTTTCTTTGAAGGGTATTTGGTTCACTGTACTAGTAATTATTCTATTTTGAGTCATGCTAAAAAATGCATTATGCATTCTTTGTCGATACTTATTGGAAAGGTCTACTATGTTCGTTTCTCTTGGCATTGTATTTTCAGGTCTTGCCTTTCTGCTGCTTTTTATTTTGTTTTTGTCCTCTTTTTATCGAGTAAGGCAGGCCGAAGCAATGATTATTGAGCGCTTCGGGCGGTATAATCGCACATTGGGGCCGGGTTTACATGTGCTTATTCCTTTTGTTGATGAAGCGCGTAGAGTTGTGTGGACGCAGGTCAAAGAAATGGAGGGAGATCGCTTTTACCGGTTTTTAAAGAAAATACAGCGCATTGATTTAAGGGAAGCGGTGTACGATTTTCCAAAGCAGAGTGTTATTACACGGGATAACGTTACTACAGAAATTAATGCTTTGGTCTATTACCGTATTATTGATCCATACGCGGCGGTCTATGGGGTATATGATTTACCCGAAGCTATAGAAAAGCTTGCGCAAACAACGCTTAGGAACGTTATTGGATCGATGGACCTTGATGAGATGCTTGTTTCTCGTGATCAAGTTAATACTCGACTGCGCCAAACCCTTGATGAGGCGGCCGATAAGTGGGGAGTAGATGTGACACGTGTTGAGCTTCAAGAGGTACGCCCACCAGCAGATATACGCCAAGCTATGGAAAAACAGATGCGAGCAGAGCGTGATCGGCGTGCAGTTATATTGGAAGCTGAAGGCTTCAAGCAGGCCGCTATTCTCCGGGCTGAAGGTGATCAGGAAGCCCGTGTTCGCGAAGCTCGTGGAGCCTCTGAGGCTAAAATTATCATGGCTGAAGGCGAATCAGATGCTCGTCTTCGTACAGCTCACGCTGAAGCTCAAGCTCTAGAACTTATTGCTCGTGCTATGCCTAACAAGGACGCAGGTGCCTACCTTGTCGCTATCCAGTACATCCGAACACTTCCACAGCTTACAGAAGGCAAAGATAATAAACTAATCGTGGTGCCTTACGAGGCCACCGCGCTTCTTGGCTCCTTAGCCGGTATCAAAGAGATATTCGATCACTTACAAAAGTAACGCCTACAAGGCTTAAAACTATTGCTAATATCCTGATGAATTTGTTATTTTTATATATAATTGAATTATAATAAATATATAGCTCAGCAAGGATTCATTATGAAAAAGATGCTTTTATGCGCTGTCTCACTTTTTGGACTACAGTATGCGGTCACTCTTTTGGGGCAGGATCTTGATTATTACGGTATGTGTCGAGGACTTTGCGAGATCGCAAAATGTCCTAAATCTGAATTGTATGACACTAGATGCGCGGACGCTGAGGTCGTAAAAAAATGTGACGAATCTTGTGCGCGCTTGAAAGATCCTGGCTATTGGGCAAAAAACAAAGAAAGACTTGAAAAAGCATTTGACGAACTCATGGGGGTACCAGCACCCACGACTCCTCAAAAAAAGTAAATGTGTAACTAATCTACTAATTGGCGAAGGACTTTTTATGAAAGCAAAACTTTTACTCTTTCTCGCTCTGGGATTTTATTCTACAGCACTTTTAGGACAAGATATGTTAAGCATGTGTGTCCAGCAGGTTTGCCCGCCTAAGGAATTTCGGAAAGAGAGGGGTATGGGTGTTTGTATGGATCCGAGAGCGATGTCATACTGTCTGCGCCTAATGGCTGGTTCCCGTTTTATACCAGCAGTGTAATAGCCGCGCTTTAAGTAAATCTTTGAACAACATTAAGATGCCCGAGTACACCTCGGGCATCTTTTTATGAGAATTACTTTCTAAAAAGATCAGGAAAGAAGAATTTGAGCTCAACTTGGGCTGTTTCCGGAGCGTCTGATCCGTGCACAGAGTTGCTTCCTATACTGGTACCAAACATTTTGCGTATGGTGCCTGGAGCTGCGTGCAGCGGGTCTGTAGCTCCCATCAATTGGCGCCACTCTTGTATAGCGTTGTTTTTTTCAAGCGCCATAGCAATGATTGGACCTGAGATGACGTATTCAACAAGCTCACCAAAAAAAGGCCTACTTTTATGAACTGCATAAAAAGCTTCTGCTTGTGTACTTGTAAGATGCATCTTTTGCATACGAACAATAGCAAACTTATTGAGTTCAATGAGCGAAATGATAGTGCCCGCATCGAGGCTTTTGATAGCATCTGGCTTTATAAGAGCGCAGGTGAGTTCTGCCATTGGGTTCCTTTCTTACTCTGAAGGCTTTTGTTCTTGAAGACGTGCAGCGTGCTTTTCAAGTTCAAGCTGTAACTGTGATTTAGGCTTAACCGTAGGAGCTTGTGATTCATCTTTTTTAGAAGATCTTGCTTCTTTGGCAGTTGAGCGTGTCTCACGTCGTTCTTCGCCTTCAGGGCGTAAGCTAAGCCCTACCTTATGTTCCTCTTGGTTAACTTTGATAATTCTAAATGAGGTTTTCTGACCTACTTTTAGGACATCATCAAGTTTCGTTGTCCGATCACCAGGAAGCTCAGAAGTGTGTATAAACCCTTCTATTCCAGTGGGAAGCCTTACAAATGCACCAGCTTCGCTTATGCGAGTAACTTCACCCTCTACTTGCGAGCCAATAGGATATGTTTCTTGAAGTTTTTCCCACGGATTTTCTTCAAGCTGTTTGATGCTTAAAGAAATCTTCTTCTTGGCTTTATTAATGTCTGTAATGATGACGTCAACGTCTTGGCCCTTGGTATAAAGATCTGCCGGATTTTTAATATGCTCTGTCCATGATATGTCAGAGATATGCACTAAGCCATCAACACCAGGTATTACCTGTACGAAAATACCAAAATCGGTAATATTTGTTATTTTTCCGCTCAGTTTTTGACCAACTTGGTACTCTTCAGAAACAGTATCCCAAGGATTTTTTCCAAGTTGTTTGATGCTGAGTGACATGCGGCGATTGTCTTTATCAAGAGACACGATGACAGCCTCGATTTCTTGTCCAACTTTAAAATGTCTATTAAGGTCGCTAATGCGATCGCTCCAAGACACTTCAGAAATATGCACAAGGCCTTCTACTCCTTTTGCTACTTCAACAAAAAGGCCGTAGTCAGTGATGCTTGATATAGTGCCTTTGATTTTTGAGCCCACTTGAAGATCTGCGCTTACTGTATCCCAAGGATTCGATTCTAATTGCTTAAGGCCAAGAGAAATCTTTTCGTTTACCTTGTCAAAAGAAAGCACCTTAACCGTTACGGTATCGCCTATACGGAGTAATTCAGTAGGGTGAGAAATGCGTCCCCAGGTCATATCGGTAATATGTAAAAGACCATCGACACCACCAATGTCAACAAATGCTCCGTAATTGGTAATGTTTTTGACCATACCCTGAATAACTTGATTTACCTCGAGAGAATCCAAAATCTTTTTACGTATTTCTGATCGTTGCTCGTTAAGGTATTTCCTGCGTGAAATAATGACGTTACCTCGACGTGGATTTACTTTCAGAATATAAGCGGTAATCGTTTGACCGACATAATGGTCAAAGTCATTAACGCGCTGTACATCGATCTGGGACCCTGGTAAGAATGCGGGTACACCGATATCTACACTTAAGCCGCCTTTAACTTTATGGAGTACAACGCCTTCTACTGGCTTGTTTTCCGCATAAAGCTTCATAAGGGCTTCCCATGCTCTGAGGGCTTTAGCCTTTTGGTATGATACAGAGATGTTTCCATCTGCGTTCTCAAATTCGTCAAGTATCACGTCAATCTTCGCGCCAGGTACAAACTTTTTGAGCTCTGGTTCAGTGAACTCATGAAGCGGTACTAAGCCTTCAGACTTGAAGTTGATATCAACAAGAGCCCCGTCAGGGCAGACTGAAAGGATTGTGCCAGTAATAATACTGCCACGCTTATAGGAGCTAGACATACCTTCGTATAGCTGAGCCAGTCCTTGTTCTTCTTCTGGGCTCATTCGATAGGTTTCTGCATCCCATATATGCTCAGCTTTAGCAAATTGCTGAGGTTTAAGTAGTTCTTTTGCCATGTATGACTCCTAGGTTCGAAATACCGGAACAGCGATAGGTGCTTTTCCCTAGTATTCTTTCCTACTGTAGCAAGTTTTGACTCTTTTGACAAATAGGCTACCAAAGGGAGAAGTATACCATCTAATAAGTCAATTACAGGCCCACTTTGTTTGACAAAAGTCCCGTATTAGCTATCTATTTTAAGCCTATTTGGTACACTAAAAATAGAACGAGACTAGGAGTGTTCTTATGGGCAGATTTATCGTTGCGCTTATCTTCCTGATCCCTTTTTCTTTGTTAAACGCGGATATTACAAACTTGGTAGCATTAAAAAAGGACTCCGCGTTGAAAGGTCCTGAAAAGATAGTTTTCATTGGTGTAAAACACGCATTTCGTCATGAGATTCCTGATGCGAATAAGCAAGAGCCCTTGGCGCAAAAAGCTTTAAAAGAAACAGAATTACTTCTTAAGAGTTTTGATAAAAACTGCTTACAAGATAGCGCATGCGCTTTTATCGAAGCGCACTATCCTTATTATGATAAAACTGCAGAACTGACGGCTGCTGATAAGTATTGCAGTTGCTTGCTTAACAAAAGTGATAAAAACGAATGCAAAAACGCTGCTTTAATAATTAAGAAACAATTTCTTGCTAATGACGATACTAATACCTTAGAGGTACTTGCTGAAAGCCTTCAAGGTGATAATCGTGCTCTTTTTCCAGACGATCGTGCTATTATCGTTAATCTTGCGACCCTTTTTGACCTTCAAAATATGAGTAACTATCTTTTTTTAAGCGAAAGAGATTTGGCGGCTTGTAAACGTACGGGCGTGCGTCATGGTTTAACGGTTGAGAAGGTGTTTAGTACGGTGCTTGCAGCTATTGATGGATGGATCGAGACAGCTCGAGGCTGTTTGACTCTTTTTGAAAATAAAGAAAATGTGCGCATTACTGATGCTTTCATCTCTTCGATGGAAGACTACAAAGCGGCATGGATTGATCTGCAACGTTATCTTGGTTTTGACCCAAAAGCGGATTTTACAACGACATATATGACTTTTGTTTTGAGCATTTATCGTGATTTTGATGTTGCTACCATTACACTTCTTGATGGCCTTATAAAAAAACTTAATCGAGAGTTTCGAGATACTCTTTTAATAATAGATCTTGCATTTATAAAGGGGCTTTTGAAGAGTGATGGGGCTTTTTATTACGTTTTAGCAGGCTATGCTCACACAAGCAACATCGTAAATATGCTTATGCGCGAAGGGTATACAATTTCTTATGATTCAGGCTTGGAGTGCGGATATGACCAAAAAGTGCCTGCAGTTACACAGATAACTAAAGAGTGTGTTATAAAAGGTCTTCCCTTGAAGGCCACAAAAAAAGCTTTGGAAGAAACACAACCTAGCCAAGATCGTGAAAGGCTGCGTGACGATACTTCTACTATAATTATCTAAAAAGGCACCGTATATGAACAGGTTTCTATGCTTAAGCGCAGTATTTCTTTTTTATAGTTCAGCCTGTGGAATGAATGATGGAGGTGATCAGGTGCCAAGGCAGGTCTGGACTCCTCCTTCAACTTCTCTTGAAGAATTACGTCAACGACATACACAGGGTAATGAAGGTATTCGAGACTATGGAGATAGAGAAGAAGCAGAAGCTTCTTTTAATCGAAGGAATGCGCGGGTTATTGAGCAGGTACGACGATTTTTTACTCACTGGGGCTCTAAAAATATCGAAAAAAATCTAAATGCGATAGAACATCTAATACGCGAACTCAGGGAATATAAGCTAGATCCATCACGATACCTACTACAGGAATGGAAACAAGTATATGGACATACGATTTTATTTCATCTCGTTCGGTTAAGTGCGCGATATGAGCAAAGAGGGCCCGGTAGTATTCCTTTATTCCTTGCAACATTTGTTATCTCAGCATTGCTGCCTATCATTACACGGTTATTAACGAATAACAAACCGCTTACAATAGGCGCACTCTTTAGCGCGATAGTGTTGGGGTATTACCTATACCCCTATTTGGTTTCCCTTTTTTCAATATCAATTTTTAAAAAAGAGTTAGCCTCGATAAATGGTGTGATAGAAAGGTTGTATAGTTACATGGAAGCTTCAAATATAGAGATAGACGAAGAGACAATCAGGCTTATTAAAAGTCTTTATGCTCAAAACCGCAACTCGCGTTTATTAACTGAGGTTTTTGGGGTGTTTTGTAAAGACGAAAAATGCAATCTATGACGACAACGCATTGATATATTTTAAGAAAAAAAATGTGTTTTTAAGGAGTATTGTATGAATGTGTCTAAGATAGTAGCCTTTGCCTTTATTTTTTTTAGCTTGCAATCTTCTTTTATAAGTTATGGGATGGAAGAGGATGAATCAGGTTCAAGAAGACAATGGGAACCACCTTCAACTTCGCTGCCACGAGTTACCGATCAATCAGTTCCTATAGGAGCACTGAGCCAACAATGGGCAACAGGACTTTCTGAAACCCAGCTGGCCCACCTACGTCGAATTGAGTTAGAGCAGATTTTTAATTTGCATAGGGAGGCTGATATTAGCGCGCTCAGGAAATTTTTTGCCAATCCAGCCGCACAAATTACGATTTTACAAGGTTTGAGTTTGGCTCAGAAAATAATGAAAGAAATGCGAGAATCTGGACTAGATCCATCACATTACTTGATACGCGAATATCGCTATCGATTACTTCCACCAGCAAATGCGGCTCAAGAAGAAGAGTGGGATGCTGTGTTACCTCAACATACCCTGTTATATCACCTTATCCAATTAAGCAGGAGATACGAGGCCGAGGGTCCAGCATGGATCCTGCCCTATATATTATGCCACTTATTAGTATTTCTCGCTGGTGCAGCAGAATTAGTTGCTGTCGTGGGTACTTTTGGGCATGTGAATATTTCTAGACACGAGATAGCACCAGCGGTTTTAATAGTGGCTGGTATGGTACATAGTGCTGTTGCCTGCTATTTTTTATATCCTCGTGTGCGTCGTTATATGTACCAAATTGCCTTTGATAGAGATTTATCAGCGATAAACAATACTGTTAGGGCCATATATCGCCAGTTAACAGAAGCTGATAAACGACTGGATCAAGAGACGCTTGGGCTCATAGACGAGCTTTGTAAGGAAAATCCTCGCCCACGCGTCATTGATGAGGTATTTTCTGCCTATTGTAAAGGCCAAAAGGAGTTATAATCCTCCTATTTAGGCTCGACATCCTTGCGCAAGTCTTTATACTCAATAATGTTAAGGAGGATAAGACATGTTTTTAAAAAAAATACCATTTTTCATTCTGTATATTCTCATATCTTCAGGCTTTATTGAGGCTACACCAACGCTGACCGTTTTTATACACGGCACTGTAAAACCAGGTTTAGCGTTTGTGGATACGAAATGGTTTTGGGGGGATGGGCGCGCAAAAAAGGGCGGAAACTATGAAACGCTCCTCTTACGTGATAGAAATGACCCTGATACCTATCAGCAAAATATGATGTTGAGTCCTGGTTTTCGAGAAGTTCCTACTTCGCTTATTGAAGCTGCTCGTAAGGGAAACCTTTCACGAGAACGTTCTCGTTTTGGGGCCTACTACATGCTGGCAGGTTATGATGAACTTGCACGTGTTTCAGGTTTTGCTTCGGAGAAAGATTATTATGCTCTTTTTGGCTGGTCAGGCATGCTTGACTCCTTTAATCGCATGGAAGAGAGTTTTAAGCTCTATCTGGCTCTAGCAGACTGGGTAGACGAATATGAAAAAAAATATGGCGTTAAGCCTCTTTTAAGAATCAATGCTTATAGTCATGGAGGTAACGTGGCGCTTGGCATTATGAGGGCTGAAGAGCATTATAAACGCCATCTTTTGATAGATCAGCTCTGTTTATATGGTACCCCCATACAAGTCGAAATGATTGATTCGATTCTGTCGCCCATGTTTAAATCGATCATCCTCTTTCGTTCACCTGAAGGTGACTCGATTCAGACGCTTGACTCGGTTACGACACAAGGTCAAAGTTATGCAGACATGTCGGAAATTATCGATTTGAGAACGTTTAAGCACGAAAATCCAAAGCTTCAGCGTGCAGATGTTGGCATATGGGTTAATAAGAATGGTCAAGCGGTTAATCATTACAATTTATTCGCGCTTCAGGAAAACGCGTTACATGAGATGCTTGAGTTGCCCGTGGTCGTTCTTGCGCCTATTCTTTTGCAACAGATCAATAATCATCCGTTTTATAGCGGTCTTCGCGCTTATATTCTTTGTGGGAAAAATTCTATCAAAGTTCGCATAAAGACCGCACATGAGTATTTAAGTGAGTCTTTGAGTTACTCTGACAATTTTTATAACTCTATCGTCTCCATTCAAAGCTTTATTAGACACAACTGGAGCCCGACATGGAAACACGAAAGCATCTTTGATACTTTTGATATATTTGACGATGGTGAATCAGCGTAAAGAACTTGCTTTAGAATACATTGAGGGAGCTATGTTTAATAAATTGGTCTTTATCTGCTCATTTTCTTTTTTTCTTGGTGCTCAGAATATCCAACTGATTTCTGGGCCTCAAAACCTGAATGCAAGCAACGGCTTTGTATATGTTGATCTTGAAATACCTGCTCATGTGCTTTCTTTTATCGATCGCACATTAAAAGTTGATGCTCAAAAAAGCTATGACCGGTTTGGTGATTTAAATGTCCTTAAGCATGAGTTGCCAGCGTTTTTACGTGCCATAGGTAATGATGATGAGCGCGCCATACAAACGGTTACCGAAATAATACTCGAGACAGCTCTAAAAGTTGCAAAAGCGTGTGGTAAAGAAACGGCATGGGTATGTGTCCGCTCTTTCGTACCTAGCCCTGCTTTTGATCAACCCCGTTGGCATGTAGATGGATACTACTATCCTCTTTATTCTGGATTTCCCGTCAAATTTGTCGCGGCTTTAAAAGGTCCACAAACTCTCTTTTATAGATTACCTGAGGAATTAAGAGAAACATTCATTGTAAACGAGCGAAATCAAATTGCACTCAACAAGCTTTTAGATGGCACTAAGGCTGAATCTCCGAACCGAGGTTTTGGTGCTTTTTTTATAGTTGGCGATGAGCATGCTTCAGCTATCCATTCGGAGCCTCCAATTCATACAGAGCGGCTTTTTTTCTCAGTGTTGCCAGGAGACAAGGCTGAGATAGACGAGCTGTATACACGTTGGCATCCTTTATTTCTTATTAATGCCACTTCGGTTTAATTTTTCCATCGAGAACTTTAGCCAAGGACCTTTCAGGTAAAAACGTATTCAGGATTCGTCTTTTGTTCTTGCCAAAATATTTGAAATATTACGCCAGCTCATTATATTACCTAGCGACCTAAATAAATCTTGAGTTCCTCCATACACTACAAATCCTTTATTGGGATTCATCTCTGAGATTATTCCAATAGTTAAGCCCTTTAAAATAATCAGGGGTAATTGTTAATCCAGCTTTTATTTCCAAAGGGAATAAGTCTTGCCCTCTTTCAATAATATAGTCAACCTCGTGCTCTTGCCAAAAATAAAAGTGAGGAACCTTGTCAGCATTATAGAAGCTTTTATAAAGCTCAGAGATAACGAAAGACTCAAAAAGTCCACCCCTTAAGTAGTGGGAATTAAGTTGCTTTTCAATATCAAGTAAATCGGAGGCTAGACCAGTATCATAAAAGAATAACTTTGGTGATTTAATCAACCGTTTACTGAAATTCTTATAGTATTTGGCTCTACCTTCAAGAAACGTTGGGATTTTAGGGGCGACCAAGTGTCAGCGATGATCGCCCCATCTTCTTCGGTGGTCCTCAGGCTTCTAAGAATGATAAAGCTCTCCTGCCTTATGCAACTTCATCATTGCGGTTCCGAAAAGATATTCTTTGTCGGTATTATACGCTTGCACAAAGCCGTCATGGCAATTTTTATAAAGAAGCTTTTGATCAGTCTTAGAGATATGAGAAAAAACTCCTAAGTCGAGGTGATTGATAAGCTCAGCTTGCTCTTGTGAATCCGATGTGTGAACAATAAGACGGGCTAACTCTTTTTCACGAAGCTCGCCGGTCTCGCCGTAAATAGTAGCAAGAGCAAAAGTACGATCGACAGTGTTCATGGTATTTGTTCCATTGAGATAGTCGCCAAGCATAGCCTGAGCGTGCGGCGCTATAGTCGATGGTAAAAGATGCCTGAGGATAAATAGAAGCTGCGTGTCAAAAGCTATTTTTTCGTCATCGCTTTTGGCCGATAACAGAAGCGTTGGCAATAATCGTGTTTGCATAGTATCGTTGGCTAAAGCTATTGAGAGTAAGATCAAAAATTTCTTTTCGTTACTCAAGCGATGCTCCATCACCGGATGTTCTTGTAATCTACTCATTGCGTGAGAGATCAGCTCGTAGTGTACCCAATCCTTAGGCAAAATACTTAAAGTGTGATATATGGTATGACCTAGTACTGAAAAATCTGACTCAGTTTCTAGCACTTTCAAAACAAAATCTTGAGCATCAACAATAGCCTCTATCTTTTGGGTATTGTGTATAGTGCCTTCTTGGCTGAGGGCATGCGCAGATTTTACGATGGCAGTTACCAACTTCTTTCGTTTTTCGGCGTTTCTTTCAGTTTTGAAAGTTTGGATCAGATCCGGAATGAGCTCGTGTGAAGCCAAAGTACTGAGAACGTCCATAGCATTTAAGAAAGTGTAAGTATCAGCTTGCTGAGCAGACTGCCATATGAAGCGAGCTGTGTGATTAGAAGCACGAGATTCTGCGGTTATAGAATCTTCAGCTGCTACTATGCGTCCTTCAGTAAGCATGCTTGCGGTCTCGTGCTTAAACGAGAAACTATTAAATGTTGATCGAGGTAATACGTCGAGGAATCTATCAGGTTTAGGTAATTGAACTCCAAACCCAACTTTATAGCAATAGTTGACAAAAGTATCACAGCGGAAAATTCCTCGCACTATGGCTGATTCAGTAATAAACTTATTCTGAACTCGATCATAGAAAAGTTGTGGACTATAGTGCCCTGCTTGCCACTGCGCTGTCATGGTATACTCAGGCTCAAATTGCATTTGATCGACGCCGGCTTTAATAACACTATTAGCTTTGACAGGATCAACAAAGCCAGAATCGTCAAGGCCATAAACAGCTCCCCAATAAGGACTTATTGTTTTAAACGAGCCGAGAGAATTAAAATTGATGACGCGATGTTGGTTAAGAACTTCAAGTACCTGAGCGTTCTGTTCATCTCCGTTTCCTGATGGAAAGCCGAGAGCTATGTGACCTAACCAACCTAGACCTTTATAGTTCAAATCCCTACCGACCACGTCGGCGGTACAAATGCTGTTTGCCGCACAAAAACCGCCGGTATGCACCGAATCCTTGGGACAGCTATATGACGGCTGTACCTCAAGAAAAGCATACTTATCGATCGCCTTTGTCTTAACATTTATACAATCCGAGCGTGAGGTTTGAACCCTTGGCTGAGCTGGGTCCTTTATAATTTGGCTATAATCAGGGAAATTGCCAGGAAATGTTGTAGGCATTTTTACCCCAGCATTAACTTCATAGGGAGTATTCCAAATGCATTGCGCAGACATAGGTAGTGCTTGAAAGAGCGCAGCAAGTATGACATTTTTATCATTAGCTTGATGGACATAATTCCAATAAGCAATACCACAGGCATCGTACTTTGCTAACGCTGCTTGGTCGTACCATGTTCCCGTAAACTGAGGCAACACCCGTTTACCTGATAGGTGCATTGTCAAACTGGCTAACATAATAAAGCCTATGTGATGGCCGTATTTCACCATGAAAAGCTCCTTCTATTATTCGCTGCATCTCTACCTAAGCTATCTAATAATGCAGATAATTTTGACACATACTAATCGCCGTATAAACTCAAGATGCAAGACACCGCCATCTTAGAGCGGGTTCATAAAAAATACAAGAATAGCTTATATTGGTAAACATGAGCCACTACATAAGTTTGCAGAATATCTTAGTTATCAAAAGAAAATCAGTCCGGAAAACCGAGTCTTTCTCAAATTGAAAGTACTGAATTGGTTAGCGCTGGGGTTTGGTGATAGCGCTGTTCGTAACGACCGTTGATAAGTAACATACATTTTGAGAAATGAGAAATTATTGGTACGTTGAGCGAAAGAACTAAAGGGAGAAAAAGCGTGGGAAAGAGATATAAAGTATTAATCGCCTTTTTCAGTTGCTTTGTTATCTCAACCAACTGTATGGAGCATCAAGAAAAAGCACAGATAAGAGACCTTATTGGCTATATACAAAGTGGAGAGATAGTAAAACTTATGAGGCTTCTCAGTCAATCGGAAATAGATCTATCAGTGACCGATGACCAGGGATGGCAAGCGATACATCATGGAGTAATGACCAATGACCCAGTAATTGTAGAAATACTGCTAGAACATGGAGCTGACCTAAACGCTAGAACAGGTGATGGCAGAACAGCATTTATGTTGGCTCTAGAAGAGCGCAAGGAAAAAGTGCAGGCGTTTTTCTTGGAGGAATGCCATGTAGATGCCACAGCAGAATTGTTACAGTCAATTTCTTTAAGAAATAATACTGAACCTAGAGGATTGAATAGACCGGCTATACAAATGCCAAGTAGAGGAATGGGGATAGCTGAGCGTTTGTGGTGTAGGCCTACGATGGCGCCTTCAGAAAAACTTACCAAGACTGCCCAAGATGGTGCTAATGTTAATGCCCGTAATAGTAGAAACCCAGCTGTTTCAAAAGAAAGAAGGAAGCAAGATGATGTCTCGTCCCATCTAGATTCCCTCATTCTTCACTTGGACATGCCTGCATTGACTCCATGGATTCAGGAAGAAAAAAAAACGAGAGTTACTAGACAAGAAGAAGACGAGACTAAAAGGGAAGAAGGGGAAAAACCGCCCCCAGGTATAACCATTTTTGATGCAGCGCGCTCAGGAAATTTAGCTCACCTACGATGGCTTGTGAATCATGGAGTCAGCGTCGATGCTCAAGATAAATATGGCGAACAGCCTATACACGAGGCAGCTCGTTGCGGCCATGTAAAAGTAATTCAATGGCTTGTTGAGCGAGGTGCTGACGTTAACGCATCACAAAAGTATGGCGAACGGCCTATTCATACTGCGGCTTCAAGAGGTAACTTAACGGTAATTGAATGGCTCGTTTCCCATGGAGCCGATGTTAACGCTGGGGGTAGAGATGGCTGGCTGGCTATACACGAGGCAGCAGCGGGGAACCATCTAGAGCTAGTTGAATGGTTTGTTGACCACGGTGTTGATGTCAATGCTCAAAATGAACATGGCTGGCATCCAATACATGCGGCAGCTCGCGGAGGCTATCTAGTACTCGTTCAATGGCTTTTGAGTCGTGGAGCCGACGTCAACGCTCGTTGGCGTGATGATAGCCAGCCTATACACTGGGCGGCAATGGGAGGCTATTTAGAAGTAGTTAAATTGCTTGTTAATCATGGAGCCGATATCAGCGCTAAAATGTATCTAGGCCATCAGCCTATACACGTAGCAGCAGCAGCGGGTCATCTAGAATTAGTTCAATGGCTCGTCGCCCATGGCGTTGGCTTTAACGTCAAGGGCCAAGCTGGAAGTAGCTGGCAGCCTATACACCATGCAGCTTTTGGAGGCAAGCTAGAAGTAGTTCGATGGCTTGTTGCTCAAGGAGCCAGCGTCATTGCTCAAGATGAAAAGGGCAGGCAGCCGATACACTTGGCTGCTACAGGAGGCAGCCTGGAAGTTGTTCAATGGCTTGTAGCCCATGGTGCCGACGTTAACGCCAAAACTAGCAATAACGAAACAGCTCTTGATATTGCAAAACAATATAATCATCAAAATGTTGTTGATTGGCTCTCTAGTCTCAATAAGAAAAAATATGCGCTTCTTGTGGTGGAACTCTGAACGGGAACGATTGTAGTTACCTGGCCTGCACTAGATGGATAATTTTAAAAACGCGCATGCTCATCGCAGTACGAATTCGAGCGCATCACCTTAAAGCAGTGTAAAACAAATAGCGACTTATTTCTCAACGTTTGCGCGCTGAGAAGAAAACATTTTTTAGCACTTTTTGCGGTGCTTAAATTTAAGCTTAATACTGTCCTCAGCCCGAGCTTTGGTAGTAAGGTCGGTAGCAACTACTGAAAGTTTGTTTGTACCTTTTTTGACCAAGCGTGTTGATGTTTTACCAACATGGGGCTGTTTTTTTCCATCAGACCATTTAAGGCTGAATGAAGAGCCGACGCCTCCTTCGATACTTGTTACGACTTCCGCCTCCCTTGGCTTAGGCTCTGATTTTTGTTTAAGGCCGACGGTCAACTTTTGCTTTTTGATGGAAAAACCTCTACTAAATTCCGACGTGTTGCCTGGTGCACCTTGACTATTAAGTTGGGTTGCGGTGGCGCTTATTGAACCCGTAAAGTTTCCTGGTATTGTTATAGTCCTTGTTGTTCCTGATGGTACGGAAGCAAGAGCTTTTAAGAATGTTTGTCCTTCTGTTATGTTTGGACGATTGACGAGGGTATTAAAAAATTCAACCCTGAAAGAGCCAGCAGGTGAGGATGGTGTGGTAAAGGTTACTGTTAAAGCCGTAGGGGACTGAGCTACTTTTTTAATAGTAGGTGCTTGTAACTGTGCGTTTCCTCCATTGGAAAGGAGAATACCACTTTGCCCGTTATCAAAAATAGAGTCTCTTATAATGGTATTGCGAACGTTAAGAGGCCCCGTTATGAAGATGCCTGCAGCTTTGTTAAAACTAATGGTATTTGCTTGTGCGTTTATTGTTCCACCAATAGTGTTGTCTGTGGCGCCTGTTATACCGTTTCCTTGAGGTATAACGATGCCAAAGACTCCGTTAGGTAAAATGAGTTTATTGGTTATATCAGTTCCTATATGGTTTCCTCGAATAACAGTTTTAGTAACGCCGTTTACTAAGGCGATACCATCGTTATGATTGCCCGAAATAACGTTGCCCGCTATACCTGCACCTCCAATAACTGTATCACTAAAACTTCCAGCGGTGTTTATTAAAAATATACCTCTGAAGGTGTTAGGCAACGGAGCATTGCCAGCAGCATTCGTTCCGATCAAGTTTTGCTGTATAGTCGTATTAACGATAACAGATCCCGGGTCTTGAGTGACAGCCCCTATTCCTGAAAATGAGTTAAGTGTTCCGGATATAACGTTTCCTTGACCGGCACCTGAGCCACCAATGAAGGTATTTTGAATAACACCGGTCTGAATTGCCAGTAATTGAACGCTATCTTGACCATTGCCGATGGCGGCAGTCCCTCCTAAATTGGTGCCAACCAAATTGCCTTGAATGATCGTCTGATCGAGGGTGCCTGCTCCTATGTTGAGGTTGATGCCGCTTGTAGTATTGCCAGAGACAAGGTTACCGCGTATTACGGTGTTTGAAATGTCTGAAAATCCGCCGACAAAAATTCCGTCCCCGCCATTAGAAAGAGCGCTGTTTCCTGATATATCTGTTCCAACAACATTGCCAGCTATTGTCGTGCTATCGATGCTTGTCGGTGCAGATGAAAAGACGTTAATACCGATTCCTGCGTTACCAGAAACGAGGTTTCCTTGTCCATTTGTCTGAGACCCGATAATTGTTCCCGTAAGAGAGCTTGCCGCAACGTTAAAGACGTCAATGCCGTCTCCTTCGTTTGGCTGGGCTAAAGTTCCAGTTGCATCAGTACCAATAAAGCATCCGAAGATAGCATTTTGACTTCCTGATATGAGAATGCCCGATCCTGCGAAATTATTAATGATCACACTTTTAATAGTGCAATTATCAGCTAGAGTTGTTAAACCAATGACGTTTGCGCCTGCTTGTGAACCGTTTATTTCTATGAGCGGTGTGTTAACAAAACCTGGTTGGCTCGTTGCATCAATAACGGTACCAGCTCCCGAAATTGCCGGAAGCGCCGAAAGAGGACTAATAACCTGATGACCACTTGCGATACTAAAAGTGATGGTAGAGTTCGGTGTAGTGTTAGCGTCTAGGATTGCTTGACGCAGTGAACCTAAGCCTGAGTCAGCTGTTGTGCTTACCGTCAATGCTATTGTCTCAAACGAGTGAACAGCTAAAACATAAAAAAAGGACACCGAAAGAAATAGTTTGTTCATTTGCTTCTCTCTTCAATATTTTGTTGGAAGATAGGTGGGTGCTGAAGTTTCTTGAAATATTTTTTTACTTTAACAACCGGTATTAGATAAAGCAAGCGATTAATAAAAATGTTATGAGTAGTGTTTGAAAAAGGGTATTAGATCGAGAAAATCAGCAAGAGTAGCTTTCTATATCTTATTGATTTTTTAATAGCGTTGATCTTCAATAAAACGATAGCAGCTTTAAAAAAGCTATTCTTCAGATTAGATTTGTGCTAGTTTAATATTCAATGTTAAATCAGCACAGGTTTATTATGTTTAAAAGAGATTTGAAAGCCTCTTTAGTTAGGGGTGCAAAATTTCCCGTTGTTGTTGTTCTTGGGCCGAGGCAATCAGGAAAAACAACCCTCGTCAGGAGTGTATTTAAAAAACATAGCTATATTTCCTTTGAGGATCCAGCAATAAGGGAATTTGCTGCGAGCGATCCTCGAGGATTTTTAAGTGACAACGAAAACAAGCACGGAGTTATCCTTGACGAATTTCAGTATGTACCGAGCATTGTATCTTACATACAGCTTGAAGTTGATACAAAAAAGCGAGCTGGATATTTCATTTTGACCGGTTCACACAACTTTTTGATGAATCAAGCAATAACCCAGTCACTGGCCGGTAGAACTGCTATTTTTACCTTGTTACCGCTTTCGCTTCATGAGCTTAAAGAAAACAAGATAAGGCCTGAGTTTATCAATGACGCGGTTATAAAAGGAGGCTATCCACGACTTTATGATCAGGAACTTGCTCTTCAAGATTTTTTTTCTTCATACATTCACAGTTACGTGGAAAAAGATGTTCGTCAATTAGTTAACGTTGGTGATTTGAGAACTTTTCAAAAGTTTTTGTCTTTGTGCGCGGGACGAATCGGGCAGCTACTAAATTTGTCCGATCTAGCCACGCAGTGTGGGATAAGCCTGCCAACTGTTCATAGATGGCTTTCTATTTTAGAGGCAAGCTATGTAGTATTTGTGTTACAGCCGCATTTTAATAATTTTAATAAGCGTCTTACAAAAACTCCAAAACTCTATTTTTATGATACCGGTGTTGCCTGCAGCTTACTTGGCATAACGTCTTCAAAAATTCTAGCTCAAAGTCCCTTTAGAGGAGCTCTTTTTGAAAACCTTATAATTACTGACTTTGCAAAGCAGTTTTATAACCTCGGTAAGCGACCACCGATTTATTTTTGGCGCGATAGTAATGGGAGGATAGAGGTTGATTGTATTCTAGAGATTGAAGCGAAACTTTATCCTATCGAAATTAAATCTTCTCAAACTATCTCATTAGATTTTTTTAAAGGCCTCGCCCAGTGGAATGAATTATCTGGTACAAAACCATCTGATAGCTATGTCGTCTACGGTGGTCAAGCAAATCAAGTAAGAACTCGTGGGAACATCATAAGCTGGCAATTTGCAGGTCAACTTGTTGCAAAGCTCTACAAGAAAAGCTAGGTGTGTTAGTTTAATATTCGATGTTGAATTAGCACAGTCTTCTCGATGAGTGGCTTTACAAAATCTATCGTAGAGCATTTAAAACTATCTGGCTCCAGGATTCTAATGCCTCATAGCGCGCTTTGCATTCCTCTAGTGTTGCAAGAACGCCCGACTTCATTTCAGATTTGACCTTTATATCAGGGGAATCGCCTACCAAAAGAAGCACAAGTCCCACGTGCACCTGACCAACGCTGTTGGAGTCATCATTAAGGATGCCTAGTGTTGAAATCTTTAAATTTCCTTTGTATTCGATTTCTTCTTCAAATTCTCTTGAAGCCCAACTCCATAAGCTATTGTCGGTAAGATCTTCCATGCGTACGTGGCCACCGATACCGAGAGTGAATTTATCTTTAAGGCGTTGCTCTCCAGATGCGGGAGTTCTTTGCATAAGAAAGTAGCGGTCAGAATACTTAAAGACCATGTAAGGAATAATTTGCTTATAGGTAGGATCAGTCTCCATTCTAGAGCGGGGAAAGAAGCAATGTAAGGTGTGGATGCGATCTAGATAGGGTTCCACATTTGTCGAAAGTATCCCCTGAAAACCCTCCTCATTCAAAAAAAGGTCACAGCGCTTGATGACCATAACATATTCTTCTGCATAATGAAGGGAAGATGGTTGAGCAGGCTGAGTGGTAGTATTGTTCATAGGCACACTATCAGGTTTTAGGATGTATATTATTGCCTTTATTGTAGCTTTATATTGGGTGCATGACAATAGGTTTTTATTTTCGGTTCCACCTTGTAGTTTTCTTGCATGGTTGCAATTTTTTCCTTAAAATGGTATCTTTAACGCGAAACTGTTCTCTTTTATATTTCTTGACGCCCTTTCAGAAGTAAACGTGCAGGTTTTTGGAGTAGATGAAGTTTTTCTTTGTGTAACGCTTTAACAATGGATTTTTTATGCGTTCTAAATCATGGGTACAAGTAGTACAGGTAAGTCTTGCAATATTTGCTATGTTATTTGGGGCCGGCAATCTTATGCTGCCCTTGAAAGTCGGTCTTTTGGCAGGCTCTAAAAGTACGTGGGGCCTTATTGGATTTATTCTTACCGGCGTTCTACTACCACTGCTTGGTCTACTTTCCATTATCGCGTTTGATGGGAATTATAAAGCATTTTTTGGGCGTTTAGGGCGAATACCTGGGGCAATTGCCACATTCCTTTGCATGCTTGTTTTAGGTCCAATCATCGTCATGCCACGTATTGTTGGTTTGTCTTATGAAATGCTTACGCCGTTTTTGCCGTCTATGCATGTCAGTGTATTTGCGTTTGCATTTTTGAGTTTGGTTTTCTTGGCTACGTATAGACCGACTAAGCTTCTTACAGTTATTGGTACTTTTTTAAGCCCTTTAAAAGTGCTCAGTTTATGTATCATTGTTCTTGCGGGCCTTTTTTCGGGACTAAGTCCTCAAGCTGTTACCACATCTGCTTCAGAGCTTTTCAAAACCGGCGCACAGTATGGGTTTGGTACGCTTGACTTATTAGGCACCATCTTTTTCGGATCTATTGTTGTTGGCATGCTCAAGATGCATGAAGGTGATTCACAGAATGCATCTGGTCGCATACGCATTGCCCTTATGGCTGGGATCGCCGCGGCCGCATTACTTGGGCTTGTCTATGCTGGCATGAATTTCTTGGGAGCTTTTCATGGGCAAGGACTCGAGCATTTAAATGAGGGGCAGCTTTTTAGCGCTGTTTCCTTTAACATTTTGGGAACGTATGGAGCTGCGCTTATTGGCTTTACTGTTTTCTTGGCCTGCTTTACGACAACAGTTGCGTTAACTGCAGTTGTTACGGAATACATTCATATTCAAATTCTTTCTCAAAGCGTCGGATACACCTGGGCTCTTCTAGGGGTTCTTGCGGCGTGTTTAATTCCGGCCTCGTTGGGTCTTTCAGCTATTATGAAGTTTTCAATGCCTCTTATTCAGATGCTTTATCCGGTGTTGATTGTTATAGCCGCATGCAATGCTATGTATAAACTATGGGGCTTTACTTCAATCAAATTACCTGTTGGACTTACTTTGGCAGGTGTTATAGGATATGCCTTATTAAAGAGCTTCTTCTAAAAGGGACCCTTCTAATGGAATATAATGCGCGCGAGATAGAAAAGAAATGGCAATCTATCTGGGCTTTGAAAGATATAGGGTACGCTCGTCCGCTTGGATCAGGGGCAAAATATTATTGCCTTGATATGTTTCCCTACCCTTCTGGTAGTGGCTTACATGTAGGCCACTGGCGTGGATATGTCCTTTCTGATATCTATGCACGCATCAAATGGATGGAAGGCTATAACGTACTTCATCCCATGGGGTGGGATGCTTTTGGTTTACCTGCTGAAAATGATGCTATTAAAAAGGGTATTCATCCAGCAGTAAGCACAGCAGCTAATATAGCTACCTTTAAACGGCAACTACGAGATACCGGTGCTCTTTACGATTGGTCTAAAGAGGTTAATACCACTGATCCTTCTTACTATAAATGGACCCAGTGGATATTTTTAGAAATGTATAAGGCGGGTCTTGCCTATCAAGCTGAAACACTCATTAACTGGTGTCCATCATGTCTCGTAGGCCTTGCTAATGAAGAGGTTGTGCGTGGTGGTTGCGAGCGATGTGGTACGATTGTAAGCCAGCGCAAATTAAAACAGTGGATGCTTCGCATAACGCGCTATGCTGATAAGCTTTTAGAAGGTTTAGACAGATTAGCATGGCCTGAAAAAGTTAAGCTTATGCAACGAAATTGGATCGGAAAGAGCGAAGGTCTAGTTTTTTCAGCGCCGGTTAAAGATATGTCTTTAACGATTGAGACGTTTTCTGCTCATTTTGAAACTTTTGAGGCAGATACCTTTGTTGTTATTGCGCCTGATCATCCGCTGTTACCTAAGCTTATTGAGGGCGTCGCACAGAAAGATGATGTAGAAGCATTTTGTGCAAGAATACTTTCAGAGCGCGGTTCTGGTGCTGCTGTTGAACCCGAGATAGAGGGCATTTTTACTGGTAGGTACATCCTTGATCCGGTAAGTAAGAGCGAGCTTCCTATTTGGGTAGCGAGTTTTGCCTTAGCGCATTATGGAACTGGTATTGTAAAGTGCTCCGCCCACGATGAACGTGATTTTGAATTTGCTAAAAAATATAATATCCCACTTAAAACTGTTCTTTTTCCAGAGGACCCGATTCTTAAAGATCAAGTAAAGCGCTTAGAGGTAGTTTATACCGATATGAAGAACGGCATTCTCTCAGAGCCTGCTATATTTGCTGGAAAAAGGGCAGGTGATGTGCGACAGGATATCATCCGCTATTGCGTTCAAAAGGGCTACGCGCGACCTTCCACCTATTATCGTCTTCGTGATTGGGTCTTTTCGCGTCAGCGCTATTGGGGAGAACCCATTCCACTTGTGCATTGTCAAAAGTGTGGCATTGTCCCTGTTCCGGAGATCGACTTGCCGGTAAAGTTACCTGACGTAGAGCAGTATTACCCTACAGGTACTGGCGAATCGCCATTGGCGCACGTGCTTGATTGGGTTCAAACGACCTGTCCACAGTGCAAGGGTCCCGCACGTAGAGAAACAAATACGATGCCACAATGGGCCGGCTCATGTTGGTATTTTTTACGTTATCCGGATGCGCATAACGATAATACAGCTTTTACGCCCGATAGCATGCGCTATTGGCTGCCAGTCGATTTATATGTAGGGGGTATCGAGCATGCAGTTTTACATCTTTTGTATGCACGGTTTTATGTTAAAGTTCTTTATGATCTTGGGCATCTTCCTTTTGACGAGCCTTTTACGCGCTTATTTAACCAGGGTATGATTTGCAAATATTCTGAAAAAACGGGACTTGTAGAAAAAATGTCTAAATCGAAAGGCAATGTCGTAAATCCCGATGAGATGGTGACGCTCTACGGCTCTGATGCTTTACGTCTCTATATTCTTTTTATGGGACCTCCGGAGCTTGATGCTGAATGGCAAGATGCTGGTATTGAAGGCTGTAAGAGGTTTTTAAATCGTTTTTGGACTTACATGTCAGATCCTACTACCATTTTGGCTGAAGGGCAAAAGGAAGATGAAAGAGTAACAAAGCACGTACACAGGCTGCTTAAGCATGTTCAAGAGCGTTTAGATCTTTTTAAGCCTAATACAGTGGTGTCAGCGTTTATGGAATGGCTTAATGAAGCGAATGCTCAATCGATGCGACTCAGTAAGAATTCTGCATCCCAGGTACTTGCTGTTCTTTCTCCTTTGGCTCCACATATTGCAAGTGAGCTTCTCGAAAAACTTTTGTCAAAGCAGCTTTGGGACGTGACATGGCCTTCATATAATGAGGCTCTAGCAGCACCGGATGAGTTGACAATCGCTGTTCAGGTTAATGGAAAACTACGCGGTACTTTGCTTGTGGCCCCTTCAACTGAACCGGAAGATATTGAAAAGCAAGCGCGTGCATCAGTCGCTTCCTGGCTTCAAGATAAAGAGCTTGTTCGCGTGATTAGTGTTCCAGATCGCCTTGTCAATTTTGTCGTCAAGGACAAAAACGCATAAAGTGTTCTAAAAAACTTTCCGTATAAGCTTTGTGTTAAGAAGTTGGTGCGCGAGTCCAACCCCTTTTAAACCGAGAAGTTTAAGGTGATATTTTGGCCTTTCTTTGCGAATAGCCCTGTCCAGCTTTTGCCTCATGGATGCGAGTGATAGCTGAGGAAAACTTGGGCTTTTTAACGCTTTAATAAGCTCATTAAGCACTGTTTTAGGCCAGAGTTTAAGCGTTTTCTGGACTGTGTTTATGATGATTGTGTGTAGCTCATCGGGCATGCATAAAAGCAGATTGGCGATTCCCACGAAGATTTGAGTATAAAAGGCGATGCTGTCATTATCGTCAACCTCTAATTCAAGATCACAAAGAGCTAAATGTTTTTCAGATAGTGTTAAAGGGATGTTGCCGTAATGTATATCGCTAAAAGCAGTTTTACAGATAAAGACGGTAAGCTCTTCCACCATTTTTTCGTTGTTGACGTATTGCTGTATTTCTTGATTGTGGGCAAGGGGTATCTTTTCTTCAATGAAAACGGCCCATTCTTTTTTTTCATGGTCAAGCCAATAAGAACCATGAGATCGGGGGATAATAAGACTTTTCAAGTCATTATCATGGATGACTCCACGCGCTTTTTCTAAAAGTGCTTTTTTACGTTCAATTTCTCGTGGTAGCGGGTTTTTCTTAAGCTTGAAGATATATTCGCCAAAGCGAGTATGCTCAAAAATGTATTTTGTTGTACTAAAGTGTACACGCGCAATGTCAGGGTGTCTGCCTAATTCTAGGAGTGATGGCATAACCTCCTGGAGCATGCCCTTAGCAGAGCTTAGGGTAGCTAAAGACAGCTTTAGCGTTGAGCGACTTCCTATAGCACTGGAAAGCTGCACGTTAAACGCACATAAAAAAATGGTTAGAATGGTTATGATACTCTTCTTCATATGCGTTGCTTTAGTACTGCTAAAACGGCGCTTGCAAGAACAAGAGTGCTCACTACGATGGTAGTACCCAGGCTTTTTTTGCTTTCAGATTGAGTAATAGTTTGTGCTATAAGTTCCTTTAGCCGGACGATGAAGTCACTATTGTCAAAATGTGTCAGCGATGCTTTGACTTGGTCTATATATTTTTTGTCGTGAAATATTGTATCTAATGCGCTATCAAGCTCATTCATATTTCTTATGACCTTGCCTAACCGACGTTTTTCGACAAGATTAACATGGCTTTTTTCCCAATCTAGAATGGTAGAAGTTGCATCAACGATGACGGGTATTTGGAGTTGAAATGCTTCACAAAGCGAAGATGGTCCGGACTTTGTAATAAGAACGTCTGAAACCGCCATCATATCAGATATTTTTTCCATGTATGGAACATGTGTTAGTGTAATATGATCAGGTAAGTCCTCTGCATACTCTTCTATCGCTTGAGCAAGTTCATCGTTAGTACTTGAGCACGCAATAATATGAATGGGGTACTTGGTATGCATTAGATGCTCGAGATGCGTCTGCATTTTATAAGCACCAGATCCACCTGCAAGAAGCATAATAACAGGCTTATTGAATGGAATATTAAACTGCTCTTTGAGTTCGGTTTTATCTTTTGGCTCAAGAAAATGTGAACGGAGGGGAAAACCATGTAAAGCACAAAGTTCTTTTGGTATTCCTGCTTTTTCTATTTTCCGTTCGAGACTCGCATCTTTGAGGGGCAACGTATATTTAAAATGCTTACTGTTTGCGGGCTTAGCTCCAGGAAAATAGTGCTCACTAATATCAAAATCTGGAGCTATCAGTAAAAAAGGTATCTCTAAAGCTTCAGTTGCTTTATAAATAACGCTATTAAAAAGAGGCATGACCGAAATTACCAAATCGGGCTTTTCTGATTCAAAATAGTCTTTGAATCGTTCTTCGACCATCTCCTCATTATCGACAATGTCTTGAGCAGTCTTTTTAAATAAACTATTAGCAAGTTCTATCTGATCGTTACGAAGGAGGAAATTGTAAAAATCTTCTCCGCCTTTACTTGCAATTTCGTTGATCGTATCAGATAAACCGGATAGGTTTTCTTGAACGAGGTCTTTGTAACTAAAAAGGAGCTTTAAAGTGTTTTTGGGTGATTTTCCAAGCCATTTAGCCATCTCAAAACCAAGCGTGAGAGATGATGCAAGATCACGGTGTCTGAAGAGGTTATAGACCGCTTTTCCGTTAAGAGGAGGTAAATTTAATATGGAAGCAAGATCGTTGATAACCTCATCTGTTGCCTCTCGACCGGCGTCATCTGCAGTCCATAAGCTGTCAAAAGGATTAAGAGGAATAAGCGTATATCCATCTCCTAAATCATCAAGCGCTTTTAGCATCGACTCGTGTGCTTTACCCCCCTTAGACCAGACAACAACGATTTTTTTAGGTGAAGTAGGCGCTATAGTTCCGAATACTTCACCAGTACTTACTATAAAAACCGTAATAAGCGTCGCATAGGCAAGGCGCCGAGAAAAAGAATAAAACATAGAAAGTGTCCTGGTTATATATTATTTACTTAGTCTATCAAAAAATAAAAATAGGTAAACAAAATTTCAAATAAGCCATTTAAATTGTAATCGCTAGGCAAGACTTTTAAAGAAAGTGCAATGTTTTTTGCTTGTTCGTATCTCTAGCTTGCTAAAAACTTTTAATGGTTGAGGGCAGTCTGTTTTTTATTTTTAAAAAGTCAGGCCATACGTCACCAACTTTTTTTATGCGTGCGCCTATATTTTTGATCGTATACGATTGTGATTCAAGACGTGGATCTTTTATTTCCGACCAGGCAAGTGGTGTTGCAACGGGCGCATTTTCGATAGGTCGTACTGCATAAGGAGCTACTGCCATATGCCCAAAGGTGTTGCGTATAAAATCTATAAAAATTTTGCCTTTACGCTCCTTTTTACTTACCGAAACGGTGAAAAGATCAGGGTGTGCAGCTACAAGTATTTGTCCAATGTGTTGAGCATATGCATGGGTGTATTTGAAAGTATACATGCGGCGTAAAGGTACTACGACGTGCATACCTCGAGAACCGGTTGTCATGGTAAAAGCAGTCATCCCATTGTTAGATAAAAGCGCATTTATGAGGAGAGCTGTTTTTTTAATGAGGGAAAAGGTGACACCTGGTCCCGGATCTAAGTCAAAAATCATCCGATCGGGATACTGTAACTTGTCTGATCTACTTAAAAGCTCATGCATGGTGATGCATGCTTGATAAGCTAAATAAACAAGTGTTTTGGCATTTTGGCACATAACGTAGGTCGTATGCGATCCGTCTTTGTTTTTAATCTCCACACGATCAATCCAGGAAGGAAAATAGCTTGGCATATCTTTTTGGTAAAATCCTTCTTGGTCGATCCCATTTGGAAAGCGCTGCATGGCTATAGGGTGATTTTTTATAAGCGGAATCATCAAAGGAGCTACGTTCTCGTAATGATCAGCAAGATCAGATTTGGTGATTCCGCTTTTGGGAAAAAGGACTTTGTCAGGATTTGTCATCCAAGAAGCGAGGTTCTTTTTCATAACTAGGCCTATTTAAGTTTAAAATACTGTTCATCTACTAAAAGAGCATCGGTCATATTGACTTCGACAGTTGTTAATTCTTCAAGTGAAAGCCCTTTCATAAATCCAAGAATGAGGGCCAATGAGGTTGCGCTTACAAGCGTGGGTATCGCTTTATGAGTAAGCGGTATCAATTCTTCATCAGTTTTTCTTATTCTGTACATAAGACGTGTTAAAATGCCACGTTGAGGCAAACCATCAATGAGATTTGTTTGAACTCGAAGTTCTGGGCCATGTGTTGCGTAATAGAGCGCTCCGATTCCGATCACTCTTGTTGAAGGATCTTTTGCTTTTTCCAGCACAAAAGAAGGCAGCTTTAGCGCTAGCTTGCTTGCTAATTCGATAGCTTCAGTTGCATCATCAAGGCTTAAAGGATTTGGGGTAGCCTTTGCATCAAGTTCTTTACCCTGGATCTCAGACATTACTTTACGAGCAAATGCTATAAACCCTAGCTCGTTACCGTAGGTAAGCAATGTGCCATCTTTGTGAGCTATCATCTGCATGCTTCCGCCACCCATATCCCATACAAGTGTTTTGAGCGGATCTGATCCAACAGCAATAATAGCTCCGTTAAAGCCTAGGCGAGCTTCTTCATCTTGGTTAATAATGTAGACGGGTATATTAAGCTTCTGTTTAATAGTAGAAACGACTGCTTGACTATTAAGCCCTGCTCGTAGCGCTGCAGTGGCTACAGCTACATATTCTTGAGGTGCTGGTGAAAGACCTTCTGCTTGAGCTTTTAGCTCTCGTAGCCCTTGAACACCTTCTTCTATAAGATCTTTTGTAAAGTTGCCATCACTTGATGGACGTTCAAGATCATTCTTGTAACCGACACGGCGTACGTCCTTAAGAAGAACTCGCACAATTTTCTTTGTTTTTGTATCAACGTCAGCAACAATCATTTTTGTCGTCAAAGAGCCGATGTCAAAGGCAGCTCTTCGAACAATGGTAATGGGGGTCGCTTTAAAATTATCTATTGAATCATGTATATCGATGCTCGTGGAGTTGGGGTGCTCAGTTGTTGAAATAGGTGACAAAAACATAGTGTTTAATAACATAAGAAAGCCTACCGTTCTATACATTTTTTTTCTCCCTTTATCCTTTTTCGTTGAGTCTATGATGTATTTATGGCTAGTGTAAACTATTTTAAAAAATGTACTCATTTGTTGCTCTTTTGAAAGAAAAAATACGGAAGACCTCATGAGATTCTTGGCTTGAGGTAAAATATTGTTTTAAGATAATATATGTTTATATCGACTGTTATAAGGAGCGTATATGAAAAAGAGCTTAACATTAGATCTCATCGAAAGCCTTGATGCATGTATTGATTCCTGTGAAGAAAGTGTAGATGCCGGTCAAAGTTTGGTCGCTGAATGCCAAGGGACAGACGAGATAGAATGTGATGAAGAGCGCGTAAGGTGTATTCAGATATGGGAATCACTTGTGGACGATTGCAACGATACGCTGGAGGCTTTACAAAAGTACGAGAATTCCGCCGAATCCGACTACGAAGATTTAGTAAAAGCTGTCGCGCATGCGTGCAAAAAAACGGTGCAAATAGCGCAGGTGACAGCACAAGTATGCAGAGCGCCGGACCGTGCTTGTATCGATTCATGTATGGCATTAACAAAAAATGCCAATCACTGTGCCAAAGTTTGCCAAGATTTACTCGATGAGCTAGAGTGAGCGCGAATAGCTCTTATCTATTTTCTTAAGGCTTCAAACTAGATGTCAAGCTCGTACACCATTTTAATGGTGACAAATAACTATACACCCTATAGTGGAGGAGTTGTTAGCTCCATACAGTCTTTAGCGTCGGAACTGCGTAGTAGAGGCCACACAGTTGTAGTTGTAACATTCGCTTTTGAAAAAGAGTCACTGGAAGAGGCATATGTTGAGAGAATAACCTGTCTGGGTCGCTTTTCGTACAAAAAGAACATAATCCCTATACCCATACGAACAAAAGCTCAAATGAAAGCTATTTTTGAACGTTGGAGGCCTTCAGTTGTGCACGTTCATCATCCTTTCGGGCTAGGTCCTGTAGCACTTAACGTTGCTCGCGTCTTTCGTGTTCCCGTCATCTTTACACATCATACTCTCTATGCTGAGTATGCCCATTATATACCATTTCCTTCATTTTTGTTAAAGCCCCTCATCAAAAAGGTTGTAAGCCGTTTTTGCCAGAAAGTAGACCATGTTATAGCACCTACCGCGTCGGTCAAAACCTACATTACTGATACGTCATTAAATACGTCAATAAGCGTCGTTTCAAGCAGTATTGCCCCTCTTTTTCTTCAAAAAACATGTCCCCTCAAAAGTCCTTTTGTTGGTCGTTCTCTACGTTTGTTGACTGTATCTCGCTTTGTTCCTGAAAAAAATATCGAAGCGCTCCTCTCGGCATTTTGCGTATTCCAAAAAGTGTGCCCTTCTTCTCAATTGACATTGATTGGTTACGGGCCATTGCTCGAGTCTTTACGCGAGTATGCATACGAAAAACTGAGTCTGTCACCAGATGCAACTATATTTATCGAAAAACCAGCTAAATCTGAACTTTTAGAAGGCTACAAAGATGCTGATATCTTTATTTTTGCTTCACGATCAGAAACTCAGGGGATTGTTTTAGCCGAAGCATTTTCACAGGGCACCCCTGTCATAGCATTTGCGGGTAGTGGCGTGAGTGATGTGGTAATCGATGGAGTGAATGGTTTTTTAGTTAATTCGGAAAGTGAAATGGTTGAACGCTTACTGTTTCTCTCAAAAAACCCAGAACGCTTAAGGGAGCTTTCTATTGCTGCTTTTAGAACTTCTAAAAAGTATCATCCCGAGTGTGTTGCTCAAGCTATGGAATCTTTGTATGCTAGATGTCGGAAAAACTCTCTAACTAGGTGAGGAGGTCTTATGATACTCGTATTAGCAGGTATGAGTTTACTACTAGCACACTCATTATTGTTCTCTGTAACAGAAGTTCAGTGTCCTAAGGACACAAAACTAGCAACGCATTGGGCTTTTTTACCGCCGGATGATAGTGATTGGGAGAGTATTCATGAGGATTATCTTCTTGAAGAAGTTGGACTTTCCAATGTTGATGCTACAATAGCTTATGCAAATCTTTTACTTGAAAATGATAAAATAGATGAAGCAGAGCTTATGTACCGAAAAGCGGCAGAAAAATCAGCTATCGCATGGTTTAATCTGGGTTTACTCTATCATCAACGGGGACTTTTGGATGAGGCCGAAGCCTTTTACAAAGAAGCTACAATACTAGATGAAGATCTTGAGCAAGCACATCTTAATCTTGGCGTTCTCCAGTATAATAAAGGCGCTTTGGATGAATCTGAAGCAACGTTTATAAAGGCGGCTAGATTGGATGGATTATTTGATTTTAAGACATTCTATAATTTGGCAATTATCTATTGCTTGAAAAACGATAGTGCAAAGGCTGAGCGCTTTATGGCCCGATCCGTGCTAAAAACCATGTATTCTAATCTGCTTGATGCCATGAATAAGGTTAACGATGTTGAGCCCGGCACTGCAGGCATTGAGTTTGCGGCTCTAAGCGACGACTATCAAGCCTTACATAGAAAGGCAAGCAAAATGCTTATAGATTGTAAGCGAAAACTTAAAGCGCCCTTTGACCTTGAAGGCCCGAAAGAGCGAACAGAGCTTTAAAATCTATTTTTAGTAATCAACTTTGAGGTATCTGCCCGCACTGGTAGATACCTCTTTTTTTGCTATGGGTATATGTTCATTTAGATAGCCAGAAGCGGTTTTTGATGCTATAATTGGTAAAAATAAAGGAAACATAAACTATGGCACTTTTTAAACTACGAGCTCCTTTTGCCCCAGCCGGTGATCAGGGACGGGCGATAGAGGAACTTTCAGCAATAAGGCCTGGAAAGTCAACGCTTATGGGTGTGACCGGATCAGGAAAAACATATACGATCGCAAATGTTATAGCAAAGCAAGATAAGCCGGTTCTCGTGCTTTCTCCTAATAAAACGCTTGCAGCGCAATTGTATGAAGAGTTTTCGCTCTTCTTTCCTGAAAACAAGGTCTGCTATTTTGTGAGTTATTACGATTATTACCAGCCCGAGTCTTATTTACCGGCTCAGGATATGTATATTCCTAAAGAGACCAAGATTAATAGCGAGATAGAGCGTCTTCGCATAGAGGCCACAGCTTCTATTATTAATAGACCTGATACAATCGTCGTGGCGTCAGTTTCTTGCATCTACTCGTTGGGAAACCCTTCGGATTATAAGAAATTAGCCCTTCCGTTGAAGTTAGGTGATTCTATTACGAGGTCAGACCTTATTCGGCAGCTCATTTATATTCAGTATATGCGAAATGAAACTCAAAAAGAGCCGGGTACCTTTCAGGTCTATGGGTCAGCTATTGAGGTTTTGCTTCCGTATCAGAGGGAAAAATTGCGTATTGAGCTTGATGGCTCCAACATATCACGCCTTGAGTGGGTAAGCCGTTTTGATAATAAAGTGCTTTCTGAGCTTGATAACGTGCTTATTTTCCCAGCTCGTCATTTTGTCACAACGGATGATAAGCGAGCAAGTGCATTCAAAAGTATTGAAACTGAGCTTGAAGGCTGGCTACCACAGCTTTCAAATCCGCTTTACCAAGAACGGTTAAGAATGCGTGTAGCTCATGACATAGAACTTCTTCATGAGACGGGAATCTGTCCTGGAATCGAAAATTATTCTGTCCATTTTGATGGCAGAAAGCCGGGTGAGCCACCTTATTGCCTTCTTAATTTTTTTGACGACTTTCTTCTTGTTATTGACGAGTCCCACATTACCATCCCGCAGCTGCGGGGAATGTACGGTGGAGACCAAGCAAGAAAGCAATCATTGGTAGATTTTGGTTTTAGGTTGCCTTCAGCGCGTGATAATAGGCCACTTAAGTTTGAGGAGATTGAGCGCTATTTTGAAGACGTTATTTTTGTTTCTGCAACACCTGGTGAATATGAGCTTTCGCATAGTCAAAAAGTTGTTGAACAGGTTATTAGGCCTACAGGTATAGTCGATCCTTTAATTGAGGTGCACCCGCGTGAAGGCCAAATGACAAATCTTATAGAGTCTATAAAAAGTGTGAGCGCTCAAGGTGGACGATCATTGGTCATGGTGCTGACAAAAAAATTGGCGGAAGAGCTTGCACGTTATCTTGAAGAAAATCATATAAAAGTTTGCTATATGCACCACGATATCAAAACACCCCAGCGTACAGAACTTTTACACAAGCTGCGCCTTGGCGTTTTTGAATGTTTGGTTGGTGTCAACCTTCTCCGGGAGGGTCTCGATTTACCCGAAGTAGCGCTTGTTGCTATTCTCGATGCTGATATGGAAAGCTTTTTACGTGATAAACGGTCATTAATACAAATTGTGGGCCGAGCAGCTCGAAATGTTAATTCCAGGGTCATCCTCTATGCTGATCGCATAACGCGTTCGATGCAGGCAGCGATAGAAGAGACAAGTCGTCGACGTGAATTGCAGCAAGAATATAATGAAAAGCACAACTTTGAGCCACTTTCGGTAAAGCGAGAAGTAACTAAAAGCATTTCTCCTCTCCAAAAAGCAATTGCTGCAGCTTCTAAAGGCAAACGAGCAAAAGGCCGTAAAGAAGAACTAGATTATAGCACGCTTGTAGCTCGTATAGCGCAACTTGAAAAGCAAATGGACCAAGCCGCTGAAAAATTTGATTTTGAGCACGCAATTAAGTTGCGGGAAGAGTGGTTTGAACTTAAACGACTTCTTTGATACACTAAATTGTCACTTAAGAAAAACCCTAGAAAAGGATGTGTGATGAGTAGCCATGTCATATATAGTGTTAAGTCTACTTTTACTGTTATGCTTCCTACAGGCTTGTTTTTTTAAACTAGGACCGGAGTTTATGGATCCTATTATTGAGACCGCAGAAGATGTTTTAAAACTTTTTCCACAAAATCCCGAAGGTGTGCGAGAATCTGTAGATAGTGTTATTGAAAAAGTTCGTCAACAGGTTGCCACGCTTATAAATACGCACCCTGAAGAAAGAAATTTTACTACTATATGCTACACCTACGATCGAGCTCTCTCTTTACTTGACCAACAAATGAGTGTTCTTCTGACACTCCAGAGAGTCAGCCCTGAAGAAAAAATTCGTTCTTCTTGCGAGGAAGGATTTACAAAGCTTCTCGCATTTCGCATTGATGAATTGACTCAAAATATCTCCCTATATAAAGCGTTCCTTGTGTATAGTGCTGAGAACGCTACAAGGGAATCATTAAATCCTGAAGAAAAATATTATTTAAAAGAGACGCTTGAAGCTTTTAAACGCAGTGGCTTGAACTTACCTGAAACCCAGCAGAAAGAAATAAAAAGCCTTAAGAAGGAGCTTGGTCGCCTTGAGCAAAAATTTGAAGCAGCGATTAGTAGCGACATTAAAGAGCTTACCTTACCCCGCGACGCTCTTGCTGGTCTCGATGACGATTTTATCAAAAGGCTTACAAAAACTCCTGAGGGACTTTATCGTGTTCCTGTTGATCCGCCTACATATCCAAAAATCATGGAGAATGCAGCTTTAAGTTCGACCCGTCAGAAGATGTGGCAGGCTTATATGAGTAGAGCTTACCCTCAAAATGAGCCGGTGCTTCATGAAATTATAGCCCTGCGAGATCAATTAGCTCGTATTCTCGGTTACGATAGCTGGGCGTCTTATGAGATATCCGATGAAATGGCGCATACGGTGCAAACGGTGAGCCATTTTTTGCATGATATTGAAAAGCGTTCTAAGCCCAAAGCAATTGAGCAAGCTGAGCGTTATAAGCGGGAGCTTCCTTCTGGTGTTTCGCTTACCGAGGCTGGAGAGTTTAATCCTTGGGACTGGGGATACGTTAAAAACTATTACCAAAAAAAGCATTACGATTTAGATCCGGAGGTTGTCGCCGAGTATTTTCCACTTGATTCTACAATTAAAGCGCTTTTTGATATTTATGAGCGCTTTCTTGCACTCAGGTTTAAGCCACTTTCACTGTCTGTGCACTGGCACGGCGATGTGCGTGTTATTGAAGTCCAAAAAATAGATGGCGTTCTTGTTGGGTATCTTCTTCTTGACCTATTTCCGCGAGATTATAAATTTACGCATTTTTGTCACATAACGCTTGTACCTTCTTTGCGTTATTCTGATAGGGATGCACATCCCGGCGTGGGTTTAGTTATAGCTAATTTTCCCTGCCCTACACCAGGAAAGCCAGCTCTTTTGCGGCATCGTGACGTGGTGACCTTTTTCCATGAATTTGGCCACGCGTTACATGCGCTTTTGGGCGCTACCTATATGGCCGCTTTTTCTGGTACAAATGTTAAATTTGATTTTGTGGAGCTCCCGTCCCAGATGTTTGAGCAATGGATGTGGGATAAGGAAATCATTAAGCTTGTAAGTTGTCATTATATTACTGGAAAGAAGCTTCCTGATGCGCTTGCTAACACGATGATTGCCCTAAAAAATATTAACTCTGGGGATGATATCACGCGCCAGGTAAACTTTGCACAACTTTGTCTCGATTACTTTAAACAGGGCGAGCGTAAGGACACACGTGCAATTTTAAGAGCATTGAACACTTCTTTACGTCCGTACATAGCTTGGGTTCCTGAAGACCACTTTGAAACCTCATTTAGTCATTTAACCGATTACGGGTCCCGCTATTATAGCTACCTCTGGTCACAGGTATTTGCGCTTGACCTTTTTAACTACATTAAAAAAGAAGGTTTGTTAAATCCTGAAGTTGGAAAGCGTTACGTTGAGACAATATTAGCGCCCGGGGGCAGTAAACCTCCTGAAAAACTTCTACATACTTTTTTAGGCAGAAATCCAGAAAAAGAAGCATTTTTTAAGAACTTGGATTTTTAGTATTGCGTTGTGCTAAAGAGAGCAAAGTCTATCTAAAAAGATCCGAAAATTTTTTGGTATAGATACCGTCCAACATTTAAGCTCTTAATTTTTGAAAAGATCCTTAATGTCTTTTGCCCTTGCTATATTTTTGCCCTGCAACATTTCCTCAATGACTTTAATAGTATCTTCATTAGGCTCATGGCAACGTTTGCATTCCTCAATCTGTTCTTCTTGAGCCATGACATAGCCAGTAGAATCAAGAACAACCTCTTTTATGGTTTTGCCATGCATGGCTGCAAAGCTCTTAAGCTTTCTATGATATTTTTTGGGGATTTCCAGAGTTAGCCTTACTGTTTCTTCATTTTTCATATTTTTCCAAAAAAGTGATTATTTCCTACTATATCACAAATGCGCATATGAGCAAATGCATTTGTCGCCGATACCTCTTAAATGAGTTATTTGCTCCAATAAATACTCAACGGTCTTTTTCGCCTAGCTTATTTGGAATGCTTATGTATAAAGTTCCTCTTCTTCATCGTAGTAGTCTGAAGGAGAACAATTATCGCATGTGCGCTGGTCGTTTATTATATAGGTTGGAGATGGTGCTTGATCTGCGTATCCGCCGTATCCTGGGCCCCAGCCCCAGAATGGTCCCCATCCTAAGCCAAATCCGCAATCGCCCCAGCCACAGCCTCCACCAAAGCCACCGCCGCCAAAACCCCCGCCGTTAAAGCCAAAATTACGCCTCGAGAATGGATGTCGGTTTTTATGATTGTGATGATGTGTGTGAGTGCGATTATGCCGACGTGCGTTATGTGCATAGTCAGGTCTAGAATAATAACCGGCTCTTGTTTTAGAAGGCATTCTGTTTCCGGCAAAATTTCTCATAGTTTGGGTTGAAGATCCTCTTCTAGAACCGGTGTTAAACCGGTTAGCAGACAGTCTAGTCGTTCCACGTCCATAGTATGAGCGGGTAGAATGTGGTGATCGAGACCTAAAAGTAGAAGTCCGCCCACCTGCCCTATACGATGAATGTTGCCTTCTTGCCCATGAGTCAGGTATATATGTACTTGCTATAACTACGATAAAGAAAATATATGTCTGCTTCATTATTTCCCTTACGAATAACATTCAGATTACAGTGGTAATAATTTAACAACTGAAATGTTAAAAATGCAATAGTTTATTGAAAAATGCGTTATTTTTTCTAAACTAGAGAGAAAACGGGGGTTAAGCGGGACCTGCATAGTTTTTATTCTTGACTACATGAGGAGGTTTTTATGAACAGAGCAGTCAAAAGCGTTATTCCTGCCACTTTGGTTATAGTTTTATGCTTTGGTGCGATTAAAGCAAAAGAAGCCAAAAAGCGCACCGAAGAAAAAGCTCAAATGGTGGCCCAAGAAAATAAGCCAGAAAGCCCAGAAGTAACTCGAGGTTTTGCGGCTGAGGCCGAAGACCTTGCTCAGAATTTTGAGCGAATGGCTTCTAGCTGGTTTGTGTCTCCATTTTGGTCAGAAAGAGTTGGTACCCAGCGTATGTTCGACAGGAACGTTGTAAAGTTGCCAAAAGTAGAGTTTCTTCCTGAGAAAGATGGTCAGGGTTTGGTGATAGAAATAAAAGGTCTGTCGGCTAAAAAAGAGGACATTAAAGGACAGGTAGGCGCGGGTGGTCAATTTGCCCTTTTTACATTCACTTCAGATGATACATTGATGGGTATAAAGGTCTATAGAAATAGCATCGACGTTATGGCTCAGATGGATGTCACTGAAGAAAAGAAGAATCCAAAGGGGGAAATATTAAGTAGCTCAACCTATAAAGCTGCTAATATGTATAGTCGCTCGCTTCCTCGCGTCATAGATCCTGCGCATTTAGTTGCGGAGTACGCAAACGGCACACTTCGTATTAAAGCAGAATCGTATCAATCTAAAGCTATCGACATTAAATAAAATACATGGAGAAGGGAAGTCAAACTTCCCTTCTCCGCTTTTTGAGCAAACGTTTGTTACAGTGGATAGAAATCAGTCAATCGGCATTATCGCACAATATTGCCGCAATCACGTCCTTATGTCCCGATTCGCAGCTTGGTGTTGTTGTTAAAGCTAATGCGTATGGGCACGGTATAGAGGTAATAAGCAAGCTTGTTGCTGAGTATCCTCACGTTTCCTGGCTTTGTACTGCTGGTATCGAAGAGGCTCTTTTATTACGATCCTATGGCGTTACAAAACGCATCCTTGCAATGTCTTATACCTGTGACGGAAAGGCTCAAGATGCAGTACGTCACTCGATTGACGTCGTTATTGATGATACTGCTAATGTCGGCGAGTTTGCTTTTCACGCGCGCCAATTTTCAACGGTTGCTCGCGTACACGTCAAAGTTGATGTGGGACTTTCACGAAGGGGTATAGCACCAGATCGTGTTATTGCTTTTTCTAAAATGCTTTACAGTATGCCTTCTATAGAATATGCGGGTATATGCACGCATCTATCTGACAACGTCGGCAAGAATCCTGAAGACATGCAAGAAGAGCTTGGTGTTTTTGAGCGGTGCTTAAAAGAGCTTCAAGATAATGGCATTCTTGTGCCGCACGTGCATGCATTAGCATCAGCAGGTATTACTGCTCATCTACGTTTGCAACGTGAAATAAAAGGCTCCCTTATACGAATAGGAAGCTATGCCTATGGATTACTAAAAAGCTCAGATGCTCATGGGATAGCGCTGAAATCACTTTCTTTAAGACAAGTTCTTTCTTGGAAATCTCGTGTTACAGACCTTATAAGTAAAAAAGATCAGCTTCTGGCACTTATTCCTGTAAGCTCGGCCTCGGGATATCCCTACTCGCTTATAGGAAAGGCTTCCGTTGAGGTAGGTGGAAATAAAGCACCACTTGTTGGAAGTCTTGCTAAGTCTTTTTTGGTAGCTGATGTAACACGATTTCCAAACGTAAAGCCCGATGATATCGTTACACTGATCGGTACTACGCCTGGTATTGATGTCTATGCAGTAGCTTTAATGGCTCAAAAAAGGGTTAATGAGCTTTTAGCAGGGATAGATCGAACTATTCCGAGACTTTTAGTTGATTAACGGTGCCCCTCTTGACTTTAAGCCGTTTTTATACGTATACTTAATAGCATCTTTATTTTATAGTCAGGAGTTTTTGGCATGAAAGTCTCTCCAATTTTGCGTATCCTCGCAACGCGCTGAAAACGATCTTTTTTGTTTGAAGATCGAGTGCGATCTTTGTACGAATTCCCAATATCATATTTAGTGTTTATTTTCTTCGCTTTTTTGCTTGCATTTTGCAGCGGCATATTGTGCGCGCGAGAAACAAGCTAAAAGCTTAAAGGAATTGTATGTCCGACATCTTATTAACGATTAAAAATATTAAAAAAAACTATTATAACAAGAAAAAGCTTGAAACAGAGGCTTTAAAAGGTGTTTCACTCGACATAAAAAGTGGCGAAATTTTTGGTTTACTTGGAGTTAACGGCGCTGGTAAAACGACGCTTTCATCAATTATTGCTACCTTGCACCCCCCGACTAGTGGCGATATTTTGATGAATGGTGTTTCTATCTATGAAGATCTTGATTCTTATCGCTTACGGTTGGGCTTTTGTCCGCAACGTCCAAACTTACATCCGAGTCTTACTCTCGATAACAACTTGCGCTTTGCCGGTCGCTTTTACGGAATGAGCGAGAGTAAAATTAATGAAAGGCTTTCAGTACTTGCAAAGCAATTTGAGCTGACCAGTTACCTGCATCAAAAGGCCTTTGTTCTTTCTGGAGGATATAAGCAACGATTTATGATTGCTCGAAGCCTTATGCATGGTCCTAAAATTGTCTTGCTTGATGAGCCTACAGTGGGCCTCGACCCACATATTCGACGTCAACTGTGGCAGCTTATTAGGGAGCTTAAAAATGATGGAATTACGGTGATCCTTACGACGCACTACCTTGACGAAGCTGAAGAGCTTTCGGACAGAGTATGCATTTTGGATGCTGGTAAGGTAAGGCTTGTTGAAAGACCCGATAAGCTTTTGTCAGATTTTAATAAAGCCAATCTCGAGGACGTTTTTGTTGCATTGATGAATGAAAACCAGGTTGTTTGTTAAAAAGGAATTTTTATGTCATTTTCGTTGCATGCTTACATTTTTAAGCAACTTCTTGCTGCCGATCTCATTATTTTTTACGAATCACTTAAAGATAAATTGGTTAACCTTTTTATCTGGGTGGGCATTACGCTTGTTGTTATGGGGTATATTATGCCAGCCTTCGGACTAACTAATTTCGGGCCCTTCCAGCTTGCAGGACTTATAGCAAGCGCTGGTTTATTTGAAGTCTATCCAAGTGCGATGAGTTTAGTGCAAGATTTTTCTGGTGATCGGATAATTTCTTATCACTTGACACTTCCCTTGCCTTCGTGGCTGGTGTTGATTAAAACGATAACCTATTACGCCCTCAACGCTCTAACACTGAGCCTTTGCGTCATACCAATGGGTAAGCTTGTACTCTGGAATCAGTTTGACCTTACAGCAGTTTCATGGCCCCATTTTCTATTTTTCATGGTTCTCGTTAGCGTTTTTTACGGCGTATTTACCTTGTGGATAGCAAGTAGGGCGGAATCAATAGAGAAAATGGGCAACGTCTGGATGCGCTTTATATTTCCCATGTGGTTTTTAGGAGGTTTTCAATTTTCATGGAAAGCTCTTTATAGCGTTTTTCCTGCGCTCGGTTATGTCGGGCTTATAAATCCCATGACCTATGTCATGGAAGGAACGCGAGCGACTGTGCTTGGCCCATCAGGCTATTTACCTTTTTGGGTAACGGCATTGGCAGTTCTGATTTGTATTTTGGGATTTGGGTACAACGCAATAAAGCGCATTAAAAGAAGACTTGATTTTGTATAGAAAGCGGGGGAAAATACCCCCGCTTTTCATTGTTTTCTGCGTTTTAAGGCTTTTTGCTTTATTTTCTCAAGAGCTAAGCCTAAGATAGCTGCTGGTAGTAAAGGGGCACCAACTCTGAGCCCCAGAGAATTCCAAGTTTGTCCTTGCCATGAATACTTTAATAAAGGTACGACTTCCTGTATATCTTTTAAAAAAAAGCAGCAAATGACAATAAGCCCGATACTTATTATGCCGGCAGAAAGCTTTAAAAGGCGTTCATGGTGTCTGCGCAGGGAGTTCCATGTAATAAAGCTGTTCCAAAGCGTTGCACCAAGAAATAAACTAGTGACCAGTAGCTGAATTACAATCCGTTCTTTTTGTTTTAAATTCAGCACGCTAAGAATACCAGCAATAGCAAAACAGGTTACTAAAATAATGATCCAGCGTCTTTTTACGGACTTATGAGAATCAGATTTTTTGATGACAAAGAGCCCTACGCCAAATAAAAACCCGCTAGCTAGTAATATGAGCAATGGAATATAGGAAATCATTTTCCAGCTGCTACAATGAATGCCTTGCTCGCGTTTTCTTTCTTGGCTTCAATAGCTTCAGGAATAGGCGGTTTTATCGCGTATTCGCCTGGTTGCCATTCTGGAGGAGTAATAACTTTTTTCCTATCCGTTTCTTGAAGAGCTTGCACAATTCTTCTAATTTCAACAAAGCTACGTCCATTGGTTACTGGGTAGAACAATGAAGTTCGAACAATTCCTTCTGGGTCTATAATGAATACGGCTCTAACGGTTTCGTCGGTGCTTATTGGTGAGTGAATCATGCCATATTTTTTTGAAATAGTACGATTGGTGTCCGCAATGATAGGAAACTCGATTTTTCTATATTTGCCGCCCATCTTTTTTTCAAGGCTTTCTTTCCACAGGTGATGTACGTAGGTTGAGTCGGTCGATAAGCCGAGAAAGTCTATATTAAAACGCTTAAGTTTTGACACAGCGGCTGCGACTTTCATCACTTCCCTCTCGCATACAGGGGTAAAATCGCCTGGATGGCTAAAAAAAATGACCCATTTTCCAGCGTAATCTTGTGGAAACGTAATCATGCCCTCGGTTGAATGGGCTTTAAATGAAGGCGCCTTGCTGCCATTTGCAGGTATCGTAACGGTAACTTCACCTTCATTAGCTCGTATAGAGAGCGACAGGGTTAAAGAGAATATAAGGTACGGTACGACTGAAAGATACTTATGTGTCATGCTTGCTCCTTTTTTCACGTCTTTCTTTCCTAAAATAGAACCATAGTTCAGCATTTTTGGCAATAGATACTTTGAGCCTTGCTATTAAAAAGTCAATATTGTTTTATACTTATAATTGAGTCATGGTTGTTTTCCTTATTTAAAAGAAAGCTAAGATATGTACTTGCTTGAAGGAAATATGGGTGCAGGTAAATCCACTCTTATAAAGCTTATCGGCCAAGAAATAGCGCATCTTATGGTAGCGCAAGAACCTCAGGATTGGCAACGTCCTATAGAGGGAAATTCCTTGCTTGGGCATTTTTATCAGAATCCGCCGCGGTGGGCGTATACCATGGAGACATTTACCATGTTATCTCGTATTCGAGACCAAGAAGGCTACAAAAGTTGCGTAATTTCCGAGCGTTCAGTCTACTCTGGCTACTATTGTTTTGCACGTAACAGTTATGAAAATGGGTTTATGTCCCCACTTGAATGGAATATGTGTTCGAACTGGTTTAACTTCCTCATACCTCGACTCACCAAGGCCCCCCAAGGATTTATTTATCTAAGAGTGAGCCCCGAGCGAGCTTTTGAGCGCGTTAAAAAAAGAAGCAGAGCGGCCGAATCTAGCGTTCCTAAGTCTTATTTAGAACAAATACATAGGCGCCATGACGACTTTTTACTTGCCCGCCATGACATTTTACCAGTACTCAAAACTGTTCCTGTGCTCACACTTTCTACTGATGCTGAGTTTGAAACAGATATCAATGAGCGAACTCGTATTTTAGATCAGATACGTGCTTTTATTGCTTTACCTTCACAACCTTCAAGAGCACCTTTGAATGACTCAATTACTCTGTGAAAATGTTACAAAAATGGTTACCTCTCCTGGGGGGATCTTTACCATCCTGAGCGATATATCCGTTATCTTTGAGCAGGGTCAAACGTATGCCCTTAAAGGTATTTCTGGAAGCGGTAAATCTACCTTTCTTTCGGTTTTAGCAGGTCTTGAAGAGCCGACAAAGGGCAGCATTACGATAGGCGGTCTTAAGACTGCCTTGCTTGCTGGTCGTTTTCCCCGTTCGTTTTTTCATGAAACCATTGGTATAGTTTTTCAAAAGCCGCACCTTTTAAAAGAATTAACAGTTTTAGAAAACGTGATTATTAAAGGCTTAATTGCCGGCCAGTCATCGCATAGTGCAAAAGAGCAAGGCTATGCTTTACTCAAGGAGGTCGGGCTCGAGGATAGAGCAACTTCTTCAGTCGCTGTGCTATCTGGTGGCGAACAACAAAGAGTTGCTATAGCTCGTGCGCTATTCACTAATCCGCAATTTTTACTAGCCGATGAGCCGACAGCGCACCTTGATGCGGTTAATAAAGAAACTATAGTTAATCTTTTGCTTCGTTCAAGCAAGCAGAAAGGGCGAGGGTTAATAGTGACATGCCATGACCCCTATGTAGCTGGAGCTATGAATATTAATTTTGTTTTGGAAAATGCAAAATTGAGGAAGGAGTCTTCTCTTTGAGCACTTCTCGAGCAGTTTCTGTAGCCTAAAGTTGCTATAGTAAGCTTGAAGGTGTATGTTATGAAGATATGCTTTTAATATTTTCGTAGAGTAAAGCTCATAGCACCTACCAAAAGTACGTGCATAAGCAAGGGTAAGATATGAGAAAAGAATTTTCGGCAGGCGCAGTCGTCTACTATAAAAATGAAGCTGAGCTGACAATTGAATATCTTATTTTATATTACGGTAACGGCCGCTGGGATTTTCCTAAAGGGAAATTAGAAGCCGCTGAGACCAATGAGCAGGCTGCCTGCCGTGAGATTCATGAGGAAACAGGTATTTCGGTGCAACTTGATCCCGGTTTTGAGCAAAGACTTTTCTATCGTTTTAAGGGACGCGAGGGCGAACTTGTCAGTAAGCAAGTAACCTTCTTTGCCGCTCAAGCTCACACCAAAGAAGTAGTATTATCCGAAGAGCATGCCGACTTTAAATGGCTACCCTATGAAGCTGCTAGACAGTTATTGACGTACGAAAACGGCGTTAAACTGCTTGATGTTGCACATGCATTTATAACTCGCTTGCATGGTTTTTAAATCTCTCACATCTGATGGATAGTAAACTCATCGCTCTCTAAAGCGCATGCGGCTTCTGGTGCGAGACCTTGAATATATGAAAGAGCATGATCATGGACTTTTTGCAATTCTTCTTCGCTCCAATCCTTCCTGTAGATAATTTTTGAATGCTGCAGGTACTTGATTAGCTCAGTGAATTCTGCCCGTTTTCCATGTCCGCAGAAGCTTATCAAAAAAGCACTTATTACTATCAAAATTCTGTACATGCGGCCCTCGCTCATTAAATATCTAATAGATTGCCCCAAGAAATAGATTTCGTCGATGTAAATTTTTCAATTTCAAAACATATTGTAATTGCATAAATGAAAATATTGCAAAAAATTAATCTAAAGTTATATAATTAAAATTAAATTTCTTAATGAACACTCTGAAGGAGAAACAATGAACCGGATATGGACATTAAGTTTCTTTGTATTTTTATCTGTTTTTAGCTGTATAAGTGGTGTGCAACAGGCATGGGTAAATACGTGCGCAGATATACCCACCGACCCTACCCTAGACGTGCTTCGTGGCGGCTTGGTAATAATCCCAAGATGTCCCAACGGCTATTACGCTAGACCTGAAGATTTCGAAACGGTAAAAACACGTGTGAAGAATCGATCCGGAGTGCCCGACCTAAGGTTCACCCCGGAACAATGGTTAAAAGAGCAACAAAACCCTGGAGTCTGTTGTCCTGGATATTCTCAGATATATTCACCAGTAAGCCACGTATGCTGTGCCATCGAAAAGTATAACCCTGATACTCGACAATGTTGTCCGAATAAGTTCATGGTCAAAGGCCTTATGGGGGAAACAACGCCAGTTTGCCAAAATTACTACAACCCTAGTAATGAAAGTGGAAAGGGTTTTTGCTGTGCTCCTGAAAGCTATAATCCAATAACAAAAACCTGTTGCCCTGCCGCCTATAATAGCAGTTCAAAACAGTGCTGCCCAGAAGAATATCCGTCAATGCATAATGGAGTGTGCTGTAAAAGTAAGGCGCGTATGACCGCTGGAATTACTGCTATCGGGTATTCTTGCTGCACCACTGATTGCCCGAAGCCAAAAACGGGTAACCATCTTGATCATCAAGAAAGCAATTAAGATCCATACATGGTATGAGCTTAACTTGTTCAGAAAATTTAGATTTTGATTGAAAGTCTTTTACCTATAATGTCGGCAACACTTTTACCCGACTGGCAGGCTGCTTCCATAGTTCCGGGTACGTCGAATAAGTTTGATGTATGCTCTCCAGCAAAGTAGAGTGTTTGATCGATTGATCCAAAAAGGGTTTTTACCGGATACCCCTCTTCTTCATGCACTGCTTTTAATAAAGATTCCTGTCCTGGCGAAATATACGCATATGAGCCACGAGCATAGGTATCATTCGGCCAGCTATATCCAACAGGTCCTTTATAACATCCAAAAGCTTCATCCGTAGCTAAAACAGGAGTAAGTGTAGGAAACATTTTTACAGGAAAAGCGACTTTTAGGTCCTCGATACTCTTTTGATAAAGAGCTTTGACACTGGTTGCTGAAAAGTGCGATGAGTTTCCAACATAGTAAAGAGTTAAAATGTTGTTATCTTTATTTAAAAAGCTGATCATGTAATCGGTAAGAAAGTATCTTCTTTCTTTAGCCGCGTCAGTTAAAGGAACAATAATTTTTGCGTTCTGCCCGTAGCGTATCTGTTTAATGGAAGCAAGTTTTTCTTTAGGAAACACTGTTTCTTGAAAGTCGATGCTCTCGTAAACTGAACAAGGGATAGCAAGAACCAGTATGTGGGCAGAGGTCTCAAAACCATTTTCAAAAGTGAGCTTGTATGTCCCATTTGCATCTTTCTGTACGACTTTAAGAGGCATACCAAGATGAACTCGCGTTCCTAGTGCACGCGAAAGCCTTGCAGGTAAAAGACTATTGCCGCCTTTAATGTTTGAATGCTCTATATAGTTAGTATCATTGTGTACCGCGCTGATGCTTCCCAGTAATACGTGATAGAGCGTATCTGTATAAACTGTCGAAAGATTCTCGGGTAGCCCTCCCTCGTATGCTGCCAATCTTACACGTGAAACTGTATACAAGGGATCATCCGCATCGAACATATCATCGATGACGTCCTGCATGGTATGAGCTTTTTGAGCAGTATTAAACAATCGTTTTTTAAGGCTTTCCGCTTTCCATCCGCGTTTTTGAATCAGCTCTTTTATGGAGATACATGTTTTGTTATTGATACAGTGGCCATTTAAAGCTTGCAAAGAGGATACGCTTTCGAGTCCAAGCTCATCCATGAGGTTAATAAAATGCCGATTCTTGCCGCCGTCAGTGATATTTTGTCCCCCGAGCTCGACAGTATTGCCATCAAGGTAGACGCTATGTATGCGTCCGCCTACTCTTTTTCTTGCTTCATATACCTCGACCTCGATGCCTGCTTTATGTAAGTAATAAGCAGCGGTAAGGCCGGCTAGCCCTGCACCAATAACGGTCACCTTTGGTACATGTTCAATCGGGCTATTAACGTGCATAGAGGTAAAAAGGGCCATACAGAGACTTTGCAAATTCATATAAAGTACTGAAAGTAGAATCTGCTATTACTTTAGCATCTAAATAGAAAGCTGACTACCCTCTATTTGATCGTTATTGTGCTGCGATGCTCGTATCTTCAACAACGAGTGGTTCTTTAAAAATGAGAACCTGTAGAACTCTTTTGACACCCGCTTGTTGTATTTGAAAGCAGTAGTCTTTATAGACAAGGCGTTCACCTTTTCTTGGAATGTGCTGAAACTGCTCATTTAAAAATCCAGCAAGGGTTTGAGAGTTTTCAGTTTCAAAAGATATATCAAGGAGTGGAGTCAGATCATCAAGCTCAACGCTAGCATCAACAAGCCAGCTATCGGGCTTTAGGTTGAGTACTTTTTGAGGTACCAGCTCATATTCATCCCTAATTTCTCCGACAATTTCTTCAAGCACGTCCTCCAACGAAACAAGTCCTATGATGCTGCCATATTCATTGATTACCATCGCTATATGCATGTGTTGATGCTTAAATTCTTTAAGAAGCTGATTTACCTTACTCGTTTCAGGAATGAAGAGGATCGGACGTATAATTTCGCGTATGGGCTTGTCTTCTCCTTTTGCAATAAGCGAGCATAGGTCTTTAAGGTGAAGCATGCCTATCACATTGTCCACTGTATCAACATAAGTTGGTAGTCGTGAAAATTGATACCTGCTAAAAATATCAAGAGCCTCCTGCATATTTGTATTGACATCAATCGATACTATGGAAGTTGCCGGTACCATGATCTCACGAACTGGTGTTGTTCCAAGCTCAAAAATGCTCTTGATCATAACCGTTTTTTCACCTTCCATAAGCCCTTTTTTGGTTATGTAATCGATTAAAAAACGGACTTCTTTTTCAGATGTTACATACTCGCTCGTTTCATGCTTTTTGCTTCCAAGAAGCTTATTGACTATCCAATCAGCTAAAGGAACAAGAAAATTAACAAGCGGGTAAAGAACATAGTAAATAACGTTGGTAATACCAAGCGTTGAAGAAAAAAAGCGCTCTCCGTAAGCTTTTGCAATGATCTTAGGTATAATTTCTCCAAATATGAGGATAAGTATCGTAACGATTGCGATACCAAGCCAGAGCGCTACGTGTTCAGGAAGTGGCGCTAAAAGTTGGCTCATAAGTCCCGCGCCAAATGTGGCTGCTGTGACATCCGCTAAGTTTTTTGCAATTAAAATTGTTGTTAAAACACGGCTGTGATTTTTTTCTAAGGAATCAAGCAGAGCGCGATATCTACCCGTTGTTTGGGCGAGCTCTTTGAGTTGAAAAAGACGGAGCGTAGTCACCGTTGTTTCTAAGAATGCAGTTAATCCGCAAAAAGAAAGTGAAGCGGCAAAAACTATGACGTCTGTCATTAAATTGGGACTAGTGTAACTACTCATAAATCTTTTCTAGTTTCCTTGTTATAAAAATTCCTCAAAACCGTTTTCTTAATGTAATCAACTGTTTTAAAAAAGCAAAAAGTTATCTATAGAGAAAAAGGTATTTTGACTTTTTTCTCTATAAAAACTAAAAAGCAATCAATTTTATTCCTCATCCTCTTCCTCTATATCGTCTATCTGCTCTTCAGCTCCCTCAAGAAGCTCAAGTTCTTTTTCAAGAAAGGGCAGAAGTTCCTTAGAGCGCGAAGGATGGCGCAATTTTCTGAGCGCTTTTACTTCAATTTGGCGAACCCGCTCTCTTGTAACGCCAAAGTCTTTACCAACCTCTTCAAGAGTATGCTCTGAAGCGACGTCTATACCAAAGCGCATTTTAAGCACCTTCTCTTCCCGTGGGGTAAGTGTTTTAAGGACTTTTCGTACGCGCTCCTTTAAGTCATTGCTTACCACTGCTTCAGCTGGCGATAGCTCATTTTCATTTTCTATAAAGTCTTTAATAAATGCGTCTTCGCTATCACCAACAGGTGTTTCAAGAGAGATTGGCTCTTTAGATATTTTGATGATATTTTTTATTTTTTTCTCATCGATATTAAGCTCTTTTGCAAGCTCTGCGTAAGTCGGCTCTCTTCCATGTTCCTGAATAAAGGTGCGCTTAATTTTGTTAATTTTATTGAGCGTTTCGACCATGTGAACAGGTACACGAATGGTGCGTGACTGGTCCGCGATAGCTCGTGTAATAGCCTGTCTTATCCACCAGGTCGCGTAGGTTGAAAACTTGTATCCTCGTTCAAACTCAAACTTTTCTACGGCTTTTAAAAGGCCTATGTTTCCTTCCTGAATAAGATCAAGGAAGTGGAGTCCCCTGTTTACATACTTTTTTGCAATGTTTACGACCAAACGCAGGTTAGCGCGAGCAAGATCGTCTTTTGCCCTTTTATCTTTAATTTGACATTCAATAAGCTGTTCATGGTAAAATCGAATCTTATCAAGTAGAAGGCCAGCTTCCTGCTCAAGCTTCCTGATTCCTTTTTGAGCGCCCCGTATTTGACGTTCAAGCTCTTCAGCTTCTTCTTTGGTGTTTTTCGTTGAAAGCTGTGCATTTTCGTGAGCTTTGATGAAAGTGTTACGTTCCTCAATCTTAAAGATGATGCGCTCTATCCGTTTTGAAAATTTGCGCACAATCTTATTCGAAAGCTTAATACTCTGAATAGTTGTGCTAATAAGTTCACGGTTTTTGCGGACTTTACTAAGCATCTCTTGCTTTTTTGAAGGTGTATCAAGCTTTCCCCTATAGCTTTCATAAATACTTTGCTCATTTTGTATGAGCATCTTAACGTTCTCAATCGTATCAAGAAATGCCTTTTTTTCTTCCTCATATTTGGGGAGATTTTCTTCATCATACTCAGAAAATTGAATGACATCTTTGAGCGGCATGGTATCTTTAGACACCTTTTCACCAATTTGTAAAAGCTCTTTATGGAGAAAAGGAAATTTTGAGATCGCCTCAATTGACTTGCGCTTACATGTTGCTATTTGCTCAGCTATAACAGTTTCCGTCTTTTTGTTAAGAAGTGGTATCTTACCGATATCCCTCAAATACCCCTTTACACTGTCTGCAATGTAGCCAAAATCGCCAGTTTCGCGAACAGTCTCCCGTTCTTCATCCTCACTCTCAGGCTCTTCAGCTTCTTCTTCAACAAACTCGAGATTCTCAACTATATGGGTACGTAGCGGTGCTCGCTGTTCAACTTCTTCAGCTTCAAAGGGGACTGCTTCAGCATCGTTATCAAGCTCAGCTTGCATTACAAGTTCAATATTTTCTCGGTCGATTATTTTAAAGACATCATTAAGCCCAGCTTCAGGAATGTGATGACGCTCACCAAAGGCAATGACCTCCTCATAGGTCAATATGCCCGATTTTTTGCCCTTCTCAAGAAGACCTTCGATAAGTTCATCAGCAAGTTGGGGCTCTTCCTCTTTTCCAGGAGCAGCTTGTTTTGCCTTTGCGCGCGGCTCAACCTTCTTGCTTTTCTTGCTTGTTGTCATAAGATCCCCTTTTCTCTCATCTTCGCTTTTAAATTGGTAAATGCTTTCATAATTTCTTGTACCGCCATATGGCTGCCCGTTTGCTCCGCCTGATGCAGCTGAAGTTTGATGGTTGTCGCCTGAGTTCTCCATTCTTTTTTCCATAAGGGTTTTAAAAGCTCGTCCATCTCCGCCTCAGGGTCTTCCTCGCCATGCATAATAAGGCTAATCGCACACTCCCTTTCTTCATTAGAGAGCATAGCTAAAAAATCATTTTCTTGATAAGGGTTTTTATCTTTAATATATAACAGTAATTTTCCAATAAGTAAAGAGACATCTTCTCTGCAGTTTTTATGAATGAGTTCTTCATCCTCTTTCTTAATAGAAAGGCCTTTTCGGAATATGGTCATAAAAAGTTGCCTTTCTAAAGGAAGTATTAATACTTTTTGATCTGGTAAAGGCTTTTCAGCTTGAGGTAAAACGGGGCGCTCGAGTACCTCGAGTGGTATACTGAAGGTAGCTGACGCTTTTTGCAATAAGAATGAACGTTTAAGCGGATCTTGAACGCAGTGGATAGCCTCTAAAAGCTCTTCCAGAATGGCTAAACGCTCTTGCATAGGCTTTGTTTGGTATCCTGAACCTAAGCGTTGCATAAAGAATATGAATATATCTTGTGCATTTTCTATAGGGCCGCTCATGCTTTTTTCTTTTTGTAAAAGTGAAGCAGGATCTTCTTTTTCGGGTAGAGTTATGACTGATAATTCCATACCTGAAGCCCAAGAAAGGTGAGTAAGTTTAGTAATAGCTTGTTGACCGGCGTTATCTCCATCAAATACTATGTACAGTCTTTGGGCATACCGTCCTAAAAGTTTTAAGTGGTCTATGGTGGTTGCTGTCCCCAAGGTGGCAACTGTTGAGGTGTATCCAGCTTGGGCCATTGCTATACAATCAAGGTACCCTTCAACCAAAAAAGCGCTTTGCTCATTTTGTATAGCTTTTTTTGCGCGATCAAGGCCAAAGAGGACATGCCCTTTGGTAAAAAAGGGATGATCCTGAGAATTGTAATACTTGGGTCGAACATCGTCACTTTTAAATATCCTGCCACCAAAGCCACATACTCTCCCCAAGTAGTCCCGTATAGGAAAAATAATTCTCTGGTTAAAGGGCGAATATAACCCTTGCTTTCCTTTATGCAGGATGTGCGCATCTATAAGGTCTTGAGCGATAAAACCTTTACTTCTAAGGTATTCAAGCAAGTCTGCTAGCGCGTTTTCGGTAAAGTAGCCTAGAGTAAAGTGCTTGATGCTTTCGACCGATATGCCTCTTTTTAAGCAATAATCGAGCGCGCCATTATTGTTTTCTGCCGACAACTGATTATGGCACCATTGGGCAAAATGATGACACAGTTCATTGTAGCGTTTTAACTTATGTGTTTTGAGTTCGTGCTTTTCTTGGTTATACGAATCTTCTGGTAAAGCAATATGGTACCGCTCAGCTAAGTGCTGTACTGCTTCAAACGGTGTACAGTGCTCCGCTTCGCTTATAAAAGAAATGACATCCCCGCCCTTATGGCAGCCAAAGCAATAAAATATGTCCCTGTGGGGACTGACCGTAAAAGAGCCGGTGCGCTCATGATGAAAAGGACACTGCCCTTTTAGGTACAAGCCCATTTTTTTGAGCGTCACGTACTCTTGAACAACGTCAGTAATAGAGACTCGTGACTTTATAAAAGCGAAAATGTTCATGCCCACCTTTAGGTAGTTATCGTACGCTTTCTACTCATTACCAATACCCCCACCGAAAGTCCACCCACCAAAAGCGCAAAAAGCTGGTGAAGTGAGAGCATTTGAAACCATAAACTGCGATCATCACGCAGAAAATCAACTAAAAACCGCTCACTTGACATCCCAAAAAGGTAGATGCAACTAAGAAGTCCTTCACGCAAGGTCGTCACCTGACGTTTTTTTGAAAGCCATACTAGAATACCAAAGAGAACAAAAAAAATAAGAGCGCTGTATGCCTGTGTAGGGTGCAGAGGTATGTGCACCGGAGCTTCCGAAGGGTTACCTCCATACATGATCGCCCAGGGCATATTTGTAGTACCTCCGTAACAGCATCCCGCCCACAAGCAGCCAAGGCGACCAAAAGCATGCATTAACGGTGCATAAATAGCGACAATATCAAGACACGGAAAATAGGGGATTTTCAAGTGCCGCAGAATAAAAAAGGCGTAGGCTATTATAAGAATGACCGCGCCAAGAACGGAAAGTCCGCCCTGCCAGACAAAAAAAATGTCCCTCCAGCTCGTGAAGGTGTGAGCTTTTTCAAGAACGTACAGAAAGCGACCACCGAGGATGGCAAAGCCAATGGCCCACGCAAAAAGAGTACTGAACGTAGCCGGTGCCATGACCTTAAAGCGTTTAAAATCACGTTCGATTGCCCAGTAAGCAAGTCCCACACCAAGAGCCACCATGAGCCCGTAGCCTTGGATGGCAATCGAACCAAAAAGGGGCAGTGTAAGTGGATAAATCTTAATCATTGTCTTGGGGATCGTTAGGGCATTGAAGGTCACTATCTTTTGCACACTCGCGTATTCTAAAAATAAGAAGTGCTATTGCAGCAGGTGTCATTCCTGGAATGCGGGCAGCAGCGGCAATCGTTAAAGGGCGATATTTTGCTAGTTTTTGTTGTAATTCTATAGATAGTCCGGGCACGTTTTTAAAGTTCATATCTGCCGGTACTGGAAGCTCTTGATAGGCCTGGCTCTTTTCAATTTCACGCGCTTCCCGTTTTAAGTATGGAGCATAGAGTAGTTCTGCATAAACACTCTGAAGGGCCCTTTTTGACAACGGACTTTCTTCCGCGCCTTCAATGAGCTTCATAACAGCTTCTACGTCTCCTTGTGAGAGCATACGTGTAATTTCTATGCCGTATTTTTTTTGCACAACATCCACTCGCTTGTCGATAGCTTCATTTTCCTGGGCAATGTCGTCATAGAGTTCAGAATCAATTAACCCAAGCTCGTAAGCTCGCTTAGATAGGCGCTTAAAAGTATTATCTTGTCGTATTGTCAGTCGGCATTCGGCTCTTGAGGTGAACATTCTATAAGGCTCATCGACACCCATGGTGACAAGGTCATCGATCATAATACCTATGTAGCCATCGTGCCTTTCTAAAATGAACGGTTTTTTGTTGTGAGCGGTCAGGTGTGCGTTGATGCCCGCCATAATACCTTGACCGGCAGCTTCTTCGTAACCGGTCGTACCGTTTATTTGGCCGGCAAGAAAAAGCCCCGCGAGCTTTTTAAGCTCAAGTGTGTGTTTTAGTTGTGACGGCAACACAAAGTCGTACTCGATCGCGTAACCTGGCCTTGTGATAATAACGTTTTGAAAACCTTCTATAGTGCGTAAAAATTCATTTTGGACAGCAAGAGGAAGCGATGTCGATAGACCGTTAGGATACATCTCTTCGCTATTAAGCCCTTCAGGCTCTACAAAAACGTGATGGCTCGACTTGTGGGCAAATCGTGAAATTTTATCTTCAATTGATGGACAATAGCGCGGGGCTATTCCCTTGATTTTGCCGCTATAAATGGGAGAATGGGCTGCATTTTGGCTAATGATATCATGCGTGTTTTGATTTGTGTACGTAATATAGCACGGTAAGACGTGCTTGACCTTATGTGGTTTAAATTCAAAAAGATACTCAAGATCATCTGACCCCTGGCATTCCATTTTTGAAAAATCGAGACTTGATCGCAATAAGCGTGCAGGTGTTCCCGTTTTTAATCGGCCAAGATCAAGCGTCAAGCCCTTTAGAAAGTGGGAAAGCGAGGTAGAAGCTTCTTCGCCCTGGCGTCCTGCGGTGTAATTCGTTTGACCAACGTGAATAAGGCCATTCAAGAAAGTTCCTGTCGTCAAAACAACTGTTTTGCCCTTGTACGCTGCTCCTTCACGTGTGCGTATACCTTCTATTGATCCATCGGCTGCAAGAAGTACCTCTTCAACCATGCCCATGACTATTGTTAAATTTGGAACGTGGGCAAGGTATTCTTTGCTTAACTTGTTGTAAGCAAACTTATCTATCTGGAGACGTAAACCTTGGACAGCTGGGCCTTTTCGGGTGTTGAGCATGCGCGCTTGAAGGTATGACTTTGTTGCAAGCTTTGGCATAAGCCCACCTAAGGCACTAATCTCAAATACCATGTGCCCTTTACCAATACCGCCTATAGCCGGGTTACAGGGCATATGCCCAATACGGTCAATATTAAGGGTAATCATAAGTGTGCTAGAGCCCATACGAGCTGCAGCATAAGCAGCTTCAATACCGGCGTGACCACCACCAACAACGATAACATCAAAGGAGGCGCAAAAGTTCTTACTCATAGGTTATATCAAGAGCGTAGATGGGTTCATCCTTAAAGACAGTATTATCATACTACATAGTATATCGTAAGAATACGTATCGCGCTAATCGGTTAAGGCCTTGGGTTAAGCTTGATCCGTTCAGCTATAAAATGACTGAGCTCGCTAGAGGAGTATTTATAGAGTAAAGTATACGTTTTTGGTGGTAATATGCTTTTATACCAGGAAAGCTGGTAACCAATGTAATAAGTATTTGTCGATAATGAAAGTGATCTGAAGGTTTCTGAAAGACTTTTAAACTTTACGTCCTTATCGTAAATCGTGGCCATCTGGTTACAAAAATCCTTCCAGTTAAGGCTTTTGTCTTCAAGATTGATAAGTTTATTGATAAGAAAGCATGCCTCATCATCTATCTTTTCAATGGGGCTAGGTGCGGCTTTCACTTCAGCTACAACTGGTTTTGGTAAAACAGGGGATTTTTCTGGAAATGCATATAAACAGTTAGAAATCAAAGCTAAGCTCAAAAGGAGAGATTTTTTTGCTATCATAACTGTTTTATCTTTTTGTAGGAGCAGGCTAGAACCTGCTCCTGGAAGTAAGATCTTTAAAGCTCGTCGTGGCGATGATGGTGCGTTGAAGCTGGTTTTTTAATTGCCATTTTTTCTTCTATGATACTTTTAAGCTTCAGTACGCCTAATGCTTTGATCGTCGCATCAATTTCTTTAGGTAGCCTATTTAAATAAGCGTTTAATTTTACTCCCACCCATATCGGGTTTTGAGAGTTTTCTAAACTTTTAAAGACTTCGGCCATGTCTTTACAGATTGCATCTTGAGCAAAGGCCTCGCTTGCTTGATGGCTGAACTCTTTCCAGCCGTATGTGTTTCCGACGGTAACGAGTTTATTAAAAAGGGTTTTCATTTTGTTTTCAGTATGAGGCTTGCATTTTACCGTTGCCAAAGCCTGTATTCCGTTGCATAACAGGGCGCTGATCAGCAATAATGCACTTATACGTGTATAACGAACCATTATGTTCCTTTCTACATTAAAGACGAGCACGCCCAATTTTAAAGAGGGCGTGCTACGAAAGAATTTAAGAACAAGGTACTTTGCCGTTAAGCTTAATACGCTTTTTCATGAGGTTGAGAAGCTGTATCTTAGAGTAGCTATAGATGAGAGTTGATGATTTTTCATTTAGAAGATCAATACCAGCAGGTGATTTGAATTGAGCTTCAAGCTTTTTTCCTATAGCAATAGGATTTTGTACGTTACGTGTTGCTTTTAAGCTTGCAAGAGCAGCGTTGTATTTTCTTTGCCCTTTAAGAATTGTTGTCAGCTTATCTACGGTGCACAACCAGCTGATGCTGTTGTCTTTGTCATCGAGAAATCGGGCAACAAGCTCTTGTGCTTCTGATTCTGGATTACCAGGAGCTGCTTTTGGGGCTGGCTTTGCCGGTTTTGCTGGTTTTGCTGCAGGCTTTTTACCGCGTGTTTGGTTTTTTGCCGCAGTTGCTGGACGTTTTGCAGCTGGCTTTCTCGAAGGAGCTGCTTTTTTTGCCGCCGGCTTTCTTGTTGTCTTAGTTGTTGCTGTTTTAGTAGCTTTACGAGGCCTTGCAAAAGCTGTTGAGCTCATCATAGGAAGAGCTAACGCCAGAGCAATGCTATAAGCAACTGCTTTAACAGTGAATGACTTTAACATGTCAAATTTCCTTTTCTAGATCTTAAGTGAAATAATATTTGCTTATATATCACATGTGTAATTGTAGTTTATTTAAATTTTATGTCAAGCAGAATACTTTTTTCATCGAGTAAATCAAAAAAATAACAGGGCGAAAAAGTGGGGTATTTCCATAAAAAAAGCTAGACTATAAAAGAGAGTGTTTTTAAAGGTTCAAGTCATGCATACCGTTGTACCGTTTGTCCTGGTGCTTGCGCTTTGTGATAACAAGGTGCTCCTTCTTAAAAGAACGAATGCTCTTTTTGCAAACAATCAGTATTCGCTCATAGGTGGTAAAGTAGAAAAAGGGGAGACTTTTCGTAAAGCTGCAACAAGGGAGGCTTTTGAGGAAGTAGGGATATTAATTGAAGAAGAAGATCTTGTATTCGCGCATGCTTTGCATAGAAAAGGAACTCACGAGGAGCTTGTTGCATTTGTGTTTAAAGTGCAAAGGTGGCAAGGCGTTCCTTATAATAAAGAGCCCCATAAACACAGTGTCATCGAGTGGTTCGGGCTAGATGACTTACCTGAAGACATTATACCTGCAAATAAGCAGATGATAGAGTCTGTCAAGAAGGGGGTGTGCTATTCTGAGCATGGCTGGTAGCTGGTTGTTTTTTTGCTTTTATAATGGCTAGTGGCCAGTTATAGATAATTGAACCTCTCTTACCTCTTGGCGCCTTCATAGAGTAATGTTCTGCCACCGTTTGAGCAAACAGTTTTCTATTCTCATCCGTCAACTTTGAAAGAGCACTCACCCCACCGAGCCACCCGAATATCCAGTTAGCCATGTCATCCTTGTTCTTGAAGGTGAGCGGGAAGAAAATTTCATTAACTTCCAGGGGCTCCAAGCCTGCTTTTGTAAGAGCTTTTTCTGCTGATTCTTTTTCTATGGGGAAAAATTGTGTATCAGGGTCAACATCTGCAAGGAATAAGCTCCAGGGCAGTATATCTTTAAGCTCTAGTATTGCTTTGGATATAGGGTTTTTATCGCTTTTTGCACAACCAACAATAAGAACCATGCCCTCTGGTTTTAGAGCCTTTGCAATTCCATCGAAAAGTGCTTTTTTGTCCTTAATCCAGTGTATGCATGAGCACGAGATCACTAAATCAAATTTTTCTTTATAAGGTAACTTTTGAGCGTCCTCAACACTAAAACGTACCTTATCAAGTTTTGTGTATTTCCTGCGTGCCGCATTAACCATATTTTCTGAAGCATCAATCGCTTCGATAGTAGCATTTGGTGACATTGAAGCGATCTTTTCTGTTATTTTTCCGCTACCACAGCCAATATCTAATATGTTTTGGTAATCCCGGAGCTTATTATCTTTAAGCATAGACATGGCTACTTTATATTGAGGGTCTGAGTGCTCATTGTAGTAATCGCCGCTCCAGCTTTGATCCACTGCCTTCTTGCAATAGAGTGAATGGCAGATAATAAGTGCTATGAGAAGGGCTATCTTGCGCGTATACATGAGCACTCCTTCAGAAAGTAGGTATAGTATCTTGCCAGTACCTTAGCAGAATTTTTAAAGTTCAAGCAACAGCTTTTACTATACCAGCTGAAAGTCATCTATCTTCTTTAAGAATACCCAATCTAGTTTTAAGAGGAAAACCTGAACACAGATTATTAGCAAATCATTAAGTTCAATTCTGATGCTCATCGCTAAAAAGGTAAGATCTCTTCATCACCGGTTTTTTCCTGTACTCTTGGTAAGACGCTTGAAACAGGGATGGTTGAAATAAGATTGAAGGTGGAGTTGTTTACGCTATATATTGTTATATTATTTAAACTGGTGTTTGCCATGGCACAATACATACTGCCGTTAAGTGTCTGAGAGTTAGATCTTACCATTCCCGTGTCAGAAATGTTTAATGTGGTGTTAAATACCATAACTGTGCTTATAGCATTTCCAGATGGGCTTGGTACCGTCGCTAATGAATGAGCATTAGCAATCGCGCTATTATTATCGTCTCTTACTTGTCGCGTGTCTCTTAGATAGGTGTCAACTAAATCTTTGAGCTCTGATCTTGTAAGATGTCTTCTTGTTACTTCTTCGTTCGGATTTTCTCTTTGATTGTTCTCAATTTGATTGCACTGTTCTTCAAAAATTCGTACCACTTTATCTGCATCAACTTCATCATTGAGCGAGGCTAAGAAGGCGTTTAAGCAATCCCTATGGAAGGCTAAAAGAATTAAGCAATCAGGCGAGGAGTCTATTTTCTGAAAGCACAAAAGACAACGAGCTTCTTGCTTTTTAACTTCGTTTTCTCCTTTTTCCATACCTTGAATTACATGAACGCCCGATAGTAACATGATCGTAATAAAAAATAGTCTAGTAATGTTTTTCATGTTCTGCCTATTTTACATTTTTTCACTAAATGAATTTCTAATAACTATATCTCATTTTGGGGGAAAATCAAAATTCGCAAGCTTACAGTCGTCGGGTAATGTCTGATATACTTACAAGGTACAACCTTAACTGGCTAAAAACATGTTATACCATCTAGCACTCGTTTTAAAACCTTCATTGAGCGTTTTTAACGTTGTTCATTACGTAAGTTTTCGAACGATGGCAGCTCTATTAACTTCGCTTCTCTTTTCTTTTATCTGGGGAAATTGGTTTATAAGGCAATCGCGTTTGTGGTTCCGCTCTAAGGCTCGTGAACATGCCCCTAAAACGCATAAGGCAAAAGATGGTATGCCCACCATGGGCGGCCTTTTTATTTTGGGTGTTGTTCTTCTTTCGAGTCTGTTGTGGTGCAACTGGTTAAAGCCTGCCGTTTGGGTTTTTCTAGCGTGCCTTTGCGGGTTTGGAGCGATAGGTCTTTGGGACGACTGGTCCAAAATTAAAGGGCATAGAGGCATTTCTGAGAGAAAAAAGTTGTTGGCTCAGATAGCTGTTGCTCTTATCATTACGATGGCTTGGATCTACTGGTGCAGCCCGTCAACAGCCTTATGCCTTCCTTTTTTTAAGCACTGTATGCCGGAGCTGGGCCTTTTATTTGTTCCTTGGGCTATGTTTCTCTTGGTAGGTGCTAGTAACGCGGTCAATCTAACAGATGGCCTTGACGGTCTTGCTATTGGGTCGCTTGTTTCTAATTTTGCCACATTTACCGGTCTTTTATATGTGTCCGGACATGCGATTTTTTCAAACTACCTTCATATACCTTTTATGGGCAATGCCGAGGTTGCTGTAATAGGAGCTACGCTTATTGGTGCCTCGCTTGGGTTTTTGTGGTATAACGCGTACCCTGCTCAGATTTTTATGGGGGACGTCGGATCTTTAGCCTTAGGTAGCGGCTTAGCGCTTATGGCGCTCATGGCAAAGCAAGAACTGCTTTTAGCTATTTCGGGGGGCCTTTTTGTCTTAGAAACGCTTTCAGTGATATTGCAGGTCTGGTCATACAAGTTACGCAAAAAGCGCATCTTTAGAATGGCGCCACTCCATCATCACTTCGAGCTTCTCGGGTGGCCTGAGGCACAAATTACCGTTCGTTTTGCGCTCGTTTCATTAATTCTTTGTCTTGTGTCACTTATGACGCTTAAAATACGCTAGGTTTGAGAATTGTCGTAGTACGCTTATGATCGCAGTTATTTATAAAACCAAATGATGATTGGCTTGCGTTTAAAGCTCGTCTGAAATAGTGCTTTCGTTGCAGGTATCTTTTACTTGATAGCTTGTTATAGTTATCAAATCATCAGGCTCATAAGCTGGCGCCATACGTTTTATTTCTTTACTACAATGTAGCCAAGACAGTTCGGAGCAGATTTCTTTTCCCGATCTTTTATGTTTAAGATTAACCTTCCTATGAGCTTCTAAAGAACTAGCTATCATACGCGCTAGAAAACGTTGAAGGTCTTTATAACGGACCTCTGCGTTATCATAATTTTGATATATTTCGCACCCTTTTTTTGCTAATAAAGTAGTATAAAAGTTCGCTGAAACTAAGAATAAGAAGACTGTGCACAAAAACGTCGATTTTGACATGTTGTAAATCCTCGCGTAAATCATTAGTTAGTTATGTATATTTTATCAGATTTTCTTAAGGCGATCAAGAAGTCAAAATAGTACGCAAGCAAAAGCACCATCAACTAAAAAGAAGCTCCAATTGCTCAAGTTGTTTGGCTTAACGGAGTTTCAATAGTTCCAATGACCCGCCGTGGCTAAGAGCTTAGTTAGCTTATCTCTAACTTGTATCACTGGGACTAACAACTATGAAAAGTTAAAAAAAGTACAAAGCAGTGAGCAACTGCAACTTGAGTTTTATTAAAAATGTAATACTATTAGGTATCAAAATGATGAAAGGTCTATAATGGAAATAAAGCACTTATTTTTTTATTTTTTACTAATCTCGAATCTATTTTTGAATGTATCTGGAATGGAAGAAAAAAAGCACGGACCCGTAAATGGAGAGTCCGAGAATTCCGCCTTAGACACCGCTATGAGAAAACACCTTGAAAAAAACGATGATGTGAGGACAGTAAGAAAGATCATTTTATCTACTCAACTCGATAAAGATGAAAACGAGCGGATTAGCAAAGAATGTTTTTTGCTTGCGGCTGAAAAAGGTCATCTCTCTATCTTAAGATGGCTGCTTAAGAACGTAACCCTCGGCTACTTAATGGACGAAGCAGCTCGCCTGGTAGTAGGTGCTTCGGATCCCTCATCTGATCAAGATTGCGATTTGCGAATTGAAATATTAAACTTATTGATCGAAAATAAAGCTAATCCTCGAATCACTGATGCCACCGGTAGACTTTATGCCGCGACAGAACTGCCATTGCATGCAAAGCTCAAGAGCTATTTAGAGTCACTAGAAAGGACAAGTCGACCTTATGCGGGCCATGCTAATGTGTGGCTTTTCATACTTTCAGAGCAGGAAAGAGTGAGAAACGCTGTGCTTGGAAATAATCAGCAAAATGGTAATGCCGCCTTATATCCGTATAATTCGTACTAATTTCTAACATTTGGTGACCATGGGCGTGAGCGCAGATATATTATTTAGTTTCTTAAAAAACTAAAAAAGCTTTTCAGAAAGCAGTCAGTTTTTGTAGGACTATCTCGCGGACATCTTTTGGCAAGAGGAATAGGGTACCATAAAGCCTTGTTTCTTCAATAAACTCATCTCTAAGAAAGATAAGCGCGACGGTGATATGTTTTTTGACCCATTGGCTGACGTCACTTTCACTGAGTAAAAACGTAAAATGTTTGCGGAGCTTACTTAATTTTATGCCATAAGTCAGTGCAGCATCGAGTACCCAGCAAAAAAAGCCCCATCTTCGATGTGTTGCTGCAAAATAGAGTGCTTGCTTGAATGCTTGTTTTATATCAAGATGGCGTTCAGTTTCCTTATCTACTTTTTTCGATAAGTATTGGGCAACGGCGCTGTGACCAGTCAATACCGATCTTATAAAAGCGCAGTCAATGACTTTTTCAACTTCTTTTTTGTAGTTTTTTAGTAAAAAACGTAGCATGTGCAGTTGACCCCGACTCGCAGCAAATTGCAAGCTTTCCTGCAAAGCGTAATCGGAAGCACCGAAAGTTTCTATTACCAAGTGGAGAATATCGATATGGCCAAATGCAGCAGCTCTTATTATAAGTAGTTCTTGGTAGGCTTGACTCACAAGGTTTGCGTACGCTTTTAAAAGTTGCTCAGTAAGGTTATGGTCTCCAAGAGCTATAGTGATAAGTAGTGCTCCAACGATTTCAATTTCAAGAGGCTGCGTCTGCCTTATAGCTGTTTCCATGCTTTGGTAGCTGCTTTGCATCGCGGCAGTAATAATCATAGGTAAACGTAGCAACTGATCTTGATGAGCGGGCATCTTTATTTGGTGCTGATAAAACCATAGTATGCTAGCAGTGCTTAAAGCATGCAGCCTATGGGGAAGAAAAGTGACACCTTGCTCGAAAAGCCATTCTGCTGCTAGGAGTTTTTCATCGTACACCGCTTCATTGCCGATTGCCGATAATAGAAAGGGCTCTCCCTGACCATCGAAAATCATCTGGTCTATTTTCGGACGATTTTCTGCTTGTATGGCTTCAAGTAGGTTGTGCGCATGCTCAAAAAAGTCTTGCGAAAACGCTATGCTCGACGCTATCTCAGCGACTTTGCATTGATTTTTATTTTCAAATGCACGAATCATGGCTTTCGCTCTTTCAGTATCTTTTAAAGCAAATAAGCAATGAATAAGAAGTCTTATATTAAGACAATCAATAAAAACAGTTACTGATTCTTGAGGATTGAGCACGCTTTCCGATAGCAGTCTGCATAGTGATTGACTCGCTTCTTGCTCACCATCATCAGACCCCGAATTTGTTTCACTGCATACGCGTGTAGCGGCCGGTTTTGGTTTGCGCCTTTTTTTCTTTTTTTCCTCCATACCAAAAGCCGTGCAACTTAGTAAGACACAGCTTATAAAAAGGGTGAAGTATGAACATTTACCTGATAGCATCGTGGGGCCTTTAGCGTGTTGTTCTTGAGCATGCTTCGTATTGTATATAAAGGGCGATACTCCCAGCTACAGCCGCATTGAAGCTTTCTGTTTTACCTGGCATTGGCAGACTAAAAGTAGTATCGCATGTAGAAAGCCATTCATCGGAAATACCGTGTGCCTCGTTTCCAACAACTAAAAGCGCATTACAAAGATCCGGTTTGATCGTTTTCGTATTTGTCGGAGCTACTAATGCGCAAAGTTTAAGGTCTCCCTTTTCATGTAACAGCTCCTGCCACGATAACTGAATAATGCTTATAAAAGCGAGTGCACCTGCGGATGCTTGAACTACCTTTGGGCTCCAGGGGTCACATCCCTCAACGATGACGACAGCTGGATGACCAAATCCAGCAGCTGTACGAATGAGTGTACCCATGTTGCCGGAGTCGCAAATATCGGCTAATACGATTCCCGGCTTTAGTTTAAAAGCTTTTTTTCTCTGTGGTATCGAAAAAACTGCTACAACGCCGCTTGGTGTTTTAGTTGAGCTTATTCTATTAATAATTTCTTGTCCTACAAGTACTATAGGCATATCAGGCGCATGTAAAAAAGAAAGCTGTGAATGTACATCACGTGTAACAAAGATGTTTTCCGGTATCCAACCATTGCTTAAAAATGACTCGACGCAACGCCAGCCTTCGGCTATAAATGCTTGATGTTCTGTGCGGCCTTTTTTATCTTTTAATGAAGACACTTTTTTTACCAGGCTATTTTGTACTGATGTCAGTTGTTTCATAATTGGTCCTCGAGAATTTTTTTCCTGTAAGATGCCATAAGGTCTGCCATGAAGGTAACATTGTGCAATGTGGCCAAAATATAAGCTGTTATTTCTCGTGCTTTAAAGAGATGATGGAGGTACGCTTTTGTGTAATGGCGGCAGGTTGTGCAAGAGCATGCCGGGTCGAGTGAAGAAAAATCATTTTTGTAGGTAGACTGTAGAATTTTTACATCTCCCTTACTCGTAAAAAGCAACCCGTGGCGGGCACAGCGAGTCGGATGTGAGCTATCAAATGAGTCGATACCTAGCGGAATGGAGCTTTCTAAAGATGCAAGATCGCCAATGCCAAGTAAGTGGGTAGGTTTTTCGAGCGGTATGAATGGCATTAGCGGTGTAAGCATTTCGATCATTTCTTGGCGGTTTTTACCAAGGCTTCCGCCAATGGCAAATCCATCAAAAGGGCATGCACCGAGTACGCTACAACTATGTTGGCGTAAATCTTTGTCGAGTCCTCCATGAATTACTGCATAAAGGCCTTGACCGGCCGAATTTTTCAAGTGCTCCTCTAATGATCGTTTTTCCCAGCGGTGTGTACGATCAAGTGATTCTCGTAGCTTTTTCGGGTTAATGTGATAAGGTGGAAGCTCGTCGAGCGGGATGATAATATCAGCAGCGTAATCCTTCTGTGCTTGGATCGACGATTCTGGTGTTATATGAATTATACTACCATCTCTATATGACCTAAAAGTGACACCTTCTTCAGTTATTCTTATGACAGCGCCCTCGTTCTTTTTTGTTCCCTTACTTTTAAGCTCGTCATGTACGGTACCGTAGGCTAGGCTAAAAATTTGAAAACCGCCGGAATCGGTGATAATCGGTGCGTCGTAATTCATAAAAGTGTGAAGTCCGCCTGCGGAACGTATAGTTTCTGGGCCGGGATGCACGAGAAGGTGGTATGTGTTGCAAAAAAGGAGTTGGGTCTTTGTTTGTTTTAAAAGCTCACTATCAAGCGCTTTTACGGTTGCGTTTGTTCCCACGGGTACAAATGTGGGCGTGTCTATGATGCCATGCGAAGTGTGTATACGACCAACGCGTGCTCTCGATCGGGAAGAAGTGTGAATAATTTCGAATTTAAACATAAGCCTTTAATTATTGGGTTTTGTAAGTTTTAAAAACGAATGAGCTAGCTTTCTTGCAAGTGCTAAAAATGGAGCTGTAAGAAAAAGAGTGACGAGCTTTATCGTATAGCTTATAAAAAGTATATCACCAATGTGTTCCAGTACCCCATAAAGCCCTAAAAAAGTAAATAAGACCGTATCGATGGCTTGTGTAACGCTGACCGATGCATAATTTCTCAGGACAAAAAAGCGCTTTTTTAATAGTGAAGAAAAAAAGCCGTAGATGCGGTATTCGCTATATTGCACAACTAAGCTAGTTATAAGGCTTGCAAAAATAAGCCGTGGCATTGGGGAAAGAATGAATAAAAAGTGTTCCTGCGATAGATCGCTCGGGCTTTTTATATAACTTAAATGAAGAAGTGAGGTAATCGTGTAAAAAAGAAGGCAGGTAAAGCTAATGATGATGGCTTTTCTCGTAGCAGGCTTTCCGTACTCTTCCTGTATGAGGTTAAGACCGAGTGTAGCGCCAACAGCTAGCGCGTCTGATGCTGTTGCATTCAATCCAATAAGTGTTATCTGTTTTGTTACAAAAAGATTAGCAAGCACCCACTCAAGCGCAATAAGGCTTATTAAAGCAGACTTTCCAAGGATAAGCGCCCATGAGTTAAAAAGAATCAACGTAAACACATAGAGAATAAAAATGAATTCATTCATTTTGCTACAATCCTACAAGCTTTATGAAAAAAGAGCGTAGAGGATAAACAATAAGCGCGGCTCCCAAAATGCCATCAAACCTGTCAAGAAGCCCCCCATGCCCAGGAAGCAAGGAGCCGGCATCTTTAAGTCCAGCCTGGCGTTTTAGGTATGATTCAAATATATCGCCACTTGTGCTTGCAATGTTTATTATAAGCGAAGACAAGCACACGTTTAAAAAACTGGGGCTGTACTGGTGAGAAAGTAAGAATGCGTACGTTATGAGTGAAGAAATCGTAAAACCGCCTAAGGCACCCTCCCATGTTTTTCCTGGGCTAATGCTTGGTACGAGCTTGCGGCTTCCGAGTAATTTACCGACACAGTAAGCACCTGCGTCATAACTTGCTACATTTACAAACAAAAAGGGAAGAAGCATGTTTGTTGTGCCCTCGTTAAGGGCAATCAAGCACAAGAAAGGTAGAACCGGATACAGTGGTGTAAGCCAAAGAATTCGAAAATGGGGCCACTCTTTGACCAGGATGTACATGAGTGCCGTTCCTAAAAGCACTGACACCATCCACCACGGAGCAACAAGATAGCTCGCAACAAGTACATACATGAGTATAATACTTGTCGTAACACGTTGTGCAAATTCAAGGCCAAATTTCATATAAACCTATGGTTATCCGTCGGGGTAAAGGCATTTGGTATATACGTGAGACGATAAGAGGCGCCTTCTGGCTTTAAAACGGCCACATCAAACCGGTAGACAAGATCTTTCGAAGGATGCTCTCTGACGACATAAGAAACTGCAGTTTTAATAATTTTGTGCTGCTTAGAAGGTCCTATAAGGTCTGCTATCGTGCCGTAAAGCTCTTTTCTTACTTTTACTTCCACAAATAAAAGCAGGTCTTTTTTAAGTGCTATAACGTCAATCTCCCCGCAACGCTGTTGATAGTTATAAGCTTTTATTGTAAAGCCCAGCGCCTCAAGATAGCTGCCCACAAAGCGCTCTCCTTCATGCCCGATTTGCCGATTGCTCATGACGCCTACTGGTAAAAAAGCGCGCTAGAAAAGTATCTTCAACTTCTGGATGCTGACCAAGATACGCTTCAATGGTATCGGCTATCGTTTTAAGACCGGCGTATGTCGGTGCATCATCTTGAGCTTTTAGAGAGTCATCAAGCTTTAAAAGCTCATTGTTGTCCGGAATAAGGTGAAGATACTCTTTTATAAGATGGGCCAAGCGCTGTTTTGCAGCTTTAAGTAAACTCGCATCTGGAGCATAGGTGTATTTATGTAAATAGAATGTAACCGTTATAAACTCATTTCTTAGAATTTTTAATGAAGCCTCGCCAAGAATGGTATTCACTTTAGCCGCATATTCAGCATCGTCCGGAAATTCTTCAAGGAACGTTTTTGCAAGCTTTATAACTTCTTTTGTTTTTGTCTGGTCTTTAGCGCTTGAAAGGGTATCACCGTAATTTGCGGCAACTTCTTGATAGAGTACATATTTGATAAGCGGGCTACCCGGGTAGAGGGTCTTATATTGAGAGTAGAGCCTACTGGCTTTATCCTTAACTCCGAGCTCCATGTACATGTCAGCAAGCTCCAAGATAAAATCCTTTCGTTGCTGATGGTCAGTTGTTTTTGCTAAAGCGTGCTCAAGATACTTTGTAGCCAAATCCAAGTCCCCGTGCTCTTTATGATATTTTTTGGCACTCAGAGCTTCATCCTGGGTTGTCTGCCTAATAGCTTTTGAGGGAAGCGCACGATAGGCAGCATCAACTTGTCGAACGTGCTTACGGTTAGAAGACGCCCCACACCCCAAAAGGCACAAAAGAGCGGATGCTAGAAAAAAGGGAAAAATGTTCATAGGTGATTTCTGGTTAAAAAGATTAAATGCTGATTATTAGTAGCTTTCTTCTTTTAGGTTAGTATACATTGGATAATCAAGCAAGTAGGCCGTTATTTGGCTCGTTTTTTGTTTCTAAAGAGTGTCCCTAAATAGTAAGTCAAAGAGAAAGAGGCGCCTACGCGGCATCATAAGAGTCATAGTATTGACTCTTATGAAAGGGCTCATAAGCCTGGACTCAGGCTTTATGACCCTTGCCCCACACCCTTCTTAAACTTTTTATGGTTGTTTAATTTACTAAGAAAGGGAATTCCCTTTCTTAGTAAATGTGCCTAATGAGATAGACCGGATTTTCCGGTCTATCTCATAGACAATAAGCATGTGTAACATGCAAAACAAGCAACAGGTGCAGGACAATGTCCTGCCGCACGCCGCGTAGGCGCTTACTTCCCTGATTTTTTATTTGGGGACAGAACAAGGACTATAAATGTAATGACTTTTGTAATATATTTATAAGAGAATATAATTTTTTTGAACACAGGTTTACGATTATTGGCGTGCTCTAGCAAATAGCATGTGCTATGATATTCTACTTTGTGAAAGATTTTGGGGAGAATGTATGGTAGAAAAAACTCTAGGGGAGATCTTGCGTGAGCAGGGAGCGCTTACGAAAGAGCGGTATGATGAGTACCGTAAAGAAAGTCAGGCTGCTGGGCTGACGCTTGAGGCTTACTTAACCGCCAATAATTTGGTCAGCGACAAAGATTTAGCCTCTGCGCGAGCTTTAAAATTTCAATTGCCCTATCTTGAAGCCATAACTGATAAGATGGCGGATGCTGAACTTCTTGGAAGAATCCCCTTAAAGTTTTTACGAGAAAATAGCATTATACCGGTTCGAAACCCTGACGGTTCAGTCGTTATTGCGCTTACTGATCCTCTTAATTATCAGCCAGCAGACGAATTGAATATGCTACTTGGTGGGAATACGACTCGAGCAGTCGCAGCGCGATCAACCATCATTGATGCTATTAATCGCTATTACCCCCTAGAAGGTACAAAGCAGATGATAGCGGAGCTTGAAGAGGAAAAAGAGCTTGCATCCGAGATGGACCTTGGCGCGATTGAGGAAGAAGACATACTCGGTATGGCTAATGAGGCGCCTATCATAAAGCTGGTTAATCATATCCTCTATCAAGCAGTAAAGCGCGATGCGTCCGACATACATATCGAGCCTTTTGAAAAAGAGCTACAGGTGCGCTATCGTATCGATGGTGTTTTGTATCCAGTCATGTCCCCCCCAAAGCGTGCACAAGCAGCTATTACGTCGCGTATTAAAATCATGGCAAACCTTAACATTGCTGAAAAACGCCAACCGCAAGATGGACGTATTCAGATAAAGATAGCCGATAAACCAATCGACATACGTGTATCCGTTCTACCCGTCACCTTTGGTGAGCGTATCGTAATGCGACTTTTAGATAAAAGCAAAAGCTTTGCCGACCTTAAAGATCTTGGCTTTAGCGAGCATGATTATAAAGGAGTGCTTTACAGCATCGAGCAGCCAAATGGCATCGTTCTTATTACAGGTCCAACAGGTTCTGGTAAAACGACAACGCTCTACGCAATTTTAGGAAGGCTCAATAAGCCCGGAGTCAATATAATCACCGTTGAAGACCCGGTCGAGTACCAAATGCAGGGTGTCGGGCAAGTGCAAGTACGTGAGAGCATAGGTCTAACATTCGCAGCCGCTCTTAGGTCCATTTTGCGTCAAGACCCCGATATAATCATGATCGGTGAAACTCGTGACCGAGAAACCGCACAGATTGCTATACAATCCGCTTTGACCGGACACCTTGTGTTAAGTACCCTACACACGAATAGCGCTGCAGCAAGCATTACTCGACTTCTTGATATGGGAATAGAGCCCTTCTTAATTGCATCAACGCTTACGTGCGTCATTGCACAGCGCCTTGTTCGTAAACTCTGCCCGTATTGTAAAAAGGAATATAAGCCAGATCCAGACTTATTAAAACGGTTAGGTATATCCGCATCTGAGGCTAAGACGATCAAGTTTTATGAGGCCGTAGGCTGCGAGGAATGCTCTAATACGGGATACAAAGGACGTATGGCTATCTTTGAAGTAATGCCTATGACCAATCCTATCGCACGACTTACCGTTGAAAGAGCCGATGCCTCAGTAATACAAAAAGAGGCCATGAAAGAAGGAATGACCCTACTCCTCGATGACGGTATTCGAAAAATTAAGATGGGACTTACAACAATTGAGGAAGTTCTATCTGTGGCCGCTACTACCTCCCAGGACGTCGAAGTATAATGGCGCGAAAAGGGTTCATGCTCCTAGAGCTTGTCCTTGTTTGCGTTCTTGTTAGCTTTTTGGCGTTTTGCACCTCCGTGTCGTTTCGAGTTTTTGGTGAACTACGTGTGCGAATGGCTTGCAACAGGCTCTATCTCATTTTTCTTTCCCTCCAGCAGGAGGCAGTCTCGAGCAACAAAGAGGTCACGCTCACGTTTTTAAAAAACCAAAACGCCTATAAGGTCAAAGATGGGCTGATACACCACCTACAAGATCCAGTGATGTTTAAAGCACCATCTTCTAGAGCTCTTACGTTTAGCCACGATCGAGTAGTTTTTTACCCAAGTGGACACACCGATGCAGGCTCCGTTTACCTGAGTAATAAAGAAGGGGCATGCTTCTACCGCATTTCTACAACCATCGCCGCACATACCTACGTAAGTCGCGCCGCGTACGAGGATGGATCATGGGCCGAATTTTAAAAAAAGCTAAAGTCGCGCTTACGCAGCGGGCGCTACTCCGCGTAGAGCGGCAGTGCTGCGCCCTGCACCCGTTGATTTAAATCTTGAAATTATACCTCAAGAACATTTGTTCTTGAGGCAATAGCAATCCGCCCTCGGCGGATAGATTCTCTGGAGAACAAATAATAATAACTAATAGTTCGCTTTTATAGCAGCGGATGCTCTTTAAAGCCTAAAAGTACGCATTCCGGTTGCGGAGTAATACCAAAATTTTGGTGAACCAGCGTTTGCATCGTGCGAGCAAGATTAATAACATCTTTAGATGATGCTTGGGGGTTCGTTACAATCATGTTTGCATGCTTGTGAGATACAAAAGCATGACCACTGCTAAGTTGTCCCTTAAAGCCTAAGGTATCGAAATAGTAGGCAACGTGGACGATTTTATGCGGGTGTTTGCTCTCTAGAAGCTCATGCTCAAAAAAGTTTCTAAAAAAACTCCCACATGTTCTTTCAAGCGGATACCTACGCATCCGGTGCCTAACAATTTCATCACTTCGCCCTTTGGCGTAAAAAGCATCGAAAGGTGAACCCTTTTTTAAAGCAAATGTAGCATCAACAAGATAATGCTTGCCCTCCTGAAGCGTCGAATAGTTATAGGAAAAATTAAACCAAGGACGATCAACAGATATAATAGAACCTGTCGCTTTTTCAATGACCGTCCCATGCGTCAAAAAAGAACTTAAAAGAAACTCAAAATAGTGTATGTTAATAAACACTGAGCCGCCAACAGTTCCAGGTATCCCACTAAATTCTTCAAGACCAATAAGCTCATGTTCCAGGCAATAACTGATTAAATCCCTAAAAGCTACACCAGCCCCCGCTTTTACGTAGCTTCCTTCCTCGGTATAAAAGTGTGAAAGCGAGGTAATGCCAGGTTTAATGACAAGCCCCGAAAACCCCTCATCACTTATAAGGACATTCGCTCCCTCTCCCAAAATGAAAAGCGGTAAATCATAGTGCTTTGCGTGCGTCAGCGCTCGCCGAAATTCTTCCGCCGAACGCGGCTCCGTGTAAAAGCGGGCAGGTCCACCCGTCCTAAACCACGTCTTTTCTGCTAAAGAAACATTGTGCTGTATGCAGATACTCATATTCCATGGGCTCCAACGGTTTTTTGAGTGTCAGGCCTTTTTTTGGTGCCATCTTGGCTAATTAGGCTGCTGCACGAAGGACTACAGGTGCTATCTGATACTTTCGCACAGTCCGGGCACAACAATATAAGTCCATGGCAATGGGTATATGAACAAGGCTTATGAATATCATATGGTCGATTACACTCTTTACAGCGCCCAAGAACGTCATCGGTGGCCTTAAGAGCCATACGGCCGTCAAAAACAAAATTTTTACCTTTAAAAAAGCCTTCCGGATATTCCTCTAAGTAGCGATGTATCCCTCCAGCTATTTGCGTAATACTGCGCGCTACATTCTTAGTAGCAAGATATGCAGATGCCCGTTCACACCGAACACCACCTGTGCAGTACATAAGAACATCCTTGTCCTTAAAAAGCTCAAGATGAGCGTCAATATAGCCCGGAAGTTCTCTAAAGGTTTTAATATCAGGAGTTATCGCTCCCTCAAAGGCACCAATATCAGATTCATAGACATTACGAGCATCGAAGATAACAAGATGCTTATCTTTCTTTGCTATAAGCTTATGCGCTTTCTGGGGGCTTAAGTGAACGGCCGCGTTTTCTGATCTAACAGTTTCAGGACTTATACCAAGCCGCACAATCTCTTTTTTTACAGAAACTTGTAGGCGAGGAAAATCATCACGACAGCCTGAGCTACTTTTAAAATCTATGTCGCCAAAAAGCGGATGAGCGGCCATAACAGCTTGATAGTCTTTTATAGCGTATTCTTGGCCTCCAAGTGTCCCATTAATCCCTTCCGGAGCTATAATGATCCGCCCCTTAAGGTCAAGTTTTTGGCAAAGCTCTTTTTGCCACAGGGCAATAACGTCCGTATGCTCGATAGGTACATACTTGTAATAAAGGATGATTTTTTCCATAATGGACTCAGTTAAATTATGCTTCCAGTATACTATAACTTATACGCTTTTTTAACAGCCCAAATCCGAGATTTAAAGCCCCGAATGCTCACACAAAAAGCGTCGAGTCTATATAGTTCCATGGCATAGCTTTGGAACCTGAAAGCTCTAGTTCTTGATCACCGCCGTAGAAAACTAGGGGTTTTTGATCACCACCTGTTTGTTTTATAAACCATGTTAAGGTGCCAGAAACACTGTCTACGCTCTTTATTTCCGTGATATCCACCGGTACAGTTACGCTCGCTGATTCGATTATGAGGTCGATCTCATTTTGATTCGTATCCCTAAAAAATGATAACCTCGAATCAAGTCCGCGGTTGTGACAATTTTTTAAAGCATCAGCAATGAGCATGTTTTCAAACAATGAACCATAAAGGTCCCGTTTTTTTGTAAACGTTTCCTTGTTGGCGTTCAGGAACATTAAAGCAAGCCCAACATCATAAAAATACAGCTTTGGCGACTTGATAATCCTTCGAGACAGGTTCTTATAGTAAGACGGAAGGAAAAATACTGTAAAGCTTGTTTGAAGGAGAGAAAGCCAACTCTTGGCAGTATTAATGCTGATACGTGCATCCCGTGCAAGCTCGCTGAAATTGATCGGTGAGCCAATACGAAGAGCGCAAAGCTGTATAAACCTTCTAAACGCTACGCTCTTTTCAAAATTTTTTACCATCCTTATATCTCTCTCAATGCGCACTGAGATATACTGTTCGTAATACTCACGTGTATCGATAGCTGATTCGTAAACACGAGGGTAGAAACCATGTAATAGCTGTTCCTCCGCACACTCGAGTAGTAGCCGTGATTTTTTAAGCTCACTTATAGAAAGAGGAAGTAATATATAGAGGTACATGATCCCTGCAAGAGACTCGCTTAAAATTTCATCAAGAAAAAAATCATGCGGTGCTAAAAGAATGTAATACCCCGGCCGCGAATTTTTTTCCACCTCCATTTTTAATTGAGAAAGCAACTTGGGAGCATAGTGTATCTCATCAAGAATTAGACCATGCTCAGTATTGAAAGTGCTTAAAAAACCCTTAGGATCCTTGTTTGCATAATCCGAAAGCTCAGGATCTTGCATATCTATATACCTATGATTCTTGAATAACTCTTTTACAAGCATACTTTTGCCAGATTGTCGCGGGCCAATGATGGCTACTATAGGCATTTTCCTCGCCCCGCTTCGTACGCGGTCTGCTATATCTCTTTCTAAAAACATATTAAATCCTAAGGTTTGTGAAAATCATAACACGTGCTGATCGATTTTCATAGGCTTTTAAAAAGCACGTGTTTAGTACGGCAATTCTTTTGGGAGAAGGGTGAACTGAAAAAAGCTCATGAGCTGAACGTGAGCACTAGTAGAAAATTGGGAGAGCTCATTCTTAAAAGAGCTAAGTAATTGATTACATCCAAACGCCTCAGAGCGTAAGTCATGTGCTCTAGGTTTTCGCTATCCTTTTTTGCACGAAGTGCTGCATGCAATTTAAGACACGTGCCGTGTCTTAAATTTATCTACTGGCAACGCCATACTTGCTTGAGGTGAAGGAGGCTAGCCTCCTTCCGCTGAACGCGTAGTTCGTTTTTTTAAAGTTCTCTAAGGTTGATCAAGTTGCTGCTTTTGTGCTTTTTGCGTATTCTGTATATAAATGAGCTTTTTAGAGCGTAATAAAGGGTATTAAAGCATGAAATTATCCCTTGCGTGGATTTTTGACCATATTCTTGATGTGCGGTTACAGGATGTGTCCGTAGATAAGCTCATTCAGAAACTGAGTACCTCTACAGCAGAAATTGATTCGTATTGTAAAGTTTCTTTTGATTTAAGCGCCTTTGCTCTTGCTGAGCTTAAAAGCATAGAGAAGGGTCAAGCACTCTTTTTTATGCCGGAAATGCAAAAAGAGGTACGCTTGCCATTACGTCCTGATGCAGTTTTGGACGGTCTTTATTTAGTGCGCCGCGAAGGTGAAAAAGTTTCGTATGCTACTGTGCTCGATTTTCACGGCGAAAAAGAAGGCCTGATGCCGGCTCTTTATGTTCCCGCATCGGACAAAGAAGGCTTATGGAAGGCCTCTTTGCAAAAAGAGGACTACATTATAACAATCGACAATAAGTCTCTTACGCACAGACCTGATTTATGGGGTCACCGCGGGTTTGCTCGTGAAATTGCCGCATTGCTTTCAGTAACTCTCGTGCCTGAAGACCAACTTATTGCTTCCCGTTTAGTTAAAAATTATGAGCAGACTGGCGTAATTGACGGTCTTACGCTGCGCATTGACGCTCAACCAGTATGCGATCGATTTGCAGCTCTCACGTTAAATCACGTTAGTAATGTGTCATCGATACCTTTTGTGGCACAGCGCCTGGTGCTGGTTGGAGGTAAACCCGTCAATGCAATCGTCGATGCTACCAATTATGTGATGTATGATCTTGGCCAACCACTGCATGCTTTTGATGGCCTTGCTATTAAGGAAGCTCAGTTGAAAGCACGCATGGCAAAGCCTTCAGAGCGTATCGAATTACTCGATGGTACCGTGCTTGAGCTTAACGAAAAAGATTGTGTTATAGCAGATTCAACAAAGCCGCTTGCGCTCGCAGGCGTTATGGGGGGATCTTATGCTGCTGTACGCACTTCAAGTGTCAGGATTGTCGTTGAAGGTGCGCATTTTCGTCCCGTAGCCATACGGCGCAGTTCGATTGAACACAAAAAGAGAACAGAAGCTTCGTCGCGCTTTGAAAAAGGTCTTGATCCGAATCAAAATGTTACTGCTCTTATGCGCTTTTTATACCTTATTAAAGCGTGGGGTATTAAAGCTGATAGTTCACCGGACATTGTTTCTTTGGGCCTTCCCGCCGTTGAACGCACCATTACCGTAACGCATGAGTATATTACTAAAAAAATTGGTAGCGCGCTTTTGCCAGAAGATGTTCGCGCAACGCTTTCTAAGTTGGGATTTGGCGTTCAAGAGAAATTTCTTTCTTCAGGAATAGAGTATACAATTTTGGTACCTACTTTTAGGCAAGGCGATATTCGCTTACGCGAAGATGCCGTTGAAGAAGTTGCTCGATTAATTGGCTACAGCAATATTCATGCAACGGTTCCAGCGCGCTTAATGCGTCCTGTTGACAATCATGTAGTAAATCGTATACGAGCTTTAAAAAATCATTGCGCGTTTTCTCTTGGAATGCATGAAATAGCAAGTTACCCTTTTTACGATGAAGATTTTTTACGTGTACTGGGCTTTAAACCCGATCAAGACATTGAGCTTAATAATCCAGTATCGCAAAACGCGCGGCGCCTCATCGCTTCGCTCGTTCCGCACCTTATTAAAGCTGTAACAATGAATAAAACACAGGCGCACGATGTACGGTTTTTTGAATGGAATCGTCTATGGTCTTTGGAAAAAGAGAGCATACGTGAAGGGTCTTCACTCAGCTTTATATGGCACAGTGCGCAGCAACCCAATTTTTATGAATTTAAAGCAGCTGTCTCTTCCTTATTCGACCTTATTGGAGCATCTATTGAGTGGGTAAAGCCTACGGGAGAGATACCTTTTTGGTATAGCCCAAACCAAATAGCTGCGTTATTTTGTGATCGTCAGCATGTAGGCTATGTTGGTATCGGATCTACAAAAGTAGAAGAGATTGCGGGTTTTACCTGTATTGCTGAGCTCGATGGTACTTTTCTTAAACAATTTGCAAAACCGAGAGTTCAGGTACAGCAATTGCTAAAGTATCCTTGCACTGAGCTTGATGTCAGCATATTTATACCAGTAGAAATGACCGTGAGCGAGCTTGAACGGGCGATATATAATGAGGATGAACGTATTAGGCATGTACAGCTTGTTGATTATTATGAGCGTTCGGAGTGGTTCGCCCAGCGCGCGATAACATTACGCTACAGGCTGTGTGATGCTGATAAGACGTTAACCAAAGACGAAATCGACGAGGTAAGTAGTAGGGTCTCTGAGCGATTACGTCAAAAAGGAGCAACGATACGATGAAGAGCCAGATAGAAAGGTACTTGTTACTTTTTATCAGTATTTTCCTTATTGACCGATTATCAAAACTGGCGGCTATTTATTACTGTGCCTCTCCTCGTACATTATTTCCGGGCCTGACATGCGAGCTTCTTTATAACAAAGGCATTTCTTGGGGGATGTTTCAAGCAAGGACGTGGCTCTCCTGGTTTTTGCTCTCGATTGGTTTGGCGTTTATTATACTCGCTTTATGCGTCCATGCGTATGAGCGCTATAAAACGCACAAAACTCTCTTTGGCGAGGTCCTTATTCTTGCAGGGGCTGTGAGTAACTTGATCGACAGAGTTTGGTATGGTGCCGTGGTGGATTTTTTGCAGCGTGGCTCTTGGCCAATGGCAATTTCCCACGCTTTTTAATGCAGCTGATGTTGCTATTGTGGTCGGTGCTCTTGTTATGCTTTTTTCAACCCATTTTAATGATGCTTGAATCACTAGTTGCCTGTTTTAGGGACGCTTTTTTGCCTTATGTCTGTTTTTATTGTCACGCGTTGACAAAAAAGGATACGCCTTTATGTGGAGTATGTAAGAACGCTATAGAAGGCACGCTTCCGTTTTGCATCCCGATTTCTAGCGGTAAGGTGATGCAGGTATCTTCTCTTGGAGCATATAAAGAGCCTTTAAAAACTTTTGTTCTTGCAAAACATTCTGGGGTGCAAGCGGCGTCAGAGCATCTTGGTATTTTAATGGCCGAGCAATTAGAGCTCCAGAAAGCTGATGCTTTAGTGCCGATTCCACTTCATTGGAAACGGTATGCTGCAAGGGGTTTTAACCAGGCTTCTACCATAGCCCATGTGCTTTCAAAAGCGTGGCAGATACCTGTAGTTTCCTTACTTTTACGGCCAAAAGAGACAGATTTTCAGTCGGGTTTGACGATTTTACAAAGGCATGAAAATAGTTCGGGTGCTTTTATGAGTAATGCCATGCGAGCGCACTGGCAATCGAAAAGCATAATCTTGGTTGATGACCTTGTAACGACTGGGTCAACGCTTCGAGCAGCAGCAGAGGCATTAGAACATTTAGAGCTTAATAGCCTTTCTGCTGTTGTTGCTTGTAGAGCGGTCTAGCTACCGCTTTTGCAGTATGTAAAGTTCTGTGATACGCTACACAGCGTAAACAGGACCTATTATTCAATAAACATTGAGGCACTTATGATAAAGCGTTCACGTTATTTTCTAAGTCATGTACTGTTACTGTCAGCAATTGCGCTGCTACCTGGTTGTGATTACTGGCCGTGGAAAATGGTCAAAAATGCTTCGTGCGGTTGCCCTCACGCGCATGAAGACGTAAAACTTGAAGGATATGATCCTGTTTTGCTTCGTGAAACGGTCGTTTCTTTAAACGAAAAACCAGTAGTAACTGGAGAAGATACTGAAAGAGATATCCTGCTGATGATGCAGACGGAGCCTTCTATAAAAGAGCTTATGCCTCTTATTCCGGAGGACCAACAAGATGAAATATTTGGACGCATTATCGAGGGCAAGGCCATAAAAGAGCTTATGATGCACTGGGTACATGATACGGGCCTTGACCATCAGCCTGAATACGTCCGCAATGCTTCTCGGATTCACGAGGCAGTTGATGGAGACCTGGCTTTAAGGGCCTTTGAAAATCAGGTTCTTAAAGAAGTCACGGTCAGTGATGCTGAAGCTCAGAAGTTCTATCAGGAGCGCAGTACCGAACCTATGCTTCAGCAGCCTCCCTTTCTAATAACGGCTGGTGGTATAAAGGCTGAGGGTTTTGAGGTATCAGATGAGAAAGAAGCTGGTGAGCTTGCTCAAAAAGCCCGCGCAAGTACTTTTGCTCAAGTAGCTAAAGAAGCTAATAAGCACGTGGTTGACTATGGCCTTGTTAATAGAAGCAGCTTTTTAGACGAGACGGTAAAAGACGTCATTCTTGAAAATAAAGCGACCTTGCCGACGATAATAATCGTAAAAGGCTCAGATGACAAGTATCGTGTCATAGAGCTATTAAGCCGCCAAGAGCCTAAGTATGCCGATTTCGAGTCTGTCAAAGAAGCAGTCCAACACGTCATTAAAAATAAGAAATTTAATGAGCTGCATGAGAAAAAGCTGGCCGAACTTAAAGAAAAATATAAACTAGTAGTTAATAAGGATTACGTTCAAAAACGTAAAAAGAAGGCTGTAGAACAGTCAACGCAACCTACTGCTTTACCACAACCGATAAAGCCGCAGGTTGGCTAAACAAATTAGTCTAGCGAGTAAAGGATCACTCTTTTACTCGCTGGCTTTCGAGGGGGACCTTTTATGCACACAAAAGTTTTACTGTTTTTAGGCTGCTTATTGTTGTGGTCAGTCAGCGCATTTGGCGAAGATATCATTTTCAATCAGACGCGAGCTATCATTTTTGGTCCTCAGCAAGAAAAGGTTATTATTACCACCCTTGATATTCGCCCCAACCTTAATGGTGAACAACGTACTTTGCGCGACATGGTTCTTGAGCAGCTCAAGGCTTTTGATGCACGCACGCTTGCAATCAAGGTGACTGATGAAGAGGTTGATAAATTTCTTAAAGAACTGCAAAAGATAAATAATTGTGGTTTTGAGCAAATTGAGGCTATTTTTAAAGCTGTCGGATACACCGTCAAGGAAGGAAAAGAGCAGCTAAAGCGTCAACAAGAAATCGAGCAGGCACAATCTTATCGCTTAAGAAATAAAATGCCAACGCTAAAAGAGGGCGATGTTGATGCTTATTGGGATAAGCACGGAGACCGCGAGGAAGCCACGTTTACGCTCTTGAACGCTTTTGTGCCAAGTACGCTACCCGCTACTGAATTTGAAAGCGCGATCAAAAATAAAACGCTTAAATCAGCGATTGCGTGGAGTGAGCCGTTTGTGATTAAAGCTCGAGATTTGCCTAAAGATAAAGGGTTTATAAAAAATGAGGCCATCGGTAACATCGTTTTTATCGAGCCCGCAGCTGGTGGCTTTGAAGTCACTAAACTTAAAGAAAAAACCGAAGATCGTTTAATACCTTTAAAAACAGGTCATAAAGAGACTGATGAAAAGCGTTATAAAAAAATCGAAGCAACTATTCGTGCTGAACGCTTTAAGGTTGCGCTTTCTGAGTACGAAGCAGATCTTCTAGAACAAGCTAAAAAGCACGTCACCTTTATGAATGATGCTGATCGCAAGTCGGTATATGGTTATTAAAAGCTAAAGATTTATAAAGACTATGTCCATTGATTGCTCAAAATTGGCGCCAATCTTAGAATGGGATGCGCGAAAACCCGCCGTTCTTATAGCTTGTGGCTCTTTTTCGCCCATTACCCTTTTTCACCTCGAAATGCTTGAAAGTGGTAAAAATCATTTGAGTCGCGTGCGTCCCGATATATACGTTGTAGGTGGCTTTATATCTCCAGTATCAGACGCCTACAAAAAAGAAGGGCTTGCTCCATCTGCTGATAGAATCGCTATGGCGCAATTAGCACTAGAACGTTCTTCTTGGATAGCGCTTGATACTTGGGAAGCTGAGCAAGAAAAGTATCAGACCACAGTTTCAGTTATTGAGCACTTACGCAAAGGTTTAAATGACTGTTACAAACGAGACGTCCGAGTTTTTCTCGTATGCGGGGCTGATCTTTTAAGCTCGTTTAATACCCCAGGGCTATGGTCATTAGAGGATCAAGAAACGCTGATGGATGATAACCATGGGATACTCGTAATACCTCGCTTTGGTATTCCTCTTACTGCGCTTATTAACAATAACGAAATATTAAAAAAGCACCAAAATGCTTTGTTTGTCGTACCTTCGCCTTTTGAAAACACCATAAGCTCTTCAGCCGTTCGCTCGATGATATCGCGCGGTTTAAGTGTTTATGAGTTTGTTGACTCCAAGGTAATCAAATATATTGATGTTCATAAACTCTATGTGTTGAAAGATCGCAGTATGACATAGTCGCTTATTCTGAGCCGCAAGGCGTGCGCGCATTTTATTCGAACTTATGTTTCGACTATTTATTTGGTACTAAAATAGTGAAAGTGGTTAAAATTTCAGCATTGTAATTTTGTAATAGTAATGGAATACTTCAGACTGCTTATATTTTCTATACTAGTTTTCTCCTTTAACAAATTCAAAATCTCGCTAAACTTTCTAAAAACAATAGCGTTAAGTAAACGGTCTTAGAAGATGTTTTGCACCTTCATAGCCTCAAGTTCATTCAAAACACGCTCATCGACTACCCACCAACGAGCTAACTACCTGGGTCAAACGATAGCTGGGGCTCATCAAGGGTTATATGGTGCACAGGCAGGAACTATATTTGAAACATTGCCAGAAAAATCATTCATCAAATTTTAGGTCATGTGCGTATGAGTTCGGCGTCTAAAGGCTAATTACTTTCATTAGCTATCAGGTACTTGCTTCATAGCTGAAGATTCTTCACCCATAGCGGCATATTTCTTTTTCTTGTGATACCCAATCTAGATGTATGCGATTGTTGACATTAAAATTTTACCCCATTAGAGTCAACAGTGCTTATATAGTGCCGTGAAAACTGTCAAGTAATCTACTGGGAAAGAACAGGATGAACAACACAACTTTACTTGCTACGCTACTAGTAATGGCAACAAACGGAAGACTCAATGCTGATTGCTCCCTAAATAATGGCGGCACTTCCTATGCGTTACCAGTCGGGTCTTCAGCACCTTCATCAGTAGTATATTCACCCGATGGCTCATACCTTGTTACAGCAACTATTTACAAAGGAAGTTTTCCACCTCCTGTTTCAAATAATGTAACAGTGTTTAACGTCGAAGAGTCTGGAGTGCTAAGTACACCTATTTCGCTTCCTTTACCGTCGGGCTCTAAAAATCCTTGTGCAGCAGCATTTGCGCCCGATAGCCGGTATTTCGCTACTGCCAATAGTGAATCAAATGATGTAACAGTGTTTAATATTGTAGGAGATGGGAGTGTCTCGAAAGTTGCTGCTTCGTATTCGCTGCCTTCTGGTTCTTATCAACCTATTGCCCTAGCATTTTCGCCCAATGGCTCATATCTTGCTACTGCTAATATCGGTTCAACTAATATTAGCGTGTTTACTGTAGGAATTGGCGGTATTCTAACGGGTGGAATATCATATGCATTACCATCGGGGACAGCTACTCCTACGTCGATAGCATTTTCACCAAATAGTGCCCTTTTAGCTATCGCTAATCAGAATTCGCGCGATGTGACGATTTTTGGTGTCGGCCCAGACGGCAAACTGAGCACAGGAAAATCATATGCATTACCCTCCGGCTCTAAAACTCCCAATTCCGTATCTTTTTCACCCAACGGCTCGTATCTTGTTACTGCTAATATTCTTTCAGCTGACGTAACCATATTTAGTGTGGAGCCAGATGGCTCCCTGAGTAAGGGCACCTCATACGCATTACCTTCCTTTTACGGCTATTTCACTGCTGCGGCATTTTCACCAAATGGTATGTACCTGGCTATTGTTATTGGTGGTTCTTCTAGCGCAATAGCACTGTTTGACGTAGACAATGAAGGTAGATTGAGCAAAAGTGAAGTGACTAATTTACCATCTGAGTCGAGCGGCGCGAATTCAATCGCCTTTTCACCAGGCAGCTTATATATTGCTACTGCTAATGAGAATTCAAATGATGTCACTGTATTCGGCTGTGGCAAGAGCAATAATGGAAATAACAGTAACAAGAGTTGTAATATGGATTGTGTTATAGGTGTTAGTGTGGGAGCCGGTGCTGCCGTTGTTTTTGTTGCTGCGGCAGTGGTTTCCGGGTTCATTCTCAAGAGATACCTGCACAATCGGCGCACGGGAGAGAATGCTCAGTTGATTAATAGTTAAAATTTTGCTTTGGCACATCTGCTTGGGAATATTTAGGTGACAGTTCAATTTGGTGTGATTTACCGTTTTTTAAAAATAACAAAGGGCAGCTTTTATTCGCTTATTGTTGATGCGACTTTTTTGACTAATCCGCTAGCCCATGAGATCCAACTTGTAACTTCATCTGCGGGCATTAATTCTTGAAAGAGTGGAGACAGTAATTTTTCAATGGCCGTGGCCCATGAGTTTGATTTAGTGTAAGATGCCTCATGAAGTGCTTGCACTCCAGAAGACATGAAAAGAAAGAGCGTCAAGCATAGTACGTGCTTTTTCATACATTCTCCGTTTAATAAAACTTATAATTTTATATTAGAATAAATTATAGATAAAAATCAATGATTAATGTCCGATTTTTAGCTTGCCCAGAGTATGATAAGGCAATCAAGAAGCCCGTAAATTGCTGAAGTGTCGATGAAGGTTTGGGTGACCATGCTCATTTTCGATAGGGTAGGGTACTGATCAGGGTATTTAGAAAGAAGTTTGGCGGTGGTTGTTGCAGTGCGGCTTGAATTAAGGCCTGTTGCAAGCGTTGTAAGTCCCATAATAAATGCTGCCGCTATAAAAGCTGCGTTTCTTGCAATAGAGGGGCTTTTAGATCCGCTTATAGCTAAAACAAGTGCGATGATAAGCGAAAAAACGACCGGTGCTTCTATAAGCGCTTGGCTTATAAAAGCAAAGGTTCTAAGGCGCGGGTAAATAGCTCTGTTAAGGCCTGCAACAGTGCACACCGCTTTCGTAAAAAAGCCTAGGCCCAAAAGTGGTCCGATAACCGCAATACCAAAGCATACCCCACTCATACATAGGCGTATGCCATCAGATGAGTTTCCTGTCGAAGCCTGGCTTCGTAAAACGAGCGCTATAATAAAGCCAAAAATGGTCGAAGTTTGAATAACGGCCTGGCTAATCAGTAAAAGTTGAGTAATTTTGGCAATGAAAAGCGGCTGACGCGCTGCAGCTTTTAGAGCAGCAATACCAGGACCCGCAGATACAAGACCGACCATAAAGCCAGGAATAGCGCAGCCAAAGATGATTCCGATGTAAGAAAGATTAAGCGGTGCTTTTAAAACAGGGCCACGAAGAATCAGACTCGCCATAACGACGCCTAAAAGTACAGCCGTTTCACTTAAGGTGAGTGAAATAAGTGCTAATCGCCTAATAGCGCTTTCAACAGCAGGCTGCTCGTTAATCGCTTCAACAGCAGCCTTGTTCACGCGACCTTGGCCAATGCCTACACCTAAGGCAGGCAGAACAACCAATGACGCGACTGTGAATGAGTGGGCTAGGTCATTCATGTTGCTCCTCAGAAACTGCCATAGAAAGGTACGTTAAGCTTAAAATAGAAAATACAAAGGCCTGGATAAAGCCTTCAAAAATACCAAAAAAAAGCATGATTACAATGTTTATACCAAGCAAAGTACCAGCAATCTGAGCTAAAATCGAGCCTGATATAGCGTAATTCCACATGGTGCTAATAATGGAGCCGCCAAAAATGTTTCCAAAAAGGCGAAATGAAAGTGATACAACAGTCGCTAGCCGCCCAAGTACTTCTAGTGGGAAAAAAATGAAAAAGGGCTTAAAAAATTCCTTAATATAGCCACCAATACCATGAGCACGAATAGACTCTTTCTGTACGTATAAAAATGAAATAATCGCAAGTGCCAGCGTCGTGTTAATATCCTTGGTCGGCTCTTCCATGTAGGGAAAAAGAATGAGCACGTTACATACGAAAATGAACGTAAAAAGTGATCCGATAAAAGCACAGTAACGATACTCAAAATACTCAAGCGTCTGCGTAATCATTTGCATGAACGAACGTACATACGTCTCCGCAATAGTTCCAGGAATCGTATCAGGCCTGCGTATAAAATAGCGCACAAAAAGGGCAAATACTGTAAGTATGCCTAAGACAACCCATGTGTAAAGGATCGTTTCTCTGTTGAGAGACCAAAAAGAATGCGTAAAACCCATAGCCTCAAAGGGTCGCCAGGTATGTTGCTCAAAAAGTTCCATCGATTGCACAGTAGTTATGTCCTTTGGTAAAGGCCTTTTTAACAGTATAAGAGGAAGGTCGTAAGCATGCAACTGTTAAAATAGTGGCTTTAAAAAAAGCAAACTACAAAAAAAGCGAACTACGCGTTCAGCGGCGGGAACATAAAGCGAGGGTCCCGCGCTTATGTGCCTCCTGCACCTCAAGCCAGTCGGGCGTTGCCCGTAAATAAACGTAAGACACGACACGTGTCTTACGTTACATGCAAGCACTTCGTGCAAAAAAGGGCAAAAAAAAGAGGCAGGGTGCATAACCCTGCCTCGAAGGGGTTATAGCTTTTTGATGCCTTTTTGCTTCCAGTACTGGTAGATAATCGATTGTGAACCGGTAACAACAACCAATCCACTACGCTCATCAACAGACTTTTTAGCAAGATCGAGCGCTTCTTCAAAATTCTTACATGCTCGAGCTTTAATCTTCATGCTTTTAACATCATTGGTCACTTGCTCAACATTCCAAGTGGTCTCTTCTTGAAGTCCAGGTAGAGCATCCTCAATAGGGCAAATGAAAAGTTGACCTGAAGTCTTTTTGAAGAAATAGCGAAGGAGTTTGAGAAACTCTTCGTTGTGCAGCGTATTGTGCGCAGCAGCAACAACGATGCTCAAGCCTTTAAGCGGTCTTTGGTAATGAAGCAAGCGAATACCAAGAAGAAGATTTTTGAATGCGTCTAGGTTTCTCGCATTATCAAGAAGTATACTTGGTTTTTCTTTATCAAGAAGCTGGAAACGGCAGGGCAACTCATTAGTTGTCTCTTTCCAGAATTGATCGATAGTCTTTTTAGGGTACAGTTCTGCGCGACGCTTTTCCTCGATTGTTGGCCTTCCGCGCTGGCCCTTTTGCTTGGTAAGAAGGCTGTCCATAACAAGGGTGGCATTACGGGCAAGTATTTTTTCAACAAAGATCTGAGCAGTTCGCTCAGCTAAAGCAGCACAGCGGCCGTGCAATTGCTCAAATGGATAAATGAGTGCAGCAAGTTTACGTATCGGCATAGCCCAATGAGCATGGAGCTTTTCCGTCGATTCCTGCATGATGTGTAGATGGTTTTTGCTCTGATCACCAGCGATGACATGAGTACCTTTTTTAACAAGGCTCATAATTTCACGCGTTATTTCTTCAAGCTTTGCATCATCAATACTGGTATTTGTTGGTGTGATACGTGTAATTGTAACAATTTTTGGCGTACAAATTGCCGCAGGGTTAAAGCTTGTAAGCTTGTCAACCTCAAGAACGGCCGCCTCAACCTTCTGCTGCACAAAATAACAAAGAGCTATCATCGTTAAAAGTTCTTGAGCACCAGCTTTGAGCTCAAGGCCCTCAGCGGCATTAAGAACCTCATTCGCTATTTCGGTAAAGCTTTTATTAGAAATAGTCTCATTGTTAATGCTAAAACGCTCGTTGTAGGTCAATACATGCGGTGCATAAAATGAACCAACTTTCAACCCTTCAGTTTTTAGAAGCTGAGTGGTGAACTGAATGGTCAAACTTTTACCATTGGTTCCAGCAACAAGAATGGTAGGTATTTTTTGCGAAGGAAGCCCAAGCGCAGCATCTAAAGCTTTCATGCGCTCAAGGCAATGCTTGTCCTGCGGTACATTCCAGCGCTTATCCAAAAAATCATTAATCTCTGAATACGTGCGCTGCTTGTTTGCTCCTAACACTCCTTTAGGTACGGATTGCTTAATCGTATCCATCATACTGTATCTCCATTTGGGCTGCTCTTAATAGTATTTTTACCCGAAGGTAAAAAAGGTATTTTTGAATAATCTATCGTTATTTATTAAAATGTCAAAGAAAAAATAGTTTAATTATGGACCGAATTTTAAATTTTCAAATAAATATAAATGTTAATAACCGCCCATCTTAAGCGCGTTGCCCCTTTACAATTCGTTAGCTTTTTTTATAGTTATTAAACTTTACATCTTAAAACCGGGCTTATTCGGTGCCCGAATTCCGTAAAAGTTGACCTAAAAAGGATATTATGAGCCCAAAAAATGGATTTACCTTACTTGAGCTCATGGTGGTCATAGCAATCATTGCTTTTTTATCCATAATCGCATTGCCCAGTTTTACACGTTTTTTTGCAAAAGCTAAAAGAACTGAGGCGTATACTCATTTAAGGGCTTTATACATAGCTCAAAAAGCTTATTTCGCAGAACATGGTCGTTACACCGATCGCCTTACAGGTCCCGAAAGCCTCGGCTGGAAAACAGAAGGTCAACCCCTCTATACGTATGGGTTTAGCGGAAAAGGGGGAATTAATAATGTTATTGGATCTTCAAAAGCTTCATCAAGTGCTCTTAAAGGAGCAAGTGTGAATAAGGACAGATTTAAAATAGCTGCTGCTGGAGACATTGATGGCGACTCGGAGCTAGATGTTCTTACCATTGATCAAAATGGCGTTATTAAAATAGAACGGGATGATCTATCTTAAGATGCTTAAGCAGCTTCATAAATTGAAAATGGTGGAATTGAGAAATAGTATGAGCGGCAAAAATACCTTAAAAGTGATATGTCTGTTTTCGTTAATCAGCTCAAACGTCTTTGGACATTCAAAAGTGTCAGATGCTGAAAAAGAGCTGTCACAACTCTTTGAAGAAATTAAGGTCTTGAGAGGCGCTGTTGACGATGAGATAAAATCAAAACTAGGGTACTTTTATGACCAGGGCAATGAAGAAGTCCTTAAACATGTGGCGGATGTTTTTGGGGTTTCACATGCTCAATATTTACTCGCAGGTCTATATTATAAAAATGGTCAAACTGAACAATGTAAGCACTATGCAAAATTAGCTGCTGATCGGGGACATTTAAAAGCTCAAGGATTTGTGGCCTCCCTTTATAGCGAAGAGAAAAATGATGAATTGGCATACTACTATTTTAAATTGGCAGCTGATCAAGGTGACAGTTACGCACAAGGGTTTATCGGGGTTAAACATTTAAAGCGCCAAGAATTAGATATTGCTGAGGAATATCTCCTAAAATCAATGAGAAACTCAAATGCTGATCCTCGCATTTATCCGAGGATATACGTAGAACTTGGCGCGCTCTATCTTCTGAAAGAGAAATATCAAATTGCTGAAGAGTACTTAAAAAAAGCGAATTCAAAAGAGTTAGATGCTCTATTTTTTCTTGAGAAAGCGACGAGTCTAAGAAAGTTAACTGAAGAGATGGATGAGATTAGCAATAAGGTGCTTAAGGAGTACGTTTGTTCAACAGCACTCGTGGGTCTTGCGATACTTTATAGCGCTTTTCTTTATCGGTGTCTAATGTGAGCTTTTTTTTGATTAATAAATGTTATTGATTCTTTCCTTTACTACCACCATCTTTACAACGTCATCGAGATTTCGCTAAGGTATTTTAGACGTTATTGAAAGTATATGCTGTGATTACAAGAACGATGCTTGTTGTCTTAAGTTTGCTTATTTTATGTAAGGGTGAGGGCCAAGGTACTACGGCTGGTTTTTATGAAGTGATTAATGAGATAAAGCACTTTGTGCCATACGATCTTCCTTCCTATGATGAGCTCGATTTTAAGCCATCGCCGCTTCATGATGAAGCTCTGATATGCGTAACAAGGCTTGATGAACTGGTAAAGCGTTTGCCTAACGTAGATCATTTTGCACAAGCATTCGTTATTAAAGAAGCAGTATTTTCGTCTGCTATCGAAAAGATCTACGCTACTATATCTGATATTTGTAGCGACTATCATCTACGACGCCTGATAAAGGTAGTCAGTTGTTATGAATTATATTTCTGCTCTTACGAGTGCTCTTAATAGCATCCAACAAGAACATATATCCATCAATTCACAAGTCATATTGGACGCGCACAGGGCACTTCTTGGTGGCATCGAGGATGAAGCTGATCCCGGCTTCTATAGAAAGCGAGCGGTACGTGTTGGTAGGCTTATTCTACCTCCGCCAGCGCGAATTGCTGAGCTTATGAGCGATCTGGAAAAGTATATCAACGGCGTGCAAACTCCGCCTCTTATAAAAGCGGCCCTTGCACATCTACAATTTGAAACGATACATCCGTATTTTGACAGAAAGACCTGTTTTAGATATTCCACTTTAAGAAAAAAAGAAATTAAACAAGAAAAAAGAGGCTCATTTTAAAATGAGCCTCTTTCAATCTCTTAAGTCAACAACCGATCTTATAAATTCCGCTCTTCCTTTTCATGGGCCGCTTCAAATAGCTGATTGTCGTGTGCTTCAATTAAGATAGGCACTCATGCAACAAATATTGCCTCTAAGTCTTTTTTGTTAAATGCTCTACTGTTTTCGTTAAGCGTAATTTTTACCGCTGTATCCAAATTCGGATTTCCTGCAGACTCTTCCCTTCGTGTAATAACTGCCGCTCAAGATTCTGATCGTTTTTGTCATTATTAATAAGAATTTCTTTGATAATACCACGCATTTCTCGTGAAGCATCTTTATTTACTTCAACATTCCATCTGAGTAATAATGACATCACTTTTTTAAATACGTCAAGGCGTTGTTCATGTGGATAAGCCCGCATAAAGCCAAGTATAAAGCTTGTTAACGAAATTTTATACCAACGATGAACGTCTAAACCTTTAATGAACTCTGGATGGGCCCATTCAATAACAAAAGGCGAAGTAACAAATAGATAACCCAAATCACTACTTATATCTGTAGGAGAATTAAGTGATCGAGAAATTCGCTCATTATCAACGAGCGTAATTAGATGCTGCTTTGCATCATACATAATATTACCGTGATGAAAATCATTATGAACTATAGTATGATCGAGATTACCTTGATGTTGGTAAAATTTGCCCATTGCATTACCAAGATCGTCATATGCTCTACATGCTAAAGCAATAACATTTCGATCATAGGGATTATTCTTAAACTTCTCCATAATCGATTGCAAACGTTCACCCTTTGCTCGTGGCATCACTACTAAAATGTGTTCTTTGTCATTATAGATATATCGTAAATAACTAAGCGGAAAGATAAATTGTAATTTTCCTTTATTTTTGGGATGAATATACTCTTGTAGGCTCTGAGCTTGGCGAGCGTGTTCTAACCGTGCAATTTCTCCACGCGGATCTTTATCTCTTCTAATTTCTTTAATAATATAGTCATCTTGTTGACATTTAACTAAAAGTAATTGCTCATTTGCCAAGCCTTCAGCAGATTCTTTAGAGAGTTTTCGTACTGCTTTTATGGTATTAAAATTTTTGGAAACCTTGCCTTCTTTGGCTGCTTGCCCTAAAAATCTTACTGCATCGTCATTACTATAAAAATGACCTTCGCTATCAAAATGTATTCCCTTTACATAGTTAACAGTAACTATTTTTTTATGCTGGGCAATAGCATATAAAGGTATAATACTAAAGAGAATAGCTAAAAATATTTTATTATATAAATTCATATACTAACCTGCGATTGTTTTTAAAACATGAAGATCCGATTAGAGAAAACAAAAAATTGTCTAATATGATTAACTATAAGGTATCATAATTGGGGAAAAAATCAACAATGCAAAATATACCATGTTAACGTTTTGCCCCAGAGGACATATGAAATCGCTCCGAGCGCTAAAAATGGACCGAAAGGTATAGGAAGCTCTTTAAAAGATGTTGTAGTTGACTTGCCATAAAAGAGTAAATAAAGACCGGTAGCCACTAAGCCCAAAATGGAGCTTAAGGTAAGGGTTATCCAGACACCAGTAATACCGGTAAATCCCCCAACCATGCTTAAGATGTCAAGGTCCCCTTCTCCAAGCCCTTCTTTTCCCGTGAGACGAAAAAATAAGGTGCGTATGATCCAGAGAATTGCGTAACCTGTAATTGCTCCAAATATGCTTTCAAAAAGCGTCAAAGGTAGGAACCCGATTGCACTTGTTAAAAAAGCTATGGGAAGAAGACCCATTGTTGCAGGTCTAAAAACGAGGTAGGCTTCTAAATCTGTTCGTAGTGTAATGATAAGCCCAGAAAAGAACGTCCAGTAGGCGGGGATATATTCGATTGGCAATAAGAGCCAAGCGAGCGTAAGAGACAAAGCGGTGATAGCTTCAACCAAGGGATAAAGCCATGAAATGGTGGTTTTACAATAACGGCATTGTCTATTAAGGAATATCCAGGATATGAGCGGAATAAGGTCATACCAAGAAAGTGCGTGCTTGCAGCTTGGGCAAGTAGAGCGGCGGCCGCTCCAGGAAACTGCATTGAGCCAACTATATGCAATAACGTTTAAAAGGGAGCCCCAACAAAGAGCTCCAAAAAAAATGAACAAAACTATGAGGATTCTTCCGTTTTTATTTTCTCGAAGAGCTCTTCAAGCTTTTGCTGCTTTTTAAATCTTGTGTCGAACTTAAAAAGAAGCTCAGGTGTATATCTTCTATTAACGCGTTGGGCGAGGGCTTTTCGTAAAGAAGGTTTATATAGTTTTAATATTTCAAGCGTTTTTTCAAAATGAGCTTCGCCTTCAAGCGAATAAAAATAAACGGTACATACTTTACTGTCAGGAGAAAGTTCTACTCTGCTTACAAAAACATGACCGAGCCGCGGATCGTCAAGAGCTGCTTGCCTTAGTAGTTCGGTAACTTCTTTAAGTAACTGAGACTCTCGTTGTGATTTTTTTATGCTTTGAATCGGCGAAGGGGAGGACATGGCTTAAATGATATTATGTGCTGCCATGCGAATCCAATTTTGCTTGATAGCGCGCATGAGCTTTTTACGACGCTTTTGAGTAGGCGATTCATAGTATACTAAACGCTTCATATCGCGCACTACGCCTTCTCTTTCAATCTTTTTTTTAAGTTGGCGCAAAGCGCGCTCAATGTTATCATTCACAGGAACAGTAACGTTGCCTTTGCGTCTCATGGTAGCCATTATAATCAATACTCCTTATAGCTTAGATAAAAAAGGTGTTTTCCTTATTGTATAGCCTATAGCCGTTATTGTCCAGTTAAAAGAATATTTGGAATGTCCCCATAACCATACTAGAGCGATAGGCATTTTGCTGGAACACAGGGATCTGCCACACTACACCAAGCTGACAATTAGGTGATATCTCGTAATTGAGAGCCACGTTAACATAATGTACCCTAAAACTCGACTCCTGCTTGAGTTTATCGAATAAGATAGGAGTATTATCGGGGTGGAATGTTCGTGACACTAGTTGGAAGTGGTCTCTCTGGTGGCTTATTACAGCGTATTGACCCCATGCGGAGAATCTGTCTAAAAAGCGATATGAGCCAAAGTACACGGCAGCATGCCAGTTAAATCCAGGACTTACGCGCATACTTACTATCTCTGGAAATACGCCTGATTGAAGTTGTTGTGTTGGCGCTGGAAACCGGTTATACACTCTAGGCGTAAAGCCTGTAAAGCCAAGCTCGCCGCCAATGGTAAAAGCATCAACAAAATCTATAGTCATGCCAAAATTGCCACCATAAGACCAGTGTCCATTATTACTTGTAGGTAGGGCAAAAAGATTGGCCTTGTTAACTCTGGTGCCCGTTGGAATGGTAATACCAAAGCTTGCAAAAGGCATAAGGACGAAGAATGGCCAGTCTGCTCTACCTTTATTGACCGGGAAGAGCTGAAGCCAATTTACGTTTATTTCAGTATCTTCAAGTCCCGTTTGTACGAAAGGCGCGGAGGTGAAGAGGCTTTCATCTGCTTTGAAGCCAAGAAGGTCTTCAATTAAGTCTTTTCGCTTAATAATCTTGTCTATAACCAGCGTTTTACACTCGCATCGTGGTACGTCAATGCAACAGTTGGCATTTACACAATTTGTTGCAGTAACTCCCTGTTCGCTGAGAGTATTAACTGGTGGGCAACTGTTCGGAAAATTTTGTATTGTATTATCAGTGCCGGTACAGTCACGCACTGGACATGTTTGACCAGTTGCCGTGCAGGAAAGGTCTACAAATTTAGGTTCTTGCCATACTTGGACTAAACCTCCACGAAGCTCTAAGCTAAAGCCGCATGGGAGAGCAAATTCACCAATAAAGCGGCTTCCGTACTTGCGGTAGAGTATTGGCACAGAAAGAAAACCGAATTGTTGCTTAGGGTCAGCTCCAGCAGGATCGGTCAGCAGATTAATATTAAGTGGTGAATCTGTAATACATGAGGTAAAGCTGGTAACAAGGTCAAGGCCGGATATAAGAACATCGGCGGCATTCGGGTCATAAAAGAGCCCGATCATGTTCCAACGACCTTTAAGATCTCCCAAAGGCGTGTCTTCAACTTCTTCCATATCAGTGCCTGCTAGTGCTGATTGTCGAAAACCTGAAAATGCCATTCTAAAGCACCCAGCATTGCAAGGTTCGCAGTAGTCTTCTAGGTCATTTTTGTAGCAGCGCGCTAAAAATTCATAAGGGTCACTTGAGGCAAAAAGCGGATAAGGATCGTTGTTAGTAAGTCTTGTTAAATATCCTTCAAGCGTTTGCGATGCAAGGCAGCATACAACAAAAGCATACGTGAGAAGTCGACGTGCTGACATTACTACTATCCTTTCCGACCTTTTTTAAGGCGCTACTGACCGCCTTAAAAAAGAGCTGTATATACTTAAAGCACCTTTAACTTAGCATATGTTTCCAAATTCCTTCAAGTGCATAAGTACACATAATGAACGCACTCACTATACCTGCCCAAGCTATCATTCTTTGGCCTTTCGTACTTGGAATCATATTGCTTGCAAGGGGCCAAATCGCTCCAGTCAGTGCAATAATAATACAAAGTGCTGCAATATTGAAAAATAAATCAAGACTTTTAAACATAATACTGCTTAGCCATACAAAAAAACTTAAGATGAGTGTAGCTTGTCTGGAGCTTAAATAGAAAGAGTGAGTAGTCATTCGTGTCAAGGATTGCAAAAGAGTACCGACTGACCAAATCATTGAATGTATTGTTCCCATGATGGTAATGATTATACCCCAATTGATTAGGGTAATGAGCCATGAATATGTTGGAAACAATTTATATAGAAAGTCGGGCAAGGTCCCACCCTGTAATACCATCGCACGTGGTATGCCCAAGAGGGTGGCGAGTATAAATGTTACATATACAATGCTTACAGCAATGATGGAGGCAGTTATAGCGCGTGGTACTGTACGCGTAGGATGAGCAACGAGTGCGTGTAGTGCTGCAACAGATTCAAATCCAAAAAATCCAAAGATCACTATTCTAGCGGCACGAAAAATTGCTTGTGGTCCATAAGGCATGAACGGCGTAAGGTTACGTACATCCGCCTTGCTTAAACATAAAACAGTAATAACTGCTAATGGCAGTATCGTAAAAATAATAAGTACTATCTGCCCCCAATGAAGGATCTTAGTCCCGGCTAAAATGGTAAATACCAATATGCCAAGAGCAATACTGCCAAGTATCTGGGGCGAAAGCTGAGGAAAGAATCGATAAAGGTAAATACCCGTCATATAAGTAAGAAGCCCCAGGGCTACAACGAGACCTGTGCAATAAAGAAAAGCAGCTGCAAGACCAACTTTTTTTCCTGCCCATGCTTGAATGTAGGTGTAGAAAGAGCCTTCTTGGGGATAATGATAAGCGACTCGAGATAGAGAATAAGCTATGCTCCATACAGCACCGATAACAAATGCATACGTAAGAAGAGCAGCTGGTCCTACAGTTCGCTGAAGTTGTTCGGGTATGGTGAAAATGCCAGCACCGATCATGGCATTCATACCTACGATCGTGGCCATAAAGGTGCTCATTTTAGCTGGTGATTTAGTAGTCATGTTTCTTTCCGTTTGGTATAATACACAGTATAACCTTAGAGGAAATTGTATGCCGTATTGTGCTTATTATCAAGCTCGGGTTGTACGTAAAGACACGTGGTTGCTCGTTTCGTTTTTAAGAAGCCATGAACATCTGGCCTTTGATCGTACACTCGACAAAGAGCAATCGCTCTTTGAGTTCTTTGTGCCCGAAAGCCAAGAAGAGCTTTTTTGCAGTATCATGGACTCTCTTAAAAAGCGAGCTATAGTTTCACAGCTTGTTAAACTTCCAAATCGCTTTCAAACTCTTTAGTACTGGTAGTCGATTGCTAGATGGCAAAAATAAAAAGGACGTTAAGATACACAAAATACGTTTTTCCTGTACGCCGCATAGCAATAATAATTTTTATCTTAGTTGGCACGGAAATACGATGTCAGGGCAACAATATTTTCAAGAGAAGAAAGCCTATCGCGAAATTCTCCTGGCAAGATCTGACGTATAACATTTGTATCCATGTGGTTCACTGCTAACTTTCCTTTATTTTAGGAAAGTTTAACGCAAATCTTTCCTTGAATAAAGGAAAGATCTTAATTCTGCAGCTTCCTTAATTTTGCGTATTACCCGCACTTCCCGCTTTGTTGATATCGTTAAATTACTGCAAGCACAATTGGCTTTCAACTCAAAGGACAGGGGGTGCAGATTTTGTATCATAGAAAACTCTCGTTGGATTACCCTTTTATTATCACTTATTATCCTCTAAAAAGTACTTTTTTGTAAAGGCCGCCAAAAGAGACGCCCGAAGGCCGCCCAAATATCCCTCAGAACCCATCTTATTACGCAAAACTCTAATAATAAAGTAATCCCATTATAAAGCCATGATTCGTCATAATATTGCAATTTGGCCATGATTTTTGGTATGCTGCAGCTATCAAGAAGTCTCAATAAAAAGCGATAATTAAGGAGAATATCTATGGTATTTTTAAAAAGATTACTGATGCTCGCGGTTCTGGCTGGGTTTGTTCATTCCTGCAACGCCGATAATATCGAGTACTATATCTGCAACCTAACCAATGAAAAGATAGCTTTCTGGCTTAGCCATTTTTGGCACCCCCTTCGGATGGAGCCGAAAGGTAGCTTCATGGTGGGAGCTGATTGGTGCGCAAGGCAGGGATGCAATGTTATTGATTTAAATAAGTCTAAAGTTTACAGAGCCACAGGCGATGAAGATATTGAGGTTAAAAGCTCATTATCCAAGACTGTAAAGTTACCTATTGATAAAGGGCCTCAAGCGGTTACTTTCTATATTACTAGTGGGCCGCAGAATAAATGGATTGTGTCGTATAAAGTGGGGGCTGATAGCAAATGCCGAGCAGGAAAGCCACTTGCTTCTTCAAGTAAAACAGAACGCACGGCCGTTAAATAGGCATGAGATCTGATTTTCGAGTTTCTCGAAGACGACACCTATTGTCGGGCAAGCAGTCAGGGTTATTCCTGACCAGCTTGCCCAAAAAGTCTTAAGTAAGCAGTTATGAGTTAGCTTAGCCGTGAAAGTAAGGGGCTCAAAAATATTACAAGGATTGGGCTTCGTTTGATCGAAGTCAGGTTAGTTAGGAAAAAGTCTAAAACCGTTAACCACCAGTCTGCTGGCCTCTTTTCTTCCACGGGTTTTTTATGCTTGTTTTTGCAGAGAGGGCACCGAGCTTTTCGTATATCAAATTGTTCATGCAGTGATCATGAAAAGCATGCTTTCAGGAAAGCACCATTAAAGAATCCTTTTCTCTTTAACTGAGGTAATTTTTATTGTCCCACTCTTCTCGCATAAATTGATCTGATAGAATCTAAGGTATTTTTTCTTGAGATGCAGGTACGAGTCTGTCTAGGTAAGAAAAGCGCCAATTGCGCATGAATGCTCCAATACGATTAGCTTCGGCAAAAATACTAAGATCAATACCGTGATTAGCCGCATATGCTTGAAGCTCATTGATTATGGGCTCATTTATTCGTAAAACTCCCCATCTATAAGCTCCAGCTAGTGCATTTTTAAATTCTTCAGTCGTTAAATATATTTCTGAAAGGCTTATGAGTCTTCGAAGCATAGGTACATTATTTTGCCTCGCACTCACCATAAGCGCGGGAAGTAATAGCGAGGTGCTAAAAAACATGATGCCACTATCTAAAATAAAATTAATTATCGGTTCTTTGTTATGCAATACTGCCCATGCAAGAGCTTTTCCTAGAGCTTCCTCAAATTCTTCCTGAGACATAAGAACTTCGGGCGCACGGTTTGACAAAAACCTTTGTTGCAGAGCGTTATAAAGCAAGCTTACGCTCGCTTGGAAGCTTCTAGTAATTGCTTTTAGAAAATTTTGGGAGCTTAATGGCTGCAACTGTAGCCTTCCTTCAATGGCTCTGAATAAGTTGGTAAATGTCGGTAACTGTCCGTGTAAAGCACTCAGTGTAAGAGCATCTTTAATAGTTTTTCTGTCAAGATAATTAGCTAACCTTAAGGTCTCATCAATTAGTGTTTGCTGACCTCTAGCTGCCATAAGCAAAAAAGCATTTGTAAGATCGGAAATTTGTGAGGCAGATGGCTCATTGTTGAAATCATTAAGAGCTAGTTGTGCGTCATTAATTTCGTCAATAAGAACAAACAACGTTAATTTCCCAACGCGACTAAAAATAATATTTCTAAATTCCACAGAAATTTCGCAGCCATGTAGTAACATCCAATGGGCAATTTTTACCGCGCAATCCATGTCTATCCGTTTTAACTGACTAAAGTTATTTAAGAGACTCAAAGATGCTCCATGTAAACAAAGCTCATCTGCTGTATCGTAATGCTGTCCAAGTAAAGCCTCTTTGAGACACGTGGTATCTTGTTTGACGGCTTCTTTAAGAACTCTTAAAAGCATCGTTAGGTACTTGTCATCAAGCATATTTACGTCTTCAACTGTAATACCATTTTGTGCGAGGAATTCGAGTTTGTCTCGCTCGCTAACGTTTTCTAACTCTGCACCAAAACTTAGTAGAATGGGCACCAGAGTAGGATTATAGTGCGCGGCATTATTGAGAAGTCCACCTCCATCAGGGGAATAAATGTTTGGGTTAGCTCCTTGTTCAAGAAGACTGAGAATAATTTGAGCGCTGTTTATTACAAAATATTCGTCCTGATAGAGGTCAGTTAATAGAGCTGTAGGATCACCGATAAGGTCTCTAGCCTGTTCAATAAGATCTTCCGGAGCTATTGGATTAGAGTCTCGTTCGTTTTGCTCATCATCATTTGTCGGCTCACTAAGCTTTTTACATTCTTCAAGAAAGCCTTCTTCCATTGTATGGGCTGAATAAAAGGTGGTAAAAGCTGCCACGACAGCAATGTAAAAAATAATTTTATTCATTTTTACCTCAGTTAAAGAGCTCACTAAAAGTGAACTTGAAGCTTAATTGTAATTATTACCCAATATTGTTTAGGCGTTCGTACGATTCTTGAGCGCCTAGAAGTTCAATGAGTTCTTTGATGCTCGGACCATGCATTTGGCCTGTAAGTCCCTGCCTCAGCGCTGCAAAAAGCTCTTTGGTAGAAAGGTTTTGTGTCTTTCCTTCTTTACGTAAGCGCTCAATGAATGCTTCACTATCCGCAAGATCTTCGGGGCTTTTTAATATCTTTTTTAGAATGGAAAGAGCTGTCTGATTAATGGGTGAAACTATTTTTGGCTCTTTAAAGTAGAAGGCTAAAGCGTTAACGCAGTCGTGAAGCGTTACCATTTCTGTGCGTACGAAAGAGAGGATGAACATAAGTTTTTCCTGCGAAATATGCTCCGCGTTCTTGTACGCATGAATAAGATACGGTCGACAGCGAGTTGCAAGCTCATCAAGAGAAATTTTTGATAGCCACTTATGATTCATCCAGCGTAGCTTTTCAGTGTCATATTTGATAGTGCTTGCAGAGGACGTATGGTTAAAATCAAGCGTTTTAATAAGCTCGTCAAAACTCATGATCTCTTGCTCAAAAGAACCACCAAGTATCGCCAAGTAGTTACAGATAGCCTCAGGCAGAAACCCATTCATCCGTAAATCACTCAATGAAAAACCAAAATCTCGCTTTGATAGTTTTTTGCCTTGAGCGTTACATATAATAGGTAGGTGCCAAAAACTAGGAAGCTCATGATCAAACGCTTGGTAAAGGGCTGCCTGTAATGCAGTATTGGTAAGGTGGTCTTCACCGCGTATTACGTGGGTAATGCCCATCAAAAGATCGTCAACAAAGTTTGCAAAAATAAAGGTAAAAGAACCATCCTGGCGCGTTAAGGGAAAATCTGAAAAATGCTTAAAATCAAAAACAACGGTTCCTCGCCCTAGATCGTTAATGGAAACTGTTTCATCGGGAAGCATAAATCTCCAAATGCAGCCTGAAGACGCCTCTCGCGCGGTTCTTTCTTGAGGGCTTAATCGAAGGCACGCTCTATCGTAACGCGGTGGCTGGCGTAAAGCGATTTGCCTCTGCCTTTTTGTTTCAAGCTCTTCTGGACTGCAAAAACAGGAATATACCATGTTTTTGGCTTTAAGCTTTTCTAAGTACGTTTTATAATAGTTTGTTCGTTCAGACTGAAAGTAAGGAGCATTGGGACCACCCTTAATAGGGCCTTGGTCATAGGTCAGGTTCAGCCAAGAAAGATCGTCAAGAATATGCTTTGCGCCAACGTCCACATTTCTTTGGGGATCGGTATCCTCGATTCTAAGAATAAATGTGCCTTCTTTTTGGCGAGCAAAAAGAAAGTTAAGAAGAGCAGCGCGTACGTTTCCTAGATGCATAAATCCTGTTGGTGAAGGTGCAAAGCGAACAACTGGACGACGATTCATGAATTCCTTGACAGTTTCGAAGGTGTATTATTTTTAGTATAGTACATACTGCTTTTTTGTTAAACCTTCTCAATCTAACCTTACTTTCTCGACTTAGATTAAAAATTGCAAAGCGATTAAATGTAGATTTTTCCATCGAGACCTCCTAGTATGTGCCCATTGCGGCTTAGCACGGGTCTCTATTTAAAGGTTCTACTCTTGATTTAATATAATAATTTATTATACGATTAGAAATAAAAGCCGTTAATTGTTCGATAGGTGGATAATGAAAATAATACGAAAAGTAGTTGCGCTGTGTTTGATACTTATTGCCTGTTCAGCTACTCAGAATGTACATGTACAAGAAGCATTAGCCCAAAAAACTGACGAGAAAAGCCTTCTTATAGAGCAAGAGGGTCTTATTCAATCAGTTGAGGAAGCTCTTGAGGATATGAAGAATGACCCTTATCAAGAAGCTGGCAATCACGAACAAAAAGCGCTTGATAGTTACAATCGATTGCGCAGCTTAGCTCACGTTGAGCAAGTAAAAGGCATTGAGGATATTAAGTCGGTATGGCTTAAGCGCCGTGATTTCACAATCTGGAAAGAACTTAAAAAGCTAGGATGGCGTGATGATGGCTATATCTTTTTAGAAGCTCAAATAGCAAACCTTCTGTGGCTTATAAGCGAGGAACAGTCAGATCTTGAACAAGCAATCTTTCATACGGAAAAACTGGAGATCTCGAGAAGCTACCTTTTTGCCTATAACTTTTTGAGAGAGCTTCTTCACGCACCGCTTGCAAAAACGATACACCATGTCGACAAAGAATGGCTTCAAACGTTGCACTTGAAAGGTCTTAGCGCGGAAAAGGAGATAAAGAATGTAGCAGAGGCTCTGGAAATAGGATCCTTGTTGACAGGCGCACTACCTGCAACACTTGCCCAAAAGCAACTGGTAAAAGAGGCGCAGGCCATTATTGGGCTCAAAGATAAGCTCCTGACCTTATGGTACCCTGATATTACCACCGGTGGACAAGTAGGAACCGTTTCCAAAAGCAAGGCTTATATAGCGCTTTGTCAGGAACCCGATTTAGATGCCATGCTATTTACTATTTACCATGAGTTGGGTCATATCATTCATGATGACCACAGAATTTATAAGGAAATTGAAGAAGGTAAGCTTTCACCGAGCACAGTAAACCGACGGCCTGATGTTCGAAAAGATCTTAAGCGAGTTAATCACTACCGCGAACTTGGGAAAAACGTGTTAGATGATACGACATCTATTGGTCGAAACATGCGCGAAATTATTGCTAAAAAACCTGCTTTGTGGGAGATACCCCCATCGCGCGAAGACTATAATGAGCTTCTAAGATCACGAATAGCGGAAAAAAGGGCTGATTTATTTGCTCTTGATACTTTATTAGAACAAAACAAAATTTCGACAATTCTCACTGATATGCACTTGTCTGCTCCCACTCCTCTAGAAGAAGATAAAATAACTGCTGGCGAAGATAGTACGCATCCTTCTGATTTTGAACGCGTACTTTATATGGCAGGTTTTCTGGCTGATCACGGTATCGATGTTAATAAAGCATTGAAAGAATGGCTATCAAGGGCAATCTGTTTACCTGCTGAAGTGGGCGGATTTTTACCGCCAGGAGCATCAAAGTAAGGGCATTTTTAAATAAAGATGGCAAACCAGTGTCTCTGGGGGCCGACGTCGGGATTATATCTTTTGCTTTTGACAGATGCGAAAATGATTTGGTACCCTCATTCATCAGCATGTTAAAATGCCAAAAGGGAGAGGTATGATAAAATGTGTTAGGATTATATGCACCGGCAAAATAACCAAAGCTTTCGTGGAGGTCTTGCAAAAACAAGCCCGTAAGCTAGGCGTTGAGGGGATTTTACACCAGGTTCCGCCGGATAGTGTCAGACTAATAGCATGCGGTTCAATAGATAGCATTGAAAGCTTTGTTGATTTTTTGTATAAGGAAGGTGCAGCTAAAAAGCCCTTTAGTATCGAAGTTGAACCCTTTTTAAAGGATAAAGACTATCGTGGTGTCTTTCGTATTATAGCTTAGTCCGCATATCAAAATGAGCTGTATCCCTTATTGTCTTTATATTCACTCGTTCTTGTAAAAATTGATTTTTGGTTGCACAGTTTGCTATTGCCTGGCTCAATTGGATGAAGGTCTAACTTTTTGTATTTTTTGCTTTATGTAAAAAAAGCTTTATATTCATAGATAGACAGATTTTTACTTCTTTTTATAGATCAGGAAAAGCGACTACTTATGCATTCCGGTACAAATAAACAGGACCAAGATTATCACGATCATGCTCATCAAAGTCATGAATCTTCGATTTTGAAGGAGATAGCCTGCCATTTGCCCTGGGCTACCTTCTCTATAGCTTTCGGGTTCATTCTTTTGAGTATTCTTCATTTTATAGGACTGGGTATAATGCGAGGAGCAGCTGTTTTGCAAGGGTACCACATTCTCTTTCACTCTTTTCATTATCTTCACATAGTGTACGCAGTCGTGGGAACATTCGTTACTTTCTCGCGCTTTTCAAAAGCTTTTTGGAGTGGCATCGTGTTATCGATACTTTCTCCTTCATTTTTTTGTACGCTTTCGGATGTTGCGTTACCTACATTAGCAGGTAACATTCTCGGCGTTAAAATGGCTATGCATATCTGCTTTATATCAGAACTTCATAATATTGTTCCATTACTTGCCATTGGCCTTATAACAGGTATCGTGTTAAGAGCTCACCACGAAGCGCTTTTGAGCTTTTTTTCACTCGGTTCCCATTTTGTTCATATTCTCATTAGCTCTTTAGCATCGCTCTTTTACATGGTTTCGTACGGATTTAATAATTGGCATGAATCAATGGGATTACTGTTCTTTTTTCTCATAATCGCCGTGGTTGTACCTTGCACTTTGTCAGATGTTGTTGTACCTTGGTATTTTGCACACAGGAATAATGAAAAGCATACGCATTGAAAAAGTTACCAAAAGTTATCATGATGAAGTTATTCTTCAAAACTTAAGCCTGACTATTCCGGGGGGTAAATTTTTTGCACTTTTAGGTCCAAGCGGAAGTGGCAAAACAACTTTGTTGCGTCTTATAGGTGGTTTTGAAAAAGTCGACTCTGGCAAGATTTATATAGGTGATGAAGAAATTACCGATAAGCCTATAAATCAGCGACGAGTCAATACCGTATTCCAGAGCTATGCTCTTTTTCCTCATCTTAACGTGTACGAAAACGTTGCCTACAGTCAGGTGATAAAAGGGGTTCCCGCTTTCTTGATTAAAGAGAAAGTAGAAAAAATATTAACCTCAGTAAATCTTCAGACTCAGATGTATAAATCTATTCAGCAACTTTCGGGTGGTCAGCAACAGCGCGTCGCTTTAGCGCGTGCTATTATTAATGAGCCTGAGGTATTGCTTTTAGATGAGCCGCTTGCAGCGCTTGACGTAAAGCTACGTGAAAAAGTGCTTATTGAGCTGATTGATCTTCAAGACAAGCTTAAAACAACATTCGTTTACGTAACGCACGACCAATTTGAAGCATTGACGGTTGCTGATCAAATGGCGATCATGAATGCTGATGGCGAGATTGAGCAAGTTGGAACTCCTAAAGAAATCTATGAGTTTCCTATAAGCTCGTTTGTTGCACGTTTTGTTGGAAGCACTAACATACTCAAAGGCGTAGTACGTGATGGTACACTTGAAGTGGGAGACTTGGGCTCGTTTAACATCGACCTCACTCATAAAAAAGATTGGCTTCGCGAGGGCGCTTCGATTGTCATGAGTTTGCGACCAGAAAAAGTGCTTATTAGTAAAAGTCGTAAAGAGGGTTTTTCTAATATGCTTCGTGGATCCGTAGATAGCATCGTTTATCATGGAAGATCCACTCAATATAACGTGCGCTTAAAAAATGGTGAACGGTTACAGGTATTTGAGCAAAATGATGAACATTTTTCTCAGGAAGTTATCGATTACGATAACGAAGTATATTTATATTGGCAAAAAGAAAATGTCGTTTTGTTGGAGCGGTAGTCTATGAGCTGGGAGCGCCTAAAAACCTATACAACTCCTTACCTGCCCCTTTTTTTAAGTACACCGGTGCTTTTATGGCAGTTTCTTTTTTTTGCGATCCCCATTTGTATTGTCTTTGGGTTAAGCTTTTTTCCCGATCTGCAAACGGGATTTACTTTAGCATCATTCAAGCCCTTTTTTAGGGAGGCCTATTTTCGGATTCTCGCGCGTTCATTGCTTCTTGCTTTTTCAAGTGGTTTGATTTGCCTTTTAATTTCGTATCCAACTGCCTATTTTATTGCTTTTAAAGCGGGTAAATTTAAATTGCTTCTCCTTTTTCTTTTGATAGTTCCTTTTTGGACCAACTTTTTGCTCCATATCTGCGCGTGGTTTTTTGTGCTTGAGCGCGAAGGTTTACTCAATAATACCCTATTAAGCATCGGGTTTATAAGGCAGCCGATCCAGGTGCTCAATACAACATCCGCCGTATACTTAATGACCGTCTATTATTATTTGCCGTTTATGGTCTTGCCGCTCTATTCAATTTTAGAAAAATTTGACCTAAGGCTTATAGAGGCTTCCTTGGACTTGGGTGCTACATGGTTTCAGACTCTTAAAAAAGTGTTAATACCAGTGACGGTGCCTGGTATTCTGTCCGGTTTTTTTCTTGTTTTTGTTCCTTCATTTGCTGAGTTTGCGATTCCCGAACTTTTAGGCGGGGACAAAAAAATGTATGTGGGTTCAGTGATCTCTTATTACATTTTGGGAGGAACAACGATGTCTGCAGGGGCAGCGTTTACCGTGATAAGCTCGCTGACGCTCCTTTTTAGTGCGTTAGTCCTCATTCCAGTAATTAGAAAAGTAGCTCGAGCATTATAAAGAAAGACCGTGTTATGGTAGTTAAAATAAACACACGCGCAATTATGGTGTCTGGACTAAACGTCTTTTTTATTGCTTGTCTCTATATATTTTTGTACGTACCTATTGTAACGTTAGTTGTTTTTTCTTTTAACCAAGAGGCGCTGCCGGCCCCGTGGACTGGATTTACCTTTTTTTGGTATAAACAGCTCTGGTGGGAATCCGGTGAATTGTGGTCAGCATTCTACAATTCTTTAATCGTAGGTGCATTTACAACGGTTATCACCCTCTTTATGGCTATAGCAATTATTTTTGCTACTGCTCAATATCGCCGCATGCAGAGAATCTTAACTTTTTTTTATGCAAACCTTATCGTGCCTGAGATTGTTCTTGCCGTGGGACTTTTGAGCCTTTTTACCTTGAGTAAAGTCCCGCTCGGCATTATGACACTTATTGCGGCACACACCGTTTTGGGTTTGGGCTATGCCGTTCCTCTTTTATATGTACGGTATGGTGAAATAGATTACCGGCTTTTAGAAGCCTCGTTAGACCTTGGAGCAACGCAAGCTCAAACGCTTGTGAAAATAGTGCTTCCCCTTTTACGTCCAGCACTGTTAGTCGCTGGTATGCTTGTTTTTATTATTTCTTTTGATGATTTTGTCCTTTCCTATTTTTGCAGCGGACCCTCTTCTCAAACACTGCCAGTGTACATTCTTTCAATGCTCAGGAATGGTGTATCTCCCGTAGTTAACGCTTTATCGGCATGTCTTTTGGTAATAAGTAGTCTTCTGGTGCTCTTTTTCTGTTCAAGAGCGGCCAGGATGAAGGTATTTTAATGAAGAAAACAACGTTTTTCGATTGGTCTATCCCCTTCTTTATAGTGCTAGGTTGGAGCATTGTTATTATTGGAAGCTTTTTTATTTCACGTATTCCGTTGTCCTGGTCGGCAAGTAGAACGCTCAATGTTCTTACGTGGACGGGAATTCTCGATGAAAGAACAATAGCGGATTTTTCAAGTAAAACGGGTATAACGCTTAATGTAAGCTATTATACGACCAATGAAGAGCTTTTATCCTCGCTGCATGCTGGTAAAAGTGCAGAGTATGACCTTGTAGTGCCCTCTGATTATGCAGTAAAAATACTAAGGGAAGAAAACCTATTAAAGCCTATTGATAAAAAGAGGCTTTCTTTTTTAGATACGATTAACCCGGTTTTTTTAGGGTATGATTTTGACCCCTCTAATGACTACTCTTTGCCTTATATGTGGGAGATTTTTGGGCTTGGCTTTAGTAAAAGTTTTTTTGGAGGATCTCTTTTAAATCCCTCGTGGAAATGGATTTTTGAGGACCCAAAAACCTTTAAGATTATTATGGTGAATGACTCTGTTGAAGCTGTAAATTTGGCAGCTTTCCATTTGTACCGGTTTACCCAGAGGCCTTTGCCGTTTTTGAATGAAGAGCAGACTGAAGGTGTTAGGCAATTACTTATAAAACAAAAGCAGTGGGTTGAAGCATACAGCGATTTTAGGCCAGATTATTTTCTTTTGAGTAAGGATTGCCCACTTGTTGTTACTCAGTTTTCAAACGTTTTACGTGGGCGCAAAATCTCGTTAGATGTGGGATTTGCGATTCCTCAAGAAGGAACGTTTATTAGTATTGAGAATTTTGCAATTCCAGCCCATGCTCGTAATGAGGATGCGGCATACGAATTTCTAAATTATCTGTATACGCCTTCGGTCATGAAGTATCACTTTGATGAACTTTCCTCATTGCCGACAACAAACATTCTCAAAAATCTTGAATTTGACGATGAAATTAAAAACGCGATCCTCTTTCTTTTAAGCAGGTCACGTGAAGAATTTAAAAAACATGTGCTCTTTTTTACCCCTATTCTTTCTGAAGAAGTATTACATCAGGTATGGGTCGATGTTAAATCACGCTAATATTTTATGGAGAAGGACAGCGCTACTATGGTCACTGGTCCAAAATTTTATGTAACTACCCCCATTTATTACGCTAACGCGAAGCCCCACCTCGGTTCTTTGTATTCGACGGTGCTTGCGGATGTTGCTGCGCGTATTAACAAAATGAGCGGTAAAGAAACTTCTTGCTTACAGGCACCGATGAGCACGGACAAAAGATTGCTCAAGCGGCTGAAGCTTTAGGCCTTAAGCCCCAACAATTAGTGGATCAAGAGGCCCAAGAATTTAAAAAACTCTGGGACGTATACGGTATTCGATATAACCATTTTATACGTACAACTGATGAGTCACATATTCGAGGTGTTCAGGCCTGGATTGAGCAACTTTTACGCGAGGGAGATATCTACAAGGGAACTTATACGGGTTGGTATTGCGTGCCGTGCGAAACGTATGTTGCAGAAAAAGATGTCGAAGCCGGTGTTATTCCTTCCTGCGTAAGTTGCAGTAGGCCTACGGTGGAACTTTCTGAGGAGTCGTATTTTTTCAGGCTTTCCGCGTATCAAGATAGACTACTCGCGTTTTACCAAGACCATCCAGACTTTATAACGCCTTCTGAGCGCATGCAGGAGGTAATTAACTTTGTAAAAAGCGGGCTTAAAGATTTAAGTATATCGCGTACAACGGTGTCATGGGGTATTCCATTTCCAGGAGATGAAAAGCATAAGGTGTATGTTTGGGCTGACGCTCTTAACAATTACATAACGGCAATTGGCTATCCGAATAACATGACTGAGCTTCAATACTGGTGGCCCGCAGATCTTCAAGTTCTTGGTAAAGATATTGTTCGCTTTCACGCAGTGTATTGGCCAGCGTTTCTCATGGCAAGTGGCCTTTCTTTACCCTGCCGACTTCTTGTACACGGTTGGCTTAAAATAGGTGAGCAGAAAATGTCAAAGTCGCTTGGAAACGTGGTAGACCCTTTTGCGTTAGCAGCTACCTACGGCCCGGATCAAATTAGGTATTACCTTATTCGCCACATGTCAATAACGCAAGATTCGCCCTTTAGCAAGGAAGATCTTGAAAAGCGTTTGAATTCGGATCTTGCTAATGACCTGGGCAATCTTCTTAATAGAATGCTTACCCTCGCACTTAAGCACGGGATGAGCACAGTTGTTCCACCCCACCAGTTACAGGGGCCAGAACTTGATTTACGAGATAAGCTTTGGAGCGTTCTCAACGATTTTTCTATTGAGATGGAAGACTATTATTTTAATAGGGCGTACCTTCACGTATGGAAATTTATCAACTACGTAAACGCGTATTTTCATGGACAAGAGCCTTGGAAGCTTGCGGATAAGGATCCTGAGCGTTTTAAAGCAGTCATATCAGCTACTTGTCACAGCCTTTACGCCATTGCGCTTATCGTATGGCCGGTCATGCCACGAAAAATGGAAGAACTTTTGGCAGCGCTTGGGGCTTCTTGGGAGCAGGGGACAAATATGTTTGAAAGGCTTTCCGTTGACGCTTGGTTAAAAACGTTTACACTCAAACCCCGGGTACCCCTTTTTGAGCGCTATGAAGTAGCGTTAACTGAAGCTCAAGAACCTACTTATCAGCAGGTTGTACCGGAGCCTACTTACGCTTCATTTGAAGACTTTTTGCGTGTAGAGCTTCGTGTAGGGACAATCATCCAAACAGAAGAGATACCAAAATCTGATAAGCTCTATAAGCTGACGGTCGATTTTGGAGCTCTGGGTAAACGGCTTATATGTAGCGGAGTTAAACAGTACTTAAAGCCCGAAGAACTGACAGGTAAGCAAGCTGTCTTTGTCTATAACTTAAAACCACGCACAATAATGGGTATTGAATCTCAGGGTATGCTTCTTACTACTCAGGATGCAGAAGGACGGTTTTCGGTTGTTACAGTAGTAAAACCTGTTTCTAATGGTTCTCTTCTGAAGTGAGCATGTATTCGCATCCGGCGGTAGGGCAATTAAGCGTATATCCTGACCATTTCGTTGAACGTCTTAGTAGGTAGGGGCTTTTGCATTTTGGGCATGGTGTCTCTTCTATGTCTCCGCCTATCGTAAAGGTACAGCTAGGATATTGAGAACAACCCCAAAAAGTTTTACCTTTACCCATGCGTTTTACTACATTTCCTTTGCAGGATGGACAGGCAAAAGATGCTGTTTTTGGCTTAATGTATTTACAGTTAGGATACCCAGAACATGCTATAAAAGGCCCAAATTTGCCGTGAACTTCGCGAAGAGGGCTTTTACACGTAGGACACGCTTCTGAGAGCATTTTTGGTGGCTCAGATTCCTGCAAGATGACTTGTCCTTCAGGAGTCCTTGTAAATTTACTGGTAAATGTACATGCCGGGAATGCGTTGCAGCCGACGAAAGGCCCTGCTTTTCCAAACCTGACTAAAAGGGTGCCCTCTTTGCAACCTGGGCATGCGATTGTTGTTTCTTCAACTGCCCTTTTTGCTTGATCGCCTGCAAATGTTGCTACGTTTTTTGAAAAATCACCGTAAAAGGTTTTTAAGACAGCATCACGCTCCAAAGCTCCACGCGCTATAGCATCGAGCTCTTCTTCCATGTAAGCAGTAAACTTGGTGTCCATGATATGGGGTAAATTTTCAACAAGAAGCTTTGTTACAATCATACCAAGCTCTGTGGGCACAAAGCGTTTTTTTGCATCTAATTGCGTATACGCACGAGCTTGGATTGTTTTTAAAATCGTAGCATAGGTGCTTGGCCTACCAATCCCCTCTTTTTCAAGCTCTTTAACAAGTGATGCTTGTGTGTACCGTGGCGGAGGTTCTGTAAAATGTTGTTTTGGTAATAGTTTTTTTAAGGTAAGTGGCATCTTTTCACGTAAATGAGCGGGTATAACGACCTTTTGCTCTTTTTCTGACTCGTCGTCCTGCTCGGCGTAGACGCGCAAAAATCCATCAAAAAGAAGTGTCGAGCCAGTAATTTTAAAAGTGTAAGGTCCGCCGTCTATGGTAACTTGCCTTTGAGCATACTGCGCCGGTTTCATTTGAGACGCAACAAAGCGTTTCCAAATAAGCTCGTAAAGTCTCATACTATCTTTGTCAAGGTACGAAGCAACCTCGTTTGGTGTCACGGCTACAGCAATTGGGCGAATCGCTTCATGCGCGTCCTGTCCACCCGCTTTACTATATACGAGTGCCTTTGCCGGTAGATAATCAGCTCCGTAGGCCTCTTGTATGTAGCCTCGGGCAGCTTTAAGAGCTGTATCCGCTATACGTAGTGAGTCGGTACGCATATACGTAATAAGGGCGACTGGAGTTTGGGCGTCCTCAAGGGGTATACCTTCGTAAAGACGTTGAGCAACCATCATCGTTTTTTCGACAGAAAAACCAAGCTGATTGTAAGCAGCTTGTTGTAACGTACTCGTCATAAATGGTGGAGCTGCATTTTTTGCTCTTTTAGTATCTTTAATAGTGGTTACTGTAAATGACGATTGTGCATCAAGGTCGGCTACGATCTTTTTTACTTCTTTTTCTGAAGGAAGCTCAATTTTTTTCTTGTTCTTATGAGTAAGCGAAGCTGTTAGTGGGGTGCCTTCGGCATTAAAGACGTCCTTCGATGGTCCAGTATTCCTCGGGCTTAAAGATGCGTATTGCATCTTCTCGGTCACAAATAAGCCGTAGTGCAACTGATTGTACACGGCCGGCTGAAAGACCTTTGCTTATTTTACGCCAGAGGATGGGCGATACCTCGTAGCCTACCCAGCGGTCTAAAATGCGACGTGCCTGCTGCGCTGCAACTTTATTAAGGTCTACATCGGTCGGATGCGTTAGCGCCTCTTCTATTGCGGGTTTTGTAATTTCGTTAAAGGTAATGCGGTAAATGGCTGGTACTTTAGAATGCACAATGTTTTATTTCTTGCTCGACGTGCCAGGCAATGATCTCGCCTTCGCGATCAGGGTCTGGCGCTAAAAATACTTCCGCCGCTTTAGATGCTTCTTTGCAAATTTCCTGGAGCACCTTGTCCTTCTTTTCAAGAACGACATAATCAATTTTGACGCCACCGTTTACGGTTACACCGAGCTTTTTTTGTGGTAGGTCCTTAACGTGCCCAACAGTAGATAAAATTTTAAAGTCTCTGCCCAAAAACTTGCTTATGGTTTTAATTTTGGCAGGCGACTCAACTATAAGTAGTTTTTTCATGCTTACGTATCATCCTACAGCGATACACCAGAGATGGTGCGATTACTTTCTTTAGTCTTATAGTAAAATGAATATTGACAAAAAGTCAAATACCTAGAGAAAGAGCGTTTTTTGAGCTGAATGAAGGCCTTTTCTGAGTACACGGTTTCGTGTCTAGAAGCTTCGTTGATTTTCTGAGATATGCGTCCGCATGAGTCAGTTTGCGGCTTTTATTTGTTAGAAGCTTAATTTTGAGCTCACATCGTGCCTAACGAGTTCTGCTTATTAAAAAAAAGATTTGCGGTGGACAATGATCCCATTTGATATTATTATCAAGCGAATAAAGTTTGTTTGGTAGATAAGCTCGTAATTTTTTTTACTTTCAGCAGTATGCTTTTTTTTACACGCTGTTTCGCGGCAACAGATTGACTATGGATTAGCGGGTCTAAAGAGCAAGAAGAAGCTTTAAAACGAGATAAGGGCTAGGAGCAATTCGCAGTACTCAGGTCTCAAACTAAAACGGGGAGAGTATAATGAAAATTACTATAGTATTGAGCCTGCTCTCATCTCTTCTCATGAGTTCAGAATCTGGTGCTATTTGTTCCCTGCAATCAGGTATATCTTACCCTTTAGCGGCGGGCCTGGTCCTACCACAGTAGCATTCTCGCCTTCAGGCACCTATTTAGCTACATCAAACGCCTTCAATCCATCCTATGTAACAATGTTTACGGTGGAAACAGGGGGGACCTTAAGTGTGCGGTACTCGTATCTTTACCAGCTGGTAGTAATCAGTCTGTTTCGCTAAAGTTCTCGCCTTCAGGTGCTTACTTAGTGTCTGCCAATGCCAGCTCAAGCGATGTCACCATATTTACCGTGACAGGCGGAGTATTGAGCGGAGGGACTCGTATGCTTTACCTTCGGGGCCTACTGATCCCAGTTAGTGGCATTTTCCCCATCCGGCAATTATTTGGCCACTGCTAATAGCCCTTCAAATAATGTGACCATATTTACAGTAGGAGGAGGAGTATTAAGCGGAGGGACGACGTATTCTTTGCCCGGAGTTTCTCGGGGCCTCTTCAGTAGCATTTTCACCATCGGGCAATTATTTGGTCACTGTTAACGACCTCTCCAATGATGTTACGGTGTTTACGGTGGGAACAGGAGGAGTTTTAAGTACCGGTATTTCCTATCCCTTTACCTGCTGGCTCGACAGGTCCGGAATCAATTGCAATTTCGCCATCTGGTGCATATCTGGCAACTGCTAATAGCACTTCAGCTAATGTCACTGTGTTTAGCATGCAAGCAGGAGGAACCTTGAATGATGGCGCTTCATATCCGTTACCGCTGGTTCATTAGGTCCTATCTCAGTAAACTTTTCGCCCTCGAACACTTACTTGGTTACTGCTAACGCTCAGTCAAATGATGTAACAGTATTTAACGTGCAAACAGGAGGAGTATTAAGCGGGGCTGCTTCTTATGCTTTACCCTCTGGCTCCACCTATCCAGAATCAGCAACTTTTTCGCCTTCCGGTGCGTATTTGGCAACTGCTAATTTCAATTCAAATAGCATAACGGTCTTTACGGCTCTGGCTTGTTTTCAAGCAAGCTCGGAGGTCTTATCCTTTACCACCTGGATCAGTGAACCCGACGCAGTGACTTTTTGCCAGATAGGTTTGTATCTTGCAACAGCAAATTATAACTCAAGCGATATAACATTGTTTACGGTGAACGCGAACAGTACGCTCAATAATGCAATATCTTTTCCTTTACCTTCCGGCTCATTGTTCCCGTTCGATCTTGCTTTTTCAAACAATGCGTCGTATCTAGCCACTGCCAATAGTAAATCCAATGATGTCTCCCTTTTTAAAGTGATCGGAGGGCAATTAACAGGTGGTATTTCGTATGCATTGCCTGCAAATTCATCCAACCCTGCTTCAATTAATTTCTCGCCCGACGATGCATATCTTGCTCTTGCAAATAGTAATTCGAACGATGTGACCATATTCAAGTTCGTTGGACAAGCTCTACGGGAATGCTCACTCTTATGATTACCGCAGGATCTTTGGATCCGGTAGCAGTCGCTTTTTCTTCTGATGGTGTGTATCTTGCTACGGCAAATAGTGCTTCAAATGACGTAACGCTTTTTAATGCAACAAACGGGGTGTTGAAGAGTATAGCATCTCAAGTTCTGCCTGCTGGTTCTAAAAAGCCTCGGTCACTTGTCTTTGTGCCTACGAGCACCGGTGAATTTCTTGTTGCCACCGCTAATAGTGACTCTAATGATATAACAATTTTTCCTATAAAAGTAGGTAGGTTAAGCGCTGGAACATCCTATCCATTACCTGCAGGCGCTGTTGAGCCAGTTTTTATTGCGGTCTCATCGAATGGGGCCTATCTTGCTACGGCCAATAGCGGCTCCAATAGTATTACGCTTTTCAGCTCTATCAATGATATATTAGATCAGGGGACTTCTTATTATTTGCCTGATCAGTCGAGTGATGATGAAGCATTAACTTTTTCACCTCTTGAAAGCAGTGGAAATATGGTTATTGTAACAGCAAATAAGGCATCAAATGACGTTTCAGTCTTTCCGTTGCTTGGTACAAGTACAGGAACTGGAGATGGAGGTAGTAATCTGCCTTTGGGCGTTATTATAGGAACGACGGTGGGGGTTCCGGTAGCATTTGGCCTCTTAGCGGTAACTGGCGCTGTCACTTCTTGCTTACTGTATAAGTACTTGCATAAACATCGGGCGGGAAGTGTTAACTTTGGCGATGAATCACTGACTACTTCCGCAGATAGCTCGCTTTAAACCACCATAATGGAAAACAACAGTTTTAAAAGATGATATATCCGATTGCATCACATTACTTAGACAAAATTCTCGATTTGACATTGTCATCGAAGCGGGCGCTTTATGTTTGAAGGTTGGTAATGAAAATAATTTTTTTTACATTCAGTATAGTTTGCTTTTTCTGTGAGCCTTTATTTTGTGGCAACATAGTTACTGTCGATCAGATGGTTCGAAAAATAAATGAAGCTTTTTCCTTAAATGCTCCCAGGGATCCAGAAATGCAAATTCCCGAGGGAGAGGTTAGTATTGAATTGCGCGAGGCTTTTGGTGGCGTAGACTTTGCTAACGCGACTGGTGAGATAACTCTTTATGCAGATCCTGGGCTGATTGAGTTTGAATTATTGCCAGAGCAGGTGGCAGCTTTTCTCAGGACGCAATCGTTGCCTATTATTTTGCCTACGGTAAGCCGAAATGATACTGAGCTGTTTTTGCAGATAAAAAAAATTAAACTACCGCGTTGGGCTAGAGCGTTGCTTCAAGATAACCCTTTAACAGATCATCTGCTAATGCAAGTACCACGACACCTCATGCTTGTTCGCTTGAAAAGCTTGAAAGACGTTTTTGTTTATAGTGCTCTGTTGCTTAAAATGCTTCGGCAAGTCTTGCAAAAAAAAGGGCTGATCAGAATTCCAGGTATTAGGTCGGACCTTGCCGCTGCCCAGTTCACTTGGCAGATATTAATAAGAACGTATTTTGATCTTTACCCCAACATATTCGCGGCAGCGGTACAAGCTGCTGTAATCAACGATCGCATGGCAAAGAATAGACAGCTACTTTCTCAAAATCACACTTTGCTGTCGGAGGATATAAGGCACAAATACATTAAATTGCTCAAGCTGGAATTTACTATACTGCACTATCTGGTCTTGTTACTCAGGCCTTATGCTCAGTTTTTTCCCACAGATATGCATAAACTAGTAAATGACATTTGTGAAAGTGACTCCAGTTCGATTGAGGAGGTTTTTATTGCTAAAGCACGCCGTCTGGAGCGCTTGTCGGATAAGAATATTCGCCTGCGCAGTATTATGCAAGAACAAAAAGAAGCACAAGATTCTATTGAGCAAAAAAATCAAAGAAACGAAAGAGCAGCTGATAAAATGGCAGTTTCCGATATTGCGCGATATGTGGAGGAAACTGAAAAGACAGAAAACTTTGATACGGTATTTGACCCGTTATTTGATCAATCAGACGGAGCTCCTGTTGGACTGAATACTACGAGACTAGATCTCGATGAAAGCTTTGATAGCGGTGGCGAATTCGTCTTTATAAAAAAAGATCGGATTCACGAAGTTCGAGAAACAGCGCCACATCCAGAATTTCATTATAGTATAAGGTCACTGTCGGTAGAAGAACGGGATCAATTTGAAAGATTTTTGGGAAGCGAAAGAGTCTGGGAAGATCGTGTCTTTCAGGCGATGCTTAATCCTGGGCAAAGAGAAGAAGACAACGTTATAACTCACGAGGACTTGAATTGCCTATTTACAAAGATCTGCTTTATGCTCAGAACATTTCTCGATAATAATGAAATGTATGAGCACCACGAAAGAGAAGAGTTTGTTTCTAGAGCTTTAGCCAACTTACTTGCGACAGAGCGTGATTTTCCTGTGCCGGGAAATTTGAGCGACTGGTTGATTATGTATAGGCGTGGAACATTAGTTTCGCTAGGGCTTATTAATAGGGATTATCTAAGCTATCAAAGAAAAGAATGATGGACATTCTGCCCTATTGTAAACAATGAGACCCTGGATTAGGCGAGCCTTCGAGCCCAGGATCAGAATTTTTTGGTCGTCAGAAATGAAATTGGATCTTTCAAGAAGCTAACGTTGCTTGGTATACTAGAGCCAAAAAGAGGTACAAGCGGTGATGACTCATTCTAAGATTATTCTTGCCTGGAAAGACGTTTTAGCTTTATTTAAAAGAAGCGAATTACATAGTTTTTTAGTAAGCGTGCTTAAAGTTGGATATAAGCTCATTTCGGTACTTCTTAATAAAGTGACTTGGTTATGGCTTGGTTTTCTTGTTGCAGCATGGTTGAGCTGGGGGGGATTATTTTTTTACGGGGCTTTTTTGTGTATCCTTTTTCTTGCCGCCCGTTCCTCTATAGCTCCTAAAAGCATGTCCTATTTTATTATCAAATCATTCTTCTTTCTCGCGCCTTATGCGATTTTGATTATGCCATTTATCACGAGCACCTCCGACTTTATGTGGCCGGGAATGCTTGTTTTAAAAGCTCATGGATTTGCTTTTTTGAGCTTACTGCTCCTTTTTTTAGCTGATGCATCGTTTCAATTTAAAGCGTACCTTAAAGCACTGCATCACGCTGCCTATTTTTTACTCTATAATTACCCTGCCATCGTTCTTGTAGAGGCTTTTAGGGTATTCAGCTCATGGCTTATTATAGTGCTTTTGAGTTTTTTGGGTGTTGAAAATACGTTTTTGTTTGTGCTTGCAAGCCTTTTGTATCTTCCCTTTTATGCAGGTGCTCTAACCACTTTGTATCTTCGCAGAGTCTATCAAGAGGGCATCTATTATGCTTAAAGGTGCCCTTAGTTTTTTTCGCGTTATAGCCATTTATCTAGCAATGGTGCTCATGATGCTCATTTTTTTTGTGCCGTGCCTTTTTCTTTCTTTCTTACCTGAACGGTATCGTTACAACAAACTTCTTTTTTGGTTTTTACATAAAACGTATAAAGGGTTTTTATATACGTTAGGGGTGAAGATAACAGTGACGGGAAGTGACAATCTTCTTGACCGGCCTACCATTTTTGTTGCTAATCACGAATCTTCGCTTGATATACCGCTTTTGGGTTCTCTCATGAATGGACATGCCCATATTTGGTATGTTATAGAATCATTGCGTTCAACGCCACTTTTGGGATTTTTTGCAAAAAGGATGGGTATCTTTGTTGACCCGGAAAATCCTATAAAAGCAGGCAAAGCATTACTAAATGGGATTGCTCGTTCACAAAAATATGGCTGCCATCTTCTCATTTTTCCAGAAGGTGGTCGATACGTGGATGGGAACGTACATCCTTTTTTAAGGGGCTTTGCGCTTATTGCCCAAAAAACTGACTATCCAGTTATTCCAGTTTTTTTACATAATACAGGCGTCGTACGTCCACCGCGAAGTGTATGGTTTTATCCAAAACCGATTGGCGCAACGATTGGAAAACCTATGTATTGGCAGACTCAAGATACTATTCAAAGTTTTTCAGACAGAGTGTATGCATGGTTTTTAGAGCGGAATAAGGATTAACTTCGCCTTTTTCGCATGAGGAAAATACCAACTATAGCAAGCACTAGCAGTGGTATGGGTATGCACGTAATTCCAACTATAATGCCACTTAATAGAACGAGCGGAAACCCCAAAATCCATGCTGCTGCAACCGCTACGCCAAGAATAAGCCAAAAACCGATGCTCCACAATAGCCCAACAAGTAACATTACTCCTAGGCTTATAAGAGCCAGGAAAGCCGTAGGTAGCACTACAATAACCATCAAAATTCCTCAAAATGTACTATCGCAATAATAGCAAAATATTTGCTTTTTGTCGATGTTTCTTGTGCTTGCAGCTTTAGAAATTTTGGAACTTTTTTCTTTTGCGGTATACTGAGGCCTCGAGTTTGGAGTGCTATCTCTAGTGCTCCATTTATTTTTTTGATACTCTATGACGGTATCGGCTTTAAGTGGATAACTCGAAAAGATCGATAGTACCTGCAAACAGGAGCTTTGCGCACTTGCATGAAAAAAGATTTTGGCTGGTTATATTCGGTTTTCGCCTTCCTTTTTGTAATAAGTATGACGTGTGTAAGTGTCTGCTTGGTTGTTGAATACCGATTTTTTCGTCAACAAGTTCACGAACTAATACGCATAAAAAGCCACTATCAAACGTGTCTTCAAATACTTAAGCGTAAAAACCACCAAGAGCTTAAAGCACCTTTGCCAGAGGCTGAAGAAAAAAAGGTAATCCTGTAAGAGCTTCATTGCTCGTTTTAAATCGGCAGGCTGAGCACATTAAAAAAGAGGCAATCGCTTTTGGTCAACAAAAAAATCTTGAGCGCTCTTTAAAAAAACTGTATGAGCAACAGGAATCGGTTAGCGTTAATAAGCCAAAAAAGGTTCAAAAAAAGCCACTTACGGCACATAATCGACCTCATCCACCAAAAGAGCTGCCGGCAAAAAAGAATACCCCTTTAGTACAAAGTGCTGTTCATTATAAGAATATAAAAAGAAAGGGCATTAATGAGCTCCGAGAAGAAAAGTTTTTTGCATGGCCTCTGGATGAGACGTGTAAGTTCCGGATTAGCTCGCATTTCGGACCACGTAAAAATCCCGACGGTAAAATCGGTTTTCATGCCGGTTGCGATTTTGCAACAGCAAGGGGTACACCAGTAAAAGCTGCAGCTTCGGGTAAAGTGATCACAGCGTTCTACCACAAAGGTTATGGCAATATGGTGCTTATAGTCCATGCATGTCAGACAAAAACGCGCTATGCTCATCTTGATACTATGAGTGTCAAAGCTGGTGATTTTGTTGCAAAGAATGCTCTTATTGGTACTGTTGGAAATACTGGTCATGTGCGGCCGAGCAAAGGCGGAGATGGTTCGCACCTTCATTTTGAGGTCTTTTTGGGAGACGTTCCTATAGACCCACTCTTGTTGCTTATTGGAAAGAAAGGAAAACATGTTTGATAGAAAGCGAGATACACATAAAAAGCAGCAAAGCGGTCTGCACGGTTTTATACATAGCGTAAACCAGTTCTTAATTCTGATTCTCGCAGCGTTTCTCATACGAACCTTTATCTATGGCCTCTATCAAGTGCCTACAGGATCTATGGAAACTACCATGTTGGTAGGCGAGCGCTTTTTGGGCGACAAGCTCACCTATTGGTTCAGGCCTCCTTTACGTGGCGAAATTATTACCGTTAACGACCCTTCATTTCGTTATTCTACTAACCCGTTAAAAAACTGGTTTCAAAGGTATGTATGGGGACCTATCAATCTTACAAAACGGATTATCGCTATTCCGGGTGATCATATCAAAGGCCGAATAGAAGATGGAAAACCGGTTGTATACCTTAATGGTTCTAAGCTTTCAGAGCCGTACCTAAATAAGTATCCATTGATCGGTGTTTGGAGAAACGGTCAAAAAGGGCATGTTGATATGCGCTCATTCGATCCTTCTTATGCTTGGGATAAGCAGCCTTTTTATCGCATCAATCCCGCAGCTATTGTGACGCATGACGGAAAAATGGTTATGCGTTATCCTGGTACACCAACTGGTGAAGCGGAGGATATTTTTGAGCTCAACCTTGGTCCCGATGACTACTTTGTTATGGGCGATAACAGACTCAATAGTTCGGACTCTCGTAGTTTTGGTAGTCTTCCCGGCAAACTAATCCATGGACGGATAGTTTATAGGTTGTGGTCTATTGATAGTACTGAAAACTGGTGGATCATTGACCTTATTAAGCATCCTATCGACTTCTGGAAGCGTATACGTTGGAGCCGATGCTTCCAGCAAGTTAAATAGGAGAATAAATTTGCTAATAAAAACTTGCAGATGTATATATTTGTGATAAAGTAAGCAACCAAAAGCGTATATCAGCAGGTATAATGCTTGTGAGGATTTTTAGTTCTTTAGTTACAGCTTGCTGTGTTTGGTCTTTGTATTCTTTTGGTTGTTGGGAAGTCAAGAAGATATCAGCCAGGCAAAGCAACGACTAATGGTGGTCAATGTTCTTGAGTCCCTCGCTGCATATGCGGATGCTCATATTAAGGGATCAATCAATGTACCTTTGACAAGCTTGAACAATCATCCTCAAGGTTGGGAATAAGAAACTCGTATTGTAGTCTATTGCGCCAATTATATGTGCGCGCCAGTGCCGAAGCTGCCCGTCAGACTTCAAAAAATGGGTTTTCTAGATGTATTTGCTTATGAAGGCGGCACAGCTGAATGGAAGCAGAAAGGATTTCCTTTGAGGGATCCGCTAAAGAAGGATATTTGGCAAATGTCGGACAGCAACACCTCATGGAGCACCTGCAGACGTAAAGCTGATGGATGTCTGAGAGTCTTAAAAGATGAAATAGAAAATGCCGATAAAGCGGGAATGACTGTATTACGGAATAAAATAATTGATTGGGCGGCATAGCCAAGTGGTAAGGCAAGGGTCTGCAAAACCCTGATCCCCGGTTCGAATCCGGGTGCCGCCTCCAGGCAAAAGCCGAGGTGGCGGAAGTGGTAGACGCAAAGGACTTAAAATCCTTCGGGTAACTCCGTGCCGGTTCGAGTCCGGCTCTCGGCACCAGAGAAGCAGAGTATCATTTGTTGACTAAAGGGTTATTGCTATGAATAAAGCAAAATTAATCGAGCAGATGCACAAAATGTCCAAGCTGCCAAAAGCTACTTGCAAAAAAGCGATTGAATCGTTTATCAAAACGGTTGGTCAAACGCTTAAAGGTGGCAAATCGGTGGTTTTGACAGGTTTTGGAACTTTTAGCGTTGCTAAGAGAAAAAGCAGAATGGGTATCAATCCTGCTTCTAAGCAAAAGATGCAAATACCTGCGAAAAAGGTTGCAAAGTTCAAACCTGGTAAAGCTTTACGCGACCTCGTTTCAATTCATTAAGTATTGTTCGTACAATACGTTCAGTATACAGGAAAGAGACGCTTAGCCGCTTAATCTAAGCGTCTTTTTTCTAACTTTCTTAGGGAGTTCCTGTCTATGGCAAAGCATGCAGCGGTCGATTGGTATAATTCACTGGTAACCAAGTTTGAGGGATATCCGCCTTATGTTGCTGATATAGTAATTTTTGGTCCTCTCGGTTTTGGTTTAGGATTTTTACTCAAAAGCTTAGGCCGCTATCTTCTTATTGGGCTTTTAGTAAGCGTGGGTATTTTATGGTTTGCAGAATCGCTTCATATCATAAGTATTCATCAGGAGCAGCTGCATGCTTTTGTAGGAATGCCAGCATTTAATTCACTGACCGAGCTTAACGTTTTTCTTAAAGCATGGACACAGGAGCATGTACCAGCTGTGGTGGCATTCTTTATAGGATTTCTTTTAGGGTGGAAAGTTGGCCTTTAAGTTGGGTGATTGAATGTCTGCTATAGAGATTGTGGATGAGCTCATCAATAAAGCTCTGTCCAGTCGCTCTTCGGATATTCATCTTGAGCCTGGCTTACAGAGACTTGAAGCTCGTTTTAGAATCGATGGTCTTTTGTATGCAGCTATTTCGTATCCGGTTGAAGCGGCCTCACAAATTGTGGCTCGGATTAAAGTGCTTTCATATTTAGATACGGCTGAAAAAAGGTTACCCCAGGACGGTAAATTTTCTTATGAAAAGCAGGGCAGCGTATTCGATTTACGCGTTGCTACATTTCCCTGCTTATATGGTGAAAAAGTTGTTATACGTATCCTGGAGCGTTCTAGCGGTGCTAAAAGTCTAGCCGAACTCGGCCTATCTTTAAGAGCGTACACGCTCTTAAGTTCACAATTAATGAGAGCTACTGGTTTTTTTCTTGTTTGCGGGCCTACGGGCTCGGGAAAAACGACGACTCTTTATGCTCTTTTAAATGCTTTAAAAACAGCTGAAAAAAATATTGTAACGCTTGAAGATCCTATAGAATATACGATAGAGGGAGTAACGCAAGGACAGATTCACCCCGAGATTGGCTTTACCTTTGCTCGTGGTATACGCGCGCTTTTACGGCAGGACCCAGATATTATTATGGTTGGTGAAATACGTGATACAGAAACTGCCGAAGTGGCTTTACAAGCCGGGCTTACAGGCCATCTTGTTTTAAGCACCCTACACACTCACGATGCGCCTAGCGTTCTTATTCGTCTTCTTGATATGGGTGTACCGGCCTACCTAATAAACGCGACAGTTACTTGCATACTTGCTCAGCGATTAGTGAGAGTATTATGCTCGAATTGTAGAGAAATGAGTACTTTTCTTACCGATCTTGAAAAAGCCGTGCTTTCATATTTGCGCATAGAGGTCAAGCAATCGTATGGGGCTAAAGGGTGTAGCCAATGCTATGGGCGTGGATACAAGGGACGGACTGGTATTTTTGAAATACTATTAGTTTCTCCTTCATTACGTTATGAGCTAAGTAAGCACGCTTTGCACGATAGGCTCTATGATGCTGCGCTCAAAGATGGTATGCTGAGTTTACATCATGATGCTGTCGATAAGATAGAAAGCGGTATTACGTCTATTGCCGAGGTTGCTCGTGCCATATAAATGGTTTTTCGTATGAATCCCTATCGCAGTGACTTTCCTTTTTTTAAAAAGCATCCCCATTGTGCTTATCTTGATAGCGCCACAACGAGCCAAAAACCTGAAAGCGTGATTCGCGAGCTTTATGATTTTTATGCCTATGAATACGCTTCGACGCAACGAAGTATGTATTTTTTGGCAGAAAAAGCGACAAAGCGGTATGAAGATGTTCGTCAAAGATGCGCTCGGTTTATTAATGCGCTTCCCGAAGAAATTGTTTTTACCAAAAGCGCTACAGAAAGTATAAACATTGTAGCTTCTGGTTGGGCTGCCCATGCGTTGCGCGAAGGTGACGAGATCATACTTTCACGCCTTGAGCATTCAGCTAATAGCTTTCCTTGGCTTTTGTTATCCCAAGAAAAAAAACTCGTTATACGTTGGTGGGACTTTAATGACGAAGGTCATTTGGCTCTTTCTGAACTTTCTAAACTGCTAACTCCTAAAACGAAGCTTCTGGCCGTAACCGGATATTCTAATGTCTTGGGAGCAATTGCCCAAGACACTGTTTCATTTTTAACGCAGGTCACTAAAATGGTCCACGCTGTTGGAGCACGTGTTCTTATCGACGCTGCACAACTTGTTCCCCATAAGAGGATTGATGTTGCAGACCTTAAGTGTGATTTTATGGTCTTTTCTGCTCATAAGATGCTCGGTCCACAGGGCGTGGGGATATTATATGTGTCTTCAAAACTTCATAGCGAGCTCTATCCTCATCAAGTTGGTGGAGGTATGCTTGCTTCGTGGTCAGAGCAAGGCATGCAGTTCGAGCCCTTTCCCCGACTTTACGAAGCGGGCACTCAAAGTGCTGCTCAAGTGATTGCTTATGGAAAAGCGTTAGAATATTTAGAACAAATCGATTTTGCTTGGTTGAAAAAGCATGAAAGTGCTTTATGTAATGAGTTAAAAGAGGCCCTCTTAAAGCTCCCTCGTGCCCAGATTCTCGGTCCGCTAAGTGATGCGAATGAAGACCATCTTGTCAGTTTTACGCTGGATGGAATACATCCCCATGATGTTGCGGCATTTTTGGATACCGAGGGTATTGCTGTGCGTGCCGGTATGCAGTGCGCTCAAGAAGTTCATAGAAAACGTGGTATTGTGGCCTCCGTTCGCGCAAGCTTTTATCTCTATTCAACTCATGAAGAGGTTTCTAAGCTTATTAAAGCTTTAGGAAGGTTGACAACGTGACACTTTACGAGGGTATTTTTGCAAAACTGTATGACACTTTGTTCGAGCCATCAAGCGAGGAGCTTTCTTTTTATCGCTCTTTTTTTGATGTAGTACCGGGTACTTCATTAGAGCTTGCTTGTGGAACGGGTCAGTTTTTGGTGCACTTTTTAAAAGGGGGTTATGACGTTGAAGGTGTTGATGCTTCAAAAGAAATGCTTTTATTATGTCGCGAGAAAGCTCAAAAAAGCGGCTTTAAGCCCGTTTTATATGAGCAGTACATGCAAACTTTAGCAATTAAAAAGCAGTACGCGACGATCTATATACCCTCAGCATCTTTTATGCTTATATCAGAGTATGATCAAGCAGTGGAGGCTTTAAAGCGCTTTTACGAGCACCTTCTTCCAGGTGGACAGGTACTTATATCACTCTTTGTGCCATGGCACGAGCGTACCAAAGATGGTGTTTTGCAGGTGCGTGCAGAAGGTATTCCTTTGGAGCCCGGGCTATCAATAACCTGGTATGAAAGCTTAAAGCATGATCCTGTCCATCAGCTTAGAAAAGCGTTGTATCGATTTGAGCACTATAAGCACAATGAGCTTGTCAAAGTTGAACAAGCTGCTGCCACTTGGCGCTGGTATGGTATTTATGAGCTTGCAGTACTGTTAGAGCAAGCCGGCTTTAAAGAGATAAAAATCTACGGAGATTATACTCTGGAAAGACCGACTAAAGAAAGTTCGGTCATTTGTTTTCGCGCAATCAAAACTTGATCTTTACGCCTAGAGCAATGCATTGGAACAAATAAAACTTCTTTTATAATTCGTCCCGATGGTATTTTTTAGCTACATCATTATACTCATTAATTGCTGCTTCTAAGTTGTCATTAAGATGATGAAGCCCTTCTATATCAAGAGAAAATACTTGAAAATATATCGGTTGAACAAGAGCACGTATGTCATCTCGAGTCACGTATTTTGAAGGTTGTTTCTTTATTTTTTCAACAGCATCATTTATTCGTTCCGCCAGTGCATTGTTAATATCATTAATAGTATCCTGAACTTCGATGGCAAGCTTAAAAATCTTAATTTGTAGCTTGAGTAATTCTTCTTCAAATTCATCTGAGTCGGTTACAATGGTATCGGAGTCATCGTCTTGTTCTGGTAATTCTAGAACCACCTTATGGATTTGATCAAATCTATTAACCTCTGTTGCTAAATCCTTTAAAAGACTTTCATAAAATGTGTCCTTTACTAATTTCTCAATATTAAGATCTGCACGTAGCTTTTCAGCTTTTTCTTCAAGTACATTAGCTTTAACTTGACCTGAAAGAACGTTAAAAATAGAAAAACACATCAACGAAAATGCATAAAAATGATTGATTTTACGCATACAGACCTCTTGATTTAAAGTAATATCATAATAAGTATAGCGATTTTATTGCCTATTTTGCAACAAAATAGATATACAGCTCTAGAGAATTTCCTTTGAAATAGAGGGATTATGTTCGAGAAAAAGCACTCTATCGAGCACTGAGCACAATGAGCAAATGCTGAACGAGCGGCCGAGGTGGTGGCTGGTAGGGTGTTTTCGCGGTTAAACCTATAGAGCATCAGAATGATTCATCATCATACCTTTTTTCCACTGCCACATAGGTAAAGTTACGTTGTCTTTACAAAATTGCAATTTTCTGATTCGCTCTTTTTCATGTGGTTTATGATTTTTAAGGTAAGTAATCGCATTTTCAAGGATGTCTGTTTTGCCGTCCGCAATAAGTTGCTTGCAAGCGTTAATATCGAGTCCCGTTTCGATCGGTTGCATAAAGAGTAACTGCAGATAAATTGCACTACTCACTGTTACTGAAAGAATATAGGCTCCGATAAGTAGAAGTGGCGATGCAATGCGCCAAAGAGCTCGGGGTGAAATGATGTGAAGTTGGGCTAAATCGTAAGCGTGCTTAATATCATGCCTAATATGGGGAAATGCGTTTATAATTATAGGTAATGTGAGTAACGATCCAAAAAATCCCAAAACACCACCAACGAGGCTAATGCCGTTCCAGTTTATAATTTTATTAAGCTCGCGATAGAGAGCAAAAATCTCATAGTCTAAATGCTCTTTTTCAAGGGTGCTCAGATTGGGCATGACTATGACCCGTAATTGACTTGGCCCTAAGGAGCGTGTATGGTTTTCATTTTCATTTGAAGGGTATTCTAAAAGAGGTATTTGTATAGGCGATTGAGCCATGATTTCGTCGAATACTTTTCTTGTTTTTTCTGAAGGCTCTGTAAATCCGTAGAGGTTTTTATAATATGCTTGCAGCGCAGTAGCATCCTGATTATTGTTTTCCGTTAAGGTTTGATTTATGGACACTTGGTAGAGTGTACAACACATTAGTAAGATTAGACCTTTTTTTACAAACCACATTTACATTTTCCTGCTAGTAAGATGAAAGCTTCTTACGGCATATTTTTGATCAATACTAGCATTAAATATAAATATTTGTCAATAAATAATCGGTGAACATTGCTACAAGATTCCTGAATGTTCATCTTGCTTTTACCTGTCCTACTCTCTTTTTCTTTTTTTCGAGCTGGGTTCCAGGTAATACTTTCCATTTTTTAAGCTGATTTTCAACCTCTTCTGCGTCACCTTTATAATGTATTGCTCGCATACCGCATTGGCGTGCTGCACATATATTTTCCTCCTGGTCGTCTACAAAAATGCTCTCTTTAGGGTCAAGGTGGGCTTCTTTGAGTAGGTATTTGTAAAAACGGGGATCGGGTTTCATATAACCAATAAGACCCGAAATGTACATGTTTTTGCGCTTAAAATGTTTAAAAACGGCTTTTGTGGAAGGCAGATCGCAAACTTCTAGGAAAGACTCGGGGTCCCAATTTGAAAGTATGTAAAGCTGAATAGTTGGGTCCTGGGCGCATGCTTTTAACACTCTGACCATGCTTTTGATCGGTTTCATGCTGTCAGCAAGAAGCTTTGGTGTAAACATCCAGGTTATAATTTTTGTAAAACACTCTTTTTCTAAAGGGCTTTTAAAATGTCGGTAGGTTTTAGCCATCTGTAGTGCTTCGTGTAAAACTTGTTTATTAGTAAGGTTGCCTTCAAACCAGTCACACATAAGTTTTGGCATCGGCTTACCAGATAAGTCACAAGGTCCAAACGGGTCTATTTTCTCGCCCGGACGACAGAGAGCTTCTCGCAGTATTGTAGCCATCAATTCTTGTGTCAAGTCTCCGTGCTTAAGATACATCCTCAAACAATTATTATACCCTATAACTTTGGCTATCATGAGCGAATCGGGCTTTAGAAGGGTGTATCCTAAATCCCAGATAATCGCTAAAGGGTATCCTGTTACCGGGTTTAGTAGGTAGGCTAAAAAAAGTAACTGATTAAAGCTTTTTAGGCAATTTTTCATGGCTATCTTTACCATTTAAATAATATTATTTTTTTACACGAGTCAGTATAATACCGTGCGAAGCTCAAAAACAACTTTAATTTCTAATCTGTTCCATTTATACTGTGTATGCGTATTTATTCGGCGCTTTTTCTCTTTTGATTGTTTTATAATCTTTGGTTGATGTATACTCTTTAAAATGTTTGTTTTTAACTTTACCTATGGCAATTATTTCTCTTTATAACCCGCTTTTAATGGATCATTATCATAATCCTCGCTTATCCGGCGTTCTGGAGCGTGCTCATTTTGTCGTAGAGCTGACCCATCAAGCCTGTGGAGATGTAGTATGTATGAGTGGCTCTATTAAAGAGGGGGTTTTGATGGATATACGTCAAGAGGGCAAGGGCTGCATTATAAGTCAGGCATTTGCTTCTCTTTTGGCTGAATATGCACTCGGAAAAAACATTGATTCTCTACTAGGTCTTACTTCAGAGAAATTGTGCGCCTTAGGAAATAGTACCTTGGGGCCTAATCGACTCGAATGTGCCTTAGTTGCCCTTCATGCGCTTAAGCAAGGTATACGAAATTATGTTAGATCGAACTAAAATCATTAAAGAGCTATCATTGCGGTATGTGGCTGCATCAGAGATTGTTAGTAACGAATACGCTTTAGCGCAAGAACTTTGGCATCAGTCAGCATATAATATCGATCTTGAATCAGTTGTTTCAGGCTCACGGCTACCGTGTCCTTCGTGGCAAGGGCTTTTGGGGGCTGTCGTAGGGATCGAAAAACCATCTTGGTATGAGGTGCTTGCTGTTGACGGTTCGCAGATCTACCCTGACAGGCATCAAGCAACCTCCTGCTATCTTTTAAACATGGGAATTGTGCATCTTCAATACCTCGTGTATGAAAGCAGAGTCAGATTCGACTCTAACCCGATCGTTGTGTTTGAAGGTGAAAAAGGTTCAGGCGAATATACCCCTGAAATAGTGAACGCGCAACGAGGTGAAAAAGAACTCAGTACAGGCCTTTTGTGGATGCAAAACATTGTTGACAAGGCTAAAAATCCTTGCTTATTTATGGTGGATGGTTCTCTTATTTTTTGGCATCTTGTTACGCTACAAGCTACAAATCCTTCCCTTGATTTTCTAAAAGGCATGTTTAGCTTGATGGATCAATTTTGCAAGAATAAGTATCCACTTGTGGGTTATATAAGTTGTCCGAAAAGTAGAGACCTTGTTAACATTTTAAGAGCTGTAGCTTCGCATCAGAGTCAAGCTGTCGATTTTGCCACTTTAAGCGACTCCGCCATAGCCCATTTTTATTTAAAACCAGGAATGCGATCTATGCTTTTTCAAAGCAAATCGCCCATCTGTTCTTCCTATCCAAAAGGCAGTGAACCCTATTTTTATTACCTTAATACGGGCCAAGAGATAGCACGTGTTGAGTTACCAGCTTTTGTGGCTCTCGACTCAGCGCTTTTGGAAAGTGTTACCTCTATTGTCTATGATCAGGCGTGTAAGGGACAAGGATATCCAATAGCACTTGCAGAAGCCCATGAGCAAGCAGTTGTAACTAATGGAGATAAAGAGTTTTTTTACCATATGTTACAGTCATTGCAGCCTTTGCAAAACCAGATTGGCCCATCGGTTAAAAGCATGAGAAAAAGACGTATGAACGTTTAATCTGCAAGGTGTAGGATAGCCTGAAGCATGTGCTTGTTATTATCGCATAATGGCTTTATAACAGCATACAAGGGGTAAGAAATTATTTTCTGACTTATTTCCTTTTGAGAAGCCCAAAACCTTATTCCGTAAGGAGAATGTGGGTGGGTGTCAAGGTATATTTGCATGCTTTTGATTCGTTTACTGGGCCCTGCTTTTACCTCGATGGGAATTACCTGCTCTTTGTTCTCGAACTGCATGTGTTTTTCCGACTTGTCGCGCTCCCCTAACCATAAGAGGTTTTCTGTTTGCCCGGTGTTTCCAATCTAGAAGAAAATAATCTATAATTCGCTTCATACATAAATCGTGCATAAAAATCAAACTAAGATTGAACTCTTTTCGCAGAAAAATCAAGGTTTAATTTAGGGGTTTATGTATAAAAATCAGACTTAAAAGTTAAAGACTTTGGGTGGGGGAGCAGTTTAAAAACCGAACTTAACCGTTAGGTTTAAAGCTTTGGTCCTCTTTTTTAAGTTCGGCTGCAGGTTCGTTATGGTATTGAGTTTGCATCGCTTGCCTAACTTCATGCTGGATCTCTTCAAAACGCTTTTGTATATCTTCTAATGTTGAAGAGATTGCTTCGAGCTCTCTGTATACGCCCCAGTCAAAGTGCTTCTTTTCGTAATGTGTTTCAAGACATATAGTAGTTCGTGTTCTTGATGCCTTTGCGTACAGTTCGGCAAGCTTTTGTCTTGAGTTATCGTAAAATTGGGCGAGGGTATTTTTCAAGGAGTAAAGCTCAGGGACTGTGGTCTCATAATCTATGGAGGATCTATTTTTTGCATAGAGTGAAAAGATTGCGATGCTTACAAAAAGTAACGAGCTTGAACAGATAAATCTTTTTATAAAGTGCTCCATTGGTATCCTTTTTCCGTCAGCGTCAATTAGCCCAAAAATTTTTTAAAAAAGCCTGCTATAGAGTTTTTGCTGCTTGCCGTTTTAGTGCCTATCAATTCAGCATATTCGCGTAATTTTTGCTCCGCTTCAGCAGTCAGTTTTTTAGGAATATCACAGGTTACGCTAATAATCAAATTACCATGCCCCTTTCCACGAAGCTTAGGAAATCCTTTGCCTTGAAGCACAATTTTATCATTAACAGCGGTTCCAGCTGGCACTTTAAAGGCTTCTGAAGCGCCATCGATATTTTTGATCTCCATCTGAGCCCCAAGTACAAGCTGCGGGTACGTCAGTGTCATGGTACATTCAATATCATCAGCAACACGCTTAAAATAAGGGTGCGGTGCTATGTGCACGCGCAGATACAGGTCTCCGGGTGGTCCCCCAAATACGCCTGCATCGCCCTTGCCAGCCAATCGTAAATCGGCTTCGTCATAGATTCCTTTAGGTATTGCTACAGAAAGTGTTTCGTATTGCTGTATACGTGACTGTCCCTTACAAGTAGAGCAAGGGTTGGGTATGGTAAACCCTTCGCCTCCACACATGGCGCATGTTTGACTGTACGCAAAAAAGCCATCTCGTATTGTGGTTTGACCAGTTCCCTGGCAGTTAGGGCAAATTGTTGCCGAAGCACCTGCAGGCATACCCTTACCCTTACATGCTTCGCAAGTAATAAAGTGGTAATAGGTAATGTCTTTTTTAGTGCCTTTGTAGGCCTCTTCAAGTGTTATGGTAACATCTTTTGAAAGATCATGACCCCTTTTAGGTGTTGGACCTGTCCTTTTTTTGCGTCGTTGTGGTCCACCGCCAAAAAAGTCTCCAAAAAGGCCGCTTAAACCTTCAAAAATATCTTCCATATTGGCAGCAGACTCACCGGTAAATCCAGTAGCTGCGGTGCCAAATTGGTCATACTGTGCTCTTTTTTGAGCATCGGAGAGAACCTCATAAGCTTCAGTTGCTTCCTTAAACTTTTCTTCGGCTTCCTTGTTATCTGGATTTCGATCAGGATGATACTTAAGAGCAAGTTTTCGATACGACGCTTTAATCTCATCTGCCGTAGCGCTGCGGCTTACTCCTAGTATTTCGTAATAATCTTTTTTGGCCATGGGTGTGAATGTGTATTTAAAAGGTAAGTGTATACGATGAAGTATATCATAAAAGAATGGTGAGAGCTAATTATACCCTGCGGCAACATCGCAGTGTTCGGTTCAGAGCTCTTTTTCAAAAAGCACTCTTTTATTTAGTGATCACCAATTCGTTCGAATGCATCAAGTAGCTACGCCTAGAGAATGAGTTTGCATAGTTCGACGAGGTTTCTATATTTGGTGCAATCTGCTAACGATACGTAAACGTCTCCGGGCCTTGCGGGCTGATAGACGGGACCTTTGTCGTAAAAGGGAAATTCTAGGCGAAGTTGATTAAAGACGTCTAAGATAGTTGCGCTTGTGCCAGTAGCTATATTAACGCTCTGGCCTCCGATGTGTTCTTGGGGAAGAAGATTTAAGAGCAAAGTCGCTTGAGCCACAGCTCCAACGGGAACGAAATCACGTCGCTGCTTACCGTTTCCAAAGATGAGAATTGGTTCATTGAGCGCCATTTGCTTTTTAAATTGAGCAATAACACCGTTTCCTAATTGTCCAGTATTTCCATGGGTAAATACGTTAAAGTAACGTAAAACAACGGTCTTAAGCCCTTGGTAGGCCGAGTAATAGCGGCAAGATAGTTCTCCAAGATGTTTTGAAAAGCCGTAGGGTGACGTAGGATTTGCAGCAACTTCCTCTTGGCAAATACGTTCTTGATTACCATAAATAGATGACGAGGAGGTAAAAGTGAAACTTTGTACATTATGCACGCGCGCAGCTTCGAGCATATTGAGTGTGCCCGTAATGTTGACGGCATTACATTTTACTGGATTATTAAAAGACTCAGGAACCGATACAATTGCAGCAAGATGGAAAATATATTTTTTACCCCGTGAAGCCTCGAGGCATTTCTGAAAGTCTGTAACACTGCCGTTAATAATAGTTAGCGCATTTTGTATAGACTGGACGTTAGCCAATGAACCAGTGGAAAAATCGTCAAGAATGGTAACACGTGCACCAAGCTTTACTAAAATACTCACCACGTGCGAGCCAATAAATCCTGCGCCGCCAGTAACAAGCACTTCGCTATTTTTGTAATATTTGGCAAGTAAAGACCAATGCTCATACTCTGATATGCCAATTCTGCTAAGCTCTAATAACGAGCGTGCCATTGCTGTCTCCTTTTACTCAGGTACGTGCTAGGAGCTTTAAGGCGCATGATTTTCCATCAAGCACCGCGTCTTGCATGCTTGAATACTTCCATGCTCCATAGCGCCCTATTGAATGTACCCGTTCATTTTCTAATCGTTGTAATAGTATAGGAAGATGCGTATCCCGCCACCTATTGTAGATTACGTACGCGTGGTTTATAGGAATTATCTTTTCCGTTACAATTTCGGATTCCTCGATCTTGAATAGTTTTTTAGCCATAGTAAGTGATTCTTTTAAGCGATCTTTTTGATACCATTGTGGTTTTGCTAAAAATGAAACTTCGCCGTAGAGCGAGCTACAACCTTCTGGGGTCATGGCGTCGGAAAAGTTTGATGTAAAGCCGATGCGGTAAAATGGGTAAATGCTTTCTGGAAAATATATCCAGTGCATATTTTCCAGTTTTTCTCTTTTGACACCTATATTGAAATTAAGAACAGTTGTGCAGCGCAATGGTCGAGCTGCAGACCCAAAAGATGACGAGCTTTTGTCAACTAAAGCGTTTAAAAAGGTGTCAAGGGGCATCGTAGTTACAAGGTGTTTAAAAGTATGCCGAGAGCCATCACGAAGGAGCACTTGCTTTTCTAAAAGATCTATTTTTTTAACTGCTTTATTATAGTGTATTGGTTGAATCAATTTTTTGGCTATCTCTTGAATCCAACTGTAAATGCCACCTTTTTTAGGGTACAAGAACTGTGCATTATAACCAACCGAAGTGTCAGCTTGATCTTTTAAAGAACCTTCAATGATCTCGTGAAGGGATGTTTTAGGCACAAATCGGCTTGTCCATGAGGAAGAAAGTTTTTTTACATCATAATCAAAAATTTTTCGCTGGTAGGGAAAAAAGAAATTCTTGCCAAAGCCTTTTCCAAATGAGCATCGCACCCACTCATAAAAAGAGCGTGGATTCGTTTTAGCTCGTGGCCTTTGTATAAAACCTTCTATGCATTCTGCAATAGTTTTTATAGGTAAGCCAAACAAATTACTTTGATAGGGGTAACGTGTATACCGCTCTTGAGAATAAATAAAAGAACGGCGAACAATATGATTAAAGTGCTCAATGCTTACAAGCTTTTTGATAAATAACTCAAAATAGGGGTCGTTGATATGCAATAAGTGGCCCGTATAGTCAAAGGTAAAACCGTCCTCTACAACCGATCGACAAAGTCCGCCAGGGGTTGGCTCTTTTTCTAAAAGGACATAGTCAAAAAAACCTTCTTGTTCCAAATGATAAGCAACCGAAAGTCCTGTAAGACCAGCTCCAATAATTACTATTTTTGCCATCGTTTCCTTTGCGCCTGTACGACAAGAAGTTTAGCTCTAAAGAGCTTTTCTGTCTAGGTCGCTTCAAGAAATAGAGCAATAACAATAATTATCAAAAGTCTAGCTTCTGTGCCTAAATAAAAATGAGGGAAAAATACGCCTACTCGGCGCGCGGCAGGACATTGTCCTGCACCTGTTGTTTGAGTGTTACATGCTTATTGTGTATGAGATAGACCCGGTTTACCGGGTCTATCTCATGGCACATATACCAGAAAGGGAGTTCCCTTTCTGGTATATTAAACCCACATAAAAAGTTTAAGAAGTGGGTCAAGGGTCATAAAGCCTGTGTACAGGCTTATGAGCGCTCGCCGCGTAGGCGCCTATTTCTCTTTGACTGAGCTATTTAGGGAAAGCTACCTAGGCTTTTTATGAATGAGTTATCCATGCGTGGCTGCCTTTTTTAAGTATGGCCCACGTAGGACTCAGAGCATGCTTGCCGCCGCGGGCAGAACATAAAAAACGGAGCGCTTCACTTAAAAAAGCATGTGTGGGCGTAAAAGATACTTTTTCCACGCAAAGCCAGTGAAGGAGAACTCGCTTTTGCATGAAAGAATGTAAGGATTTAAATTCGTTAAGATTAAGGCTTCTTTCCTTGTGGAGCGATTGAAAGGTATGGTGGGTAAGCTTTTCTAGAAAAGTATCTGCTTCATTGAGTTTTTCGAGTGAGCTAAAAAAGGTTTTTGTAAAACGACTGTCCGCGTTTTCAAGCGCTGGTATAACATCGAGGCGTATACGGTTTCGTACATAATCGATGCTTTCATTAGTTGGGTCAAGCACGTACGAAATTTTCTGCTCGTCAAGATACGCAAGAATTTCGGCTTTAAAAAGTCCAAGGTTTGGGCGTATATAAAGACCCGCTTTTGGTTTTATGCCGGTCAAGCCTGTAAGGCTTGCCCCACGCATTAGCCGCATAAAAAACGTCTCCATTTGATCGTTTTTGTGATGTCCAAGGGCGATAGATTGCGCATCATGCTGACATGCAACGCTTTCCAAAAAGCGACGTCTCAGCCTACGCCCTTCTTCCTCCTTTGTAGCGCGCGGATCATCGGGACATATGTAGGAATCTGCTTTTCCTGCAAAGAACGGAATAGCTAAGGCGTTTGCGGTAGTTTCAGAAAGTGCTTGGTCATTCATAGCATCGGGTCGCCACCCGTGATTAAGGTGCGCAGCAACAAGCTTTAATTTGTATTCTGGAGCCAAGAATGAGAGCGCATGAACGAGAAAAACAGAATCAGGGCCACCAGAGAGTCCTACTACAACAGTGTCATGCTCTTTGATAAGCTTGTGCTTATCTATGAAAGCTTTAACAGTAGCTAAAGGACTTTGAATGTTATACGTCAAGGTTTTTGACAAAGTGACCATTCTCCTCAATGAATGAGCGACGACCAGCCACATCATCTCCCATCAACGTGTCAAACCAAGCATCTGCTTCGAGTGCATCACCCACCGATACCTGAAGAAGAATACGTTTTGCTGGATCCATCGATGTTTCCCAGAGCTGATCCGGATTCATCTCGCCCAAGCCTTTATAGCGCTGTATAGACAGATATGGCTTACTAATACGGATAATAGCAAGTAGGAAGTCAAAAATGGTAGTTCCTTGTAGAAATCTTTCTCTATCGCTTACGCTCAGTTTCCATGGTTTATTAAGAGCTGAAAGTTCCTGATTGAGAGCTATTAATTCTGCAATTTCAGGCACGGTAAAAAAGTCTGTACTAATATACCAATCATACGTAGCTTGCTTGACACCTATATAGCTTTTTAACGGATTGAGGCCCCGCTTTGAAGCTTCAACCTCTTGGCTGCTCATGACATAGGCTTCTGTGAGAGGATCGTACAGTTTAAGCTTTTCGACTACGCCTTCGGCGTTGAGTGTTTGAAGCTCGGGATAAGCGATAGTAGCGTGAAGGAGGAAGAGCGCTTGCTCAGAGGTAAGCTTAAACTTTCTTTCCACTTTCTCTAAAATTGAGCCATAAAGGGTAGCTTTACCAAGTAAGCGGTGAAAATCCTTCTGGCTTATAGGTTGTTCTTCAATTGTAAGCTCTGTTTGAGTACGTGCCCAATCTACCAAAAAGTTCTTAAGCTGAGTTTCATCTTTTATGTACTGTTCGCGCTTTGCAATCTTTACTTTGTACAATGGAGGCTGGGCAATGTAAAGATACCCTTTTTCTATAAGCGGTAACATGTATCGATAGAAAAAGGTAAGCAGTAACGTTCTAATGTGCGAACCGTCCACATCAGCATCGGTCATGAGGATGATCTTATGATAGCGAGCTTTTTCAGCATTAAACTCCATTTTGGTAATACCAGAGCCAACTGCTGCAATAAGAGCCTTGATTTCCTCGTTTGAAAGAATTTTGTCAAGGCGTGCTTTTTCGACGTTTAGAATCTTACCTCGTAAGGGAAGAATTGCTTGATGAAATCGATCCCGAGCTTGCTTTGCAGAGCCCCCTGCTGAGTCCCCCTCTACGATGTACAGTTCCGAGTCTTCAGGTTTTTCACTTGAGCAATCTGCCAGTTTTCCAGGTAGAATCGTTGACTCTAGAACTGTTTTTCGTCGAGTCAGTTCTCGTGCTTTGCGTGCCGCTTCCCTTGCTTGCAGCGCAATCTGGGCTTTTTGTAAAATTTTTCGTGCAATAGCAGGATGTTCTTCAAAATAGGTGTCTAAAAAGGAAAAGAAAGATGACTCTACAAAGCCTTTAATCTCGCTATTACCAAGCTTAGCCTTAGTCTGGCCCTCAAACTGAGGCTCAGCTATTTTCATATTAATGACAGCTACAAGCCCTTCACGTACGTCTTCACTTGAAAAAGCTTCGCCTTCTTTTAACAGGTTGAACTCCTGCCCGCGCTTATTACATGCTTTGGTCAGAGCACCTCTAAATCCCGCAACATGTGTACCGCCGTCAATCGTATTTATGTTGTTAACAAAGGAGAACACTTGCTCGCCATAACCATCATTGTACTGCAAAGCAACTTCCAGCACGTTCTTCTCATCATCTTTGGTAAAATGGAGAATATCCGAAAAAAGCGCTGTCTTTTTACTGTTAATTTGTTCGACAAAAGAAATGATGCCACCTTCAAAAAAGAAATCGTGGCTCTTATTGCTTTTCTCATCAGAAATGCTTATTTGGAGGCCTTTGTTAAGAAAGGCAAGTTCACGAAGTCGTGCAGAAAGGGTATCAAAATTGAACTCGGTGGTCTCTTTAAAGATCTCCGGATCGGGTTTAAACCGAACGAGAGTACCATGTTTAGTGGTATCGCCAGTAACGTGCAACTTGTTAAGTGGAGTGCCGCGCTCATAGCGTTGACTAAAAATCTTATCTTTCTGGAATATCTTCAAATCAAGCCATTCTGAAAGTGCGTTGACTACCGATGCCCCAACACCATGTAGACCGCCTGAAAAACGATACGTTTCTTTGTCAAATTTGCCACCAGCATGAAGCTTTGTAAAAACGACCTCAGCAGCCGAAATGCCTTCAGTTGGATGGATGTCGGTGGGTATGCCCCGTCCGTTATCTTCAACTGAACAAGAACCGTCCCCGTGAAGTATAACAATGATCCTATCGCAGTAGCCAGCTAGTGCTTCATCTACAGAGTTGTCGACGATCTCATATACCAGGTGATGCAGACCTTGTATTCCCGTCGAGCCTATGTACATGGCTGGGCGTTTTCTTACCGCCTCAAGACCCTCAAGGACACGGATAGATTGAGCTGAATACTGAGTCATATAATGGCCTCCTGGGCGCTTTGGTGCTCTTCAAATAGAGCCTTTAGGCGAATGTATCGGTTATGTATATAGTATACACATTATTTGCTTTTTATCTAGGGATTCTACCTTACGTTAAGAGCGGTTTGTCATCTTCACAAAGAGTTTTGAGAAAGTGCCTTTTTCATTTTGCAAAAATCCCGCCTTTTTCATTTACTAAGTTTTTATTTCTATTATAATAGTTATCAAGAATATTCGTATTGTGAGGTAGTTATAGATAGAGAATTTTTTGAAAGGAAGAATAAATGAATCAAAAAACGTTACTTGGCTTACTTTTTCTAACACTTGTAGCCTCGGGTGTTCAGCTTTTGGTAGGGAAAGTTAAGAGTCGTAAGTTGCAGAAAAAAAATGTAATACCGGCTATAAGAAGGCCAGTGACAAACACTTTAAAACAACCAAAAGTAGTTGAACAAAAGACAAAATTCTTGCTTGTGCGTCACGGACAGACTGACTGGAACGTAAAACACCGTATGCAAGGAACTGCAAACATCCCTCTTAATGAGCACGGCCGCAATGAAGCGAAAGTCGTAGCAGCGCGACTTTGTCAATTAAAAGGGAATGTGACGGCTGTATATGCTTCAGATCTTGAAAGAGCTGCCCACACCGCACAGGAAATCGCTTGTAAGATGGGAAAATATGTATGCCGTAAGCCCGATCTGAGAGAGCTTCATGTTGGTAAAGCTCAGGGCCTTACTCCTGATGAGCGAGATTTAAGTTGCGGAACATGGCGCAAAGACTTAGAAGCTCGCTATCCTACAAAGAGCTTCGTTGGGCCCATCCGGAATGGCCTGAAGGCGAAAGTAAAAATCAACTTTTAATGCGTGTTACCCGGTGTCTTAAAGAGATTGCAAAAAGCCATCCAGGCCAGGAAGTAGTTGTCGTTACTCATGCAGGGGTTATGTATACCTTGTTTGAAAGCATCACGGGCAAGATGTATGAAATTCCCAACTGCTGTGTAGCCCATGTTACCTACGATCCTAGAAGCAAAAATCCATTTGTTTTTGACAAGATTGAAACGCTCGAAAGCCAGGAAATCTTAACGCAAAAACAACCCGTCCAAGTACAGCTCTAATGAAACGCTCTAGTTATAAAAGTGTACCAAGTGGCGGATCTTCGTAAAGATATTCTCTTCCTTTAGGTGGTAGAGGCTTATATACCGTACGTTTTACTAGGTGATGTTTTAATTTTCTCCAGGGGCGCTCAGGGTATTCTTGAAGAAAAAAACAAAGAAGATCCTTTTTCGGTTGGTCGTGTATAAGATCTTCGGCAGCCTTTTTTGGATCCTTGCCAAAACAAGTAAGACCCTCAGCTTTTATCCACTTTCTTATCGCCATTTTTTCTGAGTAGCCCATACATTGAGATGGCTTTTGGGTGAGTTCATCAAAACAAGAGAGCGCAGCTTTAGGTTCAGATAAAAGGTCCCTCGTAGCTCCCGCATGAAGCGCACAAGTCACCAGGGCCCAAGTGGTAAGGATTTTAAAGGTCTTCATTTTATAAATTCTCCATATTTATTACTAAATGTATTAAAAAAAATAAAAATTAGTCAAGAGTTTGAATTTTTGCCAGGCTTTAAATGAGCCGAACACTTACGGTTTTTTGTGGAACAGACCACCTATCGGGGCCAATTTATATTGACTATTTTGTAATTTTCTTTATCGTCAATGTATATGAAAGATGTCTTGTGGTTAGTATTTTAGAAGGATTGATATATGAATAAGTTTATAGTGCTTTTTCTGCTTTTGAGTGTGAGTCTTTCTCTGGCTCAGGAAGATCGAAGCTCCGATTTTTACATCGCTGCTAACAATCAAGCGAGTGCATTATCGCCAGTTGAGCAGGCCAAGGTAGAGTTAGCAATAGCAGAAAAAGAATTTCAAGATCTGCGTGATGGTGCTTCAAAAGATGAGGAAAATACCGATTCAAGAGGTTTTGATGAAGTAAATACCATAGAAGATTTAGATCGTCTTCATGCCAGGCTCTTTACCATTTTAGGCCCTACGATGTATGGGTTTTCTATGGGAAAGCAGTTGTACGACTTTGAAGATGCAATAATCAAAATAACGGTTATTGAAGTTGTTTTAACCAAGTTGATTGAATATGAAGCTAAGGGAAAAGTCCTCGAAAATCTCGATGACTTTAAAATGCATATTGAAAACGCCCTTAGAACTGTTAGAAGAAAAAGCAAAGCAACGAAGACAAGAAATGGTTATGAATTTAGATTTGGAATTGGAAGAATGCATCGAAATTCTAGATTTCTAGAATACGTTGATGACTACTTTGTTAGTTCCGATGCGGCTGGCAATATTTTTGTCGAACCGGACGATGTTTTGGAAGAAATCGATCTTTAAAGTACTCGATTAGGTGATAAAAAAAATGAGGGAGCTATACTTTTTGTATAGCTCCCTTTTACTTTGCTTTAAAAGTAAGCTGAATTAGAAGTTAAGCGCAACAGTAAACCAGGTTTTAAAGCCATGGAGGCTATCTGATTTAGCATCTTTGTTTCGCTCATGTAGACGATTGAAGTCATAACCTATACCAAAGCCAACGGTCAACGGGTTATCATTGACAAGGGTAGAGTAGGATATGCCCACATATGGTGTTACCCCAAACTTAATGGTATCTGGCTCGATGATTTTGCCATCAAGAGGATGTGTCTCACTCTTCTTCTCATCTGCACTATCTTTGCTTTTATCTTCAGTCTCGATTCTATCAAAATGAAGATGTCTGCCGAATGTTCCGATGAAAGAGCTTCCTACCTCAAAATGCCAACAATCAACTGCATAATGCAAAGCACTCCATGAAGTTATGGTGTGTCCAGGAGTAAAGCTGATGTCGTGATTGTCAGCTTTTTAATGTGTTCCGTATTGGTGTCTTTTGCATCCATGTGCTCTTTAAAATTGATATATGTTGCAGGGAATGCATAACGATACTGAGCATCGAAAAGCCATGCTGCGTGCTGATCATCGCATGCATATACCGTCCAACCACCAGTAAGACCAACACCAAGTCTGTAGTTTTTTGTACCAAGAGCAGGTGTTTTAAGGCTTAAAATGTTGTCGGGAGTGAGGAAAGATTTTAGGTCTCGGTGAGTAGCAATGCCTCCTACTGCATACACGCCAATGTGGTCATCGCCATCAACAAAGAAGTCGTAACCAACTTTAAGGAGTACGTCGTCAACACCGGTTCTTGAACGGCCTTCAGATTCTGTTTTTGCAGAAGTTTTTTCCTTGGCTTCCCCTTCTTCTTTTTTTGTTTCAATTTCTTTTAACTTCTCTTGAGCTCTGCCCACGATAGTGTTAATACGAAACCAAACATCGCCCCAATTTACTTGGCCTTGAAGGAATGATCCAAAAGTGTTTAGAGATCCCTCACCATTCTTTTCGTCCGAGAAGCTCCAATGTTTGTAAAATGGACTCGCGTACACTTCAAACATTTTAACTTCGGATTTTGGATAATAGTGATGGTAATCGTTAAACGCATGTTCGAAAGTGGCATCGCCTGGCTCTATTACCACGGCTCGTTTGCCATCAAAAGAAAAAGCTCCTCCTTGTCCCCTTGCATAAGGCATAAGGAATAACAAAGAAAGCGCAATTCTTGAAAGTAATTTCATGAAAGCTCCTTGAAACTAGAAATGTAAACAACTACTTAATTTTTTTACCAGAAAAACCTTTAAAGTAAAGCTATTTCTATTTTTTTCCTAGATAGCACTTTTTTTATAAATGATTCTTAGAAGTTTATTTAGTATTAACTGTGCTGAAAAATGAAAGTTAAGAATTAAAAGATTGCGTGCTTATTTTGTGGTATGCTAGTGTGCTTATTTTTAAAAGCACTAAAAATGAGGCATAGCCTATGGGGTGCTTTTTCCCACTTTACTCGATGCAAGGACGCTTGCAAAGGGTGAGTTTAAATGGGTGATTGAAATTAATATTTGATATTTGTTATAATTTTGCTAAAATTATTCATTATTTTAGTCTATTAAAGGCTAAATAAGGAGACTTATGCTGGAAGCTGATGAATTTTTTATGCGGCGAGCTCTCAAGCTGGCGTTACGAGCTAAAAGCGAGGGGGAAGTTCCCATTGGAGCCTTAGTGGTTTCGGATAATGGGCTCTTAGTAGGTCAGGGGTATAACAAGGTTGAATCAATTGGTTGCCAGAGTGAGCATGCCGAGGTACGCGCTATTCGTAGCGCTTGCAAAAAAAAGGCTGATTGGCGCTTGACCTCCTACACGCTCTATGTAACGCTCGAGCCTTGCATGATGTGTATAAGCCTTGCAGCATTAAGCCGGATTGAAAGAATTGTTTATGGGGCTGATTCGCCGCTTTTTGGCTACCGTCTTGACAAGGAAGGAGTCCTTGCTTTATATACTAAGCACATAAAAAATATTACGAGCCATGTTTTAGCGTTAGAATCGGCTGCTTTGCTAAAACAATTTTTTAAACAGAAAAGAAAGAAAGGGTACTAGTGAACGACATCGTAATAGCAGCAATTAAAGAAAGGCTTCTTAAGCGAAAGGCTGAGCTCGAGGTCGAATTGACCCGCTTATCGAGAGAGCAATTCGGAGATAGGCAATCTCCCGATCCTTCCGATCAAGCATCGGCTTCATCTCTTGAGGATGTGAATATATCTTTACAAAATAATGAGCATGACGAGTACGTTATGATCCTTAAAGCTCTTTCTATGATTGAGGCAGGAACCTACGGAATTTGTATTGATTGCGGCCAACCTATCTCAGAAAAACGTCTTCAGCTCTATCCTAATGTGACACGCTGCCTTGCTTGCCAAGAGGCCGTTGAGGAAAAATCTCAGGCTTAGGCTGAATCTTGAACCGCCAGGCTTTAGTGAATTTTTTGAAGGAAATCTCAAAAATGATATACTAAAGCGTGGGCCTGCCGATGTAGCTCAGTTGGTAGAGCAACTGATTCGTAATCAGTAGGTCGGCGGTTCAATTCCGCTCATCGGCTCCATGACAATATATTAACAATGTTAAGGATCTAAAAAAATATGGAAGCTAAACCTTCAAAAGCAAAACGACAAGCCGCTCCCACGCGCCCTGTATCTTTAGGACACGGGGTTGGCCGTAGAAAATCTTCGGTCGCCCGTGTTTGGCTCCGACGTGGTGCTGGTAAAATGGTGATTAACGGGAGAGACTATAAGGTGTATTTTGATACGGACGTTACACGCGATGCGGCAAGTATACCATCACGCCTCGTTCCCCACGCTCATTCATATGATGTAGAAGTGAATGTAACTGGAGGCGGACTCTGCTCGCAAGCTGACGCGGTTAAACTCGGGCTTGCAAGGGCTTTTCTCTCTTCTAATCCAGATTTAAAACCTCTTTTAAGACAGCATGGCCTTCTTACTGTTGATGCCCGAGTAAAAGAACGCAAAAAATATGGTCAAAAAGCTGCTCGAAGAAAATTCCAGTTTGTAAAACGTTAATCGCAGAGAGAGTACTGTGTCTGGGATAGTTGGGTATGTAGGTTCGGGGATGAGCAAAGCCCATATAATTGAAAGCTTAGCTCGTCTTGAATACCGTGGCTATGACGCTGGTGGGTTTGGCTGCTTAAATGCTACAGACGCGACGCTTGCAGCTTGCAAAGTACAAGGAAGTATAAGTGAGCTTATTGAAAAAGTTGAGCAGTCTTTACTAGACGGGCCTATTGGTATTGGACATATCCGCTGGTCTTCCCACAGATTACCACTCGAAGACGCTAAAGCCTCGCCACAGGTTGATTGCTCAAATAAAATTTCTCTTGTCTACAATGGCATTATTGAAAACCATCATGCGCTGCGAGACTTTCTCATACAAACGGGTCACATATTTCAAGATCAAGCTCATTCCGAAACGGTAGCTCATTTACTTGAAGCACTTCTTTTGACACATACGAGCTTACGCGCCGCATTTGTTGATTTAACGGGAAGGCTTGTAGGCGCTTATGCTATCGCCTGTATTCTTCAAGAGTTTCCAGATACGCTTATTATTGCACGAAAGCATTGCCCTTTATATATAGGTGTTGGCAAGAGCGAAATGTTTGTATCATCTGATCTGCTCTCGTTTGCTGGTAAGGCGCAACAGGTCGTTTTTATGCCTGATGAAACTTTTGCACTTGTTCGTAAAGAGAGCATAGAACTGTATTCATTTACTGGCCAGCCGCTGCCTTTGCATGTTGAGGAATTAACTGCTGCTAAAGGGTCTTATGAGCATTTCATGCTCAAAGAAATGTACGACCAAAAGAAAACAATCTATGACACGGTTCATTTTATCAAATTTCTGGGTAATTCATTATGGCAACGCATTGGTATTGATCCATCAACGGTTTGCGAAATTGAGTCATTACACTTGTTCGGGTGTGGATCGTCTTGGAATGCAGCTTCGATAGGAGCTTTCTTTTTTGAAGAAATCGCCCGCATACCTGCGCGAGCATGTCTAGCTTCTGAGTTTCGGGATGCACCATTTTTCCCGCAAAAAAGGAGCCTCTATATTGGTGTTTCTCAATCCGGAGAAACGATGGACACCTTAGAGGCTTTAAGAGCCGCAAATGCTTTAGAATTACCGACGCTTGCATTGACTAATGTAGCTTCGAGCAGCATGGTGCGAGAAGCGACTGGGTTTCTTTTGACCCAGGCGGGTCTTGAAGTTTCGGTAGCTTCTACTAAGGCGTTCACGGCGCAGCTAGCAGTGCTCTATCTTTTAGCCCACGAGATCGCTTTTGAAAAAAAGCTTATTACCCAACGGGATGTTGAAATTGCTTATCAAAACTTAATTGTAACGGCTGAGGTGCAAGAAAGTGCCCTAGAGTCATATAAAAGGCATATAATTTCTACCATTGCTCCATCATATGCCCATTATAAGCATTTCATTTTTCTCGGTCGTCACATGGGATATCCCTTTGCTCTTGAAGCTGCTCTTAAGCTTAAGCAGATGGGATACCTTTTTGTAGATGTTTGTTACTCGGGAGAATTCAAGCACGGGTCGGTTGCATTGGTGGATGAGGATGTACCTGTGTTCTTATTTTCATCATTGCACAGAACTATTTACCAAAAGCTTCTCATTAATGCTAAAGAAGTGAAGAATCGATCTGGAAAACTTCTTGTGTTTGCATTCTCTGGCCAAGATGATCTCATAGGACTTGCAGATAGAGCATTTATTATACCGCCAGTCGACCCTCTTCTTGCTCCAATAGCTATGACAGCACTTATGCAATTTTTTATGTATCAAATAGGGCTTGTTCTTGAGCACCCTATAGATAAGCCTCGTAATTTATCAAAATCTGTTTCGATAGAATAAGCGCTGTACTTTAAACTTAACCTATTTTTTTCTTGTATCTCTCTATTCGCTGTTTTTAGACTTAGGTTGATTAAAAGTACAAGGTACCCGATCGTGAAAAAGAGAACAATTTTTATACTCGCAGTACTTCTTTCTTTGGAAAGCACTCTTTTTTGCTGGCGATTTATTATAAAACCTCGCGGGTCGAAGGGCCTCAAAGAAGTAGTTTTAGAAAACGAGCTACTTATAAAGTCGATAAAGCAACTTGAGTTTGAAATTAGTGATCTTGAAAAAGAGGTAGATGAGCTTTCCGAGTTTCCCTGGTATCGAGAAAAAATAGCGCGCAAAGAGTTACAAATGGGCTTTCCTAATGAGGAAATCTTTTTATTCTGAACCGAAAACGGCTTGTTAAGCGAGCATGATAGTGTTATGTTAGCTGAAGCTTTCAACATTTTTAGGATTATCATGAAAAAGGGAGTAGCTTATCTTATCATAGCAGCGTTAATAGCGGCTATTGGTTATTGTTTATTTTTTTGCAAAAATACACTCATGCTTGATCACGTCTCGTTATCAGTTAAAGATTATGAAAAAAGTCGAACTTTTTATGACGAGACACTTTCAGTGATTGGCTATAAAAGGGTTATGACAATCGATCTGCCACATAAACATGTACTCACCGCGGGCTACGGTAAAAATGGTAAGCCTTCTTTTTGGATTAGCCCTATGGGAAAGGCAGATGAAGAAATTGGTCGAGCTCGAGGGTTTCATGTTGCCTTTCTAGCGCCAGATGCTGAGTCAGTCAATCGCTGGTATAAAAAGTGCCTTGAACTAGGGGCCACTTCCAATGGGGCTCCGGGACCCCGTCCTCAATATCACGAAGGCTATTACGGTGCTTTTGTAATTGATCCAAATGGTTGGCGCATTGAGGCGGTATTTCACGGATATAAAGGCAATAAATAAATCAGTTTAGTGCATTTTCTGGAAATGATTGAAGTCGAAGGTAGGATATGGATCTTCGTCAATGTTTTCATAAAATATGCATTAACGGTTGTGCATTTTGTTCTTACTAATTTTCTGAATAGGGAGGCTTCGCAATATTTTATTTTTGAGGGGCGTATCGATTGCCTTTATTAAAGGACCGAATTAGCTGTGAATAAAACTAGAAACGCCTGCTAACAGAGCTACAAGTTAATAATTGAAACTTGTCTAATAAAAAGAAGGGAGAAAAGTATGTAAAGTTGTCTCCATCTGTTCCCCGCAAAATTAGGTTGGGAGAGTTTAGTAAAGAAAGACTCAATATAAGGCGGGGACTGGATAAGTTTATCGCGTTTGATCTTATATTGACTTTATATCTAACTTTTAGGACATAATGAAAATTATCATGATTTCATATTTAATCTGCGCATTATCTCCTCTTATGGTGAGTTTACAATCTGACGCTGTTTGTTCTCTAGAATCAGGCACATCGTATCCTTTACCATCTGGTACTTCTCTTGCTGACTCAATTGCGTTCTCGCCGTCTGGCACCTACGTTGCCATTGGCAGTTCCAGCGAGATAACAATGTTTACGATGGGATCAGGAGGAGCATTAAGTGCTGGTACTCCGTATCCTTTACCCTCTTATCTTGCCGATATAGTCTCTCAGCATTTTCACCATCTGGTGGATACATAGCTGCTGTTAGTCACGACGTTAGTGGCGGCACAATTAGTCCTGCTTGCTCTTTAACCATGTTTACGGTTGGAGCTGGAGGTGCCATAAGTGCCGGTAGCTGATACAATGTCGGCTTAGTAGCAAGCCCTCAAACCAACTTCGTAACGTTCTCGCCTTCCGGAACATACGTAGCTTATACTGATGGCGCTGGTCCGCATGGTGCGGCAGATATAGGAGTGTTTACGGTGGAAGCAGGGGGAGTCTTATCTGGTCCACAAAGTTCCGCTATACCAATTGTTGACGCGAATCCCACTTCGCTAGCTTTCTCCCATGATGAAAAATATATTGTTACAGCTGATTTCGGCTGTTACCCTTGCTGCAATTGCCCCAGTGGTGTAACGGTATTTAGTCTAGGAACGGGAACGCTATCAGGTCAGGGAAATACTGTTAGTCAGCCTCTTGGTTCTTCTCCGGCTTCAATAGCATTTTCACCGAACGGGACATACCTTGCAACAGCTGATTTCGGCTCAAATCAAGTGACGGTGTTTACGTTGGAAGCGGGCGGAATCTTAAGCGCAGGTACTTCATATTCGTTACCTTCCGGTTCTATAAATCCTTACGCACTGGCATTCTCACCTTCTGGCGAATACTTGGTTACTGCTAATGGGGGCGTCTCAGTCGCTTCTACTGGCTCAAATGATGTAACGATGTTTGCGGTGGCGGCAGACGGAACCTTGAGTGATGGTACCTCATACCCATTACCCGCTGGTTCTACAAATCCTTGGGGACTAGCATTCTCACCTTCGGGCCAATACTTGGTTACTGTTAATTATGGTTCATTAGCAAATGGCGGCATACCGGATGTAACAGTATTTACTCTTGTAGGATGTACGCCTTCTACCACGACGGGCGCCACAAGTGCCACAGGCACCACTACTGTAACAGGCGGTACCACAAATGCTGCCTCATCATTGACGAGCCCAATTGCCCATGTACTAAAAACTCTTGCTCGATAGGTCGTTAATCGGAGGATATAATTTTTATATCCTCCTGACTTAACAAACCACGAGCGGACCTGTAACAAGTTCTGGCAGCACGCTAATAAATTTCTTAGGTAAATTATTCTTCTTTCTTCACGAGCTGAAGAAATCTAGCTGCCATTTGGAGTTTTTATGAGCGACGCGCGCGTAAAATAGCTTTTTCATAGCAATGGAACGCGCGCAACTCTAAGATTTTAAAGACCCTTTTTGTTTCAAGGATAGGTTTAACTATAGCCTAACGTTTGGCCTTTTGTATTCTTGTGGATGGGCATCAGTAAGTGCTCTATACCGATTAATAAAGAGTTTTGCAAGCTCAACTGCGTGGCTTGATGAGCCTGCGTTTTCGAGCAATATGAGAAGAGTAAGTGGTTCATAATCTTTATACGAGATATAAGCAATAAACCAAGCATGCTCTTGAAACTCCTTGCCAAAGGACCTTTTTTCAAATGAGCTAATTTGAGCAGTTCCGCTTTTTGCATAAATGGTAATATTGTTCAGTCTGCTAAGCCTTTTACCCGTTCCGCGCGTGACTGCTTGACGCATTGATTTTTTAAGAAATTCTCGAGTGTTGGGCTTAATATCAAGCATTTTTTTCTCACCTTCAAGCTGATGTTGTGCCTCAGACTTGAGAATTGAAGGTTTTACCAAATATCCTTCACATATACCTGAGACCATGCATGCCATTTGAATAGGTGTTACTAATAAAGAGCTTTGACCTATAGTGGCTAAAAGCGTTTCTCCAGGCCACCAACGTTCACCGCGCTCTTTAAGCTTCCAGGAGGCTGTTGGGATGAGTCCCGCTTTCTCGCAAAATGCACCGTATGTCTTTGAGCCAAGACCAAATTTATAGGCGTAATTTGCTAGTACATCTACCTTTATGAGCTTTCCTAGCTCATAAAAAGGAATATTGCATGAATGTGCGACAGCTTCAAGCGTCGTCAGAGTTCCGTGCCCATTGCGTTTATTACAATAGTATGGTCTTCCCCCAAAAACTATATGACCTTTACATTCCCACAGAGTATCTTCTTGAGCTAAATTGTTCTCTAAAGCGGCAGCGATGGTGACGAGTTTAAAAAGCGAGGCCGGAGGGTAAAGTCCGCTAAAAGCCCTATTTAGGAAAGGTTGTTTTTGTTCCCTCAGGCTGTTCCATAAGTGAGGATCAAGTGATTTCACAAATATATTTGGGTCAAAGGCGGGCCTAGACGCAACTACTTTTAAAGCTCCGCTTAAAGGGCTCAACGCAACGATTGCTCCAGCATAATCGTTGGGAAAAATATCTTCAGCAAGCTTTTGAAGATCAAGGTCGATGGTTATTTCTAAGTCTTCTCCTTTGAGTGCTTTTTGAATCTCTTCTTTAGCTAAAGCACGACCCTGCGAATTTACTTTTTTTCTTATTTGGCCGGGATTTCCGCAAAGAGCAGCTTCGTACATTTTTTCAAGTCCCATCTTGCCAGATAAGCGGGTTTTTGCTGAGCCTAAATAGCCGACGACATGACATGCTAAAGAATGATGTGGGTACGTACGCTTAAAACGTGTTGAAAGGATGATATTTTCATGCTTAGGATACTGTTCTAAAATCTGGCTTGATTTTTCAAAGGCTAAATCATTAACGATAACGTGTTGCTTAGCTTTTCGCTCAGCGTTTAATAGATCTATATTATTGAGGAGTTCTTTATCGAGTAATTTTTCAAGAAACGTTATGAGTTTAATGTGGTGAGCTTGAAAAGCGCGCTTTCCTGTGCCTTGCCAAATAAGTGCTGTAACAGGTGAACTTGTCGCGAGCGGTCTTCCTTTGCAATCTAAGATATTACCCCGTGGTGGAACGACCCTTTCGGTACGTAAAAAATTACGCTCACCTAAAGCAAGAAATCTTGTAAAAAGTCGTATCTGGAGCTCAAAAAGACGACCGGTTATGATAATAGTTGCGAGCAAAAAAAGGCGAGCAAAGATAGAAAGGCGTTGTACGAGCAATTGCGAAAGGTGTTCCATAGGAAAATACTAATTCAAATTGAATTCTTTACATCGCTTATGCACAGATGAGCGGTTTACTTTAAGGAGGCTAGCAATTTTTGCCTGACTTTTAAAAGTATTCCAAAGGAAGGTCATAGCTTCTTTATCTTTAAGAGCATCTTTGCCTTTCTCAAGTATACGGTCAAGTGCTGGGTTGTCATGCTTTTTAGAGTCTATCATAACGGGATGAAATTCTTGAGTTTGTTCTTTTTGATGTAGGATAGCGTGCACTCTATTTTGAACTGCGTCGAGGGTAAATGTTGGTAATTCCTCCTCACCAAAAGCGGCAATTTCTCGGAGCTCTTGTATGTCTTGTGTGGAAAATGTTGAAGGTGCTTTTAGAGAAATATGGGTTAATTCTGCAAGTAAAGCTGGAGAAAAAAGATTTTCTTGGACAAGCGTTTCAAGATTATATGAGCTTGATACAAGGAGTTGCATCTCAGTCTTAATTTTGCGCTCGCTTTTTAGGGGCTTAAAAAATCCATATTTGAGAGTTTCAGCGAGCGCTTCTTGGGTCTCACGGCTTAAAAGATGGATGTTTTCAATTAATAGCATGCCATTATCAGCAACTTCCTCAAGAAGCGGTAAGTCTCCAGGTAAACGATAGAAAGCATTTAAGCCAAAGAGTTTTTCAGCAATTTCTTCTTTATTTTCTGGCTCTTTTAAGCTGAGCTTTGCCATTGAAGGCCTAGAGCTTGCTTTATAGATAATGTCGGCCGCTTTCATGAGTTCCATGCCTGGGGCTTCAATCCATACTGCTTTTGGGCTAAGTACCGCTTTTAAAATGCTTACTTTTAACGCTAGTAGGGCGGGACTAGACCCCGGTAAAGCCTGATTTATAAGCTGTCCAGCCTGCGTGGTTTCTAAGCGAAGTATCATATTCCAATCTAAATGTGCATAGAGAGGATTTTCGTGATTTTGCAGCGGATATAAAAATGTTTGCTGTACGGTGACAATAGCTTCTTTTGATTCAAAAAGAAAGCATGGAGTTGCTTTGAGCTTAACAGCTCGACCCCTTTCATCTTTGATGATCAACGTTTTTGGGCTTCCTGTATTTTGTGCTTCTTTTGCTATGAAGGTGCAATTTTCGGCAAATATTGAGTATTTACTTAGTTTTATACCTATTTGCTCTTCGCTCTCTTGGTTTAGATACGAAAGTTTATCGTTGTTATACAAAAGAGCGCCCATGAAAGCTAGATTATCAGGACTTATACTTGCAATAATGCTCTCGTACCACGCTAGTTTTTCTGCATGATAGTGGGTTTCGCGCTTTAATGCTTGGTATTTTTTAAGAGCCGCTTGTGGGTCGATTGTTTCCATAAAAGTTAGTACGCGTTCTAAGTAGGCAGTAAAAAGAAGTATTTTTTCTCCTTCAGCGCTACCAGTAGCGCAATTTATAGAGGTATCGCGTAAGATAAGGTATGCTGAAATGCGTTTTTGGTTGTAAATGGCTATAAAAAACGAAGCATTAATGGTTTCAAGAAAATCAATATATACTTTTAATTGCGACTTTAACTCATAAAAATAGGCGAATGCCAAATCATCTTTTTTGAGCATCTTGTTTTTTTCTAGAAAAGCTTCTAAATCGGAAGAATCTAAGGTGCTTTCCAAAGCAGAGAGTATCTTGTGGCGTTCTTCTTTTTCCCTTTTATTCATTTGAGGCTGAAGGTAGGTTTCTTGAGCGGATCTAATGTGAAGGCTTACGTTTAAAGGACTCACATTGAAAGAGTCTTGGAAAAATTGTTTAGTAACGCGTTCTATTTCGCTCATATTAAGAGCGTGTGTTAAGCCCTCAAAGGCTTTATTTAGGTCCTCAATAAAAACGTGCGATAGCGCATTTTGCTTAGTGGTAAAGAAAGGAAGTTTCATAATCCGGCTCTTGCAGAAATACCAAAGATATGCCTTTATAAATAGAGACAAAACTGCACTAAAAAAAAGAGCATTATAAGGTAAATCTCTAGAAACCATTACTAAAATGCTTGAAAGTACGTAAGGAAAAAAAATCTTACGAGTGAGCGTGGTAAGCTCTTTTTTAACAACCAACGGAATGGCTGACTCTTTTTTTATTGAGCGATACAAAAAATAGCTTGAAGCTAAAAGAACAACAATGCCGTAAAAATCTATTAAAAAGGTTGATACGTCTACCGTTTGTGGCATATTTTGCCCGACCAGGTACAATATGGCCAAAATACTTAAAAATAAAAAGTGGATTTTTTTAAGCCCCCCTATGCTCAAGGTGATAGTTGGTCGAATAAGGGCGTCAACAAAAAGGGGTATAAAGAGGTATTCGATAATACTAAAAGCCTGTCTAACATTGAAAGCTAGCAATGCTATTTTTGCATGATTGTTTTGCAAAATAGCTAGTATTAGAAGTATCATCCAGCTCAGGCTTATTTTTAAAGCGCATAGGACAAGTATTGCGGTATAAAACCTCAGAAGATGTTTAGTGTTTGTTGTAGATTTGAATGTGATGAGTTTTAAAAACAGAAAAATGAAAATGGAGGTGATAAAGCCCAACGCCCCCAATAAGAGCACCTGAGGTCTTAAAAGAATGATAAGCAATTTTAGCATAACGTACTTTATAGGTCTTTTTTGTTAAATGTACCCTATATTTCAATTAATGATAAGCATCAATTACTGAGCAAGGCTTTTTTTCTTGCATTTTTTTTATTTTTACCTAAACTGTCCACTCGATAGAAATGTCTTGTCAAGTAGCGGTTATCATCCGTGTTAGTTTGCTTGTAGTTCCATGAAGCTTCGGCCATCCACTGTCTTATTATTCCTTAAACGGCTTAAAGATACAGTCCACGGGATGGCCGAGCCGCTACTCGTAAAGCTCGATCAAGAATACAACCGAGACCCATATATTATTCTTATAGGCTGCCTTTTAAGTTTACGCACCCGAGATACGGTTACCTATCCAGTCTGTAAAAAACTTTTTGCGGTTGTGCGTACCCCTCAGCAAATGGTTGATTTTCCCGACCAGAAGCTTTACGAGATTATTCGACCGGTCAATTATTACCTTAATAAGGGTAGAACCCTCAAGTCAGTCTCACGGGAACTTATAGAGCGCTTTAATGGGCACGTGCCTAAGACCGAAAGTGAGCTCCTTTCTCTAAAAGGCGTTGGACGAAAAACTGCTAATTTAGTGTTAGCAGAAGCATTCGGTATTCCTGCATTAGGCGTAGACACCCATGTTCACCGCCTTGCTAATGAGCTTGGGCTTGTTACCACTAAAACTCCTTACGAGACGGAATGTGCACTTAAAAAGATTATTCCCCAAAGTCATTGGGCCGAGACACATAGACTTCTTGTCAAATGTGGCCAAAATAAGTGCAATATTAAGCCACTTCTTAAGGTTCTTCACTCTAAATCTTAAAAGTTGTGGTTTTTATAGTTTCTACTATACTGCCCGCTAGTGTATTGCGTTAATAAGGATGAATTTCAATGTCTAAACTATTTTTAAAGTCGGTTCTATGGGTAAGTGTGATAAGTTCTTGGGGATTTGAATGCAGTTTTGCAAAAGAGATGGATGAAGAGAATACCTTTTCTGAGACTTTTAGTCCCCTCGAATTTTCTGAAGACTTTGGTTATTATGCCCATACCTGTGCGTTCGAGGACTGAAAAAGCATCATGTTTTAGCAAGGAGGGTAACGAAGACGAAGGCGAGGCTTTTGAAGAACTTGAGAAGAAGTTTCTAGCAGAAAACTCTAATGACGACTATTTAAAAGCGATTGTACAGGGCGATAGTGAGTCAATTCGCTTTCATTCGGGAGATATCAATAAAATATTTAAGCTTTTATTTTGCGTAAAAGATGATGAGGACATACTTGAGTATCGTGAAAGCAGTTTCACCTATCTCGGTTATGCCCTCCTTAAAATGAGCAAAGTATCGGAGTTTGAAAAAAACGAAGCTTATGCTGTCGTTAAAGCACTTTTGGAAAAAGGCGTAAATCCTAATACCCTCATGGTTGAGGTGGATTGCCGCCCGGATCCTGAAAATTGTTCCTGGATTAGTGCACTAGGCAGTGGCACCGCTGCGTCTCTGGCGATTAGGGCCGAAAACCTCGAGCTATTAAAACTCTTATTCATCCACGGGGCTTGTGCTAATAGCAGAAATCATGCTTATGAAGATTTGTTGGCCCAGGCCTATGATAAGGAAAATAAAGAGCTTATGGATCTTATTAAGGAATACCAGTTGAAACAAAGGGCCGAAAATATCTGTATTGAAGAATTTGCAGAGATACCGCTTTTAAATGAGATACTGTGTCCTAAAGATGGTCAAAAAGTAGAACTCGAGTTTTCAAATAGTACAGGTATTTTAGATGATGCATTTCAGGATGAATTTAGAGCAATCTAGTCATTGAAAAGATGAGGGGCATGCAAAACTTTGCATGCCCTCCTAAAACGTGCTACCTATTAAAGTCGCCTCTTCTAAAAGAGAAGATATTTGTGCCTTCAGATTCATGCTCCGGAAAAGTTTCCTCATTTTCAGGAAGCTGTCCCGATAACAATGGCTTTTGGATTGTTTTTCGTCGTGCAGGCGCACGTTTAGCTGCTTTTTTTGCTGTTGTTGCACGTCGGGCTGCTGTACGCTTAGCACCAGCTTTAGGTGCTGCGCGCTTTGCTGTTTTACCAGCTGCTTTTTTTGCCTTACCGACTGCGCGTATTCCTGCTCGTGCGCTTGTAGATCTTGCTGCAGCTGATTTACTGCGTGCAGCACCAGTTCTTGAACGAGATGCAGCAGTTTTTCTAGCAGTCGTCCTTTTGGCTGTCGTTCGTTTAGCAGTTGTTCGTTTAGCAGTTGTTTTTCTGCCAGCCGCAGCGCGAACAGCTGCTTTCCTTTTAGTAGCAGCGGGTCTTGCGGCCTTCCTTTTTGTGGTCTTACGTGCTGTCGTTCTTCGTGTCGTTGCCATGAGCTCTCCTTATAAAGTACTCCATACTGATTACTAACGTATACGATATGCACATCACTAATCAACATTTTTTATTCTTAATTTTAAACTTCTTCAAAATATTTGCAGATTCGCTTATACAAAAAAGCAATTTTGATTTTATCTAAGCGCTTTATTCTAAAGGTGAGCATATAAAAAAGGTAAGTATGAAGATAAGAATTTTTACAAAAGCCGAGCAAGATGCTCCTATTTTAAAGCATCTTGCTCGGTGGTAGGCTATGCTTGCATTGCTTCAAGACGTTTAATGATATCTTGCGTGGTAATACCATGTTCCTGTTTACCTGTGTGGTAGCGCAGGGTCACTGTCTTACTATCAGCTTCCTTTCCACCCACGATGAGCATCCACGGGATTTTTTCTTGTTGTGCTCGCTTGATTTGGCCTGAAAGTGGGTCTGCAGATTCATCAATTTCTACGCGTATACCAGCGGATTTTAATTCGTCGTATACTTCTTGAGCATAGGCTCGTTGGGCATCGGTAATGGGTAAGACGCGTACAGACACCGAGGCGATCCATGCCGGTAGATGTCCTTTAAAATGCTCAAGAAGGATTGCAAAAAACCGCTCAAGAGAGCCATAGATAGCGCTGTGAATAACAACAGGTCGTTCTTGCTGTCCAAGACTGTTTACAAAAGTGAGATCAAAGCTTTCAGGTTGAAGAAAATCTACCTGCGCTGTGCTACAACCCCAGGAACGTTTCAAGGAATCTTCGATAACAACGCCGATCTTAGGACCGTAGAATGCGCCATCTTTTGGGATTACCTCATAGGCGCATTGCTCCGCATTCAACGCGTTTTCTAAAGCTTGAGTTGCTTTTTCCCATACCTCATCGCTTCCCATGGACTTATCAGGTCTTGTAGAAAGGACGTATTGTATTTTGCTAAATTCGAATGTCTGCAAAACCCGATTAATGATCTTTAAGAGAGTCCGTATTTCGTGCTCAAGTTGGTTTGTGGTGCAGAAAATATGCGTATCATCAATGGTAAATGCGCGCACTCTTAGTAGTCCGTGAAGGGCTCCAGAAAGCTCATGCCTATGCACGTGTCCAAATTCTGCCAACTTTAAAGGTAATTCTTTATAGGACCTCGGGCGATTTTTATAAATAAGCATTGCACCCGGACAGTTCATTGGCTTTAGAGCATAGGTAGTGCTGTCAATTGTGCAAAAATACATATTCTCTTTGTAGTAGGCATAGTGCCCTGAGCGTTCCCACAAGTTTACATTTAACATCGTTGGAGTGCTTACTTCTTGGTAATCATATTCACTTTGCATCTTTCTCATATAAGAAACTAGGCCATTGATTACCGCTTTTCCTCGAGGATGGAAGAACGGAAAACCAACGCCTTCATCTTGAAAAGAAAAAAGATCAAGCTGTTTTCCCAAGCGCCGGTGGTCATAAAGGCGAGCTTCTTCTTGTTGTAGCTCGTAGGCTGCCATCTCTTCATCAGTAAAAAAAGCTGTTCCAGAAATGCGTTGCAAAGCCGGCTTATTTCGATCAGCTCTCCAATAAGAACCCGAGATATTCAGTAATTTAAAATGCTTGAGTTGACCGGTGGATTCAACGTGTCCTCCACGGCAAAGATCGTAAAAATCGCCCTGGCGAGCAAGACCTACGGTATCTCCCGGTATTGACTCTATAAGCTCTAATTTAAAAGGATTATCACGATATAGTTTTCGTGCCTCTTCTTTAGAGATTTCATGATGAGTAAGAGGTATGTTTTTATCAGCCAGAATACGCATGCGCGCTTCGATGGGGGCAAGATCTTCTTCCTTAAAATTTTTCAAAGGGAGACAATCGTAAAAAAAACCTTCATCCGTGGCTGGACCAATCGTCAAAAGCGTGCCTGGAAAAAGCTCGGAAATCGCATGTGCGAGAAGATGCGCAGCTGAATGACGAAGTACTTTAAGGTCATGCTTTTTGCTCATGATCGGTCCTTAGAATAAAGTTAAGATACACCTAGAATAAGTATACATACTTTATGCTAATTTCCCAAAAATGCTCTGAGGGCCGCGCGATGAGCAGCCCCCTTCAATTAAATGACTTTTATATCCAGCCAGCATCTAAAAGATAGTCTTTGGCTGCTTGAGGGAGGTAAGGCCAAACCTGGTCTCGTCCAAGTCTTTTTATAAGTTTGACCCAATATTTTATGCTTGCAGGCGTTTCTGAGCCAGCTTCAAAAGGATACGTTTTGAGGCTTTTGCAATCACTCATTTGTTCTTCGAAGAAGGTAAGAAGATCCCGAGCATAGTCTTTAAATGTATGATCTTGAGCGTACTGCTTAAGGCTTAAAGACCACTGTTTTACAGTGTTTGGCGAAAGCTCAAAAAAGCGCCCATCTTCCTTTTTACTCATTCTTTCAAAGAAAGTGCTTGGTGAATAGGTTAATTGCTCGATCAAGATGTTATTCCATTCACGAATAACTTTATCACCGACCCCGCCTTTTAGTTGGCCTTCGCGTACAGTTTTAAGGTCTTCAGCAACTTCACTAAAGGATTGCATTGGGAAATAAATCTCATCTTCAAGCCATTTGAGGTAATTTGAAGAAAGCATAGAGCTTACCCCTTTAAGTAGTGGAAGCAATGTGCTCTTCCTGCTTTTAAGATAGTATTCTCGCGCGTTATCGACCCACGAGTGGAACATGCTTCCTGCTGTAAAGGGATCAGTTTGCTTTTCAATGTCTTCGAGAGATACGCTTGATAGGTGCGTAGCTTCACGTGACAGCGCTGCCAGATACCTTATATCTGGATAAAGCGTGCCAATTAAAAACAGTTTACGCTCATTTTGAGTGTACCGTGTCCCGCACTTATCTAACCACATTTCTCCTAAAATTGCATGGGTTACTGGGCCAGCCGCCTGAAGGAGATAGCTTCTCGTTAATAAGATCAATACTATAAGAAATTTTATTTTCTTCATATCTTTACCTTTTTTTAACCACATTTTGTTTAACATATCATATTAGTAACAAAATAATCAAGAACATTACGCTTTTAATGGCTGCTAAATGTTTCAAAGAGAGTGCAAAGGCGTCCCACTAAATTGAGGGCTGTTTTCGATACTAAAGATATCCCCAACAACGGTTTTAAACCAGTCAGTGAGGTAGGTGCTTCCTCCAACACCTGATTCCTGAGCAGCTAGTTTGATGCCCAAGTCAACCCATTGGTTTTGGGGAACGTTTGCCGCTTTTCGTCCCAATTCATAGACGATTTTGTAGACGACGTAATTCACCAAACAAGCGACTGCAATTGAAGCAAGGGGAGAGGCGATGGTATAAAAAGCATTCTTAATTTTATCCCAATAGGAGTCCTCAGCTGGACACTCCTCTTCTTTTTCAGTCCACGTGCTCACATCATCTTCTCTAAAAATAGGTATGTGTTCGGGCTGGCTTGCTTTTTTCCACCAATCATTGAGTCGTGCTGTGATGGATGAGACAAAATCAAGAGCTTTTGGAACTAATTTACCTGACTGAAACAGCGCCATGATGACATATCTTCTGGGATCTGTGACTGATAAAGATTTATTTAGTAACTCGTGTTCAAATACCGGATCTATCATGGCCTTTAAAATAACGGACAAGCTATCTCTTTTAAATTTGTAATCGGTGCTTTTGTCATCCGCACCATAGATGCTGTTCATTATCCAGTTGGCAAGTGAGACAAGTGTAACCCCCTTTAAAAATTCTTGTTCCACCTGAGGCTTTGTACTTGAAGCAAATCCCAAAGCAAGTCCGCAGGCAATTAATAGCACATATTTCATTCTGTCTCCCTTAATTTTAAAAGCAGCCCTTTATCTTTAAGCGTTAGAGATAGCTTTCTCAAAACGTCCATTATTTTAATAAACGTACCTATCTATTTTTCCCAGCTTATCAGAAAAGTATTTACAATATGAATATATTTATCTATACTCAGGACCGGCCAAGAAAGAAAACTGTTTGGTTGGTCAAGACATCATTCATTTTTTCTGCAATTATTCCTAATTGAATGGTTTTTTTGCTAAGATAATGCGAAGAACCCACAAGGAGAATACTATGAAATGGGGATTACCATTATCTTTTTGCCTTATATTAACTGTTATAGCTCGAGGCCAAGCGCCTTCCGGTGCAGCAACTGGAGCAAAAGCTTCACAAATGGCACAAAGAGAGGAGCAAGCTAAGTATGGACTTAGTCCCGCAGGAAAAAAAGTTGTCAGATGGCGGGATCCGGGACACGAAATTGCTGTTGCAGCTTTACAAAGGGCTCAACGACGCTAAAGCAAAAAAACGGAACATATTATGTCATATAAGCGTGCTATTTTATTTTTAGTTAGTATTGGTTTTGTAACTGGTCTTATTGCAAATGATGTTACAAAAAGTCTTTTAGAGGCCGCTGAGTCTGGAAAGATCGAAGAAGCTGAAAAAGCTCTTAAAAGTTCAGCCAAATTGACTGCTCTATCACGTCTTGGGTATACGCCAATGCATACCGCTGCTCGCAAAGGATTTAGAGAACTTATTAGATTGTTTGTTCGTTATGATGGTGACATAAATATATCTGATAAGCATGGTAGTAGGCCTCTTCATTTAGCTGCTGCTCGTCTTGACGATGTGCCTTTAGTGTCATTGCTCGTCGAGTTCGGTGCCGGCCTGAATGCCGCCGCTCGTTTTGGCGGTACACCCGTTCGTATCGCTGCACGGGTGGCGAATATTCGTGTTGTGGAATGGCTTTTAGCACATGGTGCTCATGTATCTGATATAAAAAATATGGAAGTCTTTAAAAATGAGCCTGTTTTGTACAGTATCTTGACAAATAATATTCAAGAGGCAAAAGACCTTTTAATGGAGTTGATTTCTCAGAATGAATTTGATCAAGATATATTCAATCGAGCATTTTTTCTTATGATAGCACTTGGTCAAGAAGAACTTGTAGCATTCGTGCTTGAAAATGACTCTGCAGGTATCGATGAGAATGGCTGGAAAGGTGCTCTGGAGACTGCTGCAGCTACTGGAAACAGTGTTTTATTTGATAAACTATATGATGCTTTGCGAACAAGGCTCCTGAATCGTATTTTGAGCTATGAAAGCTTTATTAGGATTGTCGAGAATGCTCTTTACTGGTCTTCGACAATGGGCCATGACCCTATCGTATCTTTTATTCTAGAAAGAGCTTTCGTCGTCGGTGAGGCACCAAATTTACCTTTAGCAAGATCCGGAGAGCATGTGCGTGAACTTTTAGCCTCGCGTGCATCGATGTCAGATGATCATAGATTTTCTTTGAGAAGAATACTAGAAATGCTTGAGGGAGCTGCTAGGGTACAAGCCTCTGGTATTAGAAGACCTACTTTGACTTTTGAAGGCACCGCCGAAAGTCTTTCAAGAGTGATTCCGCCCGAGCTTATTGCGCTTATCGTTGGTTTTCTGTTTCAACCTATCCAGCATAAGCCAATCTAATTGCTCAGATATTAACGTGCTAACGCTTAAAATTAAGAACATCAAAGAATAGCCGCTTTATTAAATTACATGCGTTCGGGAGCGCTTATCTCAAGTAGCTTAAAACAGAGTTTCAAGGTTGAACGCAAGACCGTTAATAAAGCGATTCGTGCCCTGCTTTTTTGAGGATTTTCAAGATCGATGACGCGGTGGTCGTTGTAATAGCGATGAAAAAGCTGTGCAAGTTCCACAGCATAATAAGTTAGTAAATGTATTTGGTAGTTAAAGCCGATATTTTTTAGGAGTTCTCGTAAGTATATTATTTTTTTAATAAGGAGCTTTTCTTCAACCCCAATTGCTTGTACATCCGCATTGGTTATGTTTTCAAGCTCGGGATGCTTGACGGCTTTTTCTAAAATACTGCCTATTCGAACGTACGCATACTGTAGGTAGTATACCGGGTTTTCTTCAGTCTTTTTAAGAGCAAGGTCAATATCAAATTCTAAGTGAGCATCAGCTTTTCGGTGAAGATAAAAAAAGCGCGCCACGTCTGTGCCCACCGTATCAATCACATCCTCGAGTGAAACTATGCGGCCAGCTCGCTTAGACATACGAATATTCTGACCTGTTTCTTTAATCGTTACTAGTTGATAAAGAATGACGTCAAGGTCACCGGGCGCGTAGCCAAGCGCTTCCATAATGGCTTTTAGTCTTACCACGTAGCTGTGGTGATCTTGGCCAAGCACAATGATAAGCCGATCGGCCCCACGTGCTTTTTTTTCCTGTAAGTAAGCGACATCTGATGCTACATAGGTGTATTCGTCGTTTCTTTTTTTTAAGACGCGGTCTTTATCATCGCCAAATCGGGTTGACGCAAACCAAAGAGCATCTTCCGCTTTATAGGTATACCCTCTACTTGTCAGAAACTCGAGGGATTTTTGAATGGCACCACTATTAAAAAGGCTTTTTTCAGAAAACCAGACGTCAAAGTGAATGCCATATTTTTCGAGCGTTGTTCGTGCATCCTGTAAAAGTGCATTTTTTGAGTAGTCTTCAAAAAAAGTTAAGGGCTTTTCCAGTACTTTTTTTCCTTCTTGAGCTACAAGTTGCTCTGCAAGGTCAACAAGATAATGCCCATGGTAGCCATCTTCGGGTACCTTTGCGTCAATACCTACAGCTTGTTGGCTACGGGCGAGAAATGAAAGCCCCAGCTTTTTAATTTGTGAGCCTGCATCATTAATATAAAACTCTTTAACGGCCGTGTGTCCTAAAAACCGTAAAATGTTGCCTAAGACATCGCCCAGAATACCTCCGCGACCGTGACCGAGATGTAAAGGACCGGTTGGATTTGCACTTACAAACTCGATCGAGTAAGAAAGCTTGCAGTCAGTTGCTGAAAGCTTGAAAAATTGATCTTGTAGGCCCATCAACTCTTCAAGGATTTTTTGCAAAACCGAAAGTGAGAGGGTAATATTGATAAAGCCCGGACCTGCTATCTCAACGCGCTCAAATAAAGAGCTAGATAACTGTGCTTTGAGAGTCTCGGCGATAGTTCTTGGACTTTTTTGTAATGATTGAGCAAGAACGAGAGCAGCGTTACTGGTAAGATCCCCAAAAGCATGCTTTGTAGCATCGGTAGTCAAAGAAAGCGTAATTAATGAAGCGGTATCGGGATGTAAAGGGTAGGCCTTATTAATCTGCTCATACACAGTACGTTGAATCGACTCAAGCGTGTTCATAAAGAGAATAGTCCTTTAGATTTTGGCAAAAGATATAGCGATAGTATACCAAAGTGCTGAGCTTTATATAGCATTTTACAAAAAGATGCCCCGCCGGCAGCATATCGGCTGTTTGTGCATAATGGGAGGTTCATGCACAGCAAAGGGTTAGTAAGCCCGGCGGGGAAATATCAAAAGTTCTATCATGATTTTTACAGATTAGAGCATAGCAAATAAATCAAGATTGTACTATAATTTATTAAAACTGAGGAAATTGTATTGGCGGTGCGTATGAATAGAGAAAATACCCTTTACCCTCCTACACGGTGTGCTGTCTTAGTCTCGGGTGGCGTTGACAGTGCAGTTGCTTTACGCAGCCTCCAAGAACAGGGCCATGAAGTAACAGCTTTTTATCTTAAAATCTGGCTTGAAGACGAGCTTTCCCATTTAGGAAACTGTCCCTGGCAAGAAGATCTATCGTATGTAAAAGCCGTTTGTGATCAAGCAAAAGTCCCTCTTGAAGTGGTCTCTTTGCAAAGGGAATATTGGCAAGACGTTGTGTCGTACGTTCTTTCGGAGATCAAATCAGGTCGTACGCCAAATCCTGACATTATGTGCAATCAAAGGATCAAATTTGGTGCTTTTGAGCGCGTACTTGGTTTAGGGTTTGAAAAAATTGCAACAGGGCACTATGCGCAGGTACTAAAAGAAGGAACCGATTATAAGCTCTACCGCTCGCCGGATGATCTTAAGGATCAAACCTATTTTCTTTCTTATCTGTCCCAAACACAGCTTGCTCGCGCATTCTTTCCCATTGGGCATATGACAAAAACGCAGGTACGAGAAAAAGCTCGCGAGCTTAATTTGCCTAACAAAGACCGCAAGGATAGCCAAGGGATTTGCTTTTTGGGAAAAATAAAATTTAGCGATTTTATTCGCTATCACGTCGGTGTACAAAAAGGGATGTTGCTCGAATATGAAACGGGTAAACATTTAGGTGAACACGAGGGCTTTTGGTATTATACGATTGGCCAACGCCAAGGTATTCGCCTTAGTGGTGGTCCCTGGTATGTTGTTTTAAAGGATTCTTCATCAAATACTGTGTATATCTCAAAGCAGTACTATAGTCCTGAAAAAGAGCGTAAAAACCTTGTCGTAAAAGACGTTAATTGGATACCTGGTGCACCCACACTACCTGCTTGCGTAGGCGTTAAAATGAGACATGGGCCGCACATTCAAAGAGGTACACTTGGGCGCATTGAACATTCAATAAGTGACCTTGCTCTCGTGTTGGATGAAAGGGATCAGGGGATTTCTGAGGGGCAATTTGCCGTTTTTTACGATGGCATGCGTTGTATGGGTGGTGGAGTGATCAAGGAAGGGAGTTTTTGAAAAACTTCTGTGCAATTGTGTGCTGGTATGGTATGGTAGTTCAAACCAAGGCTTTAGGTGGGGAATGACTATAAAAGCTAATTTAACGCTCTCGACAGCGCTTACATTAACACGTATTTTGCTGGCACCGGCCATTGTTATATGTATACTTTCAGCTGTATGGGATGCTGCGGCTTGCTTATTCATTTTTGCCGCTTTGACTGATGTGCTCGATGGCGCGTGCGCGAGGCTCTTTGATGAAGAAACGCTCTTGGGCACTTATTTAGACCCTTTGGCTGACAAAATACTTATTCTTTCGTGCTATGGTGCACTTATTAAGGTGTGTGCCTCTCTGATAGCATTACCTCTATGGCTTCTTCTGTTTCTCATTTTCAAGGAACTTGTTCTTATTATTACAAGTATAGGACTTGTCTATACAAACGAGGCTGCGACAGTACAACCAAGCTGGCTTGGTAAAAGCGCTATGCTTTTGCAAACGGTGAGCGTTTTTTGGTTTCTTCTTTCACTTTATGCTAACCATAGTACGCTTTGGCTTAATGCATGCATGCATTTTCTTATTTTTTGGTTTAATGCTCTCGCATTGGGCCACTATCTTTATAAAGGACTTAAAGGAACGCGTTTATGGTATGTGCTAAAAAAGTCACTGTGGCTTTATTCTTCGTAATGTCGGTTGTTATATGTGCGTATGGTCAAAACGCTTTTATAGAAAAAAAGACGCAAAAACCTGAACGTTTTTCTATGTCAGAGGCTCGAAAGTTAGGAATAGAATCTTTTGAAGCTTTAGCGCATGAGCTCTCGACTGAAATAGAATTACTTGGTTCAACGCTCCATAAAGTGATGGACGCTGCGCGTGCGCTTGCCGAGGGAAAGTCTGATAGTGCTTCTATGAAAGCTCTAAAAAACGAAAAAGAGTACTATAACGAGAAACTTCAAAATGCGCGTAATGCTACACAACTTCGATGTGAGGAACTCGTAAAATTGTGCGCGTCAATAACGCGATCAGAAGAGCATAAAGCTGAATCAAAATCTAATATACAAAGTTGCAAAAGTTAACCTTTTTGGTAGTCTAACCTAAGCGACTTTTTTATAGACATGTAAGCAAAGCTTTTACTTGCCGAAGGAGCAGAATGGCCAACTTTAACAAAATCATTATGATGGGCAATTTAACCCGCGATCCAGAGCTTAAAAAGCTCGATATGGGTCAATCGGTATGCAACTTTGCAATTGCATCAAGCAGGCGCTTTAAGAACAAAGCGGGAGCCATGGTTCAAGACGTTTGCTTTATCGATGTAGCAGTGTGGGGAGCTTTAGCTGATATTTGTACCCAACATCTTCGTAAAGGCCGTCAGGTTCTTGTAGAAGGTCGCCTTAAGCAAGACTCATGGAAAGAAGCAGATGGTCAGCCACGCAATAGATATACCATTGTTGCAGAAAGTGTTGTTTTTGTTGGGTCTCAACAAACCACTGATACGGCGAGCGAAGGTGCTTCTTCGGAAGATGCACCTTCTGACTTCAATACAGGAGCACGTCGTGCACCGCAAGCCCCAAAAACCGAGAGTGCTTCAGGCTCAAACATGTTTAAAGACGAGCCACCTTTTAAAGATTTTGAGGATGAGCTTCCTTTCTAGGTAGAGTTCCTAAGTAAGCCAAAGAGAAATAGGCGACTACGCGTCGAGCGGCAGGACATCGTCCTGCACCTGTTTCTTGTTTTGCTCCTTACATACTTATAGTGTATGAGATAGACCGGAAAAACCGGTCTATCTCATTAGGCACATATACCAGAAAGGGTTCCCTTTCTGGTATATTAAACAACCATAAAAAGTTTAAGCAGGGTGTGGGTCAAGGGTCATAAAGCCTGAGTCCAGGCTTATGAGCCCTTTCATAAGAGTCAATACTATGACTCTTATGATGCCGCGTAGGCGTATCCTTCCCTGTTTTTCTTAAAAATCGAATCTAAGCCTTAACTCAAATTTCCCTACCGATGTTGAAGCATTGAAAATGCGTTTACCGCTTAAGATGTAGTTGTAATTGAAAGCGATAATCGGCCCATAGGGATTATCCTCATTAGACCAATCATATTCGGCATTGATATGGAATATATTCATCGTCCAGCCAGCAAAGATTGGATCGCTGTTAACGGCCGCTGGATCTACACGAATTGATGGGCTTATTTTAGTGCGAAGCTTGTGCTCGTGGGTAAATTCTATTGCTAGAGAGAACCCTTTCATAAAATGGTCAGCTTTAAGGTATATGCTCACGTCAAAAAGTGTTCCTTCTTTAATTCGTGCATGAGGATCCTGCGTCAGTCTTAAAATGCCGGTTTGTAAAGCGTTAGTGCGAATGCCAATTGACTTTGTCCTTGGAAAGAAGAAAAGCGTTTCAGTACGTATACCAAAAGTAAGCCAGTCCAAAAAGCCCACAGCACCGTTAGTGACGATTGGGATAGCCCACGTACGTTCAAATCCAAAAGGTATGAGCGCGCACGTCTCACCCATGTTGCATCTTTTTGCGGTGGGAAAGAGGATACCAATTTGAAGTTGGGCGGTTAAGAAATCGACCATTGATAGGTCGTAGTTTTTTCCTTGCCAACCCCCAAAAAGGATAAAGTCACCAATTCCTTTCCTATCGCTTGCTTCAAAGGTAATGCCCTTTTTTGCAATCGTATTTTGTAAATCTTCAAAAGCCTCTCTACAGCTTTCAGAGGAACTTGAGGGCATAATATCGGTTATGTGCGCGGAAAAATAAGGGAGAAACGTATGGACAAAAAATCCCTTGCCAAAAGTATAATAGGTTTCAAATTGCGTTTCAAAGAAAGAAAAATGCCCATCTAAAAAAAGGTTTTTACATTCACCGGTTGGACTTGTTTCGGGTCCATAAAGCGCAAGTAGGGGAACTTTTTTACCGTTGCTGTTAAAAGCAGTATCCGTAGAAGTTTGATAAAACTTGGTAACGGTCCTTAAAAATCCTTCAGGTGGTATTTCGGGTTCATCTTGAAAGCATCTTGCCCTAAAAAACCTGCCGTTTGCATATCCGGCAGCATAATTTGCGCTTCCTAGTATCAAAGATAGGATGATTGCAAAAGCTTTTTTTAGGTGATGTTTATGCATTGTGTTCTCCGGTTAAGATCTTTGTTATACCATATGGCTCTTTTTTCGACAATACGTTAAGCTAAAAAAAATAAGATAGAAGGTTGAAAGAGGTGCTTTTTTATGTATAAAGATCAATCTGAGTCATCAGAAAGCCGTAACGAGGCGACTGAGGGCTGCAAAGAGGTTTCAAGTAGTTGTCAAAGCGCACTTCAGGAAAAAGATGCGCTCATAGCTTCTTTGAAGAATGAAATTGAGCAGCTTCAAGAACGTATACGCTACGTATCATCTGATTTTGATACTTTTAGAAGGCGTTCTGAAAAAGAACGTCACCAGTTGTTTGAAGCAGGTGAGGTAGCGGTACTCAAAGACCTTATTCCGATACTTGATGATTTTGATCGAGCATTTTCCCAGATTTCTCAACATCCAGAGCTTGCCACCTATTTTTCAGGTTTTGAGCTTATGTATAAGGCATTTCAAAAAATCTTGGCTCTTCACCATGTTCGAGAGATTGAGGAGTTAGGTGTTTTTAATCCCGAACTCCATGAGGCAGTCATGCATGTACATGAGGAAGGTTATTCAGAAAATGCTATTGTCAAGGTCTTGCAAAAGGGTTATCTTTACAAAGATATTGTTTTGCGTCCCTCCAGAGTAGCCGTTCAAAGCGCTAACTAATGGCTTATAACCGCGTAATAGCCAAGGTTTTAGGCTATGCAAAAAATGCTTTAATAAAAAAGGGATTTGGTGTATAATCGTAATTGATAAGAGGATCGGCGTGTTGGGAGAATACTATGAAAAGGTATCTTCAAAGTTTACATATTAAAAAAGCATTAGTAGTAGGTGCCTTAGCACTTTTCTTAGGTGGCCAGTCCCGTTGCGTAGCTCATATGCCGCAGGTGAATGCGGCGGCTCTTATAGATTTTAGAAATATTCCTACTCCACACGTTTTGACTCTATTTTTTACTATCGGATTGAGCGCTAAGCTTCTTTTTGATTATATTGCGGAACAGATGGTTGCTATTGATCCTACAGATCAGATTACCGCTGTTAGAGAGCTTTTTTATCCAGATTCGAAAATTGCTCTGGAGGATTCCAAAGCCGATGCACTATCGCCCTACGCTGCATTTAATGAGGCAGTTCAAACGAGTGCTGTTCGTGCTCTTTCTGTTGGATTTGTAGAAGCATTTAAGCAATTTCTTTCGGCTCACCTTTCAAGACAGGGATTGACTGCACAGGAAATATCTCCGGCACTCAATGCTTATACCGCCGGTGCTGCTATAACCCTCTTAAAAACTGTAGGGGATCTTTCTCTGCAAGTCTTGAATACTCTCGTGACTTCTATTTTCAATGATGAATCTTCGATGTTCTTTTATAGATTGATCGTAACTGGGACTATGGTTGCATTCGGAGCCGCTCTTGGTGTCGGATCCTATAACTTTGCGACTGTTGTTTCAAAGGTTGCCGGAAAGCAAGAGGCAATTAAAAAAGCTATTGAACGCTTTGTAGAACTTATGTTAGTTGCTGCTTTTGTGGAAGGCCTTTTTATTTTCTTAACAAGGCTCTATCCGGATAGCCAAGAAGCAGTTCAAGTTTTGCCTGTTAAAAATAGACTTCCTTGCCAAGATCATCCACAAAAAGTCTATCCAGCTCCCGGTTCTAATGGTTCTTTTGAAGTTCATAAAGAATGGTGTCAAAATATCGATCCAATCTTAGAATCCATCGAGAGTGCGCGTATGTCTTCTAGTAATATGACCATTTCTTTACCAAAAAAAGATTTAGAAGGAACGATAGCCGCAGCACGTCTTGGTATCAACTACTATAAGGGGGTTTTACCCAAACATAGTGAGTTTGTAAGGAATTTGGGACTTATGACCTATATTCGAAGCATTCGAGATGTTAGGCACGTTTTGTCAGATAGATCGTAACCCTTACTTTTCATAACATTGGCCCTGCGCCCGAGTTCAAGTTAGATCTGATATCGCTGCTTTTTCGATCAATTTATTGTTAATTTGTCAATTTTTAGCTATACTTAAGTTAAAAGCGTTGTGTTTAATTTCTTGAGGTTTGCCATGAAAGACAACTTTCTTAGAGGAACTTTCAGGAAAAGAATTTTTATTCTTATCATTGGAAGTTTATTTTGTGCGGGGCATCTAATGGCGGCAAATACGCCACAAGCGGCTATAGCTTTATCTACCAATGGCAATAGCGCAAAGTGCTTACAGGTGTCTTTTTTCTTTCTTGGCTTGGGCGTAAAAATGTTCAGCAACTATATTGCTGGCGTATCGATCGATGAAGAGCTCTTTGCTCTTGACTCCGGTCAAGAAAAAGACTTGGTGCCGCCCATTTTTACGGGGAAAGAAGGTGCGAGCAATCTGGTAAAAGGGGTAGCTACCGGTCTTACCGAAGCTGTAAAAACCTATATAGTAAGCGCTCTTTTAAGTAAAGGTTTGCCTCAATCGCATGTAAGTATCTTGATAAGCGCTTTTACTGCTGGCTCGTCTTTTCAGCTTTTTTACAAAACCTTAGAGAAAATCACATTGGCGAGCAAAAACGTGGGAAAGAGCTTTGATGAAGCCTTGATGACGGGCGTTGATGCTCTTCTTGAAAAAGCCGGCTTAGTAAATCAAGGTGTTCAGCCCATCACTGATCGAGAAGATAAGGATATTAAGAAGATTCTTACTGATCAGCTTGAGGACGTGCTTTTATTACAAGGCGAGATCGAGAGTGCGACTGGACAAAAAGTTTCATGCGATGACGCATTCACGGCAGCGATGATTGATCTTTTAAGCCAAGGGGGTGTTCTCACCTTTGGTGCGCTCATAAGCGTGCTAGGTACCAAGATTGGTGCTCTTGCATCTCGCGTGCTAGTAGCCAACCTTTTAGGAACAGGCGCATCAGCTTTACATAAAACAGTTGATCGATACGCCGAGCTCTCGCTTGTCGTTTTTCTTGGTAGATTGCTCTTTAATTCGCTGCATACCGTAGCCGAGTCTTATGATCATGAGCATCTTAAAAAAACGGTGCTTTTAGATGAGCAGAAGTTTATTACAACTGTCTTAGCATCTTCGCTTGGCGTTAGTGTGTACCGTTTTATACTTCCTAAAGAGATGACCTTCTTAAAAAATCTTGGTATTTCTTTGCCTCTCATTTAAAAAGAGCTATTACAATTTCTATAAAAATGAGCAGGATAACAATAACCGATAAAAAATCACCGCGACTACTGTCGATTCGGTTTTGGTGAACAGCTCGAATATTGCTTACTATCGACAATTTGTTGTTTATGGACTCACGCCAGCTTTTAAGGTCAAGTTTTTCCACAAGGAGCGAGTAAAGCTCTGAGTAATAAGGATCACCGGCGAGTTTGACGCTGTTTTCTAGGCGTTCAGTTATGACAGATATGTCTACCTGAAGCTCTTCAAGCTCACCGATTGGTTGTGTTAATGAAGTGCCAACAAAAGGTAAGTAAGCGCTCCATGACAGAGCTTCAACTTTTCTTTCATAAAAAACATTGAGCCTTTTATCTAAAGCCCTATCAAAATATTGCAGCTCAAGCTGCTGGATATTGGCAAATTCGAAGATATCGAGTTGCTCTTCATACTCGTCATCATAAGCAAAGCCTGCTTCAGTATCGATAATAACAAGGTCGCCCCGGTAATACCCTATGGCAGACGCGAGCATTTCATTTTTTTGATACTCAGAAAGCGTTTCCGTTTCAAACCGAAGAAGGGAGGCAATGATATTGCCGTACTCTTGTTTGAATTGGACAACATCTATATTTTCAGGGCTTGGATCTACCTGTACAAGAAGATATGAGGAACGCAGGTGGAAAAAGCGAGCCTGTTTTATGAAAGGCTTTATTTTTTGAAACAGTAAGCTAGCATCACTCACGCTCTGCTCATTATAAAGCTCGTCCATTTCGTTAATGCCTGAGCGTAATTCTTCAAGTGTTGATTCAAACGGCATCTGGTAACGCAGCGTTATAACGCCAAAGCTGTGAAGTTTAGCGCTAACAAGTCTTGGGCTACTGTGGGGGTGCGGCAGCTCAACGGCAAGCGGTGTATGGTAGTTCTTAAAGTATTTGGGTAGTGTTAAGGGGCGCCGGATGAGCGCTTGTGATGCCTTTACACGCTCTAAGGAGATATCATCTCCCACGTCAAAACTATGAAAAATGAAGACGTTACCGGTAAAAATACGACTTGATCCTTCGCGTTCAATGTCTATCATACGCTCCTCTAGCCTTTTTTAAGAATAGCTAAGAAAGCTTCTTGGGGAACTTCTACAGACCCCACTCTCTTAAGCTTTTTCTTACCTTCCTTTTGTTTTTCCCAAAGTTTTCTCTTACGCGTGATATCACCACCGTAACATTTAGCAGTAACATCTTTTCTCAGTGGCGATATAGATTCGCGAGCAATAATTTTAGAGCCAATAGCAGCCTGTATACTTACCTCAAATAGCTGGCGTGGTATAGCGCTCCGAAGCTTTGAAGTAAGCTGCCTTCCTAAGTAGTAAGCGTTATCGGTGTGGATAATTACGGAAAAAGCGTCAACTGGCTTTCCATTAAGCAGAATATCCATCTTGACCAAGTCCGCCTCCTCATACGGTCCTTCATCGTAATCGAGGCTTGCGTATCCGGAGCTTAGCGATTTGAGCTCATCATAAAAATCTGTAGCTATCTCGTTTAATGGAAGCCCGTATGAAAGAATAACCCGGTCTTCACTCAGGTAATTGAGTTGCTGTTGCTCGCCACGCTTTGCCTGACAGAGCTGCATCACCGCACCTAAATAATCCTTTGGCAGAATAATGGTTGCGTTGATGGTGGGCTCCAAGATCATTTCGATCTTGGCAACGTCCGGAAAATCTGAAGGATTTTCTATATCCATCGTCGTACCGTTTTTAAGCTTAATTTTATAGAGCACGCTCGGTGCAGTAGCAATAACGGACAGGTTGTACTCTTGTTCTAAGCGTTGCTTAAAAACGTCCATATGCAAAAGACCTAAAAATCCGCACCTAAAGCCCAAGCCTAGAGCTACTGAAGACTTTTTTTCAACTTTTACGCTCGCATCATTGAGCGTAAGCTTTTCTATAGCATCGCTAAGAAGGTCAAATTCTTGGCTTTCTACCGGATAGATACCGGCAAATACCATAGGTTTTGCGGGCTTAAAACCTCCAAAAGGGGTGACTTTCTTTTTGGTATGGAAAATAGTATCCCCTACACGAGCTTCGCGCACCGTTTTCATACCTGTAATGAGGTAGCCTACCTGGCCAGCGTAGAGCGCGGGTAGTGGTGTTTCTGAAGGGTGCAAGATGCCTATCTCTAGAACCTCATAAGAACAATCCGCCTGTGCTAGCGTAATCTGATCACCTTTTTTGATTGCGCCATCTTTAACCGCGATAAGGCAGACAACGCCTTTATAATCATCGTACCAGGAATCAAAAAGAAGCGCTTTTAAAGGTTTTTCAAGATCGCTTGTAGGAGCTGGTATACGCTCAACAATCGCATCCAGAATACTTGTAATGCCCTCTCCTGTCTTTGCTGAGGCTCTTACAATATCAGAAGGCCTAAACTCAAAAAGTTGCTTAAGCTCTTTTTCTATTCGTGTTGGATCAGCGTTTGGAAGATCAATCTTATTGATAACGGGGATGATAGTTAGGTTTTGGTCGAAAGCCAGATAAAAATTGGCCATAGTTTGAGCCTGGACCCCTTGGGTAGCGTCAACCAGAAGGAGTACTCCCTGACTTGCGTATAAAGAGCGCGATACCTCATAGCTAAAGTCCACATGGCCCGGTGTATCAATGAGGTTTAAAAGGTAGGCCTGTCCCTTGTACTCATAAAACATGGAGGCACTTTGGGCTTTGACTGTAATACCCCTTTCTCGCTCAACCTGGAGCTTGTCTAAAAATTGGTCAACCTTGTTGCGGGAGGATAAAGTTCCCGTACACTCAAGCAAGCGATCACAGAGCGTCGATTTGCCGTGATCAATATGAGCAATCACCGCAAAATTGCGGACCTTATCTGGTGTAAAGCGTGAAAGGTCTAATGTTTTTTGTTCCATGCGTTATACGTAAAACTCTTTAAAAATGCCTCGTTATTAACGATTAAGTATAACATGAGTCTCCCATTTTGCCTAACGCGTACAAGCGATCATTTTTTCTTCATTTTTAACGAGAAAGCCAGTCTGAAGCACTTTTTCCCTGGATACTGTTTCTAACAGAGTGCCAGCTTAGGTGACGAAGTATCGGCTGAGCAGTAAGTGATATTTTTAATCTTGTGGACTTCACTGTTTTACATTGTCAAAATGACGATTTTAAGCTATAATTAAGAAATGTTACAAATTTATTTTATTAGCGAGGCTTAAAGCGTATGGAAGCATCACAGGATAAGATTAATAAGCTCGATCATGTGGAGCCTGTTCTGATTGAGGATGAGCTGAAAGACTCGTTCTTGGAGTATGCAATGTCCGTTGTTGTCAGCAGGGCAATACCCGACGTTCGCGATGGTTTAAAGCCTGTTCATAGGCGTGTTTTATACGCCATGCAGCAGCATGGTTTTTATTACAATAAACCATACCACAAATCTGTTCGTATTGTGGGTGATGTACTCGGAAAGTACCATCCGCACGGTGATCAGGCGGTGTATAATACCATGGTTGGTATGGTGCAAGACTTTGCGCGACGCTATCCTCTTTTAGACGGACAGGGTAACTGGGGTTCAGTCGATGGTGATAACGCGGCTGCCATGCGTTATACCGAAGTGCGTATGCAAAAGATTGCTCAAGAGATTTTAGCAGATTTAGATAAAGAAACCGTTCAATTTGTACCTAACTTTGACGAGTCTACAGTGGAGCCAGTCGTTTTGCCAAGCCGGTTACCAAACCTTCTCATTAATGGTACTGCTGGCATAGCAGTGGGAATGGCAACAACTGTACCGCCCCACAACTTGGGTGAGGTGCTTGGGGCTTGTCTGGCCTACGTTAAAAATCCCCACATTACTGAAGACGAACTTTTTGAACTTGTGCCCGGTCCTGATTTTCCGACAGGGGGGGTTATTTGTGGACGCGCTGGTATAGTGCAGGCTTATAGGACGGGGCGCGGAAGCATTACTGTTCGCGGAGTAACATCTGTAGAAGAAACGTCAAAAGGTACCACGTTAATTGTTACCGAGCTTCCTTATCAGGTCATCAAGGCTGATCTCGTTGTTAAGATTGCTGATCTGGTACGCAATAAGATTATAGAGGGTATTACCAATATTCGTGACGAATCAGATAAGCGTGGTATGCGCCTTGTTCTTGACATCAAACGCGGTGAATCTGCTCAGCTTGTTCTGAATCAGCTTTATAAGCACACATCCCTTCAGTCTACGTTCCATGTCTTAATGCTAGCTTTGCTTGATAATCGACCGCTTATTTTCTCATTACGAGAACTCATACGCCAATTTATTGTCCATCGTGAAGAAGTTATTTATAAACGGACGCTTTTTGACCTTAAAAAAGCGCAAGCGCGTGAACATCTTCTTAAAGGCTTTGTTATCGCTTTAGGATCTATTGATGCTGTGATAAAGACCATTAAGGATTCCTCGTCTCCGGAAGGCGCTGTTGAAAAGCTTTATACGGCATTCGGCTTAAGTTCTGAGCAGGGTAAAGCGATACTTGATATGCGTTTACAAAGGCTTACGGGACTTGAGCGCGAAAAAATTCATCAAGAAATGGTTGATATTCAAGTGGCTATACGGTCTTTAAAGGATATTACTGAAGATCGCACAAAGCTTATGACTGAAATTGAGCGCGAGCTTGCAGCCCTTAAAGAAGAATACGCTGATGAGCGTCGTACACGCTTTGAAGCCGCTGTAGATATTTTAAGTGAGGCTGATCTTGTACCTGATGAAGATGTTGTTGTGACGTTAACCGGGAAAGGTTATGTAAAGCGAGTACCGCTTGCTACTTATAACGTGCAGCGTCGCGGTGGTAAAGGTAAGATGGGAATGTCTGATTTAGAAGAGTCTGATGATGTTGTCCAGGATATCTTTTCTGCCCGTACTCATGATGAACTTCTCTTTTTTACCAATCAGGGAAGAGTCTATAGTCTCTCAGTATTTCAAGTTCCTGAAGCTTCGCGTACTGCAAAGGGAAGAGCTGTCGTCAATCTCTTGCCGCTTCAGCCCGATGAGCATGTGGTCAAGCTTTTGTGTGCCCGTGAACTTGCTGATCGCCATCTTGTCATGCTAACGCGTAAAGGGGTTATTAAAAGAACCGATGCTCAGCTTTTTGCAAAAATTCGATCAACAGGTATACGAGCACTGACTATCAATGAGGGTGATCAATTAGTTTTCTGCTCACTAAGCTCTGGCCAAGATTCGATTGTTATCGCGTCCGCGCACGGTCAGGGCATACGCTTTAAAGAGACGGAAGTTCGCTCAATGGGCAGAAATGCTGCCGGTGTAACTGGTATACGTTTACGTGATAATGATTTCGTTGTTGGAATGGCTGTTGTTTCGGACGATAAAGATATTCTGTTTGCTACAGCTCGTGGATACGGAAAACGTGTACGTGTAAGTGATTTTCGCGTTGCTCATCGGGGTGGATACGGTGTGCGAACTATACCAACTAACGAGCGAAATGGCCAGGTAATTGGGCTTAAAGTTGTTGATGATAGTTCAAGTATCCTTCTGATTGATGCCTCTGGTAAAATTATTCGTCTATTACCTAAAGAGGTACGTACAATGGGAAGACAGGCTCAAGGAGTCAGACTTATTCGCCTGAACCCTGAGCAAACGCTTACAGCTATTATTGTTTGCAGCGGGCAGACTGATAAAGAAGAGCCTGAGGAATGTCCAGTATAGCTCTTTTACATTTAGCTCTTATACCTGGTGTTGGACCTTCAGTGGTTGAAAAGCTTGTGCGCGTCGGTGGTAAAGGTTTTATCGATGCTTTGTATGACCTAAAAGCGGGAGACCTGATTGCTCGTTTTTCAATGTCCCATGCACAAGCTGCGCGCATAACCTCTGGGCTTGCTGATGGAAAGCTTCTTGACGAAGAACTCAAGCGTATTGATACGTATGCTATTGGATGGACAACGCTTTTTGATAGCGACTATCCAACTCTTCTTAAAGAGATTTATCTTCCGCCTATAGTACTCTACTTTCTGGGCAAGAATCCTTCTTCATATAAAAAAACCGTGGCTTTTGTTGGGGCGCGCAAGGCGGATGCCTATGCTGAACGAGTTGCCCGAATGCTTGTAAGCGGCGTAAGTGAGCATGGATGGTGTATTGTGAGCGGTGGTGCTCGAGGTGCAGATTCTTATGCACATAAGGCCGCTCTCGAATCGAAAGCAGGCACTATTGCTGTTCTTGGTTCTGGTCTTTTAAAGCCATATCCACCTGAGCATAAAGAGCTTTTTAAGACAATAGTAAAGAACGAAGGTACACTTTTGAGTTCGTTTCCTTTGACCGCAGATCCGCATCCAGGCCATTTTCCCGCTCGAAATCGTATTATTGCTGGTCTTAGTAAAGCGTGTATTGTTTTACAAGCATGTGAAAAAAGCGGTGCTTTGATAACTGCTTCTTATGCGCTACAAGAAGGAAGGGATGTAGGTGCTGTACCAGGGCTTATCGATAATCCTTTAAGCGATGGCTGTCACAAGCTTTTAAGCGAAGGGGCTTACAGCATAGCAAGTGCTAAAGACCTTTTAAATGTCCTTGGTGAGAAAGCTCAGATAGCGAATGAAACTATAAAGCCAGATACTATAGCTCATCGTATTGTGGCGGCTTGTAGGACACCGCTGTCTTTTGATGAACTTCTTCAGGTAACGGGACTTTCAAGCTCGGCACTCCATGGGGAGCTTTTTTCATTACAGGTTGAAGGAAAGCTTAAACAAAATTTTATGGGACTCTGGGCCAGTGCGATATGCGGTTAAAAAGTTCATTTTTGCTAGATTTTGTATTTTCTTATACACTTAAAAAGATAAAGCTGATTTTTAAGACTATAAGCGGAGTTTATTATGCCAGTACCTAAACGTAAAACGAGTAAATCTCGTAGAGACCAACGTTCAGCGTGTAAGTTTTTAAGGCCACAGAAATTTGCAGCTTGTTCTCAATGCAAGTCTCCTTTGTTACCCCATATTGTGTGCGAAATATGTGGTTATTATAAAGGTAAGAAAATATTGACTACAAAGCTTGATCGTGCGGCAAAAAGAGGTCAAGCCCGTCAAAATAAAGCTCAATCGACTGGTACTACATCCGCTGAATCACCTGCAAACGAGCAAGCATAATACATTTTTGCAAGGAGGGCTCGTATGGATTCGTATGTAATACAAGACTTTTTCTTTATGCTTAAAGAAAAAAAACAGCTGCATTTCCTTTTGCTGCTTGTGCTACTAACACTTCTTAGTATAACAGGCTGGGCAATGTATCACTCCATGACTATCCGCAAAGCGGGGCAGGCCCAAAAGGCTTTTTCTCAAGCACATAAGGAATTTGAAAAAACGAAGCAGCTGGGCGTTTCGGAACGGAATTGGAGAGAAGTTGCTGACATGTTTGAAAAAGGATATGAACTTTACAAAAACACGTCTTGGGCGCCATATTTTCTTTCTTACAAGGGTCAAGCCCTTTTACTTGGACAAGATTTTGATGCTGCCCGCAAGACCGCAGAGCACGTGCTTGAAGGTATAAAAAAGCCTTCGCCGGCTTACTACTTATATGCTATTGAGTATGCTCTCATGCAGCGCGACTCTCAAGACCCACAAGCACAGATTGCTGGCCAACGAGCTTTAGACGGTCTTAGTAACGATCAGCAAAATCCGATACGTGATCAAGCACTTTACTACGCTGGGTACACAGCGTTAAAATCGGGGGACGATGAAAAAGCGCAGCAGATTTGGTCGCACCTTATTGCTCGATTTGCTCAAAAAAAATCACCATGGGTAGAGGCTGCTCAACAGCAAATGGCAGCTCTTTTAAAGCGTGCACAAGCAGCATAAGGAAAGCTTATGGTACCTATTCGTGTCCGATTTGCACCGTCGCCTACGGGGCATATGCACATCGGAAATTTGCGTACGGCCCTTTTTAATTGGCTTTTTGCACGCCACAATGGTGGTACCTTTCTTGTACGCATAGAAGATACCGATTTAGAACGTTCCTTGCCAGAATATACTCAGGCTATCATTGATACCCTAGGTTGGATGGGCATAGAAAGTGACGAGCCTCTTGTGATTCAGTCTTTACAGATTGAGCGGCACAAGGAGGTTGCCCAAAAGCTTGTTGACAATGGCAAAGCGTATAAGTGTTATTGCACAGCTGAGGAGCTTGAAAAACGCCTTGGCGTAAATGCAGCTCAGGGTGAGGGCTATGTACAGTACGACAACATGTGCCGTAGCTTAAAACCCACTATTGCATCCGAGCCCTATGTCATACGTTTTAAAATTCCTGATGAGTTACAAGAAATTACATTTGAAGATGCTATTCGCGGTGCCGTTACTTTCAAAAGAGAGCAGTTTGACGATTTTATTATTGCCCGTTCGGATGGAACGCCCATGTATAATTTTGTGGTGGTGGTCGATGATGCTGATATGGGGATTACTCACGTTATACGAGGTGAAGATCACATTCCAAACACACCTAAGCAGCTTATGCTTTACAGGGCGTGCGGATTTCAAGTGCCGGTCTTTGCGCATCTTTCGCTTATTCTAGGCCCTTCGGGGAACCGGTTAAGTAAAAGGGATGCAGTAACCGGAGTTTCAGAATATCGTAGGCTTGGTTTTCTTGCTGATGCTTTACGTAATTATTTAGTTCGTCTTGGGTGGTCACATGGTGATCAAGAGGTTTTTGCATCCGATGAGTTAATTAAGCTCTTTACGCTTGACGGTGTTGGTAAAAAAGGCGCCATCTTTGACATTCAAAAGCTTGAATGGTTAAACGCTTTTTACATCAAACAAAGAACGCCTAGAGCTCTTTTGGAGCTTATTGTGCGTGATGTTGATGGTGATTTTTTAAAACGAGTTTCCAAATTTGGCCGAGAACAGGTTCTGGATGCTTTAGCCCTTTACCAAGAGCGCTGTAAAACATTGAGTGAGCTCGCGGCGTATGTTATCGCTCTTTCTTCTAAACCGAATGTTAGTGCGCAGCTTCTTGATGATATTTCTCCTAAAGCTCTCGAGTACCTTACAATGCTTTACAAGAAACTGGAAACGCTTGATACTTTAACGATAGATGCTGCTCAAGAAGCTATTAAGAAAATAAGCGAGCGATATAATCTCAAAATTGCCGAAATTGCTCAGCCCTTACGTATTCTGTTGACTGGTAGCACACAAAGCCCAAGCGTCTATAGCCTCATGGCTCTTTTAGGTAAAGATGAAGTATTAAAGCGGTTGCGAATTATCGTTAAGGAGTTGTAATGGAAACTAATCGCGACACCATCGCCAAAGAAGTTATAGCGGTCCTGGCTGAGCAGCTTAATAAGCCTGTCAGCGCTATTAATACGAAAAGCACATTTGAAGATTTAGGACTCGATTCGCTAGACCGTGTTGAACTCGTTATGAAGCTCGAAGAGCAGTACGGCGTAGAAATGAGCGATGAAGATGCTGAAAAGCTCCACACGGTAGATCAGGTAATAGAGTACCTTGTTAATAAAAAGCGAATAGTGAATTAAAACTCTCGTAAGAACGTTTAAAGGGAGCGCGACCATAGTTTTGCTTAAAAGCATTTCTGTTCTCTCTCCATCCATTCCAAAGTTGCACTTATAGACATTATTTATCAAAGAACTGAATGATCTCTAATCTCTGAGTATTTAGAAATAAATAATTGACAATTTTTGTTTGTGCTTGTTAGATTAATATGATTAACTGGAATTTGGAGTTTTTAGTATGTATTCTCTTATGTTTTTTTTGTTTCTAGCGATTTCCAGCGTGATGAATGCGTTGCAGATGGACTGTGCGAATCCGAAGATATCTATAACGGATTCTGTTAAAACGATTGATAAGGAATATAAGCGGTTTGTTTTAGCATGCCACCCTGACAAAAGACGCGATGTTGACGCGAAAAAAGCACATGCTGAATTTGTCCAAGGCCAAGCCATATTTGAAGCTGTGCTGACTGATAGGGAGGGGGACACTACTGAGGGGCAATTTAAGCCTGGAAAGCCTTATAAAGAGCCTTTCAGTGCTTTTAAAGAATATGATCGACGCATGAAAGAGCTAGAAGAGGCCAAGAAAGAAAGTGAGCGAGCGATGAAAGAACTTCAAGAAGAGTTTAGGAACGAAAATAATCGACGCATGCAGGCCCGCCGCGATGAATATGATCGACGCGTAAAAGAACTTCTAGAAAGGCTTCGCAAGGTCAAGGGGTTTGAGAATATCTATCAAGAGGAGGAGCTATAAGCTCCTCCCTGGTTTTTTAGCGACGTCTTAGAAGTAAATGCCCCCACGCAGCCATATTTCCCATTGATGTGCTGTACATGAAGCGCATTCGCCGTTATGTGGAAATTCTACGCCTCCGCCCACACCAAAATAAGGAGCTACCAGTTCACATTCCCAAGCGTAGTCTACATGTGCAAAGACTTTATGTGTAAGCTGGCCTGGAATGCCTCTAAAGCGTATATCTTCTTTGGTAACAAATACAGGAGCCGGCTGGCCATCCACTTGTGAATCCGTAGCAATGATAAGGTTCTCCGCAGGGGTATCCGCATCAGTTGGGCTTTGCCAGCTTAAGAAAATTGGTTCTTCGAGTTTTACTGGATTATCTACGAGATTTACCAAGTTAGCGTTTTGAAACGCTCGGACTTTGCTGGATGTTGCCGTAAGCGGTACTGTATTGTCCGTTAATCCTTCACCTTCTTTGAATTCAAGAGCGCAAACACCATTAACTCCTTTGATGCCAAAGTGGCGCCTATTAAATTCATTGCATTTGAATGAAAGCTCGCTAAGCTTTTCTTTGCTGCGTCCGTATACGTTATAACCGACTCCTATAGCCAATCCGCAATAACGATATACGATTCTTAAGGCAGCATCCCCTTGAATATTAAAAGAGGATTTAATGCGTTGGGTGGTGAAATTTACAGCGTTAATGAGCCTATTTGCATAGTTTTGCGTATCGGTAAATTCTTCAAGAAGTATATATCTACTTAACGTACCAGGAAACTTGGAGCTTCTTTTAAAGTCGAAGGTGCGCCATTGCGTATTTTTAAAAAGGTGAGTAAGACCACCGTTTAGGTGTGCAGTAAAGCAATGATCATCACAACCCCATAGTTCATAGTGAGCATCTATACCGCCACCCAATTCCCAGTGGTGACCATTGCCGGCAATGGCTTCAAAAATTCTATGGGCGCGAGGTTTTGTTCCTGTTGGCGCCACAAGTTTTAAAAAGCCGCCAAAATGGTATGAGGGGCACCTTAAAAAGTCGTAGCCTAAAATGAAATCTATATTTGCTAGTTTAGTGTCTCGCCTATTGTGATTAAGGTCAAACCGCCCAAAGCGCCACTGCGATTGCATGTCCCCAAAGAGAAAATCACCACTTAATGCGGTATTGAGGTCCCCGGCGGCTTCAATTGAATTCTTCGTGTTGATGGTTGACATGTAACAGGGAGGAAACGATGAAAAAGTGAGCGGTGTCGTAGTTTCGACAGCTTCACAAGCGCCCAATTTCCAAACGCTATTGACCAAGGATGCATTAACAGTAACGTAAGCCCCGTATAAGCACTCTGCTATATCTCTCAGTTCATGCCGAAAGCTAAAGTCTACGATGTTGTTTCTAATGGATGGCTTAAAGCGTACATGCCCTTTAAAATCTGGAGCCAGACCAAAGTTGTCAGCTAAAAGCTTTAGCGCATTCGACCTAGATGTTGTCTGGCTACCCGCAAACTTAAGGCGGTCGGAGCCAAAAAGGCAACAGGCAATCTGTTCGTTCCTAAATGTTTGGCTATACCGATATCCTATGTTCACTGCCCAGCAAGGTAAGTCTTCTTGACAACCGTATAAGAAGGGATCGAAAAAAACTGCAGAGTTAAGTCCCTGTGGTCGCGGCAAGAAGAGACTGCCTACTGCTTTTTCACACGCATTCCTGCAGGGGACTTCCTGGTTGTTGTCAAACATACTTTCTTCGCAATCGCTACCGCTGCACATAAATGAATGGCTTTTACTTGGTGTGCTTGCGCAATGCTGTTTGGATGCGGACTCTGCGCGATGATGCTGTAAGAGGACACTAGTCAAACAGGACAGCGCTAAGACGCTTTTTGAAAGACGCCAATTCATGTCGATGCTCCTTTTTTATAGCGAGGCTTAAACTGTACGATAGTATTGTCTCAAAACTTTCAGAAAAAGACGAGCAAGATGATGACAAAAAAAAGAAGCTGCTTGTGGGAAGTACAAGCAGCTTCTTTTTTTATAAGTCTTTAGCAGACTTTAGTAGTTAACGCCTGTGCGTACCCATACTTCCCAGAAGCTTGGGGTGCATACACGGCAGTCACCTTTTTGAGAAAACTCATAGCCTCCGCCAACACCGATGTATGGTCGGCACTCACCGCAATCTTGCATTTCGTAGTCGATTGTAGCAAAGATCTTGTGAGTAAGCTGGCTAGGAATGCCACGTCTGTGAACTTCAACAGCGTGATCTCTGTCATCACGTGTTTCAGTTGTGCCGGTGGATGTTCCAGTTGCCGAGCTTGTATTGGAGCTTGATGTGTTAGAGCTTGTTTGTGATGATGATGACGATGTTGAAGTTGTGTCATCATTATCTCTACGTGCCCTTTCAGCATTTGCTCCGTCGAAGTTCAAGTCTCTACAGTGTATAAGTCTTGTTTGCGCATCAGCAGCTGTTCCTTGACCGTTTATAGGACGGAAATTGCTTGCTGTTGTGTTATCCAAGGTACACGTATCTGTTGAACTACTAGAAGACGATGAGCAGTAAGGTTGATCTCCCTTAATAGCAAAGAAGCGTCCTCTGTTTCTATTGAAGCAGTCGTTATTTCTGCATACGTCTGCCAATTTTTCATTGGTACGTCCGTATACGTTATAACCTACGCCAAGAGCCCATCCACAGCTCTTATAGAGAAGACGTAATGCCGCATCACCTTGAACGCTAAACGATGAACGTACTTTGCGAGTTGCAAAGTTGATAGCGTTTATGAGGTTACCGGTGAATCTATTAGCAGCGTCAAACTCTTTAAGGAGTGTGTAACGGCTTAAGCAAGAGATGCCACGACCATGCTGAGGGCGTTTAATGTCGAATGAACGCCACTGTGTATCCTTAAATAAGTGAGATATCACACCATTAAGGTAAACTCCAAGTGTTTGGTCATCGCAATCCCAGACGTCATAGTGAGCATCGATACCGCCACCAACTTCCCAGTGGTGTCCGTTACCAATTATATTTTGGAATACTTCACGTGCATCTGGCTTGGTACCTGTTGGAGCAGAAGCTCTGAAGAATGCACCAAAGTGGTAGTCTTCACAAAGTAAGAAATCATAACCAAGTATGATGTCTATGTTTGCAAGCTTGGTATCGCGTTGTTTATCACGATCACGGAAATTGAAGCGGCCCCATTCCCAGCGTTCTTGCATGTTTCCAAACAAGAAGTCACCACTCAACGCTGTTTCAATGCTTGTTGTCGCATGTGCTTTGTCTTTGGACATTACACAATTGTTAAAGTCACTGAAGGTAACGATTGAGCTTGATTCTGTTGTCTCAATGCAAGGGTTAAGACGCCAACGTGATTGAACAGCGGTACCTCTCAAGCCGAAGTAAGCGCCTTCACACCAGTCGAACATGCTACCCACATCCCAACGTAAGTCGAAATCGAACATGTAGTCACGAATTTTTGGACGGAAGAGTACGCTACCACGGTAGGATGGTGATAAGCCAAGTTGATCGCCTTCAAACTCGAAGCTATCACGCTTCTGGTTTGGAACTGCGCTTCCCGTAAAGACTATACGATTTCTGCCAAAAAGACACTCAGCGATGCGCTCTTCGTGTCTGGATTGCCTAAACCTAAAGCCTAAATCGATGTTGAAGCATGGGTACTCAGCATCGCGTCCATACCAGAATGGATTAAAGAAGCGAGCAGAGTTTAGAAATTGAGGACGTGGAAGGAAAAGGCTTGTGCGGCAGCCGTGATGACCATTTCTGCATTTATTATGATGGCGGCCACCCTCATTATCTTCGGTGTCGGTGCCGGTTGAGGTACCCGAACTTGCCGTTTCTGAAGACTCATCGCTGCCTTCATCTTCATCAAAACTACTGTCAGTATTACCCAAAGCTACTGAAGCGGAGAGCAACAGTAACAAGGATAAGGACTGTTTGATCAATTGTTTCATTAAATTACTCCCTATGTATGACTTAACTCGATTACTCCTGAATCGAGAACAACCGATATGCTAAAGTTAATTTTCGTTTGCTGTACCTTAATCTTTTATACCCCCTTCCTCTTTATAAGCTAACCCTTTGCTTATTGAACATAATTTGCGTCGGTCTTTAATTTAGTCAAAAGATTTTGAGATTGCAACAGTTAATCTTAGAATATTCTCAAGATCATTCATGTATTTATATATAATTATTCTCTTACGAGATCAAGCTTTTGCTCAAGATACATAAGGATACGGCTGATGTCTACGTTTGATTTTTTTCTTTTTACCTTTGTTCAAATCGTTACAGTATCATTACCAGCGAGTAGCTCAGGTCACCTGCGGCTATTAGAAAAGGTATCGCACTTCTTTAATAAGTCACTTTTAACTTTGCCGAAGGTCTATAAGCACCTTTTACATTGACTTACTCTATAATTGTGCTTATTTTCCGGCTCAAATGGCCACGTTTTCTTTTTAAAAATGCAATCCGCGGCAAGTCGTTTTATTAAAATTAGTTTTATGTATAATATGCGGATATTTTTCAACCATGGTTTATTGCATGTCATTAAATGGGCATCGTAGTTATCGTCGGAGCTCGTAGTTTTTGGAGTATAAGTGCTTATAATAAGTGCTTTTTTATGGTGCGAGGATTTCTGGATCTTTCGTTATTTGCACTCCTCGCGCTTTTTTTACCCACGTTTTTAAGCTTGTATTAAGCAGTCTATCTTGCACTTTTTGTAAAGCTTGTAGTATTTTCAGGCAACGCGATTAGGGAATGAACTCATGAGGCAGATTTTTTTAGGATTTTTTTCAAGCGTGATAGTGTATCTCATAGCATCGCTCGCTTTTTTTGTCCCCAAAGATAAGGGATGGGCGTACGAAGATACGCTTTTTCAAGGGGTATACTGTAACAAACTTGGGGCATGCGGTGCATGGTCTTCGAGTTTTTTAGTATATTATATGGGAGGTGCTGCTGCTTGGATCTTTCTTTGTATGTGGCTCACTATGGGCTTTTATGCATATAAAGGATACTCGTCTCGCGCCCTTTTTTCTCTGTGCGTGCAGTATTTCGTTATTCTTTTTACGGTTTTAACGTATGCCGCGTTTAGTAATTGCGATTACGTACCTTGCATAGCGCCGGGGGGTGTTTTTGGTCAATGGATAAAGCAGCTTATACATTTTCTAGGCGATCCGACTGTCGAGCATATCGTTATTTCATTCTTATGGATGATTTCTCTCTCACTGATTTTTCCATTTAGGTATGTTCGTCTGCACACAAAAGCACGTGAAGCTATAGAACATTTTTATAAATTAAAAGGAACCATAAGCCCTAAAAAAAAGAAGCGAGTATCACTCCATCAGCAAAAAACGATTGAAGAATTACTCTATGAGGTAACTATGCAAAAAAACGAATAAAGGTCTGGATTAGCGAGCATTAACCAACATTCTAAAAAAGAAACTTAAGAGCAATTGTTGAGTAATTTAGACCTTTTTAAGTTGTTTCTTGACAAATGTTCAAAATGAGATCATTGTTGTACGTCGTACTAGTGTGAGCATGTAAAACTTCAGTGGAGAACATCCATGCACTTTAATAGAGAATTTATAAAGACTATTGTTCCCGAAGCATTATTTTACGGTGTGGATTTTCCACCCGATGCTTCTTTGGTTGTAGATTCGCGCGATTTACGTCCGGGGGAGCTTTTTGTGGCGCTTAAAGGCGGTCGTGTAGATGGGCACGATTTTATTGAAGAAGCGATTAGCAAGGGTGCAGTTGGCCTTATTATATCACTTGATCAAAAGGACTGCTTACGTAAAATTCAAGCAAAAACGAAAGATACATTAACGATTGTTTGCTTACCTAATGTAGCTAAAGATATCGTAACTTTAGCGACGGCGTGGCGCGCAAAATTTACCTATCCTGTTATTGGGATTACCGGATCTGTTGGCAAAACGACAACCAAAGAAATGCTTGCTCACATTCTTCGTAAAAGTGGCAAAAATTGTTTAGCTTCCTCCGGAAATCAAAATACATTGCTTGGAGTATCGCTCAACATTCTTAAAATGAACGATCAACACACTATTGCAATCTTTGAAATGGGTATTAGTAAGAGGGGCGAAATGGCTGAACTTGCTCAACTTGTAAGACCTACAACTGCTATTATTACAGCAATAGGCCACAGTCACATGGAGGGCTTGGGATCTATTAACGATATAGCAAGTGAAAAGCGCGATATATTTAAATTCTTTAAGGAAGACAGCATTGGTATCGTTAACGGAGATCAGCCACTTTTAACGATGATCTCCTACACGCATCCTATTATCAAATTTGGCTGTAAAATGACCAACCAAATCCAAGCACGCAAGATTCAGGTTCAGGGTGCCCAAACCCATTTTATACTCAAGCTTTACAGAGAGCGTTTTAGAGTTTCAATGCCAACAAATCATATGGGACCTATCCTTAACGGTCTTGCCGCATGCTCAGCCGCTTATGTAGTTGGTGTTTCACCTTCGTCAATTGTGGAAGGGCTAAAAACAATAGACACTGTAGCACGTAGGTTTGAGCGACGTCCAATTAAAGCACGTAAAGGCGTTTTGATTGACGATTCTTATAACGCAAGTCCTGAAAGTATGAAAGCCGCTTTACTCGCTTTTGAAAAAATCGAGGAAAAGGGTCAAAAAATTGCTGTTTTGGGCGACATGCTTGAACTTGGTGTTAATGCGCCGTTTTGGCACCGTCAACTGGGACGCTTTTTACGTAAGGTTCCTTCGCTGCAGCACGTAGTGCTCGTCGGTGAAAATGTAAAATGGGCTCAAAAAACGATGCCTTCATATGTAACCTGTCAAGTAGTACCTAACTGGAAACAAGCGCTATCTTGTTTGAAGGATAAATTAGAGCGTGAATGCGTTATTTTAGTCAAAGGTTCTCGAGCAATGGAGCTTGAAAACCTTGTCTATGAAATAACGGAGTGATGTGGTGCTTCTAAAAGAGTATCATGTTCCCGTTCTTGTTAATGAAGTGCTTACGCATTTGGCCCCAAAGCCCGGTGGCCTCTATGTAGATGCGACGTTTGGCGGAGGTGGCCATACGAGGGCGATTCTTGAGTGCCAGCCACAATGTACTGTTATTGGCATAGACTGGGATACTACGGCTTTAGAGCTTAATGCACCGGCAGTGGAAGCTGAGTTTCCAGAGAGATTTACCCCACTCTGGGGTAACTTTGCGCAATTGCAGCTTCTTTTAAAGCGTAAGGGTGTTACCTCGGTTGACGGCATCCTTGCGGACTTTGGCACTTCATCCTATCAAATTAAAGAAGCTGCGGGATTTTCTTTTTCCCATGATACGCCGCTTGATATGCGCATGTCTCCGGCCCACCAAATCAATACTGCCTACGACATTGTCAATAAGGCTACTGAAGCCGAACTCTATCATATTTTTAGTGAATACGGCCAGGAGCGCTTTGCTCGTTCTTTAGCTCGAAAAGTTGCCGAAGCGCGCCGCACCGAACGTATAAAAACCACAGGCCAGCTTGTTTCCATTATTCTAGATGTTATTAAAAAAAGGCCTGGTAGTAAGATTCACCCTGCGACCAAGGCTTTTCAAGCGCTCCGGATAGCCGTTAATCGGGAACTTAACAATATTAATGCTCTTTTAAATCAAAGTATGGGCGTTTTAGGGCCTTGCGGTAGACTGGTATGCATCAGTTTTCATTCTTTAGAGGACCGCATGGTAAAACAATTTTTTCGTACCCATCTAGATGTTTTTGATACGCTTACTCCTAAGGTTATTAAAGCGAGTGCCGCCGAGAGACTTTCAAACCCTTCTTCCCGTTCAGCATGCCTACGGGCCGCCCTTTTTACGGGCAAAAATTGATTGACAAAAAGATACTTTTTTTTTAGAATTTTGTAGAATAAGCTTTTAGTTAAAGGGGTATTTTGGGTTACATCCGTTTGGTGAGCCCGTACCAGTACGAGAAAAGCTACTTGCTTTGTTCTTTTAATTTGATATGTTTTAAACGGTTAGCCTTTTGCGTAGACCAAGCGATGGTGTGCGCGATGAAGAGAGGCCGAACGTCAAAAAGGTATCAGTTGAATGAAGAATAAGGCGACTGGGATGAAAATTACCGAAGTAAAGGTTTATCCATCAAAAGAAGCCGGTAAGCTCAAGGCTTATGCGACGATTATTTTTGATGATAGCTTTATCATACGCGATCTGAAGGTTATCCAAGGGCATAAAGGCTTGTTTGTGTCAATGCCTTCGCGGCGACGTAAGGATGGTAGTTTTCGTGATGTTGCCCATCCACTCAATTCTGATATGCGCAAGTCTATTGAAGAATCTGTGCTTCATGAATTTGGAATAACGGCATCAAGTTTATAAATTTTTGGGGCGTAGCCAAGCGGTAAGGCACCAGGTTTTGGTCCTGGCATTCGGAGGTTCGAATCCTTCCGCCCCAGCCAACTTCGCCAACTCGTTCCGCTAAGTTCTACGAGCGAAGTAGAAAGCGTGATGGCGTTGATCACTACTAGATCAACAATATGTTAAAAGACTGCCAACAGTCCTGTTGATGTAAATTATGATGACGATTTTGAAATAACTGAGCAAAATGGCTCATTTAAATTAGTAAAACTGAGTGAAGCGCAGAATTAACATTGGTTGAGTAAATAAAAAAAAGCTGTCTTCCAGGTAAAAAGGGTTGTAAGTAAAGTTAACTCATTGCAGCAATTACATTAGAAGCTAAATGTCATATATCCTGGGCGCGCTCAAACCAAACGCGGGAATCATTAAAACAAAAAACTAATGTGCTAACCAAATGAAAGAGTGATCGATTTAGGTGAATTACAAAGTGCTAACTCGACGAAAATTATTGATCGCAAACGTTAAAGGATCACCTAAAAGTTTCGATGCTACTCTACTTAACATGGAAAAGCGTGCGGCCGAGAAAAGTCTATCTATATCCGCATCCGAATTGAGAATGCGCTGTGCACTATAAGTGCCTAATGCCGCTGCCCAAGCTACCCCCGTTGCAGCGCTTATATAATACACGTTTGGCATCGTCTCGTCTTTATAAGCAATCGGCATAACATCTTTACTAATACCTAAAAGTCCAGGCCAGAGGTAAGAGAAATCTACTGAAAGCTGTGGAAATGCACGCTTTATATAGGAACTAAGGCGCGCACCTTGTCGATAATTATTATGCTTTTCTTGATGGGCGTACGAAGCTAAAAGATCAGCTCCGCCCACAAGTAATCGATTTCCTGCAGCTAGGCGATAGTAATAGTAGATGGTATTAGTATCCCATACCATGCAAGGACCTTTAGGAAATAGTGCATAGACTTGCTTATCTGATAATGGTTCAGAAAGTGTTAAAAAAGTTTGTATATGGTATACATCGTGCTTGAGTTTGCCTAAATTAGTTATAAAACGGTCAACGCAGACGATAGTATGCTGTGCTTTGATCTGCCCTTCGGGTGTTTTAATGCCGTCAGAAGTAAGCTCTATTGCTGGAGTTTCCTCGAAAATGAGCACACCTTTTTTAATGAGGGCTTTTTTGAGCTCTTGGCAGTAAAGATAGCCATTAATTGAAAAAGTGTTTGGGTAATGTATGCCTCCGTAATACAAAGGAGACCGGATATATTCAGAAAGCTCGGAAGGCGTATACAAGGTACTCTTATAAGATAGCTTGTCGTAGGCTGCTTGGTTAGGCTTCAATATAGTGTTTACTGCATGTTGACTAAGCGCAACTAAGAATGCGTCTTGTTGAATATAATCACAAGAAAGACTGTACGTTTCAATCGTCGATCGTATATGTTCGATACCCCGTGCTACAAGTTTCCATAACGTATCAGCGTCTTTAGGACCATAAAGCCGAATGAGGTCAGCAAGCGTAAATTCGGGATTAGGGATAATAAAAGCTGAGCTTTTACCTGTGGCACCTGCTCCACAATAGTTTTTTTCTACAAGGGCGACAGAAGCTCCTTGCTCAGTAAATGCTTGAGCAGCACTCAATCCAGCCATTCCTCCTCCTACCACAACCACATCAACCGTCAAGGTCTTTCTTAAAGGAGGTTGTAGACTATCTTTCATAGACCAAAAGACAAAATCTTGAGGATTAAGGATTGCTTTCATACATTTCTTTCTTTAGTGAAGTTCTGCGGCTGTTGCCCAGAAGCATATCATAAGCCAAAAAGCATTTACTATTTTTTAGTGGGATCTTCCTTCTTAACCCGATTACGATTATATTTCCTATACGCCCAAAGAAAAACTGCAGACGCTATCTGCAAAAATTAGTTGGTTTAATAATTTTGCAATACTCGAAAAGAACGAATAGAGTTCATCAGTATTAGTGCAGCTATCGCGTCCTTTTTACACGTAGGTATTAGCTGATAACTGCTTCTTAAAGTACGGTAAGTTATTATATATAAAGTTCTGAATAAAACGTTCTTTTTCACTATAATAACCTGTGAGATTATCATATCCAACAGCCAAACCTGCAATGAGGAGAGAAAAAGCGCTTAAAGTAATTAGATAAGTAAATGGATCTTTAACAAAGCGTCGAAATTCGTGGACATCTGCAATGAAGGGAGCAGATCGATGGTTATTGGGCGAGACGTCATAAAAAAACATAATAAATAGTGCTTGCACAACGAGCTTACCAGCAAGTGCTCCACCGACGCAAAAAGCCAAGAGGCATAAGATGGCTGAGATCTCTTTCTTTGTATCAGATGAAAACCAAGCATTTTTATCTGATATATCTCTAAAATTAGTTGCATATTTTGCAATTATCTTTTGATCTTCGATGCTGAGCTGATCCTGATGCTGAATTAGAAAAGCTTTTAAATCTTGAAAGTCTTGTCCTTTAATAGCAGTCATAATTTGACTCAATGCTGATTCTTGACCATAAATAGAGCTTGCAAATGTTAGACATAGTATGATTCGAAAAACATTAAAGTAAGCAATCGTCATCAGTTTTCGCTTTGAAAGAGTTAAAACCTCCCTTAAAACCATTTTAGTAGTAATTGCACAGAAGGTCTAGTAACGATGGAGTTTCAAAATATGAACTATTTAACACCTTTGATTTAAATAAAACTTCAAGAAAGATCGATAATGACGTATCTATTATCTGAGCAAGATAAAAATTCTGTAAGATTCTTGAACTCAAGACACTTTTGTTGCTACGATTCCCCCCAGGTTTAAAAATGGCAAGAGATTCAATGAAAGCTATACAAAAACTACTAATATGTCTGTTCATTCAGTTCTGCTGTGGTACAAGCTTTGCTAACCACAGTCGAACCTTTTTTGTTCCCCGGTTACTAAGTACCGATTCGATGTATGAATTAGCATTAACTAATTATCATCGGTATCATAGCATCCCGGATATGCATGCTTATTTTTCGTTTACGCCTCTTTTTATACACTCAGCACATGGAGAGAAATTAGCCCGTTATTTTCTCCCACACAACAAACACTGTATGACATTGCGAGAAAATGGAGGCGGCGATATCGATCCTTTATGGTTTAATCTTATTGCAAAAAAGGGTGAACTTTACCAATCAAAAGTGTGCCTTCGCCCAGAGCGAACAGTTACAGGTGGTGTTCTTACTTGGTATTTTAATATGTCTTATCGTTGGTGGCTTGGAGTTAACACAGCTATTGTGCGTGTTAAGCACAACCTGCATGTTAAGGAAAACGATAGAAACACTCGGGGCATATTACCAGGATTTGAAAATGCCTGTGACGCTTTTAATAATCCTAGATGGGAGGCTGGTAGATTACCTTGCCATGAGCAAAAAAGAACTGGTGTCGATGATGTGCAGTTTAAACTAGGTTATGACTTTTATAAGACACCTTGCCAGCACGCAACCGCTTATTTGGTAGGAACCGCGCCAACTGGGTCTCGTAGAACGGGTCGTGCTTTATTCGAGCCATTGGTTGGTTCAAGACACGGCAGCGTTGGATTTGGTTTTAATGGTGACCAGTCTTTATACGCTTGTGATAATAAAGAGTTTAATATTATGGCCGATTTTAAATATCTCTATGTATTTCCCGGAACGGAAATTCGACCTTTCGACTTAACTAAGAATGGTGACTGGTCACGATATCTTTTAGTTGTTGATACTTGTGAAAGGGTAAATTCAAAACCTGGTATCAACTTCTTTACCGTACCTGCGAGGGTAAAGCCTCAGAGTCGAATTGATTTTTGGTTAGCAGCTCATTATCGCCGCTGCAATTTCAATTTCGAGCTCGGTTACGATCTTTGGTGGCGACAAGCTGAAAGAATTGAAAATATAGCATTTGAAAATGAGAGACTTGGTATACAGTCATTAAATCTTTGCGCATTACCTGTTACAAGCTCAAGTAGTGCGAAAATTAATCAGGGAGTTACCGGTTCACGCGCCACAAAGGATGATGAGAAGTTTACAAAAATTGATAGAAATGCTTTAAATAGACATTCTGCAGAACAACCCAATGTACTGGCTAATCGTATATATGGTGCAGTAGGCTATACTTTTGATCAAGAATGTTACTCACTATTATTGGGCTTTGGTTCTTCTTACGAATTTGGTAGCAGAAATCTTCTCAATCAGTGGTCAGTTTGGGGCAAATGCGGTTTAGCATTTTAGCAATCTTTTTAAAGACTCTTAGCTATCAAAGGTATCTGAAGTGTCGCTGTCAGTGTCTGAGCTGTGTATTTGACAGTGGCATCTTGTGCAATATTTTTCTCGCATGGCTTCAATGTTCTCGCTCTCTCGCCCACTATCTTTTGCTTCAAAGACGGTAATTTCTGCTGCAGATTGACATCCTGATGCATCCTCGACCGACACAGTAAAAATCTTTGTTCCACAAACTTTAACTGTTTGAGTCGAAACAGATTCAACTTCTTCCGTAAATCCATTCGACCACTTTACTCTAAATGGAGGTGTGCCAGTTAAGAACGCTTTAAGCTCCACAGAGGTTCTTGTGCCAAAGCAGATCGGATTTGGTGAAGCCATAATAAGCTCCACTCCAGGCTTACAATTGGATGGTGAATCAGAGGATAGCGATATATCATCCAACTCATGATTATTGATATCTGCGCCGTTTGCAATTGAGTTGACGCTCATTAATAAAGCAAATGTATGAAGCAGTGGTAAGGAAATCTTCACAAATACTCCTTTTGTGTAAATAGTATTCTTGAAAAATTATTGCATTTCTTTAAGGTTAAGTACATAGCGTTTGTTAAGTAATGTCAATTGATTGATAGTTTTGCGTCAAACAGACGATCCGCCTTTACAGTATTACACTTACTGGACCTTGAGTTGTTTAAATGTAGCGTATAGATAAAGGCTTATATTTTTGCTATAGAAAGTAGAGTAATAGGTTGAGTTACTCTATTTAGATGATTTGGGTTAGTGATGTTTAAAGGATGTTTTTCTATTTTTATGTTCACAGTATTTGTGGCCATTAGTTACTGTAACGCAGACGTTTTTCCAGAGCAGTTATTCAAAAATGATTTTGTTACGATTGCTATCCTTGCTAAAGATAAGGCTCATACATTGCCACTATATCTTTCGTGTATTCAAAATCAGGCCTGGCCTAAAAAACAGACCTACCTTTATATACGGACTAACAATAATAATGATACCACCGCTCAAGTTCTTCGCGAGTGGATTGCTAAGGTGGCTGAAGATTATGCAGAAGTTTTTTTTGATGATACGGATGTCGAAACACCAGTTCAACGATACGGCCAACACGAGTGGAATAGTGAACGTTTTAAAGTTTTAGGTCGCATTCGACAAAAGTCGGTGACTTGGGCATTTGAACATGGGTCCCATTATTTTGTGTCTGATTGCGACAATTTTATTCAGCCTAACACTATTACAGCGCTTGTTGAATCCAATTTACCGATAGTAGCGCCATTGCTTAGGATGGGCGGCAATTCTCTCTATTCAAACTATCATGCTGCGATCGATCGTAATGGGTATTATGAAAATTCACCGTTTTATATCCCGCTTTTGTCACAAGAAATCAAAGGATTAGTCGAAGTACCTGTAGTGCATTGTACGTATCTTGTAAGACATGAGGTTCTTAACAAGGTTTCTTATGATGATGACAGCTATCGCTATGAGTACGTTATTTTTAGTGATGTTGCACGAAAGCAGGGAATTGCTCAATATCTTGACACGCGAGAGATGTATGGTCGAATAAGCTTTGCTGAAGATGTTTCTCATTTCAATAAAGAGCCTTGGCTCCATGAATTTGCCTTAGAAGGTCAAGAATAAGACGTTCATTATCTCAGACGCTTTCTAAAAAATCGTAAGAGCAGCTATCAGGTGTTGCTCTAATCTTAGATTATTGAGGTCAAAAATAGAATTTTAGCTGAATTTATTTCTGTATTAAATGGGACCTAACGCTGAATTCAATACATCAAGAACTAGAAGCTTTGTAACTATGAATATAATTCTTTAATTAATTCGTACCGATACTAGCTTTGCGATGCTCTACATGCTACTATACATCCACTATCGAGAATTTAATTTTTTTAGCATACTCGCGGATACTGGAGAGCAGTGTATGAAGATCTGGAGAATGTTTTTATACGTAATAACTTGGTTTATGTCTTGTAACTCTATTTATACGACAATGGAGTCTACAACTACGACTACCGCAGAAGAGCCTTATAAAAAAGAATGTTTCCATAGTAAGGAGGAAGATTCTCATTGTAAGGACCGATGCTGTCCAAAGGTCTGTCCTAGAGGACCAAAGGGCGATAAGGGTGATCCCGGAGATCCTGGCAATACAGGCAATACTGGCGATCCGGGTAGCAGTGGCAATACCGGTAACACCGGTAATACGGGAGCTGGAAACACCGGTAACACTGGCGATCCGGGTAATACAGGAAATACCGGGAATACAGGTGCAGGTAACACGGGAAATACTGGTAACTCCGGAAATACAGGCAATACTGGCAATACTGGCAATACGGGCGCAGGTAACACAGGAAATACTGGTAACACTGGTGGCACTGGTGAGCAGGGCGTGCCTGGCAACACTGGAAACACAGGTAATACAGGGAATAGTGGAAATACCGGCGATACAGGCAATAGCGGAAACACAGGTAATAGTGGTGATACCGGTAACACTGGAAATACAGGCAATACCGGTAATAGCGGCAATACTGGGAATACTGGTAACACTGGAAACAGCGGCGAGCAGGGTGTCCCAGGCAACACTGGAAACACAGGCAATACCGGAAATAGCGGCAATACAGGTAACAGCGGGAACACTGGCAACACCGGAAATAGCGGGAACACTGGCAACACCGGAAATAGTGGAAACACTGGTAATAGCGGCAACACCGGACACACTGGAAATACAGGGAATAGCGGGAACACAGGAAATAGCGGTAATACTGGGAATACTGGTAACACTGGAAACAGCGGCGAGCATGGCGTCCCAGGCAACACTGGAAACACAGGCAATACCGGAAATAGCGGCAACACAGGTAACAGCGGGAACACTGGCAACACCGGAAATAGTGGAAACACTGGTAATAGCGGCAATACCGGACACACAGGAAATACAGGGAATAGCGGGAACACAGGAAATAGCGGTAATACTGGGAATACTGGTAACACTGGAAACAGCGGTGAGCATGGCGTCCCAGGCAACACTGGAAACACAGGCAATACCGGAAATAGCGGCAATACAGGTAACAGCGGGAACACTGGCAACACCGGAAATAGCGGAAACACTGGTAATACCGGAAATAGTGGCAATACCGGCAATACCGGACACACAGGAAATACAGGGAATACCGGAAACACTGGCAATACTGGTAATACTGGACACACGGGGAATACAGGTAATACTGGCGAGTGTGAATGCGTCAATTCTGAGCAATATGCTTACGCTTACGACACCACTCAGCAGCCATATCCTTCAACAACCCCCGTTGGAACATTTCAGAGTATTAAGTTTGCTGTTAATGGTGCATTTTTTTCTCCACCTGGATGGACACATACTGCAGGTTCCACTGATTTTGTCTGTCAAACACCAGGCCTTTATCTTGTCCAATATCAGGTTATTATTGGGTTTAAAGTTCCTGTAGTTCCGGTGACTATTTTAAGTGCTTTAGACGCTGCTATAAAATCAGTTGTCGGGACACCTCCGGCACCGGTACCTGCTCTAGCGGCAAAATCGGTCGTTGTTACAACGGCGATACTAGCAGGTTTGCCTGTAACAGGCAGTGATGCAAGTGGCGAATTCGATACTGATGCCCCTAATCAAACATTTGAACTTTCAAGAAGCTTTCTTGTAATGGTTCCTACTGCTGGACAGATTCTGCAGATAGCTTTCGCTTCGGACGACAATAGCGGTAATATTGCTGTAACTTTTGCTAACGATTCCACATTGCGCGGCACAGCGTCGGCTGGGATTACCATCACGAGAATTGCATAGAATGAGTTTAAGCTCGATCGCTTTTGAAATGCCCTGGACAGTAATGTCCAGGGCATTTTCTTTCTTATCATAATAATCACTAGATTCCCTAAAAAATATATACTCTTTTTTGCCAGCAGCTATAATGGAGAAGCCGTTTAAGGGGTGTTTTTTATGAATAGCTATTTGTTTACGAAGATTAGTTTAGCTCTCTTTTTGTTCATTCATTTGACGCTTTCTGAAGAGAAGATTTGTTATCCAAATGACGAATTTTTTTCTTATGAAAACGATAGCTTTTCTGCTTTTTTAAAAAAAAATGATACATCTGCTCCTGCGATTATTACTCATCACTTACCCGTTGTAGCTGTCATTATGGTGGCTAATGAGGAACAGACTATTCAAAAAACACTATCTCCCTTGGTTAAAGGCGGAATAGAGGCTTTTTTGGTTTATGTAACAGGACCAAAAACTGATCAAACAGGCCAAGTGGCGTCGGCATATTTGAAGGAAGAAAAAGTACCTTATTATAGTATCAAACATGAGCCATTTGCTGACAGAGTGGGGCCATTTTCGCAAAAGCCATTTAAGTGGTTTCCTTTCGACGTTGGACGTAATCGAGCTATTGAGTTAGTGGAGCACTATTTTCCGAATGCGGCTTTTATGCTTATGCTTGATGCGGAATGGTACTTGCATGATGCGGATAAGTTAGTGGAATTTTGTAAGGCTCATGCAAATGATCAAATGTGCGACGGCAAACCCGCAGGATGCTCTTCGTATCAAATAAACATTGGCGATTCTTATAAATCAAATTTTCAATCACGCTTAATTCGATGTAAGGCAGGGTCTCGTTATTTGGGGGGGCGTCATGAGGCGCTTGTTCCTGTCGTAGATCAAAAAGTTCCTGATTCGGTTTATTTTGAATACCGGCCGGACCAACAAGGCCAAGAAAAGACTAAAAAACGTTGGGAAACTGATCTTGAGTACTTTCTTGAAAATTATCGCCAAGATCCTTTGAGTGCACGCAACTTATTTTATTTGGCTCGTACGTATGAGGCTCTTGAACGCTTTGAAGAAGCTATTTATTATTTTAAACTGCGGTCAAAGCTTAAAGGTTATGATCAGGAAGACTTTTACGCAAAGTATAGTCTCGGGAAATTGACGGCAAAGCTTGCTCAAACAAATAATGCTTATACTTGGGATATGGCATTAAGTCATTATTTGGAAGCGTATGATATGCGGCCTGAGCGTGCTGAACCTTTGGTGCGTATTTCCGAATATTACATCGATAATAACCTGTGGCAACTCGGATACGTCTTTGCAAAAAAAGCGTGTGAGATTGCTGATACGCAGGATACGCTTTTTGTTGAAAAATATGCGTACGATTACACGCGTTATAATTTACTTGGCGCAAGCGCATGTTACCGCAGTAACGACTGCGCTTTAGCCGCACAGGTTGTACAACGTCTTATAAAAACCTATCCGTACATGAATCATTTATATGGTAATTTAGATAGGCATATAAGCAGCCTTGAAGCACAGGAAAAAGTAGATTATAAGCCAATAGTCGTTGTAATACCCTCATATAATAATAAAATCTGGTATCAAAAAAATCTTGATTCTGTCTTTAATCAAAAATACCCGGCCAACAAGATCAAAATAATGTACATTGATGACGCTTCACCTGATGGCACAGGATCATTGGTTGAAGATTATATTAAGCAGAAAGGCTGGTCAGACCGCTGTATTGTTATTAAAAACCTAGAAAGGCAGGGGGCACTTGCTAATATCTATAAAGCGGTGCATTTTTGTGATCCTCGTTCAATTGTTGTTAATCTTGATGGAGATGATTGGCTTTCAGATGATGGGGTGCTTTCTTATGTCAATTTTGCCTATCAAGATCCTGAAGTTTGGATGACTTATGGACAATTTAGATATTGGCCGAGCGGAGATCACGGATGGGGTGCAGAAATAGAAGATACCGTTATTGAAGAAAATTCTTTTAGGCGAGAGAATTTTACTGCAACCGCTTTGCGAACTTTCTATGCAGGGCTCTTTCAGAAGATTGACCGTGAAGACATTTTATATAATGGTGCTTATTATTCGATGGGTTGGGATTTTGCTATCATGTTTCCCGTGCTTGAAATGGCAGGAAAGCATAGTCGCTTTATTTCGAGAGTTCTTTATGAATATAACTTATCTAATCCTATCAATGATCATGATATTAATCGCGATTTGCAATTTGCTTTGGGCCTCAGTGTCAGGCAAAAACGTTCATATAAGCCATTAGAGAAGCTATTTGACTAAGGTAGGGATTGGCAAAGATAATACCTTTTTGAACTCAAGATGCTCATGAGAAGTTGGCTGATCGCATATCTAAAAACAGAGAGCATGTCTGTAATGTCCAGTTTACAGACATGCAATAAGGCTTAAGCAAAAAAAATTTGCTCTTTTCCTTTCTCGATATTTGCTTATCAATGAATCTCGCTTTTCCATATATTTGACGTTTAAGATATTTGCGCTTAAGTTACTCATACATGCACAGTGATTGATGTTAAGGCTGGGGAAGATTATGATTACGTATGGCAGCTTAAAAATGATTGCATTGGTTTTGCTATTTCTTGCGAATTTTACGCACTTAAAGGGCATGGAGCAAGAATTTTCTTTAGAACCGGAACAATTGATAGTTATGGATCTTCGAGGGATAAGAGAAGCGATAGATGATGGGAACGTACATTATGATAGACTGCTTCAATATATTTTGGTTGACTCACCTAAATCAGTAAATCTAACTAAGAAAATTGCGATCGTAAAAATGCTTATTGACGCCGGAGTTCTTCTTAATCGCCGTATAGGAAATCAATTTTTGCTCGTCACGGTATTGAATAATGAGAGTTCCGAGCTTGTCAAACTAGTTCTTGAAGCAGGTGCTGACCCTTCCCATGGTTTTCCTTTGCGTACAGCGAATGCCCAAACGATACAGCTCTTTCTGGAAGCTGGTGGTAGTCCTGATGCGATGATCCACAATGAAGTTTTTGGTAGTGAGTTTCCTGAAGATGTTGTTGTATTCGTGGACGAAGCCACAAGAAGAAAAATAATTAGGCTTTTAGTTGAGTACGGCGCTGATCTAAATTTCACAAGACGCGTGGGCACAGAATCGCTTGTTTTAGACGCCTTTAACAATGATCCCATCATACAGTCGATAGTTTTTCACGATAGAGATACTGCTCAAAGGTTACTCATTGAACTTACTAATCCATCGGTTTTAGAAAATGAGGCCTTGCAGAGTAGGTTGAACGAAATTTTTTTAATCAGCATAGTTCAAGGTGAAACCAGAATTTCTGATTATATTCTTGAACATTTTAGCGACTATGTATCGCTCGATGACGCTCTTATAGCTGCAGCCCGAAGGGGAAATCTTACCTATGTTGATAGGATCATTGAAAGAAATGGCGATGAGCTATCGTCCGGAAGTCTTGCCGCAGCGATGGACATAGCGGCAAGAAGAAGGCACACAGGCGTCGTACGTTATATGTTGAGTTGGGACCAGTCTCGTAGGCGGATTGATCTACGGACAGCCTTTAATCGCATGGCATTGATAGTAAGACGAGATCACAGGATTAATCCGGGAATTAATCCTGTCTATCGCGAAATACATGAATTGCTTGCAACAGAGAGTGCAATGAGGTCCATGGGAGGTTTGGGGCAGACAGTGCCCTCTAATCAGAGTTCAACATTACCGGTGGCATTAGGTACCCAAACTACGGGCAATGTGGGCTGCCACTTGTTCTAACGCCTAAGCCAGGTAACCAGTATGGTGCTGATGGCAAGCGCCAAACATAAAAGCAAAATTTTGAGTAAAAACGCAGATGCTATTTTGATCTTCATAAAAAACTTTCTAAAAGGTTCTTACTAAAAGAGTACCAATAGAGGTTGGCGATAAACAAGGGATCTGAAAAATTCTTCGGTTAGTACATTGAATATGCTAGAAATTGCTTTAAACTAGTTGTTAGCAGTACCTGGCAAGATGCCTTATGGATGACCTACTTAGAGTATATCAGCAAAAACTTAACCTTTACGGCTCTTCATTTGAACGCATTGAGCACCAAGATGCTATGGTGGCAATCGTCTACAAGATTACATGTCCTTCTGGTGAGCAGCTTATATTGAAAATAAGCACGCGCTCAAAAGATTACTTTCGTGAGCGGTATTTTTTAGAGCATTTTGCAAAATCTTTTTTACCTGTGCCTCGAAAAAAAGGGCTAGTATCTCCAAAAGCTGATATTTGCGGGGCTATTTTAATGGAATGCGTGCCAGGCGCGTTACTTGATGCTGCAAAACTTAGTCGCGAAATGGCTTACGATATTGGTGGCCTTCTTGCACGCATACACAGTAACCGTGTCGAAGGGTATGGTGATCTTGCGCGACCGGAAAGTTTGACCATGGATGCTCGATTCCATTTTTCTCAGAAGTTTGAAGAAGCTATAGATGAGTGTACCGGGAACCTTTCTGATCTTCTTATAGATAAATGCCGTCACTACGTTGATAGGCACATTGACCTTTTACTTTTAGCCGATGGGCCCTGCATCGTACACCGCGATTTTCGCCCTGGCAACCTATTAGTTTTAGAAGGAAAGTTGCAGGCAATAATTGATTGGGCTTCAAGCGCGGGAAGCTTTGCTCAAGAGGACCCGTGTTCTATTGAGCATAATTGGGCGATGACTCCGGAAAATAAACGGGCATTTTTAGCGGGATATGCCGCTGTTCGATCAGTCCCCGATTTTCAAAACCTTATACCCCTTTTGCGTTTGCAAAAGGCAATTGCTACAATTGGCTTTACGGTAAAACGGGGAACATGGAAAAACACCAAAGCTTTTTTGTATCAAAAAAACCTTCAGTTTCTTAAAAACTTTTTTTAGGTGATTTTTACGTAATGGCTAGCAGATTTACCCTCATCAAACAGCTTCAACAATATATGCCTATTTCGGACCAGGAAATGTCCTCAAAGGATAAGATACTTTCCTTTATTGAGTCTCATAAGGACTGTTTTGAGCGGACACTAACTATTGGGCATGTTACTGCATCGGCGTGGCTTTTGAGTAAGGACAAATCAAAGGCACTTTTAATGCATCATGCGCGTCTTGATAAGTGGCTGCAGCTAGGTGGCCACTGTGATGGTAATGCGGATGTTTTAAGCGTTGCTATTCGAGAAGCGCAAGAAGAATCAGGTATACAAGCTATTGTTCCTTTAAGCAGGGCTATTTTTGATGTTGATGTTCATATCATTCCAGCCACAGCTAACCAAAAAGAACACTACCATTACGATATAGGTTTTTTATTGCACGTTGTTAGCGATGAACAGCCGGTTGCCAATAGCGAGTCAAAAGAGCTTAGATGGTTTAGCAAAAATTATGAAGAGCTACCTGAACATGATGATGCTGTTCATCGTAAATTTAATAAATGGTTGGTACTGGATACTTAAAAACCTTTTTTATCCTAAAAATTAATTGCTATTGATTAAACGTTCAAATAAGTTAGGTGTCAGAGAGGTATTTTTCAAACCACTCTTTGGTTAGGCGCGCGGCATATTCCAAGGTGCCCTTTTCTTCAAATAAATGAGTTGCTCCCGGTACAATTTCTAGCTTCTTTTGAGTAGTGAGTTGGTTAAAAGCTTGTTCATTTAGGACGATAACCTCCGCATCAAGTTGTCCAACAATTAAGAGCGTTGGAGCTTTAACCTTTGGTAAGTATGATCCAGCTAGGTCCGGCCGTCCGCCGCGTGAAACGACTGCGTTAATTTCTTCAGGTAATTGTGCGGCTGCAATCAAAGTGGCAGCAGCCCCCGTGCTTGCGCCAAAATATCCTAATGGTACGTCAAGCAGATTTTTTTGCGAACGAATCCAGTGTGTGACCGAAATAAGTCGCTCTGCTAATAGAGGAATATTGAATCTAAACTCACGAGTGTAGACATCTACACTCTCTTCTTCTTTGGTTAGTAGGTCAAAGAGAAATGTCGAAAAATGTGCAGCGTGCAAGGTGTCAGCTACAAATTGATTCCTGCTGCTAAATCTACTACTGCCACTGCCGTGTGCAAAAATAATAAGGCCTTTTGCTTTGGGTGACAAGCTTAAATTTCCATAAATAAGTGAATCATCAACCGGAATTCGGACTTCTGCTTTTTTCAGAATCATAGGTATGCTTTCTTTTGAAGTTAAGCAGTAAAAGAATACATTCAAGAATAAGCGCAAAGCAATGATCCTATTTTAGAATAGTTATGATATCGCTTTAAAAATCTTGTTAGCGGCTTTGCCTATCTGGCATAGTAGGGAATCGGTATAAACGGTTTATTGTGGTATAATTAAAACGTGAGTTTGCAGTAATTATGAAGTTTATTCAATTGATAATGTTACTAGGTTTAATGATAATGTCACATCCTGGACACGGCCTACTTGTTGAGCCAAATTATAAGGCGAGAGAGCAATTTAATGAGATTCTAGTACATTACGTACCCGGAATTACTGAGCTCTATAATGGCTTGACGCCCGCAGAGCGTGTTATGGCTTACTATCTCTTTCGAGCGAGCTTGCCTGCTGAAAGTATATACTCTGATCAGCTGCATCGCTATTCATCGAGTCTGTTAAATATATTTAGGTCGATTTGCCAAAATGAGCATGATATTACCTATGCCTTAAGTGATGAGTTTATAAAGCAGGCACGCACTTATTTAGTGTATTTGATAGCTAATAATGGGCCTTACTTTAAACGTGAGCACCCGTCACACAAGCGTACGCCTTTATCGTTGGGGCTCAGTGCTCTTACAAGCGAAAATCTTGTTAAAGCATTAAAAGTAGCGGGGTTAAAAGAAGCAGAAAAAGCCGTTGCTTTTGTATGGGAATTTTTGAGCGATTACTCATTGGATACCATCTGTACGGTAAATGGCAATATAGATGCGTGCGGTATTAATATCTACGATGAAGGTTTTACGCAAGAACATTACGCTCAACTTGCTCAAAAAGGCGGCGTTAACGATTATTACGTTGTTATGGATGGTTTTCCTAAAGTTGAGCAGTATAAAATTGGTGGTCGATATAGCAAAGAGCTTGAAGTATCAGCTTTTTGGTTTAAAAAAGCTCTTGAACACGCGTACAAATATCCGGAATACTTTGACATACATTTTGCAAAAAGCTTAGAGCACTTACTGAGGTATTTAGCATCAGGAAACGAGGATGATTTTAAAGAGCATTCACGATCATGGCTAAAAACGAAAAGCAAAATAACGTATACCTTTGGGTTTATAGAGGCGTATGACGATCCTATGGAGCGAACCGGCTCAATGGCAGGCGAGGTCACTATAACAAAAATAGCTCTTGATGACCTCAGTCGAATATTACCTGCTATTGAACGTGCGATGCCTTTGGCCTCTGAATATAAGCGGGAAAATACTGACGTGCTACCAAATGCATCTATCAACGTACAGCTTTTTGGTGCTGGGGGTTATGGTCCTTTAAAGTCCACGCTTGCATATTGCTTACCCAACTACGCCGATATACGCTCAAAGGAAGGCTCAAGACAGATTATATATGAAGAGTGGCCAACGGTCGGCAAAATGCTCAACCCCTGTCTTATGAGAACGTTATTTGCAACAAAGGATACCGTAGATTGGCTTAACCGCTATGATCCTGATTACTCGCTTTCTAAGGACATAAGCAACATACTTACTATTTTGCATGAAACCATAGGGCATGCCAGTGGACGGCTTGGCAGACACACGTTTAAAGACGGTGATGTGCTTAAAATTAAGGGCCTGACGTATAAGGTTGGAGACACTATTTCAGTTACACCTTCAAATATCGATGAATTGTTACTTGGGTACGGCAATACACTTGAAGAGCTTCGTGCTGAAATTATTGCTGTCTGGGTTGCAGTTAATCACTTAAAAGACCTTGTCAAAGTCGGGTTTTTGCAAAAATGGTACCAAGAGATTGGTGAAAGTCAGCTTAAAAAATGTATTTTAGAAGAGATGGTATCTCACGGGCTTTCACGTATGCTAGGTCAAGCAGAGACTGCGACGAGTATTGAGGGAAGCCATGCACAGGCAAATAGCATACTTATGCATTGGGTCGTTGATGCCGGAGGTGCAGCCATCATCACCGATAATGTGTTCGTCGATGATGGCGTCTATGAGCGTGTAGCGCTTGAAATAACTGATGTTGAAGTTACCTTAAAAGCCATTACAGAGCTTATGCAAACAGTGCAGCATATCACATCGACTGGCGACGGCAGTGAGGCCAAAAAGCTTATTGAGACTTTAGGTAAGCCAATTCGGAACATCAATCACTTAAGGATATTAAAGAAGAACTTGAAATCTATCGTAGGACCTATAAAAGCTCAAGTGGAGCTCTACCCTTTACTTAAACCTGTTTTTGATGAGGACGGTCAAATAGTCGACGTAAGCGCCTCGTGGCCTGCAAACATTTTTGAGGCTGACTTAATTGTGTATCGATTAGCCACAGCTTTAGAATAGTAGTTTAGTCAAGCTCGATTTTCTTACTCCGCATTTTTTTGACTGTTGCCCGACGCGTTTTTGAGGCTAATCGAGCTTCCTTTGAAGATGCAGATACCTTTGTAGCCATCCTTTTTTTGGGAACATGCAGCGCATGTCGGACCTCTTTTGCCATACGCTCGAGCGCGAGTTCTCTATTTTTGTACTGACTACCCGACTCACTACTATGTACGATAAAGTCTCCATGAGCTGTCAGTCGCGTTTTAAAAGCTTGTAAGACCCTTTCCTTTTGTACTTCGTCAAGCGATGTGGTATTTTTAACGTTCCAGCGCACAGTCACACGTGTATCAGTTTTATTGACGTGTTGCCCACCAGGTCCTGAAGCCCTGCTTGTAGTTATCTCAAGCTCATCGCTCGGTATGGTAATACCGTTTTTAATGTATACGTCATTTTTCATACGACCGCCTCCTTGCTGTAACTTTGGTAATTTTGAGCACTTCGTCAATCATTTTGACAATCAGGCATTATCGGCTAATTTATGCTATTAACTGATTTCAGTTAAGGTATTTTTGGTGCAATTTTAATCCTATTTTTTAAGCACTAAGTTGTTAAAGTATATAGCTGATACAAATTTGCCAAGTATTTTCAAATAAGCTACTCTTTAAGTGCTCTATTTTTCCAACAATTATATAGGCGGTAGGTGGTTGCGGTGGAATTTAAGATACACGCTAAGGAAAGACGTTATTTCGTTATTATGAGCATGGTAAGTTGCTTGATGTATGCTGGGCTTATTATTGGAGCTTTTTTTGAGCCTAAGGTGCTCATTTATGTGGCGTACATAGCATTGATAATGCTTATAAATATGCTTGCACAAGTTTTAATGATAGGACATCTAAGAGGAAACGCTATCAAGGTTAACCAGAAACAGTTTCCCGAAGTTTTTGAAATTTTAGCTCAACAGTCAGCAAGTCTTGGCTTAAAAAACATTCCTACCATGTACTTAGTGCAGGCAGGTGGCATGTTAAATGCCTTTGCAACCCGTTTTGCTGGACGTAATTACGTCATCCTGTACTCAGACGTTTTAGCAGCGGCATATAACGAAGGACGACCAGCTGTAGAATTTGTGGTCGGTCATGAGCTTGGCCATATTAAGAGAAACCACGTGACATGGCTCAAATCATTTTTCTTAATGCCAGCTTCGTTCATTCCTTTTTTAGGAGCTGCTTATTCGCGTGCACGTGAATATACTTGCGATAATATAGGCTATGCTTTATGCCCAGAAGGTGCTGCAAAAGGTCTTTTAATACTCGCTGCTGGTGCTACACTTTATAAAAAAGTAAATGTGAGCGAATTACTAACAACCGCGCGACAGGAAAAAGGATTTGCGACCTGGTTTGCAGAGATTTTTTCGAGCCATCCGCATTTATCTAAAAGAATAGCTCAATTCGATAATCTTGAAGCAGTGCGTATGAGTCCATTTGTAGTTGACAGTAAGCATGTAGCAGCCGAGCATCATAGCTGAATTTCTTTTAGCAATCTATAAGCAGTGTGTCGTAAGGCAATTAGTTTTACGACGCACTGCTTTTTTTTGTTCTTCAGCGCATTTTTTGTTAAATACTTACTTGTTTTTTTTACTTTAAAAAAGCTCATTATCAAAGTATTATTTTTCAAATTTTTTTTTGATACATAGAATGAAAAGTTGCGCTACTTTCAAAATAAAGGTATTCTCAACACTTATTTGCATTTTTACGTAATGAAGCAACGTTAAAAAAAGGAAAGTAATGAAAGCTCTATTTATAGCTGTTTTTTTTGTAACTTCGAGTTTTGCTTACGGGATGGACGAGACTTATTTGCAGTGGATCATGCCAGATTTGAGCCTTGATGAACGCCAGCCCGCAAGCACCAATGATTCAATATACTTAACTCCAGAAGAACATCGACGAAGGCCATATCAAGCACTAGAAGTAAACGGCGCAAATGGCGAGGGTGAAGAAAGCATGATTGAAACCTTTGAAGAAAGAGTTAGACGCAAGTATAGTGACTTTGAGCGGGATTGCGCGGATGCGACTCCAGAAGAGTTAAGGGTGCTAGCGTTTAATGCTATCATCGGGAATGAACTCGAATTACTGATCTGTGTCTTATCATTTCGGCCATCGCTCATTTATGCCGTTAACAGACCTGAGGGGGAAACTGTGTTACATTGGGCTGCACGAACGGGCACTAAACAGATATTGCTCTATGTTTTTCAGTTTGTTAGAGAGAATGACTGTTCATTGCTTACGCAAAGAAATAACAGTGGGCATATGCCTTTACATATACTCTACGATAGAGATGATAGCTCACTTGAAAAAATCACAAATCAGATGATGGAGGATTGCGAGCAGCTATTGCCTGACGAAATTTTTTCCTTATTTTTTATTGATTCCGAGATGCTTATAAAAGAGCATGCAATTATTGAAGAGAGTTTGAAAGATGCATGGTCAATCTGGTCGGGCCTACCTTTTAAGGACGCTGAAGGTCCGATAAACGAGCTTGCAGAAAAAGGAGAAGACTGTACACTGGCTTGCAATGAAGAGCTTTGATAGTGAACTTAAATACCTGTAGGCACTATGGAAATACTTGCAACTCCCCCCTTGTATCTTGCTTCCGCATCGTTGTCGCGTCAGAAAATATTAAGCGAGATAGGAATACCTTTTATAGCCGTCGGGCATACCGCCGATGAAAGCTCCTGTGATGTGATCGAGTCACTTGAAGAAAGAGTCAGTGCGGTTTCAAAACTAAAAATGGAACATGCACAATTACCGGTTCCTTTCAGTGCGAGAAGCGTTATTTACGTCCTATCTGCAGACACTTTGACGCGCGCTCCTGATGGAGTCATTTATGGTAAACCTTACAATCGTGACGAAGCGCGCAAGATATTACTGATAAAACACGAAAGGCCTTCCTTTACTACAACAAGCTTTTGTTTGGATAAAAAGGTTGCTGATGGCGACTACTGGAAGACTATAAAGCGCATTCAAAGAACGGTAAGTGGTCAAACTATTAGCCATGTGCCAGAGGAATGGATTGATACCTACCTAGACCTATCCGGCGCTCTAGGTGCATCAGGCGCTTTGGCTATTGAAGGGCTTGGCTCATTGTTTGTAAAAGAAGTGTCTGGTTCATATTCGGCAGTACGGGGCCTTCCCGTTTTTGAGCTAAGAGAAGCGCTCGAAGAAATCGGATTTTTTAAGACTTTTTTTGGTGAGTAAAAAGAGGAGAGTTTAAAACTCTCCCTAAAAGATGCAATCATGCAAATTATTTCTAGATAGTGTGTCTAAATAGTAAATCAAAGAGAAATAAGCGCCTACGCGGCGCGGCAGGACCCTCCACCAATCGCCCTCTGCGAGGGCTGTTGCGGACCAATCATGCCTTACTTGGCATGGTATGGTTCCGTGCACCTGTTGCAGCGTTGCGTACCTTATATGCTCATTGTATAAATGAGATAGACGGGGTTTTACCGGTCTATCTCATTAGGCATATTTACCAGAAGGGGTATCCCTTCTGGTAAAATTAAACTGCATAAAGCAATGGGTCAAGGGTCATAAAACCTGAGTTCAGGCTTATGAGCCCTTTCATAGAGTCAATACTATGACTCTTATGATGCCGCTTAGGCGTTACTCTAATGTGCTTGCATTTTTTTATGGGGCTTCCATCGCTTTAGAAGTTCTTTACACAGAACTTCTTTTGGCGTCTCTCCTTTAGATTTTTCTACTACTGCTGCAGCTTTTGCAATACTTGTAGCCATAGTTGTTGAGTCATACATAGTTCTGTCAAAGCAGTTTATTGCGGGAATAAGTGAACGTTCTAAGAATTCCTTGGTTGTCTGTTCTTGAATAGTTTCTTGTAATAAGATATCGAGGAGCGTAAAAAACTCCACAATATTCTGTTGTATTTCTTCGGGTTCATGTGCTTGTTGCTTTGGCATGTTTGGTTTTTTTATTAAACCCTGATCGACAGCGCGTTTGATGAGCTTTTTGAGCCCTTCATATTCGTGGTCGATAAGCCATTCTAAAAGCCTGAGAAGCTCGGATGAAACAACAAATTGATAATAATCAAAAGGCCCTTCGTTTGTCATATGAGCTCCTTATACGGGTAAAGCCGGCTAGCGTTCCGTCATTTTTTCATACATGGTGCGTAATCTTTTTACTCTGTCCTTCGTTGGTGGATGCGTTGAAAAAAGCGCCATCAATCCTTGAGGTATAAACGGGTGCACAATAAACATGTGCGCAGTACTTACGTACGTTGCATTCTGTTGGTTTAAATGAGCTCGCGGAATATTTTTTTCTAATTTTTCGAGCGCGGATGCTAAAGCAAGTGGGTCTTCGGACACGTCTGCCCCGTGCTCATCAGCCATATATTCTCGTGAACGAGATACGGCAAGCTGAATGAGGCTTGCAGCAACCGGCATCAAAAAAGCTATTAGAAGAAGTATGAGCGGGTTTGTCCGCCGTTTGTCATCATCCCTACCGCCAGAAATAGCTCCCCATTGCACTATATTGGCTAAATAGCCGATGGCTGTTGCAAATGTAGCTGCGACCGTGCTTACGAGAATGTCGCGGTTTTTCACATGGCTTAGCTCATGCGCAAGAACACCGCGAAGCTCAGAAGGTGAAAGTATATCGAGAATCCCGGAGGTAACAGCTACTGAAGCATGTGACGGGTTTCTCCCTGTTGCAAAAGCGTTTGCCATCTCTGTGTCAACGACCCATATCTTAGGCATAGGAATATCCATTCGGCTTGCAAGTTCTCGCACAATCCTATAAATTTCTGGACTTTCTGATTCTGAAAGTGGCTTTGCTTTGTACAAAGATAGAACCATCTTATCTGAGTAAAAATAGGCAATCCCATTGATGACAAGCGAAAGTACAAAAGCAAAAGTAATACCTTTAGTACCCCCGGCCATGCCTCCTAGAAGCATTAAAAGACCACTGAGCATGGCTAAAAGAAGAACTGTTTTGAATCTATTTTTAAACATCTTTCCCCCTAGGTTTATTCTGAGAAGGCTTTTTAAAAATTTCTAACCTATTTAGTGCATCCCCTGTAAGTGCTTTAGTGTCTGAAGAATCGCTCAATGCCGGTGCTGATTCTTGAGGTGTTAAAGCCCTTCCAGTACGTTGCTTTAGGTAAAACAGCTTTTGCGAACTTTGCTCAATGAGAGTTTTTGATAGCTCGGTTTCCTTATTAAGCTCTTGGTTTGCTTGCTTGAAAAGATCATTCATTTCTCGCTGAAGCTTTCTAATGTGCTTTTTAAGCTTGAGTATCATTTCTACGCCCGCCAGATTAATACCAAGCGTATGTGTCAGATAAATGATTTCTTCTAGGCGATCGATGTCTTCTTCTGAAAAAAGACGCGTATTGCCCTCTGATCGCTTTGGTGAAATCAATCCTTCCTTTTCATACATACGTACTGTTTGTTGATGGACTGAAAACATCTTAGCAACAGCAGAGATAGAAAAGTAACCCTTGCCTTTTTTTCTCGTCATTTTTCTAATCTTTAGTAAGCTTTTTACTCTGTAGTATAGCGTAAAAGTCTAAGAATGTCTTTATCAAACGTTAAACCGGACGTGGATAATATCCCCATCCCGTACTCGATAGTCTTGGCCTTCTATCCTTACTTTTCCCGCCTCCTTGAGCTTTAGTTCAGAGGTGGCCGCGATAAGGTCGGCATAATTAAATACCTCTGCACAAATAAAACCACGTTCAAGGTCCGAATGAATCTTGCCAGCTGCTTGTCTTACTGTAAGCCCAGAGGCAATGGGCCAAGCGTGGATCTCTTTGGGTCCACAGGTAAAGAAGGTTATAAGACCAAGATGCTTGTAGGATTGAGCTATAATGGCCTCTGTAGCTTTTTTACGTACTCCCATCATCGAAGCCATTTCTTGAGCTTCGCTTTCATTCAGTTGGGAAAGCTCATACTCAAGGCGAGCTGAAACGGGAATAACCCTCTCATGCCCAAAGGATGCTAATACCTTCTTGAATAAGGGGTTATTTAAGTAAGCATCGTCAGCGATTTCTCCCTCGCTTACGTTTGCTATGACAAGAAATTTTTTACCAGAAAGAAGGGGTAGGGTCGGCACTGTAGATTGCGCCATAAGCGCTTGTACTTCAGGGAAGTTACTTGCATTCAGCGCTTTTTCTACCGTTTTTAAGAAGTTCTCTTCGGCCTCGTGCTCTTTAAGCACTGTTGGAGTACCTTTTGCTTGCTTTATAAGCTGAGTTAACTTTGTAAGCCGTTTTTGTACGGAATCAAGATCTTTAAGCATGAGTTCGGTAACGATTACTTCAAAGTCAGATAATGGATCGAGCTCTTGGCTTGTGTGTGTAATGAGTGGGTCTTCAAAGCAGCGTAATATATGTAGAATAAGGTCCACCTCGCGAATATGGCTTAAAAATTGGTTTCCAAGGCCTTCTCCGGATGCAGCTCCTCTTACAAGGCCAGCTATATCGACAAATTGGACTGTTGCTGGTATTGTTTTTTCCGATTTATAAAGTGTTTGTAAACGGCTGACTCGCTCATCTGGAACATAAGTAATAGCAAGATGCGGATCAATAGTGCAGAATGGATAGTTTTCTGCCGGAATTGAAGAATTGGTCAAGGCGTTAAATAGCGTGGACTTTCCGACATTGGGCAATCCTACTAAACCTGCTGCTATGCTCATACATGTTCCTTGCTATTAAAATACGGCAATCTTTATTCAAATGTGCTTTTCTTTAAGTATAAAGGATTGTCTAATTTTAGAAAGAAGCCGGTATTCATGTAAGTAAGTAGAGTTTTATGCCAAACCTTCGGTAAGTACAATAGAGAGCTAAAAGAAGCATACCGCATAATGGCCCCGTCCAAATCCAAAATCCCCAGCCATGTAAAAAGAATAGAGCATGTGTAGGGATGTGCATTTTGAAAGCGTCAAAGAGCGCTTTATGAATGATAACAAAAGGTACGGAAAGGAGTGCTAATTGGATGCAACAAAAAAGAGCTGTTTTTAAAAACTGAGCTACGTATAGCTTTATTCCATGGGCGTGCACAATGATGACGAGCAGCAAAATCGTCTTAATAACTTCGGCCAGCGCATTAGCCATAGCTATACCTACAATTGCGTATGTGCGCATGAAGATAACGTTGAGTATCGTTGTGATGCAGGCGCAGGCAAAAGAGATAGCGGTAGGACGAGCAGTATCGTGCAGAGCGTGGCAAATACTGACTAAGAGCTTATTGATCGAAAAGAAAAAAAGAGCCGAGGCAAAAGGTATAAAAATAGCTGCTGCTTGACTAGCCCATTGTAAGCCTAGGTCTGTTGTGCTAAAAAGAGTCTGAAAAATGGGATCAGCAAATCCGATCATAAGCGCTGACAGTGGAAGCGTAACCCAGAGTATTAGCTTGCTTGCTTCAAGCAGGTAAAAAGCGAGTCTTTTGGGGGCGTAAGTGCTTATACTACTAAGATGGGGAAGAAGGACTGTAGCAAAGTTGCTCATTAAAAGCCCCAATGGCACTGCAGTTAAAGACCATGCGTAATCAAGGAGTGAAAGCGAACCGACCGGTAGATACGATACCATGATGCGGTCAATAAATAAGGTGATTTCGGTGCTTCCAAGGGTTAATAAGCAGGGAAAAAATTTCTTTCCGACTTCCCGAAGTAGGTGAAAGGTGTGTCGATTAGGAAGTACAAATGATAGACCAGCATGGTTGTAAGCCGCTATATGTATGAGCGCTATAATAAAACCATTTGCCAATGTTGCATACGCAAGAAGTATCGGCGATAAGTTGTATCTTATGCCTAGAGCAAGTTGTCCAATAAAGAGCATATTCATGATTGATTGGCTATGAGCTGCAATAAAAAACTTATGCACCGCTTGCAACGCGCTTGTAAAAAGCGCATTTGCAGAAACAAACAGAGCAAAAAAGACCATTATTGAAGTCAAATGAGCAGCCATATCTAAGCTTTCGTGTGCAAATCCTGGTACGCTGAGCTTTACGACCATAGAAGCTTTAAAGCTTAATAGTATGCACAGTATGCACAAAAGCGATTGTGTTATTAAGAATGTGAGGGTAATAAGAGCATCGGCCTGATTAGATCCCTCTTTTTTTAAAAGTGTTACAAGGGTAGGCGTTAAAGCCGCGTTAAATGAGCCTTCTGCAAAGAGTCTGCGGAGTGTGTTTGGTATCGTAAAAGCAAGATGAAATGCATCAGCCGCGGCGCTAACTCCTAAAAATCGCGCAAGAAGAATGCGTCTTACAAGTCCAAGAAATCGGCTCATGAGACCACCGCTACCTAACTGGATAACGTGGGAAAGTAGTGTGCTGCGTTTTTGCATTTTGGTGCTCTAAGTAATCTTATAGGAAGTATAGTAAAAACGGCATTTTTGTGAATTATTACATGATACTGCTAAAACTTGAAAATAAATCTTGCCAATTATGCGTAGGAAGACCTAAGTATTTATCGTTGTTTTGTGACGCACTAACGCTTCTCTCTTCGTGCAGAGAATCTTCAGATTGACGTAGTAGGTCTGCGATTGCAGTATGTCCCCTTTCCTGAGCCACATTGAGGAGAGTATTTCTTGATCGATCGAGCTCAAATCTTGCTAGTGGGTCTTGTAAGAGTGAGCTTACAAGATTTAAATGGCCATGTAAAACCGACCAATAGAGTGGGCGGCAGCCAAGAACATTTAGTTCGGGGGCACGTATAGTTTGTAAAAAATGTACGGTTGCGCTGTGGCCTCTCATGGCGCTTAAGTTAACAAGATCTTCTACTAAAAAAGCTCTTTGGTAAGAAGATAGCGCGCTGTTTGTAACAAGTAAGCTGACAATGGCAGGATATTGAGTTGAGTTTTCAATCTTTTCCACAAAATAAATGTCTCCCTCCTTGAGTCGTTCTTGCCATGTTTCAACCGTAGATGCGCTTAATAAACGAACCTGCTTTACTTCTTCTAAAAGCTCGGGTGGCAAAGATGTTAATCCGAAGGTTTCTTCAGGTAGTTTTGCAAGGTCTAAAAGGAGCTTTTCATGCTGTAGTTCACCAATAATTTCCAGTACATATGGTACATGTATAAATTCTATGAGCAGTTCTTTTGGTGCATCATCTGGCTCATTAAGAAGTATGAGAGCCTGCCGAGCGCATTCTATACTCTTTTTCAATTCTTCAGGCAGGTTATCTATTTGAGAGGTACTTAGAATAAGCTTTTTTAGTACAAGAAGTTTCAAGCTTTTAAAGACTCGCGTATCTTTTATGATTTTTTCATTGCGGACTTTTTTATATAACGAATCCCAGTCTTTTTTGGAGCTATCGTGCTCTGAGCTTTGTTCCATTCCCCTCACGAGTGTGCCAAAGATGAGCATAACAACTCCTAAGAGAAAATGTGTAAGCATGGTTGTCCCTGAGGTGCTAAATTAGTTGTGCGCTTTAAGAGTCACTATTTAAGCTCATGTATAAGCGAATGAAAGAACGCCGCTTCTTCTTTAGCATTGTCGGCTTGGGTGATGACGTTGCTTAAAACAAGTCCGGCGGGCTTAAAAGCCACAAACTCGTTTACATTTTCACGCGTGACTGTGGCTGCGATAAATATTGGTAACGGAGTGTTTCCTTTTACCATATCCCACCGCTCAGACAAAGTAACTTGTGCGTCTGCTAATGCTGGAACGTGGAAGAGTAACGCGTCTGCGCCTAAACTTTTAGACTCAAGTGCAGATTGGCCCAGCGACGGTGCGTCAAGCAGATCAAGCATGACCCGTTTTCCCATTTCATGTGCGGTTTGCGTAACAGCATGGATAACGTTTCTGCTTGTTCCTGCCATTACTGTTACCCAATCTGCTCCTCCCTGAGCAAAAAGCGTTACAGCTTCCTTGCCGCGATCTACAATTTTAGCATCTGCTAAAATGGTTTTTTGAGGAAAATGTTCCTTAAAAGCTTGGACAGCTTGTTGTCCATACTTAAAAATTAAGAGGGAACCGACTTCTAAAATATCAGCATACTCCTGCACCTCTCCAGCTTTATCGAGTGCCTTATTCAGGTCTAGAAGATCGAAAGCTATTTGTAGTTTCATAAAAGAGTCCTTACATTTTAGAAACGTATGCTTATTTTGAGTATATCATCATTTTCAGTCCTGCAAAGCTATGGAACAATGATTGTACCATAACGAGTTTGAGCATACCGCCGAGCATAGATGTTAGGAGCAAAAAACCTATTAACAGCCAAAAAATGGAGCGCGTTAATGCCCGGTGTAAGCGTTTTTAAAGCATATACTGTCGGCAAAAGTAAGTTCGGGCTTTTGGTGGTTATAAATGACTCATCCGGTAAAACAACTTGGTCCGGTTCTGCAATGAGTACGATGGCAGTTAATGGAACAACTCGATCCTCTGGGGTCTTAATTTTGCGCACAGCCCATTTTGAAAGCGCCGTATCTCGCACCATGCGATAATAAGCTACTGGAGCATCTTTGCTTACAATAAAGTGATGCACGGTGGTTGGACCAGATAAAATGGGTTGTAATGAACGCGTAACAACAAAAATGACCTCATCGCCTAGCTGACGCCTTAAAAAACTAATTTGCCCACTTGCGTCTGATGTGTCGACTGAACCCATGTAGGTTGCAAATATACCTTGTACAGACCTTCGGCGTATAGCTTGCTCAATGAGTGTACGGTCTAAAGCGGCGGCTTTGTTCACAGAGTGTAGCACCTTTTCTGGCATACATACAGCCCTTTGGTCGCAGCGCTCAATGAAAAAGGTAACAACGTGTGGTATTAAAGCGCGACTGACTCCTTGTACTACTCCTTTTTGTTGCGCATGAGCAAGAGTTGCCAGTATCAGTATACTTAAAGCCGTTAATCTGCTCGATTGCCCCATTATTCCTCCTTCTGCGCCAAAGAGCTAGTCAAAGTTCCGCAACTTTGTATTTTAGCAGTATATAACTTTTTATTGGTAAGCTGGAATAATTTCATTCGGCTTTGATATTTATGTGATACTTATAGGAGTTTTTGCTCTTTTTTTAGCATTTTTGCCAAATCAGCTTGATAGAGCCTTGGAGCCACATAGCGCAGTTCAGCGCATTGGTCGGTGGATTCGAGAGCTCGAATAAGTGTGGGAAGCGTTACATAAAAACTGGGGTGAATAAAGCCTACGTGTGAAAGTCCCCTTTTGCGGTTAACTATTTTAACGTTGTTAACTGGCAACGATTCTTTGAAAGTTCGCCTTGAAAAGAGTGTCGTGTTAAAAAAGCAGTTAAAAAAGCCCTGCTCGAGCCCTTGTGGGTCAAGTACCTGTAGCCAATCGGCTCCACTAAAAAGGTTATGTACGTGCTTAAACATGGGAGATGCTGCGTACTCTTCGGTTTTATCTTGGATAGGGCATGCAAGTAAAATGAGGCGCTCGACCGTAAAATGCATATCTTTAGTCATCAGGTAATGCGCAATCGATAACCCTACGTTGCCACCGTGGCTGTGGGTGATTATTGTCAAGGGGGAATCTTTATAGCATTCTTGCGTGAGAAGGTCATAGATGCCTTTAAAAATATCTCCGCCTGCAGCCAAACGCTCAGTAGGACATAAATAGCCGCGCCAGCCAAAAAAATAGAAGTGATTGACGTCAAACATGGAAGGGTCAGCCTCATGTAGCGTTTGAGCGATCCTGGCAAAATTATGATCTTTGCTTAAGGCTGAAGCGTGATGCAATCCATTAGGCGTTCTTAACCAGTCAGCAAGAATTCGATGAACAGGGGGTACTATCTCAAAAAAATTAGTTGTGCGCGAAGTGCCATGTATCATAATAGTAATAGGTGGCCCTTTGCTTTCCACGCATTGAGCAAAAAGCACTATGATAACGTATATAAAATTCCTTTTTTGAGCTATCCATAGGTTCATGTAAATACCCTCAAAGGTTTCTTTTGTAACGATAAAGTTCTTGCGTCTAAAATAGTAAATGTGTGTCAGAAATCACAAGACCAAATTATGTTAAAAGTGGGCGATCCTTGACTATGAATAAGCTTTGCTTGTTCTTGGATTTCATAGAGCTTGCCTGTTTCTTGAGCAAAAGTATAAAGCGTCGCCGTTTCTCTGCCAAAACGTAGTATTGATAACAGGTCTACAAAGGAAGACGGGCTAACTAGAGAACTATAAAGAAAAAGCAGCGAATTCTCTCTCAAAATACCGTCTCGAATTCGTTCAAGGATTTTTTTGTAAAATCTAGCTAACCTTAATGATATATTTTCAAAAGTCAAAAACGCAGGAGGTGTTGGCCCTATCATCAAATCAAGAAAATGTAGGCTAGAATCTTGGTAGTTTGGTGTTGGAATTTCGCGATCATGATGTGTAGTAAATTTCATTAAAAATGCTTTGAGTTTCTTCCAATCATTTTTAATAATTGTGTCGACTATATGTCGTAAAGCTGGGATTTGTAGCGACGAAAAATTGAACGGTTTCATCAATTCTTCACACGTCTTTCTGTTTGTATCAAGAAGTAAAAGGGAAGCCTCCAACAGTATTGTGCTTTTTTTAAAGTCTGGATCAAGCTCGTCCCAGCCGGCTTGAAAGTTGGTAATGTAGATCAATATCTCTTGCAAAAGCGCTACTTTTCTGAGCACAACAGACTTTGATGCATATGCAGATAAATTTTGAGGGTTTTTTACCAGCAAACACAGAAGTACTGCTTTTGGCCTTGGTTGAAAGCTAATTCTAATACTATTGTCTAAAGTATTTTCTTCTGGTGGATTCATTCCTTGCGCTAGGTTGCAAGCTAGAAAAAGAGTGAGAACCATTTTGATTTTTTTCATGAGACATACCTTATAATGAGCAACGAATACTCTATTTTCTTAATCATAATGCATGATATAAAGTATACTCTAAGTTCAAAAATAACTATTAAATGAAAGTCGAATTGTGTTCAAAAAAAATCTGCTTACATTGCTCATTTTTTTGGCAACGTATGGTCTTTGTGGTAAAAGTGAAGAACCAATTGCCATAGGTAATTTTGCTTTGCCGACTTCACAACAGCCAAGTCCACTTTTTAGCTTTGGTCAAAATATTGTTGATAAGGGCGATAAATTTGCGTTTACCACTCTTTCTTGTATAACGGGAAAACACCAACATTTTCTGGCTCTCACACCAAGCTTTTTGTACGGTATAAGCGACACGTTTTCTATATTGTTTAATTTGCCCATAGCACTTTCTTATAAGGAAGAAGATACGAGATCTAGAGGGCTAGCCGACTTTTACGTAGATGCAGAGTACGCTTTTTATCAAAGCGGAGGACCTACATGGTTTTTGCAGGGTACAGTAGTTGGCGGAATATGGTTTCCTACAGGTTCACCAAATTCAGTACCACCTGTCGGTGCGGGGACTGCTGTTTTTTTTATAGGAACTACTTGCAGCTATACCACTATAAAATGGTATAGCTTTACCTCGTGCGGTGTGTCATTTCCTACTAATGAGCGTAAATCCCAAGTCAGCACTCAAGTTTATTTTGAAGGGGGACTCGGGTTGAATCTTGCAGACACTGTTGATTCTATTATTCTTGGTCTTCTTGAAATCGATGGCATTCATACTGCTAAAAATAATGGCCGGCAAGGTCCAGCTAGGGCTGCGGGAAAGCTCTTTGCTCCTTTTTTTGAGGGTACTATTTTATTTCTAGGGCCTTCTCTTTTTTGTTCAAATGAGCATTGGGTTATGCAGGCAGGGATTCAGTTTCCAGTGCTGCAGCCAAAGCAACGGATGATGCCCAAACTACAAACACGTAGCTCATTCTATATCGCTTATAAGTTTTAGGGTATACTAAAAAAAACTTTATAACAGCAGAACTATGGATACAAAGAACGCCCAACTATGGCAAGCGTTTTCTGAGCGCTTAAAGCTTTCTTCTGGCCAGCTCTCGCAATTTGAGCGCTATTACACACTTCTTTTAGAAGCTAATGAGCTTTTTAACCTTACTTCCTTAACCCAGCTTTCATCAGTTATCCATTATCATTTTGAAGATTCTTTAGCACTAGCCTATTGTGTGCCGATGAGTGATGTTCGGGTGCTTGCAGATATTGGTACTGGGGCGGGTTTTCCCGGAGTGCCACTTAAAATTGTATACCCAGACCTTAAAGTTATACTGATAGAAGTGACGCATAAAAAAGTTGCATTTTTAGAAGATCTTATAGTTAAGCTCGGTTTACAAGATATCGAGGTTTATCAGCTTGATTGGAGAATGTTTTTGCGTCATGCACATATACCTGTAGACCTTTTTTGCGCGCGGGCTTCATTGCAATTTAGGGAGCTTCTTCGTATATTTAGGCCGGCCAGTGAGTATCGCGATGCTCAACTTGCTTATTGGGCTTCAATCCAATGGGTTCCTGAAGAGTACGTTATTCCTTTTATTAAAAAAGAATGTCCCTATCAAGTGGGCCATAAAAAGCGTAAACTGGTGGTTCTAGAAAGTGGCACTCATTAAAAAGCAAGGCTTATATGGAAGTGGTAGGTCAACATGAATCTTCGGCAGGCGAAAGCTATCGCCGTATTTTAGCTTATTTTTACCCTGAGCTCGTAACCGCTTTTGTTACCTACTCATTGCTGTCATTGTTTGACGCCAAGCTTATAGCTGATTTAAAGACAACGTCGCTTTATGCAACTCTTGGTGTAACGAGCACGCTTACCCATTTTATTACAAAGGTAGCCGAGGGTATTTCGGTAGGCACGGTCGTTTTATGCGGTCAGTACAATGGCCAAGATGCTCCTGAAAAGGTGGGTGTGGCCGCTGTGAGCTCTTTGTGGACTACGGCATTAATTGGTGCTTTAATGGCAAGCATACTCTACATAGGTGCACCGTTTATTTATAGTTGGTACGGTGTTACTAAAAACATGGCCGACATCGGTGTACCCTTCCTTCGTATACGGGCTTTGGGAATTTTCTTTATGTTCCTTTATTTTTCCTTTATTGGTTTTTTGCGTGGTATTAAAAACACGCGTGTGCCCATGGTGTTATTTTTGATGGGTGGTGCAGTTTTCCTTTTTTTTGATTGGGGGCTTATTAAAGGCGAGTTTGGGCTTCCAGCGTTAGGCTTTCAAGGATCAGCAGTTGCATTTTTAATTCAGCATATCGTTATGTGCTTTGGCGCACTTATATACCTGCTTCAAGACAAGCATCTTCGCCGCTACAGCATGCACATAATCGGGTCTTATAGCCCCCAGTCAGCATTTAGGCTTTTAGAGCTTAGTTGGCCGGTTATGCTTGATAAAGCGACCCTTGCTTGGGCCAAAATTTGGCTTGTACGTATGTTAGCGCCAGCTGGAGAGCAATCTTTGGCAAGCTTTTCTGCAATACGTGATCTTGAACAATTAGCCTTTATACCGGCTATAGCCTTTGGTCAAGTTATAACGTTTCTTGTGAGTAATGATGTCGGAGCGGGTAATTGGACCGGTGTTAAGCAGGACCTTAAAAAAGTGCTCATTTTAGCATCAGTGTCAGTTGTGTGTATTTTGAGCATTTTTTCAGTGTTTGCAAGTCCTATGGTGCACATTTTTGATTCTGCTGGTACATTCACCGCTTTTGCAAGCAGAGCGCTCCCTTTTATTAGCGCCTTGGCCATACTCGATGTTCTGCAGCTTATTTTAGCAGCGGCTTTACGAGGGGCTGGCGATGTATGGACTGTAATGTGGGTTCGCCTTCTGGCTGGTGTTGTCTGCTTCTTGCCTATGTCTTGGGCTTTTTCAATACTCCCGCTTGATAATAAACTTATTAAATTTATTCTTATATATGGGTCCTTTTATATAAATGCGGGCCTTATGAGCCTTATCTATGTTGGACGGTTTGCGGGCAAAAAGTGGTATTACAGGCTTCGTTTATCGCCATCTGTCCAGACATAAACTCGAGGAATAGTATGACACTTATTACAAAAGATGATGTGCGCAAGTTAGCGCGCATTTCTGCTATCTCGTTTAGCGAAGACGAGCTTGATAGCTTGACTAAGCACTTGCAAGATGTTTTGCAATACGCTTCATCGCTAAAAGAACTTGCTCAAAATAATGGGGAAACTGTTGACCTGTTACACACGGTGAACAGAACGCGTGAGGATGAAGCAGAAGCTTTTGATACCGAATGTTTACTTAAAAGTGCTCCTGAGCATGAGGGAAATTTCTTCGTTGTTCCCGTTATTATTAAGCACCAAGACTCGTAGAGAAATTAGTATGAATGAATTAGCATTTGCCACAATCGGCGAGCTTCGTAAGAAGATTATTCGTAAAGAAATAAGTGTTTTAGAGCTTCTTTCTTACTTCAAGGAGCGGTTTTCTTCTATTGACCCGGAGTTAAACGCTGCACTCGAGATTTTTGACCAGGCATCGATTTTAAAGGATGCCCATAATAAAGAGCATGCGCTTTCAGGTATACCCGGGCTTATAAAAGATACCATATGCCAACGTGGGCGCATCACGTCCTGTGCTTCTAAGATTTTAGCAAACTATTGTGCTTCATATGATGCAACAGCTGTCGAAAGATTAAAAAAAGTTGGAGCTCTTTCCATCGGTCGAGCAAACTGTGATGAATTTGCTATGGGTAGTTCGGGAGAAACATCAGCCTATGGCCCAACAGCAAATCCTTGGGACATAAAACGGGTACCTGGTGGCTCAAGCAGCGGATCTGCAGCAGCCGTTGCAGCTGGGCTTGTACCATGGGCGCTTGGTTCTGAAACGGGAGGCTCAGTACGGCAGCCTGCAGCTCTATGCGGTATAGTGGGTATGAAGCCTACTTATGGTCGCGTATCTCGCTTTGGTTTAGTTGCTTATGCCTCGTCCATAGATCAAATCGGCACGCTAACGCGCACCATTTACGATAATGCTTTGGTACTTTCTTGTATAGCAGGCTTTGATGCCAAAGATGGTACGACCCGCAAAGAAGCGGTCGAGGATTATACAAAAAACTTAACTGGTTCTTTAAAGCAGGGCTTAACGATCGGCATTATAGAGAACGCATACAATAAAGAAGGCATTGATTCTGAGGTTAAACAGCTTCTTGAAAACGCACTACTAGAATACGAGCGTTTGGGTGCAAAAATTAAGCGTGTGAAACTTCCTTTAATGGATTACGGTGCAGCTATCTATTTTATGGTTAGTCGGGCAGAAGCTGCTTCAAACCTTGCACGTTTTGATGGTGTACGTTATGGTGTGCGGGCAAAAAATGTCTCGAATCTTCAAGAGATGTATGCTCGTACTCGTGCTCAAGGTTTTGGTAAAGTTGTCAAGGAGCGTATCTTAATTGGTAACTATGTATTATCAGCTGGTCATGCTGAACAGTACTACCAAAGCGCTAAAAAGGTACAATCGATGCTGCGAGCACAATTTTTGGAAGCTTTTAAAGATGTTGATCTTCTGTTTTCACCAGTAAGCCCGACTCCTGCGTTCAAGTTTGGCCAGGTAACCGGTTTGGAGCTTGATTTACAAGACTATTTTACAGCTCCCGCAAACTTAGTCGGTATTCCGGCGCTTTCAGTACCTTGCGGATTTACAAAAGAGGGTCTTCCTGTTGGACTTCAATTGTTTGGGCCTGATCTTTCTGAGGGACTTTTATATCAAACAGGTTTTGCTTATGAGCAAGTAACCGGTTTTTATAAGCGCTATCCACAACTATGAGAGCTAGTTTGTAAAGCTGTTAATATCGTTTATTTTTGCTAACGTCCATTCAACAACGCTGCCGTTATAGCGAATAAAACATGAGCCTTGATAAAATAGGCAAGCGATCGCTAAAAACTGATTTGCATCTACTTGAGAAATACTTTTAGCTGTTTTGCTAAAAAAAAGCGTTTTTTTGATGACTTTGCCATTTTGATTCAGAGCGAAAGCTATAAAAGGGTTACCCTCATTGTCATAGCTATAAAAGTATGGCTTATTAACCGCTAAAAAGTCGTTTAAGTCTATACTAGGCCCGACTATATTCGGCGACGACATGTTTCTTGAAGATGCTAGTTTGAGAAACGGTATTATGTCTTTCCAGTCTTCAGTTTGAAAGTACACTTTGATCATTCGAACGAAAGTTGAAAACCCTTCCGCTTGTTCTTGCTCAGCTAAAATAGCTTGAAAGACTGAAGATAGGTCTTCCGTTGTCCTATTAATGTCACTATGGCGAGTAAGTATTTCTTGAGTGGTAGATAGGCTTAAGAAAAACAGATCCTCCATGCAGCGTGTAAATGAACAATATAAAAAACTGCAAAAGCTGACTGTTAGCGCGAAATAGTTATATAACATAGATGATCCACTTACTTTAGAGTATTTGAGCAGTCTACAGCATCCCTTTTTGCTGGTCAATCAGGGGTTATTGCTTGAAGTCATACTCATTTTTTAGGTGGCAGAGAAAGTCCCACGCTGCTCGAGGGCTAAGCGTGTCCATATTGAGTGCAGAAAGCTCCTCTTTCATTTTTTCTTGTGGCTGTGATAAAGAGATTGCTGGTTGTACATTTAGCTCTTTTTCATTAGCTTCTTGTTTTAGGTGTACAAGTATTTCCTGTGCTCTTTCTAAAATCGTCGTAGGAACACCAGCTCGCTTTGCAACCTCTAATCCAAAACTGCCATCTGCTTTACCCTTTAATATTTTATGCAGAAGAAGGACACCCTCTTTTGTTTCTTTGCTTGCTGCATAGTACGTTGCTATGCCCGGATGTGTTTCGACTAAGCTTGTAAGCTCATGGTAATGTGTTGCAAACAAGCACCTTGCTTGTACGTGTGTGTAAAGGTATTCAACGATTGCTTGTGCAAGTGCAAGACCATCGTAGGTGCTTGTGCCTCTTCCCACTTCATCGAGTATGACGAGGCTCTGGGACGTTGCTTTTGTACAAATGAGTGCAGTTTCCTTCATCTCGACAAAAAAGGTACTTTCACCCGCTGCAACATTATCGGCGGCTCCTATGCGGGTAAAAATGCGATCGACAAGCGGTAAGCAGGCTGATTTTGCAGGAACGAAGGAGCCCATTTGAGCCATAATAATAAGAAGGGCGTTCTGGCGCAAGAATGTCGATTTACCGCCCATGTTTGGCCCAGTAATGACCCATAAGCACTCTTGGTCCGTCAACACAGTATCATTAGGAATAAAAGCCTCATGTAACTGGCTATCAACGACTGGATGTCTGCCATCTTGTATAAGAATGTTTCTCTGCTTATTGAATGTAGGTCGTGTATAAGCACGTTCATAAGAAAGCTCTGAAAGCCCTATAATAGCATCTAAATGAGAAAGCCCCTGTGTGGCTTTTTTAAGAGCTGGTATCTCTTGAGAAACACTCTGACAGATGCTTTTAAAAACTTCTTCTTCGACCTCATCAATGCTTGATTTTGCGCGCTGAATATCGTATTCAAGGTCTTTAAGAGCCTGATAGGTAAAGCGTTCTCGCTGGGCGAGTGTTTGTATACGTATATAGTCATTAGGCACTAAGTGAAGGTGTGTTTTTGTAATTTCAATGCCATAACCATGGGGCTTACTAAAGCGAATTTTAAGCGAAGCTATTCCCGTACGCTCCTGTTCCTTTTTTTCAAGCTCAAGTACAGCCTGTGCCCCTTCTTCGTGGAGTGTTCGAAGACGGTCAAGCTCCGCATTGTACCCCAACTTTATAAGCCAGGGAAGGCTACTATCGTCATTGAGTGACTTATTAAGTAGCTCGGAAACTTGAGTAAAATCACCTAGTCGAGCTTTAATTGCTTGTACTATTTGTACCCCCAAAAGCGGCTCTAAAAGCTGAGAAAGCTTAGGTAGGTGTACTAACGCTCTCATGAGCCCTAAGTAATCATACAGTAGGGCACGTGACAATGCTATCCGGCCTACAACGCGTTCAAGGTCACCTATCCCTTTTAGTTCTTCTTGTAAAGAATGCCGTGTAGTAATAGCACCATTGAGCGCTTCAACTGCGTCTAAGCGTTGTTCGATAAGTTCTTGTTTCACCAAGGGTCGAAGGAGCCATTTTTTTATTTGGCGCGAACCCATCGCCGTTGTAGCGCGATCCATGACTCCAAAAAGTGTTTGTTGGCTTTGTTCATCGTGGATGTTTTTGACAAGTTCTAAGTTTCGCTGTGTTGCCGTATCGAGTATAAGAAAATCTTCTGGGCTATACATGACCATCTGCTTACACTGGCCAATTGCGAGTGGGCAGTTAGTTTTAAAGTACCCATGCATAAGGGCAAGAGCTCCTTTAGCTGCTTGGGAGTGCTCTATAAAAGTAACAATTCCTTCTGAAAAACTGCTCGTAAGCCAGCTTGTAAGCTCTTCGTTGTCGGCTGAATATTGAGCTGTTTGACTAAGCATGGTGGTAACATGCCCAAGTTTTTGTAAGATAGCATTGAGCGCTGTTCCTAGTTTGGTGGAAGGAAGAAGAATTTCTTGAGGCAAAAAGCGTGCAAGCTCGGCCTCCAATAGGCGCGAGTCGTGCGATTCAAGTACGGTTATAAAAATTTGGCCTGCTAAAAGTTCTGCAAAGAGTACCCCGTACCGATCGCTTATGGGAAAAATCGATGCTATATAGGAGGCAGATTTCTCTTCAAGCATTTTAAAATCGGTTAACGTACCGGGCGTTAATACCTGCTTTACTCCGCGTTCTACAAGTTTTCCAAGCTGCGGCTTTGTAAGCTGGTCACAAAGAACGACGCGAAAACCTCCGCGTACAAGTTTTACCAGATAGTGATCTACAGCATGCACCGGAACACCGCACAAAGGCACTGCTTGATCGCCGCTATTGCTCCTTTTTGTGAGCGTAATTCCCAAAAATGCTGAGGCTTTATGAGCGTCTTCGTGGAAGAGCTCATAAAAATCTCCCACCTGGAACAATACGAGTGCATCGGGAAAACGGCCTTTTACTTCATGATACTGCCGCATAAGCGGCGTTAAGGAATGGGACTCGTCATTCATAAGTACCGTACGTTAGAGGGCTGCGATATGTTTTTGGTAGTCTAACGACAAATAACGATATTGGCAATTATTACTAATTTACGCACGCTAGGTTTCTGTCGCCAAATAAAAATCAGGGAAGAATACGCCTACGCGGCATCATAAGAGTCATAGTATTGACTCTATGAAAGGGCTCATAAGCCTGGACTCAGGCTTTATGACCCTTGACCCATTTCTTAAACTTTTATTTATGGTTTTTACCAGAAAGGGAGTTCCCTTTCTGGTAAATGTGCCTAATGAGATAGACCGGGTTTCCCGGTTTATCTCATACACTATAAGTATGTAAGAAGCAAAACAAGCAACAGGTGCAGGACAATGTCCTGCCGCGCGCCGCGTAGGCGCCTATTTCTTTTTGACCTACTATTTAGTGACGCTAAGTGCTTTTTGTAAATAAGGAGCTGTGACGCTTTTGGGCGACTTTGCAACATCTTCCGGTGTGCCTTGTGCGATGATATGGCCGCCTTCGTCCCCGCCTTCTGGCCCGAGCTCAATAAGGTAATCGGCAACTTTGAGTACATCGATGTTATGCTCTATGACAAGTACCGAGTTTCCCTTATCAACGAGCCTGTTAAGCACAATAAGCAGTTTTTCGATGTCTTGTGCGTGAAGGCCTGTTGTTGGCTCATCGAGAATGTAAAGTGTATTGCTTCCACGCTTTGCTAATTCATTAACGAGTTTTATGCGCTGCGCTTCTCCGCCTGAAAGCGTTGTTGATGGCTGTCCCAGTTTGATATAGTCGAGTCCGACGCTGCACATAAGATTGAGCCTTTTTGAAAGCGAAGGGTGGTGCTCAAAAAAGATAGCTGCTTCTTCGGCAGTCATGTCGAGTATATGGGCAATGTGCTTGCCTTTGTAAAAAATCTCGAGTGTTTGGGGATTGTACCTTAGGCCCTTGCAATGATTACACGTGACGGTGACATCTGGTAGAAAATGCATTGATATTGTTAATACCCCTTCTCCTTGACAGTGCGCACAACGTCCTTCAGCAACGTTAAAGCTAAATCTTCCCGGGCTATAGCCCCGTGCATTACTTTCAGGAAGTCCTGAAAACAGTTTACGTATATCATCAAAGATACCTAGGTATGTCGCAGGATTAGATCGCGGTGTTCGTCCGATAGGTGTCTGGTCGATAACTACCTGCGTTTCTATGGACTCAAAGCCCTGTATACGACCACTTGAGCTAGACTGAAGCTTATGTTTTAATGCTGATTCTAAAGTAGGTACAAGCTCTTCCATAACAAGGGTGCTTTTGCCTGATCCTGAAACACCCGAAACACAACAAAATACCTGAAGCGGGAAGGCTGTAGTGATATTTTTAAGATTATGGGTGCTAGCTCCATGGATGGTCAAAAAACGCTCAGGTTTTCGAGTGGGCTGTTTTCGTATAATATTTTTTCTGCCAGCAAGATATGCTCCTGTCAGCGAGTGTTCTTTTTTGCAAAGATCATCTGGATTTCCTGTTGCAACTATGGTGCCTCCGTGCACACCTGCAGCAGGTCCCATGTCAATAATGTAGTCTGCGTTAGTCATGGTATCAAAATCGTGCTCAACAACGAGCACAGTATTTCCCTGATCGCGCAGTTTTTTAAGCGTTCCTATAAGCCGATCATTATCTCTTTGATGAAGACCGATGCTCGGTTCGTCAAGAACGTAGAGTACACCGCTTAAGGCTGATCCTATTTGCGTAGCAAGCCTTATGCGCTGGCTTTCGCCCCCCGAAAGAGTTCTAGCCGTTCGAGTTAGTGTTAAATAGCCTAGGCCTACGTCAGATAAGAATGTGTAGCGGTTAATGATCTCGTTAAGAAGTCTTTCTGCAATGGCTTGTTGTGTTGCGTCAAGAGTTAGGTTTTTGAAAAATTCGAGCGCCTTTTTGATTGAAAATGCGCTTATCTCGTGGATATTAAATCCACCAACCGTTACTGCCAATGCTAATGGATTTAGACGCTGTCCTTTACACTCGGTGCATAGCGTTTCAAACTGTTCTCGATGCTCTTCTAGTTTTGCATACCACGGCATTGATGGTGCTAGTAATATAATGCCGAGCCCGTGACACTTTTTGCAAGCACCAAGGGGTGAATTAAAAGAAAAAAGCCGTGGCTCAATCTCAGGTAATGAACGTGTACAATCAATGCACATTCTTTTCGATGAGTATGTATGCTGGTCATTGCCGGCGATAATTTTACAAAGTCCCTGTGTCAAGTTAAATGCGACCTCGACGCCCTCATGCATGCGGGCAGCTTCTGAAGGCGATACCTCAAGTGTATCGATAATGATGTCAATAGTGTGCTTGTGCGTTTTTTTAAGGCTTAACTCTTTAAGAGCGTTTAAGGACCTGAAGCTATATATTTTTCCGTCGATAAGAAAACGGTAAAACCCGTTTAAAAAAAATTTTTCAAGCTGATTGGTAAATTCACCCTTCTTTTCGTTGGCGACGGGTGCTCCGATTGTAATAGTATGCCCTGTGTAGAGGGCCTGGAGCTTTTGGGCGATGGTTTCTGGAGATTCGGCATGCACAGGCTTATGGCATGAGGGGCAATGGAGCATACCAACGCGAGCAAAAAGAACTCGTAAATAATCATAGATTTCCGTTATTGTTCCTACTGTAGAACGTGGGTTTGCACCCACCGTCTTCTGGTCGATAGCAATTGCTGGGCATAGTCCCTCTATACGCTCTACATGAGGTTTTGGAGGAATTCCTAAAAACTGACGCGCATATGAGGAAAGTGACTCAATATAACGGCGCTGACCCTCCGCATACAGTACATCAAGAGCAAGAGTACTCTTTCCTGAGCCAGATGGGCCAGTAATGACCGTCAATGACTCCTTTGGAATCTGAACTGTTATGTTTTTCAGGTTGTGCTCACGGGCTCCCACAACCGTTATCCATTTCTTTGTTTCCACGCTCTCTCGCCTTTTTCTAAGTGCTTTTCTTCAGTATACAAAAAAGGAGTAATTAATGCTCCTTAAAGGTAGCTTTTTTTAGGGATAGATTTAGCTTATCATTATTTTTCTTTTTGTAAATAATACACGTTCTTTTAATGCCATTGGATTTATAATTGAACTTCCTCTGGATTGGCATCAAGAAGAGCAGTGCGATTATAGTATCCCCGTGTTTGAAGAAATCATGTCTCCAAAACGACTATAAATCGTTGCTGGGTAGCTATGGAGTAATTACCTTAGGGTCACTAGCTATTTGGTTATCAAATGAACTGTTTTGCCAGGGGTTTATTTTAAGATTACGGTGTTTAGCCTATTGCGTTAAGAGAAATTAAATTTTTTTACTATTGCAAAATAGTCATATTTGTGCTATTTTTAGAATAAAAACAAGATTTTAACAATTATTTTTATAGGAGAACGGATGAAAACGTCACTCATTGTCGGTGTTATGGTATTTGCGCTATCAATATTTCAAGCTCGAGCACAAGAAGATACTAAAGCCCAACTATTAGCCGACCTCATTGGTCATATGCACTCAGAAGTGCAGGTTAGTGATTTTAAGGATTTAGTAGAAAAAAATAGTAATATCCTACCTCAGTTATTACGCGATACGATCAGCTATGCTACATGTACAGAGGGAATTGGCTGGGGTGAAGAACCTGAGTGCTATTGGCATAAAATGAGTCTTTTAGACTACGCGTATAACCAAACTCAACCTATCTATATTAAAGGACACGTGCCCCATTTATATAATAAAAATTTGTTGAGCTACCTTTTAAATAAACCGGCATGGTATATAACCCCCGTCACAGAGTTAAGCCGATTAGATAACACATTTGAAATCTTTTGCTGAGCAATTCCTTTTCTTTTTGTAGCTATTCCGAGCTGTCAAAGGGATCAACAAGAAGTGCCTGCATTGTGATTCTCAATTTTTTAAGGTGAGGTAGTGCAACAAATGGAGACTGCCTCACTGCGACTTTTCTTACTATTCTAAGTAAAAACATCATTCCACTTTAAAATAGACTGTTTAAGTGATCTGTCTTGCAGCTTCAAAGCTTTTTTTGTTTTTTGAGTCAGGCACCTCTTTTTCCTTATTAATTTGTTAAAAACGCAGTTTAATTCTTCGGAAAAAATCAATAAGCTTGAAATTTTCTTCAAGCAGTTTAGGTATCTGGAAAATGTTTCCCTTTTCCCTTGCTCTTTGTTATCTTCCCTAGCAAACAGAGAATTTATTCTAAGCTAGTTCCAATTACGAAGTAGAACCGTCTTTCAAGAATGCTTACCTAGTATACTATCTAACAATATTTCTGTTGTAGCTTAACTTGAGCTCTAATTGACTAAACTGTCGGGGTAGATACTATTTAAAGAGTTATTGAGACTATTTTAAATTTTTTAGGATGTACTAATGCTATGCACAAGTGTAACACTCCTTTCGGTGCTTATTTTTTCTTCATGTCTTTGCAGCACGGTTGCTAACGTCAAAGATCCTTATGCATCATGGAAAGATGATCAAATAGCTGATCTTGAACTTGAAGAGATAAGAACTTTTCCCAAAAAGATTATCTATTTTACAGGCTTTTTTAACATCAATCTCGAGGAATATGAGAAAGTAAAAGGTGGTAGCCTTGAAACAGGAAGCTGTTCATCGCAATCGCCAGAGTATACTCGTACCTTTTTAAGTGTCTATGAAACTGAGATGCTTTATGCTTATAATTTTTTAAGAGAAATGCTTGGACAGGAACTTGCAAAAAGCATGAGGGAGGTAATCTAAAACGTGGGTTAATGAAGTAGAACTTGCTGCTTATCCTTATGCTCTTTTGGAAGTCGGAGCTTTCTATCCGCCAACCATCAGTACTGTTTTAATGCTTGAAGAGAGTCAAATGAATCTTGGTTTGAAGGAGGAACTATTTACCGTCCTTGATTCTGACCCGGATGGTGGTTATTCAGCAGCACATGATGACGGGCGTTATTCGATTGCTTTACCTTCTTTGCCTGATTGGGCTATTCGCCTTTTTACGCTTTATCATGAATATGCTCATGTTTTATTTAAAGACGCAGAGGCTCAAACAAAAACTTGAAGATCATAACAGAGATGTTCCGCAACCA